>NZ_CP096972.1:230000-1430000 GCF_024758725.1 Sphingomonas sp. SUN039 | reverse complement strand
CGGACCGCTTTCGTCAAGTTCGAGGACATATTCGCGCGTCACTGCCTTCGCCTCGCTCGCACCGTCGTCGTAGAGCGGACGGACGCCGGACCAGGTGCCGGTGACGTCGCCGGGCGTGATCGACCGGGTGAAGTAGCGGTCCACCGCCGCGCACAGATAGGCGATTTCGTCGGTGTCGGCGGGCGTCGCTTCGGGGCTTTCCACGGCGATGTCGGTTGTGCCGATCGCGGTTTCGCCATGCCAGGGAAACGCGAAGACGATGCGCTTGTCGGGCTGTTGCAGCATATAGGCGTGGTCGCCCTCGTACAGGCGCGGCACGGTGATATGGCTGCCCTTGACCAGCCGGACATGCGCCCGGGTGTTGATGCCCAGCCGACCGAGCATTTCGCCCACCCACGGACCCGCTGCATTGACCATGATCCGCGACACGACCTCACGCCCTCCGGTCAGCACCGCGCGCCAGACGTCGCCATCCCGTCGTGCGGACACGAGTTCGGTTTGCGTCGCAATCTCCGCCCCGTTGGCGACCGCGTCTGCGGCAATCGCGCGCGTCAGGGCCGCATCGTCGGTCGCAGCGTCGAAATAGACGAAGCCCGCACCCTTGCGTCTGAGCGGGGCTTGATAGGCGGCGTCGTCGGCGCGCAGCCCGCGCGAATGCGGCACACTGATCCGTCCCCCGAGCCGGTCGTAGATCGCCAGGCCCAGCCGCACCATCCACCACGGGCGGACCGCATTTTCATGCGGCAGAACGGTCGCCAGAGGGCGGATCAGTTCGGGCGCGAGGCGCAGCAGCCGCTCGCGTTCCTGCAACGCCTCGCGTACCAGCTTGAACTCGTAATATTCGAGGTAGCGCAGGCCCCCGTGGATCAGCTTCGTCGATGCCGATGAGGTGTGTGCCGCCAGATCGTCCTTTTCGACGAGCAAAACCGACAAGCCATTAAGCGCGGCCTCGCGGGCAATCGAGGCACCGTTGATGCCGCCACCGATGATAAGCAGGTCGTATGTCATGCGTTCTGATAGCGTTGTCATTTAGCTCCGTCATGCTGAACTTGTTTCAGCATCCACTCTTCCGCAAGTATGGCTGTTGCAGCGGAGGGGTGGACCCTGAAACAAGTTCAGGGTGACGGCGCTCTGGTTGATGCGTATCGCCTCCAAATGTCCAAACGCCTGCCTGTCGGCCTCCCCACCCGCGACCAGATCCTCGATTTCATCACGACGTCGGACGTGCCAACGGGAAAGCGCGAGATCGCCAAGGCGTTCGGGCTGCACGGCGCAGACAAGATTGTGCTGAAAACCCTGTTGAAGGACATGGCCGACGAAGGCCTGATCGACAGCGCGCCGGGCAGGGCGTTTCACAAAATGGGCGGGGTGCCGAAGGTTACGGTCATGCGCGTCGTCGATATCGACGGCGACACCGTCATCGCCACGCCTGAGAACTGGCAGGCCGAAGGTGTGACCGCGCCGCGCCTGCGCGTCATCGAGCGCGGCAAGCGGAGCGCGATGGGCGTCGGCGACCGTTTCCTCGGGCGGACCGAAGAACGTGGGGCAGGGCATGTCGTCCACCCGATGAAAAAGCTGGCGCGCGGCGAGGAAATGCTGCTCGGCGTGGTGCGGCGCGAGGGCGACCGGCATTATCTGACGCCCGTGGACAAGCGCGAACGCCGCGACACGCTGATCGCCGATCTGGGCGACGCGCAGGATGGCGACCTCGTACTCGCCGAGAAGTCGGGCCGCCCGCCGCGAATCGTCGCGCGGGTGACGCAGGTTCTGGGCGATCCGTTCGCCCCGCGCGCGTTCAGCCTGATCGCGATCCACAAACACGGCATTCCCGACCGGTTCAACGACGAGACGATCACCGAGGCGCACAAGGTGGCAAAAACGCCGCTCGGTGACCGGGAAGACCTTCGCCACCTGCCGATCGTCGCCATCGACCCCGCCGATGCGCGCGATCATGACGATGCGGTCTGGGCTGCGCCGAACGATGATGGCGGTTTCGATGCCATTGTCGCGATTGCCGATGTGTCGTTCTATGTCCGCCCCGGCTCCGACCTCGACCGCGAGGCGAAGAAGCGCGGGAACAGCGTCTATTTCCCCGACCGCGTGGTGCCGATGCTGCCCGAGGAACTGTCCGTGAACATCTGCTCATTGAAAGAAGGGCAGGACCGCGCGGCACTCGCCTGCCACATGAAGATCGATGCGAAGGGCCGCGTGAGCGACTGGCGGTTCACCCGGGCAGTGATCCGCGTGGCAGCGAATATTGCCTATGAGGACGCGCAGGCGGCCATCGACGGCGGCTCGGCGCCCGATCATTTGAAGCATCTCTGGGCCGCCTGGGCGCTGCTCGCCAAAGCCCGCGATGCCCGCGAACCGCTGGCGCTCGACCTGCCGGAACGTCGCGTCGTACTCGACGAGGCAGGTCGCATCATGAGCGTCGCCGTCCGTGAACGGCTCGACGCGCACCGGCTGATCGAGGATTTCATGATCGCGGCCAATGTCGCGGCAGCGAAGGCGCTTGAGGCCAAGAAATCGCCGGTCATGTACCGCGTCCACGAAGTGCCGGGCCGCGAGAAGCTGGTTGCGCTCAAGGATTATCTCAAAACCTTCGGCGTCGAATTCGCGCTGGGGCAGGTCATCACGCCCGCGACCTTCAATCGCCTGATCGCGCTGACCGGCGACCCCGAGCACAAGATGCAGGTGATGGAGCAAATCCTCCGCACCCAAACGCAGGCATATTACGGTCCGGCGAACGCGGGACATTTCGGGCTTTCACTCGGCAGCTACGCTCATTTCACCTCACCGATCCGCCGCTATGCCGACCTGATCGTCCACCGCGCGCTGGTGCGGTCGTTCGGGCTGGGAGAGGGAGGTCTGACCGAGGACGAGGCAAGCCGCATGTCGGTGTTGGGCGAGGCAATCAGCCAGGCCGAACGCCGCGCGATGGAAGCAGAGCGCGAGACCATCGACCGCTATGTCGCCGCGTTCCTGTCGACCCGGGTCGGGGAAGTGTTGGAGACGCGGATTACGGGTGTGGCGAGCTTTGGGTTCTTTGCCACGGTCGAAGGAATCGGCGGCGACGGGCTGGTGCCAGTGTCCACCTTAGGTGACGACTATTACCGCTTCGACGAAGGCGCGCGGACGCTTACTGGCGATGCGACCGGCACCGTCTATGCGGCAGGGAAGACGATGCAGCTGAGGCTAGCCGAAGCGAGCCCGATCAGTGGGGCACTACGGTTCGAACTGCTCGAGGGCGGCTCGAATGGTGGCGCGCGTCCCCAACGGCCCCGGAGCAACACGATGGGGCGGCGCGGGCGACCGGGGAATATCCGCCATCAGGGGCGGCGGCGTTAATCCTCGCGCTCGAACGTGAGCCCCGCATGTTCGACTAACCGCTCGATCAGCGTACGGCCCATGATCGCACTCGGTGTCCAGAATCCGCCTGCCGCCTCAGTTTCGCTTAACAGCATCGCCGCCTCGGCAATCATCTTGCTGGTCGACCCATAGCCGGGATCGCGATCACCCTTGACCACGGCTTTGCGCGTCTTGCCGTCTGGCCCTTCCGCGATGAATACGATCTCGTAGAACCCGTTGTCGCGCTCTTCCTTGGACGGACCCTCGCCGGGTTTCGGACCCTTCGAATCGCTCATCGGGTTCATCTTCGCGATGCCCTCGGCCATCGCTTTTCCCGCATCGCCGATGGTCGTGAACAGCATCTCGTCGTACTTGAAATCCTCGCCATAGGAATGGCCGAGCAGCGCGTTGGTGCGGTGGACGTTCTTGGTGTTGATCGGCGCCATGATGAACGGTGCGGCCCACATGCCGGTGGCCTTGTCGTACTCGGGGATCAGCCCCATCGGCTGCGACGGCCCCTCGAATCCCGGCGTCAGCGCGAACGGGTTTTTGAGCAGGCCGACGACCGAGAGGTCCTTGGCCGCAGCGGCCATCGTGGCCTTCATGCTGGCAGCAGTCCCGCCCGAAAAAGTGCCCTGCATCTTGCGGACACGGCCCTTGATGCGCGGGGCGGGCCCACCGGCTTCGGCGGTCACGATATCCTGCAGGTACAGCACGCCCAGATCGAACGGGATCGAATCGAATCCGCAGCTGAACACGATCTTCGCGCCGCTCGCTTTTGCCATCTCGGCATGGGCGTCGATCATGTGGCGCATCCAGGCGGGCTCGCCGCACAGGTCGACATAGCCGGTGCCCGCCTTGGCGCATGCCGCGACCAGCTCGTTTCCATAGAGCTGATACGGCCCGACGGTCGTCAGCACGACCTCGGTCCGCGCGCACATTGCGGCGAGCGAGGCGTCGTCCGACGCATCGGCGACGATCAGCGGCGTGTCGGCAGGTGCGCCGATCAGGTCGCGCACCTCGGCCAGCTTGTCGGCGCTCCGCCCCGCCATCGCCCAGCGTTTCCCGCGCGCGTTGCCGATCAGATATTCGGCAACCAGCCGTCCGGTGAAGCCCGTCGCGCCATAGACGGCGATGTCGAAATCCTTGGTCATAGCTGCGTCCCTCTCGTTTGTTTCGACCGTCGATGCCCTGCCGCCACCGGTGCCGCAAGGGGCACGCCAAAGGCACTCCGTCGAACGTGCACATTATTCACTTCACAAAACTGAAACTTTGGTGTCATTTAAGTGTAACGAACAAAAACAGATGGGATGGCCCGATGATCAAATACCTCGTTAGCCCCTTGCTTGTCGCGGCGTCGCTGCCATTTGCGGCAGTGGCGGCTCCTGTGGATAACTATTCGGCAAAACCGATTTCTTCCGCGAAATATGACGTTGCGCGCGCCAATCTCGAACAGGTCGTGCGTGAGGATGCGCTCGACGAAGGCGCATTGCTCAACCTTGCGCTGATTGCCCGCCAACAGGGGCGTATGACCGAAGCGACAAGGCTCTATCGCCGCGTTCTGGCCAACGAAGATGCAGTTGTCGGTACGATGGACGGTCGTCCGCGTTCTGCCCATGTGCTTGCCCGCGAAGGCCTCGGCAAAATCGTCACGATTGCCGCACGCTGACTTTTACAATCTGGGCAGCGTGACCCCGCGCTGCCCCATATATTTGCCCGCGCGGTCGGCATAGCTGACCTCGCACGGCTCGTTCCCTTTGAGGAACAGGAACTGGCACGCGCCTTCGTTTGCATAAATGCGCGCGGGCAGTGGCGTCGTGTTCGAGAATTCGAGGGTGACATGCCCCTCCCAGCCGGGTTCGAGCGGCGTCACATTCACGATGATCCCGCAGCGTGCATAGGTCGATTTGCCGAGGCAGATGACGAGCACGTCGCGCGGGACGCGGAAGTATTCGACCGTCCGCGCCAGCGCAAAGCTGTTCGGGGGGATAATGCAACAGTCGGTCTTGCGGTCGACAAAGCTGTTGGCGTCGAAATCCTTGGGATCAACGATCGTCGAGTTGACGTTGGTGAAAATCTTGAACTCGTCGGCGACGCGTGCGTCATAGCCATAGCTGCTGAGGCCGTAGGAAATGCACCCGTCACGCCGCTGCGCCTCGACGAACGGCTCGATCATGCCGTTGGTTTCGGCCTGTTCGCGGATCCAGCGGTCGGATTGGACGGACACTCTATTCCCCTCAGATCAGATCGGCTGGACCGAATGCATAAGGCAGCAGGTCGGACAGCTTGTGCGTCTCGTGCCGCTTGCCATCGCCCGACGCGCAATGGATTGTCAGGTCGCATTTCCCCAGCTGCGCGGCCTCGTTCAGCACTTGGCGACAACGTCCGCATGGCCGCACCGGCTCTGCTCCGGTGCCACCGATCACCGCGACCTCGACGACCTCCGCCAGCAGCTCCTCGTTGGCGATTTTGGCAATTGCGACCGTTTCCGCGCACAGCGACAGGCCGTAGCTCGCATTCTCGACATTGGCCCCGGTCACGATCCGCCCGTCGGTTAATCGGATCGCCGCGCCGACATAAAAGTTCGAATAGGGCGCATAGGCGCGGGTTGCGGCCTCGCGGGCGGCTTCGATCAGGGCTTGGGTCGCGTTCATCATCCCTTGATATGCAGCACGCAGATTAGCGTGAATAGCCGTCGCGCGGTATCGAAATCGAGATCGACCTTGCCCTCCAGTGCGGTCTTGAGCAGCTCGGCGGCGTCGTTGTGGACGCCGCGGCGCGCCATATCGATCGTTTCGATCTGTTGCGGCGTCGATTGCTTGACCGCCTGGAAATAGCTGTCGCAGATGGCAAAATAATCGCGGATCGGGCGGCGGAAACGGCCCATGCCAAGGATATGGGTCTCCAGCTGCGTCCCGTCCTCGCGCGCGATGTCGATGGCCAGCCGCCCCTCCTGCACGCTCAGCCCGACGCGAAACGGCCCCGTGTGCCCCTCGGCAAGTGGCCGCACCGGTGCGAAATAATTGCCCTCGAGCAGGTCGAAGATGGCGATGCGCCGTTCCTGCTCGATATCGGCATTGCGCCACACGATCGTCGCCTCGTCGAGCGTGATGTGCGAAATCCGGCGCTCGTCGTCAAAGTCGTGCATGGCAATATCGGCTTTGTGCGATTGCCGCCCGGTTGCCAAGAACTATCCCCAACGGCATCCCCAGCTGAATTGTTACCGATGATCGCAAAGCCATTGTCGCGCGCGCGCTTCGCGCCGATGGTGCGTCCATGGCCGAACCGCTCAGACTGATTCCCGCAGCCGCCGACGCTGCCCGCGAACTGCCCCATAATATCGAGGCGGAGGCCGCCCTTCTCGGCGCGCTGATGATCGACAACCGGCTGGTCGGCGACGTCCAGATGCTGCTGCGGCCCGACCATTTCTTCGAGGATATCCACGGGCGGGTGTTCACCGCGATCCTCAATATGGCCGACAAGAACATGGTGGCGAACCCCGTCACCTTGCGCCCGATGTTCGATGCCGACGAGGCGATGAAGGAGTTGGGCGGCGCCGGTTATCTCGCCAAGTTGACGGGGAGCGGCGCGGCGCTGATCGGCGCGAAGGACTTTGCGCGCCAGATTTACGACCTTGCCCTGCTACGCGAGTTGGTCTGCGTCGGGCGCGACATGGTGCAGGGGGCGCTCGACACGTCCGAGGCCATCGACCCCAAGGGGCAGATCGAAGCGGCAGAAATGTCGCTCTACAAAGTCGCCGAATCGGGCGGCGAGACCGGCGGGACGAAGACGTTCAAGCAGGCGACGCAGCTCGCCATGGAAATGGCCGAAAAGGCGCAGAACTCGGGCGGGGCGCTGTCGGGGATCACGACGGGGCTCGAGTCGCTCAACGCGCGCACCGGCGGCTTGCACAAAAGCGATCTTGTCATCCTTGCCGGACGTCCCGGCATGGGCAAGACCGCGCTTGCCACCAACATTGCCTTCAACACCGCGCGTCGCTGGGTGCGTGAGGAGGAGGAAGGCGTCGAAGACAAGAAGCGGGCGGGGGCGCGGGTCGCGTTTTTCAGTCTCGAAATGTCCGCCGACCAGCTGGCGACGCGTATCCTGTCCGAACAGGCGGGCATCAGTTCCGAAAACCTCCGCATGGGCAAGATCACAACGAGCGAGTTCCGCAATCTCGCGCGCGCCGCGTCGGACCTGCAGTCGCTGCCGCTGTTCATCGACGACACGCCTGCGCTGACTATTGCGGCGCTGCGGACGCGCGCGCGGCGGTTGAAGCGCCAGCACAAGATCGGCTTTATCGTCGTCGATTATCTGCAACTGTTGCAAGGCTCCGGCAATGGACGCGACGGCAACCGCGTCCAGGAAATCTCCGAGATTTCACGCGGGTTGAAGACGCTCGCGAAAGAACTCGACCTGCCGGTGGTCGCACTGTCGCAGCTTAGCCGCGCGGTCGAACAGCGCGAAGATAAAAAGCCGCAACTGAGCGATCTGCGCGAATCGGGCTCCATTGAGCAGGACGCCGACATCGTGCTGTTCGTGTACCGCGAGGAATATTATGTCGCCGCGCAGGAACCACGCGACCCCGACGATCCCAAGATGGAGGAATGGCGCGCGCATATGGAACGCGTGTTCGGCCTCGCCGAAGTCGTCATCGCCAAACAGCGCCACGGCGCGACCGGAAAGGTGAAGCTGAGGTTCGAGGCGAACATCACCCGGTTCAGCGATCTCGCCGAAGAGGGCTATTACGCTGACAACCATTGATCTGGGCCGCTATTCGCACAGCCCCGAAAAACTCAGCGGTCCGGCAGATTGTCGAAGGTACGCCGCAGTTCCTTGAGCGTTTCGGCCGTGATCCGCAGCGCTTCAGGGTCGAATTCCGACATCAACTCGGTCACATCGGGGGCAACAGTGCTCAGAAAGGATTCGTGACGCGCCACGCCGGCGGCCATCACAAAGACGCAGCGGTCGCCATCGACCCAGTCGATCTCGACCAGTTTCAGCCGAGCGAGCGCTTCCACGGTCTCTGTCATCGAGGGCACATCGACCTGAAAACACCAGGCGAGGGTCGAGAGCTTTTCGCTGCTCTTCTTCTGGCGGACGAGGTAATTGATGACCCCGAAGGCGCGTGCATCGAGATCGCCCGCCGCCGGATTGAACCGCTCGCGGGTCAGATGCTCGAGGATCGCAATATCGGTAAACAGGTTGAGCAGCATCGCGCGCGTCGCCGGATCGTCGCTGTCGAGGGCCCCCGCCACGTCCACCCCTACCGGATCGGCGAATTCGGCGCGAGGCGCATGTCGAGGTAGTTATCGACCGAGGACATCAGCTCGACGCCTTCCTTTTCGAAGAAATGGTTCGCGCCACGGATCTCGTCGTGATGAATGGTGATGTGCTTTTGCGTCCGCAGCTTGTCGACCAGCTTTTGCGTGGCATTCGGCGTTGCGACCTCGTCGCCCGTCCCCTGGATGATGATGCCCGACGAAGGGCAGGGCGCGAGGAAAGTGAAGTCGTACATGTTGGCGGGTGGCGCGATTGAGATGAACCCCTTGATCTCGGGGCGGCGCATCAGCAGCTGCATGCCGATCCACGCGCCGAAGCTGAAACCCGCGATCCAGGTCGTCTGGGCCTCGGGATGGACCTGCTGCACCCAGTCGAGCGCCGATGCCGCGTCGGACAATTCGCCGACGCCATTGTCGAACACGCCCTGCGACTTGCCGACGCCGCGGAAGTTGAAGCGCAGGGTAGCAAAACCGCGCCGCACGAATGTTTGGTAGAGCGCTTGCACGATGCGATTGTTCATCGTGCCGCCCGCCTGGGGGTGGGGGTGCAAGATCATCGCAACGGGCGCGCGCGCGCGCGGGCCGGGCGCAAAACGCCCTTCGAGACGGCCTTCGGGTCCGGGGATAATTACTTCGGGCATTCAGGTCTCGATTGTGTTGGCCGCGCGACCCGGCGTTCGGATAGTGCGACGAGTGTTTGCGAAAGCTGGCGCGCTATATAGGGGGCAGCGTAACAATCGCAACGGCGCAGCCACGCGCCCGTGGAGACCGTGTTGGCCGACCGCCTGTATCTCGACCATGCCGCGACGACGCCGGTGCTTTCCGTGGCGCGCGCTGCCGTGGCACAGGGCATGGAGATATGGGCCAACCCGTCGTCGCCGCACGGGCCGGGGCGGGCGGCGCGGGCTGCACTGGAGGAGGCGCGCGCTCGGGTGAAGGCAGCGCTCGGTTGGACCGGCGAAGTCATCTTCACGAGCGGCGCGAGTGAGGCCATCGGGATTGCGATGGGCCGGACGCAGAATGACGTGTTGCTTGTCGGTGCGACCGAGCACGACGCTGTCCAGCGCGCCGCAGAGCGGGTCGTGGTGCTGCCGGTGGGTCCCGACGGTTTGGTCGCCGCGCATGTCCTGACGGGGCGTCTCGGCGCGCTCGGCGCGGGATTGCCGCTGGTCGTCGTTCAGAGTGCCAACAGCGAAACCGGCGTTCTGCAACCGCTCGACGAACTAGCGCCGGCTGTCCGCAAGGCGGGCGGGTTGCTGTTCGTCGATGCGTCGCAGACGGTGGGCAAGCTGGCGCTACCCCATGCCGACCTGATCGCGGTGTCGGCGCACAAGTTCGGCGGGCCGCCGGGGATCGGGGCGCTGCTCGTCCGCGACTTCGCGATGCTGAATGCCAGCGGTGGGCAGGAGCGTGGCTATCGCGGCGGCACCGAAAATCTGCCGGGCGCGCTGGGCATGGCGGCGGCGCTGGAGGCACCGCGCGGCTGGATCGACCGCGCCGCCGATCTGCGCGCGCATCTCGACGGGGCTATCGAGGCGGCGGGCGGGCAGGTTATCGCGCGAACCTCGCATCGGATCGCTACGATTGCGTCCTACCGGATGCCGGGTGTCGCCTCGGCGGTGCAGCTGATCCAGTTCGATCTGGCCGGGATCGCGGTGTCGGCGGGCAGTGCCTGTTCGTCGGGCAGTCTGAAGCCCAGCCATGTCCTGACCGCCATGGGCTGGAGCGAGGCCGACGCCGCCGAGGTTGTGCGGGTGAGCTTCGGTCCCGATACCACCCGCGCCGATGTGTATCGCTTCGTCGAAGTCTGGCGGCGCATCGCTGCCGATGCAAAGGCACGGGCGTGATCTATCTCGACTATCAGGCAACCACGCCGCTCGCGCCCGAAGCGCGCGAGGCGATGCTGCCCTGGCTGACGGCGGCAGGATCGGCCAATCCGCATTCGGCGCATGTTTCGGGGCGTGCTGCCAAGGCAGCGGTTGAACTCGCGCGCGAACAGGTCGCGGCGTTGCTGCCGAAGGGCGGCCAGGTATATTTCACCAGCGGGGCGACCGAGGCGCTGAACTGGGCGCTGATCGGCGGCAGCGCACAACGGATCGCGGCGAGCGCGACCGAACATGCCGCGGTACTCGACACAGCGACGTGGTTGGACCGACGGGGCCATGACGTCACTTTGTTGCCGGTCGATAGCGACGGGCTGATCCGTCCCGATGCCGTTCCCGGCAGTCTCGATCTGCTCGCCGTCATGCTGGTCAACAACGAGATCGGCACAGTGCAGCCGGTGGCCGAACTGGCGGCGCGGGCAGGCGACGCGCTGGTGCTGTGCGACGCCGTGCAGGGGTTCGGGCGCATCGCCATTCCCGACGGCTGCGATCTGATCGCGATCAGCGCACACAAGATTCACGGTCCCAAGGGGATCGGCGCATTGTGGGTGCGCGACGGCGTCAAGCTCGAACCGTTGCTGCACGGTGGCGGGCAGGAGGGTGGCTTGCGCTCCGGCACCTTGTCTCCGGCGCTGTGCGCCGGGTTCGGGGCGGCAGCGGCGCTTGCCAGGGCACGGATGGCGGAAGATGCCGCGCACATCGAACGGCTGTGGACGGCGGCGACCGCGTGCCTGGGTACGGACTGGCAGATCAACGGCAGCGTGACCGCGCGCTATCACGGCAACCTCAACATTCGCCGCGATGGTCTCGACGCCGTGCGGCTGATCTCGGGCTTGCGCGACATCGCTTTCTCCGCTGGATCGGCCTGTGCCAGCGGCTCGGGCCGCCCCAGCCATGTGCTCAAAGCCATCGGCTTGACGGATGCCGAGGCACGGTCGAGCATCCGGCTCGGCTTTGGACGCTACACGTCCGAGGCGGAACTGACCGGGGCCATCGACCGGATCGTCGCGGCGGCTGATTCTCAAGCGAGGCTGGCCGCATGATCCGCGTCCGCTTCGTCAGCGCCGACGGCACGCGAACTACCGAGGCTGAGGCACCGCCCGGTATGACCCTGCTCGACCTCGCCCAGAATAAGGACCAGCCGCTCGAGGGGACGTGCGAAGGGCAGATGGCGTGTTCGACGTGCCACGTCATCGTCGATGCTGCCGATTTCGCGAGACTCCCGCGTGCGAGCGACGATGAAGAGGACATGCTCGATCTGGCGGCGGGCGTGAGCCGCACCAGCCGCCTCGCGTGTCAAATCATCCTCGACGACGGCCTCGACGGCCTGACCGTCCGCATGCCAGGTGAAAGCCGCAACATGCAGGGTCGTTGAAAAGTTGACGCGACTGCGCCATATGCCGCTCCGGAAGTCGGGCGGACGGTGCTCTCGCCAACCTGGTCAGGTCCGGAAGGAAGCAGCCACAACGAATTCGTGCCGGGTCGTCCGGCTTCCACCGCGCCGTCGCGGCACGACTTGGCGGAGCCAAGTCGCCCAGCGACAAGCGCGGCCAGCGAAACGAAGTTTCGACTGACGAAGCGGCTTTGCCGCTTCGCAATCCGCCGCTAAGCCCATGGCGTGACCACTCCCGCCCCCTACCGCGTCCTTGCCCGCAAATACCGCCCGCAGCGCTTCTCCGAACTCATCGGGCAGGAACCGATGGTCCGTACCCTCGGCAACGCGATCAAGCGCGACCGGCTGGCGCACGCGTTCCTGATGACCGGTGTGCGCGGGGTCGGCAAAACCTCGACCGCGCGCCTGATTGCCAAGGCGCTCAACTGCATCGGGCCAGACGGGCAGGGTGGGCCGACGATCGATCCCTGTGGTGTGTGTGAACCGTGCGTTGCCATCGCCGATGGGCGATACATCGACGTAATAGAAATGGACGCGGCATCGAACACCAAGGTCGAGCAGATGCGCGATCTCCTAGACAATGTGCCTTATGCTGCGGTGAGCGCTCGCTACAAAATCTACATCATCGACGAAGTTCACATGCTGTCGAACAGCTCCTTCAACGCTCTGTTGAAAACGCTCGAAGAGCCGCCGGCGCACGTAAAATTTCTCTTTGCGACGACCGAAGTCCAAAAAGTTCCCCTCACTGTCCTCTCTCGTTGCCAGCGATTCGACCTTAAGCGCATTTCGGCGGAGATGCTTGCAAACCATTTTGCGGGCATCGCCAAAGCCGAATCAGTCGATATTGAGGCTCAGGCTCTCGTTATGATTGCGCGCGCTGCCGAAGGGTCGGTGCGCGACGGCCTGTCCATCCTCGACCAGGCGATTGCCCATGCCGATCTGGAGGCGAGCGACGGCAATGCCGGACAGGTTACGGCAGCAGCTGTGCGTGACATGCTCGGCCTGTCGGATCGCAACGCCCTGCGCGATCTGTTCGACTTGCTGTTGCGCGGCGAGGCTCCGGCGGCGCTGGCAAAACTCTCCGAACAGGTCGATCTTGGCGTCGATCCCACGGGCGTCCTGCGCGGGCTGCTCGAGATCGTGCACGGCGTGACCCTGGTAAAAGCAGGTGCCGCCCCCGATGCCGCGCAATCGGCGGAGGAGCGCGCCGCTGCCGACCGCTGGGCCGACGGCATGTCGTTCGCGACGCTCCACCGGCTATGGCAGTTGCTGCTCAAGGGGCATGACGAAGTCGCGCGCGCCAGCGATCCGCATCAAGCCGCCGACATGGCGCTGCTGCGCGTCATCCACGCCAGCCAGATGCCCGACCCGGCGGGCCTCCTCAAACGCATCGAGGCAGGCGGCGTTGCCGCACCGCTCGCGACAGCTGCTCCGGCAGCACCGAGCGGTCCGGCGACCTATCAGGCGCTCGTCGAACTGGTCGAAGCGTCGGGCAAACGCGTGCTCGCGCACCGGTTGCAGGAAGAAACCAGCGTAGCGCGCTGGGCCCCGCCCGAAATCGGACTTCACCTGCGTCGACCGTTCGAATTGCGCGAACTGGCAGCGGCATTTCGCGAGGTGACCGGCACCGACTGGATCGTTACCAGCGAGGAGGCCGCGTCGGCACCGAGCTTGCGCGAGCAGGAGGTTGCCGCAGAAAACAGTGCGCGCGATGCCGTGCTGGCCGATCCGGTCGTTGCCGCCGCACTGGCCGCTTTTCCAAGTGCCGAATTGTTGGAAATTTCTGAACAACGGAGTGCAATACGATGAATTCGCTCGACGATATCCTGAAGATGGCGCAAAATGTTCAGACCCAGATGGCCGAAGCGCAGGCGAATCTCGACAACATCGAGGTCGAAGGAGCGGCTGGCGGCGGGCTCGTGAGAATCAGGGCGAGCGCCAAGGGTCGGATCATCGCAGTTAGCATCGACGACTCGCTGATCGTACCTGCCGACAAGCAGATGCTCGAGGATCTGGTCGCCGCCGCGTTCAACGATGCGCGCGCGAAGGCCGATGCCGTGGCCGGGCAGGAAATGGGCAAGATGACGCAGGGCATCCCCCTGCCGCCGGGATTCAAGCTGCCTATCTAAGGCAGCTATCCAGCCCGTCGTTCCGCACTACGCCGATCCGCGCGGCGATGCTGTTGCCATAACGCCGCGTAAACCCGCGCGGGATCGTCGCTTCGCGCTTCTTGGGCAGCGGCAACACGGCGGCCATCCGCGCGGCCTCCGTGGTGCTCATCCGGCTGGCATCATGGCCGAAATAGCGTTTCGATCCTTCATTGACGCCGTAGGTTGCGATACCGGTTTCGGCGATGTTGAGATAGACTTCCATGATCCGGCGCTTGCCCCAGATCGTTTCGATCAACACCGTGAACCACGCTTCCAGCCCTTTGCGGACGTAACCGCCGCCCTGCCACAGAAAGGCATTCTTCGCGGTCTGCTGGCTGATCGTCGAGCCGCCACGGATGACGCCTTTTCCCCGGGCATTGCGTTTGATCGCGGCTTCGATGGCCGCTCGGTCGAAGCCGTTGTGCGTACAGAATTTGGCATCCTCTGCTGCAATCGCCGCGCGCGCCATGTTGCGGTCTATTTGCGACAGCGGCATCCAGTCCTTGGTCACGCTACGCCCGCCGAGCACATCGCCCATCATCGTGAAGGTGATCGGCGGCGGCAAAAAGCGGTAGATCGCGACCCACAGGATCGAGCCGAGCACGAAATACAGCGCCGCCCGCCAGACGAAACGCCAAATCCGGGCGGGGAGGGAGCGCGAAGCCAAGGCAGCCATGCGCGGGGCGTTACCGGCTTGCCCGATTTCCCGCAATCGGCTCTAGTTGCGTCATGCGTTACCGGATTCTCCTGCCTGCCTTCATGGCTGTCGCCGCGCCCGCCCTTGGTGAAGAGCGCTATTTCTGTGCGTCGCGGCCCGGCCTCAACACGCCGCCATGTATCGTCGAGCGCGGGCATCCGGTGCTGGAACTCGGGCTGGTCGACTGGACACTGTCCCGGCAACCCGGTTCGCGCACCGACACCATCGCGTCGGGGCAGGCCGTGCTGCGTGTTGCGCTGGGGGAGAGTACCGAGGTGCAGGTCGGCTGGACCGCTTTCGGCACTGTCCGCACGGCTGACCGGGTCGCGCGCACCGTCCAGCATGACAGCGGCACCGGCGATGTTACGCTGGCGCTGCGGCAAAGCCTCGGCAAGGCGAACGGGCCCATAGCCATTCAGCCCTATATCACCTTGCCGACCGGTGGCACCGCAATCGGGGCAGGCGACTGGGGCGCGGGGGTGCTGCTCCCCATCGGTGTCCCGCTGGGGCATGGCATCCAGCTGGCCGTGACGCCGCAGGTCGCGGCCGCGGTAAACAGCAGTCGCTCGGGACGGCATTTTGCCTATGGCGCAGCCGCGGGTCTCTCCACGTCGCTGGCCGAAGGGTTGAGCGGCGCAGTCGAAGTTTCGGCCACGCGCGACGAAGACCCGGGCGGTGCCAAGACCAAGGCCCTGGCGTCGACCTCGCTGGCATGGATGGCAGGAAAGAACACACAACTCGACATCGGCACCGTGGCGGGGCTGAACAGCGACAGCCCCGATATCGAGGTCTATTTCGGCATCACGCGGCGGTTTTAGCCCAGCGCCAGTCCCTTAAGCGAGCGCCAGCGTGCCGTTGCCCTGCGCGATTTTCATCATCGCCTTTTGCAGCTTGTCGAACGCGCGGACCTCGATCTGGCGCACCCGCTCACGCGACACGCCGTAAACTTGGCTCAATTCCTCGAGCGTTTTCGGTTCCTCGGCCAGACGGCGCTCGGTCAGGATGTGCTTCTCGCGCTCGTTGAGCTCTTCCATCGCCTCGATCAGCATCGCGTGACGGTGGACGCGCTCCTGCGAGTCGGCGACTTCCTCGTCCTGCAACGGCGCGGTGCTGGGCAGCGTGTCCTGCCATTGTCCCTCGCCGTCTTCGTTGAAGCTGACGTTCAGGCTGGTATCGCCGCCCATCGCCATGCGGCGGTTCATGCTAACGACTTCGTCTTCGGTGACGCCCAGATCGGTCGCGATCTTCGTCACGTCTTCCGGCTTCAGATCGCCGTCTTCGAACGCGTTGATCCGCGCCTTCATCCGCCGCAGGTTGAAAAACAACTTCTTCTGGTTCGCCGTCGTCCCGATTTTGACGAGACTCCACGTCCGCAGGATGAACTCCTGGATCGACGCGCGGATCCACCACATCGCATAGGTCGCCAGACGGAAACCGCGATCCGGCTCGAATTTCTTCACGCCCTGCATCAGGCCAATATTCCCCTCGGAAATCAGCTCGTTGACCGGCAAACCATAGCCGCGATAGCCCATCGCGATTTTCGCAACGAGGCGCAGATGGCTGGTCACCAGACGTGCCGCCGCCTCCGGATCGCCATGCTCCGAAAAGCGTTTGGCGAGCATATATTCCTCTTCGGGCGTCAGCAGCGGAAATTTGCGGATTTCCGACAGATAGCGGTTGAGCCCCGCCTCGGTGCCGAGCGAAGGAATGGTCGCGGGAAGATTGCTGTCACCAGCCATGACGTAAGGTAACTCCCTGCCGCCCGGTGGATGCCGGTACGGGAATGCAACGATCTATACACGAAGTGCGGTGAACAGTGCCTGCATATCGTGCGGTAATTTGCTTTCGAACGCCATAGGCGCGCTTGTGACGGGGTGAATGAAGCCGAGGTGCGCGGCATGTAGTGCCTGACGCGTGAAATCCAACTGTCGCAGAACGTCGCGGTGTTCGGGTCGGTTCCGTCCATAGACCGGATCGCCAAGCAACGGATGCCCGATCGACGCCATATGCACGCGCACCTGATGCGTGCGCCCGGTCTCGAGGCGGCATTCGACCATCGCGGCGCGGCGCAGCGGCTCGACCAGTGTGAAATGGGTGACGGCGCGCTTGCCGCGCGGCTGGATGGCGATTTTCTTGCGGTCGTGCGGGCTGCGCGCGAGCGGGGCATCGACGGTCCCCTCGCGCTGGGGCAGGCCTGCAACGATGGCGGCGTAGCGGCGGTCGATACTGTGTTTGGCGAACTGTGCCGACAGCCCCTCGTGCGCCGGATCGGTTTTGGCGACGACCAGCAAGCCGGACGTGTCCTTGTCGATACGGTGGACGATGCCGGGGCGCGCGACGCCGCCGATGCCCGACAGCCGTCCGGCGCAATGGTGAAGCAGGGCGTTCACGAGCGTCCCGTCGAGGTTCCCCGCTGCCGGATGGACGACCAGACCCGCAGGCTTGTCGACGATGAGCAGATGATCGTCTTCGAACACGATATCGAGTGCGATATCCTGCGCCGCGTTTTTCATGGCAGTCGGTAACGGGATGTCGATCTCGAACGGGGCGTCAGCCTGCACTTTCATCGCTGGATCGCGCGACAGGGCCGTGCCGCTGCGGACATGCCCGGATGAAATAAGTGCCTTCAGCCGTTCGCGCGACACCGTCGGCACCGACAGCGCCAACGCCCGGTCGAGCCGCATCCCTGCGAACTCATCGGCAATCACGACCGAAATTGTGGAAACCCCCGCGTTCATTCGACTAGAGAGATGGAAATGGCGCTCCAAATTGCAAGACATGTGCTGGAAGGACTGCGCGAACAATCGTTGTTGGCGTACCCATTGGAGGCGTGTGGGCTGCTGTTCGGCGATGAGAGACTTATCTCCGGTTTCGAGACGACCGCCAATGTCGCTCTCGATCCCGACAAGGGTTTCGAGATCGATCCGAAGGCGCTGTTCGTGGCAATTCGGGCGGAGCGGGCAGGTGGCCCGCAATTGATCGGCTACTGGCACTCGCATCCGAACGGCCGTGTTGAGCCGTCACAGCGAGACCTCGACGCTGCTCGGGACGACGGAAAAATTTGGGTCATCGTAGCGGGTGACGACATCGCTGCTTGGCAGGCTCACATATCCGACCTGATCGACACGCCTGAACACGGCGTCGCCGAGGCGGATGGCGAATGGATTCCCGCCATCAACCAAGTTTCGAATGGCAAGACTATTAAGGACTTCTGGCATCTGCCGCTGGACACAGGGGAAATCCGTCATTTGATTCCCCGGGACAAGTGCGACGAGGATATCGTTCCTCTGATTGCCAAGGCGGGCTATCCGGGCATCGTACCGATACTCGATGAATTAATGTCTTGGACGGCCGACCCGAATTGGCCGGTCGCGCCGCCTATGATCGATTATCTGGCGACGATCGGTGCGCCTATGGTCGAGCCGATCCGTCGCGTGCTTCGGGGCGATGATGACGGTCACAAGTTTGTCTGCCTGCGAGGGATGGTGCGGTTACTCCCGCCTGCCGCGCTGACGCTCCTAAAAGACGACATTGCCGCACTTGCCCGAATTCCAGCGCAGGGTGATAGGGAAACGAGCGTTAATAATGAGGCACGAGCCATCCTGGACAGTATGGATGCTTAAGGTGCGAAGCAGGTTGCACGACGCCGTGACGTCAGCCAAAGCGCGCGCGAGTTCAGGAGTTTGCGGATTATGACGATTGCGCCGGTCGATTTCGCCAGCCTGCTGTGTTCGCGGCTGTGTCATGACCTGCTGAGCCCGGTCGGTGCGCTTAACAACGGGCTCGAACTGCTCGCCGACGAAACCGACCCCGACATGCGTGCCCGATGCCTCGAACTGCTCGGCGAAAGCGCGCGGGCATCGGCGAACAAGCTTAAATTCTTCCGCCTCGCGTTCGGGGCCGCCGGTGGTTTCGGCGATGCTGTGGATGCGCGCGAAGCCAAAGCCGCAATCGAGGGCCTGTTCGGCGGCGACGGGCGGATCGAGATCAACTGGCTGGTCGAGGAAGCGACACTGTCGAAAACCGCGATCAAGGTGCTGCTCAACATCGTCCTCATCGCGGGCGATGCGCTGGTACGCGGCGGGCGGCTCGACATCGGGGTCGAGGTCGTGGGCGGTCGGACCGAGATTGCGGTGCGCTCGGAAGGGCCGCGCCTCGTGCTCGATCCGGAACTTCGTACAGCCTTGACCGGCGAAACCGCCGATGACGCGCTGACCCCGCGTGCGGCGGCGGCGTGGCTCGTCCACCGGCTCGCGGTCGATAGCGGTGGCGCGGCAATCGTGTCGCCCGCCGATGCCGGGTTCCTGCTGTTCGGAGCCACGCTCGGCGGCGCCTGAGCGCCCTCCTAAGCGGTTGTTAACCAGCACGTCATAGACCGGTCCGATGCAACAGGGCGCGGGCGCAATGGACGATCTGACGGGAGAGTTCGTGGCGGAAACGCGCGAAACTCTCGAACGCATCGGCGACGCGCTGCTCTCGTGGGAAACCCATCCTGCGGATAGTGCACGCCTCGACGAGATTTTCCGCTTCGTTCACACGGTCAAGGGAAGCTGCGGCTTCATCGCTCTGCCGCGCATCGAGGCGCTGGCTCATGCTGCGGAAACCGAACTTGCCGATGTGCGGGCGGGAGGACGGCAGGCGGATGCCGCGCTGGTTGGGGCGATGCTGGCGGTCATCGACCGGATCGCGGTTCTGGTCGCTGCACTCGAAAGGCCGGGAGGGGCAGTGCCCGAAATATCGAGCGATACCGCACTGATAGCGGCGCTCGATCGCAATGCCGTTGCTCCCACCGTCATCGGGGTAGAAGCGCCCGGTGCCGCCCCGCAGCGCAATGTCCGCATTGCGGTATCGCTGCTCGAGGCACTGATGACCCAGGTTTCCGACCTGGTGCTCGTCCGCAACGAACTCGCCCGCACTGTGCGCCTGTCGGACGACCCGGCGCTGGCCAGCGGGTTCGAGCGGCTCGCCGGGATCGTCACCGATCTGCGCGACAGTGTGACCCGCACTCGGATGCAGCCCATCGACCGGCTCTTCGCCACCTTGCCGCGCCTCGTGCGCGACACCGCGAAGGAATGTGGCAAGCTGGTGACACTCGAGCTCAGCGGCCAGGATGTCGAGATCGACCGCGAAATGGTCGAAGCCATCCGCGATCCGCTGGTCCATATCGTCCGCAACGCGATCGACCATGGCATCGAGACGCCCGAGGGGCGCGTTGCCGCCGGCAAACCCGCCACCAGCGTGGTGCGGATCGCGGCGCTGCAATCGGGCAATCAGGTCAGCATCGAGATTTCGGACGATGGACGCGGGATCGATACGGGCGTCCTTGTCCAGCGTGCCGTCGCTGCCAGAAAAATCGATGCGGCACGGGCAGCCGTGCTCGATCCTGCTGCGGCAACGCAGCTCATTTTCGAGGCGGGCCTGTCGACCGCCGAAAAGGTCACAACGATTTCGGGGCGCGGTGTCGGCATGGATGTCGTCCGCGCCAATGTCGAACGGCTCGGTGGCAGTGTCGCGCTCGTCAACCGGCCCGGACTCGGTTTGACGGTGACGCTTCGCGCGCCGCTGACGCTCAGTATCGTCAATGCGCTGGTGGTGCGGGCAGGGGGACAGGGTTTTGCCGTCCCGCGTGGGGCGGTCGAGGAAGTCGTGGCGCTCGGGCGCGACAACGCCCGGATCGAAGCGGTCGGCCGCGGCCATATCGCGGTGATCCGGGGCGTGGCGCATCCGGCCTATATCCTTGCCGACCTGCTCGGACTGCGGGCGCAGGACTCGCGGCTGGCGATGATCGTCGCGACGCCGTCTGGCGGGCGTTATGTACTCGCGGTCGAGGCCGTGCTCGACCATGAAGAACTGGTGGTCCGCCCGATGGCACCGCAACTGGTTTCGCAAGGGATGTTCGCGGGCCAAAGCCTTGGCGACGACGGTCGGCCGGTTATCGTGCTCGATCCGGTCGGCATTGCCGGTGCAATCGGTCTTGCGCGCGACACCCGTGCGGTCGAGCCCGCAGCGACGGTCGTCACCGCCAGACCTGCTTCAGTGGTCGTCGCAACCGCGCTCGACGGTCGGCGTGTCGCCGTGCGGAGCTTGCTGGTCGAGCGCCTGGTCGAAACATCGCGTGCCGACTGGGTCGAGGCAGGCGGGTGGTGGTTCGCAATCGTCGAGGGGCGGCATCTTCCCAGTTGCTGGTCGGGTGACATGCCCGACAACGCATCGATTTTGGCGATGCTGCTGTTCGATGGGCAGCGTCGTGTCGTCCTGCCGGTCGCCACCGTTCACGACCTCGCGCCGCTGGTCGAAATGGCCGTTGTCGATGCCAAGGGGGTCGAGGCGCTGCTCAATATCGGCGATCTCCCGGTGGAGTTGCTCGACGCGCTCAGCCTGTTCGAGCGCGCAACCGACATCGCAGCGAAGCGGCCTGTGGCGGCAATTCTGCTCGACCGGACACCCTGGTCGCAGGCGATACTTGCACCGCTGGTAGCGGCTGCGGGGTACGAAGTTCACTTCGGCGCCGCCGATGCACCCGAGCTGGTCATCCATCTCGACGGCGACGATGTCCCGTCAAATGCGGCGCTCCGCATCCCGCTGGAACGGCAAGCCGAGGGCGGCGTCGCCATCGATCGCTACGACGGCCCCGCACTTCGTACGCTTATTGGCGCCACACGCCGGAAATCGGCATGAGCGGCTTGTTCGTCCTCGCCTGGATCGGGGCGCAACAGGTTGCGTTCGAGGCAACGAGCGTCGAGGCCGTCGTCGATATCCCGCTGGTCGTGCCGGTGCCGCTTGCCGCGTCGCATGTCGTGGGGCTGGCCTCGATCCGTAGTCAGGTCATCACGGTGATCGACTGCAGTGCGGCCACCGGCGGGCCGTTTGCGTCGCCGACGGGGCGTGCCGTGCTGACCGGAATCGACGGCCATCGTTACGCCATGCGAGTCGACCGGGTCGACGATGTCGTCGCGGGCTCGGTGAGTGCCGATGCCGGTGTCCCGCTGGGTCCGTTGTGGGGCGATATTGCCACTGGCGTGATCGAAGTCGGCGATAGTTTTGCCATCGTCGTCGATCCGGCGAAGCTCGTTGCGGTCGTGCCTGCGGCGATTGCGGCATAACGATTAACGGCTCGCTCATACCTGCAAACTAACGTCCGTTCCAAGAACTGCAGGGGTCGCACATGTCGAAAACGTGTCTGGTTGTGGATGATTCGAAGGTCATCCGCAAAGTTGCGCGCCACATACTGGAAACGCTCGACTTTTCGGTCGAGGAGGCCGGCGACGGGCAGGAAGCGCTCGATGCGGTGGCGCGGTCGGTTCCCGATGTCGTCCTGCTCGACTGGAATATGCCGGTGATGAGCGGCATCGAATTCTTGCGCGCGCTGGGCGAACGCAACGTCCAGCCGCGGCCGAAGGTCGTGTTCTGCACCACCGAAAACGGCACCGCCCATATCCGCGCCGCGCTCGACGCCGGGGCGGACGAATATGTCATGAAACCTTTCGACCGCGACACACTCGCGAGCAAGCTCCAGTTCGCCGGGGTCGCCTGACCCCGTGGCAAGTGCCGTTGCTACCCGGATCGACCCAGTTGCCGGACAACACCGTCCGATCTCCGTTCTGATTGTCGATGATTCGGCAGTCGCACGGGCCGCCCTGTCGCAGATGGTCGATTGCGGCGGATCGCTCCAACTCGCCGGGGCGGTCGACGGGGCCGGACGGGCAATTGCCTGGCTGCGCGACAACCGTGCCGATGTCGTGCTGCTCGATCTCGAAATGCCGGGCTGGAACGGCCTTGCCGCGCTGCCGGACCTGTTGGCTGCCGGGCGGGGGGCGAAGGTTCTGGTGGTTTCCTCGACCGCGCGCGCCGGGGCAGAGGCGACCTTGCGTGCGCTTGCGGCCGGCGCGGCCGATACGCTCGCCAAACCGGCGATGGGCCAGCTCAACCAGTCGTTCCAGGCGGTCCTGATCGACCGGATCGAACGCCTCGGTCGCGCGTCGCGCCATGGCGGCGAGGTTGCCCGTTTCACGTTACGTCCCGAACCCGCGACGCCGGTTGCCCTGCTCGGCATCGGGGCATCGACCGGCGGGCTCAGTGCGCTTGCCGCATTCTTCGCCGGACTTCCCGCAAGCTTCGGCGCGCCGATCGTGGTCACGCAGCATTTGCCGCCGAGCTTCATGCCCTATTTCGCCGACCAGCTGGCGGCGATGGCCGGGCGCTTCGCCCATGTCGCAACCGAGGGGCGGATCGCCGAACCCGGTGAAATTCTCGTTGCGCCGGGACACGCGCACCTTCTGGTCCGTCGGCAGGGGACACATTTCGTGGCGAGCCTCAGCGACGCGCCGGTTCCGACGCGCTGCTGTCCCTCGGTCGATCCGATGCTGGTATCGCTCGGCGAAGCAGCGGGGCCGGATGCTGCCGCCGTCGTGCTGACGGGCATGGGCCGCGACGGCAGCGCGGGTGCGGCCCGCCTCGTCGATGTGGGTGGATCGGTTATGGTCCAGGACAGTGCAAGCAGCGCCGTCTGGGGCATGCCGGGATCGATCGCGACGCAAGGGCTGGCCTGTGTTGCCGCACCACCCGCGCGGCTGGCTGCACATCTCGCGCGGCGGGGGTCCAAATGACTGCGCCCGAAACCACGAGCGCGGCAACGCGGATCTTGTCGGCCCTGCTCGAAGCGCGCACCGGCCAGATCCTGTCGCCTGCGCGGAGTTGGCGGATCGAGGCATCGCTGAAGCCTATCCTGCGCGAACTGGGGATGCCGACACTCGATCCGCTTGTCGCGCAATTGTCGTCTGGGCGCGATCCCGCGCTCGCGAGCCGCGTGGTCGAGGCCTTGCTCAACAACGAAACCTCGTTCTTCCGCGACGCAACGGCGTTCGACCAGCTCGACCGCGACGCGCTCGAGTTGCTCCGCCTCAACCGCACGGCTTCGCGTCGCCTGCGGATCTGGTCGGCGGCATGTTCGACGGGACAGGAGGCTTATTCGCTGGCGATGCTGCTCCGCGACGGGGGACCGCGCTGGGCAGGCTGGACGTTCGACATCCTTGCAACCGATGCGTCTGCCGCTGCCGTCGCCCGCGCGCGGACCGGCCGCTACAGCCGGTTCGAAATCCAGCGCGGCCTTCCGGTTCGCACGATGCTGCGCTGGTTTCGCGAGGACGGCGAAGACTGGGTCGCCGATGGCCTGCTCGCGCGCGATATCCGCTTTGCCACACATGATATCCGCCAGCCCGCACCCGGCCGCTTCGACCTGATCCTGTGCCGCAATGTGCTCATGTATTTCGTAGTGCCGCTGCGGACGCAGGTGCTCGACCATATGGCCGACGCGCTCGACCCTGGTGGCGTGCTGATGCTCGGCGCGGGTGAGACCGTGATCGGCCAGACCGAACGCTTTGCCTCGCATCCCGACATGCGCGGGCTTTATGTCGCCGCGCATGAGGTTTCGCGGTCGCCATTGCGCGTCGCAACCCGCTAAGCGGGGCCAGTGTCATCTCCCAGCCGATTCGGGCCGCGCGACATCGCCGTCGCGCTGGCGATCAACCTCGTCTGGGGGCTGAACATCGTTGCCATCAAGATGTCGGTCGATCTGGTGCCGCCGTTCACTGCGGCCTTGCTGCGCCAGTCGCTGGTACTCATCGTCTGCCTGCCGTGGCTTCGCATCGTGCCGGGGCGGATGCGCGATCTGCTCGCCCTGTCCGTCGTCATCGGCGGCGCGTTCTTCGCCATCGTCAACCTGTCGCTGGTGGTCACCGAAAATGTCGGCGCGCTGGCGATTGCGGGGCAATTGGGCGCGCCGTTCTCGCTGATCCTTGCCATCATATTTCTGGGAGAGCGTATCGGTATCGTCCGCGTGGCGGGCATGGCGCTCGCGATGGGCGGTTGCCTGCTGCTGGTGTTCGATCCTGCGGCGGCGAAGGAGGTGCCCGGACTGCTGTTGACCGTGCTGGCCTCGCTGATGTGGGCGACCGGTTCGCTGCTCCAGCGTCGCCTCGTCGGTGTGGACATCCCGACGATGTATGCGTGGATCGGCCTTGGCGGCACGATCATCCTCGCGCCGCTCGCGCTGTTTTTCGAAGCGCCGGTGATGACGGGTGCCGTTCTGGTACCGCCCGTCGCGTTCGTGTGGATTGCCTTTTCCGCGCTCGGCTCGACGCTGATCGGATCGGGCGGCATGGCGTGGCTGCTCCAGCGCCATCCGGTCACGACGGTCATCCCTGTGACACTCGGCGCGCCGGTTATCGGCGTGGTTGCCTCCAGCATCGTATTTGGCAATCCGCTCACGCCGGTTATGGTGCTGGGCGGAACGATAGCGCTGGCGGGTGTCGCCATCGTGACGACGCGCAGCGCACGCGCGAGGGAGGAGCAGGCGTGATCGACCGCATCATCGAGACGCCCTCGCCCAATTTCGACGAGCGCAAACGCCCTGTCAGCATCATCGTTTTGCATTACACTGGCATGCAGAGCGCCGACCTCGCGATCCGCCAATTGACGATCCCCGAGTCAAAGGTATCGTCGCATTATGTCGTCGCCGAGGACGGGCAAATCCTGCGGCTGGTGGCCGAGGACAAGCGTGCCTGGCACGCCGGCCGGTCGCACTGGCGCGAAGTGACCGACGACGTGAATTCGGCGAGCGTCGGCATCGAAATCGTCAACCCCGGACACGAATGGGGGTATCGCCCGTTTCCCGAAGCGCAGATCGAGTCGGTGATCGAGCTCGTCGCCGATATCAAGAGCCGCCACAGCATCACGCGCGGCAATGTCGTCGGCCATTCGGATGTTGCCCCCGCGCGCAAGCAGGACCCCGGCGAGCTGTTCCCCTGGGCGCGGCTGGCGAAGGTCCGCCTCGCCTTGCCGCGCCCGACCAGGAATCTGATCGATCCCAACTGGACCGATGCGGGGTTCCTGCTCGCGCTCGAGCGATTCGGTTACGACGTCAGCGACAGGCTGGCCGCCGTCGTCGCGTTCCAGCGCAGGTTCCGGCCCGAAT
The DNA here is from genome assembly GCF_024758725.1 of Sphingomonas sp. SUN039. Classification (NCBI taxonomy): domain Bacteria; kingdom Pseudomonadati; phylum Pseudomonadota; class Alphaproteobacteria; order Sphingomonadales; family Sphingomonadaceae; genus Sphingomonas; species Sphingomonas sp. SUN039. The sequence continues at coordinate 1,404,275 of NZ_CP096972.1, read as the reverse complement.
TGCTCGACGGCACCATCGACGGCGAGTGCCGAGCGATCTTGCTCGCCCTCCTGCTTCCCAAACCGCAGGGCGACGAGTAAGGCGCACATGTGCCAGAGGGTCGGGCGACCGCGGGCGGCTTGCCGCGCGAGGAAAGTCCGGGCTCCACAGAGTGAAGGTGCCGGGTAACGCCCGGCGGTCGCGGCGCAAGCCGGGGCAAGGGACAGTGCCACAGAAAACAGACCGCCGCACTTCGGCGCGGCAAGGGCGAAACGGTGCGGCAAGAGCGCACCGCGGCCTTGGCAACAAGGCTGGCAGGGCAAACCCCACCTGGAGCAAGATCGAATAGGGACGGCATATGGACCTGCTCGGTTCCGTCGTCCGGGTTGATTGCTGGAGGCTGTCGGCAACGGCAGTCCTAGAGGAATGGTCGCACAGCGCGGGCAACCGCGTGGACAGAACCCGGCTTACAGACCCTCTGGCGCATTACGCCCCCAGTCCCTAGATGCGCCCCATGCCGCGCCGCACAACACGTTCGCTCGACTGGGGCTTTCCGCGCTGGCGCGAGTACGGGTCGGAAACGGCGGCAACGACCGTGCGGCTCTGCGACCGGCACGGCTGCGAGGCGAAGGGCGACAAGCCCGCGCCCAAGGCGCCGAACAGCAAGGACCGCTGGTATTTCTGCGAGACGCACGCCGCCGAGTACAATCGCAACTGGGACTATTTTCAGGGGCTTACCCCCGAAGAAGCCGCTGCGCGCGAAGCACAGGAGCAGGCCGAAGCGGGGGGCTGGAAGACCAGCGCCTACCAGCAATGGGCGGGGCCGGGCGATGGCACGCGCAGCAACGACGAGATGCGCGCGCTGAACGTGCTGGGGGTGGCGAGCGATGCGTCTTTCGAAGACATCCGCATCGCGTGGCGTGGCCTCGCCAAGGCCAACCACCCCGATCTGAAGCCCGGCGATGCCGATGCCGCCGCGCGTTTTCGCGAGATCCAGGCCGCTTGGGACGTGCTGAGGTCTGCGGAGGAGCGGCGCGAAGCAGTCAAGACAGCAACATGATCCGGCTGGCCCGCGCAAAACCGGTTGCGATCGTTATGGCGTGCGAGAAGTGCTTCAAGCGGACGCATGCCAAAGACAAGCTCACCAAGCCGCTGAAGCGCGCGCTCAAGCCGCACCGGATCAAGCTGGTCAAGACCCGCTGCCTCGGCGTCTGTCCAAGAGATGCCGTCACCCTGCACGATTCGCGCAAGCCACGCGAATGGGCGATCGTTGCCCATGGCACGCCTGCCGACGAGGTGGCCGCGCTATTCCTCGAGACTGTCGGGTAAAGGCGCTTTCCCGGAAATCGCGCGGGCCAGTTTTGCCGCCGCGTCGAATGTTTTTTGCCCGTCGAGTTCGATCGTGTTGTCCACGAACCGCGCGGGCGCTGGTTTGCCGTCGAGCGCGATTTTTGCCGTCGGCCCCAGCCGCTTGACCCGCGCTGCCGCGGCCGGTGTGAGTGTCAGCATCACCACGGGCGCGCCGGTGCCGCCCGCGATCGCGCGTCCGTCGAGGAAATCGGCTGGCTTGAGCGGCTTGCCCGCCACGCTGATCTGCGCGGCGATAAACAGGATCAGCGCGGCATTCATGACGGCGGCGATACCAGATGCCGCTCTGCGGTCGACTTGATCAGCGCGATCATGTTCGGAATGCCCTGCGTCCGGTTCGAGCTCAGTTGGCGCGACAGGTCGAACGGGGCGAGTTCGGCGGCAATGTCGGTCGCGACGATCTCGGTCGCGGTCCGGTCCTGAACAGTGGTCAGGACCAGCGCGATGATCCCCTTGGTGATCGCGGCATTGGAGTCGGCGAGGAAATGGAGCTTGTCCCCATCCCGCATCGGATAAACCCACACGCTGGCCGAACATCCCCGCACCAAAGTGCTGTCGGTCTTGAGTGCATCGGGCATCGCCTGAAGATCGCGGCCCAGATCGATCAGCAGGCGATATCGGTCGTCGGCGTCGAGGAAGTCGTATTCGTCGCGAATATCGGAGAGAGCGGGCAGGGACATGCCGATCGCTATACAGACCCTCTCCACTTTGTGGAGAGGGTGGCGAAGCAAAGCGCAGCCGGGAGAGGCATGTTGTGGAGGCGGCGTGCCTCTCCCGATGCTTCGCATCGCACTCTCCGCGAAGCGAAGAGGGTTAGATATCCACTCCCGCCGCGATCGCCTCCAACCGCCGCACGCGCTCTTTCAGGTCGGCAACATCGATGCGCTGGCCGACCGTCGGGCCCGAGACGGGCATTGCTCCCTCGACCCGTGCGCCGATCTCGGCACGTTTCAGATCGATCCAGGCGGTAAAGCCCTTGAGGCCGATCAGGCCGAGCACGGTGCTGGCGATCAGCGCGGTCATTCCCATGCCGAAATACAGCGTCAGACTGTCCATGACCATTGCTCCTGTCACCGCAGCTTCTCGATCTCGCGATCGAGCAGGCGTGCGCCATTTTCGTCGGTGGCCAGCCGTTCGAGCACCGCAATACGCTCCTTCAGCTGGACGATTTCCTCCTTCAACCGGCCCGCCTCAGCATCCGAGCGTGTCGGAATTGTGCGTCCCATACGGTCGGTGGAAAAGCCGTATCGTGCCTTGATAATGCTCCCGATCATCGCGATGGCGATGATCAGCACAACCATTTCAAACGGATTCATCGAATGCACTCCCCAGTGGAATTGGCGTCAATTTAGCGGCGTGTCGCGCAGCGCCTCGATCTCGTCGGACAGATTGACCCCCTTGTCGGTGGCGATCCGTTCGAGCACGCGCATGCGCTCCTCGAGCCGCTCGGTATGCGCGGCGTATTGCGCGGTCTTTTCCGCGGTCATCATCGACTGTTGTTCGAGCTGCCGTTCCTTGAGGCGAAGCCACATCTTGAACGGGGCGATGCCGATGGCCGCGAGCGGAATGAGAACCCATATCCAGTGTTGCATGGTCGTTGTCCCTTGATGTCAGCTGCTCAGCGCAGGCTATCGATTTCTTCGGCAAGCCGCGCGGGCTTGTCGGTGGCAATGCGTTCGAGAACCGCGATCCGTTCCTGCAAGCGATCGACCTGGCCGGTCAGACGCTCGCTCTCGGACGACAGCAGCTCGATCTTGCGGTCGGCTTGCGGGTCGGACTTGGCGACCGATCCGCCCCATTCGCCCTCGACCGGGTAGCCGTGCCGAGCCCTGATCCAGCTCGTCGCGATCCAGCCGAAGGTGCTGATCGCCACCAGCGCGATAATGAACTCGGGTGCTCCGTGCTCCATTGTCATCACTCCCCCTTTGCCGACACCCTAGCGCAAGCTGTCGATCTCGTCGGCGAGCGACGAGTTGCGGCTGGTGTAATAGGTTTCGACATCGGCAAGCCGACGGTCGAGATCGCGGAACTTGGCGCGGACATCACGGGTCGAGCGCGACGGCGACTGGCGCACGCCTTGCCAGAATTTGGCGTCATCGGCGTCGTCGTAGAGGCCGACCGGCTTGGCCGGGGCCATCCACGCGATGATCAGATAGGCGACCAGCAGCGCGCCCGATCCGAACACGGTGCCGAGCACTGTGACGACGCGAACGACTGTCAGGTCGATGCCGGTGTAGTCGGCGATCCCCGAACACACGCCCAGCCATTTGGCGTTCTGTTTGTCGAGGTAGAAGGATGTACGACGTGCGGTCATTGCAGGTCTCCTAAGCGGCGGTTCAGCCGTTTTTCCAATTGGGGTTATCAGCGGTCATGATGCGCTCGATCGTGACCACGCGGTCTTCCAGGCGGCGGGCGGTATCGTGCAGATCGTCGAGCAGGTTTTCGTCATCGACGGTGAGCGTTTTCGCCTGCTTCCATTTGGAGACGTAGTGGAGAATGACCCACGGCATCCCGATGAACAGCATCCCGACGATGACGATGGGGAGAAGGACGTCTTCCATCTTACTTCGCCTTTCCTGCGGCCTTTGCCTTCAGCGCTTCGAGCGCGGCATCGACTTTTTCCGATGATTTCAGCTCGTCGATTTCCTCGTCGAGCGTTTTGGTGGCACCCATCGCCAGCGCCTCGGCGCGGCCCTCGGCCAGGTCGGCACGCTTTTCGAGCACTTCGAAGCGCGAGAAGGCGTCCTGCGCGCGCTCGCCCGAATAGGCTTCGCGGACGCGGATGCTCTGATGCGCGGTTTCCATCCGCGTCGCGATCGCCGACTGGCGACTGCGGGCATCGCGCAGCTTCGACTGGAGCTTGGCGATATCTCCCTCCGACGCTTTCAGCGCATCGTCGAGTATGGCGAGTTCGGCCTGCATCCTTTCGATCAGGTCGGTCGCCTTCTGCCTTTCGACCAGCGCGGCCTTGGCGAGATCCTCTCGGTCCTTCGACAGCGCGAGCTCGGCCTTTTCTTCCCAGTTCGCTTCGAGCGACTGGAGCTTGCCGATATGGCGGCGCATTTCCTTCTGGTCGGCAATGGTGCGCGCGGCGGTCGCGCGGACCTCGACCAACGTCTCCTCCATTTCGAGGATGATCATGCGGATCATCTTCGCCGGGTCTTCGGCCTTGTCGAGCAAGTCGGCGAAGTTGGCGGCGACGATGTCGCGGGTTCGGGAGAAGATACCCATGGAAACGGCCTTTCTGTATGCGACTTATTATCTAGCGTGAAACATGTGCCGGGACGAGCAGGGGTTTGCCCGTCCCGGCCCCGGATCAGCCGACGGGGCTGGCGGGATTCTGTGCGAGCGCTTCGCCCTTGGCGTTGACGTAGCGGTTGACGAGCGCGACCGACTGGGCCTCGCCGGGCTTGGCGACGTTGCCGTACTTCATCACAACGGCGACCGTGCGGGCCGCGCCCTTGGGAAAGACGACCGATTTTGCCGTCAGCAGTGCGTCGTCATCCAGCAGCTTGTGGCCGCTCGAACCGGCGACGTCGGCGCTTAGCACCTTGCCGTCGGCGTCGATCCGGACCGCGATGGTCGCAACCCCCGACAGATCGGCGGGGGCATAGGCCTCGGTCTTCAGCTGCGCTTCGACGTTGCGCACGAAATCGCTTTTGGGGGAGGCTTGCGCCGCCTGCGGGGCCGCGAAGATCAGCGCGGTGCCGAGCATCGACGCCGCAACGGCAGTTGCCGTGGTGCGAAAGCTGGGGGCGGTAGCGGTGTACATCGGGTAAACTCCTGAAACCTGTTGCTGTCGCCGTCGGGGTTGGCGGGGACATGAACCGTTTTGCAGAATGCGTGCCAATTTAAGGAATGGCGGAAATCCGGCATTCTTGATCGAGTTCGCAAAATCATCCTTGCCAATGTTCGGTAATTTTCACTAACTCTGCGGAATGGACAGGGGCAATCAAGTCGTTGGCGAGTCATTCGCCTTTCTCGATTCGATCGAGCGTGCCAGTCGCGCCGCCGGGTTGAACCGCCCCGTGCTGGTCATCGGCGAGCGGGGGACGGGCAAGGAGCTGGTTGCCGAACGTCTCCACCGCCTCAGCCCACGCTGGGCGGCCCCGCTGATCACGATGAACTGCGCCGCGCTCGCGGAGACGCTGATCGAAGCCGAACTGTTCGGGCACGAGGCGGGTGCTTTCACCGGCGCGACCAAGGCGCGTGAGGGGCGTTTCGAGGAGGCCGACGGGGGCACATTGTTCCTCGACGAACTCGCGACGCTTTCGGCGGGCGCGCAAGAACGGCTGCTGCGCGCGGTCGAATATGGCGAGGTCACCCGGATCGGCTCGAACAAGCCACTGCGCGTCGACGTGCGCATCGTTGCCGCGACCAACGAGCATTTGCCGTCGCTGGTCGATAAGGGCCGGTTCCGTGCCGACCTGCTCGACCGCTTGGCATTCGAGGTCGTCACCTTGCCGCCGTTGCGCGCGCGGACGGGTGATGTGCCGGTGCTGACCGACCATTTCGGGCGACGCATGGCGGCCGAACTCGACTGGCGCAAATGGCCGGGCTTTTCGACCGGGGCGATGGAAGTGCTCGAACGTTACGACTGGCCGGGCAATGTACGCGAACTCCGCAACACCGTCGAACGCGCCGTCTATCGCTGGGAGGACGAGAACAAGGCGATCGACGAGATCGATTTCGACCCGTTCGACTCGCCGTGGATGCCCAAAGCGGTGTCGGGGGCAGCAGCCGCGCCGGTCGTCTCTGGGGCGCTCGTGCCAATGAGCGCGACCGCGATTGCGCGCAGCGTTGCCGATGTCCGTGATTTCCGGGCTGCGGTGGCCGAATACGAACGCGATATCCTGGCCGAGGCATTGAAGCGCTGCCGGTACAATCAGCGTGCGGCAGCGAAAGCGGTGGCGCTCAGCTACGATCAGCTGCGCCACGCGATGAAGCGCCACGGGCTGTTCGAGATAGCGGACAACGAAAATGCGGGTTGAGCGATGCGACCGAACGCCGTTACGCGCGTTCTAGGGCCGAACTATACTCGAGGAGTGTCCAGTCATGCCGTTCGTGCTGCCCCCGCTGCCCTATGCCCGCGACGCACTCGCCCCGCACATGTCGGGCGAAACGCTCGATTTCCACCATGGCAAGCACCACAAGGCCTATGTCGACAAGACCAACGAGATCGTCGCGGCCAAGGGCTTGGGCGGTATGTCGCTGGTCGAGCTGATCAAGAACCACACGGCACCGGGCGACAAGCAGTTGTTCAACCAAGCGGCACAGCTGTGGAACCACAGTTTCTTCTGGCAATGCCTGTCGCCCAAGAAGCAAGTGCCGAGCGGCAAGCTCGCCGACCTGATCGTGCGCGATTTCGGCTCGACCGAGGCTTTGCTCAAGAAGATCGCGGCAGAGGGCGTCGCGCATTTCGGCAGCGGCTGGGCGTGGCTGGTGCTCGATAGCGGCAAGCTGAAGGTCGCGTCCTACCACGACGCCGACACGCCCATCGCGCACAATGTCGCGCCGCTGTTCACCCTCGATGTGTGGGAGCACGCCTACTACATTGACTATCGCAACGCCCGGCCCAAGTTTGCCGAAACCGTGCTGGCGAACATCGTGAACTGGGATTTCGTCGCGCAGAATCTCGACGGTAAGGGCGCGGGCAGGGCAGACCAGAAGGGGTGATCAGCTTGCGGGCGGCACCTCTGCCTCGCCGCCCAGCCCGTTCTTCATCATATAGGGTACATGCGCGATCCCGAACGCCATCGAGAGCGGGATCAGCGCCCAGACCTTGACCGAAAGCCACGTGTCGAAGCTCAGTTGCCGCACCAGAATTTCGTTGAGCACGGCCATCGCAAAAAAGAACAGTCCCCAGTTGCGCGACAGGACGAGCCATGCGCGTTGGTGGAGCCCCTCGAAGCCCGCTTCGAGCACATATTTGAGCAGCGGTTTGCCCAGCATCGCGCCGCCCAGCAGCAGCACGCCTAGTCCCGCATAGATGATCGTCGGTTTTTTCTGGATAAAACTGGGATCGTGGAACCAGATGGTCAGCGCGCCGAAGCCGATAATCAGGATCGCCGAAATCCACAGCATTGGCGCAATCCGACCGAGCTTCCATTTCGATACAACCAGCGCGACGATCATTGCCGCCATGAACACGCCCGTACCCGCGAACACACCCCAGATTTTATATCCGATAAAAAACGCGATCAGCGGCCCGTAATCGAGCAACAACCCCAGATTTCCCGCACTCTTGGGCTTCACGTCGCTCACGCCTTCACTCCCGCAATCGCATTCGCCAGTTCCTGCGCGTCGAACGGGCGCAGGTCGTCGATGGTTTCGCCGACGCCGACCGCATGGATCGGCAGGCCGTATTTCTCCGCCGCCGCCACGAGCACACCGCCGCGCGCGGTCCCGTCGAGCTTGGTCATCACCAGGCCCGTCACACCCGCGACATTCCTGAACACCTCGATCTGGTTGAGCGCGTTCTGGCCCGTCGTCGCGTCGAGCACGAGCACGACATTATGCGGCGCGGCGGGATTGAGCCGCCCCAGCACGCGGCGGACCTTGGCGAGCTCGTCCATCAGCTCGGTCTTGTTCTGGAGCCGCCCCGCGGTATCGACGATCAGCACGTCGATGCCCGTCGCTGTCGCCTGTTTGACCGCGTCGAACACCACGCCTGCCGCGTCGCCGCCCTCGGGGCCGCTGACGATGGGAACGCCGAGCCGCTCGGCCCACACCTTCAACTGGCCGATGGCGGCAGCGCGGAACGTATCGCCTGCGACGAGCATCACGCCATAGTCCTGCTCGAGGAGATTATGCGCCAGCTTGGCAATGGTCGTGGTCTTCCCCGAGCCGTTGACGCCGATGACGAGGATCACTTGCGGGCGCGGGAAGGCGTCGATCACGAGCGGCCTGGCAACCGGTGCCAGCACTGCCGCCACTTCGCTTGCGATCACCGCGCGGAGCCCCGGCTCGTCGATCCCGCGTTCGAAATTCCGGGCGGCAATGGCGGCGCGCACCCGCGCGGCGGTGGGTGAACCGAGATCGGCAGCGATCAGCGCATCTTCGACCGAGTCCAGCGTGGACTCGCCGAGCTGACCGATCCCGATCAGCGTCGTGACGCTCTCGGTGACCTTTTCCGACGTGCGGCGCAGTCCCGAGAACAGGCGTTTGGCCCAGCTGGTCTCGCTCATGCGGGGTCTCCGGTCAGGGTCGCGCCATCGCTGGCCGTAATGCGGACGGGCACGATGCTGCCCGGTGCCACCGCCGCCGACGCATCGACTGTGGCAAAGTTCGGAGCATGTCCGCGCTGCCCGCTACGCTCGACAAGCACTGTCTGCGTCGTGCCGACCAGTGTCGCCAGCCATGCGGCACGACGCCCCGCACTCGCTTCGCGCAGTTCGGCGGCGCGGGTCCTGGCTATGCTCGTCGCGACCGGCGGCATCAGCGCGGCGGGCGTGCCCGCGCGCGGCGAATAGGGGAAGATATGGCCGAACACGATGTCGCATTCATCGATGATCGCGCGGCTGCTGGCGTGCATCGCGTCGGTCTCGGTCGGGAATCCGGCGATCAGGTCGGCACCGACGGCAACGCCGGGTCGCGCCGCCTTCAGCCGTTCGACCAGAGCAATCGCCTGTTCGCGCGTGTGCCGCCGCTTCATCCGTTTCAGGATCATCGGATCGCCCGACTGGAGCGACAGATGGACGTGCGGCATGATCCGTGGCTCATGCACGATCAGGTCGAACAGCGCGCCATCGACCTCTGCGGGATCGAGCGACGACAACCGCAGCCGGGGCAGGGCAGGCACTTCGCGCAAGATCGCGGCGACGAGCCCCGCAAGCGACGGGCGATAGCTGGTCAGGTCCACCCCGGTCAGGATGACTTCGCGCTGGCCGCGCTCGACCGCGCGCGCAATCGTTTCGACGACGACACCAGCATCGAACGACCGGCTCGCACCGCGGGCGATCGTCGTGACGCAGAACGTGCAGTTATGGTCGCAGCCATTCTGAACCTCGACAAAGGCGCGGGCGTGGCCCTCGTCGCTGACGGCTGGGACGTCGCCGCGCGGTCTTTCCTTGGCGATGACGCGCGACACCTCGGGCATGGCTTCGAATGCCGCGCGGTCGGTCACCGCCGCGCAGCCCGTGACGGTGATCGGCACCCCGGGTCGCGCCCGGGCACTGCGCCGCACAGCCTGTCGGGCCTGCCGCACCGCTTCGCCGGTAACTGCGCAGCTGTTGATGACGACTTGCGGGTCGCCGCCGGTCAGCCGCGCACGGATCGCCGCACCTTCGGCGATATTCAGGCGACAGCCGAAATCGAGCACTTCGACACTCATGCGCCGAACCGGCTCCAGTCCGCCTCGCCGGTGAACACATGCGTGGCGGGGCCGGTCATCCGGATTGGCTCGCCGTCGCGCCAGTCGATGGTCAGCGTGCCGCCCGTCATCGCGACCTCGACCGGGCCGGTCGCCTTGCGCGAACGGATCGCGGCGACGGCCGTCGCACAGGCGCCGGTCCCGCAGGCCAGCGTCAATCCGGCACCACGTTCCCAAGTCCGCAACTGGATATGTCCCGCATCGACCATTTGCGCGATGTTCACATTAATTCGCTGAGGAAACAGCGCGTCGGTTTCGATCTGCGGGCCCAGCCGTTCGACATCGACCGCATCGAGGTCTTCCACGAAAAATACGACGTGCGGATTGCCAACATTGACGGCCATCGGGGATTCGAGCTGTTCCCAGCCGACCGGCATGGCGGCGGTGTCCATCGCGTAGGCCAGCGGAATGTCCTGCCAGCCGAAACGCGGTGCACCGATCTCGACAGTCGCTCCGCTATCGTCGGGCGCGATTTGGACGTTCCCGCCTTTGGTCGCCAGCGTCGCCTTGCCGATCAACACCGCGAGCGCGCGCATCGCATTGCCGCACGCTTCGACTTCGCTGCCGTCGTGGTTCCAGATCCGCATCGTCGCATCGGCGCTGTCCGATGGCTCGACCATGATCAACTGATCGCACCCGATGCCCGTGCACCGGTCGGCAATCGCGCGCGCGCGCGATACCGTCATCGCAACGGCGTCCACGCGTGCGTCGATCACGACAAAGTCGTTGCCCAGTCCATGCATCTTGTGAAAGCGGCCAGTCATGACCGCGCGCATCTAGGGAGCCGACGGCTCCAAGTCCATCACGCCGAGCGGCGCAGCGGTTCGTACGCCACCCCGCCGCCGTCGATTTCGGCAACGATCGGCGCTTCCACGACAACCGGCGTCACGCGTGCATTCGGCAGCAGGTTGCGCTCGGCCAGCAAGGTGCGCGTGGCTGCAACCGGCATCGGCTTGCCGTAATACCAGCCCTGTCCCTTGTGACAGCCGAGCTGACGCAGGCGTTCCTCGATGGCGGCGTCCTCGATCCCCTCGGCGGTAACCGGCAGGTTCAGGCTGTCGCCGAGCTTGGCAATCGCATTGACGATGGCCGCGCTGTCGGGGTTGTCGAGGATCGAGGTAACAAAGCTCTTGTCGATCTTGATCCTGTCGAACGGCAGCGCCCGCAAATGCGCCAGCGACGAATAGCCCGTGCCGAAATCGTCGAGCGCCAGTTTGATCCCCTGGTTCTTGAGGCTGCCGACAATCGACTGGGCAAGCGCCAGGTTCTCAAACAACGAACTTTCGGTGATCTCGACTTCGAGCCGCGTCGCCGGAAAACCGGTTTCGGTGAGCAGCTTGACGATTTTCTGGGCAAGCCAAGGATCTTTCAACTGGATCGGCGAGATGTTGACCGACAAGGTCAGGCTTGTGTCCCAGTTGCGCGCCTCGACGAAGGCCTGCCGCATCACTGCCATCGACAGGTCGGCGATCATGCCGGTTTCCTCGGCAATCGGGATGAAGATTTCGGGCGAGACGAGCCCGCGGGTCGGATGTTCCCAGCGGGCCAGCATTTCGAAACCGTGCAGTCGCCCTGTTGTCAGGTCGATCTGTTGTTCGTAGAACGGCACGAATTGCCCTAGCGGAATACCACGCCGCATTCCGTCTTCCAGCTCGTTGCGGGCATGCAGTTCGCGCTCCATCGAGGCATCGAACCAGCTGTGGCGGTTCCGGCCCTGATGCTTGGCGGCATACATGGCGATATCGGCACGCCGCATTAGTGAATCGACGTCGTTGCAGTCGCTTTCCGAACGCGCAATGCCGCACGACACCGAGATATGGACATGGACGCCATCGACATCGAACGGCTGCGACAGGCGCGAGACCACCGCCTGCGAAACGCGCTCGACAACATCGGGATGGCTATGGTCGAACGCAAAGATGCAGGCGAATTCATCGCCGCCCAGCCGTGCAGTGAGCGCTGACGGCGGCATGATCGTGGCGATTTCCGCCGCCACCGACCTGAGCAAAGAGTCGCCCACGGCGTGGCCATGGACATCGTTGACGTTCTTGAAATGGTCGAGGTCGAGCATCAGCAGCGCGACGGCCTTCTGGCGGCGGAAGGCGCGGGTAATCAGCGCACTGCCGTGTTCGGTCAGCGCGCGCCGGTTGTAGAACCCGGTCAGCGGATCGCGGATCGCCAGCGATTGGGCACGCTGTTCGGCGGCTGCGCGCTCGTCGACCTCGTTCGACAGGTCGCGGTAACGCCGCCAGCCGAACAGGATGAGGGCGATGTTGAGCAGCAGCGCAATGGTCAGCGTGCGGTCGGCACCACCACCGACGCCGGACAGCATCGCGATCGTGCTGGACAAGAGCTGCCCACCGGTTCCGACGAACATGACGGTAGCAGCCAGGACGATGCCGCCGGTGACGATATCGTTGCGCGCGTTGGCTGTGCGCGCGCGCCCCTGTATGATTTCGCCCACCGGTAGCTCCCGTATTCCCACTTGCCCTTCGCCCTAGCGTTGGAGCGTGAAGAAGCTGTAAATGTCGGCTGTCTGCACCCTAGTTGACCCTGACACCGACTGCGCCTAGGGGCGTCGCTGCATCGACTTGCGATGCCGATGTACACTGCGGTGTGCGCCAGCCGACGAGGTTTCGTCCGCTGGCGTTTTTTGCTTGTGCGGGACTGCCTGTTTTGGATCGGGAGTGAAGGCCACTTGTTCGACACGCTGAGCGACCGCCTCGGGAGCGTCTTCGACCGGTTGAAGGGCAGGGGTGCCCTGACCGAGGCGGACGTGCGCGCGGCGATGCGCGAGGTGCGCGTCGCGCTGCTCGAGGCCGATGTCGCGCTGCCCGTCGTGCGCTCGTTCGTCGACAGCATCACCGACAAGGCGGTCGGCCAGAACGTTCTGCGCTCGATCACGCCCGGCCAACAGGTCGTCAAGATCGTCAACGATGCGCTGACCGAAATGCTGGGGTCGGACGCGTCGGACCTTGCGCTCGACGTCACGCCGCCCGCGATTATCATGATGGTTGGGCTCCAGGGCTCGGGTAAAACGACGACCTCGGCCAAGATTGCCAAGCGGCTGACGGAGAAGGACCGCAAGAAGGTTCTGATGGCGTCGCTCGATGTCAACCGGCCCGCTGCGCAGGAACAGCTCGCCGTGCTCGGCACCCAGACCGGTGTCGCAACGCTTCCCATCGTCGCGGGCCAACAGCCGGTCGATATCGCCCGGCGCGCGCTCACGGCGGCCAAACTTCAGGGCTATGACGTCCTGATCCTCGACACCGCCGGTCGCCTCCATGTCGATCAGGCGCTGATGGACGAGATGAAGGCGGTGTCCCAGGTCGCATCTCCGACCGAGATGCTGCTCGTCGTCGACAGCTTGACCGGCCAGGACGCGGTCAACGTCGCCAAGAGCTTCACAGATCAGGTTCCACTGACCGGGGTGGTGCTGACCCGCATGGACGGCGATGCACGCGGCGGCGCGGCGCTGTCGATGCGTGCAGTGACCGGCAAGCCGATCAAGTTCGTCGGTACCGGCGAAAAGCTCGACGGGCTTGAGTTGTTCCACCCGAGCCGCGTCGCGGGCCGAATCCTGGGCATGGGCGACGTCGTTTCGCTGGTCGAACGCGCCGCGCAGACCATCGAGGTCGAGGACGCCGAAAGGCTCGCGGCCAAGATGTCCAAGGGTCAGTTCGACATGAACGACCTGCAGATGCAGTTGAAGCAGATGCAAAACATGGGCGGGCTCGGCGCGCTCGCAGGCATGATTCCGGGCTTGAAGAAGGCCCAGACGGCGATGGCGTCGGCACCCGGCTCGGACAAGATGCTGGTTCACATGGACGCAATCATCGGGTCGATGACGCCGAAGGAACGCGCCAAGCCCGAACTGCTTCAGGCCAAGCGTAAAATTCGCATCGCCAAAGGGGCAGGGTTGACCGTTCAAGAGGTCAACAAGCTGTTGAAGATGCATCAGGAAATGGCCGGAGCCATGAAAAAGCTCAAGAAAATGGGCGGCATGAAGGCGTTGATGGGCATGATGGGTGGCGGTGGTGGTCCCGGCGGCATGGGCGGCCTCGGTGGTCTGCTCGGCGGCGGTATGCCTCCCGGTTTCAAAAAATAGTTTCACGATAACAATCAGATCAACGAAGGAAGTAAGACAATGGCAGTTTCAATTCGTCTCTCGCGCGGTGGCTCCAAGAAGCGCCCGTATTACCGCATCGTCGTTGCCGACGCGCGCAGCCCCCGCGACGGCAATTTCATCGAGCGTCTCGGCAGCTACAACCCGCTGCTCGCCAAGGACGACGCCAACCGCGTCGTGCTGAACGTCGAGCGCGCCAAGCATTGGCTGGGCGTCGGGGCGCAGCCGACCGACCGCGTCGCGCGCTTCCTCGATGCGGCGGGCGTCCGCGAGCGTGCCGCGCGCAACAACCCGAACAAGGGCAAGCCCGGCGAAAAAGCCACCGATCGTCTGGAAGAGCAGCAGAAGAAGGCGGCGGAAGCCGCCGAGGCTGCTGCTGCCGCAGCTGCTGCTCCCGCACCCGAAGTCGTTGAAGAGCCGGTGGCCGAAGAAGCGCCTGCTGCTGAAGTAGCCGCTGAGGAAGCCCCTGCCGAACAGGCACAGGCCGAAGAAGCTCCTGCCGAAGCAGTCGCTGAAGAAGCACCGGTCGAACAGGCTCAGGCTGAGGAAGCGCCCGCCGCCGAACAGGCCGACGCTGCGCCCGATGCCGTCGAAGAAGAAAAGACGGCCGAGGCTTAAGTCTTGGACCCGCGCCGCCCCGTCACGCTCGCCGCAATCGCCGGCGCGCATGGTGTGGGCGGCGAGGTGAAGCTGAAGCTCTTCACCGACGATCTGTCGGGGTACATGAGCTTCAACGACGGCGCGCTGACGCTGAAGTCGCTGCGCGGCAATATCGCGCGCTTCGCCGAAATCCCCGATCGCACCGCTGCCGAACGCCTGCGAGGGACAGCGCTGACCGTCCCGCGCGACACGCTACCGCCATTGGGCGAGGGCGAATACTACCACGCCGACCTGATCGGGCTTCCGGCTGTGTCCACGGACGGCGCAGACCTCGGTCATGTCGTTGCAGTCGAAAACTTCGGCGCAGGCGACGTGATCGAGATCGAGCGCCCCGACAAAAAACGCTTCATGGTCCCGATGCGCCCAGATGCGGTGCCCGAATGGGGCGAGCGGGTGGTGATTGACAGTGCCTTTATCGGTTAGTATATACGCGATGTGTATACGGAGCCAATGATGAGCGACGAATATCAAAGCACGACATTCAAGTCAGGCAATTCCGTCGCCCTGCGCCTGCCGAAGGGGCTCGGCGTTCCCGAGGGAACTCAAGTCCGCATGGTTCAGGAGGCACCGATGTCGTTCAGGGTCGAACCAATCGTCGCGCCGCGCAAGAAGATCGACATCAGCGGCTTCGCGGGCAAAGCGCCGGGTATTAGGCTGGCACCGCGCGAGGATTTCGAGGAGCGTCCCAGCACGATCCTGCGACGCGCCGAAGAGGCGGCAGCGAAGGCGCGTGACGGCGCGTGATCCGCTATCTGATCGACGCGAATTGCGCGGTATACGCGATGGATGTCGGCTATGGCGGCCTCAAGGCGCGCATCGCCGATTGCGATGCCGGTGAAATGGCGATCTCCGTGATCAGTTTCGCGGAGATCGCTTATGGTACGCATGTCGGCAAACCGCCCGCTCCCGAAGTGCTGGAAGCATTCGTGCGCGCGATTCCGCTTCTCGCATTCGACGAGGCAGCCGCCCGGGAGTATGCCCGTCTCCCGTTCAAGCGCGCCCGGTTCGACCGGTTGCTGGCGGCGCACGCGCTCAGCATCGGAGCGGTGGTGATTACCAACAACGAAGCCGACTTCGCCGACGTGTCGGGGTTGAAGGTCGAGAATTGGACGGTCGCGTGATCGTACCGATGGCGTTGCTTGCGATTCCGGTGGGCATGATCGTTGCCGGACTGGCGTGGCTGCTCCAACGAGACATTCCGACGGTTGTGCGATCAGCCACTTCAATGGGCTTCGGCCTGTTACTGCCCGCCATTTTTGCCGTCGCGTTTGCTTTGGATGCGCGCACCGAGCACCGTTCCGATGAGGTGTGGGAGATTTTGGCGCTATACGGATGTGTTGCACTGGCATCGTGTTTGGGTGCGGTGGCGCTTACGTCGGCCTTGTCGGCCCTGCGTTCACGATGACCTTCGCCGCACGCATCCTGACCCTCTATCCTGAGATGTTCCCCGGCCCGCTCGGCACATCGTTAGCGGGGCGCGCGCTCGCCGAGGGGAAATGGTCCTGCAGCCCAATCCAAATCCGAGACTTTGCCGCCGATAAACACAAGTCGGTCGATGATACCCCTGCGGGTGGCGGGGCAGGGATGGTGATGCGGGCGGATGTACTGGCTGCTGCTGTCGATCACGCCATCGCGGCCCAGCCCACAGCTCCCATCCTTGCCATGACCCCGCGCGGCAAGCCGCTCACACAAGCCCGCATCCGCCACCTCGCCAGCGGCCCCGGCGTGACAATCCTGTGTGGTCGTTTCGAGGGCATTGACGAACGCTTGTTCGACGCTCGCCCGCAGATCGAACAGGTCTCTATCGGCGACTTCATCCTGTCGGGCGGGGAGGTCGCGGCGCTCGTGCTGCTCGACGCTTGCATCCGGTTGCTTCCCGGCGTAATGGGCGCGCCCTTGAGCGGGGATGACGAGAGCTTCGAAGCGGGGCTTCTCGAATATCCGCACTATACCCGACCCGCTGAGTGGGAAGGGCGCACGATCCCGGAAGTGTTGCGATCGGGGGATCATGCGAAAATCGCAGCGTGGCGGCAACGCACCGCAGAAGACGATACACGGTTACGCAGACCGGATCTTTGGGAGCGTCATATCGGCGCTCGGGTCCAGCCTGCCTCTGACGCGCGACGAAAGAATAAGGATTAAATGGGGCATGAACCTCATCCAGACGATCGAAGCCGAAAACATCGCGAAGCACACTGCCAAGCGTGCCATCCCTGAATTCCGTCCCGGCGACACGCTGAAGGTCGGCGTCCGCGTCGTCGAAGGCGAGCGCACCCGCGTCCAGAACTACGAAGGCGTGTGCATCGCGCGTTCGAACAAGGGCATGGGATCGAACTTCACAGTTCGCAAGATCAGCTTCGGCGAAGGCGTCGAGCGCGTCTTCCCTCTCTATTCGCCCAACATCGACAGCATCGAGATCGTCCGCAAGGGCGCCGTGCGTCGTGCCAAGCTCTATTACCTGCGCGGCCGCCGCGGCAAATCGGCGCGTATCGCCGAACGTCGCGACACGCGGGGCGACAACGCTTAAATTGCGCCCAAACAGCATTCTTCCAATTCCCCGATTGCCGTCACCCTGAACTTGTTTCAGGGTCCACCGGACCGCGCGATAGCAGTCGCGCGTCGAGGTGGATGCTGAAACAAGTTCAGCATGACGGAATGTGGGATTGGTAATGCTGAAATGGGTCTTCGCGCTCGCGGTTGTCGTATCGGTTCCCGCCTTGGCTGACGAACCCGCCCCGCAGAAGCTGACGCTCGAACGCGTCTTTGCGTCGCCCAACCTCGGCGGCGCGGCACCCCGCGCGCTGAAACTATCGCCTGACGGCAAACTCCTGACCTCGTTGCGCGCGCGCACCGACGACCGCGAGCGGTTCGACCTGTGGGCGGTCGATACCGACACCAACGAAGCGCGGATGCTCGTCGATTCGACCAAATTCGGCGGCGGCGAATTGTCCGAAGCCGAAAAAATGCAGCGCGAACGCGCGCGGATCGGCGGCACGCGCGGGATCGTCGCCTATGACTGGGCGGCGGACGGCAAGTCGCTGCTGGTGCCGCTCGACGGCGATATCTATCTCGCCGGTCTCGACGGCAGCACTCGTCGCCTGACCAATACCCCGCAAGGCGAACTCGACGCGACGATTAGTCCGAAGGGCGGTTTCGTCTCGTTCGTCCGCGACCAGAATGTCTTCGTCGTCGATCTGGCGACCGGGAACGAACGCCGCCTGACCCGCGACGGTGGTGGTACACTGAGTTGGGGTCTTGCTGAATTCGTCGCGCAGGAGGAAATGGACCGCACCAAGGGCGCATGGTGGTCTCCCGACGATGCCCGCATTGCGGTAGCGCGCGTCGACGAGAGCGGCGTCGCCGTTATCAGCCGCGCCGCCATCGGGGCCAACGGGACGAAAATCTACGACCAGCGCTATCCGCGTGCCGGTGCCGCCAACGCCAAGGTCCAGCTGTTCGTGATGCGGAACGACGGCACCGGCCTCGCCCGTGTCGATCTCGGCGACAATGACGATATCTATCTCGCGCGTGTCGATTGGGCGGCGGACGGCAAGACGCTCTATGTCCAGCGCCAGACCCGCGACCAGAAGACGCTCGACCTGCTCCGCGTCGATCCGGCGACGGGTGCTTCCACCGTTGTGTTTACCGAGCGGGCGAAAACATGGCTCAACCTGCACGACAATTTCCGCGCGCTGAAGGACGGCAGCATCCTGTGGTCGTCGGAGCGCGACGGGTCCAGCCATCTCTACCGTTTCGCTACGGGGAAATGGACGCAGCTGACCAAGGGCGCATGGAACGCCCGCAATATTATTTCGGTGGATGAGGCCAAAGGGCGCATCGTTTTCGCTGGCAACCGCGAAACCCCGCTCGAAAACCAGCTCTACGCCGTCCCGCTCGCGGGCGGCCCCGTCACCCAGCTGAGCGAGAACGGCTATTGGACCTGCGCCCGCAGCGGGTCGCGGGCCGAATCGTGCAGCGCCAGCGGCGACCGCATGATTGTCACCCGCTCGAGCCAGTCGCAGCCCGAACAGGCCTATCTGGCCGACATGGACGGCAAGCGCCTGTCGTGGATCGACGAGAACAAGGTGGCGGACGGCCACCCCTATGCGCCCTATCTCCCGGCGCATGTCGCCGCGACTTTCGGGACGATCAAGGCGGCGGACGGGTCGGTCCTCCACACCAAATTGCTCAAGCCCGCCGTTGCCGACGGGGCGAAGGCGCCCGTGATGGTCATCGTCTATGGCGGACCTGGCGCAGGGCGGCAGGTGACCAACAGCTGGGCCAGCCCCATCGAACAATATCTGGTGCAGCAGGGCTGGGCGGTGTTCTCGGTCGATGGACGCGGGACGCCGGACCGGGGCAAGGCGTTCGAGGACCAGATCTACCGTGCGATGTCGTCGGTCGAGGTGAAGGACCAGCTCGCCGGCGTCGAGTGGCTCAGGAGCCAGCCCTGGGTCGATCCCAAGCGCATTGCCGTCTACGGCTGGTCCTATGGCGGCTATATGACCCTGCGCCTGCTCGAAAGCGCACCGGGCACATTTGCAGCAGGTGTTTCGGGCGCGCCGGTGACCAGATGGGAACTCTACGACACCCACTATACCGAGCGCTACATGGGCATGCCGCAGGACCCGGGCGGTGCCTATGCCAAGGCCGATCCGCTGACCTATAGCGACAAGATCGCCGATCCGCTGCTACTCATCCACGGCATGGCCGATGACAATGTCGTGTTCGAAAATTCGACAGCGCTGATGGCCAAGTTGCAGGCGGCGGGGAAGCCGTTCGAGACGATGGTCTATCCCGGCCAGACGCACCGCGTCGCGGGGCCGGGGGTGAGCGTCCATCTGTGGCGGACGATCCTGAACTTCCTCGACCGCACCACCGCCCCGAAGTGACGCCATGACGGCGCCGGACAGCGCGGCGATCTCGGCGCAACGCCGCCTCGTTGTCGCCAATCCCCGCGATGTGATTGCCCTGCACAACCTCGGGGTCGAACTCCGCAGGGCCGACCGGCTCGAAGAGGCGCTGGCGACGATGGAGCGCGCGCTGGCGCTCGGGGCGGTCGCGCCCGAGACGGCCACAGTCCACGCCCATCTCCTGGCTGATTTCGGACGCTTCGACGAAGCGGTCGCGGCCTATCGGCGCGTGCTCGACACCCATCCGGGCCATATCGACGCGCACGAGACGCTGGCGAGGTTGCTGCCACAGATCGGGCAACGCGCCGCGGCGTTCGATGCCTATGCCGATGCCCTTGCCCGGGCACCGCACATGGGCGCGCTGTGGATGTCGGCGCTGGCGGCAGCCAAGGATTTGCGCGACGGCGACCGGCTGCTCGACTGGGTCGCGGCAGCGGAAGCGCGGTTCGGGTCGGAGCCGTTTCTCGGCCTGCTCGCCGCGCAGGCCCATTCCTGGCGCGGCGAAGACGGCGCGGCGCTGGCGCGGCTTCTGCCCGTCATTGCCGCCGATCCGGACAATGCAGGCGCACAGGCGACGCTGGCGCAGCTCGCCATCCGCACTGGCGATCTGGCGACAGCCGAGGCAGCAGCACTGGCAGCGACGCGCATTGCGCCTGACGAGCAGACCGGCTGGTCGCTGCTGACCGTCATCTGGCGGCTGACCGGCGACGCTCGCGAGGCCTGGCTGGCAGACTATGACCGCCTCGTCATGGAAATCGACCTCGACGGAATCGATCTTGCAGCCACCGCTGCAGTGCTGGGCGGCCTGCACCGCACGGCGGAGCATCCCGCCGAACAATCGCTGCGCGGGGGCACCCAGACGCGCGGCATTCTGTTCGACAAGGCCGACCCGGCGATCCGCGCGCTCAGGGACAGCATTTCGCGCGGCATCGGCGGGGCGCTCGCTGGGCTATCCGACGATGCCGCGCACCCTTTCCTGCGCCGCAAGCGACCGCATTTCGCTTTTGCGGGATCATGGTCGGTACGGTTACGGAGCGAGGGGCACCATATCGGCCATATCCATCCGGCAGGCTGGCTGAGTTCGGCGGCTTATATCGACTTGCCGTCCGAAGTGGTCGCCAGCGAACAGGAAGGCGCGCTGGCGTTCGGCGTGCCCGAAACGCTGCTCGGCCTCGATCTCGCACAGCGCCGCATCATCGCCCCGCGTCCGGGCAAACTCGTGCTGTTTCCGTCCTATTTCTGGCACGGGACATTGCCTTTTACCAGCACAGCACCCCGCCTGACCGTCGCGTTCGACGCGCTGCCGGTGGACAAATCGAGCGCGCAGCAATAGCGAATTGTAAACCCGGGGGACACATGATGACCGACACCAGCCTCGCGCCCGTCGCGCGCCGCGACCGCATCGACGTTCTCGACATGCTGCGCGGGATCGCGATCCTCGGTATTTTTTACATGAACATCCCCTTCATGGGGAACAGTGGGTCGATGCAGGAAAACGACATCCGGTCGATCGGGTGGTCGGGCGCTGACCAGACGGTGTGGAGCATCATTTCGATTGTCGCAGAAGGCACGCAGCGCGGCTTGCTCGAAATGCTGTTCGGCGCAGGGATGATGGTATTGGCTGCGCGGGCGATGGAACCGGATGGTCCTGTGGCAGTCGCCGATCTTTATCTCCGGCGCAATATTTGGCTGCTGGCGTTCGGGCTGTTCGACGTGTTTGTGCTCGGCTGGGTCGGCGACATCCTGCACACCTATGCGATTGCGGCATTGTTCCTGTTTCCGTTCCGGACGTTGAAGCCGCGCACACTGGTGGCGCTCGGCCTCGTCTACCCGCTTGCGCTTGCGGCGGCGTCCGTCGGCGAATACGTGTCGCGCGGCGACCTGATCGCCAAGGTCGAAGCGATCCACGTCAAACGGGCTGCCAAGCAGCCGCTGACTGCCGAGAACACCAAGACGCTCGCCGAGTGGCAAAAGAAGCTCGACCGGTTCAAGGTCGATGCCGAGGAAAAGAAGGATATCGACGCCGAAGCCCAAGCGCATAAACCGGGCACCAGTGTGTTCGACTATATCGGGGCTGCGAGCGGGTTCTGGTTGAAGCTGTTAAGCGAATTTACCCAGTTCTTCTGGATTGTCGAAGCCTTTGCCACGATGCTGATCGGGATCGCCCTGTGGAAATGGCGGATCATCCAGGGCGGGCGGACGGCGCGGTTCTACCTCGTGATGATGCTTGCCGCTTACGGGTTCGGATTTACGGCGCGTGCTATCGGCGTGGCGGAGATTACGACGTTCAGCCCGATTCCCAAGACCATCTGGATGACCGGCGAGTTCGCCCGGCTCGCAGTGACTCTCGGCCATGTCGCGCTGATCAATCTTGCGGTGAAATCCGCGATCGGGGCGGGCCTGTTCGCGCCGTTCAAAGCCGCCGGCCGCATGGCGTTCTCGCTGTACTTCATGCAGCAGATCATCGGGCTATGGATATTGTTTGCGCCCTGGGGCTTCGGCCTGTGGGGCAGATACGGCCATGCCGAACTTGCGGGAATCGCGACTTTGGTGATCCTCGGCCAGCTGATATTCGCCAATATCTGGATGCGCTTCTTCGTCGCGGGGCCGCTCGAATGGCTGTGGCGCTCGCTCGCCTATGTCGAATGGCAGCCGTTCCTGGCGGCGCACCGACGCGGGGCGCTGCCTGACCCAGCCTGAACTGGACTTTTTACCGGTTGCGGCTATGTGCGCCCGCTCAATCGAACGAGTGGAGTGCATCATGGGTTACCGGGTCGTGGTCGCAGGGGCGACAGGCAATGTCGGGCGCGAGATGCTCAACATTCTCGCCGAGCGCCAATTCCCGATCGACGAGATCGCGGCGGTTGCCTCGTCGCGCAGCCAGGGCACCGAAGTCGAGCTGGGCGATACCGGTAAGATGCTCAAGGTCCAAAACATCGAACATTTCGATCCCAAGGGCTGGGACATCGCGCTGTTCGCCATCGGCTCGGAGGGGACGAAGATTCACGCGCCACGCTTTGCCGCGGCGAGTTGCACGGTCATCGACAATTCGTCGCTCTACCGCATGGACCCAGACGTCCCGTTGATCGTGCCCGAGGTGAACCCCGAGGCAATCTCGGGCTACACGCGCCGCAACATCATTGCGAACCCGAACTGTTCGACCGCGCAGCTCGTCGTCGCGCTCAAGCCGCTGCACGATTACGCCAAGATTCTGCGCGTCGTCGTCGCCACCTACCAGTCGGTGTCGGGCGCGGGCAAAGAGGGCATGGACGAGCTGTTCGAGCAATCGCGCAACATCTTCGTCGGCGACAGCGCCGAGGCGAAGAAGTTCACCAAGCAGATCGCGTTCAACGTGATTCCGCACATCGACAGCTTCCTCGACGATGGATCGACCAAGGAAGAGTGGAAGATGATGGTCGAGACCAAGAAGATCCTCGACACCAAGATCAAGCTGACCGCGACTTGCGTCCGCGTGCCGGTGTTCGTCGGCCATTCCGAAGCCGTGAACATCGAGTTCGAACGCGAGATTTCGGCGAAAAAGGCACAGAGCCTGCTCCGCGAAGCCCCCGGCATCATGCTCGTCGACAAGCGCGAGGACGGCGGCTACGTCACGCCCGTCGAATGCGTCGGCGATTACGCGACCTATGTCAGCCGCGTACGTGAAGACCAGACCGTCGAGAACGGGCTGAGCCTGTGGTGCGTCAGCGACAACCTCCGCAAGGGCGCCGCGCTCAACGCGGTGCAGATCGCCGAATTGCTCGGGCGGCGGGTGCTTAAGAAAGCGGCATGATCGAGGGCGGCTGCCGTTGTGGCGCAGTGCGCTACACGATCGCGCTCGACGCGTTGCCACCCGTGTACGCTTGCCACTGCCATATCTGCCAACGCGTTTCGGGCAGCGCTTTCAGCGTTCAAGCGTTGGTCGGCGAGGAACTGCTCACGGTCACCGGCCCTATAATCGTGCGCGAGATCGTTACCGAGGACCGCACATCGAGCCAGCGGTTTTGCGGCGAATGCCTGGCACGGGTCTACAACACCAACTCACGGCGTCCCAGCATTGCCGTCGTCCGTGCAGGGACAATTGATCGGTCGGAGGAGCTAAGCTGCATGGCGCATATCTTCACAGCGTATCGGCAGGGCTGGGTCGAAATACCTGATACGGTGCCGTCGTGGCCGGAAGTGCCGCCGCTGGCAGAGTTTGTTGCGGCACTGAACCGGTGAGCACGTCGCGTTCCGGCGGCTGCCAGTGTGGGCGCATCCGTTACACCGCCGAAATCGCTTCACCCGATGCCTATCTCTGCCATTGCCGGATGTGCCAGCGCGCGACGGGCGGAGTGTCGATTGCGTTCGTCAATCTGCCCAAGGCGGCACGGACATGGGAAGCCGAGCCCGACTGGTATCACTCTTCACCGATTGCGCGGCGACCGTTCTGTTCGGCGTGCGGCACGCCGCTCGGGTTCGAGTTTGTCGATGGCGAGAATTGCGACCTCACCGTCGGCAGCTTCGACGATGCGGCGTATTTCGTGCCAGTCAGCCAGTTCGGGATCGAGAGTCGGCACGATGCTTGGTCGAATACTCTCGATCTGCCGGGCAAGCGCTGCGACGAGCATGAGGCGCTGGTCGAGCGTTGGGCGAAAGTCGGGATGACAGTGCCGGAGTAGCGTACCGGCTCGCGCTTCGCGCTCACGGCAGCTTGCGCTGCCGTCACCACGGTCCAAAATCGTCCCCCGGACGATTTTGGACCGTGGTGACCCCTACGGGAATCGAACCCGTGTTTCAGCCGTGAGAGGGCGTTAAAACGGGGTTTTTTGAATATTTTGAGCCAGCCTCAAACGCGTGCAAATGCCCACTTTACAGTGGGTTACTGATTTCTTCGTCCATAGCTGTCCCCCCTTGTTCTCCAATGGATATTAGATAAGTATTGGGTAAGTTTGGGAGACGGGGAAAATGGCGCGGACGGTACAGGATGCGAGGTTGGCAAAACGCGAGCAACGGTTGCGTCTTGAGGCTCGCTCAAAGCCCTATTGGATGACTTTGAATGAGGGCGAGCACCTAGGGTATTATCGAGGTAACCGTGTCGGCAAATGGCTAGCACGCTTTCGCCGTGCCGGATCGACCGGAAATTATCAGCAAGTCACAATCGGTGAGGCGGACGATACGATTGATGCTGATGGCGCGGTCATCTTGAACTTCAAGCAAGCACAGGATCGGGCGCGCGATTGGTTTGTGGGGCTGGAGCGCAACGGCGGTCGTCGCGCAAGCACGTATACCGTCTCCGATGCACTCGACGATTATCTTTTGGGCTTTCGAGGGCGCGACCTCGCCAACACACGTCGCCGGATTGAAGCCATCATCCGGCCTCAAATGGGCACACACGAGGTTGCAAAACTAACGACGAAGGCAATCAGCGACTGGCTCGCGGCGCTCGCCTCGTCGCCCGCGCGGTTGCGAACCGCCAAGGGTGCCTCGCAGAATATTCGAGTGACGGCCGATACGGACGAAGCGCGGCGGCGGCGGCGTTCCAGCGCCAACCGCGTTCTCACGATCCTAAAAGCGGCGTTGAATGCTGCATATCGCGACGGAAGCGTTCCAGCCGACGATGCTTGGCGGCGGGTGAAGCCGTTTGCGAAAGCCGACGCATCGAAGCTGCGTTACCTTTCTGACGCGGAATCACGACGGATTGTGAACGCGACGGACATCTCGTTCCGCCCTCTGGTGCAGGCAGCGTTGCTGACTGGCGCGCGATATGCCGAACTCGCGGGACTGGAGGCGCGTGACTTCGACCGCCAATCGCAGACTGTCTGGCTTCGTGAAACGAAAGCGGGCGTAGCCCGCGCCGTCTATTTGGAAGGCGAGGGCGTTTTATTGTTTGAACAGGCGACGGCCGGCAAAGCGGCAAACGATCTCATATTCCCGCGAGCGGACGGGAAGCGATGGGGGCCGTCTCAGCAAACGCGCCCGCTCGCAGCGGCTTGCCTTGCAGCGAAACTAGAACCCACTGGCTTCCATGACCTCCGCCGAACCTATGGTGCAAGACTCGCACTGCGTGGTGTACCGATGGCAGTTATTGCAGAGGCACTCGGACATGCCGATGAACGCATCACGCGTCGACACTACGCACATTTGAGCAAGTCCTATGTCGGCGAAACGATTCGTGGAGCCGTCGCTGGACTAGGCATTATCGAACAGAGTAACATTGCCGCTATTGCTTAGCCTCGGACACTGGCGGTCATTTTCGTGATTTGTCGGCAGCCAGTAGCCAGTAGCGTAGGGTGTGCCATGAAATGGTCCTCGCAAAGGCTCGTTTTGTGCGCTTCTGACTCAGCTGAATTTGGACGTTTTGGAAGTCGAAACGCGCGGATTTCCTAGCCTTTCCGGCGCTTGAAGGCTATGAAATTCCCGCTGATAATGCCGCGACCTGCCGCATCATTTCCCGCTCCGGCGACCACATAGCCATTTTTTTTGGTCCAATTGCGCGACAGTGTCGGCGCCTAGGCATCCGCGCAACTCGCTCAGATCGAACAGCTGGTACCGCTCGGCAGAATGGGTCGTGGGCCGTTGCTCGTCATTCGCCCAATCCAACACCATTTTTGATTTGCTGTATGGGAATTAATAAAAGCCCTCGGGCCGAGCGATGCTCTTCGATCTAGCCAACCGGTCACGCTGTGCTTCAACCGACGGCGAGATCCTACAGGCCATTTTCCGGCGATGTTTCGAGTCGGTCGGTCATGCCGAGCAGCGTCTCCATGCTTGCAAAGAGCACCACGCGACGGGCCCCGATTTTTTGCCAGGCGAGTTTCTCGGATTTCATGAGATTGTAGACAGTGCTGCGCTTGATCCCAAGGTACGCACACGCGACCTTGATTGGCACAGCTAAGGGTTTTGGTGAAACGTCGGCAGCCGGGCTGTACGTCCGGGATTGCCGCTTCGGCGATTCCGGGGCGGGGCGGTTTATCGGAAGCTTGGTCGGCTCGGCAAGCGCGCGTGGCTGCGGCCGATCGAAATCGAGCTGCATCTGAAATAAGTGGGGGCCTGTGCCGGGCCGTTTGGCCGTTCGTCGTTGCGCGCGCATTGCACCTCTTTCAGTCCTGGGTCGGACGTCCCGATCGAACAATGCTAAGTTCCGTCCCCATCCTTATCTACAGAAGTGCTCGAATTACCCGGCTGCTTGGGCTTAAGCGCAATGGGTAAAGCGAGAAATGCGCCGAAAGGCGGAGGTGCTGAAGGAATTTTCATGCCTTCTCTCAGCCACGCAGGCGGATATTTGATGTGCTGCCGAAGCCAAGGCGCGCCTTTCGCGTTCCGGCGCTTGCCCGCTGAGCCGAATTCGCGATCGAGAGCTTCTTCGGCATGGTCCAAGGCATTTTGTAGCGAAAGTGTCGGGTTCTCGATCAGAAATACCAGGGCATGCTCGAGGCCGGCGCGCACCTTGCGAGGTTCGGCTTCTTCAGCCGGTAGCGCGAGGGCCTGGACGCGCGCCGCCGTCTCGTCCGCAGTGACGCCAAGCGATCTTACCCAATCATAATCGTACAATTGTCTAACGTTGGACTTTGCATGGCTCGGGAGGGGATCGCCGGGCAGATTTGCAGTCCGTTCAGGTGAAATGGCACCATCGCCAGCTGCATTCTTATCGGCAGTTTCCGGCACGATCATGCAGGGCATCGTTGCCCGTTCGCGCGGCGCTCGGATCGATCGGCTTTTGGCATGCTTTGCCGCCGCGCGGGTGCCTGGCGAGGTTTGAACCATGAAAACAGAAACCGAATGACGCGGCGTGGCATTGTGTCGGGTGCGCACCAGTTTTCGTATGTGCTCATCGTGCGAGCATAGAAGCGCGCTAAAGGCATTTGTCAGCAGCTCAGCGACTGACTCAGTTCCAATTGACGCTGTAATGTCGCCGGATCGCATCTGGCGGAATGTCGAGGCCAGGACGGGTGGCGGGGCCAATCGCCTGTTCAGCCACTGGTGGCCGGTACGGCTATGTGGAAAGCGCACCCAAATAAAGTTTACAAGCAGGATGGCTGCTGTCGCACTGATGACGCCCAACCAGCCAATTGGATGACGCGGGAAAAAGTACAGCGACGTTGTTGCGAACACAGCTACGACGAAGGCGAACCATGAAAAAAGCAAGGCAGCGAAGTAAAGTCTCTGCGCAAAAGACGTCAGCACCAGAAGGTGGTGTTCGAATTCGTCAAGCTGGCCGTAAGCGCGTGCAAAATGGCGAATTGCATCCTGAAGCGGTATCCAGACCCCTGTCGTGGAAGGCTCGCTGGCGTTCAAGGCAATGACGTCCTTGTGACCTTTGTCGCATATCTCCGCAGGATGAATGCCTCTCTGGCAGGGAGAGCCGTGTGCTGGAAACTCACCGTCGATGGAGCTCGGTCGACCGAACGGCTGGACAAGTGCGGATGTCGACGATCAGGGGTGGACGATCTACGCGCCGTCCTTCGATCCGCCAAGCCTCTGTCGACCAGTCGAATTTTACGGCCGATCCCACGGGCCATGCGCTGAAAGACGTTAGGCCCGGCCACCGTTAACGGCCAGTCGGTCGCGGCGCTCGGCGACTTCGCGATCGTTTTGCACGATGGCGGTCGTCAACTGGCTGCTGAGATGCTTGATCGCCGCCGCTGGCAGCTTGGCGACGATGGCGCCGGTCCGCTCGCGATCGAGATCGGGAATAAAGACCTGGACCAGATCGCTGACGAGAATGACATTGGGATCGTCGTAACGTCGCCAGTCGCCGAGCTCGATCACGGCGATATAGGCTCTGCCGCGGTCGATACCCAATGCGAAGAAGAGCGACTGGATATGCTCCTCGGTCAAAATGCGCGACCCGTTGAAGAGGCGGTAAAGAAAGCTGCGCGTCAAACCCACCGAGCGTGCCAGATCGCGGCTCGGTATACGCTTGTCGCGTTGCACTGCGCGAATAAGCGGTACGAACGCGTGATTGCGGACAAGCTTGCCCGCAAAGGGATTGTGACCTTCGAACAGCTCGGTGTGCATGTCCCCGCCCCCACTGAAGTTCAGCAGAAGGTTAAATTAGTTTAAAACAAGTTGGCAAGAGCCGCGATCTACTCGGCTCAATGAACAAATAGCGCGGGTGGCATGAAAGATGTGCTCCACAATTGTAACACGCCGCCCGACATGCCTCCGCGACGCTTCGCGCCGCCCGCGCACCCATTCCGTCCCCGCCGGAGAGCGCGACCGGAAAGTGAGCGAATGCCAAGAGCGATCACAATCGCCGATTTATTCATAACTATCATGATGTTACGGATCGCGTGTCTCTGCGTACGACTTGGTGGGGAGTAGTGTGAGGCGCGGAACGAGCGGTTGTTAGGGTATTGTAGTCGTACGTCATATGATTGCACGTCTCACATCATAACGAGCCTGGTGGGGGACCATAGGCGCGTGAGATTTCAATATCTTCGAGGTTTTGGAGCTTGCTGTAAATTCTCTTTCCTTACGGGAAAGCGCGGTCGAATTGACATGATTCGACTCGTTTGTCCGATTTTGGCCAAATATGTCGCCAGTCTGGCGACAGTCTGTTGCCGGATTGGCACATAGTTGAGCCAATATTGGCACTGCCAGTCGCCCGACTGTCACAGCTTTCGGACAATGAGCCTCTCTTTCATGAAAAATGGGTCTGTATGGCCGATATTTTCGGGAACATACTTGGTGATTTCGTCCGTTCGCTGAACCTTTGTCGATGACGCCAGCGAGGCGTTGTCAACGAAGGATGTTCCGATGGAAACATTTGCAATGCCGCGCAAAGGAACGGCGTCGGTCGGCGCGCTGCTTAAAGTAGTCGCGCTCGTCGGGGTCGCGACCCTGGTGGGAACCGAGGCGGCACAGGCTGGTGCCGATACAACCTTCAATACCGCGCTGACCGCGTTCACCGGATTTCTCGAAGGGTCGGGCGGCAAGATCATCACGCTTATGAGCCTTGCCGGCGGGATCGTCGGGCTGGCGTCGGGTCGGTTCAGTCTCGGGCAAGTCGCAATCCCGGTCGGCGTCGGCGTGGGTGCCGGCACCGGGGTGCCGATCGTCACCGCTGCCGTCACGGCAACGATCTGAGTGTCGTCCGCACGCCGGACAACGGGTGCGCGGATGCAATCGAGGGTGGTGGGCGCATGACCGACAAATACGTAATCCCAGCAAGGCTCGACGATCCCGAGCTCATCGGGCTTTGGACGCTCGACGAGTTTATCGCGATGGTCGTGCCATTTGCCTGGGGCATTTTGTCGCAACACATCGTCATTGGAATTCTTCTGGCGTTTGGCGGTTGGTGGGGCCTCAGGAAAGCAAAAGCAGGCCGTGCTTCATCGTGGTTGCTCCATCTTGCCTACTGGCATCTGCCGGGCGGCTTCGTGGGCCTTCGCGCCACACCACCCTCTTTTCTGCGCGTGATGGCGGGGTAAGGCGATGGAACTCTCCTATTCGCATTCGCAGAACCAGCGTGTCCTTAAGCAGCGCAACATGCTGGTCGTCACCAGCCTGGCGCTTGCCGGGCTGGCCGCAGTGCTCGGCGTCGCGGCATCGTCGCGCGACCGCGAAGTGGTGCTACAGCCTGTCCTGCACACGCCGCTGACCCTTTCGAGCGCGGGTGTCAGCCGCGAATACCTCGAAGCAGTCACACGCGATGCCGCCGTACTGACGCTCAACCGGACCCCCCAAAGTCTCGACTATTGGATGAAGTCGGTGCTCGAGATGGTGCATCCGAGCGCTTATGGCCAGGTCAAGGCCGATCTCATGAAGATCGTCGACGACCAGCGCGGCTCGTCGATTGCCCAGTTCTTCACGGTCGAATCGATGAAAGTCGATCCCGAGGCACTGACGTCCGAGGTTACCGGCGTCCTGCATACCATGGTCGGCCGTCAGGAAGTGTCGGCGACCCCCAAAACCTTTCATTATGGCTGGGTTTATAACGGCCTCAGTTTGAAGCTGGTCCAGTTCGGCATGGTCGAAAAGGTCGATCCCAAAAAGGCGGTGGCATCATGAATGCGTTGCTGTGCGGCTGCGGGCTCGCCTGCGGCACCATCCTGTGCTCGCGTCCCTTCGATCTCGGCGGCCGCTACGTCGGCGCAGGGTTGATGGCGCTGTCGCTGCTCGCCCTGGCGACGCCGGCCTTTGCCGATCAGACGGTGATGGCGTCGGATAATGCGCGCGTCGATTGCATCGCCTCGTCGCGCGATCTGACGCGGATCAGCCTGGTTGGTGACGAAATCGCCAGCGTGTCGAAGCTTCAGACGGGTAATCCGAACGAGGATTTTGCGGTCGTCAACGAGCCAGTGCGCGGAGACATCTATGTCTCGGTGCCCGAGGGCTTTGCGCCCAAAACCCTGTCGTTCTTCGCGACATCGAAAAAGGGCTATGTCTATAAATTCGCGTGCCGCCTGGCGGGCGCCGAAGCGCAGCAGGTGTTCGTCGCCAATCCGGCGATTGCGGGCGACAAGCCCGACGAAACCCGCATTGCAGCCGTGCCCGATCCCCAGGAACAGGCGGTCCGCCTGGTCCAAGCGATGTACACCTCGACCATTCCCGACGGCTACCGGATGCGCCAGCCTGTGCTCGCCGCCGTCCACGTCGGCGCGCTCAAGGTCCAGATGATCGCCGAATACCGGAGCGCGACGCTCATCGGCAAGGTGATCCGCATCGAGAACACAGGCAAAGCGGCGGTCGCCATTACCGAAAAGGTGGTCGCCCCCTCGAATGCGGTGGCGATCACGATCGCCGAGCCGACCCTCGCGCCTGGCGCTGCAACCACCGCTTACATCGTCCTGCCTGCGGGAGCGAGCCAATGACCCTCATCGACCGGCTCCGCAAACCCAGACCAGAGGCCGCAACGGCAGTCGGCGATGATGCCAGTGTCTCGCCGATTGGGGAAGCAATGTCCGGGAACGAGAGCGTACGCCGCAAGCAACAGCTGCTTCTGGGCGGCGTTGCCGGGGCCGCCCTGCTTGGCGCGAGCTTCTGGATATTCAGTGGCGGCACGACACCCGACAGTCCTGCA
Organism: Sphingomonas sp. SUN039; assembly: GCF_024758725.1. Classification (NCBI taxonomy): domain Bacteria; kingdom Pseudomonadati; phylum Pseudomonadota; class Alphaproteobacteria; order Sphingomonadales; family Sphingomonadaceae; genus Sphingomonas; species Sphingomonas sp. SUN039. The sequence continues at coordinate 1,372,854 of NZ_CP096972.1, read as the reverse complement.
GCAGCGAATGGCAAGGAGATCAAGGTCGCGACCGGGGATCTCGTCAATCGCAATATGAGCGAGCAGGAGTGGATGGCGCGCTCGGAGAACCGTTTCGCATCGACCGACAATCGCCTTCGCGCCGTCGATGGTCAGGCCGCTCAGCTTGCAGCGATGCAAAAGGAAATGGACGCGCTGCGCGGCGCAAACAGCGCCATGTCGACCGATGGCCAGCGCGTGCTGTCGGCCTATCAGACCGAGAACGAGGGGCTGAAGTCGCAGCTCGCCGCCGCGCAGAATGCACCGCCTGTGCAAGTCCCAGGGCCGACGGCGCTCTACGGACCCGGATCGCCTGCGCTTTATCAGACGGCGGGGGGTACCGGCGGGGGTGCGGTCGGCGCGGCAGGGCCGTCACCATTGCCGCGCGAGGTCAAGACGGTCTCCTTCGCTACAAGCGGGCAAGGTGGGGGCAATGCGACACGCGCCGAGCGCGGCACCACGGTATTTTCGGACTCGCCCGACTATCTCCCCGCGAACAGCTTTGCGACCGCGCGCGTCATCGTCGGTGTCGATGCGAGCGCGGGCGTATCGTCGCAGACCGATCCCTTGCCCGTTGTCCTGCGTATCACCGGACCTGCACGATCGGTCGCCGACAATGGTCGGGTGCTGACCACGCGGATCCAGGGGTGCCTGATCAATGGGGCGGCGCGCGGCGACCTGTCATCCGAAAAAGTCTATGTGAAATTGCAGCGCATGACCTGCGCGCAGCCAGGCGGTCGTTATGCCGTCAGCGAGGTCAAGGGTTTCATCGCCTTTGCCGGCAAGTCGGGCGTGCGCGGGCGCGTCGTCAGTCGCGAAGGCGGCCTGATCACCCAGGCATTTCTGGCCGGGCTCGCCGGTGGGTTCGGCCGCGGCTTCTCCGCAAACACGCAAAGCCTGCTTCAGGGCACCAACGTCAGCGTCAACGGCAAGCGCCAGCAGCTCGGCGCCGGCGACATCCTTCAGGGCGGCCTCGGCGAAGGCGTGTCCACCGCCGCCGATACGGTCAGCAAATATCTGATTGAGCGCGCCGAACAATATCAGCCGGTCATCGAGATGCCGACCGGCATCGATGTCGAAATCGTGTTTCTGGACGGCGCTTTCGTCCGCAATTGAAGGAGGCAGATCGATGTTCGGACTCCAAAAGGCGACCTGGGCGGCGGCGCTGCTCTGCGGCGCCACGGGCTATGCAGTAGCAGCGAGCGCGACATCCGATGCCGCTGTCACGGCAGCGCTCAAGGCGCGGCTGCCCAAGACCGAGGTTGCCAAGGTCGACTGCAAGGCAATGCGCGGGTTATGCGAAGTCACCGCGGGCAAGTCGGTTTTCTACGTCGATCCAACCGCCCGCTATCTGATCGTCGGCCATGTCTTCGACATGCAGACGCGTCAGGACCTGACCTCGGCGCGGTTGCTCGAAATCAACCCCGAAGCGCTTTTGGGCGGCGCGTCGCAGCGGACCGAGACTGCCGACGAAGGTGACAGCCAAGCACTGGCTTCGGCACAAGCCGGACGACCGGTCGCGCGCGATTATCCCATGCCCAAAGCGAATGAGGCAACGCCCGGCTCGGGGGTCGCAGCGGCCGAGCCATCGGTTTCGCTGGCATCGCTGCCCGCGTCAGGCGCGATCCAATGGGGCAACGGCGGCCCCAGGGTCACGATCTTTACCGATTTTCGCTGCGGCTATTGCCGTGCGCTGACCAACACGCTCGAGACGATGAACGTCACCGTTGTCGAGCGACCGATCTCCGTGCTCGGCACGCGGGCGCTGACCGACCGCGTCTACTGCGCCAAGGACCGTGTCCGCGCGCTTCATGCCGCTTATGCGGGCGACGTCCCGCCCGAGGCGAAGTGTGACACGTCGGGTCTGGATGCAAACGAGAAGTTCGCGCGCGCGAACGGCTTTTCGGGAACGCCGGTAATCGTCCGCTCGGATGGCGCGGTCCTGCACGGCTTCCGCCCGAAGGACTTCCTGATCGCCTGGCTCAAGGGCGCGAAATCATGAGCGACCTACTTTCACGCGGCGAAATGGCCTCGCTTAATCGCGCGCTCGCCAAACGAACGGGCGGGCGGGTCAGGGTCGGACCAAAGCCCATGACCGTCGCCCAGGGTATCGCCGTCTGGAATGGTTCGGGCGCGTTCGTCAGCGACATCGCGAGCAATCGGGTTTCTAGCCGGTCGGACCTCACGCAAATACTGGGAACCGGCACGACGCTCGCCGTTGCCGCGTCGCTCGCGGGCTGTGCGACGTTCGGCGGCAATGTCAAAGGCAGTTTTGCGTGTCGCGCGCCCGACGGCATTTGCGCGCCAACTTCGACGATCGACGATGCCGCGCTTGCGATGATCGGCGGCGAGGCGAGCGCACAGCCCGCCGGGGCATATAAGGCGCCCGCGGCACAGCCGCGCCCGATTCCAACGGCAGTCGAACCTGTCCGGTCGGGCGAGAAGGTGCTTCGGATCGTTTTCCCGGCGCATATCGATGGAGCAGGGCGTTTCCGGGAAACGGCCGCAATCCATGCCGTCGTCGAGCGCGGGGAATGGATGGCGGGGTCGCTTCGGGTCACTCCCGTCCGGATGTCGGCAGCATTACCCACGAGCGCAATCTCGGATCATCCCGCGCAGGCCGCGCCGCCGATGCGGAGTTTGGGCGAACTGGCCGCAGCCGCACCCGAAGTCCGTTTTCCCGATCCCGTTGCCGACATCGACGTGCAGAATGCGGCTGAGTCGACTTCGGCATCGGCGGATCCGGACACGCCAGTTCCGGCGCTCGCCGCCAAGCCCGTCGCGCGGCGACCCGAAAAGGCGATCACGGGCAGATCCGGAACGCGCGTGTCGGCAACGCTGGCACCGGCGCCGCAAGGCGCAGTGACTGCGGCAGCACCGATCCGCTATTCATTGCCGCCCAAAACGACGGTCGATCCGATGGAAGCGATCAAGCTCCAGGTCGCCGATCGCCTCCGGACCGCGACGCCGTTTGCCAAGCAGACGCCGCCAGCATCGCCATCGGCACCAAGTTTACAAGCCGCAAAGCCGGTCAACGGCCCCGCAGCCTTCCCGGTTTCGGAGGTCAATCCGTGAGGCCGCTGTCCGGCCTTTTCGACGCGCTGGTCGGGGATAGCGTGCGGGCCGAGCAAGCGCGGCCCGATCCGACGATCCCGATGCTCGCGCACTGGCTGCCGTATCGCAGTTTTGATGCGAAGACGCATATCTTCCATAATGCAGGCGCCCGCGAGGTCGCGCTCGAACTGGCACCGATGGTGGGGGCCGACGAGCGGTCTGCCGACATCATCGCGCAATGCCTGTCCGAGGGCGTGCCTGCAGGTGCCTGCGTCCAGATCATCAATTTTGCGTCGTCGCGGATCGGCACCAAGCTCTCCGACTGGTTCGTGCCGCGTTATTCGGCCGAAGGCGTCTACGAGCGCATGGCCAAGCACCGCACCGACTATCTGTCGAACGGCGTCTGGCAGTCGCTGTCGAGCGACGCGCCGTTTCACTTGCGGCACTTCCGGCTGATCGTCTCCGTCGGGCTGCCAGACCGGGTCAAAGCAAGCGACGAGGAACTCGTGGCGATTGCCGATTCGATCGTTTCGGCGTTCCGCGCGATCGATGTTCCCGCGCGTCTCATCGATCCCGTTAATCTGCTCGCGCTGATCGATGACATCACGTCGCCGACGACGGCGGCGGGCGACGATCCAATCTCCTACAACGCCTTCGATCCGATCGCCGACCAGGCCGTGCGCCGCGACGTGGAGCTGCGCCATTATCCCGATCGCGTCGAGCTTCGGACCGAGCGCCTGCGCGCGACCGGCGTCGACAAGGACGGTGTTCCCGAGATCGGCGAGATGTATCCCGATGTGTTCGACGTGCGCTCCTATGCCGTCAGGAACCTCCCCCCGCGCTGGGCGCCCTGGGACTGTGCGCGGCTGATCGGCGATTTGTTCACCGACAAGCTGCGGCTGCCCTGTCCGGTCGCAACGACGTTATGCCTCGTCTATCCCGATGCCACGGCCGCCTCGAACAAGGCGTCCTACAAATTCATGCGGACCTCGAGTCTGGCCGATACGCGCTCCGCGCGCTTCCTGCCGCAGTTGAAGGACCAGAGCCGCGAATGGGAGCATGTTCAGGACGAACTGCGCCAAGGCAACAAGCTCGTGCGCGCCTTCTACGGCGTGACCGCGTTCAGCCCGAAGGGCCGTACCGAAGCAAACGAACGTGTCCTCAAGTCGATGTACAAGGCGTGCGGATGGGATCTGCAATCCGAGAAATACATGCAGATGGTGGGCTTTCTGGCCTGCCTGCCCATGACGCTTGCGAGCGGATTGGCGCGCGACCTTGAGCGCATGAAGCGGATGCGCACGATGCTCACCACGACCGCCGCCAATTTGGCTCCCTTTCAAGGCGAGTATAAGGGCAGCAACAACCCGCATCTGTTGCTCGTCGGGCGGCGCGGCGAGCCGTTTTTCTGGTCGCCGTTCGAAAATACCGCGGGCAATCATAATGTCGCGGTGTTCGGCAAATCCGGCTCGGGCAAGTCGGTCTGCCTGCAGGAACTTTGCGCCGCACTTGTCGGCGCCGGGTCGAACGTCATCGTCATCGACGACGGGCGCAGCTTCGAGCATTCGTGCAAGCTACAGGGCGGGGCGTTCGTCGAGTTCACCCTGTCGTCGGGCTTTTGCATCAATCCCTTTTCGATGATCGACGAAGACGCTGCTTCCGATGACGAAGACTACAAGCTCGATTGTCTGTCGATGCTCAAAGCCATGGTCAGCCAGATGGCGCGCCATATCGACCGGTTGAACGATACCGAGCGCGGGTTGATCGATGGGGTGGTCAACGCTGTCTGGAACGAAAGGGGCAGGGGCGGGTCGGTCGACGACGTGATTGCGCGCTTGCAAGCGAATGGCGACGGACTGTCGCGCAGTCTGGCGGTGTCGATGTTGCCGTTCGGCTCGAGCGGCACCTACGGCAAATTCTTTATCGGCGAGGCGACCTTCAAACTCGACGCCGACCTGACCGTGTTCGAGCTATCGGACCTGTCGAGCCGCGAGGAATTACGTTCGGTCGTGCTCACCGCAATCATGTTCATGTCATCGCAGAGCATGCGCAAACTGGACCGCGCCCGGCGCAAAGCGCTGATCATGGACGAAGCCTGGCAGATGCTGCGCGGCGGCGCGATGGCCGAGTTCGTCGAAACCTATGCGCGCACCTGTCGCAAATACGGGGCGTCGCTGGTTACCGCGACGCAAAGTCTGAACGACTATTACAAGTCCGAAGGATCGGTGGCCGCGCTCGAGAACAGCGACTGGTTTGTCATCCTCCAGCAAAAGCCCGAATCGATTTCCGATTTCATGAAGCACGATCGCTTCGAGATGTCGGCCTCGACCGAAGCGTTGATGCGAAGCTTGAAGCGCAACGGCGTCGAATATTCCGACCTGATGATCAAGGGGCCGGAGACTTTGGCGATCGGGCGGCTCGTGCTCGATCCCTATTCGGCAACGATCTATTCGTCGTCGCCGCGCGTTTTCGCCGAGATCGAGACGCTCGTTGCGCAGGGGTTGCCCATGGAGGCCGCCATCGAGCGTATCGCCTATCCGCAAGACCCTTCGCAATGGAGCGTGATCGACGAGCCCGTACGCGCGGCGGCGGCCGCGTGATGGCGACGGCTGCGCCTTTGCAGCGCGTCAAGCGGTCGTGCCCGGTCGTATTGGGCGACCTGCTGTATGTATCGCTGGCGTTCCTCGGGTGGTTGGCGACGACGTTGCTTGCCGCCGCAGGATGTTTCGTCGTCCTGTTCGCGCTGGCGGGCAACGGCAGCGTGGGCGGCTTCTTCGCGCAGGTCGAACGTCTTGCCTGGCATTACCTTGCCGCCGATGGTCCGCGACGTGCAGCCTTCGATGGTCAGCTATTCGTCATCGTTCTGATCATTCTGTTTGCCACCGGTTTTTTCCGCCGCGCGTCGCTGATCTCGATCTTCAAGACGGGAGGGGTCGATGGGTCACGACACGCCGATCACAGCTAAGCGCCCCGTCGAGTCTGTCGAGCAAGCGGCGTCGTCACGGTCCCGGGAAGCAGTGCCGCAGACCGCTGTGTCAGCGCCCAGTCGCGCGGCGATGCCGCCCCAGCGACGGTTCGCGGGATTCTCCTATGGGCAGCTTGCGCTCGGCACGCTGCTCGTCTTTGCGGCGATCTGGGGGATGTGGGCGACATCGCGCATTTTCGCCCTCGACGACCGTCGCGTCGTCTCGGTCCGGCTTGCGTCAATCGTCAACGATTTTGTGACCGTCGAGGCAAAATCGGGAACGCCACCCGAGCAACTCGCGCCGCGAACCCGGGCTTTCATGACGGCGCTCGATACCGTGCTCAAAAAGCGCGCCGCATCGGGAGAGGTCGTTCTCGTCGGCGAAGCGGTCGTGGCATCTTCGGTGCCCGACGTCACCGCCGACGTCGTTGCCGATTTGGGCAGGTTTGTGAAGATGCCGACAGCTGGCGAAGTGCTCCCTGTGATGCCGGCGCCGATATCGCCGCGTGCAGCGCCGGCGCCCAGGGAGTCGGCGTTCGATTCCGCTGTAGCACCCGACGCGACCGTCAGGCCGTCGGCGGACACAGGGGCGCAGCAATGACCGGTGCATCCGTGTCCCCGCCGAAGCCCGTCCCGCAGCACGCCACGTTGCCACGGTGGCGGACGCTTGCTGCGCTCGGCATCGCGGGATGGGCCTATGTCGCCATTCGCGACTGGTCCGCCAACCATGTCTTCATGATCAACGCGACAGACTCGCTGCCGAACTGGGCGTTCTTGGTCGAAAGGCATGTCATGCCGACGCGCGGCCAATATGTATTTTTCCGCGTGCCAGCCACGCCGCTGATCCGCGCGCATTTCGGCGACGATCCCCAGCCCTTCGGCAAACTGGTCTATGGCGTGTCGGGCGACCTCGTCGCGCGCGCGGGGAACATTGTCGCCGTCAACGGCGCGCCGGTGGCCGTCCTGAAGCCCGTTTCGAAGCGCGGCGAACCGCTCACCCCGGGGCCACTCGGGCGTGTGCCGGACAACTGCTATTTCGTGGCGACACCGCACAAGGACGGGTTCGACAGCCGCTACGCCGATATCGGGTGGGTATGTGCCCGCCAGATTGTCGGCACCGGAGTTCCGGTGCTGTGAGGACGCAGATCAGCTTGCTTTTGGGTTGCGTCGGCTTCGCTGCCGTCTGCCCGCCAGCAGTGGCGAGGGACTATGGCCAGGTCGGCGCGGTATTTCCGGTAATTGAGCCCGATCTGCTGCGCGTTATCGAGGCCAGGCTGAAGTCGATGCAGGCGTCGGGGCAGATCGATGTCATGAACCAGCGACTTGCCGATCGCACCCGAACCAAGGTCAATCGCCCCGATCCGGTGGCAGGGATCGACCCTGCGATCCGCTCACGCAGCTGGCTTTACGATCCGTCGATCATCATCGATCACGATATTCGCGACCATAAGGGCCAGCTGATTGCGGCGGCCGGCACGCGCGTCAATCCGCTCGACTATGTCGTGATCAAGACACCGCTGGTGTTCATCGATGGCGACGACGCCGCGCAGCTTGCCTGGGCGATGCAACGCTTCAGCAACAGTGCCAAGCTCATTCTGGTGAGGGGTGCGCCGCTCGAGCTCATGACCAAGCGTCAGCGCCGCTTCTATTTCGACCAGTCAGGCACGCTCACAACCAAGTTCGGGATCAGTCATGTCCCCGCCGTCGTCGAACAGGCGGGCCGCGTCATGCGTGTCACCGAAATGCCGGTGGGAGCTAAAAAATCATGAGCAATGAGCGTCGCCAGCGGCTGACTTCGATCGCCGCAATTCTTGCGGTCGTCCTCGCGCATGGCAGTATCATCGCCGGTCTCGCCTGGATCGGTGAATGGCGCGTCTGGCGCTTCACCACCAACTTTATCGTCCAGCTCGATGCAGCGCTCGTCATCTGTTGCGTAATCGGGTCATCGGCCAGAGCGATCGTCGCACGCCGCAGGATACCGGTCGAATGAGCCGGATCGGGAGACACCTTGAGCGCGTTTTCGGACCGCCGATGGCTGCACCCGAGACGGCGTCGCTGCGCCGCTTGCGCATAGCGGTCATCGCGCTGGCGGCAACGACCGCGATCGGCATCGTCGCGATCGGTCCGATCATTTCGTTCGTCGGGCGCGCAGTTGCTGGCGGATCGCTCGCCGCATTGATCGCCTCATACCTGATGGCTGGCGCGGTTTACGTCGTTCGCAAAGCGCAAACCGATGACCGCTGGAGTCCCGATCGCGGGTTCGATGGCGAAGGGGAGGCGGCATGAGGTGCGCATCATCGCTCATGATGCGATGGCGGGCATTGTTCGCCGCATTGCCGTTCGCTCTGCTGTGCGCGAGTACCCCGGCGCAAGCGGGGGGCGTGCCAGGATCGTGCACCGGCAAGTTCGTCAATCCGATCACCGACGTCTGTTGGGGGTGCCTGTTTCCGTTATCGGTCGGCAAACTGCCGATCTGGCCGAGCGCGCGCCCCGATACCGACAATAATCCGGCGCTGCCGATATGTCTGTGCGGCGATCCGGTGCCGCGCATCGGCGTTGCAGTCGGCTTTTGGGAACCGGTCCGCCTCGTCGATGTGAGCGTGAAGCCCTGGTGCTTCCCCAATCTCGGCGGGATTTCGATCAAGCCCGGCTTCGACATCGGGCGTGGCACCTACACGACGACCAACCAGATCGGCGGAGCAGGGCAGAACGCCGCCAAATACAACGTCCACTGGTATATCTACCCGCTGCTCTACTGGATGGAGATCGTCGCCGACTTTCTCTGCCTCGAGCAGTCGAGCTTCGACATTGCCTATGTCACCGAGATCGACCCGCTCTGGCAGGACGATACGCTGACGATGCTCATCAATCCGGAAGCCGCGGTGTTCGCCAATCCGGTCGCGACGCTCGCCTGTGCCGCCGATTGCGTGGCCGCGACCGTCAAGCGCCCGGTCGATGCCTTGTTCTGGTGCGCGGGCTGCCAGGGCTCGATGTATCCGATGAACGGCAATATCGGCCATCATCTGAACCCCATCCAGTCGTCGCGCCTCGCCGCATCGCGCATGGCCTACAAGATGCACCGCGAGCTGCTCGCCTGGGGCACAATGGGCGCCCAAGGCCTTTGCAAAAAATACCCGATGCCGATCCTCAAGAAGCAGCAATACCGCTTCCAGATGGTGAACCCGTCACCGATGGTCAAAGGCAAGTTCGCCTGCTCGATGATCGGCGTCTCCGACCTCAAACCCGGCGTCGGTCGGGTCTGGCCGGTCGTCGGCGAAGACTTCGGGTATCTCGTCTGGCGCAAACGCAATTGTTGCGCGCTATGAACCGGAAATCGACGCTTCTCATCGGCGGCGCCGTCGGCCTGTTCTGCACCGCGGCCGTGTTGGCCCAGACCGGCGCCAACCCACTCGCAGGTCTCGACGTCCAGGCGATCCAAAGGCGCGCCGATGCGACGGCTGCCGACGCGCAAGCCTTTGTCGACGAGATCAAGCGCCGCACGGATGCCGTGGCGGGGGATGCGCGCGAAACGGCGGCAACGGGTCAGGGGAACCATCGGCGCTACGTCGATGCGGCAGGCAAAGCGCCGGGGGCCTCCGAGCTCGACCGGATGATGGCCGATGTCACCGGCAAGGCGCAAACCGGCGACGCACCGCAGTTCATCGTTTTCGTCTCGCTGTCGATGCCGCCTGAGAGCCTCAAACCGCTTATTCGCGATGTCAGCAAAGCCGGCGGTACCATTGTCTTTCAAGGATTCCCCGGCAATTCGATCAAGGCGTTCCAACAGGGCATCGCGCGGGTCGTCGACCAGGGTCAGGAGGCCAAGTCGATCGGCATCGACCCTCGTCTGTTCCGGGCGTTCAACGTGACGACGGTGCCGGCGTTCGTCGTTGTCACGTCCGATTTCGACCTGTGCGACGGGTTCGACTGCAAGACCGCGACGCCGCCGCACGATCGGCTCGCAGGCAATGTCACGGTGCCCTATGCGCTCGAAAGTTTTGCGGAAGGCGGCGGACCTGGCGCCAGGATTGCGGCAACGGCGCTCAAGCATCTCGGTTCGGGTGGGTGATGCGCCGCGCATTGAGCCTCGGCCTGCTGCTTGCGCTTGCGTCGCCCGCGATCCCCGTAATGGCGCAGATGCAGGGTGTACGCGACGACGCCAGAGTTTTCGGCACCGCCGCAACGACGGCAGCGCAAGGCACCGCTGAAACCGAACAGACAGCGATCGACAATCTGCCGGGTTATCAGGGCGCGAACGCGCCCGAGCGAAGCTATGAAAACAATCCCGGCGCGCTGGAAGCCGCGCGGATTGGTGCGGCGCGGACCAATCCCGGAGCCATCCTCGTCATCGACGGCAATGCGATCCGTCCCGTCGTGCCCGCCGCCCAGGTCGACGAGACCGTCGCGCGCGGCGAGATCATCAACCAGGATCCCGCGACCTATGCGCGCGGTGTCGATCCACAGGGGACGACGGGGCAGTGCGTCGAGTTGCCGCCGTCGACGAGTTCGGCAGGGACGTTCGAGGCGACCTGCAATTCGGGGTCGAAAATCGTCGACGAGGTGCGCAGCTGTGCACCCGCGCTCGTGCCGACGACGGTCGACCAGACTTTTTACGACTATTGGGTGTCCGACGATCGTTTCGGACCCAACGGCGTGCCGGTGATGTCAGGGTTCGCGGCGATGATCCAGTCAGGACAATGCGTCGCGCTTCCTGAATATCTGCCGGTGTGCGATACCCAGATTGTCTATGGTGCCGGCGGCAGCGACCCGCAGGCCTATCTGCAGTTTTGTCGACCGCGGGTGGTCGGGAACGCGCAACGCTACACGTGCTCGAACCAGGTACCGACACCGTTCGGCACCAATCAACCGTTCCCGGCGGTCGCCACAGGCCAGCTGTATTTCGCGACGCAAACACGCAGCACGACGACCGTGGCGCGCGACGATGGCGTCTGTTCGGCCCTGTCGACCGATCCCGATTGCAGCTTAACTGGGCCGGAAGTCTGCACCGATTCCAGCCCGCAGACGCGCGACATGGGCGGAACGCTGATCACGCAGCCCTGCTGGGCGTGGAAGCGCGACTATCAGTGCAAGACGATCACCCGCGGCAACGACTGCACCGACCTCGACAACAACCCTGCCTGTCGGTTCGACCGCACCGAATGCCTCGACGACCCGAGAGCAGGCGCGTGCAAGGTCGAAGAGCGCATTTACACGTGTCCGATTCCGGCCAGCGCGACTGATCCCAAGCAGTTCGTGTGCGGCGGCGATGTCTATTGCATCGGTGGCGATTGCGAGGCGGTGACGCGCGAGGCGTCGGACGAATTCAAGGATGCCGTGGTCGGGATGGAATCGCTCGCGCAGGCGAACCGCGAGTTCAGCGACATCGACTTCAAGCTGTTCAAGGGCACCGCGATGAGCTGCCACAAGCCGATCTTCGGACTGGTCAATTGCTGCGCCGGCAAGACATCGGGACTGATTCCGGTGGCGACAGGCTTTGCCGCGCTCGCCGCAGGGCCCGCTGCGATCGCGGGGCTGGCAACGCCCTTTCTGACGCTGTTCCTGTGCGGGCCGAAGGAAATGGAGCTCGACGTCCGCGACCGTATGGGTCTGTGTCACACGCTTGGCTCGTGGTGCTCGGAATCGTTTCTCGGCATCTGCACGACCAAGCGCCGCAGTTCGTGCTGCTTCCTGTCGAAGCTGACGCGCATCCTGCAGGAGCAGGGACGCGACCAGCTGCGCAAAAGCTGGGGAACGCCCAAGACTCCTGACTGCGCGGGCTTCACCATCGATGAATTTGCGGCGCTCGACCTGTCCAAGATGGATTTCACCGAGGTCTACAAGGAATTCATGGACGCGGCGAAGGTACCCAACGAGGCCGCTGCCATGACCGATATCCAGGCCAGGATCCGTGCCTATTATGCGCGCAGGGGGCCGTAATGGAACCGAGGAGCGTCACGGCCATCGATGCCCTGGCACCGATTCCCGAGATCTCGGTCGTCGAGCTGGCGGTCGTCATTTGCTTTACCCGTCGTCCGGGGAGCGACGTCGCATCGGTCGTCGCGGAGATTGGCCGCTGGTTCAACATCAGCCTTGTCGAAAGCGACATATCGAATGCGCTGCGACGGTTGATCCACCGCGAGTGGCTGACGACCGATGGCATCGCGCTCCACGCCACCGAAGCGGCGCGCGACAAAGCCGAGCTCGCGGCGCGCGGGATCGTCCAGCTCATCTACCGCGATCGCTATTTTTTTGACGTCGGAAAGCTCCTCGACGTCACGCTCATAAGAGAGGACCGTCCCGATGCTGAATAGATCTCGCCAGCTTGCGCTTGTCGTCATCATGGCGTCGATGCCGTTATCCGCGCCCTTGTCCGCGCAAGAAGCCGCCGACCCGTCATCGATCGCCCTGACGACCGAGGTTGCCACGATGGCCCCGCCTGTGTCGCATGAGCGCGGGTGGGATGAGGACGAAAGGCAGGGGGGCGATCTTTATTGCCGTCGCAAACTCGGTACTTGGTTCTATTGCGACAAGCCGAAGGCCAGACCGCGAGAAACGTTGCCGCAAGCAGCACCGCGACAAACGGCAGATGCGCAGCTGAAGGCGATCGGGCATCAGCTCGACGAGCTGAAGGCGCGCGCGATCCTTGAGCCGACCGAAGCCAATGTGCTCGCCTATGTGCGCTTCCAGCGCGCGCAGCTCGACCGGTCGTCGACCTTTGCCGATGTCTGGCAACGCGCGCTCTGGCAGAACCCCGACGTCGATTACACGCTGCAGCGTCCGGTCTCGACGGTTGGAAAGCGCGCGTGGCTCGACAATCGCTCGGCCGCCCGCACTGCGGCGATGGCGCATCTGGCACAGCGCTATGGCGTGTTTTATTTCTATGCGCAGAGCTGTGCTGCCTGCGACATCCAGTCGCCGATCCTGAAGTCGGTCGCCGACAGCAACCGTCTGTCGGTGGTTGCGGTCTCGATGGACGGCGGCCCCAGTCGAACCTTCCCCAATTATGTGGTCGACAGCGGCCAGCGCGAACGCATGGGACTTGTCGGCAAGGCCACGCCCGCGCTTGTGCTGTTCGACACGCTGACCCGGCGACCGATCCCAATCGGAACCGGGCTGATGGCCGCCGACGAAATCATCGACCGGATTTTCGTGCTCACCAACACAAAGCCCGGGAGTGATTTCTGATGGCCGATTTACGCAGCACCCCGCGGCGTATCTTTGCCCGAATAGCGGCAACGCTTGGCCTTGTGGCGGCTTTCAACGCGAGCATTCTGACCCCAGCCCATGCCAATGTCGGGCAGGACATGCAGGCCTATTTCGACGATGCTGGGGGCCGCGCCAATGCCACCGGGCCCTCTGCGTTCCAGGGCCAGTCGGCGGGATATTATTCGGGGGGCAATATCTGGACGCGCTTCCCGCAGAAGTCGATCCAGCCCTTCAACCTACAGCTGCCGCACGCGCGCGCCGGCTGCGGCGGTATCGACCTGTTCGCGGGCAGCTTTTCCTTCATCAATACCGCCGAGCTGGTCGCGATGCTGAAAGCCACCGCGAACAATGCGATCGGCTTTGCCTTCCAGCTCGCGATCGAAGCGATCAGTCCGCAGATATCGGGCGTCATCAAGGACATGAGCCAGAAGCTCCAGCAGATCAACCAGATGAACATTTCGAGCTGCGAGACTGCGCAGGGGCTGGTCGGCGGGTTGTGGCCGAAGATGGAGACGACGCGCTCGACGATCTGCGAAGCGGTCGGCAACAGCCAGGGACTGTTCTCCGACTGGGCTGCGAGCCGTCAGGGCTGCAACAATGGCGACAAGCGCGACCAGACGATCGCGGCCAACACCAATCCCGAAATGAAGGACCAGCTGATCGGCGAACCGCACAATTTTACCTGGGATATTCTGAACAAGAGCCCGCAATTTCAGGGATACGACCAGCAGTTCAAGGAAATGGTCATGACGATCATCGGAACGGTGGTCACCAAGCCCTCGCCCGACAAGACCAAGGGTACGATCATCCAGAAGTTCGGACCCGGCGACGATTCGATCGTCGAAGCCTTGCTCGACGGTACCCAGTACCAGGGCGTCAAGGTCGATATTCTGAAGTGTAACGATGCCGAATGCCTCGACGTCGGGACGCAGCGCCTGTTTATCGATACCAATCAGGCGATCCGACCGCGGGTACGGGCCATGCTGCTCGACATGGTGCTGCATATCCAGGCCGATACAGCGATCACCGATGCCGAAAAGACGTTGCTCAACGTCGCGAGCCTGCCGCTGTACAAGATCCTTGCCGTGCAGGTGGCGTCGCGTTCGAGCATTGTGGGCACCGGCGAGGTCGACACGCTCGCCGAGTTGACCGCGATCGATCTCCTGCAGTCGATCATGAACGATGTGCTCGGCAAGTTCGACATGGCCAAGGTAAGCCTCGTCAAGGCTGACGAGAACAGCGCGGCGGCCTGGGCGGCGCAGGTCCAGGGGGTCCGCGCCAAATTCGCGCAGCGCGAAATCCGCAATGCCCAGCGCGTCGAAGTCACGATGCGCGTCATCGATCGCACGGTACAGCTCGAATCGACGCTCCAGAACAGCATGTCGCCGGGCATGTCGGCGGCGCTCAATTTCTCGCGCGGGCTGAACGCGCAGGGGCTCCAGTAATGGGGCGCCAGTAGGGTAAAGCGGGAAGGGGCGGACAATGCTCGAACTCTTCACGATCGGCGGCGGCGAATACATCGTCAACGTGATGAACGCGGTCGCGGCATGGACCGGTGGCGGCGGATACAAATCGCTGATCCGCGTCGTGCTGGTGATGGGACTTATTTACACGCTGCTGATCGTCGCGTTCAATCTCGACTGGCGGGCGTGGATGAACTGGTTCCTCCAATCGACGCTGATCTATCTGTGCCTGATGGTGCCGACGGTGACGGTCAAGGTCACCGACCGTGTCAATGCAGGTCTCGCGCCGTCGGTTGTTGCCAATGTGCCACTGGGGCTCGGGCTAATCGCGAGCTTCACGAGCCAGGTCGGCGACTATCTGACGCGCGAGGCCGAGACGGTGTTCGTGATGCCCGCGCAGCTGCAATATTCGTCGAATGGGATGATCTATGGATCGCGCCTCATGGAAGAGACCCGGCAAATCCGGATCAACGATCCCGAATTTGCCGCCAACATCAACGAGCACATGAAGCGCTGCGTGTTCTACGACGTCATGATGGGCTTCAAGTCGATGGACTCGCTCGCGCGGTCGCCCGATCTCTGGGCGGATATCGGCCCGGGAAGCCCGGCGCGGTTCCAGACGTTTCTGACCCGCAACGGCAACGGCCCCGGGGCGACGACGGCAACGGCGGTCATCTCATGCCGTGACGCCTATGCTGCGCTGACACCTCAGTGGCAGCAGTTTCTGACCGGCTTCAACCTGCCCTGGGCGAAGCACCTCTATCCCAATTACGCAAATGCGGTCGCACAGGCCAAGCTCGCTGCGGACCTTCCGGTAACTTATCAGGCGTTCACCGGCAATGCGGCCAACGCGTTCGCGATCATGCGCCAGAGCCTGGCGATCAACGCGTTCATGCAGGCGCGCGACGATATGTCGGGCGGGACGGGGGCTTCGTCGATCGACAGCTTTGCCGCCACGAGAGCCGACCTGCAGACGCGCAATACCTACTCGGCGATCGCACAGGGTGCGATGAAATGGGTGCCGATCCTGAACATCGTATTGACTGTCGTCTTTTACGCGATGTTCCCGGTGCTGTTTCCGCTCTTCCTGATACCCCGCACCGGCGTCGGAGCGCTGAAAGGCTATGCGACAGGGTTTTTCTATCTGGCAGCCTGGGGACCGCTTTACGTCGTCCTTCACATGATCCTGCTGAGCAAGGGGCTGTCGTCGGGTAACGCCATCGCCGCGGGTGGGATGTCGCTCGGCAGTTTTGCCGGGATCGGCGCGATCAACGACGAGACCGCAACGCTCGCCGGTTACATGATCGCGACGGTGCCGTTTCTTGCCGCAGGCATGGCCCGCGGCGCGATGGCTATTGCAGGGCAGGCGACGAGTTTTCTTGCCCCCAGCCAGAACGCCGCCGAGGCGGCTGCGCTTGAGGCGACGACGGGCAACTATGCCTATGGCAACGCCAGCCTCGCCAACGCCACGGTCAACACGCAGAGCCGCGACCAGTGGAACGCGCAGCCCAATTTTGCGAGCGGTGCGCCTGCCTTCTCGTTCAGGCAGCCCAATGGCACGATTTCGACGCTCAATGCCGATGGCTCGGTCGTCACCAACCAGCAGCCGGCGATTTCGAGTTTCGAATGGAAGCCGAGTTTCACCAAAGGCAATTTGGGCGAACTGCGCGAGACGGTCGGCCAATTCCAGAACCAGTCGACGCAGGCTCGTGAGCATGCCAGCGAGGCCTGGTCGGCGGCGAACACGCTTGGCAGTCAAATTTTCAAGACCGTCCAAGCTTCGCGGGGCAGCGAGACGACGACGGGAAGGCAGCTGCAGGATTCGATCACCGAGTCGCAGAATCTTACGCGCAGCTGGTCCGATCGCCTCGTCAATGACTATGGGTTTGATCGCCGGTCCGCCGACGAACTCGCTCGGTATTCTTATCTCCAGGGCTCTGCCGATTTGGGCGTTGGCGTGCCGATCCCCGGCATCACTGCTGGCATAAATGCCAGCGTCTTGAGCCAAGAATCGCGTAACAGATTGTCAGGCGCCAGCGTCAACGAGCGCATCTCAAAAGGTTTGGATTTCCTCAATTCGGAAAGCACGAGCGACAACGCGATACGCTCGCGCGAGAGCTTCTTCCGCGCCGCATCGACGAGCGGCAACTCAGAGCTAGAAGGGCTAACCCGCCGTCGTGATGCGAGCGTCACCCAGGCCGAGACCTTCACCCGCGAAGCCGGTCGTCTCGAAGAGGTCGGGAAGCGCTATGACCGCCAGATCAGCGACATCGAATCCGGCGGCTTTCAGACAAGCCGCGATTACAGCCAGAACTGGCAGAGCTTTGTCGCAAGCGAAATGGCGCGGAACCCCAGCTTGCGCGATTCCGGCTATGCGACCTGGATGCGAGATGTCGATCTCGACGGCGGTCGGCCGATCGGTCCACAGCGCGATGCCCGCGATGTCCTCGAAAACCGCTTCCGGCGCTCGTTCGTCGATGACATGCGCCGAGAGCTTGGCCCGATCGATCCCCTTGCCTCAAGCGGTATCGCTGCCCCTTCGGTTGCCAATGCTGCCGATGTGCAGGCGTGGGGCCACCGACAAGTCGGCGACGTCAACGGATCTGGCCCCGACGTCATTGTCCTTCGGGATTCGCGCGATACGAGTTTAAGCGCATTGGTGGGTGATCGGATCAGCGGTGCCAACGATCGCATGGATGGTCGTCAGCGCGACACGAATTTAAGCAACGGTTACATCCACCGGCAAGGCGATGCGCTGTCGGGGGATGTCGGCGCGGCGCAGGATTTGCCGCTCGGGCGCACTATGCCATTCGTCGCTCCCATACTCGACCGGATGAACGCCACCCACTTCGATGCCACCAACTATATTCGCGCAAACGGCGTAGGGGTGAAGCCCGGTGTGACTGTTACGAGCCTCGACAAGCATATGCAGATGCCGATTGCTTCGGTCGCGACGGAAAGCCGCGCGCTGGGGCTGACCGCTCCCACGATCACTTCAGGCACCGATGGGCACCATATGGATGGTTCGCTTCACCCTGACGGCGACGCCCTCGATTTTCGCGGTAACAATCTGACGATTACGCAGGGTCGCGCACTTCAGGACCGCGTCCGCAACGCGCTGGGTCGGGATTACGACGTGAAGTTCGAGACGTTCCGCGATCCGAGCCGCAATCATTTGCACATCGAATACGATCCGAAACCAACGGGCCTCAGATGAACGTCACTGAATCAAAAGGTTTATCGCGATGATCACCCCGAAAATGCCAACAATAACGCCTGACCAGATGAGATCGCTCCGGCTTGTTGGTGAACGCTTAGTAACAGCATGGTACCGCTTCCAAGCCAAGCTGTTCGGATTGCCTGGGTTGCCAGGGTCCTGCATGGGGTTGAGGCTCATTTCAAATCTCCATCTTTCTTCTAACAGAAATGGAGCGGAGCAGCAATTCAGCCGACTAAACTGGTTCAGACTTCCGGCAGGAATTTTGGCAGCCCTAGTTCTGACGACGCAAGCGTCCGCGGTCGACGCGCGCGCACATCGCACTGTCGTATTGATCGATTTCTTGCGACCAGCGGTAGGCGCTGTTCCGACGGAAAACACCGAAGCGATGTTGAGCCCTAAACTCAGCGACGTTGCGCGCGCAATGGCCAGCGAGTTCACCGGCGCTGCGCTTGATGATGCGAACGAAACTGCTCGATTATCGATGCCAACGTCGTTCGCAGTTAGCGGCGCAGCTGCCCTTCGAAACCCATTCACGCTTTATTCTCTGCCATTTGATCGCACGCTGACCGCCGCGTCCGCTGGCGGGGTCGGCGATTGTGTCATGCCTATGTATCGGCCCAGCCTCGCATTCGGCCGCGCCGCTGAAGAACGCCGGCGCATATTGTTCCCACTCGTCCATCGCGCCGCGTGCGAGGCTGGGCTGCCTGTCGGGCTCTTCGACGCACTGATTATGAAGGAGAGCCGCTACCAATCCGCTGTAACTTCCCCAAAGGGAGCGTTTGGCCTTGCCCAGTTAATGCCGGGGACGGCGCTGCAACTTGGCGTCGATCGCTATACCCTCTTAGAAAACCTGCGCGGCGGGGCACGTTACCTCAAGCAGCATGTCGACCGGTTCGGTCGCTACGATCTAGCGCTTGCGGCCTATAATGCGGGGCCAGAGCGCGTCGAGCGACGCTGGCGGGTGCCCGCGATTGCCGAGACACAGGATTATGTCCGCACGATTATTGGGAATTGGACGGGCGCGCCGATGACGGTTGCACCTGGCTCGCCGCAGTCGATTTTGTTTCGCCACGCGCAGTTGGTGTTTGCGCCAGCCCGGGCCACAAATTTTTGAGGCGTTACAAGTCTTTCCGCTGCTCTAAGGTGGGCGCGAGGCCCAAGTCGGGGTCGAGTCCTCGGAGCACCCATGCCTGCAACCGGCGAAACCGAACTCACTGGGCGATTGAAGGCGGGTCGGCACGGCTTCTTTCTCGAAGACGCCAATGGGGTCCGATGGGCGCTGAAAATCGACCGCAGCGCGCGCGACTTTCTCGGCCAGCAAATCACGGTGATCGGACACAGATCGGCAAAACTAGTCGATGTGCACCAATATACAGCAACAGCGCCGGATACCCTCTAACTTCGCGCGCTCGAATAATGGTCGACGCCGAAATCGGCATCGATGCGGCGGTAGGGCCAAGCGCATGTGGCTGATTGATCGCCACGGCGATGGCTTGGAACAAACGCGGATCGAGATTCCAGGCGCGCTCAGCCAAACGCTTCGACTCTGGTACGACGGCAGCGGAACCGATGCCGACGAGGAGGCGTCGATCATTCTCGTGCAGCAAGCCCGCCGAAGTCGCAAGTGGATAGCCTGCAGCTGCCAGGGCCAAGGCGAAAAGCCCCCGTTGATGTCGCCGGCGTTCCTTGCGATTGCCGATACCTATTATCTTCGAAGATTGACGGGGCGCGGGAGGGCTCGCCATCGCACCGACTGTCCGTATTTCAGGGAGCAAGCACCGCCCCGCATCCGCGAGCGTCTTACATCCGCGACGCATCGCAGCCCCACCGACGGCTATTTCGAAGTCTTGAAGCCGATCCCCGAGCATCTGGCACAAGCCCCGAACTCGACCGCGCCTGACGATCGCACGCGGGGCGCCAGCGTTCCCCGTCTCGCTCGTCTGATCTGGGAATTGCTCGATGCCGCAAAGCGCAATGTCATTTTGCCGATTGCATCGACGGAACAGAAGTCGCGGTCGATCACGGGCGAGTTTGCAGCCATTCGCGCTGCGTCAAAGCGGATTTTCGTGGCGCCCGGTATCGCGCTCTCTGACGTTCTGTACACGCATGCCGATGCTTTTCTCAAAGGGCATGTCTTCGGCCATCTGAAATTTCTCGAGCGTCACTGGCCTGGCGGTCACGCGCCCCAAGCCTTTCTGATCCTTTATACTCAGTCGGTACGGGGGAATACACTCCATTTGGCCGACGGTCGGACGATGACGACGACAAGTCGTGTGCTAAGCCCGTCAACGCGCGCCCGCGCAATACATGGCCCGTTCCTCACGCTTGTCGTCGTCGGCAAACATCCAGATGACCAACGGTACAATGCCATCGGTGCGTATGCCCAGCCAATCCATAGCGGCATGCGGTTTCTGCCGGTAAAATCAGATGACGATCGCATTCTGATCAAAGCACTCGACGCCGCCCGCTGGCGTCTGCATCTGCGCGGCCTTAACGTTCGGGTCGTGTTCCCGCTCTTCGATGCCCCGATTGCGAACGAATTCATCCGGCCAGACTTCGTAATCGACACGTTCGATCGACTCACCGGAGAACTGCAGACCCTCGTCATCGACGAAGCTCATGCCGCTGATGGCTCGGTCTCCGATGCAAGTTTACGCCGCCGTGAACTGCTGGAGATGATCGGGACTGTCGTTTCTCGAACCCCTAATTTCGCTGAAAACATCGATGAGATTCTGAACATTGCTTTGTTTCCAGGCGGGGGCGATGGGAATTGAGCGAGCGCGGAGGGTTGCGGTGCGATTGGAAGCTGTTGAACCCTGAGCTTAGCAGACGAAATGGGCTAGAAGTTGGACCTTGCCGACAGTCCGGCTTTTGACGCCACGCTTGGGCGGCCGCCGTCCGTTCAAATTATGATACCAGGTCCGCTTGGTGTCCAATCTCGGTCGTTAAGCGGCCCGATCCCCATTCCCGAAAGCGCTCGTCCGTTCATGACCGAATTGAAGATTTGCTGAACGGCCGGAACCGGGCTTGATTATCGTTCCAGACTTTTGCGAACGCTATGCGGTGTTGGCAGACGCGAACAGCTGCGTCGGCACGACGTCTCGCCTGTTGACGGGCAGTGCCGGCCTATTGCCGACAGGCAGTCGAGCGTAAGGGGTCGCGAAGCCGCCGGCCCCTAATACTTTGATTAATAGCAGGACGCGACCAGACCTGAGACCTTCAGGGCAAGGTAGCTACAGTGTCTTCGAACGCCAGGCGCAACAACTCGTCCATCTCGCCGTGCGCCCGATCGGCGTCGGATGCCTCGATGGCCGCGAAAACGGCCAGATGCTCGGGCAAGGGATCGCGCGGCAACAGCTGATGCCGCTGCTTGTAGCGCGTCGTCCAGTCGACGGCGGCGCCAACCGAACTTGCAAGCGATGCCAGCGCCGGATTGTGAGTCGCCTCGAGGATGGAGCGGTGAAATTGTTGGTCGGCGGTTCGCCCGTCTTCCGTTGACAGGCCGTAGCGTTCCATTGCTGCCAGCGATTGCCGCATGGCCTCGACCTGTTCCTCCGTACGGCGTCGCGCAGCGAGCGAGGCTGCGGCAGGCTCGATGATCCCGCGCAGCTCGAAAAGGCCGCGGACGAAGTTTACATCCGGCTCGCCTGAAAACGTCCAGGCAAGCACATCGGGATCAAGCAGGTTCCAGCGGGCGCGGGGTGTCACATGCGTTCCCGCTCGCGGGCGGCTTTCGAGCAATCCCTTGGCGACGAGGATGCGGATGGCTTCGCGATAAGGGGTGCGCGAGACGCCGAGCGCAAGCGATTGCTCGATCTCTCCTTCGAAACTGTCGCCCGGCCGGTATCGTCCGCTCAGGATGGCAGTGCCAAGCGAGCGGGCGATCGCCTGATGAATACGCTCAGCCTTGCCCAATCCTGAACCCCTGATCAGTACGTCTAGTCGAGAAACGGGTCGGTGGCCATCGACCGGCCCCGAAGAAACGCGTCGGCCACAATCTGCAGCGGTGCAAGATCGACATCGCTCTCGCAGGTTCGGATAAGGTCGACGAATCGGCGATAGAGGCCGGGATATTCGGCCTCCCGACCGATGTCTTGAGCGACGCCGTCGATCGTCGCCTCATTGCCGCCATTCGAGAGCACAAGGGTTCCGGCGGCTCTGTCGATGGCGATATCCCACGTCTGCGGGCCGGTCTGGCGAAAGTCGAACTCGGCCGCAATCGGTACGCCACCGGCCGTTTCCATGCTCAACCGCGCGGCAATGGGCGCTTGCCGGTTGCTTGGCGTTTCGAGCTCGGCATCGATCAGGCGCACCGGCACGCCGATGATTTCGGTCAGGATCGACAGTGCGTTGATGCCGGGGTCGAACACGCCGAACCCGCCGGGTTCCCAGATCCAGTCCTGTCCCGGATGCCAGTGGCGAACGTCCTCTTTCCAGTCGATTGTGACTCGTTCGAGGGCGTGGGCCGCGACCCATGCCTTGGCGGTGGGTACGGCGGCGGCATAACGCGAATGCCAGCTGGCAAAGAGTGTCTTACCACGTTGGGAAGCTAGCGCGACCAGTGCCTGCGCCTCCGACACCGTCGCACCAGGGGGCTTTTCGAGGAAGACATGCTTGCCTGCGGCAAGCGCTGTCCGCGCCGCATCGTAACGCGCTTGCGGCGGCTGACACAGCACCACCGCGTCGAGGTCGGGTTCGCCGCCGAGCATCGCGGCGAGATCAGGGTAGTTGTTCACGTCCTCTGCGGTCGCGTTGCGACTGGCGACGGCGACCAGATCGATGCCTTCGGTGGCGGCAATGGCGGGGAGATGCTGGTCGCGAGCAATCTTGCCCAGCCCGACCAGTCCGAGGCGAATGTTCGTCATAACGCGCGAACTTCTACCGGCGCGCAGGCGGCTTCGCGCACCAGGAGGTTACGCACCGGCAGCCGGAAGGCGTCCGCCTCGATCTCGAAAATGTCGCCGTCCTGCGTGGTCACGCCGTCGCTGAACGAAAGGGTGGCCGTGCCGAAGAAATGGACATGCACATCGCCCGGGCGGCAGAAATGCGCGCATTTGAAATGATGATGTTCGAGGTTGGCGATGCTGTGCGACATATTGGCCTCGCCCGACAGGAATGCCTTTTCCCACAGTACCTTGCCGTCGCGCAGGATCCGGCTGGTGCCGCGCACGCTGTCGGGCAGATCGCCGAGCAGCAGTTCTGGACCGAGCGCTGCCTGCCGCAGCTTCGAGTGCGCAAGCCACAGATAATTGGTCCGTTCGACGACATGGTCCGAGAACTCATTGCCGAGGACGAAGCCGAGCCGGACCGGGCGACCATCCGGGTCGATCAGATAGACCCCCGCAATCTCGGGCTCCTCGCTCCCGTCTTCGGCAAAGCCGGGGGCAGTGAGCGGCGCACCCGGCGCGACGAGGATATCGCCGTCGCCCTTGTAGAACCACTCAGGCTGGACACCGATCGCACCGGAATCGGGCTTGCCGCCCTCCATCCCCATCAGGAACATCCGCATCGAATCTGTCAGTGTCTCGCCCGCCGCCGCCGCGCGGTGCATCTTGTCGCGGCCCTCGGCGGAGCCAAGATGCGTGAGGCCGGTCCCCGACACGAGCAGGTGCGCCGGGTCGGCATGGTCGATGGGACACAAAAGCGTGACAGTGGTCAGATCGATCGCGTCATTGGCGCGCTGCTGCGCGAGCTCACGCAGCCCGACGCCCGACGACAACGCTTGCAGCGCCAGCTCGCGCGTCGAAGACACACCTTCGAGCCGCCACGCCTTGCCAGCTTCATCGAGCGCGGCAACGCCCCGCGTGCCGCCTTGCTCAAACTGTAACAGCGACCGCATCATGCCGCTTCCCGTACGCCATTGACCCG
The DNA here is from genome assembly GCF_024758725.1 of Sphingomonas sp. SUN039. Lineage (NCBI taxonomy): Bacteria > Pseudomonadati > Pseudomonadota > Alphaproteobacteria > Sphingomonadales > Sphingomonadaceae > Sphingomonas > Sphingomonas sp. SUN039. The sequence goes on along the minus strand of NZ_CP096972.1, from coordinate 1,349,063 downwards.
GCGCGGGAGGCGTAAAGGGTTCGCCGCCTGCAGCGCGGGCGGCAACAGTACATCTGGCATGTCCTGAAAACAGACCGGGCGCAGGAACCGGATCATCGCCAGCGTGCCGACCGACGTCGTGCGACCGTCGGACGTTGCCGGATAGGGGCCACCGTGGACCATGGCGTGGGTAACCTCGACGCCGGTCGGCCAGCCGTTCGCCAGCACGCGACCCACCTTGGCTTGCAGCAGCGCAAGGATCGGCGCGGCGTCCGCGACATCCTCGGCGTCGAGCTGCAGCGTCGCCGTCAGCTGGCCTTCGAGATCGGCAATCACTTGAGCCACCTCGTCCAGATCGGTGCATCGAACGACCAGCGACGACACGCCGAACACTTCATGGCCGAGCGAGCGATCCGCAATGAATTGCGCTGCCGTCGTTTCGAACAATGCACCGGCACCCACCCGCTTTGCCGCCGCGTTACTGTCTAGCGCAGCCACGCCTGCCGTAAACGCAGCATGTATGCCGGGGGTCAGCATCACCGGGGGCGGTGCCGCAGCAAGTGCCGCCGAGGCCGTCGCGATAAAGCGGTCCAGGGCAGGGCCGTCGAGCGCGATCACCAAGCCCGGATTGGTGCAGAACTGACCGGCACCCATGGTCAGCGATCCTACAAACGCCGTGCCCAGCGCTTCGGCGCGCGCGGCAAGCGCGGCGGGCATCAGGACCACGGGATTGATGCTGCTCATTTCCGCATAGACGGGGATGGGTTCGGGCCGTCGGCGCGCAATTTCGACCAGGGCGAGGCCGCCGCCGCGGGAGCCCGTGAAGCCGACAGCCTTGATGCGCGGATCGGCGACAAGGGCGCCGCCGAGCGCATTGCTGCTGCCGGGCAAATAGGAGAATACGCCCTCAGGCAGGCCGCACGACTGGACAGCCGACCGGATCGCTCGCGAGACGAGTTCGCCTGTGCCGGGATGGGCCGGATGCCCTTTGACGACCACCGGGCAGCCCGCCGCAAACGCGGCCGCCGTGTCGCCGCCCGCGACTGAAAAGGCGAGCGGGAAGTTCGACGCGCCGAATACCGCGACCGGCCCCAGCGGCAGGTTCATCCGGCGCAAGTCGGCGCGTGGCGGCGTGCGGTCGGGCAGCGCAGTATCGATCACTGCGTCCAGCCATCCGCCTTCGCGCACCTCGGCAGCAAACATCCGCAACTGGCCGGTCGTGCGGCCACGCTCGCCCTCGAGCCGCGCACGAGGCAGGCCCGTTTCCATCATCGCCGTTTCGATCAGGACATCGCCGATCGCTTCGATCGCGATAGCCACGGTCTCGATGAAGGCAGCGCGGGTATCGGGTGCGAGTGCCCCGAACGCACCAGAGGCTTCTTCGGCCAGCGCGCAAGCCTCGGCCACGTCGGTTTCGTTCGCCTCGGCAAAAGGCTGCGGAAGTTCAGCCCCGCTTGCAGCCTCGACCGCGTGAAATACGGCGTCGCGCCGCACATCGCGCGTACCGATCAGAATTGAGCCGTCGACTGTCACGCTTATACTCCGAAATCAGTGGTTGTCGCGCGGAAGGCCGCGGGTCTGGGCAATGCGCTGAAAATCTTCGGCGCCTTCGAGGATCGCCCCGGTTTCCATCTGGCCGACAACCTCGCGCTGGATGGCCTGCCACGGAGTTTGCGATACCGGATAGGGATAGCCGCCCTTTGCCTCGAGCGTCGCTCGGCGCGCCGTCAGTTCGGCGTTGTCGACCAGCACATCGACCGTGCCGCGCTTCAGGTCGATTCGTACCCTGTCGCCCGACACCAGTAGCGCCAAGCCGCCGCCCGCTGCCGCTTCGGGTGAGGCGTTGAGGATCGAGGGACTCCCCGACGTGCCCGATTGCCGCCCGTCGCCCAGACACGGCAGCGCGGCCACGCCCTCGCGCAGCAGATAGGCGGGCGCGCGCATATTCACGACTTCGGCAGCCCCCGGATATCCGACGGGTCCCGCCCCGCGCATGACGAGCAACGTCGTCGCATCGATGGCCAGCGCCGGATCGTCGATGCGCGCATGGTAATCCTCCGGCCCGTCGAACACGATGACCGGTCCCTCGAACGCATCGGGATCGGCGGGGTTCGACAGGTAACGTGCGCGGAATTCGGGTGAGATCACGCTGGTCTTCATCACGGCGCTGTCGAACAAATTGCCCGACAGAACGAGGAACCCGGCGTCAGCCAGAATCGGCGTCGCGAAGGGCCGGATGACCTTCTCGTCTTCGATGGCAACGCCCCGGCAGTTGTCGCCGATAGTGCGTCCGTTAGCGGTCATCGCCTCTTCGCGGATCAGCCCCGCTTCGATCAGCTGGTTCGTGACCGCCGGCACGCCGCCCGCACGGTAATAATCCTCGCCGAGATATTCGCCGGCCGGTTGCAGGTTGACCAGCAACGGTACTTTATGGCCGTGGTCCTGCCAGTCGCGCAGCGCCAACTCGACACCCGTGTGCCGCGCGATCGCCGCCAGATGAATGGGCGCGTTGGTCGATCCGCCGATTGCCGAATTGACGACGATGGCATTCAGGAATGAGTCGCGCGTCATGATGTCCGACGGTTTCAGGTCTTCCTCGACCATCTCGACGATGCGCAGGCCCGTGCGATACGCATTTTCCTGCCGGTCGCGATAGGGCGCGGGAATGGCAGCCGAGCCAGGGAGCGACATGCCCAGCACTTCGCACAGCGAATTCATCGTCGTCGCCGTGCCCATGGTGTTGCAATAACCCGTCGAAGGTGCCGACGACGCCACCAGCTTGATGAAGCCCGCATCGTCGATTTCGCCGCGGCTGAGCATTTCGCGCGCCTTCCACACGATAGTGCCGCTGCCAGTCCGTTCGCCCTTATGCCACCCATTGAGCATCGGCCCGACCGACAGGGCAATGGCGGGCAGGTTCACCGTTGCGGCGGCCATCAGGCACGCGGGCGTCGTCTTGTCGCAACCGATGGTCAGGACCACCCCGTCGAGCGGATAGCCGTAAAGCACCTCGACCAAGCCGAGATAGGCTAGGTTGCGGTCGAGCCCGGCCGTCGGGCGTTTGCCCGTTTCCTGGATCGGATGGACAGGAAACTCGATGGGTATGCCGCCTTGTTCGCGGATGCCGTCGCGCACACGCTCGGCAAGCACGAGGTGGTGGCGATTGCACGGGCTGAGGTCAGACCCCGTCTGGGCAATGCCGATGATCGGGCGGCCCGAGCGCAACTCGTCGAGGCTGAGCCCGAAGTTCAGATAGCGCTCTAGATACAGCGCCGTCATGTCGGTATTCGCCGGGTTGTCGAACCAGGCAGCGGAGCGGCGTTTCGGCATTATTTACTCACTGACAGGCGATAGATCATCGCGTGACGATAGGGTTTGCCGGGATCTACTCTTGCCGACCGCTGTACCATCGATAAAGTTGCGCGCGTAAAGCTGCACGCCCGGCTCGGTTGTCAGCACTTCGAGAACCCGGCCAGAGGCCGGGTCTTCGAGTCGTGCGGCGAGCATCGGCGTGGCGGCCTGCCCTTTGTCGAGCACGAAATTATGGTCGTAGCCGTGCCCGATAAATCGGGCATTAGCGATCCGGTTGGCGGCACAGCCGACGGTGACGCCGAAATAGGTGTGCTTGGACTCGTAATCGGCGGGTGTTTCCTGGCCCAAAACGACATCGGCTTTCCGCCCCTGCCGGTCGGGCGCGACCAGAGATTGCAGCGTCGCCCCGTATTTCAGAGTGCGCGCCGGAAGTCCTTTGGCGTTGCTGAGCGTGTTCACCTCAATGGCGGTACCGGCCTTAAGCTTGCCAGCCGAGGCTCGCGCCGAGGTTGCCGCCAGCAAAGACCCTGTGTGGGCGAGCGCAAGGCAAAGCGCCAATACCATCGACCGGGATTTTTGCGAACCTGCCATCTTCTGCTCCCCTCCTCCTTGACCACCAATCCTTGGCGTTATACTCATACAAATACAATAAGTTTCGGGTGAGGAAAGATCGGAATGGCAAGCGCGGCGGGGGATTTCGGAGGGAAAGGGTCATCGAAACTGGCGACCGCGCTCGTTTTCGTGACCGCGTTGTTCTTCATCTGGGCGTTCGTCACGAACCTAATCGACCCGCTCGTGAAGAGCATGAAGGTCATCTACACGCTCACCGATTTCGAGACGCAGCTGAATCAGTTCGCGTTCTTCATCGCCTATGGTGTGATGTCGATTCCCGCGGCCTGGTATCTGTCGCGGCGGGGCTACGCCAATTCGATCGTCCTCGGCCTGATCGGCGTGGTCGCGGGGTGCCTGATCGCCTGGTCGACCAGCTTTTCGCACAGTTTCGTCACCGTCCTGATCGGCCTGTTCGTTGCCGCATCCGGGATCACGCTGTTGCAGGTCGCGGCCAACCCTTTGATTGCCTCGATGGGCGACCAGAAGAGTTCGCACTTCCGTCTCAATCTCAGCCAGGCGTTCAACTCGCTGGGTGCCTATGTCGGCGGGATTTTCGGCGCGACCTATCTGCTCAAAGGCGACTTGTTCGAAAAGGACGTCGTGCTGACCGATGCGCTGAAGACCGAGGGCCTGTCGTTCGTAACCGAAGTCTATTTCCTCATCGCCGTCGCGCTTGCGGTATTCATCGGCGCGGTATTTCTGGTCCGCAAGACGATAGCGGACCACGCTCCGGCCATTCCCGATAAGGTCGAATCGCCCTTGTCCGCGCTAAAGTCGCGCTGGGCCAATCTCGGCGCGGTTGCGATCTTCCTTTATGTCGGGGCGGAGGTCTGCGTCATTTCGGGCATGATTTTCTTCCTCGAACAGCCTCAAATCCTCGATATTCCCTCACAGATCGCCGGCTATGTCGCGCCTGTTTTCATGTTGCTCGCTATGGTTGGGCGTTTTGGGGGCAGCGTGCTGCTTCGCCGCATTCCTGCCACCGCCATGCTGGCGATAGTTGCTGCAGGCGCTTCGATCCTGTGCATCATCGTGATGGCAACCTATGCCACAGCGGCGACGCCACTGGGCGGGAGTGTGACGCTGCCGGGCGGGCATGTCTCTCCGCTGACGATGGGCTTCGTTCCCGCGCTCGCGGCGATTTTTCTCGGCCTGTTCAACTCGATCATGTTTCCCACGATCTTCACGTTGACGCTCGAGCGGTCGAGCGCACCTGCCTCGGCGACATCGGGCCTTATGTGCATGGCAATCTGTGGCGGCGGCTTCATCTCTATCCTGTACGGGGCAGTGATTGACATGTTCGCCGACAGCGTGCCGGTCGGTGCCCGGTCGCTGGCGTTCGTCGTGCCGCTTGCCTGCTACATCTACGTTCTGTGGTTCGCACGCGCGGCGCGCCATGCTCCGACGCACGCGATCGAAGAAGGCTTAAGTGGTGGTCATTAGTGCTGTGGCGACTGGACGCGCATGAGCATCGAGTTGCGTCTCGTCTGGCCGCTTGGCGCACTGCTTGGCGAAGGCCCGGCCTGGCACGCCGAACAGGCTGCACTGAAATTCGTCGATATAAAAGGCGGTCGCCTCCATCACCATGAGCCGGTGTCGGGAAGCCAGCAAACGATCGAATTGGGCGGACAGCCAAGTTTCGTTGTTCCGGCCAGCGACGGATCGCTGTTGATTGGATCCGGCAACCGCATCCTGTCTGTCGAGCGTAACGGCACGTCTCGTACCATAGTCGCCGAAATCCCCATGCCAGCGCATAACCGAACCAACGACGCGACCGTCGACGAGAAGGGCCGGTTGTGGTTCGGCACAATGGACGACGAGGAGCGCCAGCCGACTGGCGCGCTCTGGTGCCTCGATCGCGGCCGGTTGCATCGGCTCGGTGGCGAGGCTGTCGTGACCAACGGCCCTGCGATTACCCGTGACGGCCGCACGCTCTATCATGTCGATTCGGGCAACCGCACGATCTGGCGCTATACCATCGGGGACGGGCCGAGCATTGCAAGCGGGGAGGTCTTCCTGCAGCTGACCGAGGCCGACGGCCATCCCGATGGCGTGGTGCTCGACAGCGAAGATTGTCTGTGGGTCGCGCTCTGGGACGGCTGGGGCGTGCGCCGCTATGCGCCGACCGGCACGTTGCTCACGACGGTCGCGCTGCCGTGCGCACGCGTAACCAAGATCGCCTTTGGCGGCGCGGACTATAAAACTGCCTATGTTACGACGGCGCGTGTCGGCCTGGATGCGGCAGCATCGGCGGCGCAGCCACTGGCCGGCGGACTATTCGCCTTTGAAGCCCCGGTGGCGGGCAATGCGCTCCCGACAGCAAGGCTTTCGCCATGACGTGGCGGGCGATCGGGGACTGGGGGACCAGCCATCTTCGCCTCTACCGTGTGCAGGAAGCTCGCGTCACCGAACGACGTGATGGCCCGGGCATCGGCGCGCTGCCGGGCACGCCCGCCGAAGCGCTGCGCGAGGCCCTTGCCCCATGGGTGGTGAATGGCTCCCCAGTCGCCATTACGCTATGCGGCATGGCGGGCGCGCGGAACGGGTTGCACGAAACTCCCTACATCGACTGTCCAGCAGGGGCGGATGACTGGGCAAGGGCGATCCATGCGTTCGAGTTCGACGGCGCCGCGCTGCGTATCGCGCCAGGTATGGCCTGCACCAGTGGCGAAAGCGGTCCTGATGTCATGCGCGGCGAAGAGACGCAGATTTTCGGGGCGCTGGCGATCGATCCCGGCATGCGCGACTGCAACATTCGCTTCGTGCTACCGGGCACGCACAGCAAATGGGTGCGGATTGAACAAGGGAAGATTGTCGATTTCCGGACATGCCTGTCAGGCGAATTATTCGCCCTGCTTCGCGGTTCCTCGACGCTCCTGAATTTGGGCAGTCCCGAAACGCCTGCCGACGAGCCACTAGGTTTTGCCGACGGCATCGACCGGGCGGCGAGCGGCGCGGGTCTTGTCGGTTCCTTGTTCGAAGCGCGCGCGCTGCAACTGCGCGGCGGCCGGTCAGCGAGTTGGGCGCTCGGGTTTCTGTCGGGGCTTGTGATCGGCAACGAAATCGCCGACCTGCGTGACGCCGATGGTCTGCCGAACGCTGTAATCCTGATCGGTGCCGCCGATCTGACCGCGCGCTACAAGCAAGCCCTTCGTCGTTTCGGCGTCGCGGCACGGGCCATGGACGGCGACGCATGTGCAAGGCTCGGACTGGAGTTGCTCGATGCGCACCATTGACGAGGTACTGGCAAGCGGTGCGCCACCGATCGTGGCAATCTTGCGCGGCCTGAAACCCGCTGAGGCCATATCAATTACCGATGCTTTGGTAACCGCGGGCATCCGGCTGATTGAGGTACCTCTCAACTCGCCCGATCCGTTCGCCAGCATCGCCGCGATGCAGGCCGCCTTCGGGGACCGGGCGCTAATCGGGGCGGGAACCGTGATCGACCTGGCCTCGGTAGATCGCCTCGTCACAACCGGTGCGAAGTTGATGGTGACCCCGAACACCAACCCGGAGGTCATTGCTCATGGTATTTCGGCCGGGCTGGAGGTCATGCCGGGTTTCTTGACGGCCAGCGAGGCCTTCGCCGCCATCGGCGCGGGTGCGCGACACCTCAAACTGTTCCCGGCGTCCGCGATGTCGCCCGCCTATCTCAAAGCGCTGCGTGAGGTTATCGACCGCCGGATCGGACTCTGGGCTGTAGGCGGTACGGATTCCACGGACCTCGCGGCTTGGCTGTCGGCTGGGGCCGAAGGGCTGGGCGTTGGGGGCGCCGTTTATCGACCGGGTGACGACGCGGACGCGGTTGCCGCGAAGGTAGCAGGTCTCGTGATGGCATGGTCAGCGGCCGCACAACCTCGACCCAGATCCCAACAGAAGGCGTAGTGGAATCATGTATCTGGGTATCGATGTCGGAACGTCGTGCGTTAAAGCGGTGCTTGTCGATGACGATGACGCGGTTGTCGATCAGGCGAGTGCGACTCTCGCAATTTCTCGCCTTCATCCCTTGTGGTCCGAACAGCACCCTGCTGACTGGTGGGCCGCGACCAATCGCGCTGTCGCCAGCCTCGACCCCAATTTGCGGGCGCAGGTGAAAAGCGTCGGCCTTGCCGGGCAGATGCATGGCGCCACACTGCTCGACAAAAACATGCAGGCGCTGCGCCCGGCGATCCTCTGGAACGACGGACGCAGTGGCGCCGAATGCGCGGATCTCGAAGCCAGCGTCGCTGATCTGGGCCAGATTACCGGCAACCGCGCGATGCCCGGCTTCACCGCACCCAAACTCCAATGGGTGCGCACGCACGAGCCCGAAGTTTTTGCGGCCACCAAAACGGTGCTGCTGCCCAAGGACTATGTCCGTCTGCGGATGACCGGCGACACTGCGTCGGACATGTCGGACAGCGCTGGCACCTTGTGGCTCGACGTCGCGGCGCGCGACTGGTCGGATACGATGCTTACTGCAACCGGGCTCGACCGGTCGCATATGCCGACCCTGTTCGAGGGTACTGCCGTCACCGGCCAGCTCCGCGCCGAGCTTGCCGAAGCCTGGGGCATGACCCGCGTGCCGGTGGTAGCGGGCGGCGGCGACAATGCGGCAGGCGCGATCGGAGTCGGCGTCGTGCGCCCCGGCGATGCGTTTTTGTCGCTCGGCACTTCGGGCGTGCTGTTTCTCGCCAACGACGGCTACCGCCCCAATCCGGCGGGCGGTGTCCACAGTTTCTGCCACGCGCTGCCCAATCGCTGGCACCAGATGTCGGTCATCCTGAGCGCGGCAAGCTGCGTCGACTGGGCCGCGCGGCTGTGCGGTGTCGAGAATGCCGGCAGCCTGTTCGCGCTGGTCGAGGCGCGCGGCATGCCGACGACGACCGAGATGTTCCTGCCCTATTTGTCGGGCGAGCGCACCCCGCACAACGACCCCGATGCCAAGGGCGTTATGTTCGGCCTGACGCATGAAACGGACGCTGCGGCGCTCGGCCAGGCTGTGCTCGAGGGCGTCGCCTTTGCCTTTCGCGACGGCCTCGACGCGCTGCTCGACAGCGGTGCCACGCTCGACACGATCACGGTCATCGGCGGCGGCGCACGCTCCGCCTATTGGGGCAAGATCCTCGCGTCGGCGCTGGGCCGCCCGCTTATCTATCGTGACGGCGGCGAAGTCGGCCCCGCGTTCGGCGCAGCGCGCCTCGCCCGCCTCGGTCTGGGTACCGACGCGATCGAAGACGTCTGCACCCCGCCGCCGATCATCGACATCGTCGAACCCGACGAACGTCTGACGGACCGCTTTGCGGCGCGGCGACCCGCCTTCCGCCACCTTTATTCGACACTCAAATCCAGCTTCACGGAGACAGCATAATGCCCGCCAGTTATTTCGCCGATATCGCGCCGATCCAATACGAGGGACCCGAAGCGACCAGCCAGCTCGCCTATCGTTATTACGACAAGTCGCGTGTCGTCATGGGCAAGACCATGGAAGAGCACCTCCGCATGGCGGTATGCTATTGGCATACATTCTGCTGGGACGGCTTCGACGTGTTCGGCGCGGGCACGTTCAACCGCCCGTGGCACGGCGGCGCGCTCGACCAGGCGGCGGCCGACCACAAGATGGACGAAGCCTTCGAGTTCTTCACCCGCCTCGGCCTGCCCTATTTCTGCTTCCACGACGTCGATGCGATGGCACAGGCCCACACAATTCAGGAGCACGTCGCCAATTTTGCCGTCACCGTCGACAATCTCGAAAAGAAGATGGCCGAGACCGGCATCAAGCTGCTTTGGGGCACCGCGAACCTGTTCAGTCACCCACGCTACATGGCGGGCGGCGCGACCAACCCCGATCCCGAAGTCGTACGCTTTGCCGCGACGCAGGTGCGCCATTGCCTCGACGCGACGAACCGTCTGGGCGGCGAAAACTATGTGCTGTGGGGCGGTCGCGAGGGCTATGACACCATTCTCAACACCGACATCCGCCATGAAAAGGAGCAGCTCGGCCGCTTCCTCAAGATGGTCGTCGAACACAAGCACAAGATCGGCTTCAAGGGCACGATCCTGATCGAACCCAAGCCGCATGAGCCGACCAAGCACCAGTACGACTTCGACGTCGACACCATCTATGGCTTCCTGCTGCACCACGGCCTCGAGAAAGAGGTCAAGGTCAACATCGAGGCAAACCACGCGACCCTGTCGGGCCACAGCTTCGAACACGAGATCGCGAGCGCGGTCGGCCTCGGCATTATGGGGTCGATCGACATGAACCGTGGCGATCCGCAGAACGGCTGGGACACCGACCAGTTTCCCAATGATGTCCGCGAAATCACGACGGCGCTCTACTACATCCTGCAGGGCGGCGGTCTCGGCACCGGCGGCAACAATTTCGATTCGAAGGTGCGTCGCCAGAGCATCGACCCGGTCGATCTGTTCTACGGCCATGTCGGCGCGGTGGACGTCCTCGCACGCGGGTTGCTCAACGCGGCAGCTCTGATCGAAGCCGGCGAACTCTCGGGCTTTGTCGCGGACCGCTATGCAGGCTGGAAATCGGGTGTCGGCAAGGCGATCCTCGATGGCTCGACCAGCCTCGAGGCACTCTCCGATGCGGCTGTCGCCGATGGCGTCAGTCCGAAACCGAAGTCGGGCCGTCAGGAATATCTCGAAAACATCATCACCCGCTACACCTGAGGAAGGCGCGATGCGTTTGAGCCATGTCGTCTCAACACTTGTCTTTGCCGCATCGGGAGCGGGAGTTGGCGCGCAGGCACCGGTCGCGCGGGGTGAGCGGATCGGCCTCGAACTCTGCGGGATCGTTGCGGCGGGGAAAGCCGATGCGACGGTCAACTCTAGGGATATCGGCGGGGCGCTCTGGTTGACAGCTTTGGACGCGCGTAGTTGCTCGGCGGCTATCGCCAACATTGCGGTCGTTCGGAAGGGTCACACAACCTCTTGGCAGCTGCCGTTCATTCACATCCACGATTGCCACGCGCTACGAACAGAATGCGGCTGGTTGCTGGTTGGCAGGATTCGGCGAGGCGGGTGGCCTCAGCGGACGTTCGACGGATCAGCGCAGGGTAGTCAGACGGTAGGTTATGGAGTTGTGGTAGGTCTGACCAGGTTCGAGCCGGGCGTTTGGATATCCAATCTGATTGGGAGAATCGGGGAATATCTGTGGTTCCAACACGATGGCATCACCTTCGCGGTAGACCTTCTTTGCTTTGCCGCTGGTCGTACCATCGAGGAAGTTGCCCGAATAAAACTGTAGCCCCGGCTGGTTCGACCACAACTCAAAGCCACGCCCTGAGGTCGGGTCGTAAACTTTGGCCATCAGGTGCTGCTCGGGCGTAACTTTCCGTCCAATCACCCAGTTGTGGTCGTAGCCACGTGCCCAGCCGATCTGCTTTTCACGCACGTCGCGGACTCGGTCGCCCACAGCGCGAGGGGTACGGAAATCGAAGGGGGTGCCTGCAACGGACCTAGCCTCTCCGTAAGGGATCGCCCCGTCGTCGGTGGGCAAATAAGTGTTGGCCGGGATTGTGACGATTAAACCCATTGCGCCATTCGAAGAACCTTCACCGGACAGATTCCAATAAGCATGGTTGGTAATGTTGGCGATCGTCGTATGGTCGGTAGTTGCTGTATAGTCGATCGTCAGATTGTTGCGCTCGTCGAGCGAATAGGTTGCATTGACAGTCATCGTTCCAGGGTAGCCCTGGTCATCGTTCGGACTGACGTAGCGCAGCGTTACCAATGAGACTGGGCCGCTCTTCACGGATACGACGTCCCATAAAACCTTGTCGAAGCCGATGGTGCCGCCGTGCAGTGCATTCTTGCCGTTGTTGATCGGGGTCTGAAAGGATTGCCCGTCTAGGCTGAAGCGGCCTGCGGCGAGGCGATTGGCGAACCTGCCGACAGTCGCGCCAAAATATTGCGGCTTAGAGAGATAGTCGCCGATATTGTCATAGCCCAGTGCAACGTCGGCTTTCCTGCCTTTTCGATCCGGCATCACCAATGACTGCAAACTTGCGCCGTAAGCGATGACGTTGGCAGACACGCCGCGCAAATTGGTAAGCGTTACCGCCACCACGACGCGACCATCCAGAAGTTTTCCAAATATCGATTTTCGCGCCTCGCCCGCGGAAGCAGGTGCGGCAGCAAGCGACAGGCAGATGACCACAAGCGGGAAAAGCGCCTTCAGTAACATCTTCATCCTCTTTTCCTTTGTTATTTCTGTCCCAGGCGCAGCCATGCAAAAGGATTGCCCTACAGCGCGTTGCGGCGGGCAATGGCGCCGAGATGGAATGCACTTGGCTTTGGGGTCCGAACGAAAGTAGTTCGGTCGACCGCAACGAGTCCAAATTTCGGGCGGTAGCCATACAGCCACTCGTAGTTGTCCAGCAGCGACCAGTGTAGATAGCCGCGGACGTCAATTCCATCATTCAGGCAGTCGCGAAGCGCACGAAGCGCGCTGTCGATATAAACGATGCGCCGCGCGTCATCCTCCGTGCCGACGCCGTTCTCAGTGATAAAGATGGGTTTGCGGACTTTGGACGCTGCGTAGCGAACCACAGGCCCCAGCGCCTGAGGATAGAATTCGTAACCCATCTGCGTGCGCTCCGCGCCTAGCGGCGGCGGCAGCTCGCCTTGCGGCCCGACTTGTCCGCGAGTGTAGACCTGGATTCCTAGGAAGTCAGACTTGTCGGCTACTTCCAGCCAGCCGTCGTAACAGGCCCGGCGGCGCGCGTTAAGCAACTCGGCAGGCGCCTGATCATCCTGCATCGCCAAAGTCACACCGATCGGCAGATTCGGACACTCTGCTTTGGCAGCGCGCATTGCTTCGAAATGCGCCTGCTTCAGGACCGGTTGCATTTTCGTCTCGTCCCCCAGCAGATAGCTCACGAAGCGGTCCGAGCCCGACGCCTTTGCCGCCGCCGCAACCATCGGGTCGATGGTTGGAAGTTCGGCGCGCAGATCTTTACGCCAAAAGACCGTGTTGATGAGGTTGGGCTCGTTGAACGTTGCCGCGGTGTGTATGAAATGCCCCAAGTGGCGTGTGACTTTCTCCACGAACCGGGCGAAGAACTGCGGTGCGTCGCGCTCCTCGAAGCCGCCACGTGCAGCAAACCAGCGTGGGACAGTAAAGTGGCTGAAGGTGACGAACGGTGCGAGACCATGACTGCGGACTGCCTCGAGCACGCGGGCGTAATGGTCGAGTTCGGCAATGGAAAAATTCCCTGGCTCTGGCTCAATCCGGGACCATTCGAGACTAAAACGGAGGCAGTTCAAGCCGAGCTGAGCGGTTAGCGCAGCGTCGTCGGCGTAACGGTGATAAAAGTCGCAGGCGTCGCCGACCGGTTCGGCAAAGACCGTAGGTTTCACGGATTCCAGCACCCAATAGTCGGAGTTGACGTCGTTTCCCTCCACTTGATGACCAGCCATGGACGCGCCCCACAGGAACCCCTTGGGAAATGCGCGGTGCGGAACAGCAGCACTGGTCGGCAAGGGGACGGCCATCATCGCTGCCGCGAGAGGCATCCCGATTAGCGTTCGGCGGTCCAGTTCAGCGTTATTGGCAAACGGGCGAGGGGTGCCCTTCGTGCCCGCATCCGATCCTTGCAATTCTCGACTCCGGTTAAGACCGCGCGCTGATGCACGTCGGGCCCAATGTCCCGCCGACTACTTATCACCGACAACCATCTGGTCCAAGAATAATATATTTTTTATCATAAAATGTTGCAAGATTGACATTCGGTGTCTTCTGCGGCCACGATCAGACGTTGCGGAGAGGATGGAGACGACAATGCTTGAGATCAGTTTAGATCAGGCGGAAGCGTCGGTGCTCGACCCCCGCATGCGCCCAAGCAGCAATCCACTGGTCAAGGTGTGGGATATCGCCAGTGTAGAATTCGGCCGCCCAGATTTGGACAAGGCATTGTCCTTCCTCAACGATTTTGGTTTAACCCTTGATTGTCGTGATGCGGACACTGCTTTCTTGAGCGGTTTGTCTGGCTACGGGCCTTGTTACATCCTTCGCCGAACGGACACGCCCTGCTTTCGCGGGATTGGACTGGTCGTTCGCACGCTGGAAGAACTCGACCGCGTAGCGACGCTACCGGGCGCCTCAGCCGTGGAGCAGGCTTGCGGTTGGGGCGAAGGCAAACAAGTGCGGCTGACTGATCCTGCCGGTTTCCCGGTGCGGGTGGTGCAGGGCCCTCGGCATGAGACTCCCGCTCCTCGTCATTCGCTTGTCCAGAACCTCGAACTCCCGAGAAGTCGGGTGAACGCCATGCAACGCCCTCCGCTTGGTGCAGCTACCGTGCTGCGCCTCGGTCATGCGGTGCTGTCTGTCGTCGACTTCTTTAGGTGCGTCCGCTGGTACATGGACAATTTCGGGTTGTTGCCGACCGACGTGCAGACAATTGGCGACAGCGATCCGGCATTGGTCTTCATGCGCTGCGACCGAGGGGATACGCCAGCGGATCACCACACGGTGGTGCTGGTTCAGAATGTCGCCAACCAATACAGCCACAGTGCTTTTGAATGCATGGATCTCGACGACATTGCGATGGGCCAAGAGCACCTGTTGTCCAACGGCTGGAAGCACGCCTGGGGCGTGGGTCGGCATCTCCTTGGCAGCCAGATTTTTGACTATTGGCGCGATCCTTGGGGGGACAAGATCGAGCATTTTGCAGACAGCGATATGTTCACTGCGAACCACCCAGCAGACGTAACGCCGTTGACGACGGGGGGACTGTACCAATGGGGTCCGCCAGTGCCTTCCGACTTTGAAGCGCCGAAGCTAACGCCCGCTTTCCTTTGGAAGGCGATCCGCAACGTACGCCGCAGCGACGAGATGACCTTCACGCGCGCAAAGAAGCTGCTCAAGGCGATAGGTGACAAGCCGCGGCCTTGGGTAGGCAAGCACTGACCATCAGAAGGAGGCGCGCATGATACGGAGGGATATCCTCAAGGCACTAGCCCTCGCCGTACCGCTGTCCTTGCCGCTCGGGCCAGCCTTAGCCACTGAAGCCGTCGCGCCGGTTTCTCCGGTCGCCGGACGATGGCCGATCGACAAGGTAAAGGCGTGGTACGCCCAATTGCCGTGGCTGGTCGGCGCGAACTATCTGCCTTCGAACAAAATCAACACGATCGACATGTGGCAGGCGTCGACTTGGGATCCCCGCACGATCGGGCGCGAGCTCAAACTGGCGCAGTCGATCGGATATAATACCATGCGCGTGTTCCTCCATCCGTTGGTTTGGGAAGACGACGAGCAGGGGCTTTACCGTCGCATGGACCGCTTCCTTGCGATGGCCAAGCAATGCGGAATCCGACCGTCGTTCGTTTTATTCGACGACTGCCATTATCCCTATGCAAAATTGGGTCCTCAGCCCCTGCCGGTGCCCGCGTTTCACAATTCCGCCTGGGTCAATGCGCCGGCCCGAGAGCTTGCAGAGCGATACGCACGTGGTGAGGCGTCGGCGCAAGAAGTGGCGGCGCTCAAAAGATACGTCCAGCGAACCATCGGGCGCTTTGCTAACGACCGGCGCGTGCTTTATTGGGAGCTTTATAACGAGCCGGGGCGCGGCAATGGGGAATATGACGCTTCCGGCAAGCTGATCCTTGCTCAAATTGGCGATCGGTCGAAGCAATTGGTCCACGACTCTTGGGTTTGGGCGCGCGCGGTCAACCCATCGCAGCCAATTACGTCTACCAGCCTCGGCGGCATCGGAGAGACAAACTCTGCGATTAACGCCGCTAATAGCGATATCTACTCGATCCACGTCTACGACGCTTTTACAGAGGTGCAAAAGGCGGTTGAGTCTTGGTCAGCGGAGGGAAGGCCGGTCCTTGTGACCGAGTGGCTGAACCGGTCGACACTCGCCGATATCCCCAAAGACATGCTGTCGCTGTTCAGTGACGCCGAATGGCACAGGCGCTTCGATGGAACCAACATTCCCAAATATGTGCTGCCCTATTTGAAGACACAGAATGTCGGCGCGATAAATTGGGGTTTCGTAACCGGAAAATCTGAAACCAACTGGCATTGGTCGAGCCGCTACGTGAACGGCAAGATCCGTAACCTTGCGGCAGAACGCAAAGCAGGGAATGTGATCCTTCCCGGCGACCCGCTTCCGGAGCCAAAGCTATGGTTTCACGATCTCTTTGGGACGAACCACGCGCCGCATGACCAGGCAGAAATTGAGGTCTTCAAATCTCTGACCGCAGCGCCGCGCTCTTGGCCCGCAGGCACTTTTTAGGCAAACTTCAGGATTATCGCCGTTTGGCAAAAAAAGGGGACGCTGACGACACGAATGCCGCCAGCGCCCCATTCCCCCTTTTACGTTGGTCAGAAGCGGAAGGTACCTGCCAGCCCAATCGTCCGTACCGAGTCGGGCCCAAATGACGACTCGAATGTCGCGTTGTTGACCGTTGCGTCGATCGGATCGGCTGCGATGAAGAGAGGGTACTTCTTGTTCGTGCAGTTCTTGCAGAATACCGAGAACTGCATGCCTTCGACCTTTAGGCCGACGCTTGCGCCGAAGATGTCCAGTGGTCCAACAGCCGAACCTGGAGCTGCGTTAATGTTATAGTTGATGGACGAGCGATGATACCAGTTGCCGTCGATGAACGCAGATGCACCACCGCCGATATCCGTTTCATACCTGGCCTGGAAAGTAGACGTAAATTGCGGCGTCGTAGGGGTCTTGAAGCCAGAGGCGTCGAATGAGCCCGTGGTGGAGCAGCCCGTTGTCGGCTGCCCCGGATAACATTGGGCGCCCGGGAATGAGTCGAACTTGGAGTCAATGTAAGACGCATTTGCGTTGATCGTCAGTCCACGAAATGGGTTTGCGATAATGGTTAGCTCGCCACCTTGGCTAGTGAGAGCCGCAGCATTTTGGATGACAAACGCTGTGACAGCCGCGTTGAACGACTGGGTCTGGAAGTTCTTGAACTTGCTATGGAACAGCGCAACGTTGACGATCAGACGACGGTCCAAAAAGCTCGACTTGAGGCCCGCCTCGAAGGTACTCGAAGTCTCCGGCTGCACGATAAGGTTCGCGGTAACCGTGGCGCCGGCATCGTTCGCGCCGGGTCCCTTATAGCCGCGGCCATAGGTGGCATAGGCCATGATGTTCGGCGTCGCCTGGTATTGTGCCCCCACCTTGTAGCTGAAGTCGGTATTGGCGGATGACTGGTCGAACGTCGCACGGACGCTCAGCGAGCGGAAGTAATTGTTCTGCCCCTGCGATTGCACGATGTGGAGTTCGTCGCGGGTTACGCGCCCGCCGGCAATCAGCTGCAGCCCGTCGGTGAGCTCGTAGGTCAACTGCCCAAATGCCGCATAGCTCTTGTTGTCGAGCACGTAATTGATGTCGCGCCCGATAAAAAACAGGTTGCGCGTCGTGCAGCCGGGCGTGACGAGGCCAACACCGACGCAGAATGGGGCATTTGGCTGTGCGACCGCTGGCACGTTGAAATTGCCAGACGTGAGCAGGCCCCGAACGCTCTGCGCATCGAAATAATACAGGCCAACCTGGCCGCCAAGCCGCTTGCCGTTCGGTAGGGTCAGGCGAAGTTCATTCGAGAACTGGGTGTAGTTGGTATCCACCAGGTTTGTATCCAGAATATTGGCAGACGTCTGGTCGATATCGAAACGGGTGGTGTCCTTGAAACGCTTCCACGCGGCAATATTGCTGATGTTCCAGCCCTCCCCGAGATCGTAGCTGAGCGTCCCCTGTAAGCCGACGTTCAGGCGGTCCCGGTAATAGGCACCCGTACCGGACACCAGAAAGTTATCGGCGGCCGCGGTGATCCCATCCGTGACCAGAACGGGCCGGATGAGCGACCCTGCCGCCGGACCTACCGAGGTGAAAGCGTTCGTTGAATTGCCGCCATGCGATTCCGCATATTCGCCGATAACATAGAGCGAAAGACGGTCGGAGAGGTCGCTCAGCAACTTACCGCGCACGCCATATTGACGCTGGTTTTCATCTTGCCGCTGGGAACTGATCTTCGTCAGCGTCGTCACCGGCTCCGCGTACGAATAGAAGCCGTTGACCCGCAGGGCGGTCGACTTGCCGAGCGGCACATTGATCGTCTCACGCGCGATGACATATCGGGCGCTGCCGGGCGCGCCGGGTTTGTCCCGCGATCCACCTTCGACATTGAAAATGTTTTCGGTACGGCCAAGCTCGGGCTTAGCTGTGACGATGTTCATGAGGCCGGCGGAGGAGTTCCGTCCGAACAGCAGGCCCTGCGGGCCGTTCAGCACCTCGACGCGCTGAACATCGTTGAACAGATTGACTGCCAAGCCGGGCTGGCCAAGATTGACCTCATCAATGGCGACAGCAACACTGGAATCGACAGAACTCGAATTTGCCAGCGTGCCCACGCCGCGGATCGAGTAATTTCCGAGAAGCCCAACCTGCAAGCTGGGCGCGACCAGGGGGAGCTGGTCGAGGCCATTTATGTTGCGTGCGCTGAGCGTATCTGCGGTCACTGCATTTACGGACAGAGGCACCTTCTGGAGACTCTCGCTGCGGCGTTGCGCTGTGACGACGATGTCGCCCACGCCGGCGGTATCGCCACTGGTCTGCGTATCAGCAGTCTGAGCAAATGCCGACGTCGCAAGAAGCAACATTGAGGTGCTCGCAGCCAACTTGATTTTCATGGAACCTCTCATGTCTTCCCCTTCTCGTGCGCCTCTTGCCGGGCGCATTTAGCCTGCTGCCATTAGCGTCGCCGAAGTGCGCTCTTGCCATATTAGTTTTTCGAGCACAATATATATTTTAATACGATATATATGAGGAGGGCTAGTGTTCAGATCCCGCAAGACGCGTGTCCTGCTGCTGGTTGGCGTGATCTGCCTGATCGCGATCATGACCGCGCTTGTCTGGCCATCCACGCCCCAGCGCCCGGTCACGAAAATGCTCATCGCCGGACGTCTTCGCATTGACGGCGTGATAGTCGTTGACCCTCGTGATGGCACTCTTCATCCCGAGATGACGGTCGAAATGACGGCAGGCCGGATCACGCGTGTGGCGAAAGCAGACACGCTTTCAATCGATCCGAAGGTTCAGCGCATTGACGGTCGCGGGAAGTTTATCGTCCCGGGCTTCAACGATATGCATCACCATTCGGTCGATGCCGATGATCCGTCCGGCGACCTGGCGCTGATGCTCGCCGAAGGTGTCACAGGTTTTCGGCAGATGTCCGGGTCGGACTCGCTGCTGCAGGAACGGCGCGAGAACCGATTGCCACTGACGCGCCTAGCCCCGCAATTGCTTGCTATGCCCGGGGCGGTTCTCACTCCGTTTAATGCCGGATCACCCGAGGCCGCACGGGCAGAAGTGAACAAACAGAAGGCGGAGGGCGCGGACTTCATCAAAATCGGGCTCGTCCCACCCGATGTTTTCTGGGCCGCGCTTGCGGAGGCAAAGAAGGTCGGCCTGCCCGCCGTCGGGCACCTGCAGGTCGGGGTCGATCCGGTACGTGCTTCACGCGAAGGCTTCCGCTCCATTGAGCACCTGGGACCCGGCGCACCGATCTGGATCGCCTGTTCCAAGAACAGAGAAGCACTGTTTGCCGAAGCGGCAGCCCATCCTGCGATCAAGGCACCTCCCTTTCATATCCCGTTTCTAGAGGCGATCGTGGCCTGGCGTTTCAGGACGATCGGGGTGAATCCCGCAGCCTTCGCCAGTCCTGACGACATCGCCCGGCTCCAGCGCGCTTTAGATTCATATGACGCGAGCCGTTGTCGCGCGCTCGCCGAGCAGTTCCGCAGAAACAATAGCTGGCAAGTCCCCACCCTGGTCAGGCTTCGCACGCAGCAGCTTGCCGACGATCCCGCCTATCAGGTCGATCCGTCTCTGCGGTACATGCCGCAGGAGAACATTGATCGTTGGCGCGGGGTTTTGGAACGCTTCAAGGGTCTGCCCGCCCCAATGCTCGCCACCCTTCGTTCGGCCTACGCGCGTAATCTGGCGTTGACGAAGCTCTTTTCGGACGCAGGTGTGCCGATGATGGCGGGGACCGATTTCGGGGGGCTGGCGTCCCCTGGCATGACGCTGCAGCTGGAATTTGTCGAGCTCGCACGCGCAGGCATCTCGCCACTTAAGGTGCTGCAGATGACAACTACCAACCCCGCCATTTTCCTCGGTCGTACCAAGTCGATGGGACTGGTGGCGGACGGATATGATGCCGACCTTGTTCTGCTCGATGCCAATCCGCTCGACAGCGTAGGCAATCTCCGAAGCATCGCCGGGGTTGTGCGCGCCGGATATTACTACTCGGCGGCTGATCTCAACATTTTGCGCGACCGGATTGCGCGTAGACGCGGCACCCTGAAGTGATCGGGCATTCGCGGCCATGCGACGCGCTTGATGTTTATATATTTTGAGTTTGAAAAAAGCTGGAGAGCGCACATCGTGCGACGAAGGAGAGGTAATTGCCGCACGAAACTAAAGCTGAGTTAAAGGTCCTCATCGTGGGCGCCGGGCCTGTCGGTCTGTCGCTTGCTATCGAGTTGGGCAGCAGGGGCATTCCTGTTGTCGTTATCGAACGAGAGGTGCGTGGCGGGGCTGCGCCACGCGCAAAGACGACGAATGTGCGCACGCGATCGCTACTTCGTCGCTGGGGGCTTGCCGATCGGCTTGCTCAAGCCTCTCCCTTCGGCATCGACTTCCCCAACGACATGCGCTTCGTGACCAGCCTTGTTGGGTATCCGCTGGCCACTTTCGAGGACGCTTTCAACGCTGCGCCGACGCGCAACACCGCATATCCCGAGCACGCCCAGTGGATCCCGCAATATACGCTGGAACGCATACTGAGAGAGCATGCGCAGACCCTGCCGAGTGTCGAGTTGTGCATGGGTCAAACCTTCAAAGGTGCCGAACAAGGGGCTGACGATGTCATCGTCACAATCGAGGACGAAGCAGGAACTCCTTACGCGCTGCGCGCCGAGTATCTCGTGGGTGCGGACGGGAGTCGCAGCGTCGTCCGTGACGCCATCGGCGCAAAGATGGTCGGGCGATACGCTCTTTCACGACACTATAACATCATCTTTCGTGCGCCGGGAATGGCCGATGCGCATCGGCAGCCGCCAGCTGTGGTTTACTGGCAGCTTGGACCTCGCGGATTCAGTGCGATCGGGCCGATGGATGTCGACGACGTGTGGTTCTTCGCGCTCGGCTCGGTTGAAGAGGGGGTGCAACTCAGCGACGACCAGGCAGCGGCATTGATCCGCGACCACACGGGCATCGACCTGCCTTATAAGATCCTCAGCAAGGATTATTGGGCGGGGAGCGAGCTGATGGCTGATCGTTACCGTGATCGCCGGATTTTCCTGGCGGGCGACGCCTGTCACCTCCATCCCCCGTTCGGCGGCTATGGCATGAACATGGGCGTCGGCGACGCGGTAGACCTTGGCTGGAAGCTCGCCGCTAACATCGAAGGATGGGGCGGCGAGACTCTGCTGGCCAGTTATGAAGCAGAGCGGCGACCGGTGCACCGAACGGTGATCGACGAGGCGCTGGCCAATTATCAGATCGCGCTCCAACCGAACATGTTTGCCGCTATCGAGGACAATAGCGACACCGGCGCCTCGATCCGTCAGAAAGTCGGTGCCGGAATTCAGGCATCGAAAGGCCGCGAATTCCATACGCTTGGGACCGTACTCGGCCTTTGCTACGAATATTCGCCCGTGATCGTGCGTGAAGCCGGACCGGCGCCCGCGCATGATAATTCCAACTACGTGCCGAGCGCCTATCCAGGGTGCCTCGCGCCGCACGCCTGGCTTGACGACGGGCGCTCGCTCTACGATCTCTTCGGTTCGGGACTCACGCTGCTTGCCTCCGAGGATGTGCCCAAGGTAGAAATCGCCACCGCCGTTACTGATGCCCAAAACGCGGGCGTGCCGCTGGAAGTCGTCCAACCCAAGGGTGTTCCGGTCACGGCCCTCTATCAGTCCAAGATGGCGCTGATCAGGCCGGACCAGACCGTCGCATGGCGCGGTGATGTCTGGATCAACGTCTTCGACCGTGTGCTCGGACGGGAGCTTGACGCGGTCCTGTGACGATGCCCGAGGCAACTTCTCTCCAACGGGTGTTCGATGCGTCGCCGATGTCGCCGACGCAGATTCGTGTTGTCGTGCTTACCGCAGTGCTCTCAGCGCTCGATGGCTATGATGTGCTGTCGGTAACCTTTGCCGCTCCCGCAATCTTGAAGCAGTGGGATTTGGGACTGGATGCGCTCGGGGTGGTGCTGTCTGCGGGCCTGTTCGGCATGGCTGCGGGATCGTTCTTGCTCGGACCGCTCGCTGACAAGACGGGGCGGCGATTGCTTGTCTTGATCAGTCTCGCCTTGATGGCTGTGGGCATGTTGATGGCCGCGCTAGCCACTTCCGTCCCGTGGTTAGCCTTTTGGCGCGTCGTTACAGGCCTCGGCATCGGCACGTGCGTAACGGTTATCAATCCGCTCGCAGCCGAGTTTTCCAATGCGAGACGTCGGTCACTCGCGATCGCCTTGATGGCAATGGGCTACCCCATTGGCGGTGTTCTGGGCGGCGTGTTGTCTGCCGTACTCCTCCGCTCGATGGGCTGGGAGTCAATTTTCATCGTCGGCTTCGTCGTCGCCGTCCTTCTCATTCCGGTCGCATTGCTGATCCTGCCGGAATCGCCAATGTTTCTCGCTCAACGACAGCCGTCGAACGCTCTCGATCGCCTCAATTCGGTGCTGGATCGCTGCAAAAAGCCGCGCTGCATCGCATTGCCGCCACGCGCGCTGCGATCGACGATCGGGTATAGGGCATTGTTTACGGCGGACCGCCTCACAACGACTGTAGCGCTCGCGGTCGCCAATGTTCTTTATGCCGCCGCTGCGTATTACGTCCTAAGCTGGCTCCCGCAAATGGTCGCTGACGCGGGTTTCAATCCATCTGATGGCAGCATAGCATCTGCGACGGCCAGCGTCGTCGGCGTTATCGGCGGCATAGCGCTTGGTTGGCTGGCGGCTCGTTATTCCGCACTCATGTTGACGGTCGGTTGCACCGTCGGGCTTGCTAGTGCGCTTCTGGTCTTCGGCATGGTTCCGGCAAATTGGGGAGCACTGCTCGGCGCGGCAGCGGTGCTTGGCTTGTTCCTCTATGCAGGCGTTTCCGGTTTCTACTTCACGCTCGCGCAGTCTTTCGATTCATCGGTTCGTGCAACCGGCGTTGGCTTCGTCATGGGCTGGGGTCGCGTCGCGAGTGCCGTTGCGCCCTTGCTCGCTGGGTGGCTCTTCGCGACGGGTGCAGAACGCGGAACAGTGTCGGTCATATTCGCTGCAAGCTCGCTGATGGCCGGACTGGTGCTGACCCTAACGTTCCGGAAGGGGCCCGGGCTTGGCACCTCTGGTCTAGCCTCCTCATGACTCATATGGCAGACCAATCAAGAAAAGAGGGATCAACTTGATCGACGTACACCAGATCGATCGGATCGACGACCAGCCGAAAAGTCAGGCTAGCTGGGTCTACACGACCGTGCGCGGAGACATCATCGCCGGGCGCCACTCGCCGGGCCAGAAGCTGAAGATACAGGAACTGGCATCAGAGCTGAAGGTCAGCCCGGGCGCTGTTCGTGAAGCGCTCTCCAGGCTCGTGCCAGAGCAACTTGTCGTTTCGCGAGACCAACGCGGGTTTGTCGTAGCGCCGCTTTCGATCAACGATCTCGAAGATTTGACCGATGTAAGATGCGAGATCGAGACGATCGCATTGCGGCGGTCAGTCGAGAGGGGTGATGTCGCATGGGAGGCAAATCTTGTTGCGGCGGCCCATCGTTTGACCGTCACGCCGTCGCCCGCGACGCCTCAAGAGACGGGCGCCGCTGATTGGCTGAAAATCCATGCTGCCTTTCATGCATCACTGGTGAGCGGCTGCGAGAGTCCCCGCCTGATCGCCCTCCACAACCAGTTGTACGAGCAGTCCGAGCGGTATCGCATTCTTTCCTCATATGTCGGACCGCGTCGCAACGTGCCGGGCGAACATCAACGGATCGTAAAGCTCGCACTCGCGCGAGACGCCGATGGTCTTATCGAAGCCGCTGTCGGCCATATTCGCCAAACAACCGATCTCATCGTCAGAGCGGCGCTCGAGCAGAAGATTATCGGGAAGTAATCGACCCGCACTTAACGTGCCAGGTTGTCTACCCTTCTCGGCGGAGCTTTTCTCGCAGCAAGGCTTTTGAAACCTTGTTGAGCGTCGATCGCGGAAAGTCGTCCACCAGGCGGATATCTACGGGACGCTTGAAGCTTGCGAGCGAAAGCGCGCAAGCAGCACTGATCCTTCCCACGAGGTTCTCTGAGAACTCAGAAGCGATCACAAACGCTATCGGCACTTCGTCGAGCATGGGATGAGGCTTGCCAGCGACCGCGACTTCGCGGACGCCTGGCACGCCAGCGATCACGCGTTCGATTTCCGACGCGGCGACATTCTCTCCGCCAACCTTGAGCATGTCCTTGGCGCGCTCGACGAAGAACATCGTGCCGTCGGTGCCTAACCTCACGCGGTCGCCTGTGATGAAGAGCCCATCGGACGTGAACGCGGCAAGCGTGGCCTCGGGATCGTCGACATATTCGACAAACAACGACAAGCCGCGGCGTCCGCGAACGTAAAGGTTGCCTGCTTCCCCCGGGGCGACTGGCTGCATTGTCTCGTCGAGCACCAGAATTTCGTAGCAGGGCGAGGCGAAGCCCATTCCCATTGGACTGGGCGGATACGTCGGAGATCCGACGATTCCGTGTGTCACGGTCTCGGTCATTCCCCACCACGTCACGGTCTTGACGCCAAATCGCTCTTCGACCGCAGGAAGCAGTACGGCCGCGCCGAAAAATTTGAAGCTATGCTTCTCCGGGATTGGCCGATCCAGCAATGCCATCGTGCAGAACGGCACGACCGATGTCCAGGTGCAGGCGTTGCGAACCGCTACGTCCCAGAACCGTGACACTGAAAAACGCGGTTGAAGGACAACGCTTGCGCCAGCCCATAACGACGCAAGTACGGAGTAGACCTGTGCATTGGTATGGAAGAGCGGCAGAAAGACGAGGTGAACGTCGTCCGGTAACAGCGCCTCATGCATTGCCGACACGCGCGCGCCCCACAGCGCGTTGGCGTGCGACCAGAGCACAGCTTTGGGACGCGCCGTGGTTCCCGAAGTGTACTGGATACCAAATGGAGCCAGTGGGTCGTGAGGGCGCTCGGGCAGCGATGCGGGATCACCGGAAATGGCAAGCCCGCCGCCCGGAATTACAACCTCGGTCCAGGCATCCGGTGGCAACGCCTTAGCTACTGCGTCGTAAAATCCGGGTTCGGTGAAGGCCGCCACGGCGTGCGAATGTTCGGCGAAATAAGCAATGTCGTCCGGCGTGCTTCGCGTGTTTGTCGTAACAGCAACCGCTCCAGCATAGGCGCAGCCCAGCCAAAGCGTCAGAAATTCGGGACAATTATCGAGATGTATCAGGACGCGATCGCCGGGCCGAATTCCACGTTCGACCAGGCCCGCCGCCGCCGTCCGGACGAGATCGCAAAACTCTCTATAGGTCCAGTGAGCGGTGTCCCCGTCGAATGGTTCCCAAACGAGGAACGGAGCATGTTTGCGCCGGGTGGCTTGTCGGTCGATCAGGGTCCTGAGATCCTGCCCCTCGAATCCAGAAAGCGACAACGGTGCGGTCACGAACTTCCGCCTCTCGCAGTCAACGTAATTGGCAAATGTTCGTTAGTGTTCCGAGCGTCTCGATCTCGGATCGCACGATCTCGCCCGGCTGCAAAAATTTGCGAGGATCCATTGCGGCACCGATACCACCTGGCGTGCCGGTAAATATCAGGTCGCCTGGTTCAAGCGTCATCGCATGCGAAAGATGCGCAATCTGGTCCCATATATCGAACACCAGATGCCGCGTGTTTGAGTTCTGCCGAAGTTCGTCACCCACCCAGGCGCGGATGTTCAGGGCGTGAGGATCGCGCACTTCATCGGCAGTTGTGATCCATGGACCGAACGGCGCATGTGTATCGAAGGACTTTCCCAACGACCATTGCTGCGTGCGGTGCTGCCACATGCGCTCGGTGACATCGTTGCCAACGCAATAGCCGAACACGGCGGCAGCGGCATCCTCACGAGCAATATCACGGCCACCCTTGCCGATCACGGCGACCAGCTCGACCTCATAGTCCACGAACGAAGGTTCACTCGGAATCTCGATTGGATCGCCGGGGCCATTCACTGAGGTCACGGCCTTGGTGAACCATACCTGGTCCTTCGGCGGCTCCATGTTCGATTCTGCGATGTGGTCGGCATAGTTCAGCCCGATGGCGAAGATCTTACCTGGCCGCGCGATCGGCGCATGAAGTTGGACCGACTCTAACGGGATGCGCTCGGGATTCGACGCCAACAGCGATTCCAGCCCACTCCGAACGCGCGGCCAGTCAGCAATGAGGGTCGTCAAATTGGCGAAGCCGGAACAGGAGGCGTCGAGCGCAATTATCCTTCCGTCGGCGTATATTCCCAGCTGTGGCTTTCCGCCTGCCGACGAGAACCTCAATAGCTTCACTGCAGCTTCCTCTCCGACATGCGCCTCGCGCCGCTGGAAATATGTATATTTTCTGCAAGGTCAAATATATTATTGCGAAAAGGCTAAACGGGTCGGATTAGGGTCGAGCAACATTGGCACTCGTAAAAGCTGCATTGTGCTCTGCGGCGAGAACGGCGTACCGGTGAACTGGTCGGCTGGTTAGCTGATGACGCTCGCTCCAACCAGTCACGAGAATTGGTCCAATGCCGGCGACCGGTGCCGCCAAACGTTGCCGACACTCGGCTAGGCCAAATCGCGCCCCTATTGCTGCCATTTATTCACGTCCGACATGGGCGTTGGTCAAACCTGCCCTTGGCCGAAAACAGACAGACAGGGTTGCGATCGGCTAAGGGGTAAGCCGACATGGAGTTCGAGTTCACCGATCCAAACTTTACGCTCGGGTTGCGTTTCGAGGCAGAGGATCGGTTGCCGAGAGGCATGCTCGTCGCTG
This sequence comes from Sphingomonas sp. SUN039, assembly GCF_024758725.1. Taxonomy (NCBI): domain Bacteria; kingdom Pseudomonadati; phylum Pseudomonadota; class Alphaproteobacteria; order Sphingomonadales; family Sphingomonadaceae; genus Sphingomonas; species Sphingomonas sp. SUN039. The sequence continues at coordinate 1,322,128 of NZ_CP096972.1, read as the reverse complement.
CCTGGCCTTGCTCTAAAGTCGGGATTGTTACGGATGCGCAAAATGGGGCCGGAGGCGTGCAGGAAGTCGCCGAGTTTGACATCTTTATCCGATTGGGCCGATCGCACAGGATATTTAAAACCGCCTTTCTCGCCTGACTAATTCATCGTCCAATTGTGTCGGCAACCATAAGCGAAACACGAAAAGGGAAGGTAACTTATACGGTCCCCCTCCAAATGCTTGACTCGATTCAGTGCGCGATTACCCTGGATCGGGTCGCGCGGGCGCGGACGGGCGGAGGCTTGAAAGCATGAGCGAGACGGACGGCACAATGGAATGCCCGACCTGTCACATGACAGTGCCGATCGCGGCGCGCTGCGAAATTTGCGGATCGCCGCTGCCACCGCCGCCGACCCCGCCGCCGCCGGTCGAACCCGAGCCCGCGCCCGAACCGGAACACCCGCCAGAACCCGAAGAGCCTGAGCCGATCGTTCCGCCCGAGGATGTCGAGATATTGGTCGATCCGCCGGTCGTGCCCGACGGCCCGGATATCAACGAGCCCGATGTCACCGACCATCCCGACGAGCCCGTCTCGCCTCCGGTCGATCATCCCGAAGTCCCTGACGTCGATCCCGATCCGACGCCACCGCCTCCGCCGCCTCCGCCTCCTCCCGAGCGAGACAAGCTGCAGGCGACTACCAGCCCGGCGATGCTGATCGCCAAGCGGCTGTTCACCGACTTCAATTTCTCGGGCCGCATGACGCGCGGCGATTTCTGGAAGATGTACGCCGCGCGCTTCGGCGTCGGCGTCGTCGGCCTCGTGCTGATGGGCTCCGACGAAGGCGTGCAATATGGCGAAACCGCCGGGCCGTTCGCGCTGCTGGTGTTTCTCGCGCTGTGCGTCGTCGGGGTGAGCGGCGTGGCCGAGGGCACGCGGCGGCTGCACGACACGGGGCAGCCTGGGGTCTGGAACCTGTTGCTGCTGACCTTCGTCGGCGCGGTGCCCTGGCTGATCCTCTGTGCGCAGGACGGCAACCGCGACACCAATCGCTACGGCCCGGTGCCGGTCGACGAGCTCTGATGGCCGACGCGCCGTCGATCGACCCCGCGCAGAAATGGGCGACGCTGCGCAAGATCGATCCGGAATGCTGGGAACAGGTCGGCACCGGTGGACAGGGGTCGCCGATCTGGGAACTCAAGCCCGACTGGTTGCGTGTGATGTTCAAGGGTGCGTTCGTCAACGTCCGCGCTGTCGCGCCGCCGGGGCTGCAACCTCTGCAGGCAGTAAGCTTCGCCCATCGCGACGGCACCTACGACCTGCGCATCTATTCGCGCCTGCGCGCTGGCAAATTTTGCGACACGAGCTGGCAGTTCGGGGCGCCGCCGGGGGCCGAGCTTCCGCCGCATATCGGCCATCTCGGCCGCCGCAGGCTCGAGGTTCCGCTGGTCGGGGCGGAGGGCTTCACCGCGCCGGTCAACGTGATCTGGTTGGTCGATCCCGCCCTGCCGCAGGGTGTCCATATCCGCTATTTCTGCCCGGCGATCGACGAGACCATCGACATCGACGCCGTGACGCTCGACCTGGGTTATGTAGAGAACGCCATGGAAAAGAGCATGAAGGTGTATCCGTGGCAGAAATACGCCTTCTGGCTGCGCGAACTCAAATCGATCGACCGGCACGCCTTTTCGCGCATTCCGGGCAAGATACGCAGCTGGCTGCAGAGCCAGGACGGGCAACGCTTCTCCGCCCAGACGAATGAGCAGGAGATCGGCCATCTGATCCAGCAGGGCATGCTGCCGCCCTGGCTCGCCTGGCTGATGCCGCAAGAGGTGCCGCAGGTCATGAAGTCGCTGCGTGACGCGCAGAACGTCGCGCGCCGTCCCGAGGTCATCCAGCAATTTGCCATGCAGCTGCAGATGCCCGGGTTCAATCCGGTGCCCAAGCTGATCACTGCGGTCGACGCGAACCGGCTCGACCCCGCCGATCTCCAAGTGTTCATGACCATCGGCGCGCTGCGCGAAATCCATGGCTATGCCGAAGTCGCGCAGGCCGAACTCATCAAGCGCCGCCCCGACCTGCTCGCCGCAAGGCAAAGCCCGAACGGCAACAAGATTCTCGCTGCCGATCCCGATATTATGGCAATCAACAGCGACCCACGCGTCCAGGCCGAACAGCAGGAAATGCTGGCGGTGCAGTTCAGGCAACAGGGCCAATTCGGGCCGACCATGGCCGAGATCACCTCGGCGATGCAGATCATCACCAACATCCAGCAACAGCAGATCGCCGGGCAATTGTTCGGGGCCGGGTTGTGGACAATGATGCTGGGGATGGATGCGCCGAACCAGTATCTGACTGCCGCGCTGGCCAATGGGCCACCGTGGAAACTCTACAAACCATATTGCTGCTGAGCAAACGAGGGAAGCGCGCGACGATGGACCCGATGCAGCCCGAACCGCTGATCACCGACGATCTGACGCCATTCTTCGGTGCGGTGCCGCAAGGATCGAGCCTGCTGCATTATGCGATCAGCGGGTTCGAGGTGCCATCGCTCCCTGCGCTCGCGCCGGAAAGCGGGACGATGCGCAATGAGGTGACGGCGGCGGTGCTCTACCGTTTCCGCGCCTATATTGCCGAACTGCACCAGGCCGGACGCAACCGATCGATCGCGCTGCAATTCTCGTCCGACCCCGACGCTTCGCGCTTCAACGCGCGGGTGCGCTGCCACATGCTGATGCGCAGCGCCCATTCGGACCCGGAGACGGCGAAGCGCGAAGCCCGGGACTTCGCGGCACAGGCGATGCAAACCTTCCCGCAAGAGGGCATGTTCTCGTACGGCAGCCCGCGCTGGATGAACAAGCGGGCGCTGCAACTCGCCCTTTTCCAACTGCTCGACCCTGAAGAGGATAAGAACGGCAAACCTATCCCCGTCGCCCAGGACGAACGACCGATCAAGGTCGTCGAAATCCGAAAATGGGAACAAGCACTCACCAGCTTCAGCCAGCCATCGATGCACTACGTGCCGCACCGTTACTGGGCGGACAATCGCCGCGACCCTTGGCTGTCGATCGTCGAGACGCTGGCCAAGACGGCCGTACCCACGGCAGTCCGGATCGAATTGCAGCCAGTCCAGCTTGCCGAAGGACAGGGGCGCGAGTTCGTCGCGCTGGCGGGCCGCTGGTTCTCGATCATCGCCGAAGACCTGACCCGCAAGGCGAGTCAGGGCGACAAGGAACCCAACAAGGACGGCATCGTCACCGAGGAGATGATGCGTGCCGATCTGGTGGCGACCGCATCGTCGGATGCGGCAGCGGTGTCGTATATCCATCGCGGTCGCCACATCTACGAACGGCTGACCAGCTATTCCGATTCGGTGTTCGTCATGCGCGTTACGCTAGCCGCGCGCGAAGCCGTCCCTGAAGCGCTGATCGGATCGGTGCGCTCGGCGCTCGCCAACCCGCCGCCCGACGATCCCGACGGCGCGCTCGGCTGGGTCCGTCCGCGCATTGTGCGGCCCGGCCACGACGAGATGGAGGACGCGGTCGAGAGCCTGCGCTGGATGACCCAGTCGCGCTGGGCGCGGGGCGAACCGAACGCCGCCAGCGCCTACAAGATCGACCTGTCGGGCGTGGTAACCCCGGACGAGGCGGTCAGCCTGTTCCATCTGCCGATCTACGACCGGCCGGGTCAGACCTCGGCGCTCAGTACTGCCGAAGCGCCGTTCGTGATCCCGCCCGACAGCCTCGACGCCGGGCGATTTAAACAGAAACCGAAGGTCGATGAAAATGGCAAGCGGCGCCGGGCTGAAAAGAAGGACCTGATCAAGGTCGGCTACCTCTACCAGCGCGAAAACCTGCTCGGGGAAGACAAGGGCGACGGGGCCTTGCCTTTCATGGTGTCGCTCGGCGACCTGTTGAAACCGTCGCTGCTGGTCGGCGCGCCGGGCAGTGGCAAAACCAATCTTGCCTTCTCGCTGCTCCTCCAGCTGTGGCGCGACCACGACGTGCCGTTCCTCGTCCTCGATCCGTCGACAGGCCAGGAATTTCGCATGTTGATGGGCAACGAGAAGCTCGAGAACGACCTGGTCGTTTATACCGTCGGCGACCTCGACGAATGCCCGTTGCAGTTCAATCCCTTTTCGGTGCCGCCCGGCGTCACCGTGCGCAACCATACCACCCGCATCCTCGCCGCATTTCGTGCCGCGTTCCAGATGTTCGACCCCGTGCCTGCGATCTACGAGGGCGCACTCGAACGCATCTACACTGATCCGCGCTATCTCGACGGCCAGACGCCGATGCGGATGGACCAGAAGGGCGGCCCCGACACCGCCGCGCCGACGCTCGCGGCCTTCGCCGCCGCGATCCGCGACGAGGTCAACGAGAAAGCGGTGAGCCTGTACGAGGGATCGAAGGAATCGATCGGCGTCATTCGCGGCGCGAGCACGATCCGCGTCAATGCGATCGGCAAGAAGATCGGCCACATCATCAACGTGAAGGGCAATAACGGCGCGTTCATCCAGCAGATGCTGAAGCGGCCAGTAGTGATCGAGCTGGGTGGCCTCGGCGACGGATCGAACATCGCGCTGGTCATGGCCTTCTTCCTGACCCAGCTCGCCGGCCATATCGAGGAGGCGTTCCGCAAGGACACCAAGCGCATCCACATCATGTTCATCGAGGAGGCGCACCGCCTGCTCGGCGCTGGCGAGGGCAACGGGGTCGAGAGTAAGAGCGCCGAGGATTTGAACACGATGCTCGCCGAGGTTCGCAAGTTCGGGCAGGGCATCCTCGTCATGGACCAGCGCCCGTCGAGCCTGGTAGGCGGCGTCCTCGACAATTCATATGTCAAGATCCTGACGCGCCTGTCGGATCGCCAGGGGTTCGACCGGCTGGCGAGCGAGCTGAACCTCAACGAGGCGCAGCAACGCTATGCGCGCACGCGGCTGAAGACCGGCGATGCGATCATGATCGATCGCGATGCGGGCCAGCCGGTGCTGATGCGGTCGGAGGACGCCAAGAGCGGCCTCGAACCGCCCGAACCCGAGAACGAAGCGGCGGCGGCGAAGCAGCAGGCGGACCTCGTCGCGAAGATGCAGGCCAATGCGAAGAGCGCCAAGCTGGAGCCGCCCCTGCACGTGCCCTATGTCGAACCCGGCGCTTCGGACGGCAAGACGGGCACGGCCGATCTCCCTGCTGCCGAATGGCTGGCGGGCGAGGCAAAGGCGGCGTTCGAAAAGCTGCTGAACGCCAATTTCGTCAAGTCCGGGGTCTGGCATGCGATGAATACTGCGCTCGGAGAGGGCGCAGGGGTCGATGCCGCGATCGACGCGCTGGGACCGGCGCTCGAGGGCGAGAGCGCCGCGTTCGATGCGGCGGTCGGCGACCTGTGGGAAAAATTGAAATGGGGTCTGGTCGGTCGCCTTGCCGAAGAACGATACAAGGGGCCGCTCGAAACCGAAACGCGCGACCGGCGCGGCGAGGCCGCAGGCCCGCCGCGCGGTACGTCGAACGCAGCCGCCGACCCGACGGGACCGTTTGCAGGACTCGCCGCCACCCTCGCCACCGACCTTGCGACGCTCGAAGACCGCAGCTTCGCCAACCAGAGCGTCTGGTGGAGCGTCAAGGACCGGCTGTGGCGCACGCCGCCCGACCGCAAGGCAGCGGGCGACGCCGCCGACAGCGTGATGACCGCAGAGCGTGCGGGGTTCGACGCGCTGACCGCCGAGATGTGGCGGCGCTTCGTCGTCGCGGTGGTCGCCCGCATCGAGGACGATCCGGTCAGCGACGAGAAAAAGGCGCAGCTGGACCAACGTGCCGTCGATTATGCAGCAATGAAGGCGGAGTAGGCGGGGATGCCGAACGAGGACATGCCCGAACCGACGTTCGTCGAAGCCACGCCGATGCCGGCACCCGTCATGCCGGCGGCGGAAGCGCCAGCGGCACCCGTCGTCGCCGAGCCGTCGATGCTGCCGCCCCTGCCCGAAACGGGGCCGCAACCCGAAAACAGCGAGCCGCCAGCGGTTTTTGCCGATCCACCGCCGCGCGCCGATCTGTCGACGAACAGCGGCAGCGCGATGTCCGAGCTGTCGCAACGACCGGAAACCGACCTCGCCCAGCCTTCATTCGAAGCCGACCTGGCGCATGACGACGATCTCCGGCGCGCCGAGCCGGAGCAACGCGAGCCGGAACAGCCCCGTCCCGAACCGCGTTCGGAAGACGACGATGGCGGCATGATTCGCGATTACGGCAAGGGTCCGATCGAAGCGATCGACGAGAACCAGGCGCTGCCGGGCTATGAGGGGTTCGCCAACGGCACGTCCGATTACAACGCGATGATGAAGGCGCAGCGCGATTCTGCGATGGAAAATTCGGTGCTGACCGGGGGTGGTAGCGACGGCGGGATGGAAGGTTCGCAAGACGTTTCGCCCGATGCAGCGACCGGGCCTGTCGATACCGTCGATCCGTTGTCCGAACCCGATCAAGCGAACGCGAGCGATGCGGCTTCGGCGACCGCGCTTTCGTCCGGTGGCGACGGTCTCGAAACGGCGTCGCAGCCCAATGTCGTCGAGCTGGGATCGGTCGCGGGGACCGAAGCTCCGGGTGACAGCGGGATCGAAAATCCGTCCGGCTTGGAGGCCGGTGAAACCGGCGATACGTCGTCGATCGACCAAACAGCCGTCACCGGCCCGGACCTCGAACCGGTCGAAACGCCCTCCGCTCCCGAAGGCGCGCTGACCGAAGGCGACGGCGAGCCTGTGGCCCCAACCACGCCCGAGACCGGCCTGAACATGGATGCGGGCGAAGATTTGCCGAGCGCGCCCGAAAGTACCGGGGAGGTTGCGTCGTCGCCCGAACGCGCGCCCGAGACTGGTGCGGAGACCGACCAACCCCTTGTCGAGACGCCTGTACAGGACAATGCCGACGCCGCGCTGACGCCGACTGTCGCCGAGCCCTCTGCCGGGGTCGACGACGGCGAAACGCCGCCCGTCGCGACCGAGCCGGTATCCCAATCGACGGATGACCCGGCACCGACGGTCGAAACCCCGACCGAGATCGACGAGCCGGTCGCACCCGTGCCGGACAACACGCAGACGACCGAGACTGACGCCGGATCGACGAACGAGGCTGAGGTCCAAACGCCGACCGCGCCGACAACCGAACCGGCAGGATCGAACGAAACCGAGGTGCCGTCCACCGAGGAGCTGGAGGGAGCGGGCGTATCTGAACTCGAGAGCAATGCGGAGGCCGCGCCATCGCCGCCGGGCACCGAGCCCGAAGAAACGGCCCCGGTCGTCCCAGCGTCCGAAGAGATGACGGGCAACGAGGAGGAGCCGACCGGCTCGACAGCCGAAGGCGAGGAAGCGGCACCCGTCTTGCCCGACACTGAGGAGACCACCGAACCGGAAGTCGTGCCCACCGAGAGCGAAGGACAAACCAAAGAATCTGTGACGCCGTCCGATCCCGACCTTTTGGAGGAGGCGCTCGAAACCAAGGCTGCGCCTGTCCAAGCCGAGGGCGAGGCGGAGGAACCTGTCGCACCGTCAGACCCGGAAGCGACCGAAGGCACCGAACACGCGGAAGCGACGCCGGTCGTGTCGCCCACCGAAACGGACGGGACCGAGGAGACCGAGAAGACGGTTCGCAAAGCTGACGCCGAGGCCGAGGAAAACCTGGACGACAACGCGGCCGCGACGACTGAGGGCGAGGACGGCAATACGGTCAAGACGGTGCCGCCCGGTGAAGGGGTGGAGACCGAAACGGAAGCCGAAACCGAAACCGAACCGACTCAGGATCACGAGTCCGACGCGGAAACCGAAACCGCGAACGAAGCCGGGACGAAGACGGGCTTCGAGGTCGATCCCGAAACGACGAACGAGCCTGAAGAGACGACGGACTCTGAAGCTGACACCGAGGCCAACCCCAACAACGAGGTCGATCCCGAAACGACGAACGAGCCTGAAGAGGCGACGGACTCTGAAGCCGACACCGAGGCCAACCCCAACAACGAGGTTGATCCCGAGACGACGAACGAGCCTGAAGCGACGACTGATACCGACGCCGAGACCGAAAAGGACGCCGAAGTCGATTCCGAAGCGACGGTCGAAAACGAGCAGACGACCGAAAAGACTCCGGACGCCGAACCGGACGGCGAGGCCGATCCCGAAGAGACCGACAGCGACGGCGATGGCACGCCCGACAAGGACGAGCTGGAGGAGGTTGCCGAAGAGACCCAGGCTGTAGGCGACGCCGCCGCCCAGACGCGCACCGAAGAACTCGAAGAGAAGACTGCCGAGCTCGACGACAAGCTCGAGGACATCGACGACGAAACGCGCAAGGAGTTGAAGGAAGACCTGAAAAAACAGACCGATGCCATCGACGAGGCGCAGCAGGAGCAGCTCAACGAAGCCGCCGAAAACATCCGGACCGAAGCCGAGAAACAGGCCGACCTCGACGATCAGGCCGAAAAGGACCGCGTCGACAAGGAAACCCGCGACAAGGCAGATCAGGCCGTCGCGGAAGCCAAGGCCGAAGCCGACACCAAGGCCGCCAAGCTCGAAGAGGATACCGCCGCCGAGGTCAAGAAAGCGGACGAGAAAGCCGAGACCGACCGCGACGATGCCGAAAAGGAGCAGGAAAAGCAGCGGCTCGAAGAGCTGCGCCTCGCCAAGGAAAAAGAACAGGAAGAGCTACAAAAGCTCCAAACCGAGCAGGCTGCACGACAGCAGGAGCAAATCAACAGCGAAGCGAAACGCGCGCAGGCTGCCGCTGTCCAGACTGAACAGCAGTCTGCCGCAGCCGAGGCCGAAACCGCGCGTCAGCAAGACGTGGCGGCCGCCCGAAAGGCCGAGATCGATGTACAGAATGAGCAACGTGCCGACGATGCCATTCGAGAAGCGCTCAACAATGCGAACAAGACCATCGCCCGAGACGCCGCCGAAGCGATCGCCTCGGACGCGCGTGCCGATTCGGAAACCGTGTCCGACGATCTCGCCAGGCTTGCGGCGGTCGGCGGTGCGGCAGCCTTGGCGGGCCGTGCAAAAGAAGGTTCGACACGGGCCCAGGCGGCGCGATTTCAAAGCGCCGAACAGGTCGCCCCAGCGACGGACGGCGCGCAGGGGGAGCAGGCCTCCGCCCGGAATGCAACCGCGACTATCGCCCGCCCAGCGTCCGATACGAGCGCCGGAGGCAATGGCAGCGCAGCCTCAGGTGCTGCCAACGCCCAAGCGAGCAGCACGCTCTACGTCCATCCCGACAAGGACCGCTTCGAGTCGATGGACCGGGGCGACGCGATCGGCATCGTGATCGGTGACAATGCCGACGGACTTCAGATGGGCCATTCGGTTCCGATCCAGTCAGGGGACGAAGGATCGGTAAAAAATGCCGACGACGAACCGAAACCCTCCGCGGACGGGGCGAATGCACGGCCCCCGCGCCGGCCGCGCGATCCCGACCGCGTCGCTGCCCCGGCCGGGCCCGATCGGCCCGACGCTCATCTCGTTCGCGAGGGGCCGCCGACGTATGCGCAGGAGAAGATCGCAGATCGCATCGCCTCGCTGAAAGGAACCTCGATCGATGCCAATCTCGATTTCTTGCTGCAATTCTCCAAGCGGCGGAACGGGACGACCGATGGTAGGCTGGAAGAGCAATTCGCGAACCTTGCGATTCAGCATGGCACCGATCTGATCGGAGCGCCCATGCAGAATCTCTCGAACAATGGACCGGATTATTTCGCTGTCCTCGAGGATACGATCATCGTCGGGGAGTTCAAATCCACGCGCAACGAGGTCAGCAAGGCGCGACCGCCCTATAAGACCGACCCTCGCGCCTTTCTCGAAGACCGGATGCCGGGGGGCAAGCACGATATCGCGAAGCGCGAGACGAGTCCCGAGATGCTCGCCAAGCAAGCGGAGCTCGCTAGGCTGTTGAACGAGACGAAGATCGGACCGAACGGCGAAGTAACTTGGAAATACAAGGTCGAAGGCCTGCACGTGCGGGTCGGACTCAAGGATCGCAGCCTCGGCGGCAAGGGCGGTTACCAGATCAAATTCGAGGACTGGGCGGCGCGGTATACGCCGTCACGGACCAAGAATTCCTACCACGTCAATTGAGGTGCAGATTGCAACGGTCTCAGAAACCGAAGGGCTGTGCGGGTATCGCGCGCGCTGACGCGGCCCGAAAAGGCCGAAAGCGGACTAAGGGCGTCACCAAGAGGCGCAGTTCTTAACAGGCTTTGCGAGCGCGCCTTGCAGCCGCAGATCGTACCTTTGGCACGCGATGTCAGGCGGGACGGATACCTGTTCTTTGGGGGGAAGTTGCAAACCTTGGACGACCGACGAGTTTGCGGAGCGTCGGTGTTACGTCCCTTTTCGCCAACTTTCCGGTCATTCCCATCCAAAATTCTGCTCTTAAAACTTGTCGTTCATTCAGGAGGCCATTTATGGAAAAGCGGCTGTCCGGTCTGTGCCCAATTTCCGTTTGTTCTCGACAATCGAACCCACGAAATTTTGGAAACGTCCGACATCAATGATGGTCGGTTGTCGACCAATGGAGTTTGACCTGCAATCCCGGATCAACATTGCCGAGTTCCAAACCCGCTCCGTGAAGGTCAGCAATTGCAGCGACAAGCGCCAATCCCAGTCCGGCTCCGGTGTCAGTACGGCTGGTGTTGAGGCGATAGAAGCGCTTCAGAACATTGTCTCGCTCTGCGGCGGGTATGCCGGGTCCATTGTCGCTAACCTCTGCAACAATCGTGTCGTGTTCGGCATGAAGGGCTAAGGTGATCGCCGCATTCGCTGGTGTGTGCGTCAGCGCATTTTCGATCAAGTTGGTGAACATCTGCGCGAGCAAGTCTGCATCGCCATCGACCAGGATTCCGGGATTGATCGCGCCGGTGATCGTCTTGCCGCCGTCTTCGGCGACCGGTTGATAGGCCAGCAAAACCCGCTCCATGATTTCGCTCAGATCGACCGGCTTGAACCGCGCGCGTCCGGCACCCGCTTCGATCGTGCCGATGCGAAGGAGCGCAACGAAGATGGTCATGATTCCGTCGATTTGCGTCAGCGCCTCTTCGATGACGTGCCGTGGCACGGTAACACCCTCGTCGGTGATAGCGCTTTCGAGATGCTGCCGAAGTCGCGTTATCGGCGTGCGCAGATCGTGGGCGATATCGGTCGAGACCTGCCGCACCCCCGTCATCAGCTCTTCGATACGGTCGAGCATACGGTTGAGATTCGCCGACAGCCGGTCGAACTCACCGTCCATGCCGATGACTGGCACTCGCTCATCGAGCCTGCCGCCCATGATCGTGTTGATCGACGTGTTGAGCCGTTCGAGCCGCTGCGTGAAAATCGCTGCAATCACATAGCCAGCGATAAGCGCGAGGAACGTGATCCCGATCCCGCTCCACAGCGCGACAGTATCTAGCCATTCGCGCAATTCCTGGACTTCGTAGATGTCCGACCCGACAACGAGCCGTCCGCCACCGGGCAGGGCTAGACCATAGGTTTTCATCGGTGCAGGCTCGTCAGCCGGATCGCCCCCGGTCGCGGGTTCGGCGATGCTAATCGTATCCCATCCGATCCTGTCGGCGGATGGGGGCAGGTCGCCAGCAAGGTGCTGGCCTGCCTTGTCGGTCAGAAGATATCGAAACGCGCGTTGATGCGATGCGTCGCGGTCGCGGATCGCGCTGGCAACGCCACTAGCGCCGGACCGGCGCGCGATTGCGGCAAGTCTGCCAGCCTCTGTGGTCAACGTGTCAGATGTGACTTGCTGGGCATAGGACGCCACTGACGTTTCGACCGCAACGACCAGCAAGATCGAACCGACCGCGAAGATCGCCGCGAATAGGAGCGCGAGCCGGAACGGCCCGCTGCGGATGGTCCTAAACACCGGCACCGAGGCGGTAACCCGAGCCGCGCAGCGTTTGGATCAATTCGGTCCCGAATCCGCGATCAACCTTGGCGCGCAAGCGGCTCATATGGCTTTCAATCACGTTGGTCTGCGGGTCGAAGTGAAAGGACCAGACATTTTCAAGCAGCATCGTCCGCGTGACGACCTGCCCTTCATGGCGCATAAGATATTCGAGCAGCTTGAACTCCTGCGCCTGAAGCTCGATCCGCTGCCCCGCGCGCGCGACCGTCCGCTTGATCAGATCCATTTCGAGATCCGCGACGCATAGCTTTGTGGTGGTCTCAGAAATGGGTGGCCGTCGCCCGAGGGCTGCCACGCGCGCGAGCAGCTCGGTCATTGCGAACGGCTTTACCAGATAGTCGTCGCCACCGGCTTCAAGTCCCTCTACGCGGTCTTCGACGCCGCCCATTGCCGTCAGGAACAACGCGGGCGTGGTCACGCCGCTGATCCGGAGCGCCTTGACGACACTGAGGCCATCAACGCCCGGCACCATCCGATCAACGATCAGGACGCCATAAGCAGCACCGGTTGCGTGGAAAATGGCATCGCGCCCTTCCGCACACGCGTCAACAACATGCCCGGCGGCTTCGAGGCTGCGCTGGATATGCGCACGGGTCGTAGCATCATCTTCGAGGAGCAATATCTTCAAGTAGAATATCCGACTAAACCAAAGCGGACCACCAAGGTTATGTGCCGTTAGACGCGAGCAGTGTGCGGATTACAAATAACCAATAGCCAATGTTCGGCTCACCTTCAGTGCAGGGTCAGGGGCGTAGAAGCGACGACGAGGCTCTTTCCCCTCCTGGAGTAAATCAGATGAAATATGTTGCATCCGCAATTCTCGCGCTGTCGCTGGCTGGTGCCGGAGCGGTGGCACTTGCCGCCCCCACGCATGGTTATGTGGGCCAATCGCTTGCCCCCAAAGCGAAAGTGACGATGGCTCAGGCGCGGGCGATTGCGCTGAAGGCCCATCCGGGTCAGGTCACCGATGCTGAACTTGAGAATGAAGGCGGTGGCAGTGGCCTGCGCTATTCGTTCGACATCAAGAGCGGCGGCAAGACTTTCGAAGTCGGCATCGATGCTGCCAACGGCGCGGTCCTCGAAAACAAGGCGGAAGGTCCGCACCCCGATTGATCGTGCAATTGTAGGAATGTCGGGGCACGGATCAGTCCGTGTCCCGACAATCGTATGTGAAAGGGAATGGCTTGACCGCTTCGAACAACCCAGGAGTCGCCGAAACGCTCGCCAAAGTGCCGCAGGTCACGCTTCTGTTCTGGATCATCAAGATCGCAGCGACAACGCTTGGCGAGACTGGCGGTGACACCGTGTCGATGTCGATGGGTCTCGGCTATCTCGTCGGAACCATCATGTTCGTTGCAGCACTGATCGTGCTCGTCATCCTTCAGATCAAGGCCAACCGGTTCCATCCAGCACTCTATTGGGCGACGATTATCGCTTCGACGACGGCAGGAACGACGCTCGCCGACTTTGCCGACCGCTCGCTCGGTATCGGATACGCAGGTGGCTCGTTACTTTTGGCTGCTGGTCTCGCGGTGTCGCTGCTTGCATGGCGTGCGACGCTCGGGACGATCTCGGTACAGAGCGTGGCGACGCCCAAAGTCGAAATCTTCTATTGGGTAACAATCACGTTTTCACAGACCCTAGGCACGGCATTGGGCGATTGGGTCGCTGACCAGCCGGGTGTTGGCTATCTCGGCGGTGCGGTCGTGTTCGCCATTCCGTTGCTCATCCTCGCCGCGCTTTATTTTTGGACGAAGGTATCGCGCGTCGCCCTGTTCTGGTCGGCGTTCATTCTCACCCGGCCACTGGGCGCCACGGTCGGCGATTTTCTCGACAAGCCGATCGACAAAGGAGGACTTGACTTAAGCCGCCCGCTGGCAACGCTTGTGCTGGCGGTGTTCATCGCGGGATGCCTGATCCTTTTCAGACAGCGGGCTAGCCAACAAGCGCATTAATAGGAACAAAAATGGGGCATTTAAGGCGATCCTAAAGTCCCTTTTGACAGGCCGCGCCATAAGCCTTTAGGCCACGCTTTGCCCGCTGTGGGGTTCGAACGCTTGCCGTTAGTCCTGTTTGAGGCAGCGCGAACGCCTTCCTACCAGGATGCAGCGGTTCACTTTGCAACCATCGATGTTCCATACCGTTGCTTTCCAACGCCTCGGTCCACGCCGTTCTAGCGTCATGTAGCCAAAACCGTCGGTCCACGATGCGAAGGCGTCGGGTGCGACGCCGGACGCGGGCGTATACCCGTTCGGCAGCCGCTCGGGCAGCGGCACAACGTCTTCGAGCGTGCCCGAAAACCCGCTTATGAATTGGGTGGGATAGCGCGACGGAAAGCTGATTTGCTCCCAAAGATGGACATGGCCGGAAAGAATTGCGTCGATGCTTTCGGGCAAAATGTTCGGGTCCTTGATGGCGAAGACCGATTGCGTGCCGACGGTTGCCGCGCGCAGGACGATTTGGCCTTCCTTTCTGGTCGCTGCAACGCCGAGGATCGGTTTGTGCGTCGCTACCAGGTTGAACGTCCCACCGTCGGCAAGGCTGCGCATTTGCTCTTGAACTGCGGTGTATTGCGCGAAGCGCGGCTCTGAGGGATCGATGGCCTTGTCCGGCGATGTTGCAAGGTCGGCAACGATCACGCGCGCCCCGCCGCCGATGGGCACTGCATAGACGGTCGCAGCATCGCCCGTCCCATCATCTTCAGGTCGGTTGCAGTCGCGGTTCGGCGAGATTGGCCTCGGATCGATGAAGCGCCACCAGCCCTGGCCAGCACGAGGGCAATTCTCGTGATTGCCGCGCACGACGACCCAAGGCGCGGCGGCGAGAAGCGGTGCCCCCGGCGTGAACAGGTCGGCGTTCCAAGCGTCCCATCCATAGCCCCAGGGTGACCCTTCGCAGTCGCGATTGCCCTGCGGACACGGATTCTCACGGTAGTGATAGTCACCGACGTGAATGACGAGCTGCGGTTTCCACTTTGCGGCCCGCGCGGCGATGCGCGCGAAAGGGTATGCGGCGGGATCGTTGCAAGCCTGATAAGCATCGTCAGCAGCCTTCAGGCGGCAGCCGGTGTCGCCGATAACGACGATTCGACGAATGTTGCGGCTGACCGCGGGGAGATGTTGCCCACTGATCGAAGCCGTGCGCGCCCCAACTGGTAAAACCGCATCGCACGTCAGCACCGGAAATTTCGATGGCTTCGAATTTTCAGGTGTGGATGCCGTAGGGCGCTGCGGGACCGTCTCAGACGGTGCACGCACTGCCATCGGAAAAGACCGTCCATCGATGATGATGTCGGGACAGCGGTCTGCGCGGGTGATGGCCCGCGCCGTTGCCTGACCGTTCTCGCCGAGAACGACAAAGGCAGCCTCGGGCGTGGCCAGCGCGGGGACCGGCGCAAAAAGCAGCGCCAGTCCCGCGCGCATGTGCATCAGAACTTCACCGTCACTTCGCCGGTGATCTGCCGTCCAGGTTGGAAGAAATACTGCGTGCCCGACACGTTGATGACTCGCTGCGAGTCGAACAGGTCACTGACCTTGATACCGGCGCGGACGAAGCCGAAGTCATAGCTCGCCGATACGATTGCCGTATTATATGGCGCAATGCGGAACCGATTGGCGACACCCGTCACCGGCGTCAGTTCGATGGGCGTCGTGCCGAGGCCCGAGTTCGAGATGTACTGTGGGCCGGTATATTTATCGATCAGCGAGAAGCGGATCGGACCGTGCTTGTAGAGAAGACCCGCAGCCGCCGTACTCTTGGGTGCCTTGTCGATTTGAAGGCGAGTGTCTTTGGCAATCGCTTCGTTAAGCGAGCCGTTGGCGAACACCGCGAAGCCGTTGCCGAACGCGAATGTCGCTTGTCCCTCGATACCCCGATAGAGCGCGCCGCCGATGTTGGTGAAGATAACGCCTTCGCCGGGGATCGGCGAGGTGGAACTGATGAACTTGTTGTTGAAGTCGATCGAATAGGCGTCGAAATCGAGGCTTAGCTTTGACCCATGATAAACGATGCCCGCCTGATAGTTGGTCGAACTCTGCGGATCGACCACTGACAGGTCAGGGCGCGCAACGTAGAGCTGGCTGAGAGGCGGCGCGAGAAAACCCTTGGCGAACTGGCCGTAGATCGCGAGGTTTGAGGTTATCTGATAATTCGCCGTCAGGAACGGCAAGGTCGCCGTGTAGGTTTTGCTTATCCGTTGGGCATAGCGCGTGGTCTGGTTGTAAAGCGCATCAATCTTGCGGTTGAAATCGACGTGCTTGATGCCGGGGGTGATCGTCAGCCCGTCGAATGGTCGCAATTCGAGTTCTGCAAACTCTTCGGTGTGATTGAGCGATGAATTCTGGTCGAACCGGATATAGCCCTGAGTAATTGCACCGGGGTTCAGCCCAGTCGCGGGCGCAACCTGCTGCGAATTACGATAATTGAAGCGGTTCGAAATCAGATCGATTTCGGTCTGCTGGCGGTAGGTATGGCTCCATTCGAGCCATGCGCCAACGGTCAGCGCGCCGAACCCGAAGTCCACCTTCACCTTGGCGATGTCACCATAGACGCGATAGGCGTTGGATTTGGTGTATCCGGGAATCCCGAAAACGAACGCGCCGGTCGGCGAGAATTTGACGCGGTTGGTGGTGGTCACACCGGTCGGTACTGCGACACCAGGCACCTGTCCCGCCAGTAGTCCGGGCTGCGTCGCGTCGAGGCCCGACAACGTTTCGTTGTCGTATTTGTAGGTGTAGGCGCTGTTGGTGAATTCGCTGTTCGGCGCGATCTTGGCGTCGAGGCGCGCGATGTAAAAGTCGGTCGTCTTGACCGTACTGTTGTAGCCAAAATAATTCTGCGAATTCGTGTCGTTCGACAGCGCGTAACGCTTTCCGAAAGCAAGCACCTGCGCCGCGCTCGCGCCGTCGTTGTCCGACTGGTTGAACACGTTGCGATTGGCCGTCGCTATGAAGCTCAGCGTCACATCGCTGCTGATCGGTACCACGGCTTTAGCATAAAGGTTGAGCTGCTTGTATTTCTCGAATGACAGTGCGCCGTCCGAATTCACATATTGCGCGCTGACAACGAATTTGGTCCCGCCGAGTGCGTCGATGGCACCCGACTGAAGCACGGCCTGCCCGTTATAGGTGTTGAATGTGCCGTATCCGCCGACCAGCTCGACCCCCAGTTCGTCTCGCGGCGCGCGGCTGAACAGGTTGATATTGCCGCCGAACGTCGCTTGCCCCAGCTGGCTGGCATTGCCCGGACCGCGATCGACGACCAGCGTCTCGATCGTGTTCGACGGCCAGAAGGTGTTCGAATGGTGCGTCGGATCGTTCTGATCGCCGAACGGCACACCATCATAGGTAATATTATACTCGCCGTCCTGGAACCCGCGAATCTGCGCTTTCGATTCGGACAGCCCGACCCCGTTGGTCCCGCCGAAGTTCGAAACCGACGGCGCGATCAGTGCGATCTGGTTGAAATCGGCCGTCGTCGAAATCGAATCCTGGATGAACGATCGCGAGACGATCGATTGTGGCTGCGTAGTGGCGAGCGAAGCTGTCACGGGCGCGATTTCGTTCGGCTTGGTTGCGGTGACGACGATCGTCGAACCCTCGGCGATCTTGTCCTCTTCCGCGCTGCTAGGTGCTGGAGCATCGGCGGCATGAGCAGCGGCCGTATTGGCGATGAAGGCAACGCCTACCAAAAGGCGCGTCAGAGTCGTTCGCATAGGTCCCCCTTCGGACAGCGAGCGGCAGTTCGACGCTCGGCGTTCCGGTAGGAGCGCTGCGTGACAGTTCGGATGAAGTTTTGTGACGCAAACGGGACGATTTTAAGAAGCTTTTGCGCCCACATTTGCGGGAACCGAGATTTTCAAGCGGAATCAGCGCCGACGAATGTGGATATAATCAGATGGCACCTAATGTTGGGAATTCCCAATGTGCCAGGACAGGCGTTACCCCTAAGTCGGCAGCTATGGTCCTGTGCAAAGCCAGATTCGGTCTCACTGTCCTTGCGATGTTGGGAGCTTCTGGCTGTGTGCGCTATGAAAAACGTCCGGTTTCGCCGAGTGCCATTGCTGCGGCACAGGCAGTTCGCGTGTTCGACCCGGCCAAGATTGCCAGTCGCCTAGCGACGTTAACACCAGCTCAGCACCTCGATCCCGGACGATGGGACCGGCTCGCGTTGTTTGCTGCATTGCTCGACAACAACGCAGACATCGCGGCTTCTCGCGCCGCCGTCGCTCGCGCGACCGCCGAGGAACGCGCGGCGCATGCGTCTCCGGGTCCGACGTTGACGCTCACGAGCGAATACGCGGGTGCTGCGCCCGAAGCGTCGCCGTGGCTGTTCGGTGGTGTCGTCGATGTTCCGCTCGACGTCGGTGGACGGCGGGCCGCGCGGATCGACAGCGCCGGACTCAAGATCGCAGTTGCGCGCTACGATTATCTGGAGATGATCTGGACGGCGCGGCAGGCCCTGCGAACCGCACTTGTCGATCGCGCAATCGCGGTGCGTCAGGCCGAAGCGGGAACCCAGCTGACGGCGCTGCGCGAGCGTCATTTCGCCGCCGTCGCACGGCGGGTTGTGGCAGGAGAAACGACGCGCGCCGATCTCGAACGCATCCGCGCCGACCTCAGCGATGCGCGTCGGCGTGCTGCCGATGCGGCAGCGCGGGTCATCGCCGAAACCCGCGCGATTGCAGCGTTGACGGGCGTCCCCGTGTCGGAGCTGTCCGAAGGTAAAGTCAAATGGGACGACTTTGACGCACCGGCATTGTCGGTGTCCGATCCAGCCGCCCGGCGGTCTGCCCTTGTCGCGCGTGCCGACATTCTCCGTGTTGTCGTCGCCTATGACCAGAGCGAAGCCGATTTGCGTGGCGAAGTTGCACGGCAATACCCGGCAATCAGTGTCGGGCCGGGGTTCACCTGGGAGCGTGGCCTCGTCAAGCTGCCGTTCTCGCTCGGTTTTGTCTTGCCGCCGCTCGACCTCAATCGCCGCGCGATTTTCGCCGCTGAAGGAAGGCGAGCCGAAGCAGGTCGCTTGCTCGAAGCGGCCGTTGCCAATGCCTCTGCCGCGATTGATGCCGCCGAAACCGAAGCTCGCGCCGCGCGCGAAGCGCTCGCTGCGATCCGACGCAGCGAATTGCCCGCCGCGCGCGCATTGGCAGCACAGGCCGAGCGCGAACTGAGAGCGGGCGCAATCGACCGCACTGATTGGGCCGCCTCGCAAAGCGGCGTGCTGATTGCGCGCCTTGCCGAACTCGATGCGCTCGCCCGCGTTCATGCCGCCGATACGGCGCTGGAGCTTGCCTTGCGTCGGCCGCTTTCCGGGCCGGAACTCAACATCGTCGGAAGCCCGGAGGCATTGCAATGAAGGGACTGGCACCATTTGCCTGGACCGCACTGGGCGCGGGACTATGCGCGGCGGCCGTATTTGCCCTCGCACCCGAACGTTCTTCGCTCGATCTCGACGATAAATCGACCTCTGTGCCTCCTGCCACCGTCCAGCCGCTTACACTCGACGAGAAAGCCAAGGCACGTGCCAGCGTTCGCGTTGTCACGCTTGCGGCGACGCAGGCAAGTGCCGAGGTTACGGGCTTTGCGCGGGGGCTCGATGTTGGCACGCTGGCCGTGATCGATGCCGAGGCAAAGGCGGCCGACGCGACGGCAGCAGCCTCGCGTGCCGAGGCCGGACGACTGGCAACACTGGCGTCGCAGGATCAGAGTGCCTCACGTCGCTCGGTCGAGGCCGCGCGCGCGCAGTCGCAAGCAGACGATGCGCGCGCCCAGCTTGCGCGTCGCCGCGTGGGGCTTGAGTTCGGACCTGGACTGGCGCGGCTAGGGAGCGGCGGCATCTCGGCGCTGGTCAGCGAGATCGCAAATGGACGTGCCGCGCTCGTCCGGATCGATATCGCAAATATCGTGCTCAAGCCCGGCAGTTCGGTGCGGATCGGCGATGGCGCGAATTCGGCGGGCGTGCGCGTGCTTGGTGCGGCAGCCACTGCCGACGCCAAGCTTCAAAGTGCTGGCGTGCTTGCGATTGTCCGCGGCAACGCGGCGGACGGATTGCTCGCCGGGCGCATCCTGCCCGCCTTCGCCGACACAGGGTCGAGCCGGACGGGCGTCACGGTGCCGCGCGACGCCATCGTGCGGTATCAGGGTGGCTTGTGGGTCTTCGTCGAGAAGCCCGACAAGAGTTTTGCAAGGGTCGAACTCGTCGATGCGCGCGCCGTCGACGATGGTTGGTTCGTGCCGGGTGGCCTGACGCCTGGAACGCGGATTGCGGTCTCGGGTGCGGGGTCGCTGATGGCAATCGAAAAGGGCGGTGAACCCGCCGACGAAGACGAATGACGCAGCCATGCTAAGGACCATCGTTCGCTTCTGCCTGCTACATCCTTGGCTCGTCCTCGGCATCGCGGCGATCGTCATGGCGTTCGGGATCGCGACCGTCGATCGGACGCAATACGACGTCTTTCCCGAGTTCGTGCCCGCGCAGGCGACGATCCAGACCGAGGCACCGGGCCTGGTTGCCGAGCAGGTCGAAGCGCTCGTCACACGTCCACTCGAAGACGCGATCAATGGCGCGAATGGCGTGGCGTCGGTGCGATCCGAGTCCGCGCAAGGTCTGTCGGTCATCAACATAGCGTTTCGCGACGGGAGCGACCCTTATCGCGCACGGCAAGTGATTGCCGAGTCGATCAGCGAAGCGGCAGCCAAGCTGCCGACAATTGCTAATACGCCACGGCTGAGCCCATTGACGTCCTCGACAATGGACTTGCTCAAAGTCGGGTTCGTCAGCGACCGGCTCGACCCCGCAGCGTTGCGTGACCTAATCCAGTGGACAGTGCGACCACGTTTGCTGGCGACGCCGGGCGTGGCCCATGCAATCGTCTTTGGCGGCGCGCTTTACCGGATCGAAGTCCGCGTCAAACCAACATCGCTTATCGCTAGCGGCGCGTCGATGAGCGATGTTGGAAATGCAGTATCTGCGCTTTCGGGCATACGCGGCGGTGGCTTTGCCGAGACCGCGAACCAGCGCATCCTCGTTCAGCCCGTTGCGGGGCGCGTTACTGTCGATACTGTGGCCGCTGCACCAGTCGTCACCGGTAACGGCGTTGCGCTGACCGTGGGTGCCTTGGCCGATGTCGTCGAAGCACCAAGCCCAAAATTCGGTGACGCACTTATCATGGGGCGTTCTGGCGTGCTCGTCGCAATGGCCAGCCAATATGGTGCAAATACGCTCGATGCGACACGGGCAGTCGAAGCAACGCTCGCGGATTTGCGCCCAACGCTCGAAGCGCAAGGTGTGACGATGTATCCCTCGCTACACCGTCCTGCCAATTTCATCGAGGCCGCGCTGCACGGCATCGGTGTCGATCTGTTGATCGGCGCAGTTATGATCGCGCTGGTCCTGCTGGTCTTCCTGCGTAATGTCCGCATCGCGCTGATCGCGTTTCTGTCGATTCCCCTATCATTGCTGACGGCATTGATCGTGCTCGACCGACTCGGTCTGACGATCAACACGATGACGCTGGGCGGTTTGGCGGTCGCGCTGGGCGTCGTGGTGGATGATGCCATTGTCGACATCGAGAACATCGTGCGGCGTCTGCGCGAGGATGCGGGCGCGGACCGGATCGCGATTATCGAGGCCGCTGCCGTCGAAGTACGCGCGCCGGTCGTCTATGCGACTTACGTTCTCGCCTTCACCATTGCACCGATTTTGTTCCTGACAGGTTTGCAGGGCGCGTTCTTCGCGCCGCTTGCACTCTCCTTTCTGCTTGCGGTCCTGGCGTCGCTCGCGGTGGCGATGACGGTGACGCCCGCATTGGCGTCGCTCCTGCTTGCGCGGATTGGGCCAGTGGAAGAGTCGACGCTGCTCGATCGCATCAAGTTGAGACATTCGCGCCTGCTCGTGCCATTGTTCGAGCGTCCGCGCGAAGTCGTCGGGGCCTCGGTGCTGGTGGCCATCGTCGGCGTGGCCGCTTTCGCATCGTTCGGGTCCGAACTCTTGCCTGCATTTCGCGAGGGTCATTACGTCCTCAAAGTCAACGGGCCAAGCGGCGCGTCGATCGGGTGGATGCGCGACGTGGGGACGAAGATTTCGCGCGACCTGCTTGCGGTACCGCAGATTGCAACGGTCGAACAGCAGATCGGCCGCGCTGAGGCGGGCGAAGACACGTTCGGCCCGAATCGCAGCGAGATGCATGTCGAGCTGAAGCCGCTACACGGCGCGAGCGAAGCTGTTGTGGTCGATCGCATTCGCGCCATCCTCGCCGATTATCCTGCGATCAACAGTGAAATCCTAAGTTCGCTCGGCGACCGCATCGCGGAGTCGCTATCGGGCGAGACCGCAGCGGTCGCGATCAACATCTATGGTGCCGATCTCGATGTGCTCGATCGCAGCGCGGCGCAGATCGCTTCCGTGCTCGCCAAAGTGCCGGGAGCCGCCGATGTGCAAGTGAAGTCGCCACCCGGAACGCCGGTGCTGTCCATCGCACTCGACAGTGCACGGATGGGACTGCGCGGCGTGTCGCCAACCGATGCCTATGATGCGATAGAGGCGACGTTTCAGGGTCGGGTCGTCGCGCAAGCCCCCGCTGCCGACCGCGTTACCGATATTGCGCTGACTCTGCCGCCCGAATTACGCCGAGACCCTGAAAGCGTTGGCGATGTGCTCGTCCGCGCCGCCGACGGTGGAAGCGTCCGGTTGAGCGATATCGCCACTATCCGCCTGACCGAAGGGCGCGCGCAGGTTTTGCGCGAAGGCGGGCAGCGACGTCAGGTCGTGACTGCCAATCCCACCCGCGCTGACATTGCCGGATTTGTCGCGGATGCCCGAAGCACGATCAAAAAAGGCGTCAAATTGCCGCCGGGCGTGTCAGTCGCGTTCGGCGGCGTCGCAGAGGGGCAAAAAGCGGCAAGCCGGCAGATCGCGCTTAATGTCGCGGTGGCAAGCGTCGCCATCGTTGCACTGCTTGTGCTAGCTTTCGGCGGGGGGCGCGCAGCAACGCTGATCCTTGCGGGCACGCCGTTTGCCCTCGCCGGTGGCGTCATCGCGGTAGCGTTCACCGGCGGTGTGCTGTCACTCGGTGCCCTTGTCGGATTTGTGACGTTATTCGGCGTTGCGGCGCGAAACGCCATCCTACTTGTATCGCATGTCGATCACCTGGTTGCAGCCGAAGCTGCGCCCTGGGGCCCCGCAACCGTCCTGCGTGCGGCACGCGAGCGGGTTACGCCCATCCTGATAACTGCTCTTGTCACTGCACTCGGGCTCGCACCGCTCGCGCTCGAAGCGGGGCAAGCCGGGCGCGAGGTTCAGGGGCCGATGGCCATCGTTATCCTCGGCGGCCTCGTCACGTCGACGGTCATGAGCCTGATCCTGTTGCCCGCGCTCATCCTGCGCTATCGCAGAAGCGCTGTGACGGCACTGGGAGACTGAGGGTTTGCGCATCCTGCTGATCGAAGACAGCGCGACGGTCGCGAGCCAGATTTGCGAGGGACTTGGTTTGCGTGGACACGATGTTGTTGCTGTTGGCGATGGGGCTGCGGGCTTCGAGCGAGCGCGAGCAACAGAATGGGATGCGCTGATCGTCGACCGGATGCTGCCGTCGATGGACGGACTTTTGCTCGTAAAGACGCTGCGCTCGGAAGGCGTTCGGACGCCAGCACTATTCCTGACCGCGCTGGGCCTGGTCGAAGACAGGGTCGAAGGTTTTGAAGCGGGCGGCGACGATTATCTCGTCAAGCCGTTTGCGATGGCCGAACTTGTGGCGCGTGTCGAAGCCCTCGGACGGCGTGAAAGCCGCCTCTTCTCGGCGTCTCAATCGTTGGCCGACCTCACGATTGACCGGCTGGCGCGGACCGTGACGCGCGGAGATCGTATTATCTCGCTCCAGGCCCGCGAATATGAGCTGCTGGATGCGCTGCTGACGGAAACACCCAATGTCGTCACGCGGACGATGTTGCTCGAACGCGTGTGGAAAATCCGCTTCGATCCCGGCACCAATCTGATCGAAAGCCATATCAGCCGGTTGCGTTCAAAAATTGACGTCGAGGGCACCGCGCCGATCATCCACACTATTCGCGGCGAGGGCTATGCGGCGCGGCTGGGCTGACTCCTTATGGCGATCGACCAGTTTTCGCCTCGCCGTCATTCAGGCCGGATTCCTGCTTCTTGCAGTCGCTGGCGCGAGCGTTGCCATGTTCGTGATTACGCGTGGGGTCGCCGAGCGCGAATTGCGATCGCGGATCACGCTCGAAAGTAGCGCCGTCATTAGCGAACTGACCGGCGAAGGCATCGGTGGCGCAGCGGCTGCGGTTCGCTGGCGTGCTTTGCGTCCGGGGGCACTGGAATATCTGTTGACGGATTCGGCCGGTCGCCGACTTGCCGGCGATTTGCCAGACACGAACGACATCGGCTGGCATCGTCTGTCGATCCGCAATCACGGTGAAAATTCCGAGCTGCTTGTCTACTCCGTTTCGGTTCCGGGCGGCGCAAGGCTGACCGTAGGCGACGACCTTGCACCGGCGCGCGATCTTGCCGATGCACTGCTACGCTCGCTTCTGTTCTGGGGCGGATTGGCGTTATTGCTTGGATTAGGCCTTGGCGTCTGGGCAACACGTCATTCGCTGGCGCGCATGGACGCGCTCGGCCGCACACTCGAAGATGTCAGTGCAGGAGACCTTTTGGCGCGGGTGCCGACCCACACAGGACGTGGCGATGACCTCGACGTTGTGGGGATCCGCGTCAACGCCATGCTCGATCGCATCGCACTGCTGGTTCAGGCGCAGCGTCGTGTGTCGGCAGATGTCGCGCATGAATTGCGAAGTCCGCTGACGCTCCTGCGGCAGCGCATCGGGCAAGCGGCTTCGGCGCGGACAGCAAGCGATCGGACAGTTGCACTAGAGGCTGCCGATGCAGCGATCGACGATGCCCTGCGGCTGTTCGAGGCCATGCTGCGGTTGTCGGAGATCGAAGCCGGAAGCGCGCGCCAGCGCTTTGCCATGGTTGACCTTGGCGAACGGGTCGAACTGATCACCGATGCTTACCGAGCGGACATCGAAGCTGCGGGACGCACGCTGGAGACTTCTTTTGCGTCTGGAGCAATCGTGACTGGCGACGCCGATCTGCTTGGCCTCGCCGTTTCAAACCTGCTCGAAAATGCGATCAAGCATACGCCACCCGGTGCGAAGGTCGTCGTGCGCGTAAGTATAGATCACGGGACCTGTATCCTTACTTTCGAGGATCGTGGCTCGGGCATGGCGGAAGAAGAGTTTGCCCGTGTCGTCGAACCCTTCGCGCGCCTTGACGCAGCGCGATCGACGAGCGGGGCCGGGCTGGGACTCGCGATCGTTGCAGCCGTCATGCGCCTCCACGACGCGACGTTCGAGCGCATCGACAGCGCGAGCGGTCTGCACCTAGTCTGCCGGTTTCTGCAACGGGAAACACAGTGAGCAATCAACCCAATGCAGTCTCTCGTATTCCCCGCACTGTTTGGGCGCTTGGCTTCGTCAGCATGTTCATGGATATTTCGTCGGAGATCATCCACGCGCTGCTTCCGCTGTTTCTGACGGCGACGCTCGGCGTCAGCGTGGCAATGGTCGGGCTGATCGATGGCATTGCCGAGTCAACGGCATCGATCACCAAGATATTCTCGGGTTATGTATCGGACCGGATCGGGAAGCGTAAACCACTGATCCTGATCGGCTACGGGTTGGGAGCGCTTTCGAAACCGCTGTTTGCGCTCGCCGGGACGGCTCCCGTCGTGCTTGGGGCGCGGTTCGCCGACAGGATCGGCAAGGGGTTGCGCGGTGCGCCCCGCGACGCGCTGGTCGCCGACGTCACACCGCAAGAAATTCGGGGACGCGCTTTTGGATTGCGCCAGTCTCTCGATACTATCGGCGCGTTCGCAGGTCCATTGATTGCGATCGGGTTGATGGCATTATTTTCCGACGACATGCGAATGGTTTTCTGGGTTGCGATCATTCCGGCGCTACTCGCTGTCGCGCTGGTACTGTTCGGGGTGGAGGATACGACGCCGACAACAAAAGGGGCCGAGGTTCGCATTCCGATCCGAATAGCCGATATCCAGCGCCTGCCGCGCGCCTTCTGGGTTCTGGTCGTCATTGGCGCGGTGTTTTCACTGGCGCGGTTTAGCGAGGCGTTTCTGATCCTTAAAGCCAATGCAGAGGGGCTGCCGCTTGCCTTGGCTCCGCTTGTTCTCGTCGCCATGAATCTCGTTTACGCCATAGGTGCCTATCCGCTCGGCATTGTGTCGGATCGGGTGTCGTCGCGAAGCCTGCTCGCATGGGGTCTGTGCTGCCTGATCGGTGCCGATCTTGCGCTTGCGATGCTGCCGGGCATTGGAGGAGCGTTTGTCGGCATTCTGCTTTGGGGACTGCATATGGCTTTGACCCAAGGACTGTTTGCCAAGCTCGTTGCCGACCGCGCACCTCCAGAGCTGCGCGGATCGGCCTATGGCGTTTTCAATCTGGCAAGCGGCCTCGCCTTGCTGGCAGCAAGTGTCATCGCCGGACTGCTGTGGGACTCGGTCGGACCGAGCGCCACGTTCGTCGTCGGGGCGGCATTTGCGGCACTAGCTTTGCTTGGGATCCTCGGTGTGGTCCGACACGAGTAACGACAATAGGTGCTTGGCAAGCGTCAGGGTCGTTGGCCGGTGACAGGCTCAATGGTGATTTCTTTGATCGCAGAAGGATCGGTCACCGGCAGGAATGCCTTGAAATAGGCGAGACGGAATCGACGGTTCATGAACTCGCCCCAATGCGTGTCGGTCGTCGCGACGACGCGACTGGAGCCGTCGCGTCCAACAATATGAAGGTATCCGGGCACGACCCCTGCGTAACTATTGGGACGACGCACATCGCCACCGACGATGAAGCCGCCCGCCTTGGCGTGAGCGCTCGCTTGCACGATAGCGATGTCGGTGTTCGAGGCGAGATGGACGGGGACGCGGTATTCGGGACCGCTGGCACACCCCTGGCAGAGCGAAAAGGTCAGCAATAAAGCCGTAGAAAGATGGATCGTCGTCATCTCTGAAGCTCTATACATCTTTCAATCGCAGAAGGGACAATTTGAATGCTCAAGCACCTATAACAAAATC
The DNA here is from genome assembly GCF_024758725.1 of Sphingomonas sp. SUN039. Taxonomy (NCBI): domain Bacteria; kingdom Pseudomonadati; phylum Pseudomonadota; class Alphaproteobacteria; order Sphingomonadales; family Sphingomonadaceae; genus Sphingomonas; species Sphingomonas sp. SUN039. The sequence goes on along the minus strand of NZ_CP096972.1, from coordinate 1,295,121 downwards.
AACTCGTCGCCTCAGAGCGATTGAGACGGGGCTACGACGAGCACCTTGAAGCTGCCGGGAACCATCGGCGGACGCCTGGCACCGTTCGCGGGCAGATATTGCGCCGATGGCAAATATAGCCGACCGGTCGAGGGGTCGAGCGCAACTGTCCTCGCCCCTTTTGCCGTCACAACGAGTCCGACAACCGCGGGCTTCGCGCCAAGGCGAACGATTGAAAGTGTACCGTCGCCGCCTGAAGGCACAAACGCGAGATGGCGTCGCGCATCATAGACAGCGCCATCGGGACCAGTGCCGACTTTGAGACTGGCAACCAAACGACCATTAGGCGCGGAGACGATGGCGACACCGTTGGCGCAAGCCGAAACGATCTGTTTGGTATCGGCAGCGTAAGCGATGCCCGTAGGCTCATCGCAGCCCTTCAACGGGAAGCGCGCTATGACCTTCCGCGCAAGAGTATCCAAAACGACAACTTCGTTCTTGTCTTCGACATTGACGTAAAGCCGACCCTTCCCGTCCGCTGTACCAAGTTCGAGCGAGCCACCAACCGCAATTGTCGCAACGACTTTCGCCGAACTCGGATCGATCACGCTGATGTCTCCGGAACCTGGCGTCATCACCCAAGCCGTCTTCGTTGCGGGATCCCACGCCACCGCATCGGGCTTGGTTCCGACGGGCAGCGTGGCGATCACTTCACCCGTAAGGCCGTTGAACAACGTCGCGGTGTTGGCACCGCCATTTGTGGAAATGACGGTCGACGTTCCGGGGATCGACATCGCATCATGTCCGCGATTGCTCACAGCCACGTCGGGCGAGACTTTGCCGGACTTCAGATCGATTGCCATCACGCCGTTGCTGCGCGCGACGTAAAGGCGCTCAGTCGCCGGATCGACGCTCAACAAATCCCAGCCGCCATCCGGTCCGGCGATTTTTTCCACGACCCTGTAAGAGATAGACTGCAGGTCTTTTGCGAAAACTGGCGCCGAAGCAAACAGAATCAAACCGACGATGGAAAGTGATTTGCGCATCGGAAGGTGAGGCCTGACTGTTTTGGACATGGCTGTCATTCGACCTTTCGTGCTTTGGCCGCAACCCGAATAATCAGTTATCGTCGATGTGTTGACTATGCCCCAGATCTGGAATTGTGAGGATATCCCCAGTTCAACGAATGGCCGCTGGCGGTGATGGTCATTGGAGAAATCAACGCCCGCGTGCAGGCGCTAAATAGAAGAAGGTACACGTGCTGTACGAACGTCGGCTTGCCACGCTCGCGACCGCAAAACCGGACAGTCCGGACTGTCCAACTTAGCTGACCTCCCGACGGTTGTGAACGGACGACCGGTTCCGGGATCGTGAATCAGGCCACTGATCAGCCGGGATTGGGCCCGACGCAGACGCACCTACAACGGAGTAATGACTGGCTGCTTTCAGGTGACCAGTTCTCGGACTTCGACGTCCGCAATGTTGCGCATGCAGCGCCGCTGCTTCCGACTGTCAAGCTGCCCTAGCCATCGGCCTGTCAACGTAACGACCGAGGCGCGAAATTATACCCGGACTGGGCAGTTGGCCTTTATGCAGACCGAATGGGATCGGTCAGCGGTTCGACCTCCTCAAAATCGGGGCGGTGGATCAACGAGCCGGTTTGCCGCTCGATCATGCGGTGAGCGACGATTGGTACTCCGGCGCGCTGCAGGGTGTGGATCGCATCAATATTTGCGGCGTCGGCCTGGGTCCGACGTTCGTTATGGCGGACATAATCATTCCATGTCGCGACGTGATAGCGCTCGACCCAGAGATCGCTGATCTGGAGATCACGCAACAGCGTCCAGTGGCGCGCCCCATCGCGTAGCCGGATGCGTCGTCGCTCGTTCATATGGGCAAGAAACCCGCTGATGTCGTCCGTCGCGATCCGGTACTCAAGGGTGACAACGATCGGTCCGCTGCGGGGTTCGATCGGAACGGCAACGGTCGGCTCGATCCAGCGCTGCAGCGGGTCCAGATTGAGGTCGGTTGCGCGCGGCAGCGGCACGATACGCCCCACGAGAATACCGGCGAGCAGCACGATCGATGCGGTCATGAGCGCGACCGGGATTCCGTAAGCAGCCGCGATCTCGCCGAACACCCAACTGCCGATTGCCATGAAGCCGAACGCGACCATCTGGTAGAGCGCGAGCGCGCGCCCGACGACCCAACGCGGCGATGCCATCTGGACGGTCACGTTGAAGGTCGAGAGTGCCGTGACCCAGCCACCGCCAGCCACCAGGATTGCGACAAAGCTGACCGCCGTGACATGGCTCAAGCCGGTGACCAGCGTCCCGGCGGCTAACGCAATGATCGCAGCACAGACCATCGCTTCGGTCGTCATCAGTCGGCGCAGCCGCGCGCCGTTCAGCGCACCAAGCACGGCGCCGATGCCGAAGGCGCCCGACAAAAGGCCGAAAACAAGCGCGCCGCCGCCAAGCATGTTGCGCGCAACAAGGGGCATCAGCGCCGATATGGCACTGGCCCCGAAGCCGAACATGCCGGCGCGGACGAGAACCTTCAGAATGTCCGGCGACATGGCGACATATCTCAGCCCTGCGCCCATCGCGACGCCGAGCGGCTCGGGCGGCAGCGCACTGGTGCGGGCTGGTGGCGACCAGCGCAGCAGCACGAAGATCAGGCCCAGATAGCTGACAGCATTGAGCAGGAACGCCGTCGCCGCGCCGGCGACGGCGACGATGACGCCGCCCAGCGCAGGACCGACGCTGCGCGCGATGTTGAAGCCCATGCTGTTGAGTGCCACCGCGCCCGGCAGTGCCGCGCGCGGCACCATGTCACCGACCGAAGCTTGCCAGGCCGGCCCGTTAAAGGCGGTGCCGACTCCGATGAGGAACGTAAAGATGAGAAGCAGCCAAGGCGTCAGCGCGCCCGACCACGCGCAGACCGACAGGCCGACAGACACCAGCAGCATGAAGGCTTGCGCGGCGAGCATCACGCGGCGGCGGTCGAAATTGTCGGCAATTGCCCCGGCGAACAGCGACAACAGCATGATCGGCAGCGTCGTCGAAGCCGAGACGAGCGCGACAAAGGTCGGCGTGGGGGCAAGGGTCGTCATCATCCAGGACGCACCGACCGACTGGATGAGGCCACCGAAATTGGAGGCGAGGCTGGCTAGCCAGATCGCACGGAAGATCGGGATACCGAGCGGCGCAAGCGCGCCCTGGTCGTCTGTCACGGGGGTCGATGCGGCCATGGGCTTCAATCCGTGAAGAGACGCATTCAGGTCAAGCGACTTAGGCGCCTACATGCCCTGCAGTATGATAGCGGTCCTATTTTAACGCCTGACTGATCATCCACGCCAAGCGAACACCGGCAACCTCGAGCTGCCGATGGACTTTGCCGGCGGCTTTTGTGCGGTAACCTTCATCGAGGACAATGCAGGTCTCCTGTTTCGTCGTGCCATCTCGCGCGCGGATCGAACAGCTCCGGGTCGCCGTCGGCAAGGCATAGGTCACGTCGTGCGCAATTTTGTAGCTCTGCAGCGCCCAGTCGCGCGCATTTCCCTTTCGCCACGATGCGAGTTTGCCCGGCGTGATGTCGCCGATCAACGCGGCCGATATCGTCTCGGGCGAACTCCCCAGCCGATTGACTGTGGCCGTGTCCCAAAAGCTGTGAAGGTTCGAGCCATTGGTCGAGGTGCCGGTTACAACAAGGACAAGATTGCCGCCCTGATCTTTCTGCCGTTCGGCGGCGTGCAGCGGTTGATGAACGTCCCCGACGAAATGAAGCATAAAGTTAAGGGCCAAGGCGCGCTCCGCGTCGGGCCTCGCCTTGTCTGCGAGAACGGCACGAAACTCTTCGATCTTCTGCACAACGCACTCTTGGGCGTTGCCCTGGCTTGGGTTGGCGCCGGGCCGCAAAGGCACGTCGCCAAAGCAGGCCGAAGCGAAGTCCGGGTTGTCGAACTCAAGGTCAACAAAGTGCCAGTTGCGCGTCAGCGTATAGCGAATTTTGGTCGTGTTGCGATCACTGTCACGATACGCATCGCCCCATGTGGCCCGATCGCGCATCGTTGCGGGCAGGTCGGGGTCGATCGGCAGCGACAAAAGGCGCTTCACTTCGGCCCGTTCTGCCGTCGACAGAAAATGCTCGGCGATCAAACCAATGGTCTGGTGACCCTCGTTGCCCCAGGCCTTCGCGGTATTTGGGGTGAAGAGGGCGACCGCGAGAGCACTCAGCGTCAGGCAGTACCTGCTTTTTGCGATCACAAACGCCTCCTGGGTTCAGCTTTTCGGTCCGTCGCTCTCGCGAGCATATCACCCAGATTTTTCATGACCATGACGTGGGCGCTTGTTTTGAACCATCAGCGCCTGGGCTTTCAAGACTGACAGACGCGTTGAGTCATCGCCTACTAACTGACCGTCATCAATTGCGAAGGGTAGGGCGTTGCCAAGGCGCAAGCCTGGGCGAATTCGCCCGACAGCCACCCCGCGTAATCGTCCTCGTGCAGAATGACCGGCATGGCTTTGGGATGGATCGGGGCGACGATCGGATTGGGCTCGCAGGTCAGGAACGCAAACGCCGGATCCCCCTCGGTCGGCCGCCAGACGCCCGCAAACGCAAAAACCGGGCGCGACGGGATCGCGAACCAGCGCTTGATCTTGCTCCCGGCTTCGCCTTCCCATTCGCAGAACTTGGTTACGGGCACGAGGCAGCGCCGGTCGGGACGGCCCAGCGTGGTGCGCCAGAACGGGCTGGCGAGATTTCTGACATTGGTAACGGGGGCGCGGGCCGCTGCGGGCGGCGGAAATCCCCATCGCATCATTTCGACGACGCGACCCTCGCCCGTGTCGCGCACCACAGGGGCGAGGGATTTCGGGTAGAGATCCTTGTCGCCCGTAAAGTCGAACGCCGGTTCCCGGGCTTCGAATGCCCGCGCAATTTCAGCGCCCGTGACTTTCGAGGTGTAGAGATTGCACATGCGGCGCAGCATGACAGGCGTTGCCGCATTTGTCAGCCAGTCCGGTCAGGACCGGTAGCGCGACACGATTTTCTTCCAAGCGCGCTCTTCGGGCATCGGCAGCGGCTCGCCGGTCGGCGCCTCTCGGGTCAGCTCGAGTTCGGGATTCTTGATCTTTTTCGGGGCCACCATCGCGCAGCGCGAACACCAAAAGCGTGAGGGCACGAGCTTGAGCGCATCGTCCCAGCGCCGCCGCTCGAACAGCCACCACAGCCCATGTGGCTGGAAGATCCGGATATGGCGGCAGCGCCGACAGGTGAGCTTGATGTTGCGGCGATGCAGCGCACACTCGACGACATGGCGTATAGCGGGATAATCGGGCCAGTTCTCGGCCATAACGCACGCTATGGCGCGGGGACAGAAAGCTCGAAGAGCGGCAAAACACAGGCGCTTTCCTGATCCGGGGCGGCATTCAGCGAGCTGTGACGAAGCCGTTCGGCAAGGCGGCTCGTCAACGCACCAATGGCGACCGCGCGCTCACCCGCATCGGTGGCGCCAAGCTGAGCAATGCGATGCGCGGGCGTCGTGCAGAGGGCTGCATCGATATCTGCGGCGAGTTCCTGTTCATCGATTCGGATCATGCGGATAGAGAGAACATAAAAGGAACATAGCGTCAATCTTTGTCGATGCCGATGCGGCGTCTCGCAAATCGCTTTACGGTCTCGACGTGCCGCCAGAAGCGGCGCACTCTGTGACCGGCCAACCAATATGGGAGAGCAACATGATCCGCAATTTCCTGATCGCTGCATCGGTACTGACACTGGCAGCTTCGCCGGTGTATGCCGCGCCCTGCAAGGACGCGAAGGGCAAATTCATCAAATGCCCGACGGCCCCCGCCAAGCCGGTCCGCTGCAAGGCTGCCAATGGCAAATTCGCCAAGTGTGGCACACCGGGCGCCAAGCCCGTCTAAGGTGCCGGTTGCCCGCGCGCGGCGTGCGCGGGCAGTCGCTACCGGTCGATCGCACTCTCGATCTTTCGGACATCGAGCAGGTCGAAGCCGCCGCGTATACCCTCGACGGTGACGCGCCGACCGAGCAGTGCCTTGGGGCTGCGGGTCAAATCAAGCGCCCAGACCCCGCCGCCATCGACGTGCAACTCATAGCCGCGCCGCGCCATCATCAGCAGGCCGGTCGCGCGATGAAGCGTCCCCATCGGCATGCTTACAGCGGGCCCGCGTTCGTCTGAAGCACTGCCCGGGCGGTTCGTCCCCAAAAGTTCAATTCAGCGGTTCCCTGGTTATCATCGCCCCGAGGCGCTCGATACGATCGGCAATCGCGTGCCATATGGCCGCGCCCCTGAGATCGCCGACATCGGACAAATCGGCCGTCCGCTTGTTCGCATGCGCCCGCGCCGCATCGCCGTGCTGCTGCACGAGGAGATTGGCGCACGCCCAGAGTTCGCGGTCTTCGATCATGCCGTCGGCCGAATAATGTCGGGACCGGGCGCAGAATGCAATCGAGCGCGACGCCGGTCCCGCACGACTTGGTTTCGCCTCGACCATGGTAGGGGCGTCTTTCGGGCGCAGCGGACCGCGCGCACCGGCATTTATCCCCGCGGTCGCGCCCCCTCGCAGGTACGCCGGTCACGGCCGCACGGTGCTTTTGGCGCCGGGACGCGCGCTGCTGCGTCGAATGTCCGGCAAGATCGATGAGGCGCGCCAGGCCCTCGCGCCGACGGCTCGTGCGACCCGCGCGTCGGTACAGGCGCGGCCCTGCGCGCGCGCGGCGCCGATAAAGAGAAGAGGAAGGGGGACGGCGATCAGGGAGACTTTCCATGCGCCTCACCGCTTACCGTCCGACCGCCGAACTCGTCCGCCTGGTCGATGCGCTCGGGGGCAGTTGGTCGGGCTATCGCGCACTTTGCCGCTGTCCGGCCCATGCCGACAAGACGCCGAGCCTGTCGGTGCGCCAGGGTGATCGCAATATTCTCGTTCACTGTTTTGCCGGGTGCGACAGCATCGACGTCTTGCGTGAGATGGCGCGCATTGCGCGCCTGCCGTCGGCGTACGCCGTCGATCGCCGCGATCATGAGGACCGTCCGAACGCCAATGTCCGCCGCTTGTGGGATGAAGGCGTCGACGTCTCGGGCACGCTTGCCGCCCGCTATCTCGAGCGGCGTGCCATCGAAAATCGTTTTGCGGCGCTGCGCTTTCACCCGCGCTGTCCCAAAGGGAAAAAACCCAACACGGTATTTGCGCCAGCCCTTATGGTGGCCGCCACGACCGACGCCGAGCTGCTCGCGATCCAGCGCATCTTTCTGGCTTTCGATGGGACCGCCCTCGAGAAATTGATGATCGGTCGTCCCGGTGCCGCCAGCTGGCGCGGGCTCGCGCCCGTCGATGGCCGCCTGGCGATCGCCGAGGGTTTCGAAACCGCCGCGCGTTTCACCATGCGGACCGGGATCCCGTGCTGGGCATCGCTCGGCGCGGCGCGTTTGCCGCTGATCGCGCTCCCGGCCGAGCTTACCGAACTCGTGATTGCCGAGGACGACGACGCCGAGGGTCGCGCCGCGGGCAAGCGCGCCTGGCATGCCTATGCCCGTCCGGGCCTTGCCATCCGGCGCATGCCCCCGCCGCGCCGTGCCGGTGCCCTGGGCGACAATGATTGGGCAAGGCTCGACTGAAGCCCGGGAGAGAAAAGGGGATGCTGGGGAGCGGGCAGGCGATGGACGTCCTGCGCCTGACAAAAGGCTTTTTCGTATGATCGACCTCTTCGAAACCGCTGCCCTGGCCGATATCCAGGCTGGCGACCTCATTCTGGCGCATCTGGCCGACAAGGGGTCGATCGACAGACCGGCGCTCAATGCGGTGATGTGCGACGCCTTTGGCGGCGGCAATGCCGACGGCCGCTGGACCCAGCGCGACAGTTTCGAGCTCCTCGAACATGGCGTGGCCCGCCACCTCGTCGCCAATGTGAGCCCGGTCGTCGGCGTCGACGATGTCCGGCGCGCGATCGCCTTCGCCCGCTGCCTCCCGACCCAGACCGTGCGCAGCGAAGACCAGCTCGAGTGGCAACAATTCTCGACGCCGGTCGATATCGCCGCGCTGGTCGCGCTGCTCGCACAGGCAAACCCCGACGATGTCGTGCTCGAGCCGAGCGCCGGCAATGGTCTGCTCGTTGCGCAGTTGCCTGCCGTCGCCGCGCTGCAGCTCAACGAACTGGCGCATGAGCGCCGCCGCCGTCTTCCCCATGTTTTCCCGAGCGCCACCCTTACCGGTCACGACGGCGCGATGCTGGCCTCGACAATGGCACGCGCGGCGCGTCCGTCGCTGATCCTGATGAACCCGCCCTTTTCGCGATCGCTGGGTCTTGGTGCCGACGCGCTTGCAGCGGTCCGTCACCTCCAGGCCGCGCTCGGTCGGCTGCGCCGCGGCGGCCGGCTCGTGGCGATCATGCCCGACTGGTTCAAACCTTCGGCCAAGCTGCACGACGTCTATGCCGCCGTGCTTAAGGGAACCAGCGTGCGCAACTGCCTCATTCTGCACGGCTGCTATGGCAAGCACGGAACCGGCATCGATGTACGGGTCTACGTCATCGACAAGCTCGAAGGCCTGAGCGAAACCGCCACGCTCTGCCGGTCGTCGCTCGACGCCGTGCTCGATGGCGTCACGCTCCACGCGCGTCCGGCATGCGCCGACGAACCGGCATCGCCACGACCGGCCGTCCGGACCAGCGGCATCGGCCTGTTCCGGGCAGTGAAATCGACCCCGGCCCCGGTCGCGCCGAGCTTTCGCGCTGCGGTTGCCAACAATGTTTTACCGGTCGCCTATACTGCGCTCGATGAGCCCGCGCCGACCGGCACACAGGCCGGGGATTATCTTCCCTATCGTCCGAGCCGGGTCATCTTCGACAGTGCCGGCGATCATCCGACGCCGCTGGTCGAATCCGTGGCGATGGGATCGATCGCGGCCCCGATCCCGCACTATGTACCGTCGCTGCCCGAGCGTTGCGTCAGTGCGCGGCTGTTGTCGGCCGCCCAGCTCGAAACCGTCGTTTATGCCGGCGATGCCTGGACCCGCCAGCTGCCCGGCAGCTTCGTGCCCGACAAGGAAGGCGTCGGTCTCGACATTGCCGATGACGGACGCCGCTACCGCGAAGGCTATTTTCTGGGCGACGGGACCGGGGCGGGCAAAGGTCGCCAGATTGCCGCCTGCATCCTCGACCAATGGCTTAAAGGTCGCCGTCGCGCGATCTGGGTGTCGAAAAACGAAGCGTTGCTCGACGATGCCCGGCGCGACTGGACGGCGATCGGCGGGCTTGCCGGCAATGTCCAGTCGCTTTCGAGCTGGAAGATCGACGCACCGATCACGCTCGATCAAGGTGTGCTGTTCGTGTCCTATCCGACGCTGCGCTCGCAGCGTCAGGATTGCAGCCGCTTGCAGCAACTGCTCGACTGGGCAGGCCCCGCCTTCGACGGTGTGATCGCCTTCGACGAAGCGCATGAAATGGGCGGCGTCGCTGGTGGGCAGGGTGCGCTCGGCAAGACCAAGGGCTCGCTCCAGGGCATTGCCGGCGTGCTGCTCCAGAACCATTTGCCAGACGCGCGCGTTCTTTACGCTTCGGCAACCGGTGCCTCGGACATCAACAATCTGGCCTATGCGGTGCGCCTGGGTCTTTGGGGCCCCTCGACGGCCTTTGCCACGCGCGAGGCGTTCATCATGTCGATCCGCGCCGGCGGGATCGCGGCGATGGAACTGGTCGCGCGCGATCTTAAAGCGACCGGGCGCTATGCGGCGCGCGCGCTCAGCTTTGCCGGCGTCGAATATCACATCCTGCGCCACGATCTGACGCCTGAGCAGATCGCGATCTACAATATTTATGCCGATGCCTGGGCGATCATCCATCGCAACATGGAATCCGCGCTCGAAATCACCAACGTGGTCGATGCGCTCGAGAACAAGACGCTCAACAGCGGCGCCAAGGCGGCGGCGCGGTCGCGTTTCGAGTCGACCAAGCAGCGCTTCTTCGGGCAGGTGCTCCTGTCGATGAAGCTGCCGACGGTGCTGCGCAGCGCCGAGGCCCATCTCGCCGAAGATAAATCGGTGGTGATGCAGCTTGTCACCACCGCAGAATCGGTGCTCGACCGGCGTCTCGGGACGATGACACCCGAGGAACGCGCCGACCTCGATGTCGATCTCAGCCCCCGTGAAGCGGTCATCGACTATCTCGCCCGGGCCTTTCCGGTGCGCCAGATGGAGATGTACGTCGATGACACCGGCGAAGCGCATTCGCGGCCGATGTCCGACGAGGCCGGAAACCCCGTGCACAACCCCGATGCCGAGGCCCGGCGCGATGCGCTGATCGAACACATCTGCGGCCTACCGCCGATCAAACCCGCGCTCGATGCGGTGATCGGCCATTTCGGGCCCGAGGCCGTCGCCGAAGTGACGGGCCGGACGCGACGCATCGTGGAGGGGCCGGGTGGCCAACAGCGGCTTGAGAGCCGCTCGGCACGGGCAGGGCAAGCCGATGCCGCTGCCTTCATGCGCGGCGACAAGCGCGTCCTCGTCTTCTCCGATGCGGGCGGCACCGGGCGGTCCTATCATGCGAGTTTCGATGTGCTCAACCGGCAGCAGCGCGTCCATCTGCTGCTCGAGCCGGGCTGGCGCGCCGATCGCGCGATCCAGGGGCTGGGGCGCACGCATCGCACGCATCAGGCGTCTGCCCCGTTGTTCCGTCCCGTCACGACCAACTGCAAGGGCGAGCTGCGTTTCACCTCGACGATCGCGCGCCGGCTGGACAGTCTGGGCGCGCTGACGCGCGGCCAGCGCCAGACCGGCGGGCAGAATCTGTTCGACCCGGCGGACAATCTTGAAAGCGACTATGCCAAGGCGGCGCTCGTAAGCTGGTTTCACCTGTTGAACGCAGGCAAGCTGACCTCGACGACGATGGCGCATTTCATGGAGGTGAGCGGTCTCGAGCTGCTCGACAGCGACGGCGTCCTGAAGGAGGATCTGCCGCCGATCCAGCGCTGGCTCAACCGGTTGCTGGCGCTCCGCATAGACCTCCAGAACACGATCTTCGACGAGTTCCTGGGACTCGTCGAACGCCGTATTGCGGCGGCGCGCGACGCGGGGACGCTCGACATCGGAGTCGAGACCATTCTCGTCGATCGCGCGACCGTCCTCGAGGATCGGTTGCTGCGCACCGACAGCGCCAGCGGCGCGACGACGCATTTGCTGACGATCGAGATTGCGCGCAAACGATTGGCGATCGGGCTGGCGCGTATCCAGGCAGTCGCCGCGGGCGAGGCCGAAGCCGAATATCTGTGCAATACCAAGTCGGGGCGCATCGCGCTCAAGCTGCCCGCCCGCTCGTTCGTCGACGAGGAAGGGGCTTTCCTGAAGCGCGTCGCGCTGCAGCGGCCGACACGCTGCGAACATATGCTGGCGAGCGACCTTGCCGAGAGCGCCTGGGAATCCATCGACGTCGCGCGTTTCGACCGGCTCTGGGCCGAGGAAGTCGATGCAGCTCTGGCGGCGCTCGACACCGAGACGATCCAGCTGGCGACCGGCCTTCTCCTGCCGATCTGGTCGGCGCTGCCTTCGGATCATCTGACCGTCAATCGCATTGCCGACAATGATGGGCGTAGCTGGCTCGGCCGCCTTGTCTTCGACGCCGATGTCGTGAAACTCTTCACCAAGCTCGGGATCGAACAGGCCGACAACCTGCCCGCCGACAAGATCGCGGCGGCGGCCCTGCGCGGCGAACCGGTGTCGCTCGTCCGCCCGTTCGAGATGACGCTGGCACGGCGGCGGGTGAATGGCGAACTGCGGCTCGAACTCAGCGGCGCGCCCGCCGACCGTGTGCCCTGGCTCAAGTCCCTCGGGTGTTTCACCGAAATCATCCAGTACCGGACGCGCGTGTTCGTGCCGCGCGAGACAGCCGAGGTCGTGATCGCCGCCGTTGTTGCAACCTGAGCGACAGATGGATCCGCCAGATCGCGCCAAACTGATTGCGCCAGATTGATTGCGCCGGACTGATCGCAACGGGCGGATCGGACCAGACCGATCGGGCCGGGGCTCCTGAGAAAGGGAAGGGGAAGCGGGGCGGGGCGATCCGGTGCTTGTTCCGGATCGCCATCAGGAGAACTCCCGTGTTCACAACCGTTCCACTCTCCAAGCTCCGCCTGAGCGGCGCGAATGTCCGCAAGACCGGACCCCGCAGCATCGAACAACTTGCAGCCACCATCGAGGCTCATGGTGTTCTGCAAAATCTCGTCGTCACGCCGCTCAAGAAGCCGCGCGGCCATTTCGAAGTGTTTGCCGGCGGTCGTCGCTTCCAGGCGCTGACGTTGCTCGCCGAGCAGGGCAAGATCGACAAGGATTTTCCGGTTCCGGCCCGCGAGAAGACCGCAACCGACGCTGAGAAGACCGAGCTGTCGCTCGTCGAGAATTTCGAACGCATGGCAATGACGCCGGCCGATGAATGCCGCGCCTTCCAGGACTTCATCGCCAAGGGCGACGATCTCGACGCGGTCGCCACGCGTTTTGGTGTCACCCGGCGGTTCGTCGAAGGCCGTCTCCGGCTTGCCAATCTCGCCGACCCCATCTTCGCCGCATTGCGCGAGGGCACGCTGACGCTCGACAAGGCCAAGGCTTTTGCCTCGACGGACAATATCGAAAAGCAGCTGCGCGTGTTCGAGACCTATGGGACGCAAGGCTATTACAGCGCCGACACGATCAAGCGCGCGATCCAGCATGAGACGATGCGCGCCACCGACGCGATCGCACTCCTCGTCGGCGAGGAGGCGTATGTCGCCGCCGGGGGCCATGTCACCCGCGACCTCTACGAAACCGATGGCGACCGCTGGACAAATCCCGAGATCGCCGAACGCCTCGCCGCCGAGAAGATGACGGCCGAAGCGACGCGTATCGGTGCGGAAACCGGCCTTGCCTGGATCCGGCCCATCGCCACGACCAACACCTATAACGAGGCCGCATCGCTCTACCGCGTGTCTGTCCCGCAGCGCGATCCGACCGAGGCCGAATCCGCAGCCATGGCGGCGATCGAAGCGCGCCTCGACGAAATCGAAACCGCGATGGATGAGGACGGCCAGGACGACGGCCATTATGAGGCGCTCGAGGCCGAATGCGAGGCGCTTCGTCTCCGCTACCAGACGCTCGACGATCGCCCCGCCGCGCTCGATGACGCGCTGAAGAGCAAGATCGGCGCATTCCTGCTCCTCACGCCGAGCGGGGCGCTCGTCCTCGACACCAGCTATTACAGCGAAGCGCCGATCGGCGAACCCGGCGAGACCGGACCGGTCACCACCGCCGGGGGACGGATCAAATCGCCGCCTGCGGTCGATGCGACGGTGCCGGGCGGCAAGCCGCTCAGCGCGAAGCTGTCGGATTCGCTTGCGGTCCAGCGGCGCGACGTCCTTGCTGCCGCGATCCTCGCCCAGCCCGCGCTCGCGCTCGACTATGCGCTGTTCGCAATCGTCGATCCGCGCCACGCAGCTTACGGGTCGACGATCGCCAGGCGTCGCCCCGACGATCCGGTTCCAGCGCGCGACGTGCCGCCAAGTCGGGCGCGCGATTATCTCGGCGAGGTGCAGAGCGAGCTCGACAGCGGATGGACCGAACACGCGCGCGAGGTCGACCGGTTCGACGCATTTCGCGCGCTCGACGACGATGCCAAGGCTGCATGGCTGGCGATGGCGGTGGCGACGTCGCTCGAGGCCAAGTGCAGCTTCGGTCATCGTACCAACCCCTTGCAGGCAAGGCTGGCCGAATTGCTCGAAATCGACGTCGCCGCCTGGTGGCGGCCGACCTCGGAGAACTTCTTCGACAAGGTGAGCAAGTCGACGCTGCTCGCCATTCTCGCCGACGTCGGCGGACCCGCGCTCGCTGGGCGCTATATGCAGTCGAAGAAGGGCGAAATCTCCGGATCGTGCCAGACGCTGTTTGCCGGTCATGCCGTCAGCGAACCCGAAATCAGGGAGACGGCGCTCGCCTGGCTGCCCCGGGCGATGCAGTTCGGTACCGGCTCGGGCGCGCCGATCGTCGAGGGTGTCGATGACGCCGCCAAAGACACCGTCGAACGCGGGGGCAGCGTCGATGGAAGCGGCATCGATGACGCTGGGGATGGCGGAGGCGAAGCCATCGATGAAGGCGATGCCGTCGTCGCCGACGATGCCGAGGCCGGGGACGTTTCTGTCGCCGAGGATATCGTTGCCGCCTGACGACGCCTCCTCCTCCTGAAACCTGTGCAGCCGGGAGCCCCGCGCTTCCGGCTGCGCTTTTGCACGCGAGGCCCTCATGCGCCCGAAACCACGCCAACGCGATATCGCGGCTGAAATCACCGCGCTCATCATTGCCCGCATCGAGGCCGGAACCCTGCCCTGGCGACGGCCCTGGACATCGGGCAGCGGCGGTCGCCCGCTGCGCCATTGCGGGACCCCCTACACGGGGATCAATACGCTCTATCTCTGGGCCGTCGCCGATGCGCTCGGCTACAAGAGTCCGACCTGGATGACCTACAAACAGGCATCCGAACTGGGCGGCCAAGTTCGACGGCATGAAAAGGGCTCGATCAGCGTCTATTATTCGTCGTTCACCCGGGACGACAGCGCATCCGACGCAGCCCCTGGCGATACCAGGACGATCCGCTTCCTGCGCGCTTACACCGTCTTCAACGTCGACCAGATCGATGGGCTGCCGGCCCGTTTTTATCCCGGCGACGCGCCGCCGCCGGCGCTGACTGCGTCGGCACGGCAAGCCGCCATCGACGCGTTCTTTGCGAACATTCCCGCCAGAGTGAGCTATGGCGGCAGCGAGGCCTATTACGACCGCATCGCAGACAGCATCAACATTCCGAACCCCGACAGCTTCGTGTCTGCCGATCATCTTGCCAGCACGCTCGCGCACGAACATGTCCATTGGAGCGGCCATGCCGACCGGCTCGCCCGGACTTTCGGCAAGAAGTTCGGTGACGATGCTTACGCCCGCGAGGAACTGGTTGCCGAACTCGGCAGCGGCCTGATCTGCGCCGATCTCGGGCTCCCGAACGACCTCCACGACAGTCACGCCAATTATATCGGCCATTGGTTGCGCGTGCTTCGCGCCAACAAGGCGGCGATCATCCAGGCCGCATCGAAGGCCGAACAGGCCTATCAATTCCTCAAGGCTTTCGGCGAGGCCGGCTCGGCCACAGAAGCGACAGATCACAAGGCAGGTGCCGAGGCCTGACAGGCGTCGACCGGCTCCCGACCACGAGTTCGCGGCGCGCTGCGCGTCACGGCGACCGGGCAAGAAAGCGAAGAGGGAAGCGAAGGGCGAACAGCAGGGGAGGGCGCGCCGCCATGACGTACGATATCGACTTTCGCTTCCGGCTCGCGCTCAATCCCGAAGGCCTGACCACCATGCGGACAACGCTGAGCGCGATCGGCGATGCCATCGAGGATGCGCGCAACGCGGGGAACGATCCCGAAAGCGATCCAGCGGTCAGACTTCTGGCGCGACACCTTGGCCGGATCGCATCCGTCCGCGCTGGCGATGACCGGTGCGCCGACGATACAAAGCTTCGGCACGACTGCCTGACCCGGATCGACGCCCTCGCTGGCCAGCCGTCAATCGTCGTGCTCGCCCGCCGCAGCATTGCGCCCGATGCCGCCGCGCGCCGCATTTTCTGCCGCGAGGCGGAAGCGCAGCTGGGCGCGCTCGCCGCCGCGTTTGGTGAACGCGCCGCAGCAGAATTGAGGCGCGGCCCGGACAGCCTCGGCAGGACCGATATCGTGCTCGTGACGCCGACGCTGTCGGTCCGCGTGACGACAGACCTGCCGCGCCCCGGTGCCGAGGTCGCGTATCGGCGCAATGACGGTGCAAACGACGGGGCAAACGCGCGCAGCCGGACCGCCGATATCGCCGTGTTGCTCGATCCCGTCCAATTCGCGCGCCGCATCCGCCGCGAACTCCACATCGCAGACGACCGCCAACCGTCACCCGTCTGCCCCACGAAAGGACCCGACCATGGGCTGGCTGACGATGACCCGCGAACATATGGGCAGCACGACAACCCCGAAAGCCTATCTCGATGCCGCGTTCACCCATGAACGCGCGCAGGACGATGGATCGACGCGGGGTCTTCGCGTGCTGCGATCCGCCTATGTCGACCGGGTCTATTATGCCGCAGTCCAGAGCTTTGTGCATCGTGACGGTACCGAGGCGACCGAACCCGTCTTCGCCATCGTCTGTCTCACGCGCTGGACACCGAACGCGCGCGACGGCCATGTCTTCGGCTATAAGGACATGAGCGAGCATGCGGGACCGTGCGAAACCGGGTGTCCCGAAGCGATCCTCGCGATGCTCGGACCGACGTCGAGCGACTATGCGCGCGCGTGGCGGCAGCGCTGCCGCGCCACGATCGGACGCCGCAAGCGCGCCATCAGCGACGGCGACCGGATCAAGTTCGCGGCACCGATGCGCTTCACCGACGGCCATGAGGGCGACGAGTTCACCGTGCGCCGCGTCGGCCGCCGGCTGACATTGATCGCCCCGCATGGCGGCCATTATCGCGTTACCCGGCTGCGTGATCGCGACTGGTCGATCATTCCGCAAACCCGAGTCCATGCCCCGGTGTTCGGTGCACGGGACTGATCCGATTGGAAGGAGACCCGCCATGTCCGCGCCCCCGCTCGTTCCGCGCTCGACGCGCCGCGCCGATCTGTGCAGCGGCGAACATGCCCGGCGTGTCGCCGCCCGCCTGTTCGAGACCGGCCACGAAGACATTTCGATCGTCCGGACAAGCAATCCGTTGCAACCGCTTCGCGTATTGCGCTCTGCCGATGTCCTCGACCGTTCGGCCGAAATCGTCGTTGTCACCAGTTGACGTGCCGATGGCCGCCGCACCCGGAACCTTTGGGCGATCGGTTCCTCCCACGCGTGCGCCTCAGCCGGCGCCGGCCCGGCGCATCAGGCCACATCAGGTTGAAATCTGTTGCATTGAGCAGCCGGGCTGCGGTCCTGACGGATCACCGACTGCCCGGGGATGTCCCCGCACCGAGGCCGAAAACACTTGGCCCCAGATTGTGTCGGCACGTCGCGCGCTTCATATCCTACGACGGGCCAATCCTTGACATCGCATCATGTGAGGCACATATTCGCATCAGGAGACGCGCTATGGTCCATGCTGTTCAACACGAGCGCCTGCCGGTCAAGCCGGTCGGATTGCAAAACTTTGCTGTCGAAGAAGACCGGCAGCGCTTGACCGCTGCCGCGGTCAAGGCGGTGTTGCGCCTTGTGGCTGCATGGGACGGCAGCAACGCCGAAGGCGCTGCCTTGCTGGGGGTCTCCGAAAGCACCTGGGACCGGATGAAAGCCGGCAAATGGGACGGTGTGCTCGGTCAGGACCAATTGACGCGCGCGTCTGCTTTGATCGGCGTCTTCAAGGGCCTGCATTTGCTGTTTGCCGACGACATGGCTGATCGCTGGCCCAAACTTCCCAATCGCGGCCCGGTCTTCGATCGCCTGACGCCGGTCCAGGCGATGATCGAAGGCGGAATCCCGCGCATGCTCGAAACGCGGCAATATATCGACGCCCTGCGTGGCGGGCTCTGACGACGCTTTCATGGACGGCGTTCCGCTGGTGCGGGACGCGTTCCCCCGAACCGTGCGCCTCGTCGCCAGCGCGCGGTTGCGCGCAGCCGTCTTGACGCCGCTCGCCGACGACGAAGACGAGCTTGCGCTTCTCGCCGAAATCGAAGGCGCAACCAGCGGCCGCCTGATCGCCGAGGAACGGGGCTACGCTGGCTTGACCGCCGAAGAACTCGTGCATGGCGTCCCGCACGCAAAGTTCATCAACGCCAGCTTCGCTTACGCCAAACCGCGCGCGCCGATGCGTTTCAACCCGGCCGCGCGCGGTGCCTGGTATGCCGCCCTTGCGGTGGAAACCTGTCTCGTTGAAGTCGGCTATCATTTGAGCAATGCACTGGCAGACGCGGGCGATTACACTGCCGTCGTTGATTATGGCGAAATGCTGGCGAGCATGGCCGGGGTGTTCGTCGACCTTCGCGGGTTACCCGATCATCCGAGCCTCGATCCGGATCCGGCCATCGGCTATCCCCGGGGCAACGCTCTTGCGGCGACGGCTCGGGCAGGTGGTCACAACGGACTCATCTACCCCTCGGTTCGCCATGCCGGCGGGACGTGCATCGCCGCGCTCTGGCCCAATGTCGTGCAATCGGTCGTGCAAGCCGATATGTATCGCCTGACATGGTCGGGCACGTCCGCTTATCGCGTGGAGAAGCTTTGACTGGCCGGACCCTGCGCCAGGCTCGTCAGGCACGCGTCGTCGATGCCCCGTGCCGGCACGGCCTTGATCTGGAGAGCAGAATGAGTCGTCACACGCTCGAACCCCGGCCCGACCAGCCGCGCGGCACGCGCATCACGGTCGGCTGGGATCGCCCGCTTGCGACGTTTTTCGCCCAGGTCCTGGTGACCGAGGCCGATGGCGAGGACGATGTCATCTTTTGGCAAGGGACGGCGCCCGGCGAATTGGCGACCGCAGCCGCGGCGCTCGCGCTGCTTGCGCCCTGTGCTGTCGTGCCCGAAGGCCTGGCGGCGACGCTCGAGACCGATCGCCTCAAGTCGCTCGGCACCGCCAATGGCCCCGCGCAGCAGCGTGCACGACTGACGCTCAGGCACCGCGACTAAAGCGAAGGGGAAGGGACGACTACGGGGGGTCGGGCCGACGAGACGCGCCCATGGCCGTTGTACGGCCCGATTGTGCCCGAACGCCTGCAAACCTCATTCCCGGGAGGCTTCCGATGTCGAATTCCTATGTTGCCACCGCGTTTGTCGTCACCACGACCAAGGCCGAGGCGCATCTTGCCCGCCTGTGCTTTACGGCGAGCGAGTTGCTCGGCGACGGGAACGAGACCAGCGCCCATGCCAGCGCGATCCTGCACGATCCGCTGTTCGCCGTGACGTATCCGCCGCTGCCGACCCACGCTGACGACCCATGGTCGGGCTTCAAGACCGTGTTCGAAGACGAAGACTATTTCGGGCTGGGCTGCACGATCGAGGTCGAACCGCGTGAAAATGGCAGCGTCGACCTCTGGATTGCGGGTCATCAGATCCAGGTCGAAACGGTCGCGCGTGTGCTCCAGCGCAGTTGCCCAAGCGCGCTGCCGCTCGCGTTCGAATGGGCGTGCTATTCGGACCGGCTGCGACGCGACGCATTCGGCGGCGGCTATGCTATCGTCGCGGCGGACCATATCCAGCTGGTAACCACGGCCGACCTGATCGGACGCGCTCTTGCCGGACTTAATGGCATCGCCGATGAACATGATCAGGCCATTCGCTATGCTCGCTCTCACGAAGCCGACAAGGGCCGCGATCAACGCACCGACGTCGCCTGATCGCGGCGCGGTTTTTTCGAGGGTCAGTGTTTTTGTCCCAACGCGACCGGGCGCGGTTACGGCAACGGTGACAAGGATGGTCGCCGGGAAGATCGTCGGGACCGGTCGTGTCCTGATATCGAGGCACGCCGACCCGGCACTCCAATCGGCATCCCAATCGGCACCAGCGATCGTCGCCTGGACGGCCAACACACCCAGGTCGCACGTCGATGAAATTCGGTTCTTGTGCGGCAGGGAAGAAGGCACTCGATGATCGGCGCGGCAGGCCCGAGCAGGTCTTGGGGGGCGCATCCCGCGCGGGTGCGCGGGACCGGGCTCTATTCCGCTGGGTGCTGACGAAGCGTCAGCCCCAGCTCCACGGAGCCAGGCTATGCCTGTCTCCGCCCTGCGGGTGACGATCCCTTGCGCGCGGGGTGGATGATCGAGCGCGTGGCGCGGGATCGGCGTGGCAGCAGGAACCCGTGCGCGTCGTAGAGGGGATTCGGCCAGGCGCCGAACGCCCTTGGACGACGGCGCCGGTCGATCACGAACCACCGGTTGTTCGGCCTGTGGCGCGCGGCGATCTGTTCCGGCACCGCTGCCGGGATCTCCGCTGCCCGGCCTCACTCTTTTCTCTCTCTATGAATTCCGATGATGGAATGCGGCGCGCGTGGCCGTCAAGGACCGGCGGTACCCCCAATTTTGCGGGGCCCGGGGTCGCTGGCGCGCCCCGATCCGTCCCCCCAAAATCGGCTCCCCCACCGTCCGCTGGCGCGGCAGCTTCCCGCTGGTCGCTGTCCTGTGACCGCCACGGCGCCGCATTCCCCCGGAGCGACCTCATCGCGGTGATGAGCATTTTCACATCTGGAGGTTTCAATGACCCGTTTCACCAACTTCGCCGACATGGCCCGCCACTTCTCGGACAGCGACAATCGCGACAGCGGTTACGACACCGCGTTCGACGGCCAGAATGAAATGGCCAAATTGTCGATTGTCGACGCACCGCAAGCGCTCGACATGCCCGACCCGCAAATGGTGCGCTGCGCCGTCGAGATGATGATGGGGACATTATTCGATGTGTTCCGCGACACCAGGATGGAAAGCTATGCCGCCGATCTTGCCTGGGGCTTTGTCAACTCGTTCCACGTCGTTGCCAGGCGCATCGAAGGCCGCGAGGACGATGCCGCCAAAGATTTGGGCGAACTCGCGCGATGCTTCGATCCTTCGGAAATCTACGCAACCGAACTCGAGGACAAGCAGCTCCTGGCTCAGACGCTGTTCGATGCCCGGCAGGCGATGGAATGCATGCGCGATCACGCGGCCGATGTGTTCCGTGTCGAAACCGGGCGGCCATTCTCGGCAACCAAGGGCAGCCGCACGTCGTCGAGCCTGACCGCAAGCCAGATCGAAGCTCGCGATTTTCTTGCGGCACGCGCGCGCACGTGTCGCGAAGCCTATGCCCCCGAAGGTCCGGTGGTGGCGTTTTCGGGCGGCAACGTCTGGCACGACCATGAACTGCTCTGGAACCGCCTCGACAGCATCAAAACCCGTGTCCCCGAGATGGTCCTGGCGACCACGGCCCAGGTCAAGGGCTGCGATGCCATTGCCGCAGCATGGGCAGCCGCGCGCGGCGTCAAGCTGGTCCAGTTCCGGCTCGACCGCGCGCACGGCAACCGTGCCGGCTTCGTGCGCAACGACAAGATCGTCGGGCTGCGCCCCGTCGAAGCTATCGTCTGCGAAGGCTCGGGACTTCAAGCCAATTTCGCGCAGAAACTGCGTCAGGCGGGAACGCCGCTCCACATCATTCGGGCCTCGGATCAGGTCCGGGACCTGGGTCGGCAGCAGGCCGCCTGACCAGCCTGCACGGGAGGCCGGACGCAAGTCCGGTCTCTCTTTTTTTCGATGCCGCCCGGGCGCGCCTGACGGGGTCCCGCCGGGACCGCCGCTGCGGCGCGCGGACGCCTGGTCGGCGTCCCGGGCACCGCCGTACCGGCGGTGGTCAAGGGACGCGCGTGATGTCGCACTCTTTGGGTCTGCTGGCGCAGCCCTTTCAGGGTGCGATTTTCTTGTTCTGGCGCGCGGGGCGCTCCGGCCGGTGCGCGGGCGCGGTGTCGTCGGCAGCTGCGGCACCACGACATCGCTGCGCTCAGCCGGATGCCTTGCTGCCCCGACGCCGCGCTTCGTCCGCGTCACCGTCTCGGGGCACCGTCTGTTGATGCGCGCGCGGGCGCGCGGCGCAGTCACGCGCGACGACGGTGCGGCTCACGCCAACTCGGGAAGTGCCGGATCTGGCCCGCCGGCCGCAAGCGCCCGGCGACACAGAGCGTGCTCACGCACGCCGCTCGGCCGAAAGGGCCGAGGAGGGGAGGGGACTGGAAAGTTATGGCTTCGGGAGGTTCCCGAAAGTCGTTTCAGGAGAATGATCATGAGCAGCAACATCGGCAGTATCACGCTTCGTTCGAGCGGCACTTATGTCGGTCGCATCGAAACCCTCCAGGTCGCGATGACCATCGCGCTTCGGCCCGTCGTCTCGCCAAATCCCAAAGCGCCCAAGTTCGACGTCATGGCGCTGAATGCTGTCGCCAAAGTGTGGGTCAAGGTCGGCGCGCTGTTTGCGCTGACGTCGAATTCGACCGGCGAGGAATTCCTCAATGGTCGCATCGACGATCCGAGCCTGTCCGAACCGATCCAGGTCTCGGCCTTCCGGCAGGAAGACGGCAGCTACAACATCGTCTGGCAGCGCCAGCAGCGCCGTGCGGCGCTGCCCGCCGCGACCGGTGCCAGCGACGACATGCCGCCGCTGCCGCTGGACGAGGGGGGACCTGCAAACGGGGCGACCGGCGGCGAAGTCGGCGGCGGGCACACCGACGGCCTCGGCAGTTCGACGGCGCCCGACGCCCCCGAGAACACGGGCAAGGGCCGCAGCAAGCGCGAGCTTGTCGACGCCTGACCGACGACCCGTGGCGGGGCGGCAGCCGCGACCTCCATGGTCGCGGCTGGCGCCCTTTTTGCGCTGTACTTTACGGGGAAAGGATTTGGCCATGATCATCAGCTTCACCGTCGCCGACGACCGCGTCGGCGCACGTCCCTGCGCCCTGGTTTCGGCGCGCCAGCTCGCGGCGTTCCGCAGCTTTGCGGCCGTCGAAGGCGAACGCTCGGGCATCGCCGTGATCGATCGCGCCGCACAGGACCCTGCCGTCGATGATTTCGAGGCACGCGTCTGTCCCTTTGCGCTTGCCGTGCTCGCTGCCGTTTTCGAGCATGACGAAACCGCGATCGGCGTGATCGAGCAGGCGCAGTTTCGGGGTCGTCTTGTCCGCTTCGGCCGCGACAAGGAAGAGAACCACATCTATCTCTGGGTGTCATCGACCCCCGATGACGCGATCCGGCTGAAGGTTTCTAAAGCCAGCGCCTATGCGATCCTGCGGGCGCTCGGCGTCGCGCAGGAACCCGTGGGTGAAATCCGCGCCGACGAACTGCGCGACCGGCTTAGCGATCCCGCAACGCGCCGCCGCTTTGCCGACAATCATGTCGATCATTACCGGGCGCATCTCAACGTGCTTGCCGCGATGGACGAGCCCGATGCCGATGCACGCGTCGTGTGGGCCTGAGCCTCGCGGCGAGCGGGCGTCGGGCATTCTGGCTTATCCTGGCGTTCGGATTCTGGGCCGGCTCGCCTGCGGCCTTGCCGGGCGGGCAGGAAAGAACATTTTCTCTAACAATAGTCCAAGGGTGTCATGCGTCCGGAAGGTCCGTCAAGGATCGGCCCGGCGCATCGATTTTTTGCGATCGAGCGGTGGTGCCGAGATCGCCAGCTCCGGCGTACGCAAAAAATAGACACGCCGGACCGCCCGCCGTGCGGCGCCTTTGGCGTCCCTGACCGACCTCCCGAACGCATGACTGCCAAGCATCCGTCAATTGACGACAATCAGGAGGCTCTCATGGCAACACCCTCACGCATCGCAATCATGGATACCGGCCATTATCTCGCCGCTGTCGCATCCGCCGAACGTCGCGCCCTGCACAGCTATTTCGACCAGCACGTGATCGAGGAAGACGGGCGCTACATCAGCATCGACGAAGGCGATTACGACGCGCTGCCGATGCGGCTCATCGACAAGGTGGTCTATACCGCACATGGCGCGATGAGCGACGAATATTGATCGCGGCACGCAGCGGTCTCGGGGGGCTTCGGCTCCCCTTTTTTTGTGTGAAGAGCTTGTGGCCACGCGGGGCATCGAGCCCCGCGTGGCCATATTCGGTTGTCATCCGGCCGTAGCGCAGCGAACACAGGATCGCCTGCGAGATGTCATGATCAATCGACCTGTGTCGCATGCCGGATTTGATGCGCGTTTCAGCGCGTCAGGTCGGTCAGGGAAACCCGACTCAGCGCGATTGGAAAATCCCCAAACCGACGATGGAGCAGGTCGAAATAGGGGAATTGAAGTGCACACCTAATGCACCTGCGGCGCGTTTTTCCGGTGTTGTTTCAATAGGTTGTCGAGGTGGTTTGGGCGGTCGCGCTGACCGTCGCGGCGGTCTGGCGTCATTTGCGGCAGTAATTCAAGGACTTGCCGAGGTGGTCGAAGGTGGACTGCCTAGCGACCCAGACTCCCAGATTGACACGCGGCGCTCAAGCATTTAATTTCAGATGGCTTTTCTGAGGTTCCGCCAATCCCGCGTCCACCGGGGTTGGCATGAGAAACGACTACGTCAAAACGAGCATATTGATTCCCGGCGACATGAACCGGGAACTCGATCGTGTAGCGGACGCAACTGCCGTTCCCAAAGCAACGCTTATTCGTCAGGCGATCCAGGCGTTCGTAGATCAGGACGGGCTTGCCGTTAACCTCCGCAGGGTCGCCGCTGCGACCGAATTCTGCCAGGTCGCGCTCGACCATATCATCGCCGTTTCGGCGCCGGAAAGACGCACAGAGCTCGCTGCCGCCGCCAAGGCACAAATGGACCAATTCCATGTCGCGCGGTGAGCTGCGCTTCGACCGGTCGGCCATTACCGTCGAGCACGCGACAGCCCGCGGTCGTGTGCTTCGCAATACCGGCAATTTCACGCGCGGATCGCAGCTGATCGGCCATCAGGTCTTCATGTTCGTGGCGGGTGCCAAAGTGCCGTTCCTGATCTGGTTCGCCATCTTCGTCGCGATTTACTGGATCATGCTCTCGGCAGTCATGGGCGAAAGCGAAATTCAGCTTTGCGCCTGGAAGCTTTATGCCGCTGTCTGGGGTTGGCTCGACTTCAATCCGCTCAAGCCCATGAACCTCAAAATGCCAGACGGTTTTTACCGGATGACGGCTATGGGCTATATCCCGCATCTGCCTGCGGTAAAATTGGCGTGGGCCAAAGCAGCCCATTCGTTACTCGGCGCGTTCTTCGCTTCGGTCCTGGTCGCCATGCCGCTCGTCTGGGGATTCATCAAGACCGCCAACACGCGCGGTTCGTCCATTCTCCAGGAGCGCCACGAGCGTGGTGCAATGCTCGTCGATCGCGATATCCTGACCGACGACATCCTTGCTCATAATGCCCATGAATTCGAAAAGTCGGCAGCGCGATTGTTCCCGGGCCTGACCACGCAGGAGGTGCTCAAACTCGACCTGGCGACACGCAAGGAAAAGGGACTTCACCATCCCTATTCGGTTGGCGGCGTCCCCTATCCCTATGGCCTCGAACAGAGCCACTCGATCATTGTCGGAACCACCGGTTCGGGCAAGACAACGCAACTCCTCGATCTCGTCCAACAGATGCGCGCGCGCCAGGACAGTGCCGTTATCTTCGACCTTACCGGCGCATTCGTCGAAGCGTTTTTCGACGCCGATCGCGACATCATTCTCAATCCCAATGATGCGCGGTGCCCGAGCTGGTCGATCTTCGCCGACTGCAAAACGCAGACAGAATTCACAGCTGCCGCCCAGGCGCTGGTTCCGAGCGACGGTGCCAATGCCGACCCGTTCTGGGCGATGGCGGCGCGTACGCTCTTCATCGAAATGTGCATGAAGCTGATAGCGAGCGGGCAGGGCACCAACCAGGCGCTGTCGGACTATCTGATGACCGCCGATCTGAAAAACGTCCACCGCATCCTGCGCGACACCATCGCCGACCCGATCACCGCCCCCGAAGCAGCGCGGATGGCAGAGTCGATCAGAGCTGTGTTCAACACCAACGCACAGGCGCTGCGCTTCCTTCCCGAAGACGGGCCGCAGTTCTCGATCGGCGACTGGATACGGCGCAAGGAAAAGCCCGGCAGTATCTTGTTCATCACGGCCCGCCATGTCGACATGGCAATGAACAAGGCGCTGCTGACGCTCTGGATGGATCTCGCGATCAACACGTTGATGACGCTGCCACGGACACGCGAACTGCGCACCTGGTTCATCTTCGACGAGCTCGGTGCGCTTCACCGACTGCCTGCGATCGAAAACGGCTTGCAGACGGCGCGCGGTTTCGGCGGAGCGATGGTGCTTGGTCTCCATTCCTTCGCCAAGCTGACAGCAATCTACGGTCGTGAGGGTGCCGAGAATTTGACCAGTCTCGCGCGCACCAAACTCATCCTGGCAACCGCCGACCGAAAGACTGCCGAAGCTTGCGCCGAATTCATCGGCAACCGCGAGGTACGGCAAATGGATGAAGCCTATTCCTACGGCTACAACAACCTGCGTGACGCCTCGACGCTGACACCGCGCAAGCAGGTCGAGCCACTGGTAATTGCCGACGACATCACCAATTTGCCCGCGCTGCACGGCTTCGTTAAATTCCCAGACGGCTTTCCGGCGGCACGGATCAAACTGAACATCAAACACTATCCGTCGCGCGCTCAAGGTTTCGAGCCGCGACGCATCGAGCCGGTTCAACGTCCACCTTGGTCGACACCCCAGCCACCGCCTCCTGGCACCCACGAGGGCGGCCGCGATGTTGCCGCCGAAGGTGTAAGGACGCCCGAAGAAGTGGCCACGTCCACGCGCCAAAAGCTCGCGATGCGCCAGGCCTTGGGGATCATCCCGGGCATGAAGGCCGACGCCAAAGACGCGTCGAAAGCCAACGCTGACGATGCCGCAAGCATCGACGCGTCAACAATCTCGACAAATACCGAGCTGGCGCGGCTCGACCAGAAGATCGAGCCGCAGGGCGGGGCAGGGGCTGGCGAAGGCCGGATCGTCGTCACTGGATCGCTCGACAAGCTTCCGGGACTCGACACAGCGCCTGTCGATCAGAGCCTGCGCGAACTCGGCCAGGACTTGGGCGACGACTCCGGCCCGTCACCTGATGGCGGAATGGAAATGGAATTATGACGGCGCGAACTTCTACTATTCTATCGCCGCAAACAGTCTTCTGACATGCTGTCCGTGGCCTCCGTTCGCAGCGCTACGGGTTCCGCCAATTATTTTGCGGCCGACAATTATTATACCCTCGAAGAAGCGGAAAATGTCGGCGAGTGGTTCGGCGTGGGTGCGGTCCTGCTCGGTCTCGCAGATAAAGCGAACGATGGCGTTGCATCCGATGAGCCGCTCGCTTTGTCTGATGCGGATGAATTGTCCCCTGACGCACTCGGGTCGGATGGCGACCGATTGCCTGTCGATGGCGATCCGCTGGTCGAAGACGAAACAGCGGAAGCGGGTGTCGACGCACAACCGGACACCCGTGATGCACGAGATGCGCGTTCCGATTTGCCCGGCCAAGCGGAAGACTTCGACGGACTTGGGTTGGATTTCGAAGAAGCAGTCGATGCCGTGTCGGCGAGCGAGGGCCATGACGCGCCACCGCTCGAGCACGTAGGCGTCGATCTCGACACCGTCAGCTTTGCAACTGTCGACCAGAGCGGCCATATCGTGACCGACGACGGCACCCGATTGTCCTCGAACCCCACGCCGAACGAACCGCCGTCCTTCAACAATCCCGGCGGCAAGGTCGATCGTGACACGTTCAAGGCGATTCTGAACGGAAAGCTGGGCGATGGCAGGCAGGTCGGGGACACGGCCAAGCGTCAGCTCGGGATGGACCTGACATTCTCGATGTCGAAGTCGGCGTCGATCGTCGCCCTTATCGGCGGCGACCGGCGCGTGCTTGCCGCCCACCGCGACGCCGTGAAGGGTGCGATCGCGTTTGCCGAAGCCAATTTTGCCGAAGCTCGTGTGAAGCAAGACGGGAAGGCCATTCCGGTACGTACCGGCAATCTGGTGACCGCGATGTTCGAGCACGACACAAGCCGCGCGCTCGATCCGCAAAGCCACATCCATGTTGTCATCGCCAGCCTGACACGAACACCCGACGGTCAATGGCGGGCGCTTCACAATCGTGAACTCTGGCAACACAAGACCGTGATCAGTTCAGTCTATGCCGCGCTGTTTCGCAACAAAGTCGAGGAGCTCGGGTATCGCACCGAAGCGGTCGGCAAACACGGCGCCTTCGAAATCACGGGTGTGCCATCTGCGGTTCGCGCCGAATTCAGCCAGCGTCGCCAGGCGATCCTCGCCAAACAAGACGAGATCGGGTCGACCAGCTTCGAAGCGCGGAATAAAATCACCGTCAATACGCGCGACGCAAAACGCGGCGCTGGCGACCGCACGCAGCTGCACGCCGACTGGCAGCATCGTACCGATGCGCTCGGATTCGACGCGAAGGCATTTGTTCGCGACGCAACCGAACGGAGCCGCGCACCCGCGACGCTGTTCGAGCGGGGGATCATCGCGGTGCGTCGTGCCGTCGCCGACGCAAAGTCGATCATCACGAATTTGGAGAGGCCACATGATCCGCTGGTCGGGAATGCAGTCATAGGCAACACGATGACGGCCGCCACCGTACGGACCCAATTGGCGGTCGCTTCGGCAATCCGGATCCTCTCGCAGCGCGAGGCCGCATTCGAGGTGCATCATGTCACCAAGACAGCTCTCGACCTTGGACTGAAGGGCGTCGACCACCATTCCGTCGCCAAGCGCGTAACCGAGCTGATCGTCCAAGGTCATGTCGTGCCTGGTGCCAGCACGCGCAGGGACGGCGTAGTTACGATGCTTACAACCCGAGAGGCACTGGCGACCGAAATTGGGATCCTACGCGAGATTGAAGCGGGTAAGAGCGCGGTCGCGCCACTGCTGCGTCCCGACCGCGCCGTCGGAATCATCGGCCGCGCCGCCGGTGACCAAGAACTCAATGCCGGACAGATGGCTGCCGCCGTCTCGATCCTCTCGTCGAACGACCGTGTCGTCGCGGTGCAGGGTATTGCCGGTGCCGGCAAATCGACGATGCTGGGTGCGGTCGCCAGGGTGCTCGCCTTCGAAAACAAGCCTGCCGAGGGGCTCGCCTTTCAAAATAAGATGGTTGCCGATCTGAGCGACGGGACGGGCTTGGCGAGCCGCACCGTCGCGTCGTTCGTCATGCGCTACGAAAAGCATCTCGGCACACCGCACGGCAAAGGGTTCGACGCCGCGAAAGCCGAACTCCGGGGCAGCTACCGGATACTTGACGAGGCATCGATGGTATCGAACGACCAGATGTTGAAGCTCATTCGCATTGCCAATCTGATGGACATTGAGAAGCTCGTTCTCGTTGGCGATCGTCAGCAGTTGCTGAGTATCGACGCCGGCAAGTCCTTTGCGCTCGTTCAGGCAGGAGGTGTCGAGACCGCCCGGATGAACGAGAATCTCCGGCAGCGCACGCCCGAGCTCCGCGCAATCGCGGCCCTGACCAACGACGGCCGCACCGGCGATGCCATCAAGCTGCTCGGCAGCAATGTCGTTGAAAGCGACGACCGCGTCGCCGAAGCAGCGGAGCGCTGGATGAACCTGCTGCGGGTAGACCGCGAGGCCACCATGCTGTTCACGAGCGGTCGCGAGACGCGTACAAATCTCAATCGCGCGATCCAGGCGGGCCTGCGAAGCGAAGGCGAACTGAAACATGGCGGCCTCGTCCTGACAGTCCTCGAGCGCGTCAATGGCACCAGCGAAGAGATGCGCTATTCGCAGACCTATATCGTTGGTCTGCAGCTCGAGGTCCGCCGCAAGATCGACAATGTCGGGCTCGACCGCGGCACCTATCAGGTCACTCAAGTTTTCAAGAACGGTAAAGTCGGCGTTCTGCGGGGCGGCAAACCGCGACGCTTCGACCCGCAGAAGCTACCGGTCGATGACAAGAACGACCGGCTGAGCCTGGCAACCCCGAAAATAATCACCATCCACGAGGGGGATCGCATCCGCTGGACCGAAAACGACAAGAAGCGCGGCCTCCTGAACAGCGCGACGGCGAAGGTGCTAGGTATCGATAACCGTGGCGTTACTTTCGAACGGCCCGACAAAACGGTCATCCGGCTCAGCCACGGCGATCCGATGCTCGCCCGACTCGACCTTGCCTATACGCTTAACATGCACATGGCGCAGGGTATCACCACCGACCGGGCGATCATCGTCATGGGGTCCGAGGAGCGCTACCTCACCAACCAGCGCCTGTTCAACGTGGCGGTGACGCGTGTCCGTGACGGTGTCACGGTGGTTACCGACGATCGTGACAAGCTCGCGCGCCAGCTCGACCGGACCACGGGCGACAAATATTCGGCGCTTGAGACCGTCGGGGCGTTGCGCGTCGATCGCCAGCAGCCGGGCGCGGCGAAATTCGATCCCGGACAGGTCGTCGATTTGGCTCGCGCGGCCCAGGCGGGCCGCACATGTGCGCCCAGCTCCGCAAATTCGACCGATCTCGGCCTGCCGTCGATACCGGTACCGTCGAAAGAAAAGACACTCGATCTATGATGACGACGGGATCGATCTCCCTGCGCGCGCGTGCGCGACGCGACAGCACGATTGGCACAGCGTCAGACAGCATGGGTGACTTTCGGGCCATGGCGGCAGTGCAGTCCATGCGCTCCGGACCGCATTTGCTGAACTCCCGGCCCGAGTCCGTAAATCGCAGTCAACCCACCAAACCACAGCGGAGAACTACTGATGAGCAACTGGAGTTTTCGGTCGATCGGGTCTTTCACGAGCGAAGCCGACGTCGATCACTGGGCGCGAGAAAACCGGGTCAGTCCCCGCGATGTGAAGACGCGGAAGGGCCGCGATGGTCGAGTCGATGCCGAGGTCCGTGAGAGTGCCTATGACGATTCCTCGAATGACGTGTTCGGCGGTTTTGACCGCAAGAGCGGTTTCCGTTGATCTTCGTCTACATTGTGAGCTTTGGCGCCCCATTCTGTCGCAGCTTAATTGTCGGTATTTGACATTTCGTGCCTCGGGGCGAACCGTCTGCTCTTGTCTCCTCAGCTGACTACGAGATCCTCGCCGAAATAAGGTCGCAGACCGGCATCGGTTTCGGCAGGGGGAGGTCCTGCAGGATCGTTCAGCCAGCGCCACATTCGGCGAATGTCGAGCGGTCCGTTGACGCAGGACCGGCCGCCGTGCTGGTAATAATTGTGCGCGCGCGGGTCCATGTAGATCATCTTGCGTTCCATCTCGCCGAGGATGGCAGCGAAGCGCCAATACCCGTCATCGCTAACCTCGACGCTGTGCTGGCCCTTTTCGATCAAGCCCTGAATGCAGCGTAGCGAGAATTGCGCCACCAGTTCGAGCAGATCGACGACGGTAAAGCCGCCGAAATTGTTCGAATTTGGTCCGTAGCACATGAACAGGTTCGGGAAGCCAGCAACCATCGCACCGAGATAGGCGCGCGGGCCGTCCTTGGCCCAGACCTCTTCGATGCGAACGCCGTCGCGACCCCGCACTTCCATCGGCCAGAGATAGTCGTTCGCCCTGAAGCCCGTTGCGAACGCGATGATGTCGACTTCGTGTTCGACGCCGCCGGACACGATACCCTTGGGCGTAATTCGTTCGATCGGATCGGAAACCAGCGTGACATTGTCGCGCATCAGGGCGTCATACACACTGTAATCGGAATCGACCCGGATCGGGCGCGACGCCATCGGCGGAAAACTCGGGATCATTTTTTTGAGCAAATCGGGCCGCGACCCCA
Organism: Sphingomonas sp. SUN039; assembly: GCF_024758725.1. NCBI lineage: Bacteria > Pseudomonadati > Pseudomonadota > Alphaproteobacteria > Sphingomonadales > Sphingomonadaceae > Sphingomonas > Sphingomonas sp. SUN039. The sequence continues at coordinate 1,263,820 of NZ_CP096972.1, read as the reverse complement.
GTTTGCGGGTGGCGAAACCGATGCACATGTCGCGCGTGGCCTTGTTCACCGCGCTCAACGCGTGCGGATCGACAAAATCGGGATCGATCGTCGTGCCGAGCCTTGCCACTTCAGGACTCATCAAAGCACCGACGCGGAAGCGCACGTAATTGCTGTAAAAAGGAAAGTTGCGATCCAGCCATACGGCCTGGGGCGGCAGCTTCTTGAGGTAAATCTCGTCTTCAAGGCACCAGTTGGGCTGGCGCTGAAAGAGATAGGTGTGCGCGGCGGTTTCGGCGATCACCGGCGTCGTCTGGTAACCCGAAGCACCGCTGCCAATCACGGCAACGCGCTTGTCCTTCACGTCCACGCCTTCGGGCCAGGCTGCCATGTGAAACGCGTCGCCCGCGAAACTGTCCATGCCGTCGATGACGGGCAGTTGCGGACGTGACAGGAACCCGACGCAAGAGATAACGGCGTTGAACTCAGCCGTGTCTGCGCCCGACGGTCCCTGCGATTTCAGCGTCCATTTTGCGGCAGCATCGTCCCAAAGCATGGCAGTGACTTCGGTATTGAACAGGATGTTGCCGCGAATGCCGAAAGTGTCGGCCACCCATTTGAAATACCGCAGATTGTGGTCACGCGGCGAATAGCTGTACTCGTAGGGGTAATCGTAGCTGAAAAGGTGCGTGTACCCCCGGCTCGAGGTATCTACCCGCGCGCCGGGGTAACGATTCTCGTACCAGGAGCCACCGACTTCGGGATTTTTCTCGAAGACGACGAAGGGGATGCCAGCCTGCTTCAGCTGCACCGCGACATTCAGCCCCGAGATGCCGGTGCCGATGACCGCAACCCTGAAGTTGTCGATGCCCTTCGGCCGGGTGCCACCGGTCCAGTGCACACCGCGCGCCCAGCGGTCGAACGCTGCTTCTTGCTGCCAGATGTGCAGCTCGGCTTCGGGAATTTCGTGTCCGGCGGTGAGCGACAGGCTCTGGCGCAGGCGATCTGTCGGGCCGAGGTCGATCCTCCCCGCGCCGCTGTCCCGGTAGTGCTTCAGGAACGCCGCGCCCTTGGCTTTAAGCAGATCGGCGTCGGCATCGTTCGCCATTTCCTTGCCGACGCCGAATTTCGCGGACGGCCCCGGCGGCATGGTCATCACGTCGGCATCGCCGGTCAGCTGATAGAGCAAGCCACGCAACACCATCGGCGAGGCGTAGTGCATCGCGTCGTCGATTTCAGCGTCGCTTGCCAATAGCAGTTCGTCGTTAGGCATGGCGCACAGGCTCCTGCGTTTGGGCGCTCAACGCCAAGAAAATCCGCCGTCGACTGGGAGTTCGGTGCCAGTGGTGAACCCCGAGTCATCGCACGAAAAGAACAGCGCGGCGCGAGCGACATCTTCGGCTGAGCCCAGCCGCCTGAGCGCCACCCGCGCAGCGGCGCGATCGCTGTGCTCCGCGTTCTCCCAGAGGTAGCGGGTCATTTCGGTCTTGATCACGCCGGGGCAGATCGAATTGGCGCGGATTTTTGGGCCGAGGTCGAAGCCCAGGCATTTGGTAAACATCGCGAGACCCGCCTTGCTCGCGGAATAGCCGGTGGTGCCCGACATCGGTATGAGCGCGCTGATCGACGCAATGTTGACGATCGTGGCGTGCGCGGCGGCGGTCAGGAACGGCAAAGCGGCGTGCACCACATTGAACGGCCCGGTCAGATTGATCGCGATCATCCGGTCCCAGCTTTCGGGCGCAAGTTCACCAAACGGCTTGATGTCGAGGATGCCGGCGGCATTGACGACCCCGTCAATCCCGCCCAGCGCCGCACCCGCGCTGGCCACCGTCGCGGTCACAGCCGCCCGGTCCGCCACGTCGCAGACGAAGCCGACTGCGCCGTGTGCGGCTGCCGCATAATGCACACCGTCCGAATTCAGATCGAGCAAGGCGAGCGCCGCGCCTTCGGCGGCGAACAAGTCCGCAATTGCCCGGCCCATGCCGCTCGCCGCACCCGTCACCAATACCCGGCGACCTTCGAGTTTTCCCGCCACTGTCATTGTCCCTGCATCAACGCATAGTCTTCCAGTTTCGGCCTTTTCATGACTTCCTGGAAATAGGCATAGCTCCACGGCCAGACCTGCGGCACACCCTGCTTGTCGAGATACCAGCTGCGACAGCCCGAGGCGAACACGGTGCGTTTGGCCGCCTCGGTGCGGCGCACTTCATATTCGTCGAGCGCGCTCATCGTCGGCGCTACGGCGTCGCAGGTTCCCGCGCGCAGCAGATCGACGAGCTGATCGATGTACGCCCATTGCGCTTCGGCGATGTCGATCAGGGTGAAATTGCCGACCGGCCCGGTTGGCCCGTTGAGCAAGAAGAAGTTCGGAAATTCAGGTACCGTGACGGCGTAGTAAGCGCGCGGATGCTCTGACCAGAACGCGTCTAAACTCTTGCCCCCGAAACCCTCGACGACCATCGGACGGACAAACTGATCGACGCGGAATCCGGTCGCGAGCGCGATAACGTCGAGTTCGTAGAAACTGCCGTCCTTCATCCGGATGCCACTTGGCTCGACGCGCTCGATGGCCCCGACGACGACTTCGACATTGGGCTTTTGTACGGCGTCATAGTAATGCGCCGAGAATACCATCCGCTTGCACGCGGCGCGGTAATCTGGACGCAGTTTTTCGCGTAATTTAGGATCGCTGATACTTTCGCGAAGATTGCGTTCGACGATGCTCTGGATTTCCGCGAGTTCGGGCGACTCAAGGTCGATGATCGCGGCCGTAAAACGCGCGCGGCGGGCGCTGGCTTCAGGGCCGTTGCGGACCTCCTCGATCTTGGCGGGATCGTCGCGGAACACTTGTTTGTCGGCCTCACTATATTTGAGATCGGGGCACGGCATGATCCATTGGGGCGAGCGTTGGAAGTGAACCAGTCTGCCCGCCACCTTCGACAGCGCGCTGACAATCTGGACGCCGGTCGAGCCATTGCCGATCACGCCGACACGCTTGTCCTCCAGCGGAACCGAATGATCCCAGCGCGCGCTGTGAAAACAAGGTCCGGCGAAGTCTTCGAGTCCCGGGATGTCAGGCATTGCCGGGTGATGCAGCACGCCCGTCGCCGCGACGATCACATCGGCGACATCCTCGCACCCTTCGGTGGTCGTTATGCGCCAGCGGCCGTCAACGAAGCGGCAGGAGGAGATCTCCGTATTGAAAGCGATCTGCGATTTCAGGTCGTAGCGCCCGGCAATTTGCTCGAAATAGGCCCGGATCTCGGCCCCGGGAGCGTAAAAGGCGCTCCATTCCGGGTTTGTCGCGAACGAATAAGTGTAGCTGTGTGCCGGGGTGTCGCAGGCCAGACCTGGATAGCTGTTTTCGCGCCATGTGCCGCCGACGCTGTCACCCTTTTCGTAAATGGTGAAGTCGGTGTCGCCGCGCTCTTTTAGCCGGATACCGGCGAGCATCCCCGCCATCCCCGCGCCGATAATGACGAACCGCAAAGGCCTTTTGTCGGCTTGCATGCTATTGCGAGGTCTTTGGCGCGGTTTCGAAGATCATCGTCTTGGCCTCGAGATAGGGGTGCAGCCCCTCGACCCCGCCCTCGCGGCCGAGCCCCGATTGCTTGAAGCCACCGAACGCAATGCCGAAGTCGGTCCTAAAACCGTTGTGGCCGACGGTGCCTGCGCGCAACTGGCGCCCTACGGCATAAGCACGGTCGGGGTCGTCGGTGAAGACGCTGCTGTTCAATCCATAGATACTGTCGTTGGCAATTTCGATCGCCTGCGCTTCGCTTGCGGCTGGAATGACGCTTAGCACGGGTCCGAAAATTTCTTCGCGGGCAATCGTCGAGTTGTTGTCGACACCTGCAAACACGGTCGGCTCGATGAAAAAGCCCCGGTTGAGGTGGGCAGGACGTCCACCGCCGGTGGCGAGGCGTGCGCCTTCGGCTCTGCCCTGGGCAATCAGCGTCTCAACCCGGTCGCGTTGCCGTTCCATTGCAAGCGGTCCCATCTGGCTGGTCGCATCGAAGGGATCGCCGACTTTGATCGCATCGAATGCAGCCGCAAGGGCGTCCACGAAATCGTCATGCCGTTTATCGCTGACAATGATACGGGTGAGCGACGCACAAACTTGCCCGGTCATCACGGGTGCCGAGCGCGCGATTGCGGCCGCTGCCTTGCCGACATCATAATCGTCGAGAATGATTGCAGGCGATTTGCCGCCCAGCTCCAGGGTAACGCGTGCAATGCGGTCGCCGCAAATTGCCGCGATCTTGCGCCCTGCGGCGGTCGATCCGGTAAAGCTGACTTTGTCGACGCGCGGGTCACGCACAAGCAGCTCGGACACTTGGCGTTCGGCGGTCAATACATTGACCACACCCGCCGGTAGCCCCACTTCCTCGCAGATTTCAGCCATGAAATAGGGCGAGGACGGCGCTTCGGGCGACGCCTTGATGATGATCGTGCAGCCTGCGACCAGCGCGGCAGCGACTTTATACGCCATCAGAGCATGCGGGGCGTTCCACGGAATGATTGCCGCGACCACGCCGACCGGCTCGCGCACCAGGAGCGCAGGCAACCCCATCGACGACGTGTGTTTCTCTTCCCACACAAAGGTTTCGCCCAGCACCGCATAGTCGCGAAAGATGCCAGCAACGCTTTTCGCGGAGTGGACCGACATCGACCGCAACACCCCCGATTCAAGCGCCCAGCTATCGGCGAGCGCATCGCCGCGCCTTTCCCATGCATCAGCGATCTTGCCCAGCCACACCGCACGTTCGGTGGGTGACAGACGCGGCCACGGCCCGGTGTCGAACGCCGCGCGCGCAGCGGCTACGGCACGGTCGATGTCGGGTGCCTGCGCTTCGGCCACGGTCAGGAACGCTTCTTCGGTCGTGCTGTCCACGACGTCGAACGTCGATGCGGACGAAGGCTCGACCCAAGCCCCGCCGGTAAACAACTGAAGCGGATGACGGACATGGCTGGGCCGCGGGGCCGAAATTGTCATTGGCGTTTATTCTCCCCCGTTCGGGCGTCGAGCGCGACAGCGCGTGGCTTGCGTTCGCTTATGTCATGCTGCGCCGATATAATGCAACGAACGAAACGCATTGCGAACTCCACGCTTTGTTTTACTACGTCGCGGCAGATCAAAGTTGGGGGTTCGAGCGTGGGTGACATCGTACGGATCGGTGCGGCAACCGCGTTTTTCAACGACAGCCGGATGGGCATTGCCCAGTTGCTGGCGAAGGCTCCAGTGCTCGACTACATCATCTTCGACTTTCTCGCTGAATCGGTGATGGGCGGGCTCGGGCGTGGCATGACCAATGGGACGGGGCAGGGCTTTGCTGCCGATTTTGTTGATGGATATATCCTGCCGCATCTCCAGACCCTGCTCGACCGACGGATCCGCATCGTCGCCAATGCTGGTGGGCTCAATCCATCGGCCTGCGCCGCTGCCCTGCGGCGAGGCGCGGCAGCAGCAGGGCTGAACGTCCGTGTTGGGGTCGTAGAGGGCGACAATCTGACTGCCGAAAGTTCAGTGCTCATCGGTCCCAATACGCGCGACATGTTCGACGGCTCATCGGTTCTCGAAAAGGTCGAAGGCGCCGATCACGTCAACAGCCTGGTCGCCTACACCGGCGCTTTCCCGATTGCGGCCGCGCTCACTGCCGGGGCCGATATCGTCATCACCGGTCGCGCGGTCGACAGTGCGATGGCGCTTGGCCCGTTGATCCATGAATTCGGTTGGGGTGCAGACGATTTCGACCTGCTCGCCGCTGGAACGCTCGCCGGCCATTTGCTTGAATGCTCGGCGCAGGTCACGGGCGGCACTTTCACCGACTGGCGCGATGTGCCCGACTGGGCGGGGATCGGGATGCCAATCGGCGAGTGTCGTGCGGACGGCGGGCTCGTCATCACCAAGGCCGAGGGTACAGGCGGGCTGGTTTCGGTCGGCACAGTTTCGGAACAACTGCTCTACGAAGTCAGCGATCCCGGGCGCTATATCGTTGCTGACGTTGTCTGCGACTTCACGAATGTGCGTTTGACGCAGATGGGGCCGGATCGTGTTCAACTGACGGGGGTTCGGGGTCGGGGTCGAACCGCGACGTACAAGGCGAGCCTTACTTATGATGCCGGTTGGCGCGCGACCGCGCTAGTCCCGATCATTGGGCTCGAGTCCGGTGCCAAGGCGCGCCGACTTGGCGAGGAAATGTTGGCCCGCACGAGCGCAGTTCTTCGGCAAAGCCAGCTGCCACCGTTTACGCAGACACGCTGCGACATCATCGGCGGCGAAGGTGCTGGCCCGACCACGGCCATTTGTCGCTTGGTCGCCGATCATCCCAATCAGGCAGGCGCGCAGTTGCTGATCCTGGAACAGAGTTCGGGCATCAGTCACATGTCGGTCGGGACCAGCCTGACTCTCGCCGCCTCGCTTCGCCCGGTACAGCGGATCGCCGGGTTTCTTCTCCCGAAATCGGCGGTCTCGCTTTCGGTGACCGTAAACGGTGCGCCTGTGCCGTTCGTGTCGTCGACGGACGCAAAGACGCAGAACGTCGACGCCGTCGCGCCGGCCATGCCCGCTTCACCGGACGATGCCGATCCGAGACAGACCGTGCCCTTGATCCGCCTTGCCTGGGCGCGGAGTGGCGACAAGGGCAACCTGTTCAACGTTGCGGTGATTGCCCGCAATGCGGACTATCTGCCCTATATCGCCGCCGTACTGACTCCGAAGAGAGTCGGCGAACATTATGGGCGATTGCTAAGCGGCGGCCGCACTCTGCCTGTCGATCTTTACAGCGCGCCCGGGCTGTCGGCGCTGAACTTTGTGGTTGGAGACTCGATGGATGGCGGCGTTTTGGCTTCCACGACGCTCGATCCCGTTGCGAAGGGCATGGCCCAATTGCTGCTCGACTTTCCGGTTCCCGTCAGCCGTGCCCTGCACATGCAGCTGGAAGGGTCGCGTTTCGCCTGAACTGATTATGAGGCCCCGCAGTGCGCCCCGTGCAACGCCGGCTGCGAAAATTGCACTTGACGTTTTCAACCACTAATACTAAATGAGGTTAGTAATTGGCGCAGCGCAGCATAAACTGTGTGCCCAACAGCTTCACAGGAGTGAATTATCATGAAGAAGATCGTTTTCCTTGGTGTGCTCGCTGCCCTCGTCAGCGCGCCGCTCGCCGCCCAGACAGGTGCCATCGTTGCCGGCAAGCCGCTCTATGCAAATGACGGCAAGCGCATCGGCATCGTCTACCGCGTGACCAGCGACGGCACCGCCCAGCTCATTCTCAACGGCAAGCTGGTGTCAATCCCCGCCACGTCGATCACCGCCGCCAACGGCAAGTTCCAGACCAGCCTGACGAAGAAAGATCTCGCCAGCGCGAGCTGAACCGGGTTCTTCAAAGTGTTCACAAAGGGGGTGCTCCGATCCGGCGCAGCCCCTTTTTGTTTGCGGCGGATTAGCGCGGCCTCAGCCCTTAGCCTCGACCAAATTGCCATGCACTTTGTCAAGCAGTACGGCGAGCTTGCCGATTTCGTCAGGCGAGAAGTCGGCGAACGCGCGTGTCTCGATCGACTTTCCGACTTCCGCCAGCACCGTCAGCATCGGTTCGGCGGCGGGGGCCAGATAGACCTGCCATGCGCGCTTATCCTTTGCATCCTGCCGTCGCTCGAGCAACCCGTCGCCGCACAGCCGCTCGATCAGTCGGCCAGCCGCGGCCTCGGTCACTTCCAGCCGCTCGGCAATCGTGCGTTGCGACGCACCGGGGCGCGAGGCGACAAGCGCAATCAGGGTCCACTGCGACCGTGTAATGCCGTGCGGGGTGACGCTGGTGTCAAAACTGTTGAACATCACGCGCGCGATTACAGTTAGCTTCAGCGATATCTCGCGCTTCAGATTGCCGGGTTCTCCGCTGAATTCCACCACGGACAAGCGCCTTAGGTCCGTTTGCCACCGACGATACGAATCGTGCTTCGCGATCTGAACGTGGCGCTGAATAATTGGGCTTCAGACATTTGTCGTCCCCGTACGGTGCCGCGATTTGGCCCCTGAATTTTGTATGACATAAACATGAATTCTGCACCACTGCGCTCGCCTGGCTCGGGGACGGGCGCAGAATCAATGCAATGCTCGACTTTCATAAATAAAATTCCTACCGCCGTCGTTATGGACGCAAAGACTGCCGATGTCGCGACATTGCCGAGCCGACACACCGGTCTGCTGATGGTCGCCGTGATGGGCGTATCGATTTGCCAGTTTCTCGACCTGACCATCGCCAACGTGGCGCTGCCACACATGCGGACGAGCCTCGATGCGTCGCCGGAATCGATCAGCTGGGTTCTGACCAGTTTCATCATCGCGGGTGTGCTCGTTCTGCCGCTGACAGGCTGGCTGTCGGATCGCCTCGGGTCGCGCAACCTGTTCGTCGGGGCGACCGCCATGTTCATTTTGTCATCGATGCTGTGCGGCACGGCAACATCGCTGACGCAGATGGTCATTTACCGGTCGTTGCAGGGAATGGCATCGGCATTCATCGGACCAATGTCGCAAACGATATTGTTCGATATCAACCGACCAAGCAAACAGGCCCAGGCGATGTCGATATGGGGCATGGTCGTGATGATCGGGCCGATCAGCGGTCCGTTTCTTGGCGGCTTTCTGACCGAATCGCTCAACTGGCGATGGGTGTTTTTTATCAATCTCCCCATCGGGATTCCGGCGTTGATCCTGTTGTGGTGGCTGCTGCCATCGCGTCCGATCCTTCAGCGCAGGCTGGATATATTCGGGGCGGTCGTGCTGGGGCTCGGTCTGTGCGCGCTGCAGCTGCTGCTCGACCGTGGTCAGCATAATGACTGGTTCGAATCGCGCGAGACGGTTTTCGAACTCCTCTTCGCGCTAAGCGCCTTCTGGGTCTTCTTCGTCCATTCATGGACTTTACGGCACCCACTGTTCGAGCCGACGCTGTTCCGCGATCCCAATTTCCTGATGGGGGTGGCCTTCATGGTCGTACTCGGCGTGACGAATGTGGCGCTGTCATCGGTGCTGCCGACGATGCTTCAGACGGTTTACGGCTACAATGTGATGGACACCGGTCTGTTGATGGCACCGCGCGGTTTTGGCGTGTTCGTGACCATGCTGATCAGCAACCGACTGCTACGCGGCATGGACACGCGCCTGCAGATGAGCATCGGTTATGCCATGGCGGCGCTCTCACTGTGGATGATGACGCGCTGGTCGCTGGAAATGGGGTCGGGCCAGATCGTATTGTCGGGCTTTGTGCAAGGACTTGGACTTGGGTTCGTGTTCGTCCCGATTAACCTCATCGCCTTTGCGACGCTGGCGCCGGCATTCCGCACCGACGGCACAACTTTGATGACACTGTTTCGCAATCTCGGGAGCAGTTTCGGGATTTCGGCGATCGTGACAATGCTCGCGCGCAACATTCAGACCAGCCATGCTGACATTGCAGCGAGCGTGACATCGTTCAATCTGCCGTTCGATCCCGCGTCGATTGCGGCGCAACTGGGAGGTACCGGCGCGGCCGCGCTGGCTATCCTCGACGGGGAAGTGAACCGACAAGCGGCGATGATCGCCTATCTCGACAATTTCTACATCCTTTTCTGGCTGCTCCTTTGCATCGTGCCGCTCCCCTTTGTGCTGAAGAAGCCCAAACCCGTCACGGGCCAACTGCTGGTTCACGCTGACTAACATGCCAAGGAGTTTCCCAGGATGAGAACCGGCGAAGACCCGCGTGCGCCGCTCCGTCGTCGCACCCATGATGCCAATGCCGAGCTCTTTGCGCTCGCCGATGCGCTTGTCACCGTCAATGCCGATGCAGCGGAGGCTGTCCGGCGCGCTCGCGCCGCCCTGTTCGAGGCTTGGACGATTCTTTGCGAACACCAGGCCGACGACGAGGATGATCATTAGGGATGGATGACTAGGATAGCCTCGCACCAATCGTCGCAGCGCCATCGTGATCGCTTTCCCCTGACTTAGGACAACGCGTCGTTCTGACCGCTCATCGTCGTACCGCACCGCAATCCGATAGGCTCGGCGCCCGTTCATCGAGATGGCGACATCATCCTGGAAAGGGTGGGGCATTTTCGACTATGGCATCCTGCACCATGGGAGCGATCGTCTGTCAGCACTTTCACTGACTCCGTTGTTCCGGAATATGTCGTCTGGCTTCCCTTCACGAACGGCTCGTTCAAGCCCACGGTCATGATGGGCCCGATCACAGGCAGGGTAGCGGACAGCCAGCGATGGCGATCAACAGACCGTGCGCCCGCTTGACAGGCTTGCGCGATGGTCGAACCGCAGTTGGGCGAAGCGTCTTCCCTTGCAGGGCACGCGTTCGGTGCGGCTGACGGCATGACCTTGGTTTCGCTAATGACAATGCACTTCTTTGTGACGCGCGGCTTGTCAGACGATCCCAGCACATTCGCCGGTTTTCAGACCATCGGTTTGTGTCTGGCGCTCCAGGCCGCCGAGGATGGGACAGATTCCGCCTTTGTTGTGCCCCTCAATTAAGTGCTATTCGGTCTTGATCTTAGCTTTGCGCGTTTCGCCACGCTTGGCCACGACCGCGCCAAAACGCCCGAGGATGAACAGATTTACCCGCTCGTCGACGTCGGCTTCGGTCGGGGGCTCGGCGTTCCAGTTGGTGTAAGTCATGATCGGGTGCGCGCCGAGCATCAGATCGGCGAAAAGTTCGGCCGAACGGGCGTGGTCCCCTGCTGGAATGAGGTCGGCTGCCTCCATCGACTGGAAAAGTTTTTCGAAGTCACGGCGAAAGCGGGCGAAGATCGAGGTGCCGACCGATTTCATGAAGTCGGGGAAGCGTTTGCTCTCTGCAATCATCAGACGCATCAGCCCGATCGAGCGATCACGGTAGGTTACCTCATAGGAATAATGTCCGGCACGCCGTAGCACCGAGAACAGCGTATCGTCGGGCTGGAGCGTCGGCGGGTCCACCATCGCTTCGGCGTCACGCGCAAAGATGACTTCGCGAAAAATGGCCTCTTTGTCGCCGAAGTGCTCGTACAGCGTCCGGGTCGCGACCCCGGCCTCGCGCGCAATATCGACCAGCGACGTCGCCGCAAACCCGTGCCCCACGAACAATTCGGTCGCGACCTGAATGACGCGCAGCTTGCGCTTCTCGAGTTCGGCCGCCGTCGGCCGACCGGCTTGATTACCGATCTTGCGCTTGGGCTTCGATCCTGCGCCTGCGCGGCGCGATCCCATCGTCGACTTCACTGAACGCCCCGTTGCCAATTCCATACCCGACTGCCTCTAATGCGCCCGCTGTTATCGAACCAGTTACCGATAGCGAACTTTGTAATCAATTGCAGAACTGTAATTGCATTTTTGTCGCGATGATCGAGCGCGACTAAGGTGTGGCGGGCCGACGGGGGACGACCGGGCGATGGTAGCTGAGGTCCGTCCGGTCGCGCGTCGCAGGGAGGAGGGGGCCGGGCTCGATCGTCCCTGCACGGATGGCCGCATCCCCAGGAAGTTCCATCAACGCAAAGTTCTTTTCGATCACGGTCACGCGGTTGGCGAATTTCCAGATCCCGTCGCGACGCTGGAAATGATCGATATAGCGGCCCATCGACAACAGATGCGGCAGCTCGATATTGGCACCGATGAAAGTGTAATAGGTTTCGCCATAGGCGTTATCGCCGTCGATCTCGCAACTGTGGTTAGAGACGCCGTGGTGCTGGACGATGCTGGTCGCGCTCGCTCCCGCAAACGTCGTGTCGATGAAGAAATCGGGACCGCCGACATAGGCATGGTGATCGTCGATGGCATCGTCCCAGTAGCACGACCGGACCAAGTCGCGGTCGAGCCGGTCGATGCCGCGTGCATAGCGGAGAACGAGCGCCCAGATTTCCTGACGGTCGATCAGGTCGCGCAGCTTGGTCTCCAAGGCCTTGTCCAAGATGGTCTCCTCGTTCAATTGGCCAACACCGACGGTGCTTTGACGGCAAACGTCCCGGATTGTCCGGGCAGCCCATCACCCGGCTGGCTGCCGCCGACATGGATCATGTAGCGCCCGGCTAGGACCTGGATTTTCCCTTCAGGCGACACTGTGCTGAGATCACGCTGCGAAAGTTCGAATGTCACGCGGCGTTTCTCGCCCGGAGCGAGACTAAGCCGCTGGAAGCCGCGCAACGCAATCTTCGGCGAACCCGGAGCACTGGGAAAAGTAAGATAGACCTGCACCACTTCGTCGCCTGCGCGAGCGCCGGTGTTGGTTACCTGGGACTCGACGACAACACCGTCAGACATGCTGCTCCCTCGCGGTTTGACGCTGATCGGCCCGTAAGAAAAGTGAGTGTAGCTAAGACCATACCCGAACGGATAGACCGGTTTGCCTTCGAAATAGCGATAGGTCCGTCCCTTCATGGCATAATCTTCGAACGCGGGCAGTTGCGACACGTCCTTGTAGAAAGTCACCGGCAGGCGCCCGGCCGGATTGGCGAGACCTGCAACGACCCGGCCGACCGCCACACCGCCTGCTTCGCCGGGGTACCAAGCCTGCACGATCGCGTTGGCATTGGTCTTCGCCCAGTCGAGGTCGATTGCGCTGCCGCTCATATTGACAACGATCAGCGGCTTGCCGGTTCCCTTTGCGGCTAGCAGCAGCTTCAATTGGTCTTCGGGCAGATCGAGCGACGTGCGGTCGCCGCCATTGAAGCCGGGCAGTTTGATTGAGGATTCCTCGCTTTCGAGCGTCGAATTGATGCCGACTACCGCAATGATCGCATCGGCCCCCTTGGCCGCTGCAACAAGGTCGGCGTCGGGCTGACTGGAAATGCGCTGCCAGTCCAGTTCGCCGAAATGTAGCGCGGGCACCTGCATTGCAGCGGTGAACGGATAGCGTTTGCCAGCTTCCATTTCGACCGTCTCGAAAACGGGCATGACCGATGGATTGAACCCGTTTTGGATCTTGACCTCGGGTCTGTCACCGAATTTGAACGATCCGGTAATTGTCCGCACGCCGACACGATAAGTGCCTGAAACCTCGGGAACCAGATAACCGCTGGCCACGACTCTCCCGCCATCGGGTAGCAGCGGCTGGGTGAAAACCTCATAGTTGATGAGCGGCTCGACGCGCGTTGTCGACGGTATATCGGCCGGCGTCGCCGCCATCGCGCGCATAAATTTGTCCATCAGCGACGTCGGTGCAGGCTTGCCGTCGGGCTTGAATGGATAATAGCGCACCGTGACACCGGGCTGCCCGTCTTCGGTCTGCAATGCCGATGTCGGGACGACGTCGCCGTCGCTCAGCGACGCGCCCGCCGGGGCGTAAGTGAACTGGACGCCGGGCATCGCCGCCTTGAGTCCGTCGAGAACAGAGGGCAGGTCTGCAGTTTCGCGCATGGTGTAGTTACCCCGCATAACCCGCCGCGAATTCGCCAGCGGACCGACCACCGCGACCTTGAGCACACGGCTGCCGAGCGGCAATACGCCGTCGTTCTTGAGCAGCACCATCGTCTGTTCGGCGACGGCCAGCGCGAGGGCGCGGTGTTCCGGCGAATTGATCGTCGATGGCGCGGGTGCGGACGCTGGTATTCGGTCAAGCAGGCCAAGTCTGATACGGGCAGCAAGCCCGCGGACCACGGCTTTATCGAGTTCCGCCGTCGTCAGCTTGCCGCTCTTTACAGCATTGACGTAATTAAGCGACTGGCCGAAGGAATTGCGGTCAAACAAGCTTTCGGTCGCGCATTCGACGTCCATCCCCGCCCGGACTGCCAACGTCGATCCAGCAACGCCATCGGAGGCATATTTGTGCGCCGAGAAAATGTCGCGCACTGCACCGCAATCCGACACGACGACGCCCTTGAACCCCCATGCCTGGCGGAGCGTGTCCCGCATGAGAAAGGTGTTGGCGCAGGCGGGCTGGCCGTTGATCGCGCTATAGGCGCACATCACCGAGCCTGCGCGTCCCTCGACCACGGCGGCGCGAAACGCAGGCAGATAGGTGTCGCGCATGTCGTGCAATGAGATCGTGACATTGGCAGTGTGGCGCGTCGACTCTGGCCCACTGTGAACGGCGAAATGCTTCGGCGTAGCAATGATGGCGGGCGCGTCGGGATTGGGACCCTGCAGCCCGGTCACATAAGCGACTCCCATCTGCGCGGTCAGGAACGGATCCTCGCCATAGGTTTCCTGGCCACGCCCCCAGCGCGGATCGCGGAAGATGTTGATGTTCGGCGACCAGTAGGTGCGGCCCGCGCCGAGCGCGAGAGGTGTGCCTGCGGCTGTCATCGCGGTACTGGCCTCGACACCTTCGACGGCAATCGCGCGCGCGACCTGCTTCAGCAGCGGGGCGTTGAACGACGCCGCAAGGCCGATCGGTTCGGGAAAGTTGGTCGCATGCGGCAGGAAGGCAAAGCCGTGAAGCGCTTCGCTCCACCATTGATAGTCGGGCAGGTCAAGCCGCGGGATCGCAGGCGATGAATTGATCAGCTGGCTCGCTTTTTCCTCGAGCGTCATCTTGGCGACAATCGCCTCGGCGCGTTGTTCGGGCGAAGGTGCCGACTGTGCGAACGCAGGTGTTGCCGCGCTTGTGAGCAGGCCAGCGACGAGAGGCAAAGCTATCTTCATATCTATTCTCCGATCATTTTACCGCACGGGTTTTCCCGCCGACGTTGAATGTGATGTGGTCATCGGCCAACGAGTTGTTGCCGATCCACAGGTCGAACACGTCAGGATCGATTACCTGACCACGCTCGGCCGTATTCCAAGAGCGGATATTCGATTCGTCGAGCGTGACGCTTAGCGTGCGACTTTCGCCGGCGTTGAGCGAGACGCGCTGAAACCCTTGCAGCAGCCGCACCGGTCGAGATGCCCGACCTGCCCGCTGGTGAACGTAGAGCTGCACCACCTCGTCACCCGCCCGCGCCCCGGTGTTGGTAAGCGTTGCCGCGACGATGATCTTGCCACCGGGTGTGAGCTCCGGCTTGTCGAGTGTTGGAGGAGCAATCGTGAAACTGGTGTAGCTGAGACCCAAGCCGAACGGGAATGGGGGCGTCGAAGGCGCATCGAAATAACGCCTACGCTGACCTTCCGGGCTGTGGCTGAGGTTAAGCGCGTAATAGATCGGCACTTGTCCGACGCTTCGCGGCCAGGTGACGGGCGTCTTTCCGCCACGGTTGACGTCGCCGAACAGCGCGCGGGCCACTGCGATGCCCCCGCGCGAGCCGGGATACCAAGCTTCGAGAATGGCGGGGACTTTCTCAAAAACACCGGTCAAATCGAGCGGACGTTCGTTCATATGCGCGACCACGACCGGCTTGCCGGTCGCGAGGACAGCATCGAGCAACTTACGCTGGTCGCCGGGCAGCGTAAGGTCGGCGCGTGAGGGCTGTTCCGACCTCATGTCGATTGTCTCGCCTAGCGTCAGGATCACGACGTCGGACCGGGCGGCGCGGGCGATTTACCGACAGCTGACGTCGCAACGAGCGTCGTAATACCGAGCGCCGCTCCGATTAGACAGGTCGCCTTTGCCATCGCCTGGTCTTTCAACAGGAGTGCTTGGTTATTTCGCTACCGACAGCCGGTAGATCATCACATGCCGATACGGCTTGCCCGGATCAACGCGGGCCGAGCCGAAATTCGGCTGGTTCGGCGCGTCGGGAAATTTCTGCGGCTCAAGCGCAATGCCGTCGCCCATACGGTAAAGATGGCCCCGTTTGCCGACGACAGTACCGTCGAGGAAGTTCCCCGAGTAGAACTGAAGCCCGGGTTCGGTCGATAGGACTTCGAGGGCGCGGCCCGAGGCGGGGTCTTCGAGCCGTGCCATCAACTTGGGCAGCGCCGTCGCCCCCTGATCGATCACAAAATTATGGTCGTACCCGCGCCCGATGCCGATCTGAGCATCGGTGCCGTCGCGCAGGCCTTCGGCTACAATGCGCCCTTTGGTGAAATCGAAGACGGTCCCGGCAACCGCGCGCAACTCGCCGGTTGGGATCAGCGTGTTGTCGACCGGGGTGTAAGCCGTGGCTGGTATGGTCAGCCGGTTGGCCATGGCTCCCTGCGTCGCGCCTTCGCCCGCCATATTGAACAATGCATGGTTCGTCATGTTGAGGATCGTCGGCCTGGTCGTGATCGCGGCGAACGATATCGTGAGCGAGCCTCGATCGTCGAGCGCATAGGTTACGGTTGCGACAACTTCGCCCGGATAGCCGGCCGCACCGTCAGGACTGGTCAGTGTCATCACGACCGATGCCGTCGGGCCACTAGACACCGACTGGATCGTCCAGACCGACCGGTCGAACCCGTTGCCACCGCCATGAAGGGAATTTGACCCGTTGTTGAGCGGCAGCTGATAGCTTTTTCCGTCGAGCGTGAAGCGACCCTTGGCAATGCGGTTGGCGTAGCGACCAACGGTCACCCCGAAGTAAT
Organism: Sphingomonas sp. SUN039; assembly: GCF_024758725.1. Classification (NCBI taxonomy): domain Bacteria; kingdom Pseudomonadati; phylum Pseudomonadota; class Alphaproteobacteria; order Sphingomonadales; family Sphingomonadaceae; genus Sphingomonas; species Sphingomonas sp. SUN039. Next base: position 1,247,439 of record NZ_CP096972.1, on the reverse strand, counting down.
TTTGCTTGTCCTCATAGCCGGCGAGATCGTCGTGGCCGAGCACGATATCGGCGGGAAGGCCGTGACGGTCGGGTGCGATCAAAGACTGGAGTGTCGCGCCATAAGTCAAGATCCGCGCTGCAACGCCCACAGCGTTTTTGAGCACGACCGCTTCGACGGGCGTGCCATTGCGCAATTTTCCCGCAGAAATACGGTCCGCAGTTGCAGCAGTCGCTGTGCCGGTCATCGCCATTAATGCTACCCCTCCGATGATCGCCTGAATCAGCTGCACGGCATCCTCGCTTCTTGTTTCGGTGTTGACAGTGCGAAGGCGTAAACTCATACAAAAATCAGGTCAAATGATTCAAGCAATGTTCATTGCAATAGCACCGCTTGGGACGGTTCGAACGCACCAAGTTTAGTAGGGACAGGAGGCTGTATGTTCGGCAAATCGATGCGGTGGGCAGCGATATCATTCGCTATGGCAAGTTCGGCGATGGCGCACGCCCAGACGACGCCTTCGGTAGCCCCGGTAGCGCCCGACACGTTGACCGTTCACGCCGACCAGCATGGCGCGGTCATCAACCGCGACATTTTCGGCCAGTTCGCCGAACATCTCGGCCGGGGCATTTATGGCGGCGTCTGGGTCGGCAAGGAATCGAAAATTCCCAACGTCCGCGGTATCCGCAGCGATGTCGTGAACGCGCTCCGGGCGATCAAGGTGCCGGTGGTCCGCTGGCCGGGAGGCTGTTTCGCCGATGAATATCATTGGCGCAACGGCATCGGCCCCGCGAACAAGCGCGTGACCACGGTCAACACCAATTGGGCCAACGCCGTCGAGCCGAACACGTTCGGCACCGATGAGTTCATGGATTTCGCGGCGCAGATCGGCTCGGAGGCCTATCTTTCGGTAAACGTCGGATCAGGCACTGTGGAGGAGGCCAACGACTGGCTCGAATATATGACCGCAATGGCACCGGCCACGCGCGCGTTGGAACGCACTGCCAATGGTCACAAGGCACCCTATAAGGTGAAATACTTGGGCCTCGGCAACGAGATGTGGGGATGCGGGGGCCCCTATACTGCCGAAGAATATGTCACCAAGATGAAGCCTTTCGCGCATTTCGTTCACAACCAGAATCCAGAGCAAGCTCCGCCGAAAATCGACTTCGCGGCGATTGCCAAGGATTTGATGTCGGGCAAGCCGATGGACGGGTTGCCGCGCAATCCCAATGGCATGTTGCGGATTGCTGCCGGCCCCAACAGTGCCGACCCATCCTATACCGAAGTCATCATGAAGGCGTGGAAATCGAAAAGCCCGATCTATTGGGACATCGATGGCATTTCGCTACACCAATATACTTGGGGCTCGATGCCGTTCAACGAACCCGCGACCGGTTTCGGCGAGCAGAATTATGCGATGGTGCTCAAGCAAACCATGGCGATGGAACGAACCATTGCGCTGCATTCGGCGACGATGGACAAATACGATCCCAAAAAACATGTGGCTCTCGTCGTCGACGAATGGGGAGTCTGGCTGAAGCCGACTACTGGAACTGAACCGCTGTTTCTCCAGCAACAGCAATCGCTGCGTGACGGCATTGCGGCGGCGATGAACCTCAACATCTTCGCCCGCCACGCCGACCGCGTGCGGATGACCAACATTGCCCAGATGGTGAACGTACTGCAGGCGATGATCCAGACCGACGGCAGCAAAATGGTGCTGACGCCGACCTATCACATCTATAAAATGTATGTCCCCTTCCAGGACGCGACGCTGCTGCCGGTCAGTTACAATACAGGGGAATACAAGCTCGGCACCATCACCCTACCGCAAGTGGATGCGATTGCGGCCAGGGGAAGGGATGGGAAGATCTGGCTGTCGCTGGTCAACCTCGACCCCAACAACGCGGTCGATTTCGCGGGTGGGGTGCAGGGCTTGTCGGCTACAACTGCCGTCGGAGAGGTGCTGACCGCCGAGCGTGTCGATACGGTCAACAGCTTCGACAAGCCCGCGGCCGTTGCGCCCAGGCCGGTCAGCTTCAAGGCCTCGACCGGCAGCCTCGTCCTGAAACTTCCGCCAAGGTCGGTTACGGTCGTCCGGCTGGAGCCCTGAAGTCTATTTGCGCAGCGGACGAAAGAAGGCCCGCAGATCGTCGATCAGTACCCCGGGTGCTTCCATCGGCGCAAAGTGACCGCCCGTGTCGATGACGTTCCAGCGCTTGAGATTGTAATAGCGTTCTGCCCATTTGCGCGGCTGCAGCCAGATATCGCCTTGAAACTGCAGAATACCGGTCGGCGCCTCGACGACGGGGACACGATCATGAACGAAGGCGGGGATGAAATTCTCGGGCCGACCTTCATAATAATGCCGCGCCGAGCTCTCATAAGTTTCGGTGAGCCAATAGATCATGGCGGCCGTAATCAGATCGTCCTTGCTGAACACTGTTTCGACATCGCCGGCGCAATCACTCCATGCCCGGCGCTTGTCGATCAGCCAGGCGGCAAGCCCGACAGGGGAGTCGTTCATTGCAAACGAGATGGTTTGCGGCCGTGTCCGCTGTATCTGCATATAGGCGGATCCTTGGGCGAAAAATGCGGCGTGTTTCTCGCGCCAGCCGGCCTCTGCAGGAGCATAATCTTCGGGCGCGGGGTAGGGGGCTTTGAGCGCTGCCAACAGATGCAGGTGCGCGCCGATCACCCGCTGCGGATATTTATGCCCGAGCATGGCGGACACGAACGCGCCGATATCGCCGCCCTGCGTCGCGAACCGTTCATGGCCGAGGCGCGTCATCAGTTTGGCCCACAGGTCAGCGGTCGGCGCAAAATAGATACCGGGCTTTTCGAGCGGGCTGGAAAAGCCAAAGCCAGGGAGCGACGGCGCGATGACGTCGAAGGCGTCTGCCGGATCGCCGCCGTGCGCGGCGGGATCGGACAGCGGGCCGATGATCCTTCGCATGTCCCAGAATGTCCACGGCCAGCCATGATTGACAATCAGCGGTATGGGGTTCGGACCCTTGCCCTTCACTTGGATGAAATGGATCGGAACGTCGTCGATCGTCGTGCGAAATTGCGGGAAGGCGTTCATCGCCCGTTCCTGCGCGCGCCAATCGTAGCCGTTCAGCCAATAGTCGGTGAGCTCTTGCATGTACGCAAGGTTGGCCCCGGCCTGCCAGTTTCGGTTGTCGCCGATCTCCTGGGGCCAGCGCGTCCGCTGCAAGCGGTCGCGAAGGTCATCAAGCGCTTCCTGGGCTATATCGATGACAAAGGGCTCGATGGCCTCGTTCATATAAATCGTCCTCCCCTGAAAAGCGGTCGGGTTGCCCAGCAGCAATCGCCTGCCGATGTTTCGACGGCTTCGTCGGCGCGCGAGCATCCGTGTTGGCACGGGGTCCAGCGAGGCGCCAGAGGCTGACGGAGAAGTTACCGGACCTTACACGTCTTCCAAAGTCCGCCTTGTCGAACAAGTCTTGCCTTAATGCACATACCTATTGCCATTCTTTGGAAGCGCCGTATTGACCTGCGAGACGGGATGCATCGCACGCGAGCCTGAATGCTGGAACGGGTTGCCGGACACGGCGCGCACGGTGCTCGAACTTTGAAGGACCCTCGATGCGCGTAATCGACCATTTCATCAGCGGCCGCGCAGGCTTGCCTGCGGCGCGTTTCGGGGATGTTTTCGACCCCAATAGTGGGGCGGTACAAGCGCGGGTTGAGCTAGGCGATGCGGCGGTTCTGGATGGAGCCGTGCAGGCCGCGTTAAAGGCACAGCCCGGCTGGGCGGCGACCAATCCCCAACGGCGCGCGCGCGTCATGTTCAACTTCAAGGCGCTGGTCGAGGCTCGGATCGACGAACTGGCGCATTTACTGTCGTCCGAGCACGGGAAGGTTATTGCCGACAGCAAGGGCGATATCCAGCGTGGGCTGGAAGTCATCGAGTTCTGCTGTGGCATTCCGCACGTCCTGAAGGGCGAATACACCCAGGGTGCAGGCCCTGGCATCGACGTCTATTCGATGCGCCAGCCGATCGGGATCGGGGCAGGGATCACGCCGTTCAACTTCCCCGGCATGATCCCGTTGTGGATGTGCGGGCCCGCGATCGCGACCGGCAATGCTTTCATCATAAAGCCCAGCGAACGCGACCCCAGCCTGCCCAATGTGCTTGCCGAACTTTTTCTCGAAGCAGGCTTGCCGGCGGGCATTTGCCAAGTCGTCCACGGCGACAAGGAAATGGTCGACGCAATCCTCGATCATCCGGCAATCGGCGCCGTCAGCTTCGTCGGATCGTCCGAGATCGCGCACTATGTTTACCGGCGCGGCGTGGCGGCGGGCAAACGCGTACAGGCGATGGGCGGGGCCAAGAACCATGGCATTGTCATGCCCGATGCCGATCTCGACCAAGTGGTGCACGATCTCTCGGGCGCAGCCTTCGGATCAGCGGGTGAGCGCTGCATGGCGCTGCCCGTTGTGGTGCCGGTGGGTGAAAAGACCGCAATCGCGCTGCGCGAAAAGCTGATCCCGGCCATGGCGGCGCTCCGCGTCGGCGTATCGACAGACGCGGACGCGCATTATGGCCCGGTCGTGACGGCGGCACACAAGGCCAGAATCGAAAGCTGGATCCAGACCGGCGTCGATGAGGGTGCCGAGCTCGTGGTCGACGGGCGTGGCTTCACACTGCAGGGGCATGAGGCAGGGTTCTTCATCGGCCCCACTTTGTTCGACCACGTCACCACCGAGATGGAGGCGTATAAGGAAGAGATTTTCGGGCCCGTGCTTCAGATGGTGCGTGCGCCCGACTTCGAGACCGCGCTCCGCCTGCCGAGCGAGCATCAGTATGGCAACGGCGTCGCGATTTTTACACGCAACGGACATGCCGCACGCGAGTTTGCCGCGCGGGTCAATGTCGGCATGGTCGGCATCAACGTGCCAATCCCGGTGCCGGTCGCCTATCACAGTTTCGGTGGATGGAAGCGTAGCGCATTTGGTGACACCAACCAGCATGGCATGGAGGGCGTGAAGTTCTGGACCAAGGTCAAGACCGTCACCCAGCGCTGGCCTGACGGCGGCGCCAATGACCTCGCGGGCGACGGGGCCAACAGCTTCGTCATCCCGACGATGGGCTGAACATTCTCATTATTATTCGCACAAGAAAGGCAAATTAGATGGCAACCGAGATCATCCTCGCCAAGATCGGCTTTTCGATGACGGAGGGGCAGATTGCCGAGTGGATGGCCGCTGACGGCGACCATGTGACCGAGGGTCAGCCGCTCTATGCGCTCGAGGCCGACAAATCGACCAACGAGGTCGAGGCACCGGCAACCGGGATTCTCCGGATCGAAGCCGAAGCGGGCGAGACCTACGAAGTCGGTACTGTCATTGGCTACATCGAGTAGACTTCAGCTTCGATGAGCGCTGCGAGGTCGCCGGGCGTGTCGATATCGCGCGCTAGGCCCGGACGGTCGAGGCAGATGAGCTGACCTGCGGCAGCGTGTGCCTTCCTGCTACCAGGGCCGAACTGGAAGGTAAACGGGCGCTCGTCGGCGATCGCAAGCGCATTGGTGCCCGTGCCATGCGTGTCGGTCGCCATTGCGGCCCCCGCCTGGGTCGCGGCGTCGAGTAGCGCCTGCACATCCAAGTTCGACACATAGGGCAAGTCGCCGTGGACGACGACGATCGCTCCTTTGCCGTGCGACGCCCGCCAGGTGGCAAGAGCGTCGTTAAGCGAGGCTTCGCCGTCGTCCGCCCAATCGCCGTCCCACCAAGGGGGGCGGTACGTGGTCAAGAGAACGATGCGTCCCACCTGCGGCACACTGCGCAGCACGCCGAGGACATGGCGGACCATGGACTCGACCAGATCGGTGCGCGCGCCGACCGGCAAAACGCCACCAAGACGCGACTTGACCGCATCGGTTTGCTTCAAGGGCACGACTGCCGTCCAGCGCATCAACTTCCCAGCCGTGTGGCGAGATCGAGGGCAGCCTTGGCCACCCGGCTGCGGTCGCCTTCGTCGTGCATCAGCGTGTCGATTACCGCGACGGCAAGCCCAGTTGGCCTGTCGTCGCCGTCGTGGATGACCATGCCATCGATCAACCCGGCATAATGTGCGGCAATCGACGCATTTGTGGCCGCGATGCCCAATTCGGCCATAAGCTTGGCGGTCGGCCCCTTGACCGCCTTACCTTGAACCAGCGGTGAAATCGCAACGACAGGCACCGTTCGGTCGTGCAAAGCCTTGCGGATTGCCGGGACCGCAAGGATCGGGTCGATGCTCAACCACGGGTTCGACGGTGCAATTACGATCGCGCGCGCATCTGCAAGTGCACCGACAACATCTGTCGAAGCTTCGGCCAGATTGGCACCCACATAATGGATTGCATGCACAATTGGCCTGCACTGGCATGCGACGAAATAGTCTTGAAACGATAGCGCGCCTTGGTCGGTATCGAGCCAAGTCGCGACGGTCGCGTCGCTCATCGGCAGAACCGCAAGGTCGAGCGACCAGGCCGCTGCAAATTGTGCGGTGATCGCCGTCAAAGTCTGCCCCGATCTCAGCGCCTCGCTTCGCATTACATGCAACGCAAGGTCGCCGTCGCCGAGGTTGAACCAGCCAGGGCCACCAAGTCCGCGCAATGCGTCCATGAAGTTCCAGCTTTCGCCCTCGCGCCCCCAGCCAAGGGTGCGATTGGCCTGACCCGACAACAGATACAGCAGCGAGTCGATGTCGGGCGATACGGTGAGTCCCAGATGGACGAAATCATCGCCGGTATTTACAATCGCAGACAAGGTTCCGGCTGGAAGCGTCCGATAAAGGCCATCGACCAGTTTTGCGCCGCCAACGCCCCCAGTCAGAACGACAACCCCTGTCACCGGAACAGATCCTCTGTCTGGGGACGGAGCAGCGATGCACTGGTTTGGGCTGTGCCATGGTCAACCCAGCCGCGCACAACAGTCACGGGTATCCCCTCGCTCCCTTCGCCCATGACCAACCCCGCGCCTGCGGCAATAGCGTCGGCCACGGCAATCTGCGTCATTTGCAATTCCCGCCCGTCACGGTCGGCCTTGCCGCGTTCGTCGAACAGTGCGGCCATTCCCGCGACGCCGATGGCGACGTTGATGGTCCCCATGCGCCAAGGGCGCCCGAAACTGTCGCTGATAATGACCGCAACATCTAAGCCGAGATGTTCGAGGAGGTGCGCCCGAATGACGGCGGCGCTGGCGTCGGGGTCTTCAGGCAGCAGCAACACCTTGGCTGCGTCGGCCTGACCGATGTTCGAAGCGTCGATCCCGGCATTGGCCATGATATGTCCCAGCCGGTGCCGTGTGATGAGGACATGCGGTGCCGCGCGGACTATATCGGTCGATTCGCGCAAGACGAGTTCGACCAGTGCAGCTTCCTTGTTTGTTTGCTGCGCGAGCGTGACCGCCCGGGCCGATGGTGTGACATCGGCGAGCGCGACGAACCGGTTCTCGGCCTTCGATACGATTTTTTGGGTCACGACCAAGACGTCGCCATTGGCGAGCGCGGGACTTGCCCCCGCGCGCAGCCGCTTCGCCAGAAGTGCGGGCAAATCGTCCCCCGGACGGATTTCCGGCAGCCCGTCGACGGGCAATAACGCAAGCATCCCGATTCCTCAGCTGATAGGCACCAGCTTACCCGTAATCGCAATCCCCGCGCCATCGACTTGGTAGGTTTTGTTGATGAAAATCAGTAGCGAAGTCATCGCCTCCGCCGCCGCCGAATTGACCAACGCGCCCGCGTGGACGCCACGCAGGCCGATGGCATCAGCCAGTGCAACCACTTCGGCACGCGCGTCCTTCTCGTCGCCAAAAACAAGGATGTCGCAATCGATGGCGATGTCCTGCGCCAATTTGTGCGCGGCGACATTGTGGAACGCCGACGTCATGCGCACGCCGTCGCCGAGCGCGGCAGCGGCAAGTGCGGCGGCCGAACCCTCGGGCGGGAGCTGAACGCGCATCACTTTAGGGGGCACCAGAGGTACAGTCGTGTCGACAACGATCTTGCCCGCGACGTGCGGCTTGATCTCGGCATAGGTCGCGGTCTGCGCCGAGAAAGGCACGGCCACGATGACGATCTCGCCCGCAGCCGCCGCTTCAGCGTTGCTCGCCCCGGTCATGCCATGGCCGAGCGCCGTCGCCTTAGTCTGGGCATTTTCTGCCAACCGCGAGCCGAGAGTGATCGCATAACCGGCGCGTGCCAACCGCCAACCGATGGCGCTCCCCAGATTTCCGGTGCCGCCGATGATCGCGATTGTGGGGAGGCTCATGTCTGACTTTCCAGGATGCGGTTGGGAGCGGCAGGATTGCCGTATGTCGTTGTTCGCTGCACCGCCAGACGTCCGATCCGCGCCGCGAGGGCGCGCAGGGCGGCAACGTCATTGTGCTGGCCGTTCTGGCCACCTGCGGCCCGTGTAATCGATTCGTCCATCAGAGTCCCGCCGAGGTCGTTGGCACCTGACTGAAGGATCGCCTCGACGCCGGCATTGCCAAGTTTGACCCAGCTCGCCTGGATATTGGGAATGTTGCCATCGAGCGCGATCCGCGCAATCGCATGCATAAGCTGCGTCTCGCGCCACGTCGGCCCCGACCGCGCCCGACCCTTGCGCCACATCGGGGCCTCCATGTGAACAAAGGGCAGGGGAACGAATTCGGTGAAACCGCCCGTCTCCGCCTGCAAGTCGCGCACGGCAACGAGGTGCGCGGCCCAGTCAGCATAGGTATCGACATGGCCGAACATTATGGTCGCCGTCGAACGCAGGCCGATGCCATGTGCGGCGCGCATGACGTCGAGCCACTGTGGGGTCGTCAATTTGTCGGGACAGATGATCGCCCGGACACGGTCGGTGAGGATTTCGGCAGCTGTTCCCGGAAGCGTCGCGAGGCCCGCCTCCTTGAGCATCATGAGATAGTCACCCAGCGGCAGCCCCAGCGTCGTCGCGCCGTGATGGATTTCGAGCGGCGAGAAGGCGTGGATGTGCATAACAGGCACCGCCTGCTTTACCGCGCGGATGATCCCAAGATAGGTGTTGCCGTCGAACGCTGGATGGATGCCGCCTTGCAAGCAGACTTCGGTGGCGCCGCGTTCATGCGCCTCGGTCGCGCGGCGCGCGATTTCGTCGAGGTCGATGCGATAAGCGGGGCCGCGCTCCGAACGCATACTGCCCTTCGAAAAGGCGCAGAAGCCGCAATGGTATAGGCAGATGTTCGTATAGTTGATGTTGCGGTTGACGACATACGTCACGCGGTCGCCGACACGTGCGCGACGGAGTTCGTCAGCCAGCGCTACGATCCGCGTGCGGTCGCGCCCCTCGGCGGCGAACAGATCCGCGATCAGCGCGGTGTCGAGGGTCGCCCCGCGCTCGGCTTGGTTGAGCGCGGCATCGACGTGCGGGTCAGTCCCGGTGACGATCATTGGCGGCGCGGCAGGCGGGACCTTGCCGGTGCCGGCATGCCAGTCATCCTCCCGCACCAGCCCGCGCCCATCGACGGCACGGTGCACAGCGGACTGGAGTGCGGGATCGACCCAGATTTCGGCGTTGCGCGCATACGCGGGGCCGACTGTCAGGCGCTGCCGTAACACGCGTCCCGCGGCCAGCGTCTCGGCCTCAAGTGCGACAAGGTTCGGCCAGGGGCGTTCGGGATTGACGTGATCGGGCGTGACCGGCGACACGCCGCCCCAATCGTTAGCGCCCGCGCGGATCAGGTCGGCGAGTGCACCGGGTTGCAAATTGGGCGGTGCTTGGATGGACATGTCGGGACCGAGCAACAGTCGCGCCGCTGCGATGGTCCAAAGGTGCTCCTCAAGCGAAGGTTCGGGCGCATCGTGCATCTGCGTATCGGGTTTGGCGCAGAAGTTCTGGACAATGACTTCCTGAACGTGGCCGTAGCGCCTGTGGAGGTCGCGAATGGCGAGCAGCGTATCGATCCGCTCATCGCGGGTTTCGCCGATGCCGATGAGCACGCCGGTGGTGAACGGGACTTTGGCCTCGCCGGCAAGCCGGAGCGTTTCGAGCCGTGCGGCAGGGAATTTGTCGGGTGAACCGAAATGGGGCTGGCCCGGTTCGCACAGCCGTTGTGATATCGACTCGAGCATCAGTCCCATCGACGGCGCGAGTGGGCGGAGCTTCGCAAAGTCCGCGCCGGTCAGAAGGCCGGGATTGAAATGGGGTAACAGACTGGTTGTCTCGAGAACCCGGCATGCCGCTGCCGCAAGATAGTGAAGAGTGCTGGCATAACCGTGCCGATCGAGCCATTCACGGGCGATGCGAAACCGTGCCTCAGGCCGGTCGCCAAGCGTGAACAGAGCTTCTCGGCATCCTGCTGCCTCCCCTTGGCGGGCAAGTGCCTCGACCTCGTCGAGCGACAGATAAGGTGACTTCAACTCCGACGGACGGCGGGCAAAGGTGCAATAGTGGCAAACATCGCGGCACAGCTTGGTCAACGGAATAAAGACCTTGCGCGAATAGGTTACAACAGGCCCATGCCCCGCGAGCGTCAGCGCTTCCGCCGCGCCAAGCATCTCGGCGAGCGGACTTGTCAGGACCGCGCGCTCGGCGGCGGACAGCGTGTTGCCGAAAATGAACATCAGTCATGTCATTAAGTTGCAGCCGGGGGGCGGTCAAGCGAGCGAGAGCGATTGCGCCCGGCACTTGATTCAGCTAGCGGCGGTGGAATAGAATGCACATTGCGCGTAGCATTGTGACAGCGTGCGGGCCAGCGAAGCCCGACCCGCAAGGAAGGATGGCCATGAGTTCGACCAATGGGCGGCTTGCCGGCAAGGTTGCTATCATTACCGGCGCGAGCACCGGCTGCGGTCCGGTAATGGCCAAGCTGTTCGTCGCGCAGGGCGCGCGGGTGGTGTTGTCGGCTCGGCGCGAGGATCTGGTCATCGAAGCGGCAAACGCCGCTGGCGAGGGGGCGATCGGCATGCGCTGCGACGTGACCCGCGAGACCGATATTGCAGCGATGGTCGATCGCGCGATGACCGAATTCGGGCAGGTCGATATCCTGCTTAACAATGCCGCCGCGCCGGGCCAGGACAAATGGGTCTGGGAGCAAACGCTTGAAAATTTCAATGCAACCATCGCGGTCGACTTGACGGCGGCGATGCTGTGCACCCGCGAAGTTCTCAACCGCTCGATGCTCGCGCGCAAGACCGGCTCGATCATCAATTTCTCGTCGACGGCGGCCTGGCCGGGAATGCCGCGCAAGTCGCATTATGTGTCGGCCAAAGCCGCCTTACGGGCGCTCACCAAGACCGTGGCGCTCGAAGTGGGCCCACAGGGTATCCGCTGCAACTGCCTCGTGCCTGGCGGAATCGAAACCGACCTGTGGATCAACTACGGCAAGCGCATGGCGGCCGAACAGGGTGTCAGTTTCGAGGACTGGAAAGCAAAGGCGCTTGAGAGCGTGGCTTTGCGGACGATTTCGACCCCGCTCGACATCGCCTATCTCGCGTTGTTCCTCGCCAGCGACGAAGCCCGTACGATAACCGGCCAGTCGATCAATTGCGACGCCGGCGGGTATATGGTCGGATGACGGGGCACAGCATCGACCAACGGCTTCAGGCGCTCGAGGATCGCGAAGCGATCCGTCAGGTTGTGTGCGGCTATGGCTACGCGGTCGACGGGCTCAATGCCGAGGCCGTCGGGTCCTTTTACGTCGACGAAGGCATCTATGCCGTCGGCGATATCGGCCGGATCGAAGGCCGCGCGACGATCGAAGCGATTACGCGCGATCCCGGGCATCTGGCCTATGTCGCGGCGGGCTGCGCGCATATTTCGACGGCGCCGTACGTTGTGCTGGACGGAGACCATGCCGTGGCTACCTGTCACACCATGGTCAACATGCACGGCGAGAACGGCTTCTTCATCGGGCGGCTGAGCGCATCGCGGATCGAACTCGCACGCCAGACCGATGGGCGCTGGAAGATCGTGTTTCGCCAGAACTGGATGCTCGATGGCAATCCGGCAGGCTCGCAGCTGCTGGGCCGGCTCAACGAAGGCCCCACTACAGGCTAGTCCATTCAAACAAGACGCCGGAGATGACAAATGAAGTTCACGATGGATATACCGACCGGCAACATCACGCCCGGCGAGTTCCAGACCGGCGCGGCAGTGTCCGAAATGGCGCATGCCATGGACGTGGCCGGGATCGATGCCTGTTATCTGACCGATCATCCCGCCCCCGATGCGACCTGGCTGCACGCGAACGGCCATGACGCGCTCGATCCGTTCGGTACGTTCGCGTTTATCGCGGCCAAGACCGAGCGGCTGATGCTCCACACCAATATCGTCGTCATGGCCTACCGCAATCCATTCCTCACGGCCAAGGCAGCCGCGACGATTCAAGTGTTGTCCGGCGGACGACTGATCTTGGGCACGGGCGCGGGGTATCAGAAGGGGGAGTTCGACGCCCTGGGAGTCGATTTCCACAAGCGCGGAAAGTTGTTCGACGAGGCACTCGATACGATCCGCATGGCCTGGGCTGGCGGCGTCGTGGTCAAGGAGGGGATCAACTTCAACGCGGTCGGCAACGAACCGCGGCCCATCCCGTCGCCACAGCCCCCGATCTGGATCGGCGGGGGCAGCCCGGCGGCTATAAAGCGCGCCGCACTGCGCGGTGACGGCTGGTCTCCGTTCTTTGCGGCACCGACGATGACGGCGGCCAATCAGGAATCGGGTATTCAGACGATCGAACAGCTCGGCGAAGCGATCAAGCAAATCGAGACTTTGCGCGCAGAGGCCGGACGGACCGGATCGTTCGATGTGGCAATCGGTGCCAAGGCCAGCATCAAGGCGCTGAACGCCGAAACGGCGGAACGCTATATCGCGGCGGTCAATGACCTGACGGCGGTCGGGGTGACCTGGACGATGGTCGACGTTCCGCATTCGAGCCGCCAGCACTTCGTCGAAAGCGTCGACTGGTTCGGTCGCGAAGTCTGCGCGAAGTTGAAAGGCTGACGCTGATCGATGGACGCGCTGACGGGCCTCGACAAGTTAACCGCGCTTGAGGAGATCGGCCTCCTCAAGGCTCGGCGCGACCGTGCCGCGGATACCAAGGACTGGGCGCTGTACGAGTCGCTGCATGCGCCCGATCATGTCTCGGAAAACGGGGACTATGGCCGGTGGACGACGGCGAAGGAAATGGTCGCCAATGTCGCCAAGAGCATGGAGCATCTGACTACCATGCACCATTCGCATACGCCCGAAATCGCTTTCGAGACGCCGACAAGCGCCACAGGTATTTGGGCGATGGAAGGCATGTCGTTCTGGAAACAGGACGGGCATGATCACTGGTTTCAGGCCTTCGGCCATTATTTTGAGCGCTATGAGAAACGTGGCGGACTCTGGCTGTTCACGCGCCGGTCGCTGAAATATTATTTTACCCGGAAATCGCCGGGCGCCGTTTTCCCACCCAAAATCGTCAATTGACGGATGACGAACCGGAGAGACCTATGCACGGCATGAGCGACATCGAATATCTTCTCGCGCTGGAGGAGATCAGGCTGCTCAAAGCGCGGCGCGACCGGGCGGTCGATACCAAGGACTGGGCACTGTACCGCTCACTCCATGTCGATCATCACGTGTCGCACAATGATGGATACGAGCGCTGGGAATCGGCCGATGTCATGATCGAAAATGTCTCCCGGCTTCTCGATGAGACCAAGACTTCTGTGCATCACTCCCACACGCCCGACATCACCTTTCAGTCCGCCACGACGGCCAAAAGCATATGGGGCATGGAGGATTTGATCTTCGACACGGCCAGCGGCGAACTGCTGATCCACGGCTTCGGCTTTTACCACGAGACCTACGAAAAGGCCGACGGAAAATGGCTGTTCAACAGCCGCCAGCTCAAGCGCACCTTGGTGCGTGAGAAGCCCGAAACCAGACAAGCCTGAGCTGCCGCAAGGCGAGAGGATTTTCCCATGAGCAATTTCGACGAGACCTTTGATTTCGTAGTGGTCGGCAGCGGTGGCGGGTCGATGTGCGCCGCGCTTGTGCTGCGCCAGGCTGGAAAGTCGGTCCTGATCCTGGAAAAGACGTCCCTGATCGGCGGCACGACGGCGCGGTCGGGCGGGGTGATGTGGATTCCCAACAACCGCTTCATGAAACGCGACGGGGTCGAGGACAGTTTCGAAAAGGCGATGCAGTATCTCGACAATGCCGTCGGCGATCACAACGACACACCCGGTGCTACGCGCGCCCGACGCGCAGCATATGTCGAAAAAGGTGCCGAGATGGTCGATTTCCTCGTCGATCAGGGAATCAAGCTCGACCGTGTCTCGTACTGGCCGGATTATTATGACGAGCTTCCCGGCGGATCCGAACAGGGCCGGACGGTTGTCGCTCAATTGTTCAACGTCAAGGAACTGGGCGAATGGGCCAAGAAATTGCGCCCCAATTTTCTGTCGATGCAGGCCTCGCTCGATGACATGCTGAAGCTGCGGTACGTCACCAAATCAGGTGAAGCGCGCAAGGCTGCCGCCAAGCTTGTCGGGCGCACGATCTGGGCAAAATTGACCGGCAAGCACTATGTCACTGCAGGTGCGGCGCTCCAGGGCCGGATGTTGCAGGCAGCGATCAAAGCCGGCGCGGAGATTCGAAACAATGCGCCCGTAACCGCCCTGATCGAGGATGATGGACGGGTTACGGGTGTCGTCGCCGATAAGGACGGACTGCCCTGGCGCGTTGGTGCAAAGACCGGGGTTCTGATCAATGCCGGCGGGTTCTCGCACAATCAGGCGATGCGCGACGAGTATCAACCCGGGACCCAAAGCGACTGGTCGATGACAGCCGAGGGTGACACCGGCGAGATGATCCAGGAAATGATGGGCCATGGCGCGGCGATCGCCCAGATGGACCAGTTTGTCGGCAACCAGATCACGCTGCCGCCCGGTCATGAGAAGCACTGGATGAAGGCGGTGGTGCAGGGCACGACTGCCGCACCGCATGCCATTCTCGTCGACCAGACCGGCGAGCGCTTCATGAACGAGAGCGGATCGTACATGGCCTATTGCCAAGGCATCATCGACCGCAACAAGATCGCGCCGGCCATCCCGAGTTATGCGATCATGGACGCACAGTTCATGAAAAAATACATGCTGGGGAGCACGATGCCGGGCAAGAAGCCCAAGGAATGGACCGATAGCGGTTACCTGAAACAGGGGGCTACGATCGAAGAACTTGCAATGCAGCTCAATATCCCGCCGACGGCGTTGCGAGCGACAGTCGAGCGTTTCAATGGCTTTTGCGAAAAGAACGTCGATGAAGACTTTCATCGCGGTGAGCGCGCCTATGACAAGTGGCTGGGTGATGCCTATCACCCCAAGAACGCCTCGCTCGGCGCGATCGAGCAGGGACCGTTCTACGCCGTTGAGGTGTTGCCGGGTGACGTTGGCACCTATGGCGGCGTGGTCACCGACGCCCACGCCCGCGTGCTGCGCCACGATGGCACGCCGATCGACGGCCTTTATGCGACCGGGATTTCCACGGCGTCGGTGTTCGGCGGGCACTATGCAGGTGCCGGAGCGAGCGTCGGGCCGTCGTTCGTCTGGGGCTATGTCGCGGCAAAACACGCGGTGACGAAGGCTGCCTAACCCTTGCTGCCGATCCCCGCGACATGGGCGCGCAGGATCGACTGGTAGTCTGGGTTGAGCATCAGCGCGCTGTTCGCCATACGCTCGACCGCGGCGGCCTGATCCGCGCCGAGATCGGCCGCGAGTTCGATTGCAATTTTGGCGGCACCCATTTGTTCGCCGTGCTGGTCGGCAAGGTGGCGGCAAAACGCCATCACCTCTTCGTCGAAACCGGCATCGGGAAAGACCTTGTGAACAAGGCCCATGTTCCATGCCTCGCGTGCGTCAGCAGGCATATTCGCCATGATCAGCAAGCGCGCCCAGTGCGGCCCGACGATGCGCGTCAAGCGGCTGACTCCGTTGGTCGCCGGCAGGACGCCGAATTTCCCTTCCGGGAACGCATAGCGCGCGCTTTCGGCGGCCAGCCGGAAATCGCACGACAATGACATCTCGAGACTGCCGCCGACGCATGTCCCCTGATGCGCGACGACAAACGGCTTTTCGATATGCTCGATCTCGTCCCAGATACGGCGCATGTCGGTCGGCAGGCGGCGGTGCATCTCGCGGATGCCCGACGCGGTGTCCGGTGGAAGCGTGCCGTGCGCCTCGGGATCCTTGAGATCGGCGCCCGAGGAGAAATAGCGCCCCGTCGAGCGGATCAGCATGACCTTGTAGCCGGGAGTGTCGCGGAACTGTGCGACCGTTTCACCGAGCGTCCTCATCAACTGCACGCTCATTGCGTTCAGCTTGTCGGGACGGTTGAAGGTCGCGATCAGGATGGCCCCTTCGTCGCTGACCAGCATATGCGGTGCGTCACTCATCGTCGTTGGTTCCCCAATTTGCTTCCAGCGTCAGGCGCGGGTGCGGGGCAGGTTCAGTGCCCGCTCAGCGACGACGCTACGATGGACCTCGCTGGTGCCGCCGTAAATAGTGGTGCCCTGCGCGTGGCGGTACGACAGGTTGATGTACGCCGCCGGACCCGTCGTCTCGGTCAACGATTCCGGCGCGCACAGATCGAGCAGATCGGCCGAATCGTGCAGGAACGCCTCGGACGAGAACAGCTTGCCCATGGATCCCTGGCCCTGGTGCGGCTTGGCCTCGACCGCCGCCCACATGGCACGCCAGCCGAGCATTTCTGTGATCAGGTTGTGCCCGACGACCCGCGCGAGCCGCGTCGCGACCTTGTCGTCTTCGATCATGGCGACGCCGCGACGTATGGTGTCGCGGCAGAAGGTTTCGGCTTCGCGCAGCATGTGCCACTGGGTCTTGTCCCAAGACGCCCCGTGTTCCATGCCGAGTGCCTGCGACATCACGCGCGCGCCATCGTTCACCCCGCCTAGCCGCCAGCTGTCGGGAATGCGGACGCCATCATAAAAGGTGATGTTCGTGCGCTCGTCCTGAAACGTATACACCGGCTGGATTTCGACGCCTTCGGCCTTTAGCGGCACGATGAACATGGTCAGGCCGCGATGCTTGGCAGAATCAGGGTCGGTCCGCGCGAGCATCAGCACATAATCGGCCATGTTTGCGCCCGAGGTGAACATTTTTTGGCCGTCGATCCGCCAGCCATTACCGTCAGGGGTGGCGCGCGTCTTGGCAGCGAACACATCCGACCCCGACGCCGGCTCGCTGAAACCGAGGCTGCAGATACAGTCGCCTGCGATAATGCGGCTGAGCACTTCGTCCTTCAGCTCGTCGCTGCCGAACATGCGGATCATCGTGCCG
The DNA here is from genome assembly GCF_024758725.1 of Sphingomonas sp. SUN039. NCBI lineage: Bacteria > Pseudomonadati > Pseudomonadota > Alphaproteobacteria > Sphingomonadales > Sphingomonadaceae > Sphingomonas > Sphingomonas sp. SUN039. The sequence continues at coordinate 1,230,137 of NZ_CP096972.1, read as the reverse complement.
ACAAGTCCCGTCACACCGACTGCATGCGTTGTCCAGCCGTGCTTTTCCCACGCAGCATAAGCAGCATGCGAGGCATAGGCATTGGCGTCACGGCCACCATATTCTTGCGGCCATGACGGCAAGTGCAAGCCTGCTTCTGCAATCTTCTTGTGGAATTCGGGGACGTGGCCATCGAACGAATAATGCGCGCGGGCGCGGAGTTCGGGGGTCAAATTCGCCTCGAAGAAGGCATCGACCTCGGCAGCCAGCGCACGGGCCTCGTCACCGAAATCGAACTCCACTGAGACATCGCCGGCCTGGGGCAGGGCGGCCGTTTCGCCGTGATACAAGCGGCGGCCGGCCTCTTCGAGCAGCTGCACCGGGTCCCCCAAGATCAACGGCAACGCTTTGGCACGCAAATTATATAGATGGATGTCATAGTCAGTCGACAGGCCATAGCCGCCGAAAGTGTGCAGTGCCTGCGCTACGGCCCGTCCCGCCGTGCGCGCATTCCACCAAAGCGCAAGCGATACCTCGGCGCCGGCGCGATCGACGCTGTCGGCGATGTCGCGGATCGCGCGCCAGACAAGGAATTTTCCGCCGTCGGTGTCGGCCTTGAGATCGCCCAGCGGATGCGATATTCCCTGGAATGTCCCGATCAGCTGGCCGAACTGGACGCGTTCTGACGCATAGGCCGAGGCCAGCCGCAAGGCTTCCCCAGACAATCCGGCAAGCGTCGCGGCGATGAGCAGCTTCCACTCCTCGACGCCCGCATTGAAGGCGTGAAGCGCGCCGGAGTCGTCGGAAAGCAAGGTCCGGGCCGGCGCGTCGAGCGCGATACGCGCCATCGGCGTGCTCGCCAGATTGGGACGCATCTGTTTCTCTTCCGCTGTCGGAACCACCAGATAAAGCGCCGTGCCATCGCGCGTGATGACGGTGTCGGCAACCGCACCTCCCGCGACCCATTGTGCCGGCGTGTCGGCAGCATCGTGCAAGGCAATCGTCACGACGGCATCGCCGACGATCAGCTTGCCGAGCAGCGTGGCGCCCGCATCACCGCAAGCCGCCAGAATGCGGGCAGCGACCATTGTTTCGGCGACCGGTCCGGACGCCAGACTGCGTCCGGCTTCTTCCATGACCAGCACTGCGTCGAAAAGACCGAGTCCCGATCCGCCCTGCGCCTCGGGCACGCGAATGCCGAATCCGCCCATTTCGGCAAAGCTGCGCCAGAGTTCGGGGTCGAAACCGGATGGCATTGCCGCACGCACGCGCGCCATGCTGCTGTTTTCTTCGAAGAAGCGTGCGAAAGTTTCGGCGATCATTGCCTGATCGTCGGACGGTTCGAAATTCATCATCCAGCTCCTGACCGCAGCCCCTGATGGACCGCCCGATCGTTCCGATCGATTAGGCAAGGCACCCCTGGGGATGCAAGCCTTCCCGTTCATAACACATCGCTACACGTGCATTACATTTTTCGATGGAAGTTCCCAATCAGAATTTCGCTTGGTTTCTCGTCGGCAACAATGCACATGGCAAAGATCATTCGTAGTGTCCGGGAGGACTGCCTTAAGCTGCCCGCGGAGAGGAACAGACCGTGCTTAGTCGTGAATTCTCGGGGCCTGTTGCGACGAAGATGGAGCTTTTCGCATGAAACTAGACGACACCATCGCTGCTGTTGTGACCGGCGGCGCATCCGGTCTGGGACTGGCGACGGTCAAGGCGCTGCGCGCCCGAGGGACGCGCGTCGCGATCTTCGACATGAATGCTGACGCAGGCAAACAGGCAGCGGTCGAGACCGGTGCGCTCTTTTGCCAGGCGGACATCCTGTCGGACGAAAGCCTTGACAGCGCCTTCGCCAAGGCACGCGTTGCGCACGGTCAGGAGCGCGTCCTTGTCGCCTGCGCCGGGGGCGGCAATGCCCTGAGCACGATTCGAAAAGACCGGGAAACCGGCGAGTTCTCGATTTTTCCGACCGCCGAATTTGCGCGCGTTGTCGCGTTGAACGCGGTCGGGACGTTCGCCACCCTTACCCGTTTTGCTGCGGGTGCCGCAACGATGGATGCCGTCGACGGCGAGCGCGGCGCGATCGTCTGCACCGCCTCGGTTGCGGCACAAGACGGCCAAATGGGTCAGGCGGCTTATGCCGCAGGCAAGGCAGCGATCAGCGGGATGACCCTGCCGATCGCGCGCGACCTCGGGCGTTTCGGGATCCGCATCAACACAATCCTTCCCGGCGTTTTCAGCACGCCGCTGATGAACCGGGCACCGCAGGAAATGCGGGACAAGCTGACCGCCATGACCGCCTTTCCGCATCGGTTTGGCGAGCCGGAAGAGTTTGCCAGCCTTGCGCTGGAACTGTGTACCAATGCCTATATCAATGCACAGTCGTTCCGGCTCGATGCCGGCATCCGCTTCGCAGGTAAATAGATAATTGAGACCGGAGATAGATTCGATGAAAGCGGCAATTCTCCGTGCGAACAATGCGCCGATGCAGATCGAAGACGTGGTCGTCGCGGACCCAGGCCCGCGCGAAGTGCTTGTCCGCATGGCAGCGGCGGGGGTGTGTCATAGCGATCTGCATATCGCCGTGGGCGATTTGCCGCATCCGCTGCCGGCGATCCTGGGGCATGAAGCCGCGGGGATTGTCGAAAGGGTTGGCGCGCAGGTGACCGCCGTACGCCCGGGCGATCATGTCATCATCAGCCTGACCTTCCCGTGCGGCCACTGCGACCAGTGCGATGGCGGACATGGCAATCGCTGCGCCAACCCGGATGCGATGCGCGGAGCGGGGCAGTCCCCGCGCTTGTCCATCGGAAGCGAGGCCATCGGCCAGTTCATGAACATGGGCGCGTTCGCCGAACACATCCTGGTGCACGAAAGCGGCTGTGTCTCCATTCGCAAGGACATGCCGCTCGATCGCGCCTGCCTCATCAGTTGCGGCGTCGCGACCGGCTTTGGCGCGGTCGTGCGGAGTGCGGGTGTGCGGCCGGGCGAAAGCATTGCAGTGATTGGCTGCGGCGGCGTGGGGCTCGCTGCGATCAACGGTGCCGCAGTGGCAGGGGCGGGGCGTATTATCGCCATCGACCGCCTCCCCATAAAGCTCGCGATGGCGCAGCAGTTCGGCGCGACCGATGTCATCGATGCGTCGACCAACGGCGTCGTCGATGCGGTTATGGCGCTCACGGGAGGCAAAGGTGTCGATCACGCCATCGAGGCGATCGGCCGCAAAGAGACCATCGAAGACGCGTTCAACATGCTCGCCAAGGGCGGCGTTGCGACCGTGCTCGGCGCGGGCAAGCGCGACACGATGGTCACCATCCCGGCGCTGGCGCTGCTCCGTGAGAAACGGTTGCAAGGCTCGATGATGGGGGGCGTCCGCACCGCCATCGACATTCCGCGCTATGTCGACCTTTACATGGCGGGAAAGTTGAAGCTCGACGAACTGATCTCGCGCCGACGACCGCTAAGCGAAATCAACGAAGCGTTCGACGATCTCCGCAAGGGCGAAGTTGCACGGACCGTGATCGTATTTGACAATTAAGGGAAACGACGATGATCGAACTCATTCCGCTGTGCACCGTCGCTATCGACCTCGCGCCGTCGATTGCTATCGGCATCGGCCCGGCCGGGGAACGGAGCGTGGGCGAGATACGCGGCGTCACTGTAACCGGCGAGCGCCTGAACGCGGCACTGACCGGTGTGGCGGCAGCTGACTGGCTGGTTCGCACCGGCGCTATCGGCGTCATCGATGCGCGCATGACACTCAAGACATCGGATGACGCGCTGATCTATGTGCAATATGGCGGCCGTCTCGATCTCTCCGACATGAAGGCAGGGATCACGGCCTATGTCGCGCCGGTGTTCGAGACCGGCGACGAACGCTATGCGTGGCTCAACCGGATTCAGGCGGTGGGCAAAGGCAAGCTCGCCATCGGTGCGGAGGGCGCAACGCTGCATTATGAATTCTATGAAGTTCGCTGATCGGATCCGCTTATGCTGACCAAGGCCGACGACTATCCGATCCATCAGACACCCGAACCGATCGCCTATGCGGGATCGGATCGCAATTTCTACGACCGTTATTTCTTCAACGGTTATTCGGCGGATGGGCACCTCTATTTCGCGGCCGCGCTGGGGGTGTATCCGCACCTCAACATCATGGACGCGGCGTTCGGCGTGCGCATCGGCGACATTCAATACAACATCCGCGCGTCGCGGCATCTGAACATGGAAAGGATGGATACGCAGGTCGGTCCGATCCGGGTCGAAGTGCTCGAGCCCCTCCAACGTCTGCGCGTTGTCGTCGACGACAACGAGCACGGTATCACGGCCGACATCATCTTCGAAGGACGGACACCTCCCGTCGAAGAACCGCGGGTCACGCGCCGCAACGGGCCGCGTATGGTGATGGATTTCACGCGCCTCACGCAACTGGGCCGCTATTCGGGTTGGGTCCACGCTGGTGGCCAAGATGTGCACTTCGACGGTCGTCAGGTTCAAGGCGTGCGCGACCGGTCATGGGGCGTGCGCGCGATTGGCGCGCGCGATCCGCAGGAAGCGGTGCCTGCACAGGTGCCGCAATTTCACTGGTTCTGGGTGCCCGCCCAATTCGAGGATCGCGGTGTGCTGTTTCTTATCAACGAAGATGCCGAAGGCTTGGCATGGCACAAATCGGCAGTCATCGTGCATGATAGTGGCCGCATCGACCACATCGACACCGCGACGATCGAGGTCGCCTATCAGCCCGGCACGCGCTGGCCGGTGAGCGGCACGATCACGATGGGCGATGGCACGCGGATCGACCTGAAGCCCGGCCCCAAATTCTTCATGACCGGCATTGGCTATCTCGACCCCGAATGGTCGCATGGCCTCAACAAGGGGCCGCTGGCCATTGGCTACGACGAGATCGTCGCCAACGACATTAACGAGTTCAAGCCACCGTATATCTATGTGCAGGCCGTTACGCGGGCGACGCTTACGACGAGCGATGGCCGGGTGCAGCACGGCCTTGGCAGCTTCGAATCGCTCAGCATGGGGCCGCATCGTCGCCTCGGCTTCACTGGTTTTTGCGATGGAACTGCGCGCTGATGGACGCGCGGATCGTCGCGTATCTGGCGCACCGGATGCCCGATGCCAGCGACATCGCGGTCGATGAGGTCCACCAAATTCACGGTGGCAGCAGCCAGGAGACATTTCGCCTGCGCGCGCGGTGGTCGGTGGGCGCCGTAACCGTCGACCGTAAGCTGATCCTGCGGCGCGCGCCGAATGCGGGGCTGGTTGTCGGCGAACACGACCTAGAATACGAGGTTTATCGTGCATTGGCTGGCAGCGATGTGCCGGTGCCAGCGGTGCATTTTCTCGAGCTCGATCCTGTCTGGCTCGACCGCCCCTTCTTCATCATGGATCTGTGCGACGGCAAGCCGGGTCACCCTTATGCGCCGGGCGATCCCTATGACGGGCTTGGCGATCTCGTGGCCCGCGCATTCTGGCATCATCTCGGCATACTCGCGTCCATCGACCACCGCGCCGTAGGGTTGCAGCGCCTCCGCAACGGCGAGGCCGAGACTGGCTTCTGGTCGATCGAGCTCGACCGGTGGGAACATATCATCGCCGCAGCTGAAACGCTCGTCCAGCCTGCGCTGAGTGGTGCGATCCGGTGGTTGCGGCGCAACCCGCCACCGGCCCCGACCAAGCCCGCCATCGTCCACGGCGATTATCGCTCGGGCAATTTTCTGTTCACCGAGGACGGGCGGATCAGCGGCATCCTCGACTGGGAGATGTGCCATATCGGCGATCCTATGGAGGACATCGCCTGGGCGATAGACCCGTTCTGGCCGATGACTCGGCATTTGCCGCTTAGCGACGGGCTGGCAATCTGGGAAACGGCGAGTGGCATGCGCGCGGATCGCGACGCGCTGGAGTGGTGGCGGCTGTTTTCGGCGGTTAAGGCGTCGGCGATCTGGACAACCGCAGAAGCCAGCTTCGCCTCGGGCGAAAGCAAGGAGATGGTAATTGCCATGTCGGCGCTGCGCGCGGGTCATTTCCATCGCAAGCACCTACTGACGCTGATGCGCGAACGCGGAGCGATGGCATGATCCTCACCGTTGAGACTGCGTTGCGCGGCGTGGCCGATATTCTGCGGACGCGGATCGCCCCCGCCATCGACGACAAATTTGCCGGCGAGACAGCGCGACTTGCCGAATTGTTGCTGACGCTCAACGCCGGATGGGTCAATGACGCGGTAGCGATCCGCGTGGCTGAGCATATCCGGGTCCGCGCAATGTTTGCCGATGCGCAGGCGTTGATTGGCGACGCCGGTCTTGCTCTGCGCATTGCCGAGGCCGCGAGGTCGCGCGACCCGGGGCTGAAGATCAGCGAACTCGACGCGGAGAGTAGCCGACTCCGGACACTGCTCGCCGAGCTGCACGCTCATGTCGACGAGATTGACAGCGACGCTGGGCGCGATTTCGGCAAGCGCATCTGGCGCGCGCTAGCCGACTTCGAAACCGCCCGCGCGCCGCACTAGGGGAGGGGGTTGAGTTAGAAGCTGAATGCCCTTCGATTTTACAGCGAGCTTAAAAAGCCCCCGTTGCGCCGTATTTGGCAGGATGTTCGTTTTCGTTCGCTGCGGCGTAAAGGAGGTAGCAGCGTCGTCGTACGCCCAAGAGCCGAACCCGGCATTCGGCAGCGGCGACGCGGTGCAGAGCACCTGCCCGGATTGGTTCTTCGATCACGCTTCCGCCCAATATCGCGCCCGCAGTTCCTTTTTATAAAGCTTACCCGTCTCAGCACGGGGCAAGGCCGGCAAAAAGTCGATGCTGCGGGGGCATTTGACGTCCGCCAGTTGTGCGCGGGTCCAGGCCATGAGTTCGTCGGCAAAGGCAGCCCCCGCGAGACTCCAGTCGGCGGGCTGGACGACAGCTTTTACTTCCTCGCCGAAATCGGGATGCGGTACGCCAAAGACGGCGACATCGGCGACACCGGGGTGGCCGATCAGCAAATTCTCGACCTCTTGTGGGTAGATGTTTACCCCGCCCGAGATGATCATGAAATCCTTGCGATCCGACAGGAACAGAAAACCTTCGTCATCGACATGTCCGACATCGCCCATCGTCGACCAGTCAGGGTGGCGGGGGTTGTGCGAAGCGGCCGTCTTGTCGGGTGAATTGTGATAGCTGAACGACTTGCCGCCGCTGAAGTAAATCGTACCGACCTCACCGACCGGCAGTTCGTTGCCGTCGTCATCGCAGATGTGGATCGTGCCGACGATGGCCCGGCCAACAGAGCCTGGTTTCCGGAGCCATTCCGCGCTTGAAATCACGACATGGCCGTTGCCTTCGGATCCGGCGTAGAATTCCTCGATGATCGGTCCAAGCCAGTCAATCATCGCACGCTTGACCGGCACGGGGCAGGGCGCGGCAGCATGGACGACGGTTTTAAGCGATGACAAGTCGTAGCGAGCACGCACTTCGGCGGGCAGCTTGAGCAGCCGGATGAACATTGTCGGTACCATCATGACGGCGGTGACCTGCCATCGCTCGACCGCTTCGAGGAAAAGCTCGGGGTCGAATTTCGGCATGAGTACGACGGTTCCGCCCAGCGATTGGACCGAGGTCGTGAAGCCCATCGGCGCGCTGTGGTACAGCGGGGCAGGGGAGAGATAGACAGTATCCGCGCCGAGCCGGTAAAGCCCACCGAATAGCTGCGCGGCAGCGCTGGGCTGAACCGGCGACCCGTTGGCGAGCGGGAAGCGGATCCCCTTGGGCTGCCCGGTCGTTCCCGACGAATATACCATCCGCCCGCCGATGGACTCGTCCGAAATCGGGCCGTCGGGTTGCGCGGCACACAAGGCGGTCCAATCGGGCAATGCGTCGATGGGGTCGATGGCAACGATTTGTTCGAGGCCGACAATGCGTCGCCGCGTCGAAACGAGCTCGCGCGCGGTTTCGGCCATTGCAGCTGTGATCAACAGCAGCTTAGCGCCCGAGTCGGTGACGATATAGGCGATCTCGCTGGCCTTGAGTCGCGTCGATAAGGGCACGAGCGTCAGCCCCGACCGTTGCGTCGCCCAGTAAACTTCGAGAAATTCGGCCCGGTTTTCGCAGGCCATAGCGACCGTATCGCCCCGAACGAGACCGAGAGCGCGCAACGCATGTGCCGCGCGATTGGCGCGGCGCTCGAGCGCGCGATAGGTTACTCTTTCGCCCGACGTCGACAGGACCAGCGCGGTAGCTTCGGACATCGTGTCGGCATGGAGTCGCGGGTGCATGGGTGGTCGTTCCTGCGCTGTGCCGGTTGCAAGTCGGCAGCTTAGCGATCCCGGCACGCGATGAAAACAACGCAATGCACTGCTTGCCTTTCAATTGTTGCAGATGCGACCATGGCAACATAACCGGAAGCTTAAAGGGGGAATTTTCGATGTCCGAGCCAATGTCAGCGCCAGATCCCATCTTGTTCGAACTTGTCGCGCCGCACATTGCGCTCGTCACGCTAAACCGTCCTGAAAAGCGCAACGCCATCGATCCGGCAACCTCGATGGCAATGGAAGCGATCGTGCGCAGGATCGAGGGCGAGGCGGATATCAGGGTCGTTATTCTCACCTCGGGCGATGATCGTGTGTTTTGCGCAGGCGCCGACTTGTCAGCCATTGCCGCCGGAAAAGCGCTCGGGATCGATACCGCGAACGGTGGCTTTGCCGGATTCGTTTATGCCCAGCGCACCAAACCTTGGATCGCTGCCGTCGAAGGCATGGCGCTGGCGGGCGGATGTGAGATCTGCCTCGCTTGCGACATGATCGTTGCGTCCGAGAATGCACGTTTTGGCCTTCCCGAAGTGAAGCGCGGGCTGATGGCAGGCGCGGGTGGGCTTCATCGGCTGCCTGCCGCCTTGCCACTCAATATCGCCAAGGAGATCGTTCTGGTTGGCGAGCCTTTCGACGCGGCGCTTGCCTATCGCTACGGGCTGGTCAACCGTCTCGTGCCGCCCGGTGAGGCGCTGACGACGGCCAAGGCGCTTGCGGAGACCATCGCGGCGAATGCGCCGCTCGCGGTCCAATACTCACTCTCCGCAATCCGCGCGAGTGCGGGCCAGTCCGATGGCGGGTCCCGTGCGGTGGTCGCCGAACGTTTTGCGACGCTCCGCCGAAGCGAGGATTACGCCGAAGGACCGAGGGCGTTTGTCGAAAAGCGCGCACCCGTCTGGACGGGACGCTGACTAAACATATTCCAATTGACATATCTTTGCCGGACGCAATATCGTGGCGATAAGGTGCAGGTCGGCACCGACAGGGGGGGGGGCGGATGCGGAAACCGAGCATGTTGGCAGTCGCAACCTCGGTCTTCATGGCCGGGATCATTAACGCGCTGATCTACACAATGGGCTTCGTCGTGCTCGTCGCGATCCAGTTCCTGACGCAAGGGCCGGGCGGCGGGAGCTTTACCAGCGCGATCACCGCCTTCATCATCACACTGATTTTCACGTTGCTACTGTCGAGCATCATCACCTTCGTTCTGGCATTTCCGATCGCGCTCGTCTGTCGGTGGTTCAATCTGACAGGTAATCTCGCTTTTATGATTGCACCTGCAGTCGGCGCAGGATTCGCATGTGCCCTTGCGTCGGTGCTCGACGTCGCGGTGTCGACCTATGTTGCCATCGTTGCGTTTGCGTACATATCGGCGGCGATCATGTGGATGGCACTGGGACGATCGGCACCCGTGCCGTCGAATGCCGAACTGAAGTCCGCTCATTCCGTTTCAACCTGATGCCGGACGCTGCCCAACGGCGCGGCGGCGCGCCAGTCATGCTCGGGCTCGCGGGTATTGCGGCGTTGCTTGCGGCGTTCGTCGTCCCGGCAGTGCTCCAAAACAAGCCAGACTGGCCCGTGTTCTCGCCGCTCGAAACCGGATGCCATGCCGACCGTCGCACCGTGCGTCATTCGGGTGGCGCGGTGACCGGCAGCGGCATATACGAACCCTGTCTGGCCGATACCTCCATGGCGTCAGGAGAGCCCGGCCTCGCGATCACGCGCGACGGTACCCTGCTGCGCTCGGTCGTGACGGGTCCGGCGGGCATCGCCGTATCGTCGGATGACGGTGCCAGCTGGACCCGCCGACCGTTGCCTCCCGGTACGCGCGACGGAATTCCTGACGGCTATCTCGATCCGGTAACCGACCGCTTTTTCTACAGCGCCCTTGGCGATACCCCTGTTTTTGCCAGCGATGACAAGGGCATAACCTGGCATAAGGGAACGTTTGACTCGTCCGAACGATATGACTGGAACCGCGTGTTTTCGGGCGTTCCCGTCTTGCCGAGGACGTCCGGATATCCGACCAACATCTATTATTGCAATATGACCCAGCCCGGCGGGTTTGTGACCGGCGCGCGCTGCTTCAAGTCGGTCGATGGCGGTCGTAACTTTAAGGCCACAGGAACCGATCCGTTCAAGCAAGGCGATTGCAGAGACGTCACCCAGCCAAAGGGTTCGGGAACCGGTCGTGGCATCGTCGACCCGCGCGACGGGACGATCTATCTTCCGGTGCACTTCTGCGGATATGTCGAAGTCGCGATATCGCGCGATGAAGGAAAAAGCTGGACTCATCGGCCCGTCGCACGGCTGGAATCGGCCAAGGGCGTTCTGATGGCACTGGCGTCTCCGGCCTGGCGCAAGCAGATAATGAGCGGGCGGCCCAATGCTGTGCCGGCAGAAATGGCCGAGTCGCAGTTCAGCGATGCATTGGCGATCGACGGCGCAGGTCGGCTCTACCTCGTGTGGAACGATGAAGCCTATCTGCCGGTGCTGTCGTGGTCGGGCAACAAGGGGCTGAACTGGAGTCAGCCTGTCCGGCTCAATCCGCCCGGCGTTGTGCAATCGGTCCTGACGGCGGTGACGGTGACGCCTGAGGGAAAGCTGGGCGTCTCCTATTACGGAAGCACCGACCGGCAGAGCTGGACCGGCTATCTCGCGGTCAGCGACGATCCGACAGCATCGCGCCCGACATTCGAAACCGCCTCCGTTACCCGTGCTGGCCGACCGCTGATGCCCGAAGCCTGCTGCTGGGCGAGCGGACCGCAGGAATACACGATCGCGCGCTGGGCGCCCGATGGCTCGCTGTGGGGGGCGTTCGTCGCAACCGTGCCGAAGGGGAACGCACGGGGCGTGCTCGGTCGCTTGGTTCGCCGATAGATGTCGATCCGCGATCCGAAGATGTTACGTCTGGTGCGGATCGCGACGGCGGCAATGGCCACTCTGGTCATCGGCATCGTTGCGATCAGGCTGGCCCCCGGGCCGGTCAAGCCGCCCGAACCGAAACGCCCGCCTTATTGCGCGGCGATGGTCCGCCAGAGCGTTACGGGCGACGCGCCCGCAGCGAAGACAGACGCGCGGGGCTGTCGCTACGACACGGGCATTTACGACCAGTCGCCTTCTATTCAGGTCACGCGGGCGGGCGTGCTGTTTATCGGGCGCAACGCGGCGGGCGTATTGCGTTCGACCGACCACGGCCGCAATTGGCAAGCAATTACGCCGCCGCCGCATGCCAATGGCGACAGCCATGCCAAGGGTGTGCACGGTTATGTCCATATCGATCCAGTGACCGACCGTGTCTGGTACGTCACAAGTAACAGCGCCGGATCCTGCGGGTTCATGAAGGGCGGCGCGGTTGTGTCGTGGACCGACGATCTTGGCGCGACCTGGCACGGCAGCACGACCGGCTGTGGCACCTATGACTGGGGCCGACTGGTGACCGGTCATGATCCGGCGGGCGCGCAAGGACGGTCGGTTTACTTCTTAGGCGTTGCGCCCAGGCTGGTCGGCGGGTTGCGTCCTGTCTTCCGGTCGCGCGACGGTGGCGGGACATGGACGAAGCTGGCTAACCCGGCATCGGTCACGACCGAGTCGGGGGCAGGCGTCTCTGCCCCCGACGGCACGCTTTATTTCGATTATCCCGAGTTCATCGGCTTCGATCCGGCGCGAACGACAAACGCGACTTATCCGTTCATCCCCGGCAATCTCTGCCGCGCAATGATCGCGGTAAGCGAGAATTTCGGCGAGACTTGGCGTCAACAGCCAATTCCCAATTCGCGCGCCTGTACCTCTATGACCGGGCAGCAGCGCGTCGCGGTCGATGCGGATGGCACGGTCTACGCTGTCTGGAACGACGACCGCGACAGTCAAGCCTATCTCGTCGTCTCGCATGACAAGGCCAGAACATGGTCTGCACCGGTTCGGGTCATGCCGACGGGCGCCAAATTCAACAACAACAACGTCAATATCGTTGCCGGCGCGCCAGGGCATATCGTGATCAGCTCGACGAATACCACGGCGCGCGCCAATCCCCGTCGCTGGATCGTGTCGGGTTACGGTGTCTGGCACTCCTATCTGTCGGAGTCCTTCAACGGCGCCAGTCCAACCCCGCAATTTCGTTCGGTCGATCTCGACAGTGCGGACGATCCGACACTGGCCGAAGGGGAATCGCCGTCGGAGGCCGAGGCGTATCTTGGCATGTCGCCGACTGGCGAGGCTTGGGCAACATTCTCGCGCCATGGCGGTCGGCTTGGCAGGGGATCGCGCATTGCCGCGGCGCACGTCGTGCATTGAATGGTCGCTGAAGCGGACCGGCCAGAATTTATTGCAATTGACACATTGCATTCATTTGGAATAAATCTGCCGGCACGCTGCGAGGCGTTGGACGGATGAGCAGGGGCAAGAACTTCGCTCGCCACACGCTGCCACGACGTGTGGCAAATAGGGGAGTGATTATGCGCCGGATTGAATTCAAAAGGTCGCTTGGTCTGGGTGTCGCGCTTGCCGGGATTTGGATTCCGCAAGCTCAGGCCCAGGCGCAGTCAACCAAACCTGACGCCGCCGAGACAGTCAGTACGAACGACATCATCGTCACCGCGCGGCGCAAGGAGGAAACACTTCAGGACGTGCCGATGACGGTAACCGCCGTCACTGACCAGAAGCTGAAGGATTTGAACCTGTTCAACGGTTCCGATTTGACGGCGGTGGTTCCGGGCCTGACTTTTTCGGCACGCACACCCGGGACAACCCCAGTGCTCGCGCTTCGTGGCGCGGCGAGAGGCGAGGCTGGCGGCCGCCTCGATCCCACCGTTCAGACCTATCTGAACGAAGCGCCCGTCAGCGACGTCATGGTCTATCAGGCACTTTACGATATCGGTCAGGTCGAAGTGCTGCGCGGGCCGCAGGGCACGTTGCGCGGGCGTCCGTCGTCGTCGGGCGCCATCACCTTTACCACCAAACGGCCCGACCTTTCGCGGATCACCGGTTATGTGTCGCTGGCGGCATCCACTCTTAACCAGCTGCGCGGCGAGGGGGCCATCAGCGTCCCTATCGTCGAGGGTAAGCTAGCAGTTCGACTGGCGGGCATTCTCGATCGAAACGAAAATGACGGCATCCGCAGCCTCTTCCTCGGTCGCAAACCCTATCAGGAATTAAACAGCTGGCGCGCGTCGGTCCGGTTCCAGCCCGTCGAAGAGCTGGACATAAATATCCTGTATCAGGACTTTTCGTCCAAACGCGGCACCTTGTATCAGGTTGCGGGGACCGGCTACCGAGGGCCGAGCACCCCCGTCAACCCAGTGGCACAGCGGCTGGCCGCGAATTTTAATGGCCCCGCGATCAGCGCGTTCGACCGGTTGTCGGTGAGCGATTCGATGGCCGTCCGCGAAGAATATCATCAGAACTTGATCGGCCAGGTCAGCCTCGATCTGGGCACACACCGAATTGTCTATGTCGGCGAGTATAACAAGACCCGCAACATCAATTCTGGCGGTACCAACACCGGCCATTTCTATCCGATACCCCAGCCCGATCCCGAGCCGAGGCAACTCGATGGGCGTTCGGAACTGGTCACACAGGAACTCCGCTTTGAGACGACAGGCGCGACATTCTGGGATTATGGTGTCGGTCTTTATTATGAGAGGACCAAGTCGGAAAACATCGTCGACGCACGCGTTTTCTTCCTTGCGGGAACCTATGGCAATCCCCGAGCGCCCAGCCTCAATGCGTTCAATTACAATTACAGCCTGACGCTAAAGGGAGTTTTCCCTGTAAGCTGGGAAAACAAGGCGATTTACGCCAACTCCACCTTCCACATCACACCAAAAACCGACCTTTTTGTTGGCGCGCGCTACGTTGATTACACCCAGAGCAGCGACCAGACCGGTACGCTGACGCAGGGCCTTTCGGCAACCGGGGCGCCGGTGGCGCAATGCGCCTTTATTCCCCAGCAAGGCGCAGGACCGGCGTTTGCCTCAACGTTCATTCCGGGACAATGCGATTTGCCGATCGCGGGACGGACACTCTACACGTCAAACCCGATCGTCGGCAAAGAACATGCGTGGGTGTACAACGCTTCACTGACCCACCGGTTTACCGACGATATTACGGCCTATGCCAGCTTCGGGCACAGCTGGCGCCCGAGCACCAACAATTTGAACCTGCAATCGACCGACCCGCGCATCACGCAGTTCGCGGTAACAAAGTCGGAAACATCGAACAATTTCGAGGCGGGATTGAAGATGTCCTTCCTCGATCGCAAACTATCGGTCAACCTGGCGGGCTTTTATCAGGACTACAAAGGCTTTCTGTTTTCCTCGATCGGAGTGCCCTATATCAACAACACCGGGACGGCGCTGGCCGTTGCCACGGCGACCTCTTTGTCGACGAATGCCGACGGTAAAGTCAAAGGGTTCGACATCGAATTGGCCTACCGGCCGTCACGCCAGTTTTCGATTTCCGGCAATTTGAACTATGCTCGCGGGCGACTGTCAAACGCGCTGGTACCCTGTAACGATTCGAACGGTGATGGTATCGCGGACAGCGGTGTTGCCACCGTTGCGAGCTTCGGCACCGAAGCCGTGCGCTATTGCCGATCGAGCGCGGCGTTGGCCTATCAGTCGGACTGGAATGCCTCGATGCAGGCAGAATATAATGCGCCGGTTTCTAGCTATACCGACGGGTATATCCGGACGCTGGTATCCTACACGCCGAAGAACGACTTTGCACCGGGGCCGAGTGGTTTCAGCACCGAAGGCTATGGCCTGATCAACCTGTTTCTGGGCCTCCGCAGCCATGACGGAAAATGGGACATCGGTGCGTACGCCCGCAACCTGACCAACGTCCAGAAGCTGGTGGCACAAGGCGTGTCGGAAATCGCGACGCCGTCGGAAGCCCAGTCGGCCACTGCTCTCGGCGTGGCGAGCAGCACGGGTTATCGCAGTGTCGCCCTGACTCCGCGCCGCGAATTCGGCGCGACGTTCCGCTTCAACTGGTAAGTCACCCAACGAAAGACGAGACATTGGGTCCGCTGTCGCCGCTGCGACAGCGGACCCAATGTCTTTGTTCATCACTGCGTGCCCCCAGGGCGTTACGGCCTGTCTTCAAATTGGGGCGCGCGCTGTCATAAGGAGCGCCGAAGGAGACGAGCCAAGATGCGCCGCAAAGTAGTAGCTGGTTATGCACGGGGAGACGAGACGCGCGCACGCATATTGACCGTCGCCATAAATCTGTTCGGGACCAAGGGTTTCGATAGCGTCACAACGCGCGACATTGCCGCTGCGGCCCACGTACCTCCGGCATCGCTTCGTTATTATTTCCAGAACAAGCAAGGCCTGTACATCGCCTGTCTCGAACATATCCAAGCGCTCACTTTCAAGCGGATGGAACCCGCCCTTCAGCAGGCTGAATCGAGGCTCGAGGGCGACCGTGTCGATGTCGAACACCTGATCGATAGCTTCTGTGCTCTACAGGAGGCGCTCATCGATACTCTGATGGGCGGTGCAGACGAGGGTGTGGCGGCACTGTTCATGATCCGGCACGACCTTCCGTCCGAAGGCGGGGCCGGCAGCCTCGCAGGAGACGGAACGGCGGCGCGTCGAATGATGGCATGCTTCACAAAAATGATGATGCAGATCAGCGGGAACACGCTCGATGCGCGGTCGGCCCTGATCGTTGCGGGTCTCGCGAACGGACAACTTACCAATCTTTATGTCAGGCGGGCTCGGCTAAGGGACATCGGCTGGGACATGACGCCGGAAAATCTGCTGTGGTTGAAGCGCACGATGCGGATTCACAGCACCGCAATCCTGCACGCCTATGCGGTCGGATCAAGCGCCCCGGCCTAGGGCGTCTGAGCCACTTTGCGCTTGCGATCGACCCGTGCATTGCCTAGGCATCAATCTAGTTCAGTTGGAATAGATTAAGAGGTGCCAAGGTGTTTGGGCAAGAGTTGCGCTGACCCTTGCACGTATGGAGAATCGCCGTGAGGAAGTTCTTGCTTTGGGCAGCGCTTGCGGCTGCTGGCGGCTCGGTCAGCGCCCTCGCTACGCCGCTTGTCCCTTACTCGACCGCAGTGACAAAAATCGGGACGCTGCTGGCTGATCCGGCTGCCAAGGCCGTTATTGCAAGGCGCTTTCCGATGCTCGTCAAATCCCGTGCTGTCGCTTCTGGCATGGCGAACGGCATGACGCTGAAAAATCTAAAGCAGTTCAAGCCGGACGTTTTCACCGACGCGGCCTTGGCGGCGACCGACGCCGATTTTAGCAAGCTGCCGTCAAAATAATCCAAGGTCGATCGGCCGACGCCAGGCCGAGGATCCCGCTCACGCCGACCACTCGAGAGGAATTTCATATGGCCCAAGAAATAGCCACGTCGCTGTCCAGAAGAGACGCCATCGCAACCGTCGGCCTTGGGGCCGCGACAATGTTTGTGGCGAGCGGCGCCGAGGCGGCACAAGTGACCGACAAGGTCACGATCTACCATGTCGAGGGGCGACGGTCGCAGCGCATCATCTGGTTCTGCGAAGAGGCAGGCATCCCCTATGAAGTGATTTACAAACGCGGCGATGTGCTTGGATCGCTCAATGCCCTAAAAAAGATCAATCCCGATATGCCAGTTGCGCCGACCGTGGTCTTCCGCGGCGAGATGCTGGTCGAGTCCGGTGGCATCATGGAGTATCTGATCACCCAGTTTCGGGCCGCTGGCGGCCTGGTGCCTGCCATAACCTCTCCCGATTTCGCCAAATACAAGATGTGGATGCATTTTGCAGAAGGGTCGGCGATGCCCCATCTGAGCAACGATCTGGGTAAGCTGGCGCGAACCGGCGGTACGCTTCAGCCCAATATCCTCGGCCCCGTGAAACTGGTGGGATCGATGGACGTCATCCTGTTCATGGAGAAATTCATTAGCGCGCACCCGTATTTTGGCGGCGCCAACTTTTCCGCGGCCGACATCATGTACGACATCGTCATGACCATCATCGCCAATCTGCAGGTGGACGCTGGGGTTTATCCCAATCTGCTGAAATGGCACGAGCGGGTGAAGGCGCGTGCTGCTTATCAGCGCGCGATGCAGGTGGGCAATCCTGATAATGTCGTGCTAAAAGTCGCAATTCCTAAGGTGGCAGCGGTTGCACCAGCCGCACAGACCGCAGTAGCAGGCCGTTATACCACTGCCGCAACGAAAATCGGGGTCTTGCTCGCAGATCCCGCTGCCAAGGCCGTCATCGACGCACAGCTCCCCGAGTTTACCAAGTCCTCGTCGGTCGCATCGGGGATGGCGAACGGCATGACGCTGAAATCTCTTCAGGGATTCAAACCGGACGTCTTTACCGATGCCGTGCTGGCCGCGCTGGATGCCGCGTTCGCAAAGCTCCCCGTCAAATAGCAGCGCTCAGCGAAAGCGGTAACGGATCGGCAGGCGCTTCACACCACCGACAAAGGTAGATTGAACACGGCGCGGTTCGCCCGCGAGTTCGAGGTGATCGATACGAGTGAGGAATTCGCGCAGGAACGCGGAAAGTTCCATCTTTGCCAGATGCTGGCCGAGGCAGAGATGCGGGCCGGTACCGAAGGCCAGGTGGCGGTTGGGCTTGCGGTCGACGCGGAACACGAACGGATCGTCGAAGATCGCTTCGTCGCGGTTGGCCGAGGGGTAGGACAGGACCACGATATCATCTTTGCGGATCTGCTTGCCGTCGATGATGCAGTCTTCGGTGCAAGTGCGGGTGAAATGCTTGACCGGTGATGTCCAGCGGATGAACTCGTCGATCGCCGTCGGCAGCAACGCAGGATCGGCGCGCAGCTTCCCGAGCTGTTCGGGGTTTTCGAGCAGCGCGAGTAGGCCCCCGGTCAGGCTGTAACTGGTGGTGTCATGGCCTGCGGTGGCTATGATCAGGAAATAGCCAAAGACGTCGCGGTCAGCGAGATAAGCGCCGTCGACCTTCGCATTCGCGATGACGCTGGCGATATCATCGCGCGGCTTGGCGCGGCGGTCGGCGATGATCGGCTGGAAGTATAAGAACATCTCACTCATCGCCTTGAGCGGGTTTGCCTCGGCATCGTTGAATTCAGGATCCTGGCTGGTCAACAATTGTTGGGTAAAGCGCAGCATCAGCGCCTCGTCTTCGGGCGCGACGCCCAGGATGCTCATGATAACGCGCAGCGGATAGCCGAGCGCGATATCGCCCGCAAAATCGCACGTGTCACCCTTGGCAACCATACGACCGACGAACTCGCAAGCTATCGCGTCGATGTCGTCGCGGATGGCGTTCAGCGCTTTCGACATGAAATGCGATTGCGCGATTGCGCGGTAGACGCGATGGTCCTCGCCATCCATGCCCGTCACATTTCGCATACGCTCAGCGGGCGGCTTGTCGCCTGCAAGCGCGCGGCTCTTCTCGATATGGGCTAGCGAGAACAGCGCCTGTCGCGGGGCGCTGATAAAGCGTTTTGGATCGAGTTCGATTGCAGTGATCGTGGCATGGCGCGTCGCCAGCCAGAACGGCGAATGGCCCTCGGCCTTGACATAGGGAAACGGGTCGCTCCGGCGCAGCCGCGCGAGCATCCCGTGCAGCTTGGTGTCGTCGGCAAACAGCGCCGGATCGGTGATGGCCGTTGCGGGAACGTCGTTTTCGATCATATCGAGCTTTCACGAAATGCGCGTCTTGCAATTCATTCTAAAGGCCGCAATGTCAATATTGCCTGCAAGGCCGGTCGAGATAGTATCACCGGACCAGGGCATGGGAGGCTCGCCATGGCGCTACACACGACACTCCACCTCCACAACACGACCGACGGCAATGCCGAGGCCTATGCGCGCTGGTTCGATGGCGCACATGCCGGCGCCCTGATGCATCTGCGCGGGTTCAAGTCGGCGGAGCGGTTCGAAATCGATCCGGTCCAGATGATCCCCGATCAGGCGCAGCCCTGGCATTACATGAGCGTCTATGATTTCGACCTGCCAACACCGGCTATCGATCTGCCCGCGCTTGGGCCGCTGATCGCCGATGCGCGCGATGCGGGGCTGATCGCCGACGATGATACTGAGCGCCTCTACACGTTTCGGCTTTACGGCGACTGGAAGGGCAGCCCGAACTGGCAGCGCGACAAGCCGCTGTCCGGGGTCAGCATCTTGATCGGCAATTATATCGCGGGGCGCTTCGACGAATATGACACCTGGTACGAAAACGTTCACAGCGTCGAGGTCGCCAACGTCCCTGGCCATGTTGCGATGAAGCGCGGCGGCTTGTCAGATGTCCAGGTCGAGCCGCGCCGCTATTGTCCCGGCGATCAGCTGGTAATGACGGCGCAGCAGACTGATGATTTGCCGTTCACCATCGGTGATTTCGTCGCACGGGCGCTGGGCCATTCCCCAAGCGGCATTGCGATGGAGCCACGCTCCTCGGCGGGGTCGCTGGCGCGCACAGTGCATTACTTCCGCAAGATCAGCGGCACCGAATTCTGGCCTGGCGGGATAGCCTACGCCGGCGACCTGTCAGTCTATCCGGGCAAAGGCTGAATCGCTTAGAACGAGACCGCGCCAAGTGCACGGCAATAAGGCTTGCGCGCGAGCGACAGCAGCAGTGCCGAAACCGGCGCAGCGATCGCGATGGTCAGGGCGATCGATTTGCCGAGCGCGGCGTCGTTGCCGAACAAGTGATCGGTAAAGCCTGCTACCAATGTCGGTCCGATGCCAATGCCGATCAAGCTGAGGCAGAACAGGTAGATCGCCGAAACCTGTCCGCGCATCTGGTTGGGGGTGACTTCCTGGAGCGCCGCCACCGCGCCGCCCCAGGGGATGGCGCAGCCGAACAGGAACATGGTGAACAGGAAGAGTGCCAGCGTGGGTGTTCCGGCAAATGTCGCCGCAATTCCCGACGGCATGGCGACCGCGATCGCGATCAGTCCAACGATGATGTTCGCATCGAGCCTGCCGTGCTGGCGCAGACGCGTTGCGATCCAGCCGCCGAGATTGATCCCGCCGACTCCGCCGCCGATCGTGATCAGACCATAGGGCAGGCTGACCTGGCTCGCTGTCCAGCCGAAGTGGCGGATGAAATAGGTTGGAATCCACGCGATCGCGCCGTTCCACATGATCCCACTCACGGCATAGCCGATGATGAGGAGCCCATAGGCGCCCCGCCATGTCGATAGATGCCCGCGGACCTCGCTGAAATTGGGATGCGCCCCGACCTTGAGCCCCGTTCGCCGTGGCTCTCGCACCGTGGCGACCAGTAGGGCCACGAGCAGTCCGGGCAGCCCGACGACAATGAATATCGCCTGCCATGGCTGCAACGTTCCGACCCCAGGCAGATTGAGTGGCGGCATCAGTGCGATCAGCGCTCCGCCCGCCATCGTGGCGATGCCGCCGCCGATATAGGCGGCACTGGTGTACAGGCTCAGCGCTCGCGGCCGTTGATGCGGCGGAAAATAGTCGCTGATCATCGAATAAGCACCGGGCGAGAGCGCCGCCTCGCCCACGCCGACGCCCATGCGCGCCACGAACAGGTGGACGAAATTCTGCGCGACGCCGCACAGCGATGTCATCACGCTCCAGACGGCGATACCGATAGCGATAATCGTGGTGCGCTTTTTGCGGTCGACCATCATCCCGATGGGAATGCCGAGAACCGAGTAGAACAGCGCGAAGGCGAGACCATGGAGCAGGCTCAGCTGAAAATCGCTGATGCCGAGCGTAGCCCGGATCGGCCCGACCATCAGCGTCAGAATCTGGCGGTCGATGAACGAAAATGTGTAGGCAAGGATCAGGACGGCAACGACATACCAGGCGTATGGACCGCTATTGGGTTGGGCCGTCGTGGCTGTCTCTGACATGCGCGCGTTCATCCGTTCCCCCCCGGTCGATTCTACGCGGGCTTCTTCGGCACCGTGGCGAGCGCGGGGGTATTGGTCGGGTCCATGCCCCAGCCGAACAGCCGGAAATTCTGGGTATGGCCGAGGTGATGGAGGTAGAACGCCGCGTCGATCGCGTTCATCTGCCCCTGGATATCGAGCGTCTTGTTGACCGCCTCTTTGGCGAGCTTGAGTGCAAAACTCGGCTTGGTCGCGATCTTTTGGGCCATCGCGAGTGTAAAGTCGGCGAGGTCGTCGAGCTCGACGACATGGTTGACCATGCCCAGCCGGTGCGCTTCGTCGGCTGACCAGCTGTCCGAGGTGAACAGAAATTCCTTGGCTTTACGAGGCCCGAGTTCCCAGGGGTGCCCGAGCCATTCGACGCTTGGCATGCCGAAAGTAGCGACGGGATCGGAAAAGACCGCATTCTTGGAGGCAATGATGATGTCGCAGACCCAGGCAAAGATCAGTGCCCCGGCAATGCACTTGCCCTGCACGGCACAAATCGTCGGCTTGGAAATATTGCGCCAGCGTCGCGCCGATTCGAGATAGCCCTCTTTTTCGGCGGCATACCAGCCGTGCGTTTCGGGCTCATTGAAGCCGCTCCAGCCGCTGACGCGCGGGCTGCGCTCTTGCATGTCGGCCTGGTACATTTCCACTGTCTCGGTGATGTCATGCCCGGCTGAGAAATTGCGCCCGTCGGCGGCCAGGATGATCACCTTGACGCTGTCATCGGCAAGCGCCCGGTCGAACGCATCGTTGACCGCGAATATCATCTTCGGGTTGATCGCATTGTGCTTGTCGGCGCGGGCGAGCACGATGCGTGCGACGCCGGGCGCTGGGTCTTCGTAGCGAACGAGCGTTTCAGTCATGCATTCGGTCCTTGAGAGAGTTCGCGGGCGCGGGTTCGTAAAACGTCCTTTTTGACCTTGCCCGAAGGAACGCGGGGCAGGTCGTCGACGAGCACCAGATGTTCGGGGAATTTCTGGCGGGCAAGCCCCGCGCTGTCGAGGAAAGTCTTGATGCCGGGCAGGTCGATCGCGTGGTCGGGGCGACAGATAATGAAGGCGCAACCCTTTTCGCCCGTCGCTGCACTCGGCATGGCGACAATCGCCACTTCTGCTATAGCCGGATGCGTGCCGAGCACGTCCTCGACTTCCTTCGGGCTGATGTTTTCGCCCGAGCGGATGATGATGTCCTTTTTGCGCCCGGTAATGACAAGGTAGTCGCCGTGGACCACGCGCCCAAGGTCGCCCATCCGGAAGAACCCGTCGTCGTCGAAATTGCCGTCGTTGTCGGCGGGATCGAGATAGCCCGCGAACAACCCCGGACCACGCGCAAGGATTTCGCCTTCTTCCCCCGCAGGCACCGGGGTGTCATCGGCATCGACGAGCCTGACTTCGGCCGGGTAACGGACAAGCCCATCGGTTTCGGCCCCCATGTCGGCCTGCGACCGGTTCTGGATGCCGAGCGTCACGCACGTCATTTCGGTCGATCCATAGGCGCGAAAGAACAGGCAGCCGGGGAACGTGTCGCTGGCTTCGCGGATCAGGCTGGGCGATACTGTCGTGCCGCCGCAAAAGAACAGCCGCAGCGAGGCGAGTGCGTCGGGCCGGTCGCGGGCAAGATCGAGGAATTGCTGCAGGAAGGGTGTCGCGCCGCCGCTGACCGTGCAGCGGTTGTCGACAATGCAGCGGATGCCGTCTTCGGCGTTCCACACATCGATCAGGACGCTCGCGCAACCGCGCACCCAGGGCATGTCGAACGCCCAGAAAGCGCCGGTGATGTGGGTGACGGGCGACGGCATGAACACGGTATCGCCGGGACCGATTCCCCAGGCCTCGCCCATTGCCCGAACCCGGTTATCGAAGCTGTAGTGGGTGTGGAGCACGCCCTTGGGTCGGCCCGTTGTCCCTGAGGTGTACATCGCCATCATCACCGATGCGGGGTCAATGATGGGCAGATCGGCGTCGTCGATTGGCGGGTGCGACAGCGCTGTATGCCAGTCCTGCGTTCCCTTGGTCTGCACGATGTCGCCCCGCACCACGACGACGTCGCGCAGATCGGGCAGGGCGGCGCGAAGCCCCGCGATCGTCGCCACATGGTCGTGCTTGCGGAAAACTTCCGGTACGAAGATCATCTTCGCGCGGCAATTGCCGAGGATGTAGCCAAGCTCGCTTTCTCGATAGATTGGCGGGATCGGGTTGATGATAAGCCCCGACATCCGCGCCGCCAGCGCAATGATCGCAGTCTCGGTCCAGTTGGGCAGTTGCAGAGAGACGACGTCGCCCGGTTTCAGCCCGCGCGTGCGAAAGAAGGCGGCAAGGCGCAGCGCACGGTCCCAAGCCTCGGCGCGGGTCAGCCGCGTCTCGCCTTCGACCAGTAGGACCCGGTCGGGGGCGTCGGCAACCGCCGCTTGCGCCGCATCGACAAGCGTTGCGTCGCGCCAATGTCCTTCGGCGCGGTATCGCGCGATTGCCGCTGCCGATGAGCGGACCGACAGGCCGCTCGGGTCCTTGCGCATGGTCCAGCTCATGCCGGTTCCGTCAGCCTTTCGACATCGGCCTTGGTGGTCCTGGCCCCCAGCGGCCGAAAGACAATGGCCATCCAGCGCGCGGGGTCGGCATAGGGCAGGGCGGCGAGTTTATCAGCCAGCGCGGCCAGTCCCGCCGCCTCGTCATGCAATTCGATCAAAATGCCATGCGGATATTTGCGGCAATTGCCCCTGATCTGTTCATCGGCGAGCGTGAGATATTCGGCTGAAATGACGCCGGGCTGGTCGGCAAGCGTCATAAGGCCGCCCGCAAGCAATGCCTGGGCAAATGCGTCTCCGGCGCCGTCGGCAGCATTATAGAGCCCGAAAATCACGGTCTGGCGCGACCCGCTGTCGGTCGCGATTCGCGCCGCGCTGCGGATCTCGGCACGCCGCCACATCGTCGGCGGCTGAACCGTGTCCATGTTGATCGCCGGGCTGATCGGCATGGTGTCGGTGCCCTTGATTTTTGCGAGCTCGGCGAGCGAAAACGCCGGGTCGTCGAGCTCCCAGATCATCATGTAGTCATGGACACCCGATGGCCATGGCCCTTCGGTCCGGCGAAATCGCTGGCCGGACAGGATGCCGGGCGTCTCGACGCCATGGATAAGATGGTCGCCGCCGTACCAGTGGTTGAATTCGGTTTCCATGCCGGGGGTCGGATTCGAGAGGACGAGCTGAAGCGCGTTGGCCATGGTCAGACAATCTCCAGTGAGATGACCCGGCCCTGATCAGAAGACACATCAATGGCATCAAGAAGGCGGGTCAGTCGTACAGCGCGGTCGAAATCGGGCACCGTCCGCGTGCCGGTCGATATATCGTTTGCAAATCGGGCCCATAGCTCGGCGACATTGGTCGATGGCGTGCGCACGCCGGCCACCACGGGGGCGGGCTGCGGCGCTGCAGGGGGCGACGTCGTCACGGTCAGCTCGGCGACCTGATAACCGCCGGGATGATCGCCGGTAATTTTCACGCTTCCCTTGTCGCCGCGCAGGTCAAACTGGAAGGGCACATCGGTGACCCCGCCAATGATTTCCATCGACGACACACAACCGCTGGCGTGCTGGCCGAAGACGAGCAGATGATCGGCACAGGTGCGGGCCACGCTCTCCTGGGTGCCCATGATCGTCATCGTGTCGGTCAGAATGCTCGCGCGCGCACCGACTTCGGCATAGCTGCCGATGACGGCCTCGATCGCGGCGAGCGTGTGGCCGCCGGCGATCGTGGACAGGGTCGCGCCGTTCGCCTTGTCCTGCAAATAGGCATAGTTGGCGGGCGATGCTGCACCCCATCCGGCAGTGGGGGAGACCACCCGCAACGAAAGCGGCCGCCCGATCACACCCTCACCTAGCAGCGCTGCGGCATGTCGCACCGCCCAGGCATTGGCGCCCTGCAACCCGATGGCGACATGGACACCGGCGGCGCGCGCGGCGTCGGCCATCTCCTGCGTCTCGGCGAGATCGCGACCGAGCGGCCATTCGCAATAAACATGCTTGCCCGCAGCTATGGCGGCCATGACGATGGCGCGGTGCTCGGGCACCTTGACGGTGACGGCAACGATATCGATCTGCGGGTCGTGCGCGAGCGCGTGGGAATCGTCATAGGCGCTGGCCGCCCCGAACAGGGTGGCGGCCTGATCGGCAATTGTCTGGGTCCGCGCCGAAACGGCAGCGATCTCAAGATCGGGGATGGCCCGGATGGCGCGGAGGTGGGCGTCACGCGCCCAGCCGCGTTCGGCGTTTGCGCCGACAATACCGATCCGCAAGCGTGCCATGCCTAGCGCGCCCGGGGTAAATGTAGCACGCGGTCGGCGATGTTCTCGCGCTGGATTTCGTTGGTGCCGCCCGAAATCGAAAAGACCCAGCTCCAAAGATAATCATAGGTCCAGGGATGGGCACTTCGGTCGCCGTCGAACTCGAGGAAATCCCATCCCATCATATCGCCGACCAGCTCGCTCAGCGCCTTGTGTGCGGAGGTGACGAGCAGCTTCATCATCGAACCTTTCGGCCCCGGCTGGCCCGTGCGGTCGGTTTCGGCGATGTCGGCGAGCGTCATCGCGCGGATCGCCAGCGCATCGGCCTTGAGCGCGGCAAGCTTCTGCCGGATGCTGCTGTCGTCGATAGCGAGCGTGCCGTCCTCGAGACGGAGCTTGCCGGCCATATCGGTCGCGCGTCCGACGCGCTCGTAGAGTTCGAGCTGATCGCCGATGAAGCCCAGTCCCCGCTCCAGCGACAAGGTCGCCAATGCCGAGGCCCAACCGCCATCGATTTCGCCAACGACGTTCGACTTGGGAATTCGCACATCGTCGTAAAAGACCATGTTGATGTGCTCGTCGTTGAGCATGGTGCGGATCGGTTTGATGTCGATCCCGGGCGACTTCATGTCGCAGATAATCCAGGTCAGGCCCTTGTGGCGGTGCGACTCGGGATCGGTGCGGACAAGCAGTTCCTGGTAATCGGCGTGCTGCGCGTCGGTCGTCCACATTTTGGCCCCGGACACCACGATGTCATCGCCATCGATCGTACCGCGCGCTTTCAGCGAGGCGAGGTCGGATCCGGCATTCGGTTCCGAAAATCCCTGGCACCACAGCGCGTCGCCGGACAGTATCCTGGGCAAGTGAAACGCCTTTTGCTCTTCGGTGCCGCGCATGATCAGCGTCGGCCCGGCGTGCATCAGCGCGACATAGGTCGTGTTGATGTAATGCGGCGCACGGGCGCGGGCCATTTCCTCATACCAGATGACCTGCTGCAGCCCGGTCAGGCCCAGCCCGCCGTACTCTTTGGGCCAGGCGACGCCTGCCCAGCCATGCTCGTACAGCTTGCGCTGCCAGTCGCGGTCGTATTGCGCCGAGGTATGTCCGTTGGCGGGGCGACGCTTTGTCGGCACATTGGCGGCGAGCCACGCCCGCGCCTGCTGGCGGAAGTCGCGATCGCTCGCGGAATATTGCAGGTCCATGTCAGTCTTCTACCTCGGCGTGGAGCAAACGCCCGAGCACTTCGCGGCGCCCGCCGAACAGACGGGCAAGGACAAGCGCATGTTTCAAATACAAATGCGCGTGATGCTCGTCGGTCACGCCGATGCCGCCGTGCAGCTGGATATTGGTGTCGGCATTGGCCAGCGCCGCCTGGTTGGCGAGATATTTGGCGGCGTCGAGGTGGACGCCGGCGTCGCCACGCCCTTCCTTCATCGCTGTTGCCGCAAACCAGAGCTGCGCGCGTGCCGCTTCGAGCCGCACGGCCATGTCGGCGCAGGGATGGCGCACCGCCTGCCATGACCCGATTTTCTTACCGAAGGTCTCGCGCACCTTGGCATAATCGACGATCTGGTCGAGCGATGCCTCGGCAATCCCCACCAACATCGCTGCCGTTCCGAGCTGACCGAGATTCCATGCACGGTCGCCCGTTTCGGAAGATGCGACTGTCGGCACCCTGTCCGAAACACGTATCGAGGTTGCCGGATCGAGCGAGGCGCGCGGTTCGCTTGCGCTATTTTTAAACGTGTACAGGTCCGAACGATCTCGTCCGAGCTGCAGCATGAATGCAGCATTTTCCGAGCCAAAAATGCGGAGGCCCGTTCCGTCCCCGACCGCCAGCGCGACCCCCACATCGCCGCTGACGATCGAGCTCCGCAGGGCGTTGTCGTCGACAATTGTTGCGGCCAGGCATTGCGCGAGAACATCGACCGGACCGCACTGCCGCCCGACTTCGCGGAAGAACAGCGCGTGTTCGACCGCCGACAGCCCGCTGCCGCCAGCGTGTCCGGGCAGCGCCAGCGCGAACCAGCCCATTGACCCCAGCGAATGGCGCAGATCGGCACTCATATCGGCGCAAGCCGCCCCATGCAGCCGCTCGATCGACATCGCTTCGGCAAGAAACCCTGCCGCCGCCTGTGCGATTTCGAGCTCGTCGCCGTCAGGCGCAAGATACATTGCAGCCCTCCCAACTCTTCGATCGCGCGCCAGGCATCCTCATTGTCTCCGGTGCGTTCATAGCCGTTCTTATCCGGCTGTTAAAAAGAAATGCAACAGGGGAATAGCATTAACTTGCCGAGTCTTCGCGGAAAATATTGCACTCGACGGCGGTTTCATCCGGCGAAATGGGCTTCGGCAACCCCCTTGACGCCGGGGCTGAGCGAAAACAGTCCGCCATTCGCTGCCGATCCCGGCCCGTCGGGGCCGATACGCATCTGCGTCGAAGTGACGAACAGTGTCTCCATGCTGCGGCCCCCGAATGCCGGCTTGGTCGGGTTCGCGCAGGGCAGGGTAATTTCTCGGTCGAGCGCGCCGTCGGGCAAGTAGCGGCGGATGACGCCCCTGGCGACGACGGCCAGCCAGTAGCCCCCTTCGGCATCGACCGTGGCACCATCGATATGGCCGTCCCCCGAGGGCAGCGACAGAAAGATGCGCTCGTTCGACAACGCTCCCGATCTCGGATCGATATCGAATGCTTTGACGGTACGTTGCGGGGTGCTGGCCGCGAACATCGTGCGACCGTCAGCGCTGAAAGCCAGACCATTGGCGACTGCAATGCCCTCGATAACCGGCGTGAGAACTTGGTTGTCCAGCCGGAAAAATGCGCCGCCCGCAGCGCTGCGGTCCGCCGGAAAACGATGATCGAACGCGCCCACCCAAAACCGGCCGTGCCGGTCGCAGTGACATTCGTGCAGCGTCACATGCGCCGGAAGCGGCGACGCCGCGCGTAACGTCACCGTGCCGCGGACGGCATCGAAATCATAGATACCGTCTGCAAGCGCGACGACCAAACCGCCGTCGGCCTTGGTCGCGAGGCCCCCGATGCGCTGGGGCATCGGCCAGCGGTTGAGCGCCTGCGTCGACGGCACCCAGCGAAGGATTTCAGCCGGGTGCTCGCAATTGACCCACCACAGGGCTTGGGCATCAACCGACCAGACCGGCGACTCGCCCAGATAATTGTCGGCATCGAGAACACATGTCGCTTGCATCACGACGCAATCATTGTCGCTTGCGCGCGCTAATGCAATGCACGATGTTCAATCGCGAGAGGATGGGCATGCGCGATTTGGATTTGATTCGGGACGGGTTGACGCGCGTCCTGCCTGACGGCGGCGGCATTACGGGCATCCGAGCGTTTTCGACGGGCCATTCGAACGAGACCTATCTGGTCGAAGGACTTGATCAGATATTGCGACTGCCCGCGTCGGCCGAGCCGCTGATGCCTGGCAGTCATGACGTCCTTGCCCAGGCACGCATCTATGGAGCGGCGGCAGCGCAGGGTTTGCCGGTTCCGGCAATTCTCTGGACGGGCGAAGATACCGCCGTCCTCGGCGATCCCTTCTTCGTGATGGCGCGCGTCGCCGGCGAGGAGGTCAACGACTATCAACCCCAGGCCAGTTTCGCCGATGCTTCGCCCGAAGCGCGCGCGGCGATGTGTGAAACATGGATGAACCTTTTTTGCGGCCTGGCCCGCAGCGCACCGCTCGACGTTCTGGGAGCGACGATCGGCCCGGAGGATCAGGCGCGGCGCTGGCAGGACATGGCATGCGCGGCACATTGTCCCGAACTGGTCGCGCAGATCGACCGCCTGCTTGCTGTGCCTGCACCACGGTCGGGGCCGGTTGCTGTCGTCCATGGCGACCCCAAACTGGCCAATCTGATGTGGGACGCGGGCGCGTTGACCGCCGTGCTCGACTGGGAACTGGCCTATAATGGCGACCCGCTTGCCGACCTCGGCTATATCCTGTTCTTCTTTGCGTCGGACAACCATCCGGCCAATCGCGCTTGCGGCTACCCCGGTATGTGGACCCGCGACCGGATTATTGCGAACTGGACTGCCAAGACCGGGCGTCCCACCGCCGGAATCGAATGGCACGAAATTGCCGCTGTCGCGAAAATGTCCGCGATCATCGCCTATGGCCATTACCTCTATACCAGCGGGAAAAGCGCCGATGCGCGCTTCCTCCAGTGGAAAGTGCCGCTCGACCGCAATCTCGTGCTGATCGACACGCTCCTCACCCACCTCTGAGCCGGCTGGCCAAGGAGACTTCCATCATGGTTCCCACGATTTCGGCCCTGATCGGTGCCGACGAATTCTTTAACCACCAGGTCGTCAACACGCACGCGAGTGTCGGGACCGGCGACCGGAGCTGGACCGAAAAGATCTGGTTCACGCTGATGCGCAAAGATGCGGCGTTGCAGGCCAGCTTCGGGCTCGGCAAATACACAAACCGCAACGTCATGGACGGCTTTGCCGGCATCCAGCGCGGCACGACGCAGCGCACAGTCCGCGCCAGCCGCGTTCTCTTGCCGCAGATCGACGAGATGGTGGTGGGGCCGCTGTGCTATGAAGTGATCGAGCCGTTCCGCAAGCTCAGGATCGCCGTCGCCGAAAACAGCGCTCAGCCGTTCCGCTACGACCTGATTTTCACCTCCGACTTGCCCGCCTTTTTCGAAAACCGCGATATCGTGCTCGCGGGCGGTCGCACCGCATCCGATGTCATCCGCTATCATCAGGGCGGCACGGTCGAAGGCTGGATCGAGATCGAGGGCGAACGCATCACCGTCGAGCCCGGCGACTGGTACGGGTTCCGCGACCACAGCTGGGGCATTCGCGAACATGTGGGTCTCGATCCGACAGACCTCGTTCCCGGCAATCTGGTACCGACCTCGGCGAGCAAGGCGGGCAGCAATTATCATTTCAACTGGCTGGTGTCGCAAATCGTGCGTCCCGACGGTAGCCGCTACGAGCTCGCTTATTATTTCCGCGATTTCGGCGGCGACGGTCCGCCACAATTTCTCAGCGGTTTCATCAACGAGGCCGACGGGCAACAGACGCCGATCCTCCATCTTTATCCTGAAATGACCTATCGCACGATCGACATGGCCGCGATTCAGGGGCGTATCCATGTGTTCGTGGCGGGCAAGGGCAGGGAGGTGATCGAACGCATTTTCGAGATCGAGGCGATCGACAGTGAAATGGGCTTCCGCCTGCTTCCCGGTATGTACGGCGCGTGGAAAGGTCAGCTTCACGGCAGCTTCAAGGGCGAGGACTTCCTCGACGGCGAAAGCATCGACGATGTCAACCACCCCGACAAAACGACCGAGAACTACCGTTGGCAAATCCGCGACCGGCCGGTGCGAATACGCGAGGGCGAGAACAAGGGCTATGGCGATATGGAAAGCATCATTCTCGGCAACTATCCCGGCGTGACGTTCGCCGAAGGCAGAGGCTAGAGCGAACTTATGACCGCATCGCCGACCGATCGTTGGACTGCCAGACCCGAAGGGTCAAACTGGGGCGACTTCGGTCCTGACGACCAGATCGGGCGCCTCAATCTGATCACCCCCGAACGGCGTCGTGCCGCCGCGGCCGAAGTGCGCGAGGGGATTGCGTTCTGCCTGTCGCTACCGCTCGACTGCCCGCGTCATGTCGAACTCCACCCGCGCCGCAAGTCGCCCGAGATCGGCTATTTCCTGCGCGGCGACGACCCGACAATGAATTATCCGATGGCACGCGTGACGCCGGGGCAGGACGATGTCGTGTGCGACGACAAGGCGCTGATCTCGCTCCAGTTCTCGACGCAATGGGACAGCCTGTGCCACATCGGCGCGCTGCACGACGGACATGGCGACGGCACCCGCGACGTCACTTACTATAATGGCTATCGCGCGCCCGACCATATCTGCGGCCCGGTCGATTATCTCCACGGCAAGGCCGCTCTCCCGGCGCCTTATGGGGCCCGCGCGCTGGGGATCGAAACAATGGCGGCCACAGCGTTACAGGCACGTGGCGTGATGATCGACCTGTTCAGCCATGTCGGGTTGGAGCGGGTCGCCGTCGGCTACGACCGGCTGATGTCGATCCTCGAGGCCGACGCGATCGAGGTGGAGACCGGTGACGTGCTTTGCTTCCGCACCGGCTTTGACCGTGCCTTGCTCGCGCGCTACGGCGATCCTCGCGCGTCGTTCGAGCAGCACCGGTGCGCCGGACTCGACGGGGCCGATGAGCGTCTGCAGCGCTGGATCGACGATTCGGGTGTCGCTGCGCTGGTTTCGGATAATGAGGCGGTCGAAGTCCTTCCGCCGACAAGCGTGCCCGACGGACACGGCACGCATATTCCGCTTCATCATCTTTGCCTGTTCAAGCTCGGCATCCCGCTGGGCGAGTTGTTCCTGCTGTCCGATCTTGCCGACTGGCTCCGCGCGCATGGTCGCGCACGCTTCCTGTTCACCGCGCCGCCGTTGCGCTTGCCGGGGGCGGTCGGGTCGCCCGTAACCGGTGTCGGCACCGTCTAGCACGTCAACTTTACAGTCCATTCCGTTATCGTTACACCCTGTCACAGTAGCGAGCGAGACTCGCGCGGCGGCAGAGGATAACGGCCATGGAAATCCGGATTTTGATCAAGGGCGGCACTGTCGTCGATGGATCGGGCGCACCTGCCTATCCGGCCGACGTGCGCGTCGCGCGCGGCAAGATCGTCGAGATCGGCAAGGGGCTGGTCGCATCCAAAGGCGAGCGCACGGTCGATGCGACCGGTTGTTTTGTCACGCCCGGCCTCATCGAAACCCATAATCACTGGGACGGGGGCGTCTGGTGGTCGCCCAACCTCGATCCATTGCCCGGCTATGGCGCGACGACGTCGATCAACGGCAATTGCGGCTTCTCGATGGCCCCCGCGCCGCAGAGCGCCGAGGGCAAGCAGGACGTCATCGACATCTTCAATTACTTCGAGGACATCCCCGAAGAACCGATGCGCGAAATCGTGCCATGGGACTGGACCAAGTGGAGCGAATACAAGGCATCGATGCAGCGCAACGTGCGTGTTCCGATGAATTTCTGCGCGTTTTGCGGTCACATTCCGCTGCGCCTGTCGGTGATGGGACAGGACGCCTGGACGCGGGCGGCGACATCGGCCGAAATCGCGGCGATGTGCGATTTGCTTGACGATGCGCTTGCGGCAGGCGCAATGGGCCTTTCGTCGAACTATCTCGACTATGACAAGTTTGAACGGCCGCTGCCGTCGCAGCTTGCCGACGATGCCGAATTTGCCGCCCTGCTTGGCGTGATCGGGCGCTATCCCGGCGCCACCTTCCAGGTCATTCTGGACTATTTCATGCGGATGTCTGCCAACGACATGCTCGAACGCTTCGGGCGTCTCGCCAAGGATGCCGGCATCCGGATGCAATGGGCAGGGATGCCGACACTCGAATATATGGCCCCGCAACTGCCGCGCGCCGAGGCACTGCACGCGAAGTTCAAGGCGGAAGGGTTGGAGATTTACACCAGCTTCAACGTGCTGTCGCCGACCTCGGTGATCAATTTTGGACGGACTCTGGTCTTTGGCCAGAACGGCAATCCGGTGTGGCAGGAGCTCGTCAACACGCCGGGCTGGGACGCGAAGGTGGTCATGCTCAACGATCCCGTGTGGCGGGACCGCGCCCGTGAATCATGGAACAACCAGTTCGCGCACAGCTATCTGCATGTGCCTTCCGCCCTGTTTTTGCGCGAAAGCGAATCTGGCTATGGCCCCATCGGCGTCACGCTCGCCGATGTGATGGCCGAAACCGGCACGGCGCATGCGTCGGACGCGCTGGCGGACTGGGTGCTCAACAACGGGCAGGAATCGGTTATCCTCAAAAAATCGTGGGAAAAAAGCGAGCCGATTCTCGAAAAGCTGCTCGAAGACTCGCATTCTCTCGCCAACGTCAGCGACGCGGGAGCGCACGGGAAGCTGTTCTGCGGCGCGGGCTATAATGTCTTTCTGCTCACCGACTATGTGCGTGACCGCAAGATCATCTCGATCGAGCAGGGCGTGCACATGCTCACGGGGCGGCTTGCGGACTTTTTCGGCCTGCACGACCGTGGCGTGCTCGAGGTCGGCAAGGCCGCCGATATCACGGTGTTCGACCTCGACGAAATCGAGATGCGGCCCGAGATCAAGACCTGGGACGTGTGGGACGGCACCGGCGGGCGCACCTATCGCTACACGCGCGATCCCGCGCCGATGCGGCTGACCCTGGTGAATGGCGAGCCCACGTTCGACCGGGGCGAGTTCACCGGGCGTTATCCCGGCCAATTCATCGGGCCGGTGGCGGCGGTCGAGGCGTATGCCCTCGCGGCGGAATAAATATGTTCGACTTGTCTCAGGAAACGCAGGTCACGGGGCTGGCGGCATTCCATCGACAGCGCAAGGCCGACAGCCGCGAGCGTCTGCTCGCTGCTGCGGTCGAGCAGTTCGGTCGGTCGGGCTACTCGCCGGTGTCGGTCGAGGACATTGCGACCGTCGCCGGGGTCAGCCGAATGACCTTCTATCGCCACTTCCGGGGCAAGGCCGACATCGCGACCGCGCTGTTCGACCGCAACGTCGTCGAGGCGGGGCCGGACCTTCTACGCGTGCGCGAGATCGACTGGCGGTCGCGTGGCGCTGTACACGGCTGGCTCGAACGGTTGTTCGCTGCCGATCACGCCAACCGCATGCTGCTGCGTGTCTTTGTCGAGGCTGCTGCCATTGAGCCCGAATTTACCAGGCAGGCGCATGCCCAAATCGATGCCTGGATCGCAGAGATAGGCGAGGCAATTCCGGCGTTTGCGCTCGACGGTTCCAACGCTGGGGACCGCCGTCGCTGGCTCGAGGCGTGGTTGTTGGTTTACGAAATCCTCGACCAGAGCAACCATGCCGCGCTCGATTCCGGCATCGCCCGCGATCCGTTGATGCTCGACGTCCTCGCAGACCGGTTTCTTGCTTTTGTTGTTCCTGGAATGCCCGCATGACCGAGACGAACGTGATCGACCGTATGTACGCCGCGCTGGTGGCAGGCGATGTTGCGGGAGCGTGCGACTGCTACGCAGCAGATGCGGTTATCTGGCACGGCTTCGACCGCCTTGAAATGACCCGCGATGAAGCCGCGCAAAGCTGGGCCGCCATGACCGCCCATTTTCCCGAGCGCCGCATTTCCGACGTGCGCCGCCAGGCAACTTCCGCCGGCTATGTCCAGCAACTCAACTGGCACGCGCGCACGCACGAAGGGAAATGGATGGGCTGGCCGGTATGCATCGTGGTCGATATCCGCGACGGGCTGATCGCGCGAATCGACGAATATATCGATCGGGCAGGGTGGTTCGAGGGGTAAGGGGTCCGGCTACATTGGCCGAGCTGTACGGCATTGAGCGCGCTTGCGGGGGCTAAGGACCGTATCGGAGGTTCCTCAAATCTGACGATTATTCGTGTAGTTCAGGGGCGCGCGGGATAGCCTAAAACCCACTCATTTTCCATGCATCAGAACGTCGCTCGCATTCACCGGGGAGGTGATGCGATCAATCAAGAAAGTCAGTCAATGCGTAATTCGCTGTTCGCCATATGGATAGGAATCGGCTTCGACGCCTTAAAGCTCGGCATGGACGCGAACAGCGTCATCGGTCTTCGGCTCGCAAAAATCGCGACGGGCGGCGTTGCCGGAACCGAAGAAGCGCGTTTGATGGTTGCCGAGAAAATGCAAGCGGCGGCACAGTTGCAAACCGCGTTCCTGACGGGCAGGCTCGGGATTACGCCTGTGGCCGTGGCGCAAACAACGCTTCGGTACTGTTCGAAAATGGTGGTGGCAAACCAGCGCCGGTTGCGAATCGGTTAGCCATCGCCACCCTGCTTGCGATTCTTGGCCTGCCCAAGTCAGCCGAAGGTGCAGGTCGAGTCTCGGCTGGGACAAGAGTCCTTTATTCCAGTGTCGGTCCATCAAAGCGCTGGTCAGCACTGCGCCAAGTGCTGGTAGTCGGGTGACTCTTTCAGCGCGCTTCAAGACAGACATTGCTCGCCGCGTAGGGTGTGCCTGTGTGCCTGTGTGCCTGTGTTTTGGGACGCCCGATGCCAGAAAACGTTGCATCGTCATGCGATGGTCTGACTAATTTATTTCGGCATCGTGCGCCGCGAACCAGTTCACCGCGTCGCGCACGGTCTCGCTAATCGGTCGCGGCGCCCAGCCGAGTTCGCGGCGCGCTTTGCTGCTGTCCATTCCCCGGAAGACCTTCGACAGGAAAATTGCGTCGGTACTGACGACATAATCCTTGCGACGCAGGAGTTTCATTGCCCGCTCGACGCCCCACGCGATTGCATGGGCGGTGCGATAGGAGATCAGCATAGGCGCGGCGGTGCCGCGATCCACCGTGGCAAGCGCATGGAATGCGCGCGCACCGATGAACTCATTGGCGATGATGTAGCGCTGGCCGGTTCTGCCGCGCGTTTCCGCCGCAACTGCAGCTTCGGCGACGTCGCGGATGTCGACCGTCGGCTGGGCCACATCGAGGGCAACTTTGGCTTTGCCTTGAGCGATCTGCCACAGCTGGCCGTTGTGCGGTGTCGGCTGATAATCCTGCGGACCATAGGTGTTGGCAACGCAGAGCGCGACGCCCGGTAAGCCCTTTTGACGACAGTATTCGAAAAAGCGGTTTTCGGCTTCGAGGCGCGCCCTGATGTAGGGCGGGGCGCGGTCGAGCCAGTTGAACGGAATGTCTTCGGTCACTGGTCCATCGGGGTTGAGTCCCAATGTTCCCATGGTGCTGGTGAAAACGAAGCGGTTCACGCCACAAGCGAGCGCGGCGTCCATGGCATGGACCAGGCCGTCGACATTGTTCCGGAAGATCGGCGTCTGGTCGGTAAGCCAGAAGCGCGGATCGACGACGCTGTGAAAAACAGTGGCGCATCCCTGCATCGCTGCCTGCAACGATGCCGGATCGAGCACATCGCCGTAAACGATCTCGATCGGCAGATTGTGCAGGGCCGCTTGGCTGCTGGACTTCCGGAGCAGAACACGGACCTTGCGGCCCCGCGCCGTCAGAAGTCGGACGATATGGCTGCCGACAAATCCGCTCGCCCCGGTGACAAGTGCGAGACTTTCGCCCTTCACGCCGCCTCCGCTTCTTTGAAATCAATGAACAGTCGAGCGAGTTTACTTGCCGCAATCCGCCAGGTGCCGTCGCGCTTTACATAGGTTTCGGTGTAGTGGCCGTAGCCGGTCAGGCTGGGGCCAGCGCCGAGGACGACGCGGTCCTGCATCGCGCAGATCCCATGCGCAATATTACGATCGATGCTGATTTCCGGTGCGTGTACATGGTGCACTGTCCGCGCCGCTTCGATGAACGCCCGAACCGAGGCGAGTGCTTCATCGCGCCCGGCGATAGGCGGCGGGCCGCCTGCTTCGGACGTGTCGAGCGCGAAATCCTCAGTGAACAAGTTCGACCACGCGTCCCACTGCTTTGTGCCGAGCAAGCCGCAGTAGCGTGCCTTGAGTTCGCAGATCGCAATACGATCGGCGAGGGTCTCGATCGTCATTACCCAACCCCGTCCAATTGTTTGATCGCTGTTTCTGGTGCCGTGGCGCCATCGGCAATCTTTTGCGTCGTCTCAGACAGCCAGCGCAACGTGGCCTCCTCAAAATCATGGACAGGTCGCGTCGGCAGGATCTGACGCGCCACCATGTAGCCGACCCAAAGCAGGTTTAGCTGGCCAGCACGCGCCAAGGCATCAGCGCCCCCGAGCCATTCGGCTAACGGCTTAATAATCTTATCATGAAGCAGGTCAGCGCACAGCGCGCGCGCGGCTGGATCTGCTGTCGCCAGAATCATCATCGCGACCGGGTTGGGTAGCGTCTCTGCATTGAGGAGGAGCCTGACCGAACGGGCGCCGAAGTCCCCCCGGTTTCCCTCGAAGAAGACGTCGATGATCAGGAACTCCTCGACAGCTGCACGAAGCAGTCCTTCCTTCGACCCGAAATAGCGGCGCACCAGCGCCGAGTTTACGCCTGCTAAGGCTGCGACCTCGCGAACGCCTGTGGTCGTATATCCTTGGGCGGCGAACAGCTCCTGAGCTGCACGCAAGATACTCTGCGCCGTGCGCGCGGCGTCGCGTATTCTGGGCTGCTCGTTAATGTTATTGCCAACGTTCATTGTCGTTTACATAGGATGTGCAGGCTGTTACGTCCAGTAAGTACACAGTCGTAGACTAACGGCGAAGCGAGGATCTGAAAGCCATGTCGGACACTGAATCGGCGCGCGCGTCGCTCGACTCGATCAAGGCCAAATATAGCGCCGAACGCGAGAAGCGGCTTCGGTCTGATGGTGCCGACCAGTATCGCGACCTGACCGGCCTGTTCGAAGAGTTCGACCGCGATCCCTATGCCGATCCGGATTTCCAGCGCGATCCTGTCACAGCTGACACGGAAGTCGCGATTATCGGCGGCGGTCTCGGCGGCTTGTTGGCCGCTGCCCGTCTGGCGCAGCGCGGCATTACCGATGTGCGCGTGATCGACAAGGCGGGAGATTTCGGCGGCACGTGGTACTGGAATCGCTACCCGGGCGCGGCGTGCGACATCGAATCCTACATCTACATGCCGATGCTCGAAGAGACGGGGTACATTCCGACCGAGAAATACGCCAAGGCCCCCGAAATCTTTGCCCACTGCCAGCGCATCGCCAAGCAATATGACCTTTATTCCGGAGCGCTGTTCCAGACGCTGGTTCAGGAGGTCCGGTGGCAGGACGACACCGGGCGCTGGGACATTTCGACGAACCGCGGCGACAAGCTTCACGCGCGCTTCCTGATCATTGCGGGGGGCATCTTGCACAAGGCCAAGTTGCCCGGAATTCCAGGCGTCGAGACGTTCAAGGGCAAGAGCTTTCACACCAGCCGCTGGGACTATGGCTACACCGGCGGCAGCCCGACGGAACCGATGGCGAAACTCGCGGACAAGCGGGTCGCGCTGATCGGGACGGGTGCCACATCGGTGCAGGTGATGCCGCGCGTGGCGGAACAGGCCGCACATCTTTTCGTGGTGCAGCGCACACCTTCCACGGTGGGCGAGCGTGCCAACCGGCCGACAGATCCCGACTGGGCGACATCGCTCCAGCCGGGCTGGCAAACCGATCGGATGGAGAACTTCACCCGGATCGTCGCAGGGCAGGAGGCGGGGGCTGACCTTGTCGACGACGGCTTCTCGCGGATTTTCGGGCGCAATCCCAAGGCACTGCAGATTTCGACCGAGGAAGAGGAACTGATCGATCTCGCGGCGATGGAAGAGGTTCGCGCGCGGATCGAATCCATCGTCACTGATCGGGCAACGGCCGAAGCGCTAAAGCCCTGGTATAACCAGATGTGCAAGCGGCCCTGCTTCCACGACGATTATCTGCCCGCTTTCAATCGACCCAACGTCACGCTGGTCGACACTGGCGGAAAGGGTGTCGAACGCATCACCGAGGATGCGCTCGTCGTGGATGGTGTGTCTTACCCCGTCGATTGCATCATCTATGGCTCGGGGTTCGAGGTCGGCACGGGATATAAAAGCCGGTTGGGGTTCGAAATCTACGGTCGCGGCGGTGTCAGCTTGACCGATGCCTGGGCCGGGGGACCCGCCACCCTGCACGGAATGCTCGCCCGAGGATTTCCCAATCTGATGATCTTCGACCAGCTCCAGGGCGGCGTCGCGATCAATTTCGCGCATCTGATGACCGAGCTCGCCAATCACGCGAGCTGGCTGATCGCGCAGTGCATCGAGCGGGGAATTGGGGAATTCGAACCCACCGCCGAGGCACAGGAGGCGTGGTTCCATACCCTGCTCGGCAAGATCGGCGCGCAGGCCATGTTCTTCGCGCAGTGTACCCCGGGCTATTTCAACGCCGAAGGGCGCATGGACCCGTCGGCGATACGCCAGATCCCCTATTTCGGCCCGCTGCTCGATTTCATCCAGATCCTGCGTGACTGGCGAGCCGACGGGACGCTCGCAGGCGTCGAGACCCACGCCACCCACAAGGCGACCGCATGATGACGACGGCACATGGAGAGTTTCTGGGCAAGGTCGTCGTCGTGACCGGCGCAGCATCGGGCCTGGGCCGCGCGACCGCGCTGGCGTTTGCGCGCGAAGGGGCCAGGGTCGTCGTGGCGGATATCGATGCGGCCGGACTTGAACAGACCGCCGACGCGGTTCGTGCGGGCGGCGGCGAAGCGCTGAGCGTCCGCACCGACATCAGCGATGCCGACGCCTGTATCGCGCTGCCCGGCAAAGCCGTCGCAGCTTACGGACAACTCGACGTGCTGTGCAACGTCGCGGGCGCATTCCGCTTCGATCGGGCGACAGACATCACACCGGCGGGCTGGGACAGAATCCACGGCGTGAACGTGCGCGGTCCGTTTTTTATCATGCAGGCTGCACTGCCCTATCTGGTCGAAAGCGCGGGGAGCATCGTCAATGTCGCCTCGGCATCGGCATTTCTAGGACACGCCTATCTGACGCATTATGCGTCGAGCAAGGCGGCGCTCGTCAATCTGACAAAGTCTCTGGCGATGGAATATATGAACACGCCGGTGCGGATTAACGCGGTCGCGCCCGGCGGCATCAACACGGCGATGACAGCATCGTCCGTCATGCCCGAAGGCATCGAGGTCCCGCTGCTCATGCGCTACGTCCCGTTGCGCGGCTCATCCGACCCCGAGGATCTCACCGACTTGATCCTGATGCTCGCCGGACCGCGCGGCAAACCGTTCCACGGGGCCTGCATCAACGCGGACCGCGGCATAACTGCCGGATAATCACCTTCCTACGGAGACATATTGCCATGCCGCATAGCAAGCTCGAAGACCTGCCAAGTGGTGGCGACCGTTGGCCCGCCATCGGTCGCGAAGGATTCCGGTCGACCCAGTGGGGCGACATGGAAGTCGGCCTGACGACCGTTCACGCGCCGCTCGACTGCACCGAGCAGTACAAGTTCGGCGGTTTGCCCGGTGGCGTCTGCCCCTGCCCGCATTACGGCTATGTGTTCGAGGGACGCCTTCGCGCCCAATATCCCGGATCGGACTGGCCTGAGGAAGTCATCGAAGCGGGCGAGGCCTATTTCATCCCGTCAGGTCACGTGCTGATCTACGACGAGCCGAGCCGGGTTTTGGAATTCAACCCCGCAGCGGCCTTGCAGACATGCATGGATGCCATCTCGAAGGCGATCGAGAAAATGACGGCGGCGGGTATCGCCGCAGCGCCGGCGCCTGCCGAGACGCAGGGCAGTGCTGACACCTCATCATGAATATGAATCGGCATGGCGCGCTGACTGCCTGTGTCGCAGCACTGACCATTGGCACGGCAATTCGGGCATCGGCGCAGGACACGGCTGCCAGGCGCCCGACATTTGCCAAGGACGGGACGGTTCACGTTCCCGCGTTCGACCTGCCGCCATCTGCGTTCTCGAGCAAGCAAGCCGCTGACGCGCTCAAGGCAAGAGCCGACGTCCCGCCCTTCGACATCCCGCCGAACATCGACATCAAAATGATGCGAATGGGGATGGAGGCCGTGCTGAATCCGGCCGTGAAGCTGATGCAGGCGCGCTATCCCGCCGATGTTACGCAGCAGCTCATTGCGGGCGTGCCAACCCGGATCGTCCTGCCGAAAGGGATGAAGACCAGCAGCAACCGCGTGCTCATCAATCTGCACGGCGGCGGCTTTTCGATGTGTGCAGACGCCTGCGCGCTTCTCGAATCGCTGCCGATCGCAGCCGTAGGGGGCTATAAGGTCATCAGCGTCAATTACCGCCAGGGCCCGGAAGCGAAGTTCCCGGCCGCGAGCGAAGACGTGGCGGCGGTTTACCGCGAACTTCTGAAAACCTACAAGCCGTCGCAAATCGGTATCTATGGATGCTCGGCAGGCGGCGCGCTGTCGGGGCAGGTTGCCGCCTGGCTTCCAGCGCATGGCTTGCCGGTGCCTGGCGCGATCGGCATCTTCGGGTCGGGCGCGGCTAGGTTTGCCACCGGCGATTCCGCCTATCTGTCCGGCTATATCGACGGCTCGTTTCCAGCGCCGGCCCCCGCCGGAACCAACCCGCCGCCATCGGCGCTGATGAAGACGATGATGTCGTACTTTGAAGGTGTCGATTCCAACGACCCGCTGGTTTCACCCGCAGGGCATCTCGACGTGCTGGCCAAATTCCCGCCGACGTTAGTCATTACCGGTACGCGTGCGCCCGACATGAGCCCGGCAATCTACACCCACTCGCAACTGATCAAGGCAGGCGTGCCGGGCGATTTGATTGTGGGGGAGGGACTTGGACACTGCTATATTTATCAAGCCGATCTGCCGGAGGCGCAGGACGCCTATGCCGCGATTGCCAAGTTCTTTCGCGCGAATCTGCATTGAGGATGCGACAGCAAGCTTCGCCCACGCTCTCGCAGAGACTAAGGTGACATCGTGAACGAACAGGTAGACGAGGTTGCTATCGTCACCGGTGCTACGGGCGGGATGGGTGCGGCAATCGCCACGGCGTTTGCCCGCGACGGTCGGTCCTTGGTCCTCTGCGACCTGCACGCCGAGCCGCTCGAAACCTTGGCTGCGTCGCTTCGCGCGCATGCGCCCGTAGCGTGCCTCGCGGCCGACGTTACCGATCCGGAATATCCGTCTCTAATCGTCAAGGCCCTCGACGGCCGAAAGATTGCGGCCTTGGCCCATGCCGCAGGCGTCTCGCCGTCAATGGCCGACGCTCGGCGGGTGTTTGCAATCAACTACACGGCAACGACGGCACTCGTGCAAGCCTTGTTGCCGCATATGGCAAAGGGCGGGACGGCGGTGCTGATCGCGTCCAACTCGGGGCAGATCATGGGCCATCCCATTTTCGACCGCGCGGTACGGCAGGTGATGGACGGTCGATGGTCGATGCTCGGCGGTCTGGCCTTGCGCAATTCGCGCACCGCCTATCCGTTGTCGAAGCGGGCCGTGCAGTTTTACGCACAAAAAATGTCCCCGGCGTTTGGCAAAGCCGGCGCACGGATCGTATCGCTCTCGCCGGGTATTATCGACACTGCGATGGGGCGGCTGGAGAATGACGCCGGGCCGGA
Organism: Sphingomonas sp. SUN039; assembly: GCF_024758725.1. Classification (NCBI taxonomy): domain Bacteria; kingdom Pseudomonadati; phylum Pseudomonadota; class Alphaproteobacteria; order Sphingomonadales; family Sphingomonadaceae; genus Sphingomonas; species Sphingomonas sp. SUN039. The sequence continues at coordinate 1,187,641 of NZ_CP096972.1, read as the reverse complement.
GATGCAGCGCATGATCGACGTCACGCCGCTCGGTCGCCAGGGCCGCCCCGAGGAGATTGCTTCGGTCGTAGCCTTTCTTGTTTCGCCGGCCGCAAGCTACATCACGGGAACCGATATTCTGGTCGATGGCGGCACAGTTGCCGGCATTGAGGATATCGGCGGCGTGCTGAAGCTGCGATGATGTCCTTGTGAACCTCCGGCGCATTCTTATGTGGCTGCTGCTGTTCCTCGCAGGTGTCGTTTTTTTGGGCGGTGCTTCCCTCGTGAAACAGATGCGTACGCCGCCTGTCACCAATTCCGCTTACGTGGCGCTCGGCAGCTCCTATGCCGCTGGTTTGGGGTTGGGTCCGCGCGCGCCGGGCAGCCCGATCGTCTCGGGGCGCACAGTGAACGGCTATCCGCAGCAACTGGCCCGCTTGCTCAAGGTGCCGAGCTTCTCCGACATGTCGTCATCGGGATCGACCGTTCAACACGTGCTACACGGTGGCCAAATGCTGCTGGGTCCCCAGATCGATGCGCTCGGTCCTGACACGCGGCTCGTAACGTTGACGGCTGGAGGCAACGATGTTGGATATGTCGGCGATCTGACGGCGATGGCTTACGCCAACCGGGGCGGAGTTGTCGGCGTTTTAGTCGGCGTGTTCTGGAAGGGAGCCAAACCCTTGGCTGAGCGCAAGTTTTCCGAACTTGAGAGTAATTTGACGGCAACCTTGGCGGAAATCCGCAAGCGCTCTCCTCGCGCACGGATCGTAGTTGTCACCTATCCGACGATCCTGCCCGACAGCGGGACCTGCGCCACACTCGGCATTTCAAAAGAGCAGGCGGACCTGATGCGTGCCGTGGGTGTGAAGCTTGCCGAAGCGACCCGAACGGCGGCGATCAAAGCCGGCGTCATCACCGTTGACATGGCAAGCCGGTCGCAGGGCCATGACGCGTGCAGCAGCGACCCCTGGGTCAACGGGTTTCGCCCGAAGGCCGGCGCCGATTTTCATCCGACGCTGGCGGGCGCGCGGGCTACCGCACAGGCTGTAGCGGCGACAATCCGCTAGGCCCCGGCCATTCGCTGACTCAAGAATTTATGCCAGTTCGCTGGCAAAGGTTGCGTCGGGTCCTGTCCGCAAGGTCTTTACGCGTTCCACCACCGTCTCACGGTGCGCGGCAGCTGTGCCCCAGGCATAATTCAGCGCCATTGCGCGCTTGAGAAAGAAGTGGAGATCCACTTCCCATGTCATCCCCATCGCGCCGTGCGCCTGCACCGCCATGCGGGCTGCGACATCGGCGGCTTCGCCCGCAGCGATCTTGGCATGGGCGACGCGCGCGCGCGCCGCCAGGGTGCCGAGCGGCAGTTCGGCGGCAGCGGCGTGAACAACCGGCTTCGCGAACTCGACCTTGACCTGTGCCGAGGCAATCATGTGCTTGACGGCCTGCGTGCTGCCGATTGCTTTGCCGAATTGCTGGCGGTCCTTGGCATAGGCGACTGCCATGTTGATGCAGCGCTGGGCGAGCCCGACCATCTGTGCAGCGGCAAGCAACGCGCCGCGATCGGCCGTATCGCCCCAGCCGCTGCCGACCTTAGTGGCGGGCGAGGGTGTCCATTCGACCGCATACAGACGACGGAACGGATCGAAGCTCTCGGTGCGCGTCAGCGCAACGGCGCCGCGCTCGACGAGGTGGAGGTCCTCCCCGTCTCCCAGCAGTAAGGCATCGGCGGTGTCGGCGTCGGCAACAAGCGGATTGACCGGGTGACCGATGGCGACGACCGCGCCTGCCATTGCCCGTTCGAGCCAGCCGCGCGTTTCGTCGAGCCGCGACAGCAGGGGCAGCGTAACACCTGCCAGCTCGATGAGGGGCTCGGGCAGGGCGACATAGCCTGCTGCTTCGGCGATGCCTATAAAATCGACAAGCGTCATGCCCATACCGCCCGCGTTCTCGGGCGCGAGCATCCCGATCAGGCCCATCTCGTTGATCGTCGACCAGCGCGCGTCGTCGCGGGGCTCATCACTTTCGAGCAGACGGCGCAGATCTGCGGGCTGACAACTATCGACCAGCATCTCGCGAGCGGCCTGGGTCAGTGCCAGCTGGTCGTCGGTAAAGGCGAATTCCATGCTAGGCCCTTGGTAGCCCGAGCATACGCTCGGCAATGATGTTGCGTTGGATTTCGTTCGACCCGGCATAAATCGGCCCGGCGAGCGCGAAGATATAGCCATCGAGCCAGTTGTCGTCAGGCGCGTTGCCCTGGTCTTGCGCGACCAGTTCGGCACGCGAACCCAATATGTCGAGCGCGGTCTGATGCAGCGCCACATCGAGTTCGGACCAGAAAATCTTGTTGGTCGATGATTCTGGGCCGATCGTGCCGCCGGCTTCGAGTCGCGATGCGGTCGAGTAGATCGACAGGGCATAAGCTTCGGCATCCATCCAGCTTTGCGCGACGCGCTCGCCGACCGACGCGGGCAATTGTTTCTTGTTGGCCTCGTAGAGTGCGGCGAGTTTCGACGCGGCCATCTGGTAACGTGCGGGCGAGCGGAGCATGAGTCCGCGCTCGAAGCCGGCGGTCGCCATGCAGACATGCCAGCCCTGGCCCTCGTCCCCCAGCCGGTCGGCGACAGGTACGCGGACATTGTCGAGGAAGATTTCGGCAAAGACCAGCTCGCCGTCCATGCGCGCAATCGGGCGGCGGGTGACACCGGGTGCGTCGAGCGGGAACAGGATGAGCGACATCCCCTTGTGCCGCTCGCTGCCGGGCTCGCGGAACAGGCCGAATGCCCAGTCGGCGAAGACGGCGCGCGACGACCAGATTTTCTGGCCGTTGAGAACATATTCGTCGCCATCGCGGGTGCACGTCGAGCGCACCGCGGCCAGATCGCTGCCGGCGCCGGGTTCGGACCATGCCTGGGCCCAGATATCGTCGCCGGCCGCCATGCGCGTCAGAAACCGCGCCTTCTGGTCGTCGGTGCCGAACTCCATCAGCGTCGGGCCGAGCAGAAAAATACCGTTCTGGTTGACGCGGGTGGGAGCACCGGCGCGGTAATATTCTTCCTCGAAAATCAGCCAGCGAATGAGATCGAGTTCACGACCGCCGTAGGCCTCTGGCCAGGTTACCATGCCCCAACGGCCTTCGCTGAGTTTGCGCTCCCAGTCACGGTGCGCCTCGAACCCTTCGCGGGTCAGATCGAACGAAGGCAGGCGGGCAGGGGGCACATTGGCGGTCATCCAGCTCCGCACTTCCTGCCGGAACCGCTGCTGATCCGGGGTATAGTCGAGCTTCACTGGCCGGCCTGCCGCTTGTTTTCGGCCGCCATCGATTTGGCATCGAGCCCGCCAAGGCTGTTGTCCGAAGTCAGATCGTTCTGGGCGTGCGCGAAGTGGTGCATGTGGAAGACCGCGTCCATTGCGGCGCGTTTGCCACGCAACTCCTCGACGTGATTGACGGCTTGTTTGGTCAGCCATGCGCCGAGGCGCGGCTGGGCCGCGAGCTTGGCTGCAATCGCTGCCGTCTCTTCACGCAGCTGGTCGCGCGGGAAGATCTTGTTGACCATGCCGAATTGTGCGGCGCGTGCGGCCGGCATGCGCTCGCCAAGCAACAGGAATTCCTTGGCGATGCGTGGCGGGAGCTCGAAGGCGTGCGCAAAATATTCGACGCCGGGAATTCCCATGCGGACGACCGGATCCTGGAAGAAAGCGTCTTCGGACGCAATGATGAGATCGCAGCACCATGCCAGCATCAGCCCGCCCGCAATGCATGCGCCCTGAACCATCGCGACGGTCGGCTTGGCGACATCGCGCCAGCGGCGGCACATGCCGAGATACTGCTCCTGCTCACGCGTGTAGAGAAGCTCGGCGGCCGGACGCGTGACGTGCGGCGGCACCATCAGCCGGTTGTCGAACTGCTTCAGCAGATCGCGCCCCGGTGTGCCGATGTCGTGACCGGCGGAGAAATGCTTGCCGGTGCCACCCAGCACGATGCAGCGGACGTTGTCGTCGTTGGTCGCGCGCTGGAAGGCGTCGTCCAGCGCATAGGTCATCTGGCCGTTCTGCGCATTGTTGAAGTCGGGCCGGTGCATCGTGATCCATGCGACCTGATCGATCACTTCGTACAGGATCGGCGTTTCGGTTTCATAGACCGGCTCGAAGGGCTTGGGTTCGACCAGATCGCTCATGCAGCCTTCTCCATCATTTCGGGTGCCGCTTCGCCCAGCAGCACCAATGCATCCACCGCCACCGCACCGCGCCCCTCGGGCATCACCAGCAGCGGGTTGATCTCGACTTCGCGCAAGGCATCGCCGCCGGCAAGCACGGCCTCGCCCAGCGCCGCAATCGCCTTTGCCGCAGCCGCAACATCAGCCTTGGGCGCGCCGCGATAGCCGTCAAGCAGCTTGAATCCCTTGAGGGCGCGCAGCATCGCTTCAGCGCCCACGACATCGACCGGCAACAGCCGGTGCTGCACATCCTTCATCAACTCGGTCCACACCCCGCCAAGGCCGACGGTGAGCATCCACCCGAACACCGGGTCGCGGGTGACGCCGGCGAGGATTTCGACGCCGCCGGTCAGCATCGGTTCGAGCGTGACACCCTCGATATGGATGCCGGTCATCGCCTTCGCTTTGGCCATGACCTCGTCGAATGCGCCGGCGACCGCGTCAGCACTGTCGAGGCCGAGCCGGATCAGGCCGTATTCGGTCTTGTGCGCGACATCGGGGCTGACCAGCTTGAGGACCAGCGGATATCCGATAAAGTCGGCGGCGCGGCGCGCTTCAGCGCGGTCATGAACGAGCTTGTCGGTGACAACAGGCACGCCGAAGCGTGCAAGTGCCTCCTTGCCCTCGGTTTCGGACAGCGCCGCGCGTCCCGCCTCGATCACCGGCCATTGAACGCTGCTGGACTTATGCATAGCGGCAGTTCCGCCCGCCTTGCGCCATTGGCCATAGGCCGAGATCGCGCGTGCGGCGCGGTCGAAGTCGTCGAAATAGCCGATGCCATGCGCGGCGAGCCGGTCCTGATCGGCGGTCGCAAATGTATCGATAACGATCAACGTCTTGTGGGTCGTTGCTGCCACCAGCTCAAGCTGCTCCAGAGCCTGCGTCAGGAAATAACCCGGCAGATAAAGCAACAGCACATCGATCTCATCGGGTTGTAGTGCCAGCCTGATGCATTCGGACAGGAACGTGTTCGAATTGACGATATTTCCGGTCAGATCGACCGGGTTCGAGACCATCGAATGCCCGGGAATCTGCGCGGCAAGCCCGTCCTGGACATTTTTGGGGAATGTCGGCGTGTCACCGCCCGCCAGCGCCAGCGCGTCGGCAAGGATCGCACCTGCTGCGCCGGAAATGCTCAGCACACCGCAATTGCTGCCGCCGATTTTGCTGGTGCCGGACTTGGTGCCGAGGGCGTGGAGATAGGCGAGGTCGGCAAGTTCGGCGAGCGAACTCGCCCGCGCGACCCCGGCGCGGGTAAAGGCAGCGTCATAGGCCGCACTGTTGCCGGCCAGCGCCGCGGTGTGCGACCGCGTGGCCTCCGCCCCCTTTTCTGACGCCCCGACCTTGTAAACCGCCAGCAGCTTGCCTGCCGCGCGGAACCGGGCGGCGGCGTCGAGGAACTTGCGACCATCGCGCAGCTCTTCGATATAACAGACGGCAGCATGGGTTGCCGCATCGTCCGCCAGATAGTCGAGATAATCGCTGAATTCGACTGAGGCTTCGTTACCCGTGTTGATGACATGGCTGAACGTCACGCCCGCACGCCGTGCCATGCGGAACACTGTGGCGCACATATTGCCGCTTTGGGTCAGCAGCGCCGTGTTGCCCGCAGGCTCACCCGGCTGGAAAGACTGGCCGAAGCTGGTGAAAATGCCGTCGGTAAAATTGGCATTTCCCATGCAATTCGGACCGGCGACGTTCATGCCGGTGCGACGCGTAAAGGCGGTCAGCGCGTCCTGACGCTGCATGCCTTCGGCTTCGTTGGTTTCGGCGTATCCCGATGCATAAGCCATTGCCGCCTTGATTCCCAAAGCGTGGCAGCGTTCGAGCATGGGCAGGGTCGCATCCGCAGACACGGCGATGATGGCGAGATCGACCACCTCGGGGACCGACTCGATGTCCTTGTAAGCCGCCTTGCCTTGCACCGTGTCGTTTTTGGGATTGACCGCATAAACACGCTCGAACCCCGCACGCAGTAACAGATCCATCGGCACGCCGCCGATGCGCGCCTTGTTGTCGGAGGCACCGATGATCGCGATGGATTTCGGCTTGAGCAGTGCAGCGAGACTCATGCGGCGGCCTTCTTGGTAAAAACATATTCGGTGGGGTCGAATTCAGCGGTCAGATTGCGATAATCAACCAGCCGCCATGGTGAGTTCTGGGTCACGCGACCCTTGGAATTCTTGTACCAGCTGCTCATGCCGGGATGCGCCCACGCCATCTTCGAAATCGCTTTGTCGACCTTTAACTGGTAGGCCTCGAAGGGTTCGTGTCGCACCTCGACCGTCGCTTGATTGCCTTCGATCAGCTCGCGGATAGCGAGCATGATGTAGCGAACCTGGCATTCGGAATGGAACACCGCGCTGCCGCCATGGGCAAGGTTGGTGTTAGGTCCGTAGGTGACGAAGAAATTGGGAAAATTGGGCACGGTGATGCCCAGATGCGCGCGCGGATCGTCCTCGCCCCATTGGTCGCGGATCGAGATGCTGTTGCGACCGACGACGTGCATCGGCGACAGCATCCGGCGCGCCTGAAACCCGGTTGCCAGCACCAGGATGTCGAGCTCGTGGCGGACACCGTCTTTGGTGATGACTGCGCCTTTTTCGATATGGTCGATGTGCTCGGTGACCAGATCGACATTGGGGCGCGTCAACATCCGGTACCAGTGGTTGTCGCGCAGCATGCGCTTGCCATAGGGCGGATATGCGGGGGTGGCCTTGCGGATCAGCTCGGGGTCGTTGCCGACTTCGCTGGCAATGTGGGCCACGAGCATCTCGCGTACCTTCGCGTTTTCGGCGTTCAGCGAATGCTTCTGGTCGGGCCAGTTGGGATCGACCTTCAGATTGTGGTGGAATGTGTCGGACGAGGACCAGAAGAGCTGGAACCGGAACCATTTTGTGTAGAAGGGGATGTTCTTGAGCACCCATTTCTTGCCGTCGCTGACGGTCTCGAAATAAAGCGGGTTATGCATCGCCCAGTGCGGCGAGCGCTGGAAGATTGTCAGATTCTCGACTACCGGCGCAATCGCCGGGCCGACCTGCATCCCGCTTGCACCGGTGCCGATCATGCCGACGCGCTTGCCTGCATATCCTACGCTGTGGTCCCAGCGCGCGGTGTGGAAAACCGGCGCCTGAAAATCTTCGAGCCCCGGGATCGTGGGATATTGCGGCTGATTGAGCTGGCCCGTCGCGGTGACCAGAACATTGGCCGCGATCTGGTCGTGTTTGCCATCCTTGGTGACGGTGTCGATACGCCACAGCATCGCTTGTTCGTCCCAGACCGACTGCGTAACTTCCTCGTTGAAGCGAGTATGATCTTTGAGTGCCGCCAGCTCGGCATTGCGCCGGATATAGGCGAGGATGTCCGGCCCCTTGGCAAAGAAATGATTCCAGTCGGCATTGTTGTTGAACGAATAGGAATAAAAATGATTGGCGGTATCGACGCCAATGCCGGGATAGGTGTTTTCGAACCAGGTGCCGCCGACGCTCGGGTTCTTTTCGATGATCGTGAAGGGAATGCCCGCCTCTTTGAGCTTGATCCCCATGGCAACGCCAGTGAAGCCCGAGCCGATGACCGCGACATGGAAATCGGCCAGCACGGCGGGCGCAGGCGGGATGCGCCACTTGACGGTTTTGGGATCGCTGTCCTCGAGGTCCATTTCCTCGATGACCAGCGGATAATATTCGGGCGGCACCGTACCGCCGGTGCAGACGTCGAGCATTCGCGGCAACAGGTCCATCGGGGGCGAGAGCGGCAGCGACCGACCGGAGTGGGCATAGTCGGTCAGGACATCGACCAGCGCCTGCCGTAGCTCGGCCTTAAGTTCTTCGGGCGCTTCCTCGTGAAAGCTCCAGGGGCCTTTGATAAACGGCGCAATCCGGTCGAGCCACACCGGATCGCCGCCGAGATGCACGAGCACCATCAGTAGGGGGGCAACGTCGGCCGACTTCAGGGCTTCCTGAAGGTGCGTGCGGTCCCCAACAAGAGCGCGAAGGGCCGCGATGTCTTTGGTGACGGTCATGCGCCCAACGCCATTCAATTGGCCGCCATCGTGGCACGCGCCGCCTCGACGATGGCGCCGGGCTGCACGAGGAACGCCTGTTCGAGGTTGCCGGCGAACGGCACGGGGGTGAAGGGCGCGCCCAACCGACCGACCGGTGCCTTGAGTTCGCGAAACAGCTTTTCGTGCAAGATTGCGGCGATCTCCGCACCGACGCCGAACGTCCGCACCGCTTCATGAACGATGACCGCGCGTCCGGTCTTGCGAACCGACGCCAGCACGGCTTCTTCGTCCCACGGTGAGATTGTCCGCAGATCGACGACCTCGGCGGAGATGCCGTCCTTTTCCAGCTCGGCCGCTGCCGTCAGGCAGCGGGTGACCATTTCGGCATAGCTGATGAGGGTCACATCCGCGCCTTCGCGCGCGAGGCGGGCCTTACCGAGGGGGATCGGGGTCGCGTCCACCGGAACGTCGCCCGCAACGCCATAGGCGCGCGAGGTCTCGATGAAGATGCACGGGTCGGGATCAGCGATGCACGACAGCATAAGCCCCTTGGCATCCGCCGGGTTGGACGGCGCCACAACTTTCAAGCCTGGCGTATGCGCGAACCATGCCTCGAGGAAGTCGCTATGCTGCCCGCCGCTCGAGATGCCGGCACCCGTCATCATGCGGATGACGATGGGAACCGTCGTCTGCCCGCCCGACATATAACGCAATTTGGCGGCATGGTTGACGATCATGTCCATGCAGACCGTGGTGAAGTTCATCAGCATGATTTCGGCAACGGGCTTGTAGCCATCGATGGCGGCGCCGATCGCCGCGCCGATAATGGCCTGTTCCGAAATCGGGGTGGATTTGACCCGGTCGTCGCCGAAGCGGGTGGACAATCCCTTGGTCACCCCGACGACGCCGCCGCCTTCGCGGTCGGCGATGTCTTCGCCGAGCACCAAAATCGTGGGGTCGGCATCCATTGCCTGGACCAGGGCCTGATTAATCGCCTGAATGAAATTCAGTTTTTTGGTTTCTACAGACATCAAGCGGCTCCCGCTTCGGCATAAACATCGCGTGTTAGTTCTTCGAGCGGCGGCATTTCGCTCGACAGCGCGAACTGGATGGCATCCTCGATCTGGGCGCGAATGTCGGCATCGAGTTCGGCGAGCGTCGCCTCGGTGGCCACGCCGTCCGCGATCAGGCGCGCCCGGAATAGCGGCAACGGGTCTTTTGCCAATGCCGCTGCTTTCTCTTCCTTGGTCATATAATGGTCGTCGTCGCCGAACACATGGCCATAGAAGCGAAACGTCATGGCTTCGATCAGCGTCGGCCCCTCGCCGTCGCGCGCGCGGTTGATGGCGGCGTGCGCGGCGGCGTACATCTCGAACGGGTCGTTGCCGTTCACCGTGACCCCGGGCATGCCATACGCCACGGCGCGTTTGGAAATCTGGTCAACCGAGGTCGAGTTCTCGAATCGGGTGTGTTCGCCGAACAGATTGTTCTGACAGATAAAGACGACCGGCAGCTTCCATACCGAGGCCAGGTTGAGGCTCTCGTGAAACGCGCCGATATTGGACGCCGCATCGCCGAAATAAGCTACCGTGACGCGTTTGCTGCCCGACAATTTCGCGGCCCAGGCAAGGCCGTTGGCTATCGGCATCGATGAACCCACGATACCTGTCGTCAGGATCGCCCCCGAAGCCGGGTGCGTGACGTGCATCGGGCCGCCCTTGCCCTTGCAGGTGCCCGTCACCCGCCCTGCCATTTCCGCCCAAAGGTCGCGCAACGGCACCCCTTTGGCGAGCATGTCGTGCGTCCCGCGATAGATCGTGCAGATGCGGTCGTCATCGTTGAGGTTGACCGAGACAGCCGACGGAATGACTTCCTGTCCCTTGGGCGAATAATAAGGCATCATCAGCCGGCCCGACTTGACCGTTTTGCGTGCGGCCTCGTCGTTCTGCGAAATCAGCGACATCCGTCGATAGATGTCGATCTGTGTCGCGGCGTCGGGAATCGCGGCGTTGGTGCCCGATTCGGGGGATGCTGTGGTCATGGGCAAGGCTTCCTCGGCGTAGGGCTCATTGTTGGTCGGTTTATGCGGTTGCGGGTTCGGCGAAGGCATCGCTCGGTCGACGCGCGGTTTTCCACTGCGCGGCATTGGCGGCGACGGTCGCCGCCGCTTTTGCCCACCAGGCTCCGCCTTTGGCCAGATTGAGGAAATTGAACTGCGTTGCCTGACGAAATTCGAGCACTTCGACGCCGTCGGGTCCGGGCCGATAGCTGTAGGGCACGCCCGCGGGCACGAAAAAGCTGTCGCGCGGGCCCAGTGCCTCGGTGCCCATCGTCAGCGTTCCGGCAACAATATAATACAGGCAGTCCGAATCGTGGCTGTGCAGCGGCAGCGGATAATCCTTTTTGAGCCAGGCGTGCGTGAGCGAAAAGCCGGGAATGTCGCACAGCACTTTGACCTCGTCGCCTTCGCCGTAACCGGCTGCCAAGAGCGCCGTGACACCGGCACGCTGTACGTCCGAATAGGGCTCGATCGACATGCAGCCCGCCGCCATGAGGGCAGGCGCGTCACCCGCGCGCATGATTCTGAAGCCTGTCGGCGAACCCTCGGTCATGCATCCTCTCCTCGATTGAAATGCCATAGCGCAGTTGCATTAGCTGGCCAAGTCAGGATTTTGATTCACCGGGACCGTTGTGCGGCGATCTGCGCGATTCCGCTATCGCATCTGGCGAAACAATGCGCTACAGGCGTTGCATTAGTCGACGCTAGGACATAGCGCGCCGCGAAGACGGTCGAACCGGATGGATGAAGGAGCCTCGAAAGCGCCATGACTTTCCTGAAGAACACCTGGTATGTTGCTGCCAGTGCCGCCGAGCTCGACGAGCCGATGGTGAGCCGCAAGATCTGCAACGAGCAGGTCGTCATGTTTCGGCGGAGCGACGGCAGCGTCGCCGCGATTCAGGATCGTTGCCCGCACCGGTTCGTCCCGCTGTCGATGGGCAAGCGCGTCGGCGATACGCTCCAGTGCGGCTATCACGGCCTGCGTTTCGACGGCAGCGGGGCCTGTGTCGAGGCCCCGCACGACGACGACAGCCAGAAAGCGCGTGCGTGCATCAAGGGCTATGCGGTCGTAGAGCGCCACAAGTGGATCTGGATCTGGATGGGAGCGGCTGCAGACGCCAATCCCGACCTTATCCCGGACTTCGGTTTCTTCGACGACACGGCAAAGTTCACCTGTTGCCAGGGCTACACCCATATGAAAGGAAATTTTCAGCTCATTTCGGACAATTTGCTCGATCTTAGCCACATTCACTATCTGCATCCCGGCGTCCATGAAGGGTCCAATTTCGAAGACTTCACCAATAAGGTGAAGCGTGAGGGCGACACCGTCTATTCGATGCTTTACCGCCATCATTATCACATCAACGCGGCGATGCGCCCGGTCTATGGCATGGGGGAGGGTCCCGAGGACGTCGAGGGCCAGGGCCATTCGCGCTGGGATGTGCCGGGTGTTCTTTTTGTTGACACCGCCTTTTGGGATCACGGCAAAACCATCGACGAGGGCTATCGTACGCCCAACGCGCATTTGATCACGCCTGAAACCGAGTTTTCCAGCCATTATTTCTGGGGATCGGGGCGCACCTTCGCGCTCGATAGCGAGCAGTTTACCGCAGGTGCTGCGGCGACGATGAAGAACGTGTTCGAAACACAGGACGGCCCGATGATCGAGGCGCAGCAACGCGACATGGGCAACTCGACCGATTTCCTGAAACACAACCCGATCATCCTGAAGGCCGATGCAGCAGGGGTGATGGCGCGCCGTATCATGCAGCAGAAAATCCGCGCCGAAGCAGGTGGCACAGCTGCCGAGATGCAGGTCGCAGCTGAATAGGAACCGCAGAATGGCGAGATACATGCTGTTCGCGCTTAACGGTCCGACCGAAGGCGCGGGCGATGAGGCGACCTATAATGAATGGTATCACAGCGTGCACATGCCCGATCTTCTGGCATTGGACGGGGTGATCGCGGCGCGACGTTTCAAGGCGGTCAGCAGCAAGCGGATCGACTGGCCCTATGTCGCGACCTACGAAATCGAGACCGACGACCTTGCCGCCGTTCTGAAGGATATGGAAACCAAAATCCGCCCGTTCACGCCGACCTTCGACCGATCGAAGTCGGGCATGGTCATCGCGATGGAGATCACCGACCAATGAGCGACACATTGGCAGGCAAAGTCGCCATCGTCACCGGCGGTGCGCGGGGAATCGGCCGGGCTTATGCCGACGCGCTGGTCGGGGAGGGTGCTGCCGTCGTCATTGCCGATATGCTCGAGGCGGAGGGGCAAGAGACCGCAGCGGCAATTCGCGCGGGTGGTGGCCGCGCCGTTTTCCAGCGGGTGGATGTGGCGGACCAGGCTTCGACTGAAGCCATGGCCGATCAGGCGGTCGCCGAATTCGGGGGCATCGACATTCTCGTCAACAATGCCGCGATGTTCGCCAGCTTAAAGGGTGGTCCGCTGACCGATCTTACGGTCGAGCGCTGGGACAAGACGATGGCGGTCAACGTCAAGGGCGCATGGCTGTGCATTAAGGCCGTCGTGCCGCACATGCGCACCCGCGGCGGCGGCGTCATCGTCAACCAGTCGTCGATATCGGCGTTCGGCATGCCGTATATGCTCGACTACACCGCTTCGAAAGCCGCTGTTATCGGCCTGACCAAGAGTGTCGCGAGCGAACTCGGCCGCGACAATATTCGTGTCAATTGCATCGCGCCGGGCGGCACCGCCACCGAGGGTTATTCGGAAATCATGGGCGGCAACATGGCCATGGCCGAAGAGCGCGCCAAGGCTACCCAGCTGATCGCCGAGCAGATGAAGCCCGATGCTATGGTCGGCACTTTGCTTCATCTGGTCAGCGACGGGTCGCGGTTCGTAACGGGCCAGACATTGGTCGTCGATGGCGGGCGATATTTCCTGGGTTAGAAAATCGGAGAGAGACGATGCCGCATTGCAAACTGGAAGATCTGCCGAGCGGCGGCGATCGCTGGCCGGCGCTCGGCCATGAAGGCTTTCGCACAGCACATTGGGGCGACATGGAAGTGGGGTATACCACCCTAAATTCGACGCTCGATTGCACTGAGCAGTATAAATGGGGTGGCCTTCCTGGCGGGGTCTGCCCGTGTCCCCATTATGGCTATCTGTTCGAAGGGCGCATCCGCGTGAAATATCCCGAGTCGGCGTGGCCCGATGAAGTGATCGAGGCCGGGGAAGCTTATTTCGTTCCATCGGGGCATGTGCTTGTTTACGAAACCGACAAGACCCGCTGCTTCGAGCTCAATCCCGCGCATGCTTTGAAAATGTGCCTCGATGCGATGCAGGTCGCGGTGATCAAGATGGGCCAAACTGCCGATACGCCCACCGCAGCGCCCACCGCGGCGTGATGGAACAGCTTGACTTTAAGGGTTTCGGTGGGCTTCATCTTGCCGGAAGTGCGTTCGGGTCGCCGGACAACCCTTCGGTCCTGCTGCTCCCATCACACGGTCAGACGCGCGAGTTCTGGTACGGGTCGGCGGCTGCACTGGCCGAGGCGGGGCGCTACGCGATCTGCGTCGACCTGCGCGGCCACGGCGACAGCGCGCCTTCGCCCGACGGACAGTATCGGCTCGACAGCTATATCGGCGATCTACGCGCCATATTGGCGGCGCTGCCCAACCGCGCCGTGGTGGTGACGGCGGGACTGGGTGCCCTGATCGCAATGGCCGCCGTGGGCGAAGGCGCGCCCGATCTGGTCAGCGGGCTGGCGCTGGTCGATGCTAATATATGGGTCGAACAGGCCGTCGCTGCGCATATGGGCCAGGCACTCGCATCGCGCACTATGGAGTTCGACGACCCGACGCAGATCGTCGACGCGATTGCCGCCGCCTATCCTTCGGAGCCGCGCCCGGTCACCGTTCGCATCATGGCCGCCTATGCCCGTCGCGACGACGGTCGGTTCTATTGGCGCGGCGATCCCAGGGCGCTGGCGAGCGGCAGCCTGCCGGAGTTCGAATCGCGCCTGACCGACGCGGCTTCCCGCCTAGTCTGCCCCGTCACGCTGATCCGGGGTTCGCTCAACGCGACCGTATCTTCGGCAGTCACGGAAAAGCTTCAGGCACTCATCAGGGGGGCAGAAATTGCCGAGATCGAAGGGGCGGGCCATTACGCCACCTCGGACCGCGAAGATGATTTCAACGCCATTTTGCTCGACTTCCTTGAGCGCAAGGCACCGCGCCAGGCGCTAACCTTCATCGAGGGGTCCGAGCCGCGCATCCTTCGCGATGCGCTAGGCTGTTTCGCAACCGGTGTGACCGTGGTCACAACGTTCAATGAGGCCGGCGAACCGCTCGGGCTGACGGCCAACAGCTTTACCTCGGTCTCGCTCGATCCGCCGCTGATCCTGTTCGCGCTTGCCCGCAAATCGGCCAATCTCGCCGCTTTCGAAAAAGCGGGCCATTTTGCAGTGAATGTGCTCCACATCGGCCAGCAGCCGGTAGGCGGGCGTTTCGCCTCGCGCGATGTCGCACGTTTCGACGGCGTGGACTGGGCAGTTCGCGGCGTGGGCGGCTCGCCGATCCTTGCCGGATCTCTGGCGTCGTTCGATTGCCGTACCCATGCCGTTCATGACGGCGGCGATCATTTGATTTTCGTCGGGCATGTCGATCACGCTTGGTTCGAGCCGCACCGCGACCCGCTGCTCTATTTTCGCGGCAAGTTCCGGCGTCTCCATTTCGCGTGACGGATTGATAATGCATATAGGTATGTGCATAATGCCGGTTGAGTTGGTATGCGCATGCTGAACGATGTGCGCGCCGCCACAGGGGACAGTGATGACTGATATTTTCGAGGGCGTCCGGGTGGTAGAGCTGGCACAATATGTGTTCGTACCGGCGGCGAGCACGCTGCTGGCTGATCACGGCGCCGAGGTGATCAAGATCGAGCCGCCCGGCACCGGCGATCCCTACCGTACGCTCAAAATCGGTGATGGTCGCGAAACCGCGACGGCCAATCTGGCGATGGAACAGAATAACCGCGGCAAGAAGAGCGTCGCCATCGACCTGAAGAACGAAAAGGGTCGTGACGCGCTGCTGCGCCTCATCGATACGGCAGATGTGTTCATAACGAGTCTGAGGCCGCTGGCGCTGAGGGCGCTGCGGCTGGAGCCGGAAGACCTGATGTCGCGCAATCCACGCCTGATTTACGCGCGCGGTAACGGCTTAGGGTTCAAGGGCGCCGAGTTTAACAAGGCGGGCTATGACGCCTCGGCGTTCTGGGCCCGTGGCGGTTTTGCCGATCTGTTGACCGCCCCCGACGCGGATATTCCCACGCGTCCCCGCCCGGCGCTGGGTGACCACAGCAGCGCGATCTCGCTGCTCGCCGGGATCTCGTCGGCACTGTTCCGGCGCGAACGTTCGGGCAAAGGCATGGTTGTCGAGACCTCGCTGTTGCAGAATGCGGCGTGGATCCTGTCGTCCGATCTTGTCTACTCGCGCAACAACGCCAGCTATGACCCGCATGCCGGATTCGCCAATGGCCACCGCGCGCCGCTGATGCGTGCCTACAAGACGAGCGACGGCCGCTTTATCCAATTGATGCTGCTGTCACCCGACAAACCCTGGCCCGAGCTGTGTGCGATGATCGGCAAACCCGAACTGGCTGACGACCCGCGCTTTATGTCCAATGCGCTGCGTATCGAGAATGGTGCTGAACTGTGCGGCATACTCGACGCCAGCTTCCGCGCGCGCAGCTGGGCCGAATGGGCGCCGCTGTTCCTTGCGTGGAATGCGCCGTGGGAATTGATTGCCAATATCCGGGAACTCGGGGACGACCCCCAGCTCGCGGCCGCCGGAACCGTGTTCAAGCTACCGCTGAAGAGTGGCGAAATCGTCGATGTCGTCGCGGGGCCGATTGGGTTCGACTCGCAGAGCGCGCCGACCAAGCTCGTCTGCTCGCCCGATCTCGGCGAACATAGCGATGCGATCTTGGGCAGCATCGGTTTCAGCGCGGACGAACTCGCCGCGCTGCGCGCCGCGCAAGTCATCGGGTAAGGACGCGGCAGTCATGAGCACGCTCGACCAACTCAGCCGCGCTGCGCTCGACCGCGCGCCCGAGTCCCAGGCTCTCGAATATGAGCATCGCTGGTTCAGTTGGGGCGAATTGCGCGGCATCGGGGACGAAGTGGCGCGCCTGCTCGCCAAGGCCGGGGTTGCCGAACGGCAGACCGTCGCTTTCGTGCCGCGCAACCGCCCGTCGGCGTGTGCCGCCGAACTGGGCATGATCGCGGCGCGGTATTCGATCAGCATGATCTATGCGTTTCAAGCCGCCGCCGGCATCGCGCGCGATGTCGGCAAGGTGGGCGCGGCTGCGGTTGTAGCGGGAGAGGATGATTTTACGCCCGAACTGCTCGCGGTCGTTGCCGAACAGGGATTGGCAGCGATTGCGCTCGGCGAAACCAGCGCGCGCGTCATCGAGGGGGCGGCACGTTCGACCGCTGCGGGTGTCGCACCCACACCCGAACCGCAGATCGCGGTGCATACCAGCGGCACGACGGGCGCGCCCAAAAACGTCGGTTTCACCTATGATACTATCGCGCGGTACATGGTCGGCCAGAATGTCGCTTCCGCCGCGGCTTCCGGTACAATAGATGAGACGACGCCGCCGACCTTGCTAACCTTTCCACTCGGCAATATTTCCGGGATCTACGGTCTTTTGCCGACTTTGCTGGGCGGCAAACGCGCCGTTTTGCTCGACCGCTTCACGCTCGATCACTGGCGCGATTTCGTGCGCCGCTATCAGCCACCGATGCCGATCCTGCCGCCGGCCGCGATTACGATGGTGCTCGACGCCGATATCCCGCCGGAAGAATTGTCATGCATCACGATGATCATGACCGGCGCGGCACCGCTCGACCCGACTGTGCAACAGCGCTTTCAGGACCGCTACAATGTGCCGATCCTGTTGTCCTATGGCGCGACCGAATTCGGCGGGCCGGTCACGTTGATGACGCCCGAAGATTACAAGCAGTTCGGCGTCGCCAAGATCGGCACCGTCGGTCGCCCCTTCGCAGGGGCGCAGCTGCGCGCCATCAACGCCGAGACGGGCGATATTTTGCCCGCTGGCGAGGAGGGCCTGCTCGAAGTCGTCGCCCCGCGCATCGGCGACCACTGGATTCGGACCACCGACATCGGGATGATCGACGCCGACGGCTTCCTGTTCCTGCGCGGCCGTGCCGACGGGGCCATCGTGCGTGGCGGGTTCAAGCTGCTGCCAGAAACGATCGAGCGCGCGCTGCTGCTCCATCCGGCGGTCGTCTCAGTAGCAGTGGTCGGTGTGGCCGACAAAAGGCTCGGGCAGGTTCCGGCGGCGGCAATCCAGATCAAGTCGGGCATGACCGAACCGAGCATCGCCGAACTCGACAAACATCTTCGCCAACACGTCTATGCGACGCACGTCCCGACGATGTGGAAGTTTGTCGATGCCATCCCGAAGAACAAATCGCTCAAGACCGATGCAGCAGCGGTACGGGCGCTGTTCGAGTGACCTAAACGGCGCGCACGCGTTCGTCGACGAACGCAGCGACCGTTGCGAAGGTTTGCGCTGCACCGGGTAGGGCGAGATCGCGGGTGACGGCGACGTGGTCCATGCCTTCGATGATCTCGACGAGCGATTCCACACCGGCAGCTCGGAGGCGATCAAAGAACGCGCAGGCATCGTCGATCAGCACTTCGCCTGCGCCGATATTGATTAGCGTCGGCGGGAAATTGTCCACGGCAGCGAACATCGGCGACGCGCGCCCGTCGTCAGGAGAAAAGCCTTGCAGGTAGAGTGTTGCCGCTTCGCGCGCGGCTTCGCCTGAAAACAGCGGGTCGTGCGCGGCATTCGTGGCAAAGCTGGCGGCGCTGACGGTCAGATCCAGCCACGGCGACAGCAGCGCCAGCCCGGCAAGCGCCGGGGCTTCGTTGGAATTGCGAGCAGCCAGCCCCGCTGCGATGCCGCCGCCCGCCGAATCGCCCGATACAATCAGCCCGCCCGTGTTGAGTGCCGTCATCACGCGGATGGCATCGTTGAGTCCGGAAGGGAAGGGATGTTCGGGCGCGAGACGGTAAGCCGGACAGATGACAACGACCCCGCAACGTGTTGCCAGTGCCGTGGCAAAAGGCCCGATCATCTCCGGGCACCCCTGCCGGAATGCACCGCCATGGATATGAAGGACCGTCCCCCGCGATTCTGTCGACGGTAAGAAACGTAGACAGCGCACGCCGCCAATCTCAAGCTCTTCAGGGGCATTGTCCGTACGCCACACGCCTGCAGCAACCGCCTCGGCAATCGCGGCGCGACGCGCGATCAGGTCGGCAGAGGCGGCGTGCCCCGTGCGTTCGGGCGGCAGCATCATGGTGCGGACGCGTGGCCGTCCGCCAGCGGGATGAACGGATTGGTGGCAAGCGAGCCGCCATCGACCGCAAGCGTCTGCCCTGTGACATAGGGCGATAGGTCAGAGAGGAAGAAAGCGATGCCCTTGGCAATGTCCTCGACACTGCCGCGCCGGTGCATTGGCACATTGACCATCATCTTGCGTTCGCCTTCTTCGCCGGTGTGGGGGATGCGCGGGGTGACGATCGGACCGGGAGCGACGACGTTGACGCGGATGCCGAACGGCGACCATTCGGTGGCCATTGTGGCGACGAGGTTGATCAGACCCGCCTTGGCCGCGCCATAGGCTCCGTGGTTCGGTGCGGACCGGATGCCATTGACCGACCCGACGCAGACGATGCTGCCCGCTGCGCGCCGCGCTATCATGCAGCGCGCAACTTCGCGGGCGGCGAGGAAAAAATAGCGCAAATTGCGGTCCTGGTCAGCGTCCCAGGTCGCCATATCGATGTCGATCAGGGCGCCCCAGGCGGCCATCCCAATCACCGTCGCCATGCCATCGAGCGGGCCGAAACCGCGCTCGATCTGCGCGATGCCGGCCACGAGCGCGTAGTCATCGAGTACATCGATGCAATAGGCCACTGCCGTGCCGCCGTGTGCGGCAACAGCGTCCGCGACGGCCTGCGCGCGTTCGAGCTCGCGGTCGACGATGGCAACATGGGCGCCTTCCACTGCGATTAGCCGGACCGTCGCCTCACCGATCCCGAGCCCGCCGCCGAGCACGAGGATGCGTTTGCCTTCGAACCCCAGATCCATCGTCGCTCTCCGCCACATTGTATTGCACACATGTAATAGCATTATTTCGCGCTTGCAGCCGGAATCATTTGGCGCGACGCAAATTCGCATTTACCGGTTTGGTGGCGACTGGTGATCGAGCCAGCTAGAGGAGCGAGATCACATGGACCTGCGGCACATGCGCCATTTCGTCGCGGTTGCCGAGGAACTGCATTTCGGACGCGCTGCGCTCCGCCTCAACATCGCGCAGCCGCCGCTCAGCCAGTCGATCCAACGGCTCGAGCTTGATCTCGGTGTCTCGCTACTCAACCGGTCACGGCGCGGCGTCGAGATGACTGATGCCGGACGCGCGTTCCTGATCGAGGCGCGGCGCACGCTGATGCAGGCCGAATTATCGCGCAAGATGGCCAGGCGCGCCGCCGAGCATAACGACGAGCTCCGCATCAGCTTTGTGGGTCCCGCGCTCTATCGCGTCCTGCCGCAGCTGCTTGTGACGTTCCGCGAAAAGCAGCGGCATGGAAGCACCTTGCTCTACGAAAAGGCATCGCCGGAGCAGATGCTGGGGATGCTGGCGGGCGAATTCGATATCGGTTTCGTGACTGCTGCAACCGACCAGATCGAACGATGCGAATCCTTGCTGGTCGAACGCTCCGCCTTTCTGGCGGCGGTTCCCGGCGACTCAGTTTTGGCCCATCACGCGTCGGTCTCGCTGGCCACGCTCGCCGAGCAGGATTTCATCTCGCCGCCGCGCAAATTCGCGCCGCAGGGCTATGACGCGCTGTCGATGTTTAAAAGTGCAGGTGTCATTCCCAAGGTCACCCAGGAAGCGACCCAGACCAACACTACCCTCAGCCTTGTCAGCGTGGGCCTGGGCTGCGGCATCGTCGCCGGAACGGCAGCTTTGCGGGAGACACCCAATGTCATCTTTCTGCCGATCACCGACATGCCGCCCTATATGCGCTGGGAACTGGTCATGGTCTGGCGCCCCGATCATCTGAGCGCGACAGCGGCGGCATTCGTCGATGTGGCCAAATCGCTCATTGCGGCGCATCCGGAGTGGCTCGACGTCGATGCACCGATCAATCCCGCAACCGCAGCAAAGGAACGACGATGAACAAGATGACCGTATTGGCAAAGGCGAAGCTCGGGCAGGTCGAGGCACTGGCCAAATGGTATGACGAAACGCACATTCCCGACCTACTGGCGGTGCCGGGTCTGGTGTCGGCGGAAAGGCACAATGTGATGCCGCTAAAGGCACCCGACGGCGTTCCCGCCTGGGATTTCATGCTGATCTACGGGCTCGAGGGCGATCCGATGGCAGTGCTTGGAAACATGGCCAAGGCGCAGGTTGCGCTGTCGGATCTTATGGACAGCACATTGACGCTGTCGATCGTTGCCATGTCGCAAGGTGTGCGGAACAAGGGCTGACGTGCCGATCAACCTGCGGCGACGGTAAAGCTGTCGAGGTCATCAACGGCAATGCCGAGGCGATGGGTGAAGACCTCGGTGATCACCGGATCGACCCGCTGGGTGATCGCCCACAGGAAATAGCCGTATATCATCGCGGCGCGGTACCGCAGCCAGGCTTCTTCAGCGTCGAGCCGGGGGCCGCCCAATGCTGCAAGCCGATCGCGATAATGGTCGAGCAGGGCGCGTTCGTGCGCGCGCCGGTCGTCGGGCAAGAGCACGGCCGCCAGATGATAGGCTACATCCTGTGCCCATTCGCCTTTTTGCAAGACCTGCCAGTCGACGAGACCGAAGCCCTCCGCGCTGCGATAGATGTTCCCGGCATGGGCATCGCCATGGACGAGGCAGGCAGGGCGCTCGCGGATTTGTGCGGCAAATGCGGCTACACCGGCTTGCAAGCGCGTTGCGTCCTTGACCGCGGGCGGCAACCGTGCGGCTTTCGGCCCATCGAGCAGCGCTTGAAGCCTGTCGAGCGGCATGATCGGCGCGGCAGCGATCTGGTCGAGAAAGCGCGGCACCCAGGGCTGATCGAACAACGGGCGGTCGTGCCATCCCGCAGCATGAAGCCGCGCCAGTTGCTCGAGAGTCTGGCGCACCTCATCGAGCGTGAACGGCAGCAGCGCGGACAGAAAAACACCGCCCGCCGCAATCTCGTCGCGCATGACGATCACGCCATTGTCGCCTGCCGCGTTGAGCGCCGCATAGATGCAGTGGGGTACGCGGACGGGCTGGTGCGCGGCACAATCGCGGTAAAAGCGCGTCTCGACGACCGACGCGGTTCCGGGCACCTGTGTCGGCGTCAGGATACCCTTGATGCAGATGTCCAAGGGTCCCTCATCGCCGACCCCGGCAACATCGAGGACGAGACGCACCTTGGTCGCTTGGGTGACAAGCGTTTCGGCGACCGTCACGTCGCGTACGACTGCGTCGGGCCAGCGGGCAGACAGCATTCTCGTCAGCCAAGCTGGATCGAGCACATCGTCGAGACGGGTCGGCGCCGGGTCGAATGATAAGGGCATATCGGTTCCCGTTGGGACGGAGTCCGGGTTGTCACTGGACACCGGGAGCGGCAGCGTCAATCAACCCATTGGGAGAAGGCCAGATGAGCATCACCGATCCGGCGATCGTTGCACCGAATGTGCGCGATCTCAATATCTTCGCGACCACGATGGCAGGGTGGCTCGGCGAGCGCATTCCCAAGGCGCGCGATCTGCGCCTCACCGATCTGCGCTATCCGCTCGGCGCGGGCATGTCGCACGAGACGATCCTGTTCGATGCCTCATGGACCGAAGATGGCCGTACCATGCATCGCGGCATGGTCGTCCGCATCAAGCCGACGCGCCACTTCGTCTACCAAGACGACATGTTCGACCAGCAATATCGGCTGATGCAGCTGATGCACGATAGCGGCGGTGTTCGGGTAGCCCGGCCGCTGTGGATCGAGCACGACCCTGAGCTTCTCGGTGCGCCGTATTTCGTCATGGAAAAAGTAGCAGGGCGCGTCGCGGTCAGCTACCCGCCCTATTCGCAGACTGGCTGGCTGGTGGATGCAGCCCCAGCCGATCGACGGCGCATGTGGGTCGATGCAGTGACCCAGCTCGCCGCGATCCAGAAAGTGCCGGTCGCTGACGGCGCCTTCCTTAATCTGCCGGGAGATTTCGCCGAGCATTTCGACCAGGAAACCGATCGCTGGCGACGCTATCTCGACTGGATCGATCCGGTCGGCAAACTCGTGCTGCTGCGCGACGGGTTCGACCGGTTGCGCGCGCGCAAACCGGTCAACCGCCCCCCAGGGATCGTCTGGGGCGATGCGCGCCTGGGTAACATGATGATCGCCGATGATTTCAGCGTCGCGGCAGTTATGGACTGGGAACAGCCGTCGCTCGGCGGCGCGCTGCACGATCTCGGCTGGTGGCTCTATAGCGACCATGTCCAGACCGCGGGGCGCGGCATTCCTGTGCTTGACGGCATGGGGTCGCGCGACGAGACGATTACGCTCTGGTCCGAAATTGCCGGGAAGTCGGCTGCCGATATCGACTGGTATGAAATCTTCGTCGTGTTCAAGATGGAATGCCTCGGCGTGCGGATGCAGGTGCTCCGCGGGATGGCGGCGGTAGCCGAACCCGGCAGCCAGACTGCCCGTTACCTCGCGCGCTGACCGGCACGCCCCGTTTGCACAATGCACAAGGCGTGTTGCATTATCCACGTGATATTTTACGGTGTCGTTCAAGAACATTGAACCGAAACGAGGATGAGCATGGCAACCCAGGCACGCAATGCCGCAGGAGTCGGAACCGGACAGGGCGGAATCCAACGCGCCACGCCTTACGCCTATTACGCGCTGTTCCTGCTGATCCTTGCCAATCTGTTCAATTACCTGGACCGCCAAATCGTCTCGATTTTGGCTCCGGCGATCCAAGCGGAGCTCCACTTGACCGATACCCAGCTGGGGTTCCTGCTGGGCACCGCCTTCTCGGTGCTTTACGGCGTTTTGGGAATCCCGATGGGCCGGATCGCCGACGCCCTCAGCCGCACACGCCTCATGGCGTTCGGACTGGCGCTATGGTCGGCAATGACGGCCGTTGGGGCCGGTGCGACGAGTTTCTTCGGTCTCGGTGTCGCGCGCATCGGTGTCGGTGTCGGGGAGGCGACTGCGAGTCCCGTCGCGCACTCGCTGCTCTGCGATTACTTTCCGGCTCGCAACAGGGCGGCCGTGCTGGGCACCTATCTGGCGAGCGTGCATTTGGGGATCGGCGGTTCGCTCGTGCTGGGAGGATTGCTCATCCAGAACTGGTCGCAGTGGTGTCATAGCTTTCCCGGCAATGCATGCAGCTTGTCGAACTGGCGCGCCAGCTTTCTGATCGTCGGGATTCCGGGCCTTCTGCTAGCGATTCTGATTGCCTTTCTGCGAGAGCCGCCGCGCCCTGCGGCGCATGTCGCAGTTCCCGCGCGTACCCTGATCCTAAACGAGCTTTCCGCCGCGATTCCTCCGTTTACGCTATTCACACTCGCGCGGGTGGGCGGCCAGCATGCGGTCAAGGCGAACCTCGCTTTCTTGGCGGTGCTGACGATCACCGTGGTCGGCCTCGCCAGCGTGACTGGCGATTGGGCTCAATGGATAGCGGTGGGCATCGGGGGCTATTCGATCACGACCTGGGCGCAGGTGCTGCGTCATGTCGACCGTCCGCTCTATGCGCTGACCTTCGGCTGCCCCACCTTCATGTTCTCGATGCTCGGTGGGGCGTTTCTGACGTGCTTCGTCGGCACCGTGAGTACCTGGGCCGCCCCCTATGCCATGCGGACATTGCCCGGCACCGCTGGACAGATCGGTATTGCGCTGGGGCTCGCCCAATTGGGTTCGGCGGCGGTCAGCGTCATCGTCGGCGGTTTCCTGTCCGACTGGTGGAAACGTCGCGACAGGCGCGCGCCGATATGGATTGCGCTTGTTGCGCTCGCCGTGCCGGTTCCCATGCTATTCGTTCTCCTCAGCGCCACGACGCTGGGGGGTTTTATCGCCGCTTTCTGCGTGCTGACCTTCTTTTCGATGTCATGGCCGGGTGCCTTCGCCGGTCTCGTGCAGGATCTGGTGCTGGTACGGATGCGCGGCGCGGCGGCGGCGATTTTCACACTCGTCATGATCGTGATTTCATCGGGATTCGGCCCGTATTGGGCGGGCAAGATCAGCACGATGACGGGATCGCTCACGACTGGGCTTTACGGTCTCCTCGCCTTCGTTCCGTTGGCCGCAGCGATGCTGATCATGGCGGCCCGGCGTATCGGGCGGGAGACGCCGGAGGTACGCGTGGCGCGTGCGACAGCGGCGGGTGAAATCGGTTAGGCAGGGCCCGCCGAAAAGAACTCAAAAAGTGTCCATTTGAACTAAATCTGCCGTCTACGGCAGGACCTCAGCCATGTTGCTCATTTCACGCAATGCGCTTTTGCCATTGCATTAGTTTTCTGTCCGATTTAGGGGCGGGAATTATGTTCAAGTGATCCCGAGAGGGAGGGTCACAACAGCTAAAGGGGAGATGGTGATGCGCCTTCAGGCACAACAGCAGATTGAGTTGCCACGGACAGTCCGCGTCGCGCTTCTGGCGTCAGCCGGATCGCTTGCATTGTGCGCGCCGATTGCAGCACTCGCCCAAGCGGCACCGGCCCCGGCAGAAGACCGGGCTGTCGTCGAAGCCGACATCATCGTTACGGCGCGCCGTTCGGACGAGCGGCTGCAGGACGTGCCAGTGAGTGTTCAGGTTGTCACCGGCGACAAGCTTTCGCAGCTTTCAATCACGTCGGCCGACGAACTCGGCAAGCTGGCGCCGGGTCTTACACTCGTCAACGACAACGCCGCCACCCAGGTTTCACTGCGCGGCGTATCGTGGCGTCCGGGGTCGGGCACGCCCGCCACCCCGATTTATTTCAACGAAGTGCCGTTCGATCCGGGCAACACCGTTGTGTCGCTCTTCGATATCGGTCAAATCGAAGTGCTACGCGGGCCGCAAGGCACGTCGCGCGGCGCGCCATCGATCTCGGGTGCGGTTACGATCGCCACGAAGAGGCCGAACCTGTCCGAAATCGGTGGCTATGTGCAGGGCTTCTATGCTTCGGCCAATCATTGGGACGTGCAGGCCGCGATCAATGTCCCGATCGTCAAAGACGTCCTGGCCATTCGCCTAGCGACCAATATCGAGAACAGCGAAGGCAACCGGGTCTATAGCGTCAACAGCGCGATCAAGCCGAGCATCAAGGATCGATCGTTCCGCGCTACAGTGTTGTTCACGCCGACCGACACAGTCAGCATTCTGGCCATGTACCAGCGCCGCACGACGGACAAGATGTTCTACAACCAGGTTGTGGGCACGGGCAGCCCCGGTGCCGCCGCTTCGCCTGTCGCGTTCCTCGGCGCACTCGGTGCCATTCCGGCAAATTTCAACGGACCGGCACTGACAATTGGTCAACGCGCGTCGGTCCAGGACGCGCCCAGCATCTTCAAGGAGCAGATCGATCTGCTCACCGTCAACGCCAGCTGGGAAGTGTTCGGCCAGAAGCTGAGCTACAACTTCGGTCGTCAGTTCAATCGCGGGCCGGCCAGCTTTACGACGTCGGACCCGCTCAACATGATTCCCGGCTTCGAATCGTACACCTCGCCGAGCAACGTCGGGCTGCCAGCCTGGTCGTCCCACGAAGTGCGCCTGTCGTCGATGCCCGACTCCGACCGGCCGTTCGATTATGACATCGGCTGGTTCTCGAAGCATTCGCAAGGAACGATCAATTTCAACGCGCCTACCTACCTTGCGGGCGCCTTCGGCGGACCGACGTCGCTGCCAGGGACCGTCAGGACGCCGAACCCCGCCTACGTGCTCAACAGTTCGACGAATATCGCCATCGGGCAGGTGTTCGACTCGTTCTATGGCGACGTGAAATTCCATATCGGTCCCAAAACCGAACTCACCGGCGGCCTGGCAATTGTGCGCGACCGGGTGCCTGTAACCCTCAATATTACGACGTTCCCGGCGCTGAACAACATCGGTAATCTCAATGTCGTCCGGCTGGGTTTCCCGGCTGCGTTTCAGCCGCTGGTGACGTCATGCGCGGTGGTGGGCGCGTTTTCCGGTGCCAACATTGTCGCGAGTACCGCTTATCCCGGAACGTGCGATGCGGTCGTGGCGGCTGGCGTCGGCAATGCGACCCAGAGCAACAACGACAAATATACCGATGCGCTCTATAACTTCTCGCTGTCGCACAAGTTTACCGACGACATTCTCGTCTATGCAACAACCGGAAGCTCGTTCCGCACCGGTCTGCCGGCGATCAACAATCCCGGCCTGCCTGCCAATCTGGTAACGCCCGCGCCTGAAACAGCAAAATCGTACGAGGTCGGCATCAAGACGAGCTGGGGACGCGCGCTGCAGATCAATGCGTCGGTGTTCCAGCTCGACTACAAGAACCAGCTGACAACGTTCGAAGGCGTCCAGTACTGGAATACGGTGTCGAGCCGGGTGGCGCGGACCAGCCTCGCATTCTATCGCAACGTCGACTCGCAGGTTCGCGGATTCGAGCTCGAGATTAACGCGCAGCCGGTCAGGAATCTGACGCTGAACGCGACGCTCGCCTATTCGCAGATCAAGTCGAAGGGCGGTCTCGTTCCGGCCAATCCCGGCGATTGCGCCGGAACGGCTCCCGTTACAGCCGCCAATCCGATCAACTTCTGCCCTTCTGCTGCGGGACAAGTGCTGAATCAGGATGCGCCCTTCTCGGCCACGGCGAGCGGGAACTACAACATCCCGATTACTGACTCGCTCGAGGGCTATCTGCGCTTCAACGTCGCGTACAAGGGCAACAATCCCAACTACGGCAACTTTAGCACGGCGGGCGTTTTCAGGGCGACACCTGCATATGCCATCGTCGATCTCTACGCCGGTCTGTCGGGGGGACACAGTGCCTGGAGCCTCGGCGTCTATGCTAAAAATGTGTTCGACAAGCAGGCGGAACTGGCGCGGATCACCCCAGTGAACAATGTATACAGTCCCTATGCCGTGGCACCGGGCGGCTACGATCAGGTCCGCACGACCCTGCCGCGCGAACTTGGCGTGACGTTGCGTTACGCCTTCGGTTCGAAGTAGGATCGGGACGAACATGAAAGGCGCGGCTTCTTCGGATGGCCGCGCCTTTTTTGTGTTCGGGAACGGAGCGCGCGGGTGGCCACAGCCTTGAAGTTCCTTGCCTATGCGGTGCTTTCGCTCTTCGGCTTTGCGGCGATCGGCAGCTTGATTCCGGCCATTCCGGTCTTAGGCGAACTTGGACCAATTCTCACGTCGACGGCCGGCCCGTGGGTCACTCTGATTTCTCTGTTCGGCGCGGTCTGGCTTTTTTTGCGTTCGCGCCGCAACCGTCGCCGACGTACATATTTCGTGGCTGCACTCGCGGCGACGGCCGCGCTGGGATTTGGCTATGTTCAATCGCAGCAGATTAGCGTCGCGCGGGCAAATGGTGTCGGTATCGATATGACCCAGGCCTTGTTTGCGACCTCGCAAAACGCGGCAAGCCCGAAGCCCGAAACGGTCATTTACGCAGCCTATGACGGCCAGAAATTGCCACTCGACATTTACCGCCCTGCGTCCGGCAGCCGTCCTGCGCCGGTGATCGTCTATATTCACGGCGGTGGCTGGGTCAGCCAGACGCTCAAGCAGCGCGAGGCGGATTATCGCTGGTTCGTCGCGCACGGTTATCTGGTGATTTCGCTCGAATACAGCCTCTCGACCGATAAGCGTCATACCTGGAATGTCGTCGAGCCGCAGCTTGGCTGCGCGCTTGCCTGGGTCGGGGCCAATGCCGGGCGATATGGCGGCGACGCGTCCAAGCTGGCGCTGTGGGGAGAGTCTGCCGGCGGGAACCTCGTTCTCAACATTTCCTATCGCGGCAACGCCGGAACGTTGAAGCCTTCATGCACGGGCACCATGCCGCATATTGTCGCGGCGCTCGCGCTCTACCCCGTCGTCGACCCAGCGCGCATGTACCGCCCTGTCGATTCCGTGCTTGGCGGGTTCGGGCGAATGATGGGAGACAATTACACGGGCGGCTCGCCTGAGAAATTTCCCGACCGCTATATGGCAATTGCCTCGGCGACGCACATCGGTGCCAAAGCGCCGCCGACGCTGCTGATCGTTCCTGAGGCCGACCACCTGGTCGACCCGCAAGCGGCTTATTTTTTCGAAGCACGGGCGCGGGCCGCGGGTATCCCTACGCGATTGATCAAAGTGCCTTATGCAGAACACGCCTTCGATCTTCGCAGCGGCAGCATCGGCAACCAGCTGGTGCGGCGGGCTATGCTGCGCTTTCTCGACGAACATGGAATGAGGGCGTGAATCCGATGACTGACATCTCCAGACGAAGCGCACTCAAAGCGTCGGCAACCGCCGCTGCTGTCATTACCGCCCCACGCCTCCACGCCGCTGCCGGCTCGAGCATGCCTGTCGCACGCGACATGTCGTTCGACGAAGGCTGGAAATTCTTCCTCGGCGATCCTGACAACGGGCAGGCTCCCGGGTTCGCCGATGGCAACTGGCGCACGCTCGATCTGCCGCACGACTGGCGGATCGAGGATTTGCCGAATGCCTCCGACGACGGCGGTGCGACCGCCGATCCGTCGCTCTATGCCTTTCACACCTTGCCCTCACCCGATGGCGTCGCGCCGCCGGTGATCGGCCCGTTCGATCTGAATGCCGATCCGAAGCCCGACATGGACATTACGATCCCCGGTTTCGGGCGCATCCTGATGCCGGGCGGGCGCGGACAAGGCTATACGGTTGGCAACATCGGCTGGTATCGCAAGCACTTCGACATGCCGCCCGGCGGAAATCGCCGTATCGAACTGCGTTTCGATGGCATTTACCGCAACGCCGACGTCTGGATCAACGGCAAACACCTTGGGTTTCACCCCAATGGCTACACCAGCTTCGCCTATGACTTGACGCCGCACCTCGACCCGCGCGGAAACAATGTTGTGGCGGTGCGCGTCGACAATCGCGGCAAACCGAGCCGTTGGTATACTGGATCGGGCATTTATCGGCATAGCTGGCTGACCGTCACGGACTATGTACGCATTCCCACATGGGGCGTGCAGGTGACGACGCCGGTGGCCGACCCGAAACGATCGGTGGCGCGCTTTGCGGTGACGACGGCCAACGCGCACACTGCGCCGGTCGACGCAAGCGTGCGCCTGACCGTACTCGATCCGCAAGGACGCGCGGTCGCAACCCAAACTGCAGAGGCGCAGACCGTAGCGGGCGCTGGCGAGGCCATCTATCACGCTGAGATTGCGCTCAAGGGAGCCGCGCTGTGGTCGCCCGAGCACCCCAATCTCTACAAGGTCCGCGCCGAAGTTCTGATCGGCGGAAAAGTCGTCGATACGGTCACCACGCCCTTCGGCATCCGCACGTTGTTGTGGAACGGTACTGTTGGCTTCCAGCTCAACGGCAAGACCTACAAGCTGCGCGGCGGCAACATCCATCACGACCATGGCCCGTTGGGCGCGGTAGCCATCGACCGGGCTGAAATCCGCACGGTCGAAGTGATGAAGGCGGCCGGCTTCAACGCCATCCGCGCGGCGCACAATCCGCCATCGCCCGCGATGCTCGATGCCTGCGACCGGCTTGGCATTATGGTGCTCGAAGAGTTTTCAGACATCTGGGACATCCCGAAACTCTCTGACGACTACCACACCCATTTCGTCGAATGGTGGGAGCGCGACTTGAGCGCGATGATCCGGCGCGACCGCAACCATCCGAGCGTCATCTATTGGTCGGTTGGCAACGAGATACCGTCCGACCCAAACAAATATGGTCCCAAGCTCGCGGCGCTCGTGCGGTCGCTCGATACAACACGCCCGGTCGGGCGCGGCGGCATGAATGTGGCCGGGTTCACCGGCAACGGGGCCGGGCCCGAAATCTGGGCCTATGTCGATGTTGGCGATTTTCATAGCGCGCCGTCGTCGGCTCAGCGCGCGGCCCATACCGACAGGGCGTTCTTCCAGAGCGAGAATACCGTCGCGCATATCTATGATGACTGGAAGCTGGCGAATGACAACGCTTGGTACGTCGGCAGCTGGGTGTGGTCGGGCTGGGACTATATGGGAGAAGCAGGATCGGGCGCGCCGATCATTGGGCGTTCGCTTAAGGAAATGGCCGTCCACGCCTATGATCCTGTCACGGGCAAAATCCCCTATCCCTGGTTCAGCAATGCCCAAGGCGACATCGACCTGATCGGCCAGCGCCGACCGCAGAGCTATTACCGACATGTCGTCGAGGGGCTCAGCCCGCTGGAGATGATGGTCGAACGGCCGATCCCCGGTGGGCTCAGTGCTTTCAACGTCGGCTATTCGTGGTTCGATGAACTGAAAAGCTGGACATGGGGCGTCCCTGCAGGACAGCCGATGCTGGTGAGGGTCTACACGCGGGGCGACAGCATCACGCTGATGCTCAACGGCAAGCCAGTCGAAACCAAAGCGCTGGTCGAAACTGACAAGTGCATTGCTGTGTTTAAGGTGCCCTATGCGCCGGGCACACTGGTTGCGGTCGCGAGCCGGGGCGGCAAGGAAATCGCCCGCAAGATGCTGGCGACCACAGGCAACCCCGCCGCGCTGCGCCTCGTGTCCGACGTGCGCGGTTTGACGACCGGTCGTGCCGACCTCGCGCATGTGCTCGTCGAAGTGATCGACGATCGCGGAAGCGTCGTGCCGGATGCAACACTCAGGATCGACTTTGCGGTCGAGGGCGCGGGTGAACTCGCCGGGGTCGCGAACGGCAACCCGCACAATGTCGACAGCTTCAAGCGGCCGCGACGCTGGACCTGGCATGGGCAGGCCCTGGCAATCCTGCGACCGGGCAAGCAATCGGGGTGGCTGGTGCTTACGGCAAAGGCGGCGGGCCTAAAACCTGCGCGGCTCAACCTGCAAGTGGCCGCCGCGAGCCGTGAGTCTGGATGAACTGACCATCGCTTGATACCTGTATGATATCAATTTGCCGTTGTTTCATATTTGTCTCGATAGGCTGGAGCAGGTAATTTCAACGGCAACGAAGGAGAGACCGCATGGCTGAACACACCGACACGCTCATCGCCCCCCGGCCCGACACCCGCGCGAAGGCGCTGATCGTCGATGCCGACGCGCACGTGAATCCGTCGCATGATATGTGGGCAGACTATCTGCCTGAACGCTTGCGCGAACACGCGCCGCAAGTCGAGCATGGCGAGGACTGCGATTACATCGTGTTTGAAGGCAAGCGCCGGAAGGTCAACCTGATCAGCGCGCAAGCCGGTCGCAAGGGCGAAGATTTCAAGATGGAAGGCCGCGTCGCCGATGCCCGCGCAGGCGGCTGGATGCCCAAGGCGCGGATTGCCGATATGGATGAGGACGGCATCGACACTGCCGTGCTGTTCGGCGGCGGGCCGCTCGGCACGTCGAACATCGAACTCTTCACCGCGAGCTTCACCGCATACAACAATTGGCTCGCCGATTTCTGCGCGCACGACCCGAAGCGCTTCGTCGGTGTCGGCTACATTCCGATGCAGGATGTCGATGTCGCGATTGCGCTGATGCGCGACTGCGTGAAGCGCGGCCTGAAGGCGATCAACATTCCTGCCTTCCCGATGAAAAAGCTCGAGTCGCTGAAAAGCAGTGAATCGCAGACAATGGCGCTAACCGGCGACGTCACGGGCGACCGCAGCTATGCCGATGCCGAGTTCGATCCGTTCTGGAAAGCGGCGTGCGATCTCGGCGTGCCGATCACGATCCATCTCGGCGGTCGCGCCGTGCGCTTCACCGAGCCGAAATTCTTCCTGTCCGATCTGCTGATGTCGAAATTCGGCATGGCCGAACCGATTGCGATCATGATCTATGGCGGCGTGTTCCAGCGCTTTCCCGATTTGAAGCTCGTTTCGGTCGAGAGCGGCGTCGGCTGGCTCGCGTTCGCGGCGAATTACATGGATGAAACCTGGCATAAACAGCGCCACTGGGTGAATAGCGTCCTCGAAAAGCCGCCGAGCTATTTCATGGACCGCAACATCTATGGGTCTTTCATCCATGACCGCGTCGGCATCCTGACGCGCGATATGCCGGGTGCAGGCAACATCATGTGGTCGTCGGATTATCCGCATTCGGAAACGACATTCCCGCACTCGATGGACAAAATCGAGGAACTGTTCGCGGGCGTCCCCGAGGCTGACAAGAACATGATCATCGGCGGTCGGGCGAAGGTGCTCTACAACCTCTGATCGACCCGTACGACAACAAGCCG
This sequence comes from Sphingomonas sp. SUN039, assembly GCF_024758725.1. Classification (NCBI taxonomy): domain Bacteria; kingdom Pseudomonadati; phylum Pseudomonadota; class Alphaproteobacteria; order Sphingomonadales; family Sphingomonadaceae; genus Sphingomonas; species Sphingomonas sp. SUN039. The sequence continues at coordinate 1,154,991 of NZ_CP096972.1, read as the reverse complement.
GAGAGATAAATGCCGAACGGACAGCGCGTCGTCCTGCGCCACTACCCGCACGGGGCGATGCAGCCGTCAGATTTCGGCATCGAAGAGCTGTCCTTGCCCGACATCGGCGCCGGCGAGTTCCTCGTGCGCGCGCTCTATGTCTCGGTCGACCCGATGCTGCGGCTGTTCATCGATCCGGCACCGCTCGGCGGTAAAATGCCGCCAATGCCGCTGGGAACGACAATCCCGGGACCGGCTGTCGGTAAGGTCATCGAGTCCAATCATCCCGACTTCGCCGTCGGAACGATTGTCGAGGGCCGTTTCGGCTGGCAGCATTTTGCCGTGTCGAACGGGACGGGCGTGCAGCGGGTCAGCTCGAAACTCGGCAGTCCCGAGAACGCGTTGAGCATCGGGGGCCTGCCGGGATTCACCGCCTACGTCGGGCTCGAGGTCGCCGGTGGCGTCAAGTCAGGACAGACATTCCTCGTTAGCGGCGCGGCAGGCGCGGTCGGGTCCGCAGCGGGGGCGCTCATCCACGCGCGCGGCGGCCGCGCCGTCGGAATTGCAGGCGGTGCGGACAAATGCCGCTATCTGGTCGAGGAGATCGGCTATGACGCGGCCATCGACCGGCTCGCGCCCGATTTCCTGGCGCAGCTTGCCACCGCTTTGCCCTCCGGCGCAGACGTCTATTTCGATAATGTCGGTGGGGCGATGCTCGCATCGATCGTGCCAATGATGGCGCGCGGCGGACTCGTGCTGATCTGCGGCCTGATGGCGCAATATCAGGGCGAAGCGGCGACCAGTGTCGATCACCTGCCCGATGTTTTGCGCGCGGTGATGTTCAACAGCTTGCGAATTCAGGGCTTCACTCAGGTCGGGCAGGACGCGCTGCGCCCTGCTTTCGAGGCTGAACTCGTCGACCTCGTCGCCAGCAATCGCATGAAGGTGGCGATGCATATCGAGGACGGCATCGAGCGCCTGCCGCAGGCGATGGCCGGGCTGTTCGACAACAGCGTAACCGGCAAGGTCGTCGTCCGCGTAGGAGAGATTTGATAATGATGACTGACATGCTGATCGACGGCCGGCTCGTGAAGGGCGCAGGTGCGCCGGTCATGGTGCACAATCCGTCGTCGGGAGAAGTGGCCGCGACCTTTCCCGGGGCCTCGATCGACCAGTTCGCGGCGGCGATTGCCTCTGCCCGCGCGGCTGCCGACAAGGGCGTGTGGGCGGCACTTAAGCCGAGCGAACGCGTCACCGTACTTCGCCACTTTCTGGAATTGCTGGTCGATCAGACCGCCGCGCTCAAGTCGCTCATCACCCTTGAAACCGGTGCGCCAGTGGGTGGGTTCATCATCGAAGCCCAGGTCGCCGGCCCGCTGCGCCAGATCGGCGAGATGTTCGATCTTTATGCGAAACTGCCCGAGCTCGAGGAAAACCCCCTGACGCTCGAGGAGCGAATCAACAGTTCGGGCGGCTTTGTCCAGAGCATCAAACGTTATGTTCCAGTTGGCGTCGTCGCGGCAATTTCGGCGTACAATTTTCCGCTACATATCAGCCTGTGGAAGCTGATGAGCGCGCTCGTCACCGGCAATTGCGTTATCCTGCGTCCCAGTCCGCTCACACCGCTCGCGACCCTTGCCCTTGGCGAGGCAGCGCTCGCGGCGGGTCTGCCAGCCGGGGTGCTTCACATCGTTGCCGAAGCCGGGCCGGAGGGCGCAACGCTGATGACCAGCGATCCGGCCGTCGATATGGTCAGCTTCACCGGCTCGACCGAAGTCGGCAGCAAGGTTGCCGCGCAGGCTGCGCCCTCGATGAAGCGGTTGCAACTCGAACTGGGCGGCAAGTCGGCGCAGATATATCTGCCTGACCGGATTGAGGCAGCGTTCTCGGCCGCGATCGGCGTGTGCCTCGCCCATGCCGGACAGGGCTGTGTGCTGGGTACGCGGGTGTTCGTGCCAGAAGCGGACAAACCCAAGGTCCTTGCGGCGATGGCGGCGAGCCTCGCCTATGCCAGGATCGGTGATTCGACCGACCCGACCACGACGATGGGGCCAGTGATCAGCGCGGCACAGGCGGCGCGTTGCGAACGCTACGTCCAGCTGGCGGTCGATGCGGGTGCGACGGTGGTTGCCGGTGGCAAGCGCCCCGACCGGCCGGGATTTTACTTTGAGCCGACCATCCTCGACGTTCCCGACAACAAGAACCCCGCCGCGCAGGACGAGATTTTCGGCCCCGTGGTCTGCGTGATCGGCTACCGCGATGTCGATCATGCGGTTGAAATGGCGAATGATTCCTCGCTCGGCCTGTCGGGCTATGTCTATGGCAAGGATGCGCGCGCTGCGCTTGATGTCGCCAAACGGATCCGCACCGGCACGATCAACGTCAATTCCTTCTTTTCCAGCCCCACAGCCTCGATCGGGGGACACAAGATGAGCGGTGTCGGGCGCGAGAAGGGGATCGAGGGCTTCAGGGCGTTCCAGGAAATCCAGGTCATGAACCTTGGCTCGGCCGTCTGACGATGGAACGCGCTAGCATCGCCATCGTCGGCATGGGAGTGACGAAACAAGGCCGCGCGCTCGGCGTCACCGAGGTCGAACTGCGGCGGCAGGCGCTGGAACTTGCGCTGGTCGATGCCGGGATCGGGCGCGACGCCATCGATGGGTATATCCTTGCGTCGCACGAGCGCGAGGATCTGCGCTATCTCGGTCTCTCGCCTAATTTTTCCTGGCCGGTGCAGACCGGCGGAGCGACGGCGCCGTGCACCTTCATCATGGCAGCAGGCGCAATCCTGTCGGGCCAGGCGGACATGGTCGCCTGCGCCTATGCCATGGCCCCGTCCTCGGGCGGCATGCCGGGCTTCGGCGGCAAGATGTCGTTCGGGTCGCTCGGCTATGGCTATCCCGCGCAGGTCGGGATGATCGGCGCAGCCAGCGCTCACGCGCTCCATGCGCGTTGGCATATGGACCATTATGGCACCACCAGCGAGCATCTCGGGGCGGTCGCGGTGCAGCTGCGCGACCACGCCGTCAACCGTCCCGATGCGATGGGTTACGGCCAGCCGATCACGCTGGCGGACCATCAGGCCTCGCCGATGGTCGTCGATCCGTTTCATATGCTCGATTGCTGCCGCGACACCGATGGCGGCGCCGTTTTCATCGTGACGAGCGCCGAACGCGCCAAGTCGATGGCACAGAAGCACCCTGTGTTCCTGCTGGGGGCGGGCACGGGGCATAATATCGGCAATTGGCACAAGCGGGACGTCTACGCGCATCACGACGCCATTGCCCCGGCGATCGGGCGCGCGCTGGCGCAGGCCGGCGTGTCGCTCGGCGATATCGATACCGCCCAATTCTACGACCCGTTCACGATCTCCATAATCATGCAGCTCGAACATTATGGGTTCTGCGCGCCGGGGACGGGCGGGCCGTTCGTTGCCGACGGTGGCATTTCGCTCGGCGGCAAAATCCCGTCGAACACGGGCGGCGGACAGATTTCCGGCTTTTACGCTGCAGGATTTACGCCGCTGATCGAGGCGATGAAACAATTGCGCGGCGAGGCCGGGGCAACGCAGGTCAAGGGCGCTCGCATCGCGCTGACGAGCGGGCATGGGTTGAACGGGGGCGTGCAGAATACCTGGTCGCACGGCACGCTGATCCTGGGAGCCGAGGCATGACCGCCGAAAACGTCGGGCCGCTCGTGGCCGGTGAACTGGACGCACCATTCTGGGATGCATGGAAAGCCGATGAGAGCTTTCTGCTCCACCGTTGCAGCACCTGCGGCCGCCACGACTGGCCCGCGTCCTGCTGTATCGACCACGGCCAGGCACCGATGGTCTGGGTGCCGACATCCGGTGCCGGAACGATCGACACCTACACGATCTTCTACCGGGCCTATGTGAAGGAACTGGCGGGCGACGTGCCTTATGTCGTCGCCGTGGTCCGCCTCGACGAAGGACCCTATTTTCATACGCGCATCACCGGCATTGCGCCTGATGCCGTGAAGACCGGCATGCGCGTTCGCGTTCGGAAAGGGGAGGGCGACGCCTTCCCGCTTTTCCAGCCTGAATGATAAAGGTCTGATGCTTCCGGCGGAAGCCGACTTCGTGATTGCCGGGGGCGGCGCCGCAGGGTGCGTGCTGGCGGCGCGACTGTCGGAAAACCCTGCGCACAGGGTCGTCCTGCTCGAAGCCGGTGCGCGCAGCGATGGCTTTCTCGTCAAAATGCCGGTCGGGTCGTACCTGATGCTCGGCAAGCCCGCGAGCGACTGGCTGTACACGACCGAACCTGACCCTTCGCTGCTGGGGCGCGAAAGCATCTGGTCGGCGGGAAAAATGCTCGGCGGGGGGTCGGCGATCAATGGCATGGTCTACATTCGGGGGAGCCGGGCGGATTATGACGACTGGGCCGACCGGCTGGGGTGCGTCGGGTGGGGCTGGGACGACGTCCAGGCTTATTTCCTGAAGTCCGCAAGCTATGCAGGTGAATCCCGTCGGACCCATTCGACGTCGGGACCGCTCGGCGTATCATGCCCGCGCAGCGTGCATAAGCTCTCGCGTGCCTTTGTTGCCGCCTGCAAAGAGCGGGGCTTAGCCGAGATCGAGGATTATTGCGTCGGCGACATCGACGGTGCGTTCGTCAATCTGGTCACCCAGCGGAACGGCCAGCGGTCGAGCGCGGCGCGCGCGTTCCTCGAACCGGCGATGCGACGGCCGAACCTGACCGTGGTCACCGGGGCGCTGGTCGACAAGGTGGTGATTGCGGACGGGCGCGTCACAGGGGTGCGCTATATCAAGGGCGCCCAAATCCGCGAGATTACGGTACGACGTGAAGCAATCGTCAGTGCCAGCACGTTGCAATCGCCCGCAATCCTGATGCGCTCGGGCATCGGTCGTGCCGCGGCGTTACGGGCGCTGGGCATCGACGTGCAGGTCGATGCACTCGAGGTCGGGCGTAATCTTCAGGAACATGCCAGCGTTCAAACCAGCTATTTCGTCGATGTGCCAACCTACAACACGATGGTCAGTCGCTGGCGGATGCCGATGAATCTCTTGAACTATTTGGTGTTCAGTCGCGGGCCGTTGTCGGCGACGCCGGTCGAAGCGATGGCTTATTTGCGGTCTCGGCCCGAACTGGCCGAACCCGATATCAAGCTTCAGTTCGGCCCGCTTGCCTTCGACCCGGCCACACGCCGCCCGCACAAGCGACCGGGTGTGGTGGTCTTCGCCAATGTCGCCAAGCCGCGCAGCCGGGGCGAAATTCGTCTTCGCAGCGCAGACCCTGCGGATAAGCCGGTCATCGATCACCGGTTGCTGGGCGACCCGTACGATGTCGCGGCGTTGATCGGGGGATTGAAACAGGTCGACGATATCCTGAACGCCGCGCCGTTCGGCAACCATCTCCGGGGTCGGCTCAGCCCTGACGCCAGGCCGACGAGCGATGAGGAATGGGAACACCGCATCCGCTCGACGGCCGGCATCGGCTATCACCCCGTCGGCACCTGCCATATGGGCGGGGATTCGGCAGCGGTGGTCGATCCCAGACTCCGGGTACGCGGCGTCACAGGGCTGCGCGTCGCCGATGCGTCGATCATGCCGATCATGCCCGCCGCCAATACCAATGCGCCGGCGATCATGATCGGTGAAAAGGCCGCCGATCTGATCAAGGAGGATGCGAGATGAAAGTCCATACGACATGCACGCGCTTTGCTTTGGCCGTCGCGTTGTTGATGCAGCCCGCGCTGACAGCGGCGCAGGTCCCGGTATCGAAGGCGATTCCGCAAGTTTCCGGACCCATTCCCGTCACCGCGGACTCCAAACCCTTCCTCTACGCCCAAAAGGCGCTCGACGCCGTCGACTATGTCGAAGAGGAATACTTCCTGTCGGGTATGGCCAATGTCTATGACTGGGCAGGGTCCGGCCACCAGGTAAAGGTCGTCGCCGGGCCGGGCAAATATGTGACGCGCATCCTCGTCATGCGCCCGCGCGACGCCGCCAAATTCGGTGGCAATGTCGAAGTCACCGTCCTTAACGCCAGCCTCAACCTCGATTTTGGCGGGCCCACCGACTTCGCGCAAATGGTCAAGCAGGGCGATGTCTGGATCGGGATTACCACCAAGGCGGTGACGGCCAATGCGCTGAAGAAGTTCGACCCTGTCCGCTATGCACCGCTCGACTGGAGCAACCCCGCGCCACCGGCCAGCCGCTGCCCCCAGCCGACGATGATCCCGACCTATATGGTCGGGGACAAGGCGGCGCTGGACGCGGCGCTCAAATCGGGCGTGAAAAGCAGCTGGCCCGAATATGAGGACGGGCTGGTCTGGGACATGCTCGGGCAACTGGGGCTGCTGTTGAAGAACGAGCAGCGACAGCGCCTTCTGCCCGGGTTCGGCAAGCCGTTTGTCTACATGTCGGGCATTTCCCAATCGGCCATCTACATCCGCACCTGGATCGCGGGCCTTCATAATCGATATCGGACCGCGGATGGCAAACCGGTCTACGACGGATATCTCGGCATCGTCGGGCCTGCGATGATCCGGATGAACCAGTGCGCCGCCGACCTGGCGCTTACGGACCCGCTCCAGAAACTCATCCCGCCCGACGTGCCGTTCATCTCGCTCTCGTCGGAGGGAGAAATGTGGCAGGCGCGCGCCACCCACCAGCCCGATCGCTTCACGGCCAGAGGCGGGATCGTGACTTATGAAGTGGCCGGAGCCTCGCACCGGGGTGGCAATGTGCCGGGTCTCGCGCCGGATGCGATCTCGTTCGCGGCGATTCCGGATATGATGAAGGCCGGCTTCAAGATGCCCGACACCGGGGGGCTGGCAAAACTTTTCCCCGCCGGCGCGGTTCCCAATGACTTTATCTGGCAACCGCTGGAGCGCGGCGCGTTTCGCAACCTCCAGCTTTGGGTGCGCCACGGCATCAAGCCGCCACAAGCGCCCGGCATCGCGCTGGATGCGCGGCGCGAGATTCGGCGCGACGCGAATGGAAATGCACTGGGTGGGGTGCGGATGCCGTACATTGATGTGCCGGTCGCCAGCTATACCGGCTATTTGTCGGCGGGTGGCATGGGTGGCGTAACGGGGGCGAAGAAAGCCTTCGCGCCGGAAACGCTTAAATTGCTCTACCCCGATCACGCCGCTTATGTGGCGACGTTCTCGGCGTCGACGGACCGCCTGGTCGCGGGCCGATGGATTTCGCCTGAAGATGCTGCCGCAATGAAAGCGGCAGCCGCAAAATAGCTCGGCGACCTAGGCGAAGGTCAGTTCGCGGGCATTCTCCAGCATGATCTTGCGCTTGTCGGCTTCGGAGAAGCCCGCCAGATTGTCGAAGAAATCGCGCGGATTGCCGACGCCTTCGGCATGCGGCCAATCCGAGCCGAACAATATGCGTTCGACCGGGATGTGTTTGGCGAGGTCGGCGACATCATCTTCGACGAACGGCGCGACCCAGCAATTGCGGTGAAATTGATCGACGGGGTGCTGCGCGAACATGCCGGGATGCTGGACATGCGCGACCGACAGATCGCGCAGCAGCGATGCGACCCAAGTGCCGCCGTTTTCGATGAAGGCGAATTTGAGCCGGGGGAAGCGGACGAACAGGCCGTGCGCGACCAGCACAGCGGCAAAGTCGCGGACCAGCCGGTGTTTCTGGATCATGCTGATCAGGTTTGTGTCGAAATCCGATGTGTCCTCGAGGCCTACCGACATCGTCTTGGTCTTGCCCTCGAGGTCGAGGTTCCAGACCTTGCCGACCGCAGAATCGACCGAGCCATAGCCATCCTCGAACCCGGCATGGACCGTCGCGGTAATCCCCGCTTCCTCGACCCGCGCCCAGAAGGGGTCGAAAACGGAATCGGCGGGCGAGCGCATGCCGGACGCGGTGAACACCGGCCCGTTGCGGATCGTGATAATCCGTGCGCCGCGCGCGATCGCCCATTCGAGGTCGCGGACGGCCGCATCGAGGTCGGAGAGCGACAGCAGCGGCGCAGCGAAGATCCGGTTCTTATAGGCAAAACCCCAGTCCTCTTCGATCCAGCGGTTGAACGCGCCGAGGATGTGGAGCGATGCCTCGATATCCGGCTGCATCGGGCCTTCGATGCAGACGCCGTGCGACGGAAACAGCCAGCACGCCTCGATCCCCTGGTCGTCCATGCAGGTCAGGCGGGCGTCGCGGTTGTACCACTCGGGATGGTCGGCTGGCCGTTCGGACCATAGCGACGGCTGGTGCGGGTCGCTCGGCGCCGTGCCCGCGAAATAATCGAACAGCGATCCCGGCACCGGGCGACCGTGCAGGTCGCCGGGACCCGGCAGGATCGGGTGGACCTTGTCGCTGATATAATAGCGGACGATGCCATCTTTCTCGACCAGCCTCAGCCCGCGATCTTTGAATTTGGGGTCGCGATACCGGGTGAAGGCGTCGTGCGCTTCCCAATAATGATTGTCCGCATCGAATATGGTGCCGAATTCGCTGTTCCGCATCGCTCAGCTCCTATCGTCAAGCCACGCCGTGGCGCAGTAATTTACCGGGTGTCGCCTCGGTGCATTCGCCATCGATGAACGTGATCTCGCCATTGACGATGATGTAGTTATAGCCTGTCGCCTTCTGGATCAGCCGCCACTCGCCCGCAGGATAGTCCCACGCGCGCTCGGCGGGGAGGCTGTCGAGCTGCTCATAGTCATAGACGAGAATATCGGCAGGCATGCCTATGGCGAGCGACCCGCGTCCTTTGAGACCCGCGGCCTGGGCGGGCATGGCGGAAAGCCTCCAGTGCGCCTCTTCGAGCGACATGATGTTGTGCTCACGCACCCAATAGCTGATCAGCTCGGTCGGGAAACGGCCGGTGGTCACGAATTTGGTATGCGCGCCGCCGTCGCTGACGCCCGGCAGCGAGACAGTCCCGTTGGCGATTTCCTTCATCGCTTCGGGCGGGGTGATGATCAGCTTGGTCTCGAACCCGCTCTTCAGTTCGCCGTAAAGGGCGATATCGAGCAGCACGTCGAGCGGGTGCTTGTTCTCGCGCGCGGCAATCTCGCCGATTTTATAGCCTTCGTATCGGTCCTGAAGGGCGAGCCCATCGGGCACATCGAGCGGAATCCAGCCGACCTTGATTTCATCGACGACATAGCCCGCCCCGAACAGCCCGCCGCGCTCTTCGTGAATGGCCTTCAACGCCTTACGCCGCTCGGGATCTTTGAATTTCGCGGTTTTCTCCGCAATCGTCCCCATGCACAGGTCTTTCCACGCCGGGATCGCGTCGGCGAGGTTGTAATCCTCGAAGGTGAATTGCGAGGCGAAATTGGTGGTCAGCGCCTGGGCGAAGACGCGCAGCCCGTCTTGTTCATTGAGCTGCCGTAGCCGCGCCAGGGCATCCCTGGGCAGAATCTTCATGCCCCCATGCTGGTTGAGCGCGCCTTCGGCGATCAACGCGTTCCAGATCACCGGACGCCCGCTTTCGCGCGCCATGATTTCGGCGAGGTCCATGTCTCCCGTGATCTGGGAAACGCCGCGGCCGAGCTTGCCCATCGTCCGGCAGAACGCCGTCAGGTCGCGCTCGCTCATCAGGTCGGTGACCATGGGCGTGCCGTCATGGTCGAGCTGGACATTGCCCTCGACGCCGAGAATCTGCGCGCTGATGCCGCAGCCGCCGACTTCCATGCCTTCGGTCAGCAGGTCGCACATCTGTTGAAGTTCGTCATCGGTTGCCGCGCGCCGCTTGGCTTCGTCGGTGCCGACAACATAACCATAGAGCGGGGCGAGCGGGACGAACGACATCACGTTGATGCCCTTTGGGGTGCGCTCGACGCTGTCGAGATATTCCTTGAAGCTCACCCAGTCCCACGGCATCCCTTGCCGCATTGTCTCCAGCGGCACCGCCTCGTTGCGGACGAGCGAAAGCATCGTCCGCTCGCGGTCTTCGGGCTTGCAGGGCGCAAAGCCGAAACCGCAATTGCCGATCACGACGCTGGTTACGCCGTGCCAGCCCGAGATGGTGCACCACGGGTCCCAGAAAATCTGACTGTCGTAATGGGTGTGGAGATCGACCGCGCCGGGGGCGACGATTTTGCCGCCCGCGTCGATGACCCGCTCCGCATCGGTGACCGGGATGTTCCCCCCGATCTCGACGATCTTGCCGTCGCTGATGCCGATGTCGGCACGATAGCGCGGGGTTCGCAGGCCATCGATGACCGTGCCGCCCTTGATCACGAGGTCGTATGTGCGTCCTCTCGCCATGCTACTCTCCGACTCGGCGGCGATAGCCCCGCTCTTTCGGAAAGAATGTATCACACGATGTGCATTTACTAAAGAACGATCAGAAGCCGATGTCGGCAATCGGCGCTTCGAACCCGCTGTTGACCACATGCGCGGCCTTGGCGAGCACCTGCGGGTCGCGTCCGGCGAGATAGCCATCGATCAGGCGCTGGTAATTGCTGATCAAGCCCTCGTGCGAATGCGACAGACGCATGTGCGTGAAGCCGCCTGCGTGCAGGCCCAACTGTTGCAGCGGCAGGTTGTAATAATCCTGGCGCGGAATTTCGGGGAATTGATCGCTGTTGTAGGGCAGCACGGTCGGTTCGCGCGGGGTATCATGTGGCTCACCTTCGGGGCGCAGCGCGAGCGACCAGATTTCGAACAGGCACGTCTCCGGGGTCAGCGGGCGGATCCGGTACGACGACATGGCGCTGATCATCGGCAGCAAGAAGAAATGCGGGAACATGTATTCCACCGCGTGAAAAGGCTGTTCCTGCATGACCTTGTTAACGTCGAACATCGGAACGCCGCGGGCATAACCGTCGGCCGTCACGGCCTCGTTCGCCTTGCCGTAGAACATCATCGTCGCCTGGACCGGATCGTCAGGCACTTCCATGTCGTGAAGTTTCTCGATGACCGCGATTTCGCTTTCATGGACCATACCGGCCATGCCCGAGCTAAGCCGCGCCATAAACTCGATGTTGACCTTGACGGTATCTTTGGCGCTGATGCCTTTGTTCGGCGTCATGCCCTCGGCGTCGTTGCCATAAGGGTTGCCCAGCGCCGACAGCGTATTGAGCTGCGGGTGGGTCTTCATCGTGTGATAGCCTTCCTGGAAGGCCTCCATCGCGAGCTTCCAGTTGGTCGGGAGCACGGTGGCATACCACCAGTCCATCTTCAGCTTGTCGACATTGCGCGCGTTCAACCGGTCGACGACCGGTCCGAGGCTGTCGAGCAGCGACGGGGCGCTGTCGTCGAAATTGATGAACGCGCAGCCCGCCCAGAATTCGACGCGGCAGGGGGCAAGATCGATCTCTGCGTGGTCGAGCAGCGCGGCGTTGAACACCTGCTTGCCGAACACGAAGGTGTTGGCACCGTCCATATTGTAGCGCCAGCCATGGAAAGGGCAGATGAAGCCGGTGGTCTTGCAATTGCCCGGACCGGTCGCAAGACGTACGCCTCGATGGCGGCAGGCGTTATGGAGCGCCTTCACGCCGGTCTTGGTGCGGACGATGATGACAGACTTTTCGAGGATCGAATATTCGACATAGTCCCCGACCTCGGGAATTTCCTCGAGGCGGCACGCCATCTGCCAGACGTGTGGCCAGAGCTTTTCCTTCTCCAGCTTGAAGAACGCCTCGTCATAATAGCGCTCGACTGGAATCATTTCGGGGTCAGTAACCGCATAGGGAACGGGGGTCAGCGGCGTATCCATCGTGTCAGCCATCGAGTCTCTCACAATCAGAATTCTCCGGGTTCTGCGACCACGGCGACGGGTGCACCATAGCCAATGACAAAATGCATTGCTAGATGTGCATTATGCACATAGCGGGGATGGCAAAGGGAGAGGGGTCCGATGAAAACGCTTGATGGCCGCGTATGTCTGGTCACCGGGGCGTCGTCGGGTCTCGGCGCCCATTTCGCGCGGATCATCGCCGCAGCCGGGGCAAGCGTTGTGGTTGCGGCCCGGCGTACCGGCCGGATCTCGGCGCTGGCGACTGAGCTTGCCGAGAGCGGCGGAAGGGCGTTGGCAGTGGAGATGGACGTCACCGACGCGGCCTCTGTCGCCGCTGCTTATGATGTCGCCGAAAACGCCTTCGGGACCGTCGACACGATCATCGCCAATGCCGGGGTCTCCGCACCAGGTCGCTCGACCGATATTTCGGTCGCCGAGATTCGTTCGGTGCTCGATACCAACGTGGTGGGCGCGATGCTGACCGCGCGCGAGGGCGCGCGACGTCTTATTGCAACGGGCGGGCGCGACAGCGGGCGTGGGCGCATTGTTCTCATCGGTTCGATCACCGCCGACATGACGGGTCAGGGCGAAACAATCTATAGCGCGAGCAAGGCCGCCGTCGCCCATTTGGGCCGCAATCTGGCGCGCGAATGGGTGCGCCAGGGCATCAACGTCAACGTCATCCAGCCCGGCTATATCCAGACCGAATTGTCAGGCGACTGGTTTGCCAGCGACGGTGGCCAGGCACAGATCGCCGCCTTTCATCGCCGTCGGTTGCAGCCGATCGGCTCGCTCGACGCGCCTTTGCTCTACCTGTGCGCCGACGTATCGGCGCAGACGACCGGCGCGGTTTTCACCATCGATGACGGACAAAGTCTATGACGATCACCCAGCGCGCCCTCGAGATATCCGACCGCGTCGAAACTTTCGTTCGGGACACCATCATCCCTTATGAGCGCGATCCACGCCGCGATCATCACGGCGCCCCCCTCGACGAGCTGGTGGTCGAGATGCGCGCGGCTGCGCGCGGGGCGGGCGTCCTCACCCCGCATATCCTGCCCGACGGCAGCCACCTGACCCAGCGCGAGACGGCGGTCGTTCTGATCAAGTCGGGGCTGTCCCCGCTCGGGCCGCTGGCGTGCAATACCATGGCTCCCGATGAGGGGAACATGTATCTGCTCGGCCATGTGGGGAGCGCCGATCTCAAGGCGCGGTTCCTGGCACCGATGATCGATGGCAGCGCACGCTCCGCGTTCTTCATGACCGAGCCTGCCGAGGACGGCGGTGCCGGATCCGATCCGTCGATGATGAAAACGACCTGCCGCCTCGACGGCAACCACTGGGTTATCGACGGGCGCAAGACGTTCATTACGGGCGCGCAAGGGGCCAGCGTCGGGATCGTCATGGCCAAGGCAGAGGAGGGGGCGTGCATGTTCCTTGTCGACCTGCCAGATCCGGCGATCCGCATCGACCACGTGCCCAATACGATCGACAGCTCGATGCCGGGTGGCCATGCCACGCTCACCATCGACAATTTGCGCGTGCCCGCCGACCAGATGCTCGGCGTCGCTGGGGAGGGGTTCAAATACGCGCAAATCCGCCTCAGTCCCGCGCGGCTTTCGCACTGCATGCGCTGGCTCGGCTGCTGCATCCGCGCGCACGAAATCGCGACGGACTATGCCAACCGCCGCACGGCCTTCGGCAAAACGCTGATCGATCACGAAGGCGTCGGGTTCATGCTCGCCGAGAACATGATCGACCTGAAGCAGTGCGAACTGATGATCGACTGGTGCGCGGGCGTGCTCGACACCGGATCGCTCGGCACGGTCGAAAGTTCGATGGCGAAGGTCGCCGTGTCCGAGGCGCTGATGCGGATCGCCGATCGCTGCGTGCAGGTGATGGGCGGGACCGGTGTGACCGACAAGACCATCGTCGAACAGGTGTTCCGCGAAGTCCGTGCTTTCCGCATCTATGACGGTCCGACCGAAGTCCACAAATGGAGTCTGGCCAAGAAGATCAAGCGCGACTGGAAAGCGGCGCATGGCGTCTGACACGTCCGTGAACCAAGGCGTCGGCGCTGTCCGTACGGCGCTCGACGCGATCGCACTCGAACGCTGGCTGTCGGCTAATGTTGCGGGCTTTGCCGGCCCGCTGGCCGTCGGGCAGTTCAACGGCGGCCAGTCCAATCCGACATACCGGCTCACGACCCCTACCGCGACTTATGTCCTGCGGCGCAAACCGTCCGGCGATATCCTGAAAGGTGCGCATGACGTACTGCGCGAAGCGCGCGTGCTTTCCGCGCTTGCTGCGACCGATGTGCCGGTGCCGCGCATCTTCGCCACCTGTAACGATTCCGCTGTGCTGGGATCCGACTTTGTCGTCATGGAAATGATCGAAGGCCGCATCTTCTGGGATGCTGGCTTTCAGGACGTGCCGAAGGGCGAGCGCGCCGCCTATTTCGACGCCATGAACGGCGCGATCGCTGCCCTCCACGCGCTTGAACCGGCGAACATCGGGTTGGCGGATTATGGCAAGGCGGGAAATTATTTCGACCGGCAGATCGGTCGCTGGTCGCAACAATATCTGGCTGACGACCTTGCCGGACGCGATGCGAATATGGATGCGGTGGTCGCATGGCTGCCGACCGCGATTCCGGACAGCGACGACACACGTCTGGTGCACGGCGACTTCCGCTGCGACAATATGATCTTCCACCCCGCCGAGCCGCGCATCGTTGCCGTCCTCGACTGGGAGCTGTCGACGCTGGGTCATCCGCTCGCCGATTTCGCCTACCACGCGATGATGTATCACATGCCGCCCGATATCGTTGCCGGATTGGGCGGTGCCGACCCGGTCGCGTTCGGCTTGCCGATCGAGGCAGAGTACATCGCCGCCTATTGTCGCCGGACGGGTCGCGCGGGGATTGCAGACTGGAACTTTTATGTGGCGTTCAGCTTCTTCCGGCTGGCGGCGATCTTCCATGGGATCAAGGGGCGGGTGCTGCGGGGCAATGCCTCTTCCACAACGGCCCGCGAACGTGCAGAAGCGTTCCCCCGACTTGCCCGGCTGGCGCGCGAAGCGATGGTACGGTGCGAAACGCGTTGAAGGTCAGCCGACCACCGCGATCTGTCGACCCACGGTCTGGATCATGCCCGACCGGTCGAGCGCATCGCTGAGCGGCATGACGTCGGTGCCCGCAACAGCAAGAATGGCATCGATGACTCTTTGGGGGTCGTCACCCGCCAGTTCGTAAATCGTCATCAGCGTCCATTGCGGCGCGTCGAGGTCATAGACCTTCTGGAGCGCCAGCCGGTGCAGCGTGCCGCTGACGACGCCCTCGATGCGGCAGACGTCAGCCAGATGCTGCTCGCTGTACCAGCGGATATAGTCTTCTTCTTCGCCGGGCTTGGATCGTGACAGGATGACGTACCGGTAAAGTGCCATGATCAGTGTCCTGCCGGTTCGGCCCGGTCGGCAGCAGGATAGGTGCCGAGCAGCAGAAACAACAGCGCCGCAACGCCACAAATCGGAATCGTCGCCCAGAGCGCGGGAATGTACGAACCCGTCGCATCGAAAACGGCATTGAGCGCGACAGGCCCATTGCTGGCCGCAAGCCCGAGGAATCCGGCGATCGTGCCGAACAGGAACCCGAAATTTTCAAGCCGGAAGTAGCGCGACGTCAAATAGGCGATGATGTCGAGTTCGGCCCCGAGCGAAAAACCGATGATCAGTACGGCCAGGGACGCGGCAGGGATCGAGCCGGGAAAATGGATCAGGATGAGGACGCCGATGATTGGCAACAACACGCAGAATGCCGCAAGATACCGCCCATGTATCCGGTCAAGCAGTGCACCGATGCCAAGCCGCCCGATAATGGCTGACACCCCGAGCAGCGACGCGATCCCCGCTGCCTGGCCTCGCGTAAGGCCGTTCGAAGAAAGGACCGGGACCAGGCTTGTTCCCAGTGTCACCACGACAGCGGCAATTCCGACGCCGCCGAAGAGCAATTGCGCGTAGCGGCGGGTGAGCATGCCGCTCTCGCGCAGCGAGCGCCGCGGCGGCGCGACGGTTGCGGGCGTTGACGAACGCCGGGCACTGTCTTTTGCGCTGGTAAAGAACAACCAGATGAGCGGCAGGGCCAGCGTCGCCCAGAAGGCCGCGATGCCGATCCATGCCACCCGCCAGCCATATTGTTCGATCAGGAAATAGGTAAGGGGGGGTGTGACGATCGACGAGAGGCTCCCGCCGCACAGGATCACCGCCAGAGCGAGACCGCGCCCTGCCGAGAACAGGCTGGTAATCGCCGCCGTCCAGACCGACGGCTGGATAATGACGATGGCCAGCGACATGGGCACCCAGAGCGCCCGCCACATCCAGATGTCTGGTCCGGCAAGGCTGAACAACGCGGTGGCGAGACAGATTGCCGCGACTGCGAAAATACCGAGGCGTCGCGGGCCGATCCGATCGACGAGCAGTCCGGTAAACGGGGCGGCGATCACACCGGTGACCGAGGCAATGCTGTGGCCGGACATGATCTGTGCACGGCTCCAGCCAAATTCGTGCTGGAGCGGCTGGATGAACAGGCTGCTCGAATAGGAGATGATCGTCGAGGCCCCAAAGCCCGCGCAGGCCGCCAGAACGACCGTCCAGTGCGCACGCCATTCGGCGCCGGCATTGCCTTCGATGCGTGCCGACATCATTCTCTCCATCGACCTTTGTTCTGCGTAGCGGCCTAGCGAACCGAACTTGCCATGTCGCGCTGGTATTGCAATGGCCGTGTTGCAATATGAGCTTTCGGGGTGTCGGGTCGTGGCATCACCGACTGTCTGGCCACTGGAGAGTATTGTGACGGAAAGCGACGCGACGACAGGGGTGGGGCACCGACCCAATGTCCGCGACCCGCTAGCGGATCGGCTCATCGGACCAGATCGGGCGTTCGAACTGATCGATACCCGTATCGGGAATGCGACCGTGCCGGTGTTCAAGGACGCGCCGCGCACCCTGGCGGCCCTGTACCGTCAGGGCATGGCGTTCGGCAGTCGCCCGATGATCGTGCAGGACGATGTCGAGCTGACGTTCGACGAGGTTTTTTCCAAGGCGGCAGCCCTGGCCGACGCCTTGCAGCACCGCTTTGACGTGACGCACGGAACCAAAGTTGCTGTCGTCGCCAGCAATCGTCCCGAATGGATTGTCGCCCTGATCGCGGTCACGGCGGCCGGTGGCATCGCGGCGCTGGTCAACAGCCGGGGCGCAGCGGAGGAAATGCTGCGCGCAATCGCCGCTGTCGGATGCGAAGTCGCGATCGTCGATGCCGCCTTGGCCAATGCGATCGCCGTCGAAGCCCCCGATCCCGGTTTTCGCAGGATCGTTATCGGTACGCCCGACGCGCCCTTGCGCCCGGGGCGCGACGGCGATTTCGACAGCCTCATCGCGAAGCCGCGGGCCTTCTCGCCGATCGATATGGATCCCGCTGACGGCGCGGTGATCCTGTTTACGTCGGGCACGACCGGGTTTCCGAAGGGCGCGCTGCTCAGCCACGGGGCGATCGCCCATTCAGTGTCCCTGTCGCGGTTCATGGGAACGCTGCAAGACATCCGGTACGACGAAGAAACCGGCAAGACCCTGTCCAGCGACCGTCGTTCGATGGCGACGCCGACGGTGATTCTGGGGCCGATGTTTCACCTCAGCGGCATGGTGCCGATTTTCCGGTCGGTGAGCGTTGGCACGGCAATCCACATCATGGGCAAGTGGAACGTCGATATTGCCTTCGACATGATCGAGCGCGTCGGCATGACCCGGCTTTCCTTCGTGCCTGCGATGTTGTGGGACATGCTGCGGAGCCCGCGCGCCACGCCCGAGATGCTCGGCAAGGTCTGCTATATGGCGAATGGCGCGGCAGCGCTGAACCCGGCGCTGCTTGCCGAAATCCGCGCGCGAATGCCCGATTGCCTGATGTCGAACACCTACGGCCAGACCGAGACGACGGCATGGACCTGCACGATCAGTGGCCGGGCCTATCTCGACAATCCGGCATCATGCGGCTGGGCCTGCCCGACGGTCGATGTGCAGGTCCGCCGCGACGACGGCAGCGCCGCCGAGATCGGCGAGCCCGGCGAACTCTGGGTCCGCAGCGCGGGGTTGATGACCGAATATGTCGGCGATCCGGCGGCGACGGCCGAGGCACTTCACGACGGTTGGCTGGCATCGGGCGATGTCGGGATCGAGGATGCCAATGGCATCTTCACCATTGTCGATCGCAAGAAGAACATGGTCATATCGGGGGGTGAAAACATCTATTGCGCCGAAGTGGAGCGCGTTCTGTCGGATCATCCCCAGGTCCGCGATGCCATTGCCTATGGGCTCCCCGACGAAAGGCTGGGCGAGCGGCTGGTCGCGACCGTGGTTGTCGAGACCGCGTCCATGGTCAGCGAAGACGAACTGAAGACTTATTGTCGCGGACGACTCGCGATCTACAAAGTGCCGCGCAGCATCGCTGTGTCGCCCGACCCGCTGCCGCGCACAGCGTCCGGCAAGGTCGATCGCGGCACCTTTTTGAAAGCGCGGCAAGCCAAACGATGACTCGCCTTTGATAATGCATTACCATATGTGCAATGCGTCGTTGTTCGACAGGAGAGAGTGGCTTTGACGATGGAAAACTCGACCTTGGCCAAGCCGGGAACCAAAGTCGTTCGGGTTGGCCCCGACGGGTCTGCCTGGATCGAGGGGTACCGCTGCCAAGCGTGTGGTGCGGTCGTGACCGTCGCCACTATGGCATGCCGCAGCTGTACCTCGCGGACGCCGCCCGCGGCGTTTCGTGCGACGGACCATGGGAAGCTGTTTTCATGGGCGGTCGTCCATCGCAGCTATCCCGGTATCGCTGTGCCGTTCGTCTCGGCGATCGTCGACCTCGATGACGGACTAAGCCTTAAAGGCACGCTTCGGAACGTCGAGGCGAACGCGTTGCGGTCAGGAATGCCGGTCGTCGTCGTTCTCGACGACGCCGGCGGGACCCATGACAAGCATGGGGCATCCTATGTCGGCTTTCATTTCGTCCCTGAAGGAGCACACGCATGACCGATGTGTTCATTGTCGGTGCCGGGATGATCAAATTCGGGCGCTATCCGGACCGCACCTATTTTCAACTCGGGGCGGAAGCCGCGCTGATGGCGCTCGACGACGCGGGTCTCGGTATCAAGGATGTCGGTGCGGTCTACGCCTCATCCACCTTCAACGCGGCTTCGATGCTCGGCCAGAAAATCCTCCAGCAGATCGGCCAGACCGGCGTGCCGTGCATCAACGTTTCGAACGCCTGCGCGTCGGGCGCGAGCGCAGTGCGCGAAGCGTTCACCGGCATCAAGAGCGGGCTTTATGACATCGTCCTCGTCGTGGGCGCCGAGAAGAACCCGAGCGGCATGCTCGGCGGGTCGCCCGTCGACGGACCGCCGCCCGAGGGGCTGTTCGGATCGGTCACGATGCCGGCGCTGTTCGCCGAGGCGGGGATGGTCCATACCAACGCCTATGGCACGACGCTCGAACAATTTGCGCAGGTCGCGGTCAAAAACCATCATCACGCGACGATGAACCCCAAGGCGGCATATCAGAAGGAAACGCCGCTCGACATGGTTCTGGCAAGCGAGATGATCGCTTATCCCCTCACCAAGCTGATGTGTTCGGCCAATGTCGATGGCGCGGCAGCGCTGGTGTTGGTGTCGGAAAAGCGAGCGCGCGAGCTTGGCATGGCGCGCGCCGTCCGCATCCGGGGCTCGGCGATGGCGTCCGATGTGTTCGAGCCGCGAAGCCCGGAAATGCTCGAACCCAATTCGGTCACGCGTCTGGCGGCGGCGCGCGCCTATGAAATGGCAGGCGTCGGACCCGAAGATCTCGACCTTGTCGAGCTGCACGATTGCTTCGCAACCGCAGAAATTCTGCATTACGAAAACCTCGGGCTGTGCGCCGCTGGCGAAGCCGGGCGAATGATTTCGTCGGGCGAGACAGCGCTGGGTGGACGGATCCCGGTCAATGTTTCGGGCGGGCTGTTGTCCAAAGGGCATCCGATCGGCGCGACAGGTGTCGCCAACATGATCGAGATCGTCGAGCAACTTCGCGGCGAAGTCGGCGCGCGACAGGTCAGCGGCGCGCGGATCGGCATGACGCATGTGCTCGGCTTCGGCGGGTCGTCAGCGGCCGGCGTCCACATCTTCGAAAAGGCCTGAAGGTGGACGGTCCCTGGATCGATCTGTCGGGCCAAGTCGCCGTGATTACCGGTGCGGCGGCCGGGATCGGACAGGCGTCTGCGGAAGCGATTGCACGCGCAGGCGCCGCAGTGATTTTGCTCGACCGCGATCACGTCGGCGTTGCGGCGGCGGCAGCTGCACTCGACAAGGTCGGTTGCAAGGTCGTCGCCAGAACCCATGACGTGACGCAAGAGAACGACTGGCAGGCGCTGGGCGACTGGATCGCTGCTGAATGGGGGCGGCTCGACATATTGGTCAACAGCGCAGGCATTGCGCGTTTCGACCGGGTCGATGCGAGCATCTTTCCGACTTATCATGAGGTTTTCGCAGTCAATGTCGAGGGAACCTTGCGCGGCATGGCGCTGGCCCTCGATCACATGCGCCTTGTCGGCCGTGGCGCCATCGTCAACGTGTCATCGACGGCTTCGCTTAAGGGCAATCCGGCAATGGCATCCTATGGGGCGAGCAAGGCGGCTGTCTCGCATTTCACGCGCAGTGCCGCGCTCGAAACCAACCGCGCGGGACTCGATATCCGGATCAACGCGGTCCTGCCGGGCTTTACCGAAACCGGCATGGCACAGCAGGTCTACGACCAGTTCGACGCAAAGCTGGGCGGCCGTGAACAGACGCTGCAGGTCTTCGCCAGCGGCAGGCCCGCGCAACCCGCTGAAATTGCCGACCTGATCCTGTTTCTCGTGTCAGATCGCGCCAGTTTCATTTCCGGCTCGATCTACAGCATTGACCGCGCCCAGGGCGCGTGAGACTTCCTTTGGAGCATCCCGTGAACGATCCGCTACTCGAACCTTTCCAGACCAGGCATCTGACGTTCAAGAACCGTATGGTCCACGCGCCGACGACGATGAACATGTCGGATGACAAGGGCTACATTACCCGGCGCGCCGTCGGGGCGTATGAAGCCTTTGCGGCGGGGGGATTCGGCGCCGTGTGCGTTGGCGCGACCTGTGTGCGCTGGGACGGACTCATCAACGAACGCATGTTCGGCATCTATGACGATACCTATATCATCAGCCACCGTGAGCTCGTCGAGGTCATCCACAACAACGGCGCTCTTGCTGGTTTGCAGCTTTTTTACGGCGGTTTGATCCCTGGCGTTGGCGCGACGTCGCCCCTCGAACCCGGCAAGGGGTGGATTCCGGGCACGGTTTCATGGGGACCGACGGGCAAATATCCGATTGGTAACCAGCAGCCCGGTGTTTTGACGACGCAGGATTATGACGACCTCGTAGAAGTCTTCGCGCAGGCGGCACGCCGCGCGAAAGAGGCGGGTTACGATTATGTTTCCTATCATTTCTGCCACGGGTCGTTGCCGCACGTCACTTTGTCGCTGCTCGAGAACCAGGGCCGCAACGACGCTTATTCGGATCGCTTCCTGTTTTGTGAACGCATCATCCAGCGCGCGCAGGCATTGTGCGGGGTCGATTACCCGCAAATCCCGCGCATGGTGTGCGAAGAGAACTTCGACGGCGGCTACGATGTCGAATATTTCATCGAGCATTACGCCACGCGCCTCCATGCGCTCGGCATCGATGCGATGGACTGCACCTTTGGCTCGATGCTTCCGGCCAAGAGCCGTAGCCAGGAAGTGACTTCAGGCGAAGTGATCGGCGGCGGGTTTTACGTGCCGAACCTTGTTGCCCTGCCCTATATCAAGCGCATGCGCGAAGGGCTGAGGGCGCGTGGCATCGACATGCCTTTGATGGGCTCGTGCAACATCAACACGCCCGAACAGATGCGCGAAATGATCGGCGAGGGCGCAGCGGACTTTTTCGCGTCGTGCCGTCAGTCGCTCGACGATCCTGATTTTCCGCGCAAGATTGCCGAGGGGCGCGAAGCAGAAATCCGCAAATCCACGCGAACCGGCGCTTCGCTGTTGGCCGGGAATATCTTCAACAAGGGGGTGGCCGGTTCCGCGCAGAACGCTGCGTTCAGTCGCGATCGCGACTATCGAATTGTCCCAACGACAAAGCCCAAGCGTGTGTTCATCGCGGGCGGCGGTTCGGGCGGTATGGAATATGCCATTACGGCAGACGAGATCGGCCATGACGTAACTCTGTTCGAAAAGTCCGACAGGCTCGGCGGCGTAATGAACTGGGCGGGCAATTACCGCACGCTGCGCAATATGGAACAGATTGCCTATCAGCCCGAATGGCACCGTCTCATGATCGGCAAGTCGAACGTGACGGTGCATCTCAACACCGAGCTGACCCTCGAACGCATTCTGGATGAAGAGCCCGATGTTCTGGTCGTCGCCACGGGTGCCGTTGCCGCACTGCCCGAGGTCGAGGGACTTTCGGCAGCGCTAATCAGCGGCTTTGCCCGTACGATCGACCGAGCGCTGGCCGAGGGGCCCGAAACGCTCCCGCCAGGCGCTGTTGTTGTCTGGGGCGCGGCCGAAGGTGTCGAACTGGCGCTCGATCTGGCGCGGGCGGGGCGCGTCGTCCGGCTGCTCGAGCCCGCCGCGACCTTCGTACCGACTTCGTACATCGGCTCACGTGCGCGCTTCGTGATGATGTGGGCAGGAGAGGTCGGACTGACACCAGAAACCGGCGTCTCGCTGGAAACCATCGGCGATGGCAGTGTTGCGGTGCGCCACGCCGATGGACGTATGGAATCTCTCGCCTGCGCTGCGATAGTGGTGTCGCCGGGACGGGTCGCCTATGATCCGCTGTCGATCAGATTGGCGAAGACCGGCATCCAGGTGCAGGTTATCGGCGACGCGCGCAAGCCGCGTTCCTACGGCAATTCGATCCATGAGGCGGCCTACCTCGCGCGCAATATTTAGGAATCTTTTTTGATGCTCGACTGGCTGAACGACGAACAGCGTGCCCTGCGCGATATGGCGCAGGCCTTTGCGGCGAAGGAAGTCGAACCGCTGGCGGCGCAGATCGACCGCGATGAGCACACGCCCGACGCGCTGATTGCCAAGGCGTCTAAGGTGGGGCTGTTCGGCCTTTACACCTCGCCCGACTATGGCGGGTCAGGCGCCGATCTCGTTTCAGTGTGCCTTGTTTCCGAACAAATCGCCAAGGCCAGCCCCGCATTTGCAGGCGCATTGACGGTGCAGATGGTGCTGTCCCCACGCACGGTCGAGATGCTTGGCACCGCGGACCAAAAGCAACGGCTTCTTCCACCGTCCGCCAGCGGCGAACGGGTGATCGCCTATTCGCAGAGCGAGCCCGCGGGAGCGGCGAATGTCGCATCTCATCTGACCAAGCTGACGCCCGACGGCAACGGCTGGCGGCTCGATGGGGCAAAGCTTTATTGCACGCAGGCGAATGCCAAGGTCGTGCTGGTCATGTGCAAAACCTATGGCCGCGATGGCAAGGAAGGCTATGGCTGCATCGCGGTCGACCTGGACCGGGCCGGCGTCGAGATCCTACCCCATGAGCACAAGCTCGGCTGGCGCGGAACCAACACGGGATCGATCAACTACAACAACATCCGAATTGAGGATGACGATATCCTAGGCGACGTGCTGACCGGCGGCTTCTCACACCGCCCGGCCAACCACGCCAATGTGCTCGCCCATGCCGCGACGTCGCTCGGCTGTGCACAGGGGATGCTCGACAAGACGCTCGACTATGTGAAGGCGCGTCGCCTCTACGGCAAGGACATGGCCGAGTTGCAGCCGATCAGCTACTGGCTGGCAGAGGCGCACGCCAAGCTCGTTGCAGGGCGCGCGTTGCTTTACGCCAACGCCCGCGCGTTCGATGCAGGCGCGATGGAACCGGCGATGGGCAGCGTCTGCAAGGCGTGGATCGGCGACACTGCGTTCGAGGTATGCGCCAAGCTCCTCCAAATGTGGGGCGGCAGCGGCATCATGGATGCCACCGGCGTCAACCGCTACATGCGCGATGCCAAGGCAAAGTGCATCGCCGAAGGGGCGTCCGAAATGCATTATGCGATCATTGCCAACCAGTTGCTGCACGGCGTCGGGACACTGGTGCGGCCAATAGCGGCTTAATGCGGCCATGCGCCGCGTACTCAAATGGGGCGGCGGCTTGGTCTCGGCGCTGGTCCTGCTGCTGGCAGCGCTGTTGTTGTGGGGCATGGGGCCGGGTAATATCGGTCGGATGATCCTAGGCGTGGGAATCGTTTACGACGCGGACGCGCCGAAGCTGCCCGACTTCAACGCGCCGACGATCCTGATTTTTTCCAAGACCAACGGATTTAGAGATTCTGCCCAGATCGACGCCGCCAATAGCGCGCTCGAGAAGCTCGCTAAAGACAAGGGCTGGTCGACCTACACCACCCAGAATGCCGCCGTGTTCAACGGGGCGCAGCTGAGCCAATTCAGGGCGGTAGTCTGGAACAGCGTCAGCGGTGACGTACTCACGGTCGGCCAACGCGCAGCGTTCAGGACCTGGCTTGAAAGCGGCGGCGGTTATGTCGGGCTGCACGGTGCGGGCGGCGACCCTTCGTATAAATGGCGCTGGTATGCCGACGAGCTGATCGGGGCGCAGTTCATCGGCCACACGCTCAGCCCGCATATTCAGCGCGGCCGGTTAATCGTCGAAGACCACACCCATCCCGCCACGCGCGGACTCGGCGCCGAATGGATCCGTAATGACGAGTGGTACAGCTTCGACAAAAGTCCGCGCGCCAAGGGTTATCTCATTCTCGTCACACTCGACGAGACATCCTACGCTCCGCGCCTCAGGTTTCCGCTCGTGATCGACAAGGATATCAGCATGGGCAAGGACCATCCGATGGTCTGGGCCCACTGCGTCCGCAATGGCAGCGCGTTTTATTCAGCGCTGGGGCATCAGGCGGGGGCCTATTCCGAATCTAGGCACTTGGCGATGATTTCAGGGGCGATTAGCTGGGCGGCAGGGTTTGAGGGGCCGAAGTGCGCGGGGGGCAGAGAAATCTTGCGCTCCAACGGATAATGCAGCCATTTTCGCGTTGTCTCTATCGGCAAAGCCAGCCAGTGATTGCGTAGCGTGGCAATGCGGCGAAAGGGGCGACAAAGGTGACGCTGTGCACTTGGGGTACGCGAAACAGGTGGATAGTGTTGAACCCGGGCTTAAGCGCGAGCGGGACGTCGCCGGAACCTGTCTGGAATTGCAGCAATCCGCCCCAATCGGTCCGCCAGCCCTTGGTGAGGTTGATGACATAGGCGGCGACGCGGTTTTCACCGTCGATGCCATCGTCGTGGCTCGTCAGGAAATGCCCGGGCAGATACCGCGTCGCCTGGCCGTTGACGCGGTAGATATCGGGCGTCCCGGTGATCGCGCGGAACGCGTCGAGCGAGGCTGGATGGTTGAGTGCGTCGACTACCCGGTCGATCAATAATCCACGGTCAGCGCGCGCATCGGCATCGTCGGACACGATCAGCGAGTCGAACAAAAACTGGAAACCATCGCGCGCCGTGTCGTGGACGGCAGTTAGAAAGGCCTTCTGCTTGTCCCCGTCCAGCGCGGCGATCGCCTCCGGCGTCAGATCCCAGGCATCCTTCTCTCCTCGGCTGAACGTTCTGCCCCAGGAGATTTCCGTGTCGAGATGGCGGTGCAGCCGCTCGGCGACATCGGCGGAAAAGGGTTCGGCAATCCGGATGATGCCGCTGCGGGCAAAGCTGCTCGCGGCATCGCCGATCTGTGCGGCGGACAACGCCATCTGCAGCTCGGCGTCGTGATGCGTCATCTGTTTCATCCGCCCTACGTCGGGTACCGCTACGCCGAAAGGCCAAGCACCTTTGCGGCATTGTCATGCAGGAATTTCGACCAGACTTCATCCTTGAACGGCACGTCGTCCATCTCGCGGAAGATGCGCTCGAGATCCAGCCCCATCGGGAAATAGCCGCCGTAGATGATCTTGTCGCTGCCACGCGTGTTGGCGAAGTCGATGATCTCCTTGGGCCAGTATTTCGGCGCGAAGGCAGTCGTCGAATAGTAGAGGTTCGGCCATTTGAGCAGCAACTTGACCGCGAGGTCGACCCACGGGTCCGCACCGTGGCGCATGACGAATTTCAGCTCGGGAAAGTCGTAGCAAACTTCGTCGATCAGCTCGATCTTCTGCGGGGCGAGCGGGATGCGCGGACCGGGGACGCCCGTGGTGCAGAACACCGGGATGCCGAGCTCGCAGCATTTGGCATAAACCGGATACCAGTGCTTGTCGTTGATCGGGCAGGGCGGGTTTTGCCCCGAGGGGAACATCGACACGCCCTTCAGACCATAGGTGTCATACGCGCTCTGAATGTCGCGCACCGCGTCCATGCCACGGTGCGGATTGGTCGGCATGATGCCGACGAACCGGTCGGGGTAACGGCGCAGGGCTTCGGCGGTGCGGTCATCGTTGGTATGGATGACACCGACGCGGATGTTGAATTCGTCCATCTTGGCGAGCGTTTCCTCGATCGAGGAATCGCGCGTTCGTCCCTCGGCCAGTTCGCCGGGCAGGTCCTTGAACATATATTCCGCCGGGTGCCGGTCCCACTTCACCTTTTCGCTGGCGACCAGCGGCGCATGGGTGCGGTCTCGAAAGCCGATCAGCGTATCGATAACGCCAATGTCGCGGGGACGGGGCATGGTTTTCCTCTCGCAAGCGCGCGTTTCGTCAGCTATTGCGACAGGGCATGTGCATTGTAAAGCATGCGCTGAGGGCCTTGCCCGAAGCGGCTTTTTCCGACAGGAAAAAAGTGTAATGCAACAGACGCGTTACATTAATGACGTGAAAGACAAGGGACGGGATTGGCACTGGGACCGGCACTGGCATCGGCGGACGTGAGCGGCGGTGCGACATTGCGCGGCTGGCGTGACCGGCTACGCGTGCCTGTCATCGCCGCGCCGCTGTTTCTGATCTCGACCCCGAAACTAGTCATCGCCCAGTGCATGGCGGGCGTGATCGGCACCTTGCCCGCACTTAACGCGCGTCCGTCGGCGCAGTTCGGCGAATGGCTGGCCGAGATCGTCGAGACCCTCACCGGTTGGAACCGGCGCAATCCGGACAAGCCCGCTGCACCCTTCGGCGTCAATCTGGTCGTTCACCGAAGCAATCCGCGACTCGACGACGATCTGGCTCGGTGCGCGCAATATCGGGTGCCGCTTGTCATCAGCTCGATGGGCGCGCGTGGCGACGTCAACACGGCGGTACAGGCCTATGGCGGGGTGACGCTGCACGACATCACCAATCAGGCGCATGCGCGCAAAGCGATCGAGCGCGGCGCAACCGGGCTGATTGCGGTCGCCGCAGGCGCGGGGGGGCATGCCGGGGCCGTGTCGCCCTTCGCGCTGATGCAAGAATTGCGGACATGGTTCGACGGGCCGCTGGTGCTTGCCGGGTCCATCGCGTCGGGGCGGGCAATCGCGGCGGCGGGGATGCTCGGCGCGGACTTCGCCTATGTCGGGTCGGCGTTTATCGCGACCGACGAAGCCCGCTGCGGCGTGGCGCAAAAAAACGCTGTTGTGGCCTCTGGCGCCGACGACATTGTCTATACGCCCGCGTTCAGTGGCACGCCGGCCAATTATCTGCGAAGTTCGATCGTCGCGGCCGGACTCGATCCCGACGATCTGCCGACGACACGGCGCGCGACCGACGTAGCCGCGCAGGCCAGCGCGGCCAAAGCCTGGACCGACATCTGGGGCTGCGGCCAGGGCATCGGCACGACGCACGCCATCGAACCGGCGGCCGCAGTCATCGATCGGCTCGCCCGCGAATACGACGAGGTCAGCCCATGAATTTCGATTATACCGACGACCAGAAGGCGCTGAAGGACGAAGCGCGGCGATTCCTGCTCGCTGCCTCGCCCCTGTCGGTCGCGCGCGGGGTGCTCGAGAATTCTGCCGCTGGATATGACGCGGCACTATGGGCGCGCATCGGCGAGCAGGGCTGGTGCGGAGCCGCAATCCCCGAGACTTACGGCGGCCTGGGCCTCGGCTATGTCGAATTATGCGCGCTGGCCGAGGAACTGGGCCGAGCCGTCGCGCCGATCCCGTTTGCGTCGAGCGTCTACCTGTTCGCCGAGGCGCTGCTGCTGGCAGGGTCGGAAGACCAGAAATCGATGCTGCTGCCCCTGATCGCCAGCGGAGAATTGATCGGGACGCTCGCCGTGTTCGAAGGACAGGGAGCGCTCACGGCGGAACGGATCGCGGCGCGCGTGACGGGCGGCAGGTTGTCGGGGATGAAGCTGCCTGTTGCCGACGGCATGGCGGCGGGCAAGGCTGTGGTGCTGGCGCAGGGTGAGGCGGGGCTCTCGCTCTACCTTGCCGATCTGAACGGCCCCGGTGTCAGCCGTGAAACCGTGTCGACGCTCGACCCGACGCGTGGCATGGCGCGCGTGCGCTTCGACGACGCGCCGGTGGAACCGCTCGGCACGCCGGGTGAGGGACTGGCTTTGCTCGCACGTATTCAGGAACGCGGCGCCATCCTGCTCGCGTTCGAACAATTGGGCGGTGCGGATCGTTGCCTTGAAATGGCGCGCGACTATGCGCTTGAACGCTATGCCTTCGGCCGCCCCATCGGCAGCTATCAGGCGATCAAGCACAAGCTCGCCGATGTGTTCGTGAAGAACGAAGTAGCCCGCGCCAACGCCTATTACGGGGCATGGGCGCTGTCGACCGATGCGCCCGAGCTGCCGCTGGCAGCGGCAGCAGCGCGCGTCGCGGGATGCGCCGCTTACTGGATGGCGTCGAAGGAAATGATCCAGACCTATGGCGGCATCGGCGTGACATGGGAGGCGGACTGCCATTTCTTTTTCCGTCGTGCGCGTCACCTGGGACTGGTCGTCGGCGCGCCACGCGACTGGAAACGGCGGCTCGCCGACCGGCTTGAGGAACGTGTCGAAGCGGAGAAGCGGTCATGAACTTCGACGACAGCCCGGCGGAAGCCGAATATCGCGCGACCGTCCGCGCCTGGATCGAGGCGAACGGACCCGATTTGTCGGTCCTTGCGCCCGAAGAACGCCGCGCCTGGCACGACAAGCACAAGGAAATTGCCCGCGTCTGGCAAGCGACCAAGGCCGATGCAGGCTATGCCTGCATTTCGTGGCCGAAGGCGCGCGGCGGCGCAGGCGGAACCGCGATCGACGAAGCGATCTTCAATCAGGAGGAAGCGCGGGCCGGCTTGCAGTTCACTTATTTCATGACCGGGCTGCACATGCTGCTGCCGCCGTTGATGGAATTCAGCGCCGACCCGGAATCGCTCGCCCGTGTCGCCCCGGCGGTGCGCGGCGATGAAATCTGGTGTCAGCTGTTTTCCGAACCGTCGAGCGGATCGGATTCGGCGGCCACGCGGACAATGGCGGTTCGCGTCGGCGACGATTGGGTGCTGAACGGGCAAAAAGTCTGGAACAGCGGGGCGCATGCCGCCGATTACGGCATGGTCATCGCGCGCACCGACCCCGAGGTGCCCAAGCACAAGGGTTTGTCGGCGTTCTGGCTCGATATGAAGACGCCGGGCCTCGAAGTCCGCCCGATCAAGATGATGTCGGGCGACAGCGAGCTCAACGAAGTGTTCCTCGAAAACGTTCGGATACCGGCCAACCAGATGGTCGGTGCGCCGGGCGATGGCTGGAAAGTCGTGATCTCGACCTTGATGAACGAACGCGCGGCGCTTGGATCGGGGACAGGTCTTGGCTGGCGCGACGTGATGGAGATTGCGCGGCGCAGCCCCGCGTTCGACGGCTCGACGCTCGAGGATCCGGCGTTCCGCGAATGGCTCGCGGACTATTATGTGAATGCCGAGGCCATCCGCCTGCTCAGCTTCCGCACCCTGACCGCGCTGTCGCACGGCAAGGCACCGGGGCCCGAAGGATCGGCGGGCAAGCTGCTCTGGGCGACGCAGACGCAGGAGCTCACCAATCAGGCACTGGATATCCAGGACGCATTCGGCCTTATCGACGATCCCGATATCGCACTGCTGAACGGCGGATTCCAGCACCGCTTCATGTGGGCGCCCGCGCTGAGGCTCGGCGGGGGCACCGACGAGATCATGAAGAACATCATTGCCGAACGCGTGCTCGGCCTGCCTGGCGACGTCCGCGTCGACAAGGCCGTGCCGTTCCGCGAAATTCCGACCGGGAGATGACGATGGCAAGCAACCCAAGATCCGACCGCGGCTATACAAGCCTGCCGATTCCTTTCGGCTGGTTCGGCGTCGCGATGTCGAGCGAGATCGCGATCGGCGAGATCAGGACGATGCGCTATTTCGACACCGAGTTTGTGATGTGGCGCGGGGGCGATGGCGTGCTCAATGCCGTCGACCCCTATTGCCCGCATCTTGGCGCCCATCTCGGCGTGGAAAGCACGGTCAACGGCAACGATCTGCGCTGTGCGTTTCATCACTGGAGCTTCAGCGGGGAGGGCGGTGTCACCGACATTCCCTACACCAATGTCATCGCGCCGCGTCTGAAACGGCAATGCCTGCCCACCTGGCCCGTCAAGGAATCCGAAGGCGTTGCCTATGTCTGGTATCATCCGGGAAAGGCGGCACCGAAATGGGAGGTGGCAACGATGCCCACCTGTCCCGAAGGCGACTGGATCCTGCATTCGACCTATGAATGGGTCATCGACATCCACGTCCAGGAAATTACCGAGAACGGCCAGGATCATGCCCATTTCAACGCTGTCCATGGCGTTACCGGGCCTGCCGAGGGCGATTTCAAAATCGACGGCTGGGTGCGGTCTAACAAGGTCGTCGCCGAGATGGTGACGCCACGTGGGCCGATGACGGGCATCATCGATGTAACGGCGACGGGTCCCGGCCAGTCAATTACCGAATTCAAGGACGTGACGCACGTCGTTCACAACCAGCAGCAGACGCCGATTGATGCGGAACATACCCATTTGCGCTGGCAAATGTACCATGCGCCGGGCTTGAGCGAGGGCCGCCTGCGCGTCACCGACGCGCGCATTCGCGATCTAGTGAAGCAGGTCAACCAGGACATTCCGATCTGGAATGCGAAGATTTTCAGGGCCGAGCCGCTGCTCGTCAAGGGCGATGGGCCCATTCTGGCCTATCGCCGACAATATCAGAGATTCTATGAGGTCGGTGCATGACCACAGCGGTGACGCCACGGATCGGGCGGATCGGAATCTGGTCGATGGAGCTGCGGTTCGGCGATTCCGCCGAGCCAGCTGAGGCAGCAGCAGAACTCGACGAACTCGGATATGGCGCATTGTGGATCCCGGGGGCAACGGGCGGCGACCTGCTGAACGACCTGTCCCACCTGCTGGCGGCGACGCAGCACACAACCATTGCCAGCGGCATTCTCAACATCTGGAAGCATCAGGCGACCGACGTGGCAGGCTGGTGGCACGAACTGCCCCATAACCAGCGCGCGCGCTTTCTGCTCGGGCTTGGCGTCAGTCACAGCGAGGCTGTTGGTGCCGCCTATGCCAAGCCGCTGACAGCGATGAAGGCGTATCTCGACCGGCTGTTCGACGCGGGGGTAACTGCCCGCGCGATCGTGCTGGCCGCGCTCGGGCCGAAAATGACCGAGCTTGCGCGCGACCAGACCGCAGGCGCGCATCCCTATCTCGTCACGCCCGAACACACCGCGATTGCGCGTGCCGCCCTCGGCCGGGGACCGATCCTTGCGCCCGAGCAGGGGGTAGTGCTCGACGCGAACCCGGCGCGGGCGCGTGATCTCGCACGGCCCTATGTCCAGGGCTATGGGCGACTGGAAAATTATGCGAACAGCTGGCGGCGACTGGGGTTCACCGATGACGATATCGCGCAGACAAGCGATCGGCTCGTCGATGCGGTATTTGCCTGCGGCGATGTGGAGGTGATCTCGGCCCGGCTCGATGCGCACTTCAGTGCCGGCGCGGATCATGTCTGTTTGCAGGTGGTCGGAACCGCCGCACCTGGCACGAACGACCTTGCCGCGTTACGCCCTGTCTGGCGCAGGCTGGCGGAAGCGCTTTTATAACAAGTGGCGCTTGGCGCGCCGAACAAAGGAGAAGGCTGTGCAAGAGGGCGACAACAGCGGCGCCATTCATGTGCCCGCACGCGATGTTCCGATACCCGAATACCTGAGCCCCGTTGCGCGCGCCTACCTGACGCCCTTGCCGACATGGGGAGAATATCCCCCCCTCGACGACAAGGACGCGTGGCGGGCCTATGTAACGGCGGTCGACGAGGCGGTCCTGTCGCGGTTCCCGGCATGGAGCGAAGCGACGGGAACGCGGGCAGACGAACGCGACGCCGGTGGTGCGCGCGTCTTCGACATCGCGCCGTCAGGGCTAGACCCGGAGGACAGAAGCGTGATTCTCGATCTTCACGGCGGCGCGCTGATCCTGTGCGGCGGCGAGATGTGCCGTATGATGGGCGTCGGCACCGCTACGCGGTTGCAGCGGCGCGTCTGGTCGGTCGATTACCGCATGGCACCCGATCACCCCTATCCAGCAGCGCTCGATGATTGCATCGCAGCTTATCGCGCACTGCTCGGCGAACGCACGCAGAACGAGATCATCGTCAGCGGCGGGTCGGCGGGCGGCAATCTCGCTGCGGCGTTGATGCTGCGTGCGCGTGACGAGGGGCTGCCGATGCCGGCGGGTCTGATCCTCGGCACGCCCGAGATCGACCTGACTGAATCGGGCGACAGCTTCCACACCAACATGGGCATCGATCCCGGCCTGCGGAGCCTAATGCCGGTCAACTTGCTCTACGCCGCCGGGTATGATCTGGCCCACCCCTATCTCTCACCCCTGTTCGGCGACCTCAGCGCTTTTCCGCCGACGATCCTGACGACGGGGACGCGCGACCTGTATTTGTCGAACACGGTGCGGATGCACCGGGCCCTGCGCGCGGTAGGTGTCACGGCGGAGTTGCATGTCACCGAGGCGGGGCCGCATACCGGCTTCCCCGGCGGACCCGAGGGTGCGGAAATCGACAAGGAACTCCGCCGCTTCGTCGAGAGTGTTCTGAAGCGGAACTAGCCGCGAGTCCTCATTTGCCCTTGTAATAGCTCGCGCGAGTGTTGCTCCACCAAATCTGGCCGACCCCGACGAGCGCAAGGAGTGTACCCCACATCGCCCATTGCTTGTCGTTCGCCATGAAGCTGTTCAGGAAAGCAATGTTGAAGCCCTGCAGGATCCAGATGCCGCCCATCAAGACCATGCACAGGCCGATCAGGCTGCTGATGCCGCGCATGACGCCGTTGAAAAAGTCGCTCATCGTCTAACTCCCGTTGTTCAAGCCTGTGCCGCGTGAAAGGCCAGCGCCACGCCATTCATGCAATAGCGATAATTTGTCGGCTTCGGCCCATCGTCGAAGATATGGCCGAGATGGCTGCCACAACTGCTGCATCGCACCTCGGTCCGCATCCTGGCCATGGTGAAGTCGGGGCGTTTAAAAATGGCACCCGGCAGGCTGTCCCAGAAACTTGGCCAACCGGTGTGGCTGTCATATTTGGTGCTCGAGGAGAACGCTGGTTGGTCGCACCCGGCACAAGCGAACTTGCCGGGCCGGTGCTCGTTGACCAACGGGCTGGAAAACGGCTGTTCGGTCGCATCCTTCCGTAGCACATTATAGCTCGCCGGGCTCAGTCTTGCGCGCCATTCGGCATCGGTGTGACGAACCCGAAAACCGGTATCTGCGCGTTCGGTATCGCCGATCGTTAGGGCGACGCGCCCGACCAGCGCGGCTGCGACAACGCCAACGCTGGCCATCCCCAAAAATTCCCGTTTTGTCATGCGAGCGTCCTCCTCATCCGTTCAGATCGATATGTGCCAATTCCTGCGGGAGTGCAGGGAAGTTCGGCGGCCGTCCTTCCTGCCAGCTTGCCATGCCTTCCTTGAAATCGGGCGCAGCAAATGCAGTGTCGAGCAAGGCAACCGATCGGTCGAAACTTTTCAGAAACGGCTGCATCAAATCCGCAAAGCTTTGCTGCTTGATCGCGCGCATCGAATAGGGCGAGCAGTGCCTGACAAGCTGCGTCGCATAGGCCTGCGCCTCGGCCAGCAGGTCGCCGGCGGGAACGACGCAATTGACCAACCCGATCCGTTCCGCTTCGGCAGCGCGCACGAGGCGCGCCGAGATCAGCAGGTCCATGGCATGGCCGGTCCCGACGAGACGGGGAAGCAGCCAGCTCATGCCCATTTCCGCAACCAGCCCGCGCCGCGCATAGGCTGTGGAGAATTTGGCGTCTTCCGAGGCAAAGCGGATGTCGCTGACCAGCGCCTGTTGCAAGCCGATGCCGAAACACGCGCCGTTGATCGCGGCGATGATCGGCTTGCCGATGGTGAGCGGAAACCAGTAGGGTTGCGGGGCAGCGGATTTGATGTCGCCGGTATCGGCCACGACCGCCAGCTTTTTGCCGTCGCCGCCGACGCAAAAAGCCTTGCCCGCGCCAGTGACGATGATCGCGCGCACTTCGGGGTCTTGTGCGGCTTGTTCGAGCAGCGCGAAATACCCTTGGGCCATCGGCCCGTTCCACGCATTGCCCCGGTCCGGGCGGTTGAGCGTGATTGTCATGATTCCGTCTGCGACGTCGGCCAGAACCGTCTTTTTGTCGTCGGCGTGCGCCATGATTAGTTCGCCCTGGCTTGTTCGATCAAGGCGCCGATCAAATCGCCAGCGCGGCGGAGACCCATTTCCTCGCCTTCGGCCCGAAGACGCGGCCCGATGATTTCCAGATCGAAATATCCGCCATAGCCCGCGTCGACAATCGCGGGGATCAACCGGGCGAGAGGAACTGCACCATCGCCGGGTACTGCGCGACACGGCAGCCCCCGATCCCCGTAAATATAATCGCTGACTTGCACGAGCGAAGCGAGCGGCGCCGCTTCCGCGATCGCTGCTTCAATATCGGCGTCGAACCAACAGGCGAACAGGTCGATAACGACCGCAATGTCCGCCTTGCGGGCGATCTGCACCGTGTCGGACAGGCGGTGCGCGATCGAGACGTCGGCGTAGAGGTGCGAAGTGGGCTCCACGCCGAGCGCGATACCCGCCGTCAGCGACTTGGCCGCGCATGGCGCGATGGCTTCGGCGAACCGGTCGGTGGCGTCAGCCCAACCGCACGAACCGCGTCCACCGGTCGTCAAGACAATAGACCGTGCGCCGATCTCAATGGCTATATCGATGGTTCGGTCCAGTCGCTCGTGCGCTGCCGCCACGTCATTTCGTGTGGCGAAAGCAAAAGCGCGGTGGGTGAGGGCGGCAGTCTCAAGGCCTGTGTCGCGGAACAGAAGCGCGGTTGCGGTGGCCCCAAAGGCCAAGACCTGCTCTAAATCGGGGCTTATCGCCTGTGCGCCGATCCGGGCAACCTGGTCGGCAAGCTTATCCAGCCGGGCGGGCGCGAAGCTCAACGCGTTGATCGAGATGTCGGCGTGCATCGCCTTAGCGACGCATCGGGCTGATATCTGCTTCGCGTAACGGTTCCACTACGGTGAAACCGGTGCATTCGGGATAACCTCCGACGTGACCTGGAAAACAGCCGCAAAACGCACCCCAGAACCGCAGACCTTCATGTGCATATGTCTGCTCCTCATCCCGCGATCGGCGTCGATTGGAATGCCACCAACCGCCACATCCCATCGGTCCGGCCCCAGACGCTCATGACGCGGTTCCTGAGCGCCTTGGCAGCACCCTCGACGGAAACATTCGTGGCCATCCCTCCGGTAAGCAAAGCGACGTCGGGCGCGAGTTCGGTGACGACTTGCTCCGTCCAGTCGATGCCGATGTAGACGATCCGCCCTCCGGCCATCTTGGTCAGATACGTCCGCTTGTCATCGACCACCCCCGTCGCATGCGCGAATTGCAGCCGCGGATCGAGGATTGCGTCGAGCACTGCTGCGTCATTGGCGAGCATGGCGGCGCAGCGCTGTTGCTCGGCCGCGCGGACTGCCGCGGCAAGGCTTTCGGTCATGCATGCATCCTCGGATTTGCTGTGTTTTTGCTATGCTGAAAAACGACAATGCACAAGCGCATTGACGATAATCATGCGACTGGCCAGTCACTGCGTGAGGGTGCAAGGAACGGACATGAACAGATTCCATGACAAGGTGGCCATCGTCACCGGCGGCTCGAACGGCATCGGCGCGGCGATTGTGGCGCGGCTGGTTGCCGAAGGCGCGAAGGTCATCATTGCCGACCTTGCGCCGCCGGCAACGCTGCATGATGCCGTGCGCTTCGTACGCACCGACGTGGCCATCGCCGCCGATGTGCCGGCTGCCGTGGCGGCAGCGCTCGCGGCTTGGGGCCGTCTCGATGTGCTGGTCAACAACGCCGGGATAGGCGCGCTTGCCGAAACCGCTGACATGGCAGAGGAACTCTGGGACCGGGTTTTCGCAGTCAATATCCGGTCGGTCTATTTGTTCTGCCGCGCTGCCATTCCGGCGATGCGGGGGCAGGGCGGGGCGATCGTCAACATCGCGTCGATCTCGGGCCTCGTCGGCGATTATGGCATGGGCGCGTATAATGCGTCCAAGGGCGCGGTGATCAACTATACACGTTCCTTGGCTCTGGACTGCGCGCGCGACGGCATCCGGGTAAACGCATTATGTCCGGGGCTGATCGAAACCGCGATCATCGGCGCAACACTGGCGACCGAAGAGGGACGCGCTGCCTGGCTGACGCCGATCCCGCTTGGGCGCCCGGGCACGCCCCAAGAGATGGCCAGCGTCGTCGCCTTTCTCGCGTCGGACGACGCCGCCTATATGACTGGATCGATCCTCACGGCCGACGGGGGTGTGACCGCGCACACCGGCCAGCCCAACATCCCGCTTCGCCAGAGACTGCGCGACGCTAAAACTTGAACCCTGCGCGCACGCCATAGGTCGCGGGCTCGTTACCTTGCGAGTAATCGCCGAACGCGCCGCCCGACAGGACGAAATTATAGCGCGTATTGGTGATGTTATCGCCGTAGACGCCGAAAGTGTAATGCCCGCTCGGATCGGTCCAGTTCACCTGCGCGTTCAGCAATGCATAGCCGTCCTGGCGATAGCGTTGCGTATTGGCGAGCGCAGGGTTCGCGAGCAGCCCATATAAGGATGGATTGGCGACAACGTAGGATGACGTGTAGCTTCCGTTCGCCGACAGTGCCAGTTTGCCACCCGCCAGATCGGTCTCGTAATTGAACCCCAGATTTGCGGTAAACGATGGCGCGCGGGCCATTTGCTGCCCTGTCCAGTTCTGGACCTGACCGGTGACGTTGAGACCGGTCGTGGCGTTGAATCCGGTGCCCGTCGCGTTGGAAAAGTCGGTGTAGCGTGCGTGGATATACGAAGCACCGGCGCGGACGCTGAGCTGCGGCGTCGGGGTGTAGGTGACTTGTGCTTCGGCGCCGTAACTCTCGGCCTTTTTGGCGTTGCTGATCAGCTGGACGACGCTGTTGGGAACGATCGGGTTGGGGATGGAAACGCCGACCTGCAAATCGCGGAAGTCATAATAATAGATGGCGGCATCCAGACGCCAGGTCGGTGACGCCGTTTTGAACCCAAGCTCGAAAGCACGCAGCTTTTCGGGGTTGATCGGGATCACAAGTCCAGGGTTGGGTAGCACCGTCGTGTTGAAAACCCCCGCCCGGAACCCTTCCGAATAGGACGCATAAATGTTCGTTCGCGGTGCGATTTCGTAGCGCAGCACGGCCCGCGGCGTTACCGAACTGAACGTGGCCGAGTTGCTGGCTGGCGGAGCAATGGCGGTTACCGTCCCCGGCACCTCATAATAGCTGATGCCGCGCTTTTCGTTGCTGTAGCGCAGACCGCCGGTGAGAAACAGGCGGTCGGAGATGTGCCATGTGCCGTCGATGTAAAACGCATAGGACCGTGATGTCAGGCGGATGAACTGGCTGCGCTGAAGCCCGGCAGGCGTGACGGAGCCGGCATAGCTCTCGCCCCCGTCCACGCGCAGCTTGTCGTCATAGAAAAAAGCGCCGACGATCAGGTCGAGGCGATCGATCGCCTTGATGCTATAGTCGAGCGTCTGCTGAACCGTATATTCGCGGATGTTGTTCGATACCGACTGCGTTATGACCGGTTTGCTGGCGTCAAAATCGAACGTCGAATGGCTCAGGCGCGTGGCATAACCCGTGTACGATGTGAGCGTGCCGATGCCTGTTTCGAGCACGATCTTGGCTGTGGCTTCGGTTGCGCGCGCTTTGGCATCGGCCGGAATAGTGGGCGATGCCGTGTCGCGGAGCGTCGCGCGTGCGGGCGGGGTGGGAATGAACGATGCGGGAAACGCATTGATCGTATAGAGGAGCCCGCGCGAGTCTTCGACGAAGCCGTGATTCAAGCCGAGCGTGACGCTGAGGTTGTCGGTCGGTGTCAGCAGCAATTTCGCCCGGAGCGACAAATTTTTCTGCGGCGCGGCGTTGGTGTCGTCGGCTGCCGACAACGGATCGGCCCCGATGTCGCGAATATACCCGTCGCTCGTGCGGTAATAGGCGGCCAGGCCCAGTGCGATCTTGTCGCCGAGCGGACCCGAGACATAGCCCTGCAGCCGCAAATCGTTGAAGCGCCCATAGGATGCCTGGCCACTTGCAGTAAACTCCTTCGCCGGGGCCAGCGTGTCGATAACAATCGCGCCGCCCGTCGCGTTGCGTCCATACAAGGTGCCTTGCGGCCCCTTGAGAACCTGAACACTGGCCAAATTCGCAAAGTCTCCGTTGATCGTCACCATATCGGGTTGGTAAAAACCATCGACATAGACCGCGACATTGTTCTCGAACCCGAAGCCGAGTGTCAGCGTCGTAATACCGCGGATCGCCGGTTGGGTGAACGCGCCCGCGCGGTTGATCTGGACGCTAGTGGCCACCTGACCGAGATCGGTCATGTGCTGGACCCCTGATTTTGCCAGCGTGTCGCCCGTCAGCGCCACAATAGCGACGGGCACATCCTCGAGCCGCTCTGCGCGGCGCTGGGCGGTGACGATAATGTCCCCGGCACCGACTGCATCGGCGCCCTGAGTATCGGCCTGCGGTGGCGCAGTGGCCGTCTGGGCATAAGCGACGCCCGCCGTCAGGGCAGACAGAGCACCGCCAACCCGCAACACCGTCGATAGGGCTCGACCCATATAATATCTCGACATCCCACGCTCCTCATCCCGAATTTATACTTCTAGGCAGAATTTAGCGCTCAGCTCGGCTCTGACGGCCGACTTCTTGGAGCATATTAAAGACACAAGCGATGTGCAATAAGATTCAATGCACGTGTTGCATTGCGTTTTGGGGATGAGCATGTGTTGCGGCATCAAAGGTGTTACCCGGGCTGACACGCTTGAAAATAATGCACATGTAGCTATGCATAAAATTGCCCGACAGGGTGTATCGGTGAGGATCAAGGATGGCTCCAGAATTGTTTCGATCGGTGCTCGGCACCGACTTGCTGGCCCACGCCCTGAACCGCGATCTGGACCGCACGGTCCTGATGCTGGCCGACGGAACCAGGCTGACGGCAGGCGCGCTGCGCGACTCGGTCAGCAGATGCCAGCAGGTCTTCGAGGCGATGTCGCCGCGCCCCGCGCGCGCGGCCGTGCTTGCGCGCAACCGGATCGAAGTGCCGGGCGTCATGACGGCGCTGTCATTTGCCGGTGTTGTCGCGACGGCGCTTCACCCAATGGGCGCGCTTGAGGACTACCTCTATGTTCTCGACGATGCCGCGATCGACCTGCTCATCTACGACGGCGATCATTATGAGGATGTCGCCATCGCGCTGAAAGAACGGGCACCCAGTCTGCGTCACGTCGTCGCGCTGGGCGGGGAGGGCGCCGAATCGCTCGACCGCATGGCAGCCGCCTTTGAGGCTCATGTGCTCGTTGCCCCGACCGCCGATCCCGAGGCTTTGGCGCGGATCGCCTATTCGGGCGGCACGACCGGCAAGCCCAAGGGGATCATGATTTCGCATCGCGGCATCGTGACGTCGGCGCTGATCCAGCTGACAGAATGGGAATGGCCCGCCCAGATCCGCCATCTGATTTGTGCGCCCCTGAGCCATGCCGGGGCAGCCGTGCTTACGGCAATCCTGATGAAGGGCGGGTCGATGGTGGTCCTGCCCGGTTTCGACCCCGTTCGTGTCATGGAGGCGATCGAACTGCACCGGATCACTTCGGTGCTGATGGTGCCAACGATGGTGCTGGCGCTGATCGATCATCCGCGCTTCGGCGAATTCGATCTCTCGAGCCTCGAAATCGTCTTTTACGGAGCGTCGGCCTTTCCGGCGGCGCGGCTGAAGGACGCGATCGGCAAGCTCGGGCCGATCTTCTTTCAATTCTATGGCCAGGCCGAGGCCCCGATGTCGGTCACGCTACTGCGTCGCGATGAACATCTGGTCGGTGACCCGCTGCGCCTCGCGTCCTGCGGGAGGCCGACGCCCTGGGTTCGGGTCGCGCTGATGGACGACGCGATGCTCGAAGTCGCCGACGGAGAGCCCGGAGAAATCTGCGTGCAGGGGCCGCTGCTGATGAAGGGCTATCTCAACAAGCCCGAGGAAACCGACGTGGCTTTCGCGAATGGCTGGCTGCACACCGGCGATGTTGCGATCCGCAGCGACGACGGTTTCCTTCGGATCGTCGATCGCAAGAAGGACATGATCGTGACAGGCGGCTTCAACGTATTCGCGCGCGAGGTCGAAGATGTCCTTGTCAGCCATCCCGCCGTGCGTCAGGCGGCCGTCATCGGGATCCCCGATCCAAGATGGGGTGAGACGGTAAAGGCCGTGGTCGTGATCGACCCCGAGCAGAGCGTCACGCCCGAAGAGTTGATCGCCCTCGTCCGTGATCGCAAGGGATCGGTGCAGGCGCCGAAAAGCGTCGATTTCGTTGACGTCATTCCGCTGTCGCCCCTCGGTAAGCCAGACAAAAAGGCCCTTCGCGCGCGCTATGTCGAATGACGCCTGCGGGCCGCTTATTAAATAGATTGCATCTCTAGCGATTCATTATGTATTGGTCGGGCGGGCCAGTTTCTGCCGTCGGATTTAGCGACGTGAGAGCGGGCCCGCTTCGCGGTCAGGCAGGCCGATCTGGGAAGGAATGGCGGGGATGAAAGTCGATTGGGTAGCAAAGATGTCAGCGGATGCCCGATCGCTGGGCGGGAAGCCCTGCGACAATTTTCGGCCCGACTTTGTTTCGATTGACTGCATTTGTGGTCACCCGATCAATGAGCACGGGTCTTCGGTCGAAGTCGCGGCCGCGACGCCAAGGAAATTCACAGCCAGATAGGCTGAACCGGGGCCGCCAACGCATCGGTTGTGGCTCGGTTCATGAAATTCGGGAAAATCTGATTTTGCATTTAGCGGACCTGGAACGGCGGCGCGATGCCGCACGTATGGGCGGCGGGCAGAAGCGCATCGACGCGCAGCACGCCAAGGGTCGCCTGACCGCGCGCGAACGATTGGACGTGCTGCTCGACGAGGGGTCGTTCGAGGAACTCGACATGTTCGTCGAGCACAATTGCGCCGACTTCGGCATGGGCGAGCAGAAATTTTCCGGCGATGGCGTCGTGACGGG
This sequence comes from Sphingomonas sp. SUN039, assembly GCF_024758725.1. Classification (NCBI taxonomy): domain Bacteria; kingdom Pseudomonadati; phylum Pseudomonadota; class Alphaproteobacteria; order Sphingomonadales; family Sphingomonadaceae; genus Sphingomonas; species Sphingomonas sp. SUN039. Next base: position 1,113,662 of record NZ_CP096972.1, on the reverse strand, counting down.
GTCGGGCACGGTGAACGGCCGTCTGGTGTTCGTCTTCTCGCAGGACTTCACCGTATTCGGCGGCAGCTTGTCCGAACGCCACGCGCAGAAAATCTGCAAGGTGATGGACATGGCGATGAAAGTCGGCGCGCCGGTCATCGGCCTGAACGACAGCGGCGGCGCCCGCATTCAGGAGGGCGTGGCCAGCCTCGGCGGCTATGCCGAAGTGTTCCAGCGCAACGTGCTCGCGAGCGGCGTCGTGCCGCAATTGAGTCTTATCATGGGGCCATGCGCGGGCGGCGCGGTCTATTCGCCGGCGATGACCGACTTCATCTTCATGGTGAAAGACTCGAGTTACATGTTCGTGACCGGTCCTGACGTCGTGAAGACGGTGACGAACGAGGTTGTCACCCAAGAGGCACTGGGCGGAGCCGTGACGCACACGACCAAGTCGGGCGTGGCCGACAATGCCTTCGACAACGATATCGAGGCGCTGCTCGCGGCCCGCGACTTCGTGGACTTTTTGCCGGAGAACAACCGCGCGCCGGTGCCCGAACGCCCGACGGCGGACGATTGGGACCGGATCGAGCCGTCGCTGGATACGATCATCCCCGACAGCGCCGCCCAGCCGTACGACATGCACGAAGTCATCCGGAAGACGGTCGACGAGGGTGACTTCTTCGAGCTGCAACCTGCGCATGCGGGCAACATCCTGATCGGATTTGCGCGGATCGAGGGGCGCACCGTGGGCGTGGTCGCCAATCAGCCGATGGTGCTGGCCGGGTGCCTCGATATCAACTCGTCGAAAAAGGCCGCGCGCTTCGTGCGGTTCTGCGATGCGTTCGACATTCCGATCGTGACTTTCGTGGACGTGCCGGGCTTCCTGCCGGGCGTCGCGCAGGAGCACAGCGGCATCATCAAGCACGGCGCGAAACTGTTGTTCGCCTATGCCGAGGCGACCGTGCCGAAGATCACCGTCATCACGCGCAAGGCCTATGGCGGGGCATACGACGTCATGGCGTCGAAGCACTTGCGCGGCGACCTCAACTACGCCTGGCCGACCGCCGAGATCGCGGTGATGGGTGCGAAGGGTGCGGTCGAGATCATCTTCCGGGGCAAAACCACTGAGGAGATCGCCGAGCGCACGGCGGAGTACGAGGCGCGGTTCGCCAACCCGTTCGTGGCGGCGAGCAAGGGATTTATCGACGAGGTCATCATGCCGCACTCGACCCGGCGACGGGTGGCGCTGGGGCTGCGCAAACTGCGGAACAAGAACCTCGAGAATCCGTGGAAGAAGCATGATAATATTCCGCTTTAGGGACATGCCTCATGCCTGACCGCAAAGACTGGGAAGCGCTCGCCGCCAAAGAGGTGAAGGGCAAATCGCTCGACTGGGCGACGCCCGAGGGCTTCACGATCAAGCCGCTCTACACCGCAGAGGACAGCGCCAATCCCGGTCTGCCCGGTTTCGCCCCGTTCACGCGCGGCGTGCGGGCGAGCATGTATGCAGGGCGTCCCTGGACGATCCGGCAATATGCAGGGTTCTCCACTGCCGAGGAAAGTAACGCCTTCTACCGCCGTAATCTGGCCGCCGGGCAAAAGGGGCTGAGCGTCGCCTTCGACCTCGCCACGCACCGCGGCTACGACAGCGACCACCCCCGCGTCGTCGGCGACGTCGGCAAGGCGGGCGTCGCGATCGACAGCGTCGAGGACATGAAGATCCTGTTCGACGGCATCCCGCTCGACCAGATGTCGGTCAGCATGACGATGAACGGCGCGGTCATCCCGATCCTCGCCTTCTTCATCGTCGCGGGCGAGGAACAGGGCGTGCCGCAGGCGCAGCTCGACGGGACGATCCAGAACGACATCCTGAAGGAGTTCATGGTCCGCAACACGTACATCTACCCGCCCGAACCATCGATGCGGATCATCTCCGACATCATCGCCTACACCTCGGCCAACATGCCGAAATTCAACAGCATTTCGATCAGCGGCTATCACATGCACGAGGCCGGCGCGACGGCGGTTCAGGAACTCGCCTTCACCATTGCGGACGGCAAGGAATATGTCGTGCGCGCCATCGAAAGCGGCCTCGACATCGATGCGTTCGCGGGGCGGCTGAGCTTCTTCTTCGGCATCGGCATGAACTTCTTCATGGAAGTGGCGAAGCTCCGCGCGGCGCGCACCCTGTGGCACCGGGTCATGGATGGGCTGGGCGCGAAGGACGAGCGCAGCAAGATGCTCCGCACCCACTGCCAAACGTCGGGCGTGTCGCTGCAGGAGAGCGACCCGTATAACAACGTCATCCGCACCACTGTCGAGGCGATGGCGGCGACGCTCGGCGGCACCCAGTCGCTGCACACCAACGCGCTCGACGAGGCGATTGCGCTCCCCACCGAATTCAGCGCCCGCATCGCGCGCAACACGCAGATCGTGCTGGCCGAGGAGACCGGGATCACCCGCGTCGTCGATCCGCTCGGCGGCAGTTATTACGTCGAGGCGCTGACGAGCGAACTCACAGAGCAAGCATGGAAGATCATCGGCGAGGTCGATGACCTCGGCGGCATGACCAAGGCGGTCGCGACCGGCATGCCGAAACGACTGATCGAGGAAGCCGCCGCCGCCCGGCAAGCCCGCGTCGACAAGGGCGAGGACGTCATCGTCGGGGTCAACAAGTACAAGCCCGAAAACGCCGACAACATCGACTTCCTCGACGTCGATAATGTAAAGGTCCGCGAGGGCCAGGTCGCCCGGATCGCGGCGACCAAGGCGGCGCGCGGTGAGGCGGCGTGTCAGGCAGCATTGGCGGCGCTGACCGAGGGGGCGAAGGGCGGCGAGAACCTGCTCGCCCTCGCCGTCACTGCCGCCCGCGCACGCGCGACGCTCGGCGAAATCTCGGACGCGATGGAGCTGGTGTTCGGCCGCTACGCCACCACCCCTGAGCCGGTGCGCGGCATTTATGGCAGCGCGCACGAATTCGACGCGGCCTGGGCGCGCGTCACAGACGGTGTCGAGGCGACCACCCGTCGCCTCGGCCACAAGCCTCGCGTGCTGATCGCCAAAATGGGCCAAGACGGGCATGACCGCGGCGCAAACGTGGTCGCGAGCGCGTTTGCCGACATGGGCTTTGACGCGATCAGCGGCCCGCTGTTCCAGACACCCGAGGAGACGCTGGCGCTGGCATTGGAGCGCAACGTCGACGCCATCGGCGCGTCGAGCTTAGCTGCGGGGCACAAGACGCTGATCCCCGAACTCATCCGGCTTTTGCGCGAGGCCGGGCGTAGCGACGTCAAGGTTTTCGCCGGCGGCGTCATCCCCCCGCAGGATTACCAGTTCCTCCGCGACGCAGGCGTGGTCGGGATTTACGGGCCGGGCAGCAACATCGTCGAATGCGCAGCGGACGTGCTGCGACTGCTGGGGCATAATATGCCGCCTGAGGGCCAAGGACTAGAGCCTCGCGAGGCAGCGGAATGACACGCACCGACTGGACCCGTGCCGACGTTGCCGCGTTGTTCGACTTGCCCTTCGACGATCTCATGTTCCGCGCGCAAACTGTTCACCGCCAGCACCATGCGCCGGGCGAGGTTCAACTTTGCACGCTGCTCTCGATCAAGACCGGCGGCTGTCCCGAGGATTGCGGCTATTGCTCGCAAAGCGTGAAGGCGGACAGCGGGCTTAAGGCCGACAAGCTGATGGACGTGACCGCCGTCCTCGCCAGCGCCGCCGAGGCGAAGGCCGCGGGCAGCCAGCGCTTCTGCATGGGCGCCGCGTGGCGCGAGCCCAAGGACCGCGACATGGACGCCATTGTGGAGATGGTGTCCGGCGTTCGCGCGATGGGGCTGGAAACCTGCATGACGCTCGGCATGCTGACCGCCGATCAGGCGCGGCGGCTGGCCGAGGCGGGCCTCGATTACTACAACCATAACATCGACACCTCGCCCGAAAATTACGGCAACGTCATCACCACGCGCACTTTTCAGGAACGCCTCGACACGCTGAGCGAAGTCCGCGCCGCGGGGATCAGCGTGTGCTGCGGCGGCATCGTCGGCATGGGCGAGACGCGGGCCGACCGGGTGGGTTTCGTCCACGCGCTCGCCACCCTGCCGCAGCATCCCGAAAGCGTGCCGGTCAACGCGCTGGTCCCGGTCAAGGGCACAGTGCTGGGCAACATGCTCGCCGACACGCCGCTGGCGAAGATCGACGACATCGAATTCGTCCGCACCGTCGCCGTCGCGCGGATCACCATGCCGCGCAGCATGGTCCGCCTGAGCGCGGGCCGCGAAAGCGTGAGCGAGGCGACGCAAGCCTTGTGTTTCATGGCGGGTGCGAATTCGATCTTTACCGGCGACAAGCTGCTGACCACCGGCAATGCAGGCGGCGGCGCGGACGCGGCGCTGTTCGCGAAACTAGGGCTGAAGCCGATGGTGGCGGAAGAACCGATGCGTGCATCAATCAAGATCGGAAGCGGAGAAAGCGAATGAAAATCCTCGTCCCCGTGAAACGGGTCATCGACTATAACGTGAAGCCCCGCGTGAAGGCGGACGGCAGCGGTGTCGATCTGGCCAACGTCAAGATGAGCATGAACCCGTTCGACGAGATCGCGGTCGAGGAAGCCATTCGCCTGAAGGAAAAGGGCGTCGCGACCGAAATCATCGCCGTCAGCATCGGCGAACAGAAGTCGCAGGAAACGCTGCGCACCGCGCTCGCCATGGGTGCCGATCGCGCGATCCTGATCGTCAGCGAAACCGAAGTCGAGCCGCTGGGCGTGGCCAAGCTGCTTGCGAAGGTCGTCGAGGAGGAAGCTCCCGGCCTCGTCATCCTCGGCAAGCAAGCAATCGATGACGATTCGAACCAGGTCGGCCAGATGCTTGCCGCGCTGACGGGCCGTCCGCAGGGCACGTTTGCGAGCGCGGTTGTCGTCGAAGGCGACAGCGTGACCGTCACCCGCGAGGTCGATGGCGGGCTTGAAACCGTCAAGCTGGCGACCCCTGCCATTGTCACCACCGACCTGCGCCTGAATGAGCCGCGCTACGCGTCGCTGCCCAACATCATGAAGGCCAAGTCCAAACTAATGGCGCAGAAGACACCGGCCGATTACGGCGTGGATGTCGCACCGCGCCTGACGACGCTGAAGGTCGTCGAACCGCCCAAGCGCACCGCCGGGATCAAGGTCGCCGACGTCGATGCGCTGGTCGCCAAACTCAAGGACATGGGAGTCGCAGCATGAAGACCTTGGTCTGGGTTGAATATGATGCCGCGGGCATCAAGGACGCCACATTGTCGGCGATAACCGCCGCGTCGCAACTGGGCGAAGTCCATCTGATCGTCGCGGGCAAGGGTATCGACGGCGTTGCCGCCGACGCCGCCAGGATCGCGGGCGTGGGCAAGGTGCATGTCGCCGACGATGCCGCGTTCGACCATGCACTCGCCGAAAACGTGGCTCCTCTGATCGTCGAACTGATGGGCCATCACGACGCCTTCGTCGCGCCCGCCACGGCCAATGGCAAGAACATCGCGCCCCGCGTGGCCGCCCTGCTCGACGTGATGCAGATCAGCGAAATCCTGTCGGTCGAAAGTGCCGATACCTTCACGCGCCCCACGTACGCGGGCAACGCCATCGCGACCGTCCAGTCGAGCGACGCGAAGAAAGTCATCACCGTGCGCGGCACCTCGTTCGCGAAGGCCGAACGCAGCGGCGGCAGCGGCACGGTCGAGGCGGTCGCCTCGACCGGTGACAAGGGGCTGTCGAGCTTCGTGGGCGCCGAGCTGTCGAAGTCCGACCGCCCCGAACTGGCCAGCGCCAAGATTATCGTCTCGGGCGGTCGCGCGCTGCAGAACAGCGAGAACTTCCACAGCCTAATCGAACCGCTCGCCGATAAACTCGGCGCGGGCGTCGGTGCGAGCCGCGCGGCAGTCGATGCGGGCTATGTCCCCAACGACTATCAGGTCGGCCAGACCGGCAAGATCGTCGCCCCCGAGGTCTATATCGCCGTCGGCATCTCGGGCGCGATCCAGCACCTTGCGGGCATGAAGGACAGCAAGACGATCATCGCGATCAACAAGGACGAGGACGCGCCGATTTTTCAGGTCGCGGACATCGGCCTGGTTGGGGATCTGTTCAAGATCGTGCCGGAGTTGACGGAGAAACTGTGATCGCGGGTCGAACGCAGAACCAATCCTACTTTCCAGGTCAACCGATCTTATGAACATCCATGAATATCAGGCCAAGGAACTGCTGGCCAAGTTCGGCGTCCCTGTTCCCATCGGCTATGCCGCGATGTCGGTCGACGAAGCCGTTGCCGCATCGGCCAAGCTGCCTGGGCCGCTTTATGTGGTGAAGGCACAGATTCATGCCGGTGGCCGCGGCAAGGGCAAGTTCAAGGAACTGGGCCCCGATGCCAAGGGCGGTGTGCGACTGGCCAAGTCTGCCGATGAGGTTCGTGCCGCCGCGGCCGATATGCTCGGCAACACGCTGGTGACGATCCAGACGGGCGACGCGGGCAAGCAGGTCAACCGGCTGTACGTCACCGACGGCGTCGACATCGCCAAGGAATTCTACCTCGCGCTGCTGGTCAACCGCGCATCAGGGCGCATCGGCATGGTCGTTTCGACCGAAGGCGGCATGGATATCGAAGCGGTCGCGCATGACACGCCCGAAAAGATCGAGACACTCGACATCGACCCGGCGACCGGCTTCATGCCGCACCACGGGCGTGCGGTTGCGGCGGCGCTCGGATTATCGGGTGATCTTGCGAAGCAGGCGGCGAACGTCGCGTCGAAGCTGTACGACGCCTTCCTCGGCACCGATGCCGAACAGATCGAAATCAACCCGCTCGCGGTGACGAACGACGGCAAGCTGCTGGTGCTCGATGCCAAGGTCGCCTTCGACGGCAATGCCATGTTCCGCCACAAGGATCTGGCCGAGCTGCGCGACCTGACCGAGGAAGACCCAGCCGAGATCGAAGCGTCGAAATACGACCTCGCCTATATCAAGCTCGACGGAAATATCGGCTGCATGGTCAATGGCGCGGGCCTTGCCATGGCGACGATGGATATCATCAAGCTCAACGGCGAGTTCCCCGCGAACTTCCTCGACGTCGGCGGCGGCGCCACGACCGAAAAGGTGACGGCCGCGTTCAAGATCATCCTGCAAGACCCGGCGGTGAAGGGAATCCTTGTCAACATTTTCGGCGGGATCATGAAATGCGACATCATTGCCGACGGCATTGTTGCTGCGGCAAAGGAGGTCAATCTTTCGGTGCCGCTCGTCGTGCGCCTGGAAGGCACCAACGTGCAGCAGGGCAAGGACATCCTCGCCAATTCGGGCCTGCCGATCATGGCAGCGAACGATTTGGGCGATGCCGCGAAGAAGATTGTCGCCGAAGTCAGAAAGGCAGCATGTTGAGTATTCTTGTCGACAAGAACACCAAGGTCATCACACAGGGGATGACCGGCAAGACCGGTGAGTTCCACACGCTGGCCGCGCTCGAATATGGGTCGAAAATGGTCGGAGGGGTCACCCCGGGCAAGGGCGGGACGACGCATATCGACCTGCCGGTGTTCGACACGGTGGCCGAAGCAGTCGAGAAGACCGGCGCGACCGCGTCAGTCGTGTACGTGCCGCCGCCCTTTGCTGCAGATTCGATCCTTGAGGCCATTGACGCCGAAGTGCCGCTGATCGTGTGCATCACCGAGGGCATTCCGGTGCAGGACATGGTCAAGGTCAAGCGCTCGCTGTCGGGCAGCAAGTCGCGCCTGATCGGCCCGAACTGCCCCGGCGTGCTGACGCCCGGCGAGTGCAAGATCGGCATCATGCCGGGCTCGATTTTTTCGAAGGGCAGCGTCGGCGTCGTGTCGCGTTCGGGCACTTTGACCTATGAGGCGGTGTTCCAGACGACGGCCGAGGGCCTCGGCCAGACGACGGCGGTCGGCATCGGTGGCGATCCAGTCAACGGGACGAACTTCATCGACGTGCTCGAGCTCTTCCTGGCAGACGACGCGACGAAATCGATCATCATGATCGGCGAAATCGGTGGAGATGCCGAAGAGCAGGCCGCGCAGTTCCTGATCGACGAAGCGAAACGCGGTCGCAAGAAGCCGATGGTCGGGTTCATCGCGGGCCTGACCGCGCCGCCGGGACGTCGCATGGGCCATGCCGGCGCGATCGTGTCGGGCGGCAAGGGCGATGCGGGCAGCAAGATCGCGGCGATGGAAGCTGCGGGTATCATTGTGTCGCCTTCACCATCCGAATTGGGGACGACGCTAAAGGCCGTGCTCGATAACCGAATTGAAGCGTAGGAAGATGTTCACTAAAATCCTCATTGCCAACCGGGGCGAGATCGCCTGTCGGGTCATCCGCACGGCTAAGAAAATGGGCATCGCGACGGTTGCCGTCTATTCGGACGCCGACGCGCGGTCCCCCCATGTCCTGATGGCCGACGAGGCCGTCCATATCGGCCCAGCGCCCGCTGCCGAGAGCTATTTGATCGCCGACAAGATCATCGCGGCGTGCAAGGCGACGGGCGCGGAGGCGGTGCATCCCGGCTATGGGTTCCTGTCCGAACGCACGAGCTTCGCCCAAGTATTGGCCTACAATGGCATCGCTTTCATCGGACCGCCGATCAATGCCATCGCCGCGATGGGCGACAAGATCGAGTCGAAGAAGCTGGCGCTCAAAGCTGGTGTCAACGTCGTCCCCGGCTTCGTCGGCGAGATCGAAAACACCGAACACGCCGTCGAGATCGCCAATGGTATCGGCTATCCGGTGATGATGAAGGCGTCGGCCGGCGGCGGCGGCAAGGGGATGCGGCTGGCGTATAGCGAGGCCGACGTCCGCGAAGGGTTCGAGGCGACCAAACGCGAGGGGCTCGCCAGCTTCGGCGACGACCGGGTCTTCATCGAGAAATTCATCCTCAATCCGCGCCATATCGAAATCCAGATCCTCGGCGATCAGCAGGGCAATATCCTCTACCTCAACGAACGCGAGTGCAGCATCCAGCGGCGGCACCAGAAGGTGGTCGAGGAAGCGCCGTCGCCGTTCGTCACGCCCAAGATGCGTCAAGCGATGGGCGAGCAGTGCGTCGCGCTGGCGCGGGCGGTGGGCTATTATTCGGCTGGCACGGTCGAGCTGATCGTCTCGGGCGCGGACCCGACGGGCGAGAGCTTCTACTTCCTCGAGATGAACACCAGGCTTCAAGTCGAACATCCGGTAACCGAATGCATCACCGGCATCGATCTGGTCGAACAGATGATCCGCGTCGCGGCGGGCGAGTCGCTGGGCTTCGCGCAGGCGGATGTGAAGCTCGAGGGCTGGGCGGTCGAGAACCGTGTCTACGCCGAGGATCCCTATCGCGGGTTCCTGCCCTCGACCGGTCGCCTCGTCCGCTACAATCCGCCCGAAAAGAGCTGGGTAGACGACGGCGACGGCAACAGCCGGCGTGGCGTTGGCGGCGTACGTTTGGACGAAGGCGTGTATGAAGGCGGCGAGGTCAGCCGTTTTTACGACCCGATGATTGCCAAGCTGATCACTTGGGCCCCGACCCGCATGGAAGCCATCGACAAGCAGATCACCGCGCTCGACAGTTTCGAGATCGAGGGCGTCGGTCACAATATCGATTTCGTCAGCGCGATCATGCAGCACCCGCGCTTCCGCTCGGGCGAGATCACCACCGGCTTCATTGCCGAGGAGTATCCCGAGGGCTTCCACGGCGCGCCCGCCTCATCCGAACTGCTCCGCGCCCTGGCTGCCGTCGCCGCGTTCGCCGCAACCGCCGAGGCCGACCGCGCGCGGCGCGTGGACGGGCAGCTCGGCAAACGGCTGCAACCGCCCGCTGACTGGCAGGTGCACGTCGGCGGCGCGGACCATGAAGTCTCGATCAGCCCCGATGGCATTGTCGTCGATGGCGATGAGCTCGACGTCGAACTCGAATATACCCCTGGCGACCGGATCGTATATGCCAACCTTAACGACGCCCCGCTCGCGGTCCGCATCCTTCGCACGCGCGCCGGGTTCAAACTGACAACGCGGGGCGCGTCGCACATCGCCCGCGTGCTCCCTGCGCACGTCGCGCCGCTCAGTGCGCACATGATCGAGAAGATCCCGCCCGACCTCTCGCGCTTCCTGCTCTCGCCGATGCCCGGCCTGCTGACCGCGCTCCACGTCGGCGCCGGCGACAAGGTCGAGGCCGGACAGCCGCTGGCGGTGATCGAGGCGATGAAGATGGAAAACATCCTCCGCGCGGGCAAAACCGGCACGGTGAAGAGCATCAGTGCGGCCCAAGGTGAGAGCCTGAGCGTCGATCAGATCATCCTCGAACTCGATTAGTGATCAACGGCCGTTTATTACTGCTTTGAGGTCGTAAAACGGAGTGACAGCTTCACAAAAGATTTTCGGGCTTTAGCATATACATACAGAATTTATCCCACATATTGACAGATAAAGGAATTGTGGGATAAATCTCATTCATGGCTGCGGTCTTACCTTTTTCCGACGAGCAGGCCCGCCTGCTTGTAAACCTTCGTCAGCGTTACGAAGTGTGGATGGCCGCCGAGCAAACGCTGTCAGTGATGCCCTATGATCTGCGGCGCAAGCTCATCAACGGTAACTACTATCTGTATGAGATTTTTGACCGAAACGGCAACGGCAAGTCGTTAGGCCGCTGGACCGACTCTGCTGCGGAACAGCTCAATGGATACCGCGAAGCAAAAGCGCTTGAAAAGGAACGACGGGACGGTAGCCGCGCTCTGCTCGATGAAAGCGCGCGACTGTATCGGGCACTGAGGCTGCCCTTGCTGTCAAGCGACGCTGGCCCGATCCTGCGCGAGACAGATCGCCGCCAATTGCTCGGCTCCCACCTGTTCGTCGTCGGCACGAATGCTATGCTGGCCTATAGTGTCGAAGCTAACGGCATCATCGTTGCACCGGATGAAACCGAAGATTTCGACTTGGCCTGGGTATCGGAAACGCCTGACGATGGCGAACGTCGCGTTTGGGACCTGCTGAAAGCGGTCGATCCGACCTTTACGATCAACAGCGAGCGCGATTTTCAGGCACGGAATGCCAAGGCCTATGAGGTCGAGCTCCTGGTCGCTCCGTCGCGTGCCACCACGCTCGGGCCCACGGATCGACCAAGACCTATTCCGCTTCCCGAGCAGGAATGGCTCTTGCTCGGTCGGCCCGTCGATCAGGTCGTCGGCTGTCGCGACGGCTCACCTGCGCGCATTGTGGCGCCAGATCCGCGCTGGTTCGCACTTCACAAGCTCTGGATGGCGGCACAGTCAAAGCGCAATCCGCTTAAGCGTCCCAAGGATCGCAAACAGGGTTTGGCGCTTCTCGACGCGATCGCCACGGCAATGCCGCATTATCGGCTAGACACCGAATTCGAGAGGGCTCTGCCCGACGAATTGAAATCGCACTTTTCGCAATGGCAGGATGGCCGACCGACGCTTCCCAAGCCGGAATGGTAAGGTGTGCCCCATTCGCCAGAGGCAGCAAGGCTTTTCTCGGCGAATAGTGCCTGACCCGCTCCCACACTTGGTCGAGAAGAGTAACGCTCGTCGGCGGACACGCGTGGACAGTTCCAAAATAATTGCCAGATTTAATGGAATTTTTCGACAACGATGGACACGCTGGTGCTGGTCAAAAAAGCGCAAGTTCCGCCTCTCGACGGCGGCATAGGGATCCTGCGGGCATATGCGTCGCGCTTAATTCTACTTGTCCGCCAAGACTCCACTTTATTCCTAGAGCGAGCAACCGCGCACCAAGAGCCAAGAATGTATATTAGATATCCATTGGATAAATACGCCGCCAGCAAGTCAAAAATGGCGGAAAAGCTGGTGACCCCTACGGGAATCGAACCCGTGTTTCAGCCGTGAGAGGGCCGCGTCCTAACCGCTAGACGAAGGGGCCGTGCCAGCGAGGCTGCGCCCCTACGCGTTGGCCGCCGCCAAGGTCAAGGTTTTGCAGCGAATGCCGCCAGCCGCCGTGCCGCGTCGGCACGGATGTTTGACCAGAACAGGCTATAGTCGAACACATGGTAATTATTGCCCGGCAGGACATAGCTTTTGATGTCCGCAGGCGATGCTCCGATCAGCAGAAACCCGCGCGCATCGCACCGCGCGGGGATGGTGCCGACCTGCAGGGTGCCATCCTTCAGGTCGCCGGTGGGAATGACCGCACCGAGATTTGCCTTGGCGTCCGCCGCCATATTCGGTGCGCCGGTCAGCGGGTTGGTGCACAGCATCGCCGTCCCCTTGCGCGCGCGACCGTCGAAGCCGGTCGTCGCGTCGTACACATCGGTGATCTGCCTGGTATCGGCGGGTTCGGCGAAGCTCTGCCACGACAGGATGCATCCGCTCTGGTCCGCGGTCGCGCACGCAGGCAGACCCATCGCGGGGATGTCGGTGTCAACAGACACCGGCCAGCCGATGACATAGGCTGCAACGATCCGGGTGGCGATCGGCTTGCCTGCGACCTTCTCGCGCAGCAGCCGTGTCAGGTGCAGTGCGCCCTGACTATGGCCCGCCAGGATGATCGGCCGGTCCATCGGGGCCTGTTCGACGAACGCATCGAAGGCGAGGGCGACATCGCTGTACGCGGCATCGAGCGCCTTTTGCGCCTCCGCCTTGGTGGTCAGGAACGATCCGAACGTCGCCTGACGATATCGCGGGGCCCAGATCGCGCCGACGCCGTTGAACACGCTCGCCTGCCCCTTGATGAAAGTGCGCGCCAGATCTGCCGACGTCTGGTCGTCGAGCGGCGCATTCCACGCGGCGCGCGTCAGATAGCTGGTCGGGTGGACGAAAAACACCGATGCGCCGCGCGCTGCCGGACTCGCCGCGACTCCCGTGGGCCGCCATTCCGCCGGATTGCCGGGGCCGGCATCGGGATGCGCGTACCACATCGCGCGGTCGGAATAGGCGTTCGCTGCCATCGGTCCCTGCACGACGAACGGCGCACCGGGCACGAAGGCCATCCGGATCAGCCGGTCGCTGAACAATGCCCAGACAACCCCCGCGAGAATCACGAGGAACGTCAGGAACGCGACGACATACAGAAACTTGCGGGCCATGCGGGCGTCCAACCGTTGAAGGGGCAGGATGTTGCTGCTAGCGGCCACCCGCATGTCAGTCGATAGCGCAACCGTCCGGAAAATCGCGTCGCTCGCGCGCATCGCCGTCACCGACGATCAGGTCGCGGCGATGGTGCCCGAGCTCAACAACATCCTCGGCTGGATCGAGCAACTCGGCGAAGTCGATACGAAGGATGTCGCGCCGATGACGGCGGTGATCCCCAACACGCTGCGCCTGCGCGACGATATCGTCTCCGACGGCAACGTGCGCGACGCCGTACTCGCCAATGCGCCCGCACCCGAACACGGGTTCTTCGGCGTGCCGAAAGTGATCGAATAAATGTCCGAAGTTACCGACCTTGGTATAGCCGCTATCCGCGACGGTGTGCGCGACGGCGCATTTTCGGCGCGCGAAGTCGCGACCGCGTTTATCGACAAGGTCGCGGCGGCCAAGGCGCTGAACGCATTCCTCGTCGAGACTCCCGATCATGCGCTGGCGGCGGCGGACGCGGCGGATGCGGCGCGCACCTCGGGCGACCTCAAACCCATGTCGGGCGTCCCCATCGGGATGAAGGATCTGTTCTGCACCAAGGGTGTGGCGACGACAGCGGCGAGCGACATTCTCGGCGGCTTTACGCCCCCCTATGAATCGACCGTGTCGGGCAAGCTGTGGGACGCGGGCGCAGGGATGCTCGGCAAGCTCAACATGGACCAGTTCGCCATGGGATCGTCGAACGAGACCAGCGCGTTCGGCAATGTCATTTCGCCGTGGCGGCGCAGCGACGGCGGCAATGCATCGCTTGCGCCGGGCGGTTCGTCCGGTGGGTCGTCGGCCGCGATTTCAGCGCGGCTGTGTCCGGGCGCGACCGGCACCGATACCGGCGGCTCGATCCGCCAGCCTGCCGCCTTCACGGGCATTTCGGGCATCAAGCCCACTTACGGACGCTGCTCGCGCTGGGGCGTGGTCGCCTTCGCCTCCTCGCTTGATCAGGCGGGCGCAATGGCGCGCGACGTGCGCGACTGCGCGATCATGCTGGAGGCCATGGCAGGTTTCGATGCGAAGGATTCGACGTCGCTCGATCTGCCCGTGCCCGACTGGGAGGGCGGCCTGAACGCCAGTCTCAAGGGGAAGCGCATCGGCATTCCGAAGGAATACCGCGTCGATAACATGCCGGCCGAGATCGACGCCCTGTGGGAACGCGGCATTGCCTGGGTCAAGGATGCGGGCGCCGAAGTCGTCGAGGTCAGCCTGCCGCATACGAAATACGCGCTGCCTGCCTATTACATCATTGCCCCTGCCGAGGCGTCGTCGAACCTCGCCCGCTACGACGGCGTTCGATACGGCTTGCGCGACCTGCCCGAAGGGGCGGGGTTGCAGGACATGTACGCCGCCACCCGCGCCGCCGGGTTCGGACCGGAGGTCAAGCGCCGCATCATGATCGGGACTTATGTCCTGTCGGCAGGCTTTTACGACGCATATTTCACACAGGCTTCGAAAGTCCGCACGTTGATCGCGCGCGATTTCGACGAGGCGTGGAAGTCGTGCGACTTGCTGCTCACGCCGACCGCCCCCAGCGCCGCCTTCGCGCTTGGCGAAAAGAGCGCCGACCCGCTGGCGATGTACCTCAACGATGTGTTCACGGTGCCGAGTTCGCTCGCGGGTCTGCCGGCCATGTCGGTCCCCGGCGGGCTCGACGCGCAGGGCCTGCCGCTCGGGCTTCAGGTGATCGGCAAGGCGCTCGACGAACAGGGCGTGCTGAACGCCTGCCTCGCGATCGAGCAACGCGCGGGGTTCAATGCGCGGCCGGAGGCTTGGTGGTAATTGCGTGCCCCTCCTTGATGTGTTACCAGGAGTAACACCGAAGGGATTTGCGATGCCGCTCGCGAACGAACAGGTCAGCCGCGTCACTAGTAAAGGTCAGGTGCTGCTCCATAAGAGCGTGCGTGAACGGGCCGGGATTGCGCCGGGTGCGCGGGTCCGCGTGGGTACAAACGATCAAGGGCAAGCCATCGTCGAACCGGTCGATGTCTGGCCGACCGATCCCGAGGAACGGAGTCGCAGGATCCGGGCAGCGATTGCCGAGTATGCTGGCAAGTTCGCCACCGGCACTAGTACCGACGAGCAGATGCGCGAGCTGCGCGGCGACCGCGAACTTTGATTCTCGTCGATTCCAACATCCTTATCGACATTCTCGAGCAGGACCCGACGTGGTTCGGCTGGTCGTCCGAACGGCTCGATCACGCGAAAACCAGCGACGCAGCCGCGATAACGCCGGTTGTAGTGGCCGAAGTCGGACCCAAGTTCCCGACGCTCGAGCAATTTAATACGATGATCGGTAAAATGCTGCTTACCGTTGAGCCGCTCACGGACGAAGCGGCCTTTGCAGCAGGTCAGGCGTTCCGCGAATACCGCCGAGGTCGCGAAGGTCCCAAATCGGTCATCGCCGACTTCCTCATCGGCGGGCAGGCGGCAGTGTCGGGCGCGACGATCCTGACCCGCGATCCGGTCATTTACGCCCGCTTCTTTCCGACGGTGCCCTTGATTGCGCCCGTTTAAGGCTGTTGTAATCACCCGCTGTTAAGGCGACCGTCGAACAATCGGCGGGGGTTTCGTGGGCAGGCTCGATCATCTTATCCTGACGCTGACCGACCTGCGTCATCTCGGGCTGCGCTTCGCCTGGGCGGCACTGATGCGCTGGCGGCGGCCGTTGCCCTATGCCGTGGCCATCGAGGGTGTGGGCGATGTCTGGGTGCGCGGGCGCGACAGCGATCTGGACACGTTACGGACCGTTTTCATCCACCGCGATTACGAATTGCCCGCCGCCGTGCAGGAACGCCTTTCGACCCGCTACGACGCGATCCGGGCAGCAGGAAAACAGCCGCTGATCGTCGACGCGGGAGCAAACACCGGCATGTCCGCCTTGTGGTTTGCGCGCCTCTATCCCGAGGCGATCATCCTGGCGGTCGAGCCCGATCCGGCGACGCTCGCCATGCTTGACCGCAACGTCGAACGCTTTCCCGATATCCGCGTCGTCCGCGCGGCCATCGGCAGCGAGGCGGGGACCGTGGCGCTCGAACACGGCCATGCCTCCGACGCGACGCGCACGGTGCGCTCGGACAGCGGCATGCAGGTCACGACCTTTGCCGAACTGCTCGCCTCGGCCCCCGACGCCGTACCCTTCATCGCCAAAATCGATATCGAGGGATTCGAGGCCGATTTGTTCGCGTGCAACACAGGCTGGATCGACGATTTCTACGCCATCGCGGTCGAACTCCACGACTGGATGCTGCCGGGCCAGCGCAGCAGCGGCAGTTTCCAGGCCGCCATGGCCGCGCACGACGGTTTCGAGGTGTTCCTGAAGGGCGAGAACCTGATTTACGTCCGCCTGAACGCCTAAGCCGCTTGTCAGAAGCCACCGCGCGCGGCATCGGTCGCCGCATGGAACAGAGCAGCTACCGCATCAAAGGGGCAACCGGCGACTGGGAAGTCGTCGTCGGCCTCGAAGTCCACGCCCAGATCACCTCGAACGCCAAGCTGTTCTCGGGCGCGTCGACCGCGTTCGGGGCGGAACCGAACTCGCAGGTGTCGCTCGTCGATGCGGCGATGCCGGGGATGTTGCCGGTGCCGAATGCCGAATGCGTGAAACAGGCCGTCCGTACCGGCCTGGCCATCGGGGCCGAAATTCACCGCTGGAGCCGGTTCGACCGCAAGAATTATTTCTACGCCGATCTGCCGCAGGGTTACCAGATTTCGCAGCTGTTCCACCCGATCGTCGGCGAGGGGGCGATCACCGTCACCACCGACGAAGGCACCAAGACCATCGGCGTCGAGCGCATCCATATCGAACAGGACGCGGGCAAGCTGATGCACGACCAGCATCCGACGATGTCCTATGTCGACCTCAATCGGTCGGGCGTGGCGCTGATGGAAATCGTGTCGAAACCCGACATGCGAAGCCCGCAAGAGGCCGGCGAATATGTCCGCAAGCTGCGCCAGCTGGTCCGCTATATCGGCAGCTGCGACGGCAATATGGAGCAGGGCTCGATGCGCGCCGACGTCAACGTCAGCGTCCGCAAGACCGGCGATGTATTCGGTACGCGGACAGAGACCAAGAACGTCAATTCGGTGCGCTTCATCCAGACCGTCGTCGAGATCGAGGCACGGCGTCAGGTCGACGTCATCGAAGGCGGCGGCACCATCGTACAGGAAACCCGGCTGTTCGACCCCGACAAGGGTGTCACCCGCAGCATGCGGTCGAAGGAAGACGCGCACGATTATCGCTATTTCCCCGATCCTGACCTGCTGCCGCTGGTGCTGACCGAGGATTTCGTCGCCGAATGCGCGGCGAGCCTGCCCGAATTGCCCGATACCAAGCGCGCGCGCTTTACCGACGCGCTCGGCATCTCCGCCTATAATGCCGACGTGCTGACGGCAGATGTCGACACCGCCAACTGGTTCGAAACACTGCTGGCCGAGGGCGTCGAAGGCAAAGCAGCGGCGAACTGGGTGACCGGTGAGCTGTTCGGTGCGCTCAACCGCCTCGGCCGCGACATATCCGACAGTCCGGTCAGCGCCGCGCATGCCGCCGAGCTGCTCAAGCTCGTCGGCGACGGCACTTTGTCGGGCAGCATGGCCAAGACCGTGTTCGAAAAGATGCTCGAGACCGGCGACGGGGCAGGGGCCATCGTCGAGCGCGAGGGGCTGAAACAGACCAGCGATACCGGCGCAATCGACGCCGCCATCGCGGACATCCTGGCGGCAAACGCCGACAAGGTCGCCGAATACAAGGGCGGCAAGGAAGCGCTGTTCGGCTTCTTCGTCGGCCAGACGATGAAGGCCATGGCAGGGAAGGCTAACCCAAAACTGGTCAATGAGCGGTTGCGGGAATTGCTCGCATCTGCCTAACCTGCCGCAACGACCGACAGAGTCGGATTGTAGCAGGGGGTTATATGGGTCGCACCATCACCATCGCGCTGGCTTGTGCTGCGTTCGCGGCATCGCCGGTGCTTGCCGGTACCAAGGCGATGACGGCGTCGGGCTATGCCCTGCCGAAGGACAAGCCGGTTACCATCGTGCTGATGCGTCCCGACACCGATGTCGGCGAGTTGGCAGCGGGCGGGCTGCCGCAGCCCAACGCCGACTGGACCAAGGCAGCGCGGGCCAACATCGCCGAAGCACTGCGCGCGAACGGCGCGGCCAAGAAAATCGAATTCAAATTCATCGACGAACAGTCGGGCGATGCGGCGCAGCTCATGGCCGATTACACCGCGCTGCATAAATCGGTCGCCGATGCGATCATCGTCCATAAATATTATGGGGCGAAACTGCCCACCAAAAAGGGCAAGTTCGACTGGACCATGGGGCCCGGTGCCCAGCGCATCGGCGATCTGTCGGGCGGCAATTACGCGCTGTTCCTCTACACCCGCGACAATTTTGCCAGCGCCAGTCGCAAGGGGATGCAGGTCGCGGGAATGCTCGGCTGCATCGTCGGTTTTTGCGTGATCGTCACCGGCGGCCAGCATGTCGCCTATGCCTCGCTGGTCGAACTGTCGTCGGGTAATGTCGTGTGGTTCAACGTCCTGCGCGGGTCGAAAGGCGATATCCGCGAGAAACCGGGCGCACAGGGGATGATCGACTCCATCATGGCCTCGATGCCGACGCAGCCCGGTGAAGCCCCCAAGGCCGAGGTGGCGGCGAAGTGAAATCCAAAAGCCTCGTCGGCCCGGACTTGATCCGGGCCTTGGCTTCTTCTTCTGAGACTTCGGTCCAAAGGCAGCCCAGCCCCGGATCAAGTCCGGGGCGACGGATGCTTTGGGGAGCGATTGCTCTATCGCTTACAGCCGCCGCGCCGCCGCCCGTCACGGTGACACCGGGCTACACGCCCCAGGATGCCGACGAGCGCGGGCTGTGGATGCAGGTCGACGAGTACGAACGCCAGTTCAAGACGTCGAACTTCGTCATGCGCGATGCCGCGCTCAACGCCTATGTGCGGCAGGTGTTCTGCAAGACGGTGGGCGAGGCGGAGTGCAAGGACGTCCGCATCTATGTCGTCCGCACCCCCTATTTTAACGCAAGCATGGCGCCCAATGGCATGATGCAGGTCTGGTCGGGCCTGTTCCTGCGGTGCCGCAACGAGGCACAGTTCGCCGCCGTGCTGGGACACGAATATACCCATTACCGCAACCGCCACACGGTCCGGCAGTTCCGCGACATCAAGAACAAGACTGATGCCATTGGCTGGCTGTCGGTTATTCCGCTGGGCGGCGCGATTGCGGGCGGCATTGCGCTGGCACAACTCGGCATGATCGGTTCGGTGTTTTCCAACTCGCGCGAGATGGAACGCGAGGCGGACACCGGCGCACTGCCGATGCTGGTCAAGGCCGGGTACGACCCGTCGGCCGCGTCGAAAGTATGGGGCCAGATTCTCGCCGAGGACGCTGCCACCGCCGCCGAACGCAAGCGCGCCAAACGCCGCGAGGGCGGCATGTTCGCGACCCACCCGCAGAGCATCGAACGACAGGCCGAACTCGACAAGCAGGCAAAGGCGCTGGCTTCGCCGACCGCAACCGCGCTCAACGCTGCCGAATATCGCGCCGCGCTCGCCCCTTGGTGGGCCGATTTCATCGATGACCAGATCAAGCTCAACGATTTCGGCGCGACCGAATTGCTGCTGGGGCAGCTGGCCGACGGCAACTGGACCGGCGAACTGCTCTATGCCCGCGGCGAACTCTATCGCTCACGCGGCAAGCCGGAGGACTTCAAGGCTGCGGCGGGCTTTTACCGCGATGGGCTGGCCAAGGGTGCGCCGGTCGAAGGCTGGCGCGGTCTGGGTGTCGCGCTGCTCCGAAGCGGCGACACGCCCGGCGGGCAGGCGGCGCTCAGGACCTATCTCGAGAAAAAGCCCGATGCGAAGGACAAGGCGATGATGGCAATGATGGCCGGGGTGACGTCATGAAGCGCATTTTTCTGGCGCTGATCCCGGCAAGCCTGATCGTGGCCCCTGCACAGGCGGGCTTCAAGCTCATGCCGACCGGCAAAGTTCAGCTCGTGGGCAAAATGGGCTTGAACGTGACCCCGCCCAACGACTGGAACCGGCTCGGTGCCAAGATCGGGCGCAATGCCGAGAGCTGGACGCTCGACGGTCTGTCGCTCAACGACCTGAGCTTTTACGCCGGGATCGAGGAAGGGCGCACGCTGTTCCGCGAAGTGGACAAGAAAAACCGCCCGCTGCCCAAATTCACTGCGGCCATGCTGCCGACCGACATCGTTTCGCTGTTCGAGGGCAGCTACCGCGTCGCGGCAGGCACTTCGCTCTTCGAAATCGGCAAGGTCGAACCCGCGACCTTCGCGGGCAAGCCGGGGGTGCATTTCACCTACAGCTTCGTCCAGCAGGGCGAAGAAGTGCGACGCAACGGCGAGGGCACCGGTGCGATCATTGGCGGGAAACTGTACCTGATTACCTTCGAGGCACCGGTGATCCACTATTTCGACCGCGATATCGCGCAGTATCGCACCTTGGTAGGCACCGCGCGCGTCGGCTAACCGTTCATCTGCTTCACCGGCTCCGGCACATCCACATCGCCCGGCATGGGCGGCAGTTCGCTCGGCGGGACGGTCGGTTGCGGGCTGTCGACGGGACCGTAATCGGGTTCGGGGTTGGGGACGCTGGCCATGGAACTTCTCCTTCGCGGCTCCAACGCGCAGAACCCGCAACGGCTCCCTTGCCCTTCGCGGCAACCGCCCATATAGACCCGCGCCTTGTCGGCGCTTCCGTGCGGGCGTGGCGGAACTGGTAGACGCAGCAGGTTTAGGTCCTGCCATCGCAAGATGTGGGGGTTCGAGTCCCTTCGCCCGCACCAGAGCCCGCCGCACCTGGAAACGCCAAAAATCTAACTGGATTGCTGTTTGACCATGCAGATTGCCGAAACGCTGAACGAGGGCCTCAAGCGCGCCTTCATGCTCACCATCCCCGCCAAGGATATCGAGGCGATGGTCGAAGCCGAGGTCAAGAAAGTCGCGCCGCAAATGCGGATGCCCGGCTTTCGCCCCGGCAAGGTGCCCGCGAACCTGATCCGCAAGATGCACGGGCCCGCGCTCCAGCAGGATGCGCTCAATTCGGCGATCCAGGACGGCGTTTCGAAGCTGGTTGCGGACAACAAGTTCCGCCCCGCGATGCAGCCTTCGGTCGAACTGACCGACGGCTATGAGCCCGGCAAGGATGCCGAGATCAAGGTCGCGCTGGAAATCCTGCCAGACGTTCCGACGCCCAATATCGAGGGGATCAAGCTCGACCGCCTGACCGTCGAGCCCGACGAAGCGGCAATCGACGAGCAGGTCAACGCGCTGGTCGCCCAGCAGAAGTCGTTCGAGGACGCGCCCGCCAAGCACAAGGCCGCGACCGGCGACCTCGTCACGATGGACTATCTCGGCAAGGTCGACGGCGAGCCCTTCGACGGCGGCAAGGGCGAAGACATGTCGGTCGAGATCGGCACGGGGCGTCTCATCCCCGGCTTCGAGGACCAGCTTGTCGGCGTGAAAGCCGGTGACGAGAAGCAGATTTCGGTGACCTTCCCCGAAGATTACAACGCCGCCTATCTCGCCGGAAAGCCCGCGACGTTCGATCTCGTCATCAAGAAGGTGCAGACGGCGAAGGCCGCGACCGCCGACGATGCGTTCGCCAAGACGCTCGGTCTCGAAAGCCTCGAGCAATTGCGCGGTTTGTTCAAGGGACAGGTCGAACAGGAACTCAACGGGCTGACCCGCACCTATATGAAGCGCAAGCTGCTCGACCATCTGTCGGAAACGCACAGCTTCGACGTGCCGCCGTCGATGGTCGAGGCCGAGTTCGGCCAGATCTGGCAGCAGCTCGAACATGAAGCGGGACACGAGGCCGATCCCGCCGCCGCGCGCGCCGAGATGGAGAAGGACCGCGACGATTACCGCCGCATCGCCGAGCGCCGCGTGCGTCTGGGCCTTTTGCTGTCCGAAATCGGCCAGGCGGGCGGGGTGGAGATCAGCCAGAACGAGATGAACATGCTCGTCAACCAGGCCGCGCAGCAGTACGACCCGAAGGACCGCGAGCGCTTCGTCGAATATCTCCGCAACGAGCCGATGGCACAGGCCCAGCTCCGCGCGCCGATGTACGAAGACAAGGTTGTCGATTATTTGTTCTCGAAGGCCGAAATCACCGACCGCGCGTCGACCAAGGCTGAGCTCGAAGCGCTGATCGAGACCGAGGAAGGCCATGTCCACGGCCCGGGCTGCGGACACGACCATATCGACGAAAAGCCTGCCAAGGCGAAGAAAGCTGCCGCACCCAAGAAGGCGAAAGCCGAGGAATCGGCACCGGTCGAGGCAGAGCCGAAGCCCGCAGCCAAGGCCAAGAAGGCAGCAGCGCCCAAGTCTGTCCCGAGCGAAGTCGAGGGGGCCGAAGCGGCGCCTGCTGAAAAGCCCGCAAAAAAGGCTCCGGCCAAAAAGAAGGCTTGATCTTAACCGGACGGCGCTAGGGGGCGCACCCTATGAAAATCGCCGTCCTGCTCCCCTGCTATAACGAGGAAGCCGCGATCGTGCAGACGGTCGCGGGCTTTCGCGCCGCGCTGCCGACCGCAACGATCTACGTTTACGACAATAATTCGTCGGACCGCACCGTCGAAGTCGCCCGCGCCGCCGGAGCCATCGTCCGCACCGAACGGATGCAGGGCAAGGGCAATGTCGTGCGCCGCATGTTCGCCGATATCGACGCCGATGTGTACGTCATGGCCGATGGCGACGCGACCTATGAGGCCGCCGCTGCACCCGCGCTGGTCGCCCGGCTGGTCGACGAACAGCTCGACATGGTCGTCGGCGCGCGCAAGTCCGAAGTCGAGGAAGCGTATCGGCGCGGACACCGTCTCGGCAACAAGCTCCTCACCGGCATGTTGACCCAAGTCTTCGGGCGGAGTTTCACCGATATTTTATCGGGTTACCGCGTGTTCTCGCGACGATTTGTTAAAAGCTTCCCGGTGCTCTCGGCGGGCTTCGAAATCGAAACAGAAATCAGCGTCCATGCGCTCGAACTCAAAATGCCGACCGCCGAGGTGGTCACCGCTTACGCCGCGCGGCCCGAGGGGTCGGTGTCGAAGCTCAGCACCTACAGCGACGGCTGGCGCATCCTGAAAACGATCGCAATGCTCGCGCGGTTCGAACGCCCGCTGGCGTTCTTCGGCTTTGCCGGGTTCGTTTTCGCGCTGATGGCGGTGTTCCTGTCGATCCCGCTCGTCATGACCTATCTGGAAACAGGTCAGGTGCCGCGCTTCCCGACCGCCATCCTCGCCACCGGCCTGATGATTCTGGCTTTCCTCAATTTCTTCGCCGGACTCATCCTCGACACTGTCGTGCGTGGGCGGCGCGAAGTGCGGCGGCTGGCCTACCTCCAATATCCGGCACCGGTGGCGGACGCCTAGAAGGCGACCGTTACCCCGGCCTTCGCAGCATGGCTGCGTGCGCCGCTGCGGAAACTGCCGTCATAGCCCGCCCACAGGTGCACATTCCCGCCGACGGCAGCGTCGAGCGAGCCGCCGAGTTCGGCGACCGTGCGTCCCACGCCGGGGCCGACCGCCTGCATGACGGGACCGTTCGGCGCGCTGACGAAGACGAGATCGGCAACCCCGCTCGCGTCGCCGCTGTCGCTCGCCGCACGGGCGTGGACGCGGGGGGTGATGGTCACGCCGCCGAGGTCGAGGCGCGTCGCGACTTCGACGCCGCCATAGAGGCGCGTGCGGGTCACGGTCTTGGACAGGCCCGATAGCGGCGTCGGGCCGCCGGTTTCGGTGAAGGCATCCAGCTTGGCCGAGGTGTGCCGTACGCCCGCGACCAATGTCACGCGCGTCGCATCAACATCGAACCCGTATCCCGCCTGTGCACCGACCGACCAGCTCCGCACATCGCGGGTGGCGGTGGCGGGGGTTGTCGGCGTGGTCAGGGTCGTTCGCACCGTGCCGAAGCCATAGGCCGCCGCCCCGTCGAGGCTGAAGCCACCGCTCTTCCAGTTGGCGAACAGCCCCACTTGCGCGTGCTTCATCGACAGCGCCTCGGGACAGGTCGCATCGCGGACGGTGTAGTCGGACGTGCCATGATCGACCGCCACGCCGATCCGCGCGTCACCGAGCGTCTTCTCCAGCCCCAGCACGAACCCATCGGTGTTACCGCGCACACTGGCAACGGGCACGCGGCTGTCCGCATCGATGCTGGCCCAATTGCCAAAGTATCCGCCGAACATGGTCAGCCCGCTGCCGCCGACCGCCGCGCGGGTAACGGGTGCCGCACCGCCCGCGCCGCCCATATCGATCAACTGCCCGATCAACCGGTCGCCGCGCTCGAACGCCACCGGCCCGACCAGCGCATGCACCGTGCCGAACTGGTTGCCCGCCGTCGCGCTGACCTGCCACTTGGCGCTGACCAGCTGGTTGACCGTGGTCGTGGTCGTCGGCGTCACCGAATTGATCGTGTTGGTGAAGGTGTTGGTGTTGATCACATTGGCGTTCACCGTCACTGGCGTCCCGGGCAGCGAGCAGCCGGTCGGATTGATGCCATCACTCGCCGCCCGGGCGCAGATGCCGAGGTCGCCCGTTGCGACCGTGGCAGGGCCATTGGTGACCACTGCGGCCGTCGTGACCTGCGTGCCGGAGGCGACGTTGACCGTGTTGCTGGTGCTGCTTTGCACGGTGGTGGTGTTGGAGATCAGCACCGGCGCGCCAATCACCACCCGGCGCAGGCCGCTGGTCTGCTGCAACGATGTGCGCGCATCGGCCAGCGCGGTGACGCCAAGGCTGCCGGCGATCTGATCGCCCACCGTGCGCGTGAACACGGTTGTGCCGTTGAGCCTAGCATCAACCTGCGTCGAGAAGGTCTGGTTGACAATCGAGGTCTGCGTGACACCCGGCAGAGTCAGCGTGACGATCAGGCGCGCCGTGGTGCTGAGCGTGGTGGGTGCCGCGACGCGCGCGATCTGGAACACATAGCCACGAAACTGGGTGCCGTCGGTCGAGTTGCCGGTGACGACTTCCCCGTTGTCTGACAGACCCACCGCATCGGTCAGGACGTAGCCGCCCAGATTGATACCTGCATTGGCCGCAAACACGTTCAGGTCTTGCATTCCGCCCGACGCCGTCCAGCGCCACGCGCGGTCCAGTGTCGCCGTCGATGCGCGTCCGACGATGACCGACCCGTCGAGATTGGCAGCAAGCGCATGTGTCGCCCCCGCTGCGTTGGTACCAGTGCCGGTCGGTGCAGCCACACCGGGCAAGAAGCCGAGGCTGTTTATCGCACTACCGCGCCAGTACACCGCTTGCACTTGGCCCGTGCTACCCCGCGATTCACCCACGATCGTCGTGCCGTCCCGGCTGATGCCGCTGGCGATGGAGTGGCTCCGTACGGTTCCCCCGACCGGAGCTGCGGACAAATCCACCAGACGGCTCATGCCGCCGGTTTCGCTCCACCGGAAAGCCGCCCTATCGAAAACAGGCAGGGCGATGCCCGGTTGTCCGGCGGGTACGCCGGTAAAATCCAGCGGCTGGGGAATGCTTAAATCGTCGGCTTCGCCCACGATTATGCTGCCGTCGCCGCTGATGCCGTTTCCTTGCATCCCCCATGTCGCGCCAAAGCTGCCGATGCTCTGATACCCACCGGCCATTGTGTAGCGATACGCAGAGCGAATGCGGTTTATGGCCGTCGATCCCGGGTCGTACGTGCCGGTGTTCACGGCAAAATAGGTGCCAGTTGAATCTATGGCCGCTGACCCCGTCGCGATCTCCCGCGCCGAACGATTGGCGATCAGAAACGCACCGGTCCCCGCCGTCCAGACGATGGCATTTCGGTCGGGGCTATCCGGATTGAAACCGGACATTGCCAGCCCGTTCCCGCTAATCCGCTCGTTGATGTAGAGGAAGCCCGGACTGAAACTGACGGGCACACCGTTTCGCCAGACGACCGGGATATTCAGGTTGCTGCCCGACACCTGCGTCCCGTCTGCCGTAATGCCGCGTACCGAGGTGTTCGTCCCGGCGTCGCTGCCCGCAGGTGCGGCAAGGAAGTTCAGGCCTACCACCGGCGCCGCGGCGATGGAGAGGACGTAGCCCTGCTGTTCCGCTGGCGTTCCAAAGGCATCCAGCGCGCCCTTACGTGCTGACCCGGTAATGTACTGACCACTATCGGAAATTCCCAGAGCATCGTTCAGGACAAAACCATTGAGATTGAGGCCAGCATTGGATGCAAGCAGATTGAGGTTTTGCATCCCCTCAGCTGCCGTCCAGCGCCACGCCAAACCGCCACTGCCGCCAATGGCACTGCCCACAATGATTGATCCGTCGGCACTGGCGCGCAAAGCGGTTGTCACGCCTGTCGCGGCAATATCGGTTGTGGTGGGCGATGCCAGACCGGGGAGATAACCCAGTGCATGGATGCCATCGCTGCGCCAGTAGGTGGCCTGAAACCGCCCGTCGCTGCCGCGTGATAGCCCGACAATCGTCGAGCCATCGCGACTGATGCCGCCTGCCTCGGAATAGGTTGCCAGTGTGCCACCAAGTGGTGCAGCCGACAGATCGGGCAGGCGACTGAGGCCCGCCGAGCTATCCCAGCGAAATCCGCCAAGGCTGATCGGGTTGCCATTCACATCGATATTTGCAGCCGAGAGATCGTGGGCAGTTCCAAAAATCACATTACCCGCGCCGCTGATGCCGGTGGCCACCATGTTGATGGTCGCGCCAAGGCTGCCCACGCTGAGATAGCCATCTGTCGGGCTATAGCGGAAGACCTTGCCCGGCGTGGTCAGGCGCAGTGGATTAGGCGTGCCATCGGACAAGTATGGAAACAGGCGGCTGGTGACTGCGAAATAGCTGCCGTTCGTGTTTACATAAGCGTTGCCGAGCGCAATTTCAGTCGCCGAAATATCAGGGAAATAATTGATGCCGGTCGCTTGCGTCCAGTAAACTGGTCGAATGACAGCGGGCCGCTGGCTTGTCCCCGGAAAGGCATTCACAAAACGCCCCGTAATGGTTTTGCCGTCACCGCTTATCCGGTTCGAAAAATAAAACCCGGACACCTCGCCATTGGCAAGTGTCGGGCGATTGATGGCAATCGTCCGCGGTATTCCGTTGTCCCATACCCAGATATTGCGAGCTTGATTAGTGATAAGCGCGTTTGGGCTGTTGGAGGGCGTCGAGGGGTCGGCAAGCACGGTGCTACCGTCGGCAGTGATACCGGTTACGGTGATGTAGCTGTCGGGGAACATGTCACGGTTCGCCGAAGGTGTGGCGGGCGGCGCGATGAAGGTAACACCGGACGCCACGGTTTGGGCATTCGCCAATTGCGGGGCGGTGAACATTGCCAGCGCGGTTGCGGCCAGCAGAATGGATTTGGTGCGTTTCATGGGTGCTTCCCCTGTCCGATTTCTGATCTGGTGTGCCGCTACCGGCTGACGATGTGCCGTTAGTCCTCAGTCTTCGCGCCGATGCTTGATTTTGTGCATTCCCGGGCTGCCGTCGTCTTCGGTTTCGCGCTCGCAATAGGAATAACACATGCTCATTGCGCTCAGGCCGTCGCGCCACGCCCATGCGACCGGCACCATGGTATCCAGACGTTCGCGCAGACTCTCTCTGGTCTCGAATGTCACCTCAAGTCCGGCTTCGACCTGCAATATTCCATCAGGCAAAACCTGAAACGCGCCGGTTTGTTCGCAGTGCATATGCGGCATGCAGATGCCGAGGTTATAGTCCGCCAGCTTTTTAAGCATCGACTGGACTTCCGGAAGTTGGACCGAAGCCAGCGCAGTCTTTAACGCTGGCGGCAGATCGGCGACTGCGCGATCTGTTACATTTACTGCTGTCATACCTCATTCCTTTCATGATCGGGGTGCGCGCCACTTTGCCGCATCCGGTTTGACGTCGACGCTACGCACCGACTGAACTCTGCTTCTGCGAACCCGGATTGTTTTATGCCCCAAGGCTAGCGGCCCCGATGGGCAGTCCGCCATCGGCCAGATGGGGGAAGGCGGCGCATTTCCCTTCCCCCAAATGGGGGAGGCCATGCCCGTCGTTGACGTAAGGCAGCGGCGGGGCGCATTTCGGGTGCCGAGATGACCGAGGGCAAAACGACCGGGGCAGCAATGCTTCCTGTGGACGCGGCGGACTATGCCGTGCGCCATCCGCTGCGCCCGCTATTGCTCGCGGGGACGTTGACCTTCGTCGCGTTCGGGCTGGTCGGCTTTGTCGTCGGGACGTTCATCATCCCTTATGTCCCGCCTGCGCGCCTGCTGCCATGGGCGGTGTGCGTGGCGTTGTTCTGGGCGAGCTGGGCAATCATCCTGATCGTGATGGCGATCCGCCGGCCCGACGCCGCCGAAAGCGTACGGGTATGGAGCCGGGCCGCGCAATTTCTGGTCATCGGGTCGCACACCCTTGCCGTGTGGGCGATCTGGGCGTTTCTGCCCTATTGCCCGCAGGCGCTGCGTTTCATGCTGGCCGCATTGCTGATGTGCAATTCACCGTGCCAGATCATCTGCACACCTGAAAATGTGGCGGTGAACCGGATCGGCGTCGTCGCGACGAGCGGATCGCTGGTGCTGTGGTTCGTGATGGCGGGCGGCGCGACCGAATGGGCGTTTGCCGCTTTTGCCGGGGTGTTCGGGCTCATCCAGTTCGTGTTCTGCAGCATCGCTCGCAACGCGACCGATGCAACAGTCGCCGCGCGGCTTGAAAGCGATGCGGCGGCGCGGCGGCTGGAACGCGCGCTGGCCGACGTCGCCGAGGAACGCGATGCCAAGACTCGGTTCATCGCCGCCGCATCGCACGACCTTGGCCAGCCGTTGCAAGCGGCCAGCCTGTTCTTCGACCAGACGCTGCGCGCGCCTGACCCCGACCAGCGCAACCGCGCGGCGGACGGCGTGCGTAAGGCGTTTGCTTCAGCCGACCAGTTGCTGTCGCATATGCTCAACCATTTGCGGCTGGAGGCCGATGCCGTCGATCCGCATTTTGCTCGGTTTTCGGTGGGGGCAGCAATGGGCCGGATTGCTGCGCAGTTCGGCCCGGCCGCGGGCTCGGCCGGGATCGACATTCGCCTCGTCAAATCGCGCGCGCAGTTGCGGCTCGACAAGGTGCTGTTCGAACGCGCGCTCGGCAATCTCGTCAGCAATGCCATCGAACACAGCGGCGCAAAGCGGATCGTCATCGGTGCGCGAGCCTCGGGCGACCGCATCCGCATCTGGGTCATCGACGACGGCAGCGGCATCGCGCGCGTCGATGCAGGGCGCATCTTCGACGATTATTATCGCGGGTCGGATTCGCGCGCGGCGGTGAAAAGCGGGTTCGGCCTCGGCCTGTCATCCGTTCGGCGCATCGCCATTTTGATGCACGGCACGGCGGGGCTCGACCCGCGCTGGTTGGGTGGCTCGGCGTTTTTCCTCGAATTCCCGGTGGCGGGCGCCACCAAGGAGACGACATCATGAAGTCCTGCCTGATCTGCGACGACCACGCGCTGGTCCGCGAAGCACTGGCGGGCACCGTCCGCATGGGCTGGCCCGGGGCGACCGTCGATGTCGCGGGAGATTTCCCGAGTGCGTGGGCGATGGCAGCGGCGACGCGATACGACCTGATCCTGTGCGACCTCATCATGCCGGGCAGCGGGCCGCTGGCGGGCATCGACGGTGTCATCCGCGCCGCGCCGGATGCGAAGCTGCTGGTCGTGACGGGGACCGAGGACGACGCGCTGCTGCTCGACCTGCTCGACCGCGGCGTCGCCGGGTTCGCGCCCAAGACCGCGAGCGGCTCGATCATCGACGCCGCGATGCGCCTGATCCTCGCCGGAGGGCGCTACCTGCCGCCGCGCCTTGCCGAGATCGCCTCGGCACGCATCGACGATGGTTCGGTCACCGCGATCCGCGACGATGTCGCCCGTCTCGCCGAACGGCTGACCGACCGGCAGATGCAGGTACTGCGGCTGATGGCACAGGGCCAATCGAACAAGGAAATCGCCCGCGCGCTCGACCTCGCGCCCTCTACGGTCAAGACGCACCTGAGCCAGTTGCTGGTGCACCTGGGTGCCGCCAACCGTACCGACGCCTCGATCAAAGCGCGGATGCTCGATTTGGTTTAGGTGCCTCGGTAAAGCAGCCAAATCTAATCCCCACTTGAACCGGCTGGCATGACCGCCGAAATAGGGCGCGGCAAAAGGATCAAGGACAAATATTCGCATGAGCACGCCCGACCACGCCGACATCATCGGCGGCCTCGTCCCCATCGTTATCGAACAGTCGACGCGCGGCGAACGCAGCTTCGACATTTATTCGCGCCTGCTGCGCGAACGCATCATCTTCATCACCGGCGGGGTCGAGGACCATATGGCCTCGGTCATCACCGCCCAGCTGCTGTTCCTCGAATCGGAAAATCCGAAGAAGGACATCTACATGTACATCAACTCGCCGGGCGGCGTCGTGACGGCGGGTCTCGCGATCCATGATACGATGAACTACATCCGCCCCGAAGTCGGAACCGTGTGCATCGGTCAGGCCGCGTCGATGGGGTCGTTCCTCCTTGCCGCCGGACAGCCGGGCAAGCGCGTGGCGCTGACGAACAGCCGCATCATGATCCACCAGCCCTCGGGCGGCGCGCAGGGCATGGCCTCGGACATCGAAATCCAGGCGAAAGAGATTTTGCGGATGCGCCACCGGCTCAACACGCTCTATGCCAAATACACCGGCAAGACCGTCGAAGAGATCGAGCGGGCGATGGACCGCGACAATTTCCTCGAAGCCGACGAAGCCAAGGCTTTCGGCCTGATCGACGAGGTGATGGACAAGCGTCCGGCCCCGGTCGAGGAGGCGTAACGCGATATTCGGCATTGCCCGTTAGTTTCTTGACGGTAATGTGACCAAAGCCGCGCGCGACGCGCGGCAGCAGGATTAGATTTGATGACGAAACTCAGCGGCAGCGACTCGAAGAGCACGCTCTATTGCTCCTTCTGCGGCAAGTCGCAGCACGAGGTGCGAAAGCTCATTGCCGGGCCGACGGTGTTCATCTGCGACGAGTGCGTCGACCTGTGCAACGACATCATCCGCGAGGAGACGAAGTCGGCGCTGGTCGCCAAGAAGGACGGCGGCGTGCCGACACCGCAGGAAATCTGCGACGTTCTCGACGATTATGTCATCGGCCAGAAAAAGGCGAAGCGCGTCCTCTCGGTCGCGGTGCATAATCACTATAAACGTTTGAATCATGGCGCAAAAGGTGCCGATGTCGAGCTCGCCAAATCGAACATCCTGCTCGTCGGGCCCACCGGCTGCGGCAAGACCCTGCTTGCGCAGACACTCGCCCGTATCCTCGACGTGCCATTCACAATGGCTGACGCAACGACGCTCACCGAAGCCGGCTATGTGGGTGAGGATGTTGAAAATATCATCCTGAAGCTGTTGCAGGCGTCCGACTACAACGTCGAGCGTGCCCAGCGCGGCATCGTCTACATCGACGAAATAGACAAAATCAGCCGCAAGGCAGAGAACCCCTCGATCACCCGCGACGTGTCGGGCGAGGGCGTGCAGCAGGCGCTGCTCAAGATGATGGAAGGCACGGTTGCCAGCGTTCCTCCGCAGGGCGGCCGCAAGCACCCCCAGCAGGAGTTCCTGCAGGTCGACACGACGAACATCCTGTTCATCTGCGGCGGCGCGTTCTCGGGCCTCGAAAAGATCATCGGCGACCGCTTGCAGGGCAAGAGCATCGGCTTCGGTGCGCACGTCGCCGCGCCCGACGAGCGGCGCACGGGCGAGATCCTGCAAAAATGCGAGCCCGAGGATTTGTTGAAGTTCGGGCTGATCCCCGAATTTGTCGGTCGGCTGCCGGTCATCGCGACCCTCGAGGATTTGGACACGACTGCGCTGGTCAAGATCCTCACCGAGCCGAAGAATGCGCTGGTCAAGCAGTATCGCAAGCTGTTCGACATGGAAGACGTCGAGCTGGGTTTCAACGATGAAGCCCTGATGGCCATCGCCAAAAAGGCCGCCGAGCGTCGCACCGGCGCGCGGGGCCTTCGCTCGATCCTTGAGGGTATCTTGCTCGATACGATGTTCGACCTGCCCAGCATGGACGGTGTCGACGAGGTGATGATCGACAAGGATGTCGTCGCGGGCACCAAGGAGCCGGTGCGCGTCTACGCCAAAAAGCAGGAAGCGGCAGACGAGGCCGCCTGACCTTTTCCGCTAAGAGCGGGCAGGTGGTTATTTACGTATCCGAAATGTGTCTTGTGTAACGCCTCCCTGTTGAACGGGACCAAGGCGAGCGGGATTTCATGGGCATGTCTGGCGCAGAAGAGCGTGCGGCGAGCGACGAGGCTGGCGACAACGGCCCCGCGCGCCGTTTGCTGGCCACGCTCGGCAGCCGTTTCGAACGGCGCAAGGCTGTCGCACAACCCCATGTGGTGCTCGACAACAACAGCGAGGCCCTGCTCATCCTGAAGAACCACGAGGAATCGGGACAGGGGTGGTTCTGGGCGACGAACGCTGCGGGCGAACTTACCTATTTGACCGAAAGCATCTCGAAAGTCCTGTCGCCGGAAGCGGAGTCGTTGATCGGCACGTCCTTCTCGAACCTCTTTTCGCACGGAGAGGATAGCGCGGGCAACCGCCGGACTCTGGCCTTTGCCCTGTCGAAGCGATCGAAGATCGGCAAGCTCGCCGTGGTCGCCGCGAACGCGGACGAAGAACGCTGGTGGGAAGTCTCCGGTTCCCCCCAGTTCGACAAAAGCGGGGAATTTTGCGGCTTTCGCGGTAGCGGGACCGATGTCACCGAACAGCGCCGATCCACTGAACAGGCATCGCAGATGGCGATGTACGATGCGCTGACCGGACTGACCAACCGCCGCCATATGGGGCAGGTTCTCGAATCCACGCTCCAGGCATTCGCGCACCAGAACCGCTCCTGCTCGATCATGCTGATCGATCTGGACCGTTTCAAACAGGTCAATGACACGCTTGGCCATCCTGCAGGCGACGCACTGCTCAAACAGGTGGCCG
This sequence comes from Sphingomonas sp. SUN039, assembly GCF_024758725.1. Lineage (NCBI taxonomy): Bacteria > Pseudomonadati > Pseudomonadota > Alphaproteobacteria > Sphingomonadales > Sphingomonadaceae > Sphingomonas > Sphingomonas sp. SUN039. The sequence goes on along the minus strand of NZ_CP096972.1, from coordinate 1,080,583 downwards.
AACGGTTGCTCAAGATCATCGGCGACAAGGAAAAAGTGTGCCGCCTCGGTGGCGACGAATTCCAGATCATCCTGCCCGACAGCGAGGACCGCGGGGCGATCGGCGATCTGGCCGCACACATCATCTCCAGCCTGTCGCAACCCTATTCGGTCGAGGGATCGCGCTGCGTCATCGGCGCGTCCGTCGGAATCGCGGTCAGTCCCTATGACGGATCGACCAGCGAAGAAATCGTCCGCAACGCCGATCTGGCGCTCTATGCCGCCAAGGGCAGCGGTCGCGGCCGGTTCCGCTTCTTCAGCAGCGATTTCCTGCGTTCCGCAGAAGACAAGCGGGTGCTGGAAGAGGACTTGCGCGACGCCGTTACCAAGGGCGAGATGGCCATGCACTACCAGCCGGTCGTCTGCGCCAAAACCAATTGTGTGACCGGGGTCGAGGCGCTGATCCGCTGGAACCACCCTGAACGCGGCTGGATATCGCCGGCGCTGTTCATCCCGATTGCCGAAGAAGCCAATCTGATCGAACAACTCGGCGAATTTGCGCTGCGCCGGGCCTGCGAGGATGCGGCGAGATGGCCAGGCAAGCTGCGTGTCGCGGTCAATGTCTCGCCGATCCAGTTCGCCAACGAGGCATTGCCCGGCATCGTGAAGCAGGCGCTTGTCTCCTCGGGGCTTCCCGCGAGCCGCCTCGAACTGGAAATCACCGAGGGCGTTTTCCTCAGCAATTCGGACGAAACCGACGACATGTTCGGCGCGCTCAAACAGGTCGGTGTTCGCCTTGCGCTCGACGACTTCGGGACCGGCTATTCCTCGCTCGGCTATCTGCGGACAGCACCGTTCGACAAGATCAAGATCGACCAGAGTTTCGTACGCGGCGCCACCGAACCCGGATCGCGCAACGATGCGATCATCGCGGCCATTGTGGCGCTGGCCGAGGCGCTCGACATGGACACCACGGCCGAAGGTATCGAATCGCTCGACCAGCTCGCGCTGATGCGCAAACTCAATGTCAGTCACATCCAGGGCTTTATCTACAGCAAGGCCGTGCCCGACGAGGATGTGCGCCGCATGCTGGAGGCCGGGGACTGGGTCATCGAACCCGTCGGTCCCGCCCGCCAGCGCGACGACCGCCAGTCGGTCTATCGCAAGGCGACGGCCGTGCACGAGGATCACTGCTACCAGATCGTCATCCGCAATATCTCGGTTTCCGGTGCGCTGATGGAAGGATTGGTCGATGTTCCGGTCGGCACGCGCTTCGTTATCGACCTCGGCGAGGGCCAGCTGGCAATCGCGACGGTGCGCCGCTCCGAAGGGCACCAGCAGGGCGTCGAATTCGACGAACGGCTGGTCAGCGACGGCAATGGCGGGCTGTGCACGCGGCACCGCGTCTCGCAGTATCTGCTGGCCCTCGCCGGCCTGCCCGATGTTGCGGGCCAGAACATCGGTCTATCGGGGCAGCGAGTGAAGGGCGTGCAGATGAACGTGCCTTCGTTCAAGGCGGCCAAGCTGTGGAACAGCGCCCAGCGTTACACCGAGGCGGCCTGAGTTCTACCGGAACGGCGGCTCGTTGAAGGCGCGCAGCTTGCGGCTGTGCAGCTTGCCGCCCTCGCGGCGGAGCTCGTTGCACGCCTCGATGCCGATCTTCATATGCTCGGCAATTGCGCGTTCGTAGAATTTGTTCGCCTGTCCCGGCAGCTTGAGTTCGCCGTGCAGCGGCTTGTCCGACACACACAGCAAGGTGCCATAGGGAACACGGAACCGGTACCCTTGCGCGGCAATCGTCGCCGATTCCATGTCGATCCCGACCGCGCGGCTCTGTGAAAAGCGCAGCGCGGATTTCGAGAACATCAATTCCCAGTTGCGGTCGTCGGTGGTGACGATCGTTCCGGTACGAAGCCGCCGTTTGAGCACATCGCCGGTCTCACCCGACACTGTCTCCGCCGCGCGCGCCAGCGCCTGCTGGACCTCGGCAATCGCGGGAACCGGAATTTCGGGCGGCAGGACGTCGTCGAGGACATGGTCGTCGCGCAGATACGCATGGGCCAGCACATAGTCGCCGATGCGCTGCGACGGGCGAAGGCCGCCGCAATGCCCGATCATCAGCCAGGCTTCAGGCCGCACGACCGCCAGATGGTCGGTAATCGTCTTGGCATTGCTCGGCCCGACGCCGATGTTCACCAGAGTGATACCGCTGCGGTCGGGTGCGCACAAATGCCACGCCGGCATCTGGTGCCGCCGCCACGCATCGCCCGCAATGACGCTTTCGGCATCATGTGTGTCGCGCGTCACCTTGATCCCGCCCGCGCCCGACAAATGGGTATAAGGTGAGTCCCCGCCCAGCTGGCTCAGGGCCCAGCGCGCGAATTCATCGACATAACGGTGGTAATTGGTGAACAGCACATAGCGCTGGACGTCCTCGACGGGCGTGCCGGTATAGTGCCGCAGCCGCGCCAGCGAAAAATCGGTGCGAAGCCCGTCGAACAGCGCGAGCGGTCGTGCACCCTCCGCACCCATGTCGAAAACGCCATCGGCGATTTCGTCGCCGATATGCGCCAGTTCGGTCGCGGGAAACCACCGCGCGAGCTCGGTCGGCGTGATGTCGCCCAGCTCCATCTCGGCATCGAGCACATAGGGGAAGGGAATCTCCTGGTCCGATGCCCCGACTTCGACCGTGACGTCATAGTCCATCATCAGCAGGTCGAGCTGTTCGGTCAGATAATCCGCGAACAGGGCAGGGCGGGTCACGCTAATCGCGTAATGCCCGGGCTGGGTCAGCCGCCCGAACGAGCGCATCGGCACCTGACGCTTCTCGTCTTCGCCGCCATAGGTGACGCGGATTTCCGGATAGGCGAAGCTGCCGTCGCTACGTGCCGAGGGATCGGGGCGGGTGCCATGCGCGACATAGGCCTCGATCGCGGCACGAAGCCGCGCGGTCGCAGCGGTGAAGAGGGTGTCGAGTTGCGCGACGATTTCGCGTGCGGATTGCGGTGCGGTTTTCGGTTCTGTCATTGCAGGCATGTAAACGCCCGTCGTTACGGGGGCAAGTCGCACCCCCTCCCACACCGGGAGGGGGTGGCGCGCCTCACATGTGTTCGAGCATATACTCCGCGCTCGACACGCGGAATTCGCCGCCCGCCTCGACATGAAGCGCCTCGACCGTGCCGTCGTTGACGACCATCGCGAAGCGCTGGCCGCGCGTGCCCATGCCGAACTTGCTGCCGTCCATGGTCAAGCCCAGCGCCGTCACGAACTCCGCATTGCCGTCGGCCAGCATGGTCACAGCGTCGGCCCCGTTGGCCTTGCCCCAGGCACCCATCACGAACGCGTCGTTGACGGCGGTGCAGGCGATCTCGTCGATACCCTTGGCCTTCAGCGCGTCGGCCTGTTCGACGAAACCGGGCAGGTGCTTGGCCGAACACGTCGGCGTATAGGCACCCGGCACCGAGAACAGCGCGATCTTGCGGCCCGCGAAGTAATCGGCGGTCGAGACGGCTTCGGGACCGGCGGCGGTGACCTTGGTCAGGGTAGCGGCAGGGATTTTGTCTCCAACGGCGATGGTCATGTCAGGCTCCTTCAGCTGAATTGCGGCAGCCCGCATCGCCCGCCGCCACATCGAATGCAAGGTCATTAACCGTAACGATCAAGGAACGCGCAACCGACTGTTGAGACCCTCCCTTCCGCCACAGGGGCAAAGGGGAAATGAAAATGAAAAAGGCGATGACAGTCGCGGGGGCGGTGCTCGCGCTCGTGTCGACACCGGTAAACGCGGCCTGCTGGACGCAAAGCGAAGTGGCCGCCGCCAAGGTCCGCGATTTCGACACGATGCTGATGGTGTCGGGCCTGCGCTGCCGGTTCCAGAGCGCGGCGCTGCTCACGACGTATAACGCCATGGTCGTGCGCCACCGGGCCGCGCTGACCGAAGCGAATATGCGGTTGAAGGGGCATTTCGTGCCCGCAATCGGCGGTGCGAACGCCCTCGATCGCTACATCACCCGCGTCGCCAATCGCTACGGCGCGGGGGCCGAAGATCTTAGCTGCGACTCGCTCCAGTCGATTGCCGAGGCCGCAATGAACGAGCCGCCGACGCTGGCGGCACTGACCGCGTTGGCAGAGCGTGCTGCTGTCCGGCCCGACCTGCCCGAGGGGGCCTGTCCGGCGCTGCCGCTCCAGATCGCAGCGCTCCGATAGGTCACATATAAAGAAGTCTTTATATTCGATTTGACGAAACACCGGCGTCGAGCTAGGGGCCACGGCAACCAATCCTGAAACCGGAGTTTGCCGCCGTGGCCACTGTTCTCGACCGCACCGATTATGTCGTTGCCGACATCGACCTTGCCGATTTCGGCCGTCGCGAAATCCTGATCGCCGAAACCGAAATGCCCGGCCTCATGGCGCTGCGCGACGAATTTGGCGTGTCGCAGCCGCTGAAAGGCGCGCGCATTGTCGGGTCGCTGCACATGACGATCCAGACTGCCGTGCTAATCGAAACGCTGACTGCGCTCGGTGCCGACGTCCGCTGGGCGACGTGCAACATCTTCTCGACGCAGGACCATGCCGCTGCCGCCATCGCCGCCTCGGGCGTCCCGGTGTTCGCGGTGAAGGGCGAGAGCCTGGCCGATTACTGGAACTATGTCGGCGATATTTTCAACTGGGGCGCCGACACCGACGGCACCACGGCCAATATCATCCTCGACGACGGCGGTGACGCCACGATGTTCGCGCTCTGGGGTGCCAAGCTCGAGGCCGGTGCCACGCTCGGCGAGCCTGAGAACGAAGAAGAAGTCGAGTTCCAGCGTGCGCTCAAGGCGTTCATCGCGAAATACCCCGGTTATCTGACCGAAACCGTCAAGAACCTGAAGGGCGTGTCGGAGGAAACGACCACCGGCGTCCACCGCCTGTACGAAATCGCCAAGAAGGGCGAGCTGCCGTTCCCCGCCATCAACGTCAACGACAGCGTCACCAAGTCGAAGTTCGACAACCTGTACGGCTGCAAAGAGTCGCTGGTCGACGCCATCCGTCGTGCCACCGACGTGATGTTGGCCGGCAAGGTCGCCTGCGTCGCGGGCTTCGGCGATGTCGGCAAGGGGTCGGCCCAGTCGCTCCGCAACGGCGGCGCGCGTGTGATGGTCACTGAAGTCGATCCGATCTGCGCGCTGCAGGCAGCGATGGAGGGCTTCGAAGTCGTGACGATGGAAGAGGCCGTGACCCGCGCCGACATCTTCTGCACCGCGACCGGCAACGCCGACGTCATCACGGCCGATCACATGAAGGCGATGCGTCCCAACGCCATCGTCTGCAACATCGGCCACTTCGACAGCGAGATCCAGATTGCGGCGCTCAGCAACTACAAGTGGACCGAAGTGAAGCCCGGCACCGACCTGGTCGAGTTTCCCGACGGCAAGCAGATCATCGTGCTCGCCAAGGGTCGCCTGGTGAACCTCGGCTGCGCGACCGGCCATCCCTCGTTCGTGATGTCGGCCAGCTTCACCAATCAGGTGCTGGCGCAGATCGAGCTGTGGACCAAGAGCGAGAATTACCAGAACCAGGTCTATGTCTTGCCCAAGCACCTCGACGAAAAGGTCGCGATGCTCCACCTCGAAAAGCTCGGCGTGAAGCTGACCAAGCTCAGCGAGAAGCAGGCCGGCTATATCGGCGTGAACACGAGCGGGCCGTTCAAGCCGGACCATTACCGCTACTGAGCTAAGGCGCGCCCCGCTCCACTGGAGCGGGGCCGCTCGCGGCTACTTCCGCACTCCCGCTACAGGCTGTTCGTTGCCCATCGTGCTCGGCACGATCGACACGCCCAGCAACCGCCATTTGCCCTGCACCCATTGATAATAGAGCTCGAAAGTAATCGCGGTGGGGCGCAGGCCGAAATATCCCTGCACATACAACACCCCGGGCTGCACCAGTTTCGGCACACTACGGTACGTCGGGGCAAGCAGCAGCGTGTTCGATAAATCCGTACCGCTCGCGCGCAGGCTCGCGAAAATCTGGGTCAACTTGGCCGGATCGTTGGCGATCTGGAAACTCGGCGAGGCCAGATCGCGCAGCACCGAATAATTGCCCGATTGGTTGGCGTGATCGACCGCCGCCATCGTCGTCCACACCAGCTTGACGATTTCGAGTTCGCCGGGGATCGGTACAGCCGAGATTGCGGGCGGGGACGCGGGCGGCGGGGTCGCCGGTGCAGGCTGTTGGGCCTGCACCGGTATGGCCGCAATCATCAACGCCGCAGCCCCGAACAGGCGTGCGGCGCGGCTTACCACGCGATCTGGAACCCGCCGCGTGCGCCGACTTCGCCGCTGTTGAAGCCGACGCCGATGCCCGCCGAGACCGAGGCGTTGGCGCCCACCCGCGCGGTGATCGCGGTCGTCGCGGCCGTCCGGTCCTTATAATAACCGATCCCGCCCGACAACGCGAACTTGGTCCCTTCGGGCAGCGAGGGCGACTGCATCGCCAGCGCCATCGCGACGCCTTCATACGCCTTTTGCACGCCGACGCGGTTGGCTTCGGTTTGGGTCTGAAGCGTTGCGATCTGGCTGGTATGCGTCGAGGTAAGGGTCTGCAGCGACGTAATCTGGCCGGTTTGCGTTGTGGTCAGGGTCTGGAGCGCCGCTATCGCAGTGTTTTGCGTAGCGTTCACGCCTTCAACTGCCGTCAGTCTGGTGTCCTGCGCGGTGTTGACCGCCTGAATCGCCGCAATCGCCGGACGAATGGTTGCATCGCGCCCAACTGTTCCAGTGCTGTCGACCGTCATGACGTCGGTTACACCCACCTGCGCCGCCGTGCTGGCGGCGATATCGCCGATCGTCACCGAACTGCCCGCGCTGCCGAGGACAACCTGGTTGGCGCGCGTGGTCGTCGCCCCAAAGCCGAGCGCGGTCGAGCCGTCGAACGCAGCATTGGCGTTCTTGCCGACGGCAGTGGCATTCGCCCCCCCGGCGACGGCCTGATGCCCTGCTGCGAGGCTCACGTTGCCGGTCGCGCGTGCCTGCCAGCCGAACGCCTGCGCGCCCCGCCCGGAGGCGACCGACTCGCCGCCGACTGCGGTCGAATGGAAGCCTGAGGCATTTGCCTGATCGCCGATCGCCACGGCGTCCTCATCGGTTGCGCGGGCAAGATTGCCGACTGCAACTGCCGTCCCCAGCGAGGCGGCATTGGCTGTCGCCGTCGTGGCGCTCGTCCCGATGGCGACCGAGTTAAGGGTCGAGGAACGTGAACTGAAGCCGATCGCGATAGTGCCCACGCCCGTGGCTTGCGCGTCGTTCCCGTTGGCCGTGGAGTTAAGAGCGGAAGCACGCGCGTTGGTCCCCGTCGCCGTGCCATTATTTCCGGTGGCGCTCGCACCCAGACCGGTCGCGGTGCTGTTCGTGCCGCTGGCAAAGGCGAGGACGCCGAACGCTTGGGCGCCTGCACCTGTAGCGGTCGAGTTCGACCCGATCGCGCTGCTGTTTGCGCCGCTGGCAATGGCAAGTTCGCCGAATGCCGAAGTGAATGTGTCCGATGCCGTCGAGAACGCCCCAACCGCCGTGCTCGCAAGTCCCGACGATACCGCAGCCGAACCAACCGCAGTACCGAAACCGCCAGCCGAGGCGGCACCCGCACCTACTGCCGTGTCGTTGGTGCCCGGACCCGTGGTCGATCCGGTGCCGCATTCTGTCGAAGCTGCAGCCGGGCCGTTGACGCATCCAGGTGTCGGTCCCGCCAGCGCGGGCGTGGCAAAGGCGAGTGCCGCGCCGCCGACGGTCAGCATCAACACGTGGCGCACCGAAAGGCAGGTGACGGGCACTCGGATGTGAGAATCATATACGATTTGCATCAGGTATCTCCCTGTCAAATATGTGAATCCCCTGCGCCGGTGCGTAGTCTCAGCGTCAAGCCGACAGTCTGGCGCGACGAGCGAGAGGGCGACACCTCCCGGATCCGACAGGTTGACTATCCTGGAACAGAACGATTTCGAATCTTGAATAAACGTGAAATCCGTGCATGATCGCCGAGCTTGCTGGAGACTGCCGATGCTTGCACGCATCATGTCCCACGCCGAAAAGGCCCTGTCTGCGGCGACGCCAAAGGCGGCGAGCGATGCCCTGTTCGACGCATTCAAGCCGCTGGGCGCGAGCTATCTCCAGACGCGGCATTACTATCGGCCCTCTTCGGTACTTACGCCCGAAACGCATTTCGCGGCCGGGGGTGTCATCACCCGCGTCGCGCCGGATGCCTGGCCGGGAAGCGCGGCTTACAACTATATCTGTTTCGACCAGAATCCGCTCATTGCCGCGATCCGCGAAGGCCATACCCGCTACCGCTTCAGCGACTTTGCACCGCATGAGGACCCGGCCTACCGCACATATTGGGATGCGCTTGGCGAGGCCGGAATTTCCGAAGCGCTTTGCGCGACCTCTTATGGTGCCAACGGTGCGATCGCCTCGCTCCATCTCGGCTTCGACCATGCGGATTTCGACCCACGGGAGGCGATGGAGATCCAGCTGGCGGGCCTGATGCTTACCGAGCGGTTGATGGCCTTTCGACAGCCTGCACGCCCCCGCGAAACGCCGTTGACCCCGCGCGAACGCGACTGCATCGCGCTCGTCGCCGACGGCAAGACCGATTGGGAGATTTCGGTCATCTTGTCGGTTTCGGAATCGACTGCCCGCTTCCACGTCGACAACGCCCGCCGCAAGCTGCACGCCGTCAACCGCGCGCAAGCCGTGGCGAAACTCGCGAATTTGCGGTTGATCTGACCCGGTGCGAAAAAGGGGCAATCGGCGGGCATAGCCCATTCGACATCTTTGCCCGATGCGGTAATGCCCGCCGCATAATGCCATTTCGCGCCCCGATTTCGACATGCTGACGCTGACGACCAATATGGCCGTGCTGATCGGCATCGTCATGGCGCTATGGCTCGGCGCGGCCACCTGGGCGATTATCACCGGCTTACAGCTGCGACGGCGCGCGGCGTTTGCCACGTCACAGGCGGACCGGCTGGCGGCATTGCTCGATACCACGCCTGCGCTGCCTGTCGTCGTCCGGGCGGACGGGCGGATCGAGGCACCAGAGCGGCTCGGTCAATGGCTAGGCCTGCCGCGTACGCCGGGGTTCGTGATCGATTTCCACACGCCCGCCGCCGGACTTACTGAAAGCGATGCGAACGAGTTGTCGCGCGATGTCGCCGCCGCACAACGCACCGGCGCGCGTTTCGTGCGGGCGGTGCGCGCCAGCGGATCGGGGCGGACGTTGCTGATGCGCGGCGGCCCGGCCCCGGCGGCACTCGGCGCATCGGGCAGCGTCATCTTCTGGGTTTTCGATGCTACCGAGAGCCAGACCGAAATCGGCGAACTCGCCGACGAGGTCGCCCGGCTCGAGCGCGCTTTCGCGGCATTGTCACAACTGATCGAGGCCGCGCCGGTGCCGATGTGGCATCGTGGCCCCGACTTGCGGCTGACTCTCGTCAACCGCGCCTATGTCGAGGCGGTCGATGCCGCGAGCGCCGAGGATGCAGTGGCCCGGGGACTCGAACTCGTCGAGGCGGTCGGCGGCCTGACGCCGATTGCCGCTGCCGACGCGGCGCGGGTGGCGGGCGCGGCGACCAGCCGCGACGTCCCTGCGACCATCGGCGGCAAGCGGCGCTCGATGCGCGTCGTGGATGTGCCGCTCGGGGCGTCGGGCGTGGCGGGTTATGCGCTCGACAATGACGAGCTCGACCGCTCGCGCGCCGAACTCCGTCGCTTTGCCGAGGCGCAGCGCGACACGCTCGACCGGTTGTCTGCGGGCGTCGCACAATTCGCCGCCGACCGGTCGCTCACCTTCAGCAACACGCCGTTCCAGTCGATCTTTGCGATGAAGCCCGAATGGCTGTCCGACCGGCCAGAATTCGACCGCGTGCTCGACCGGATGCGCGAGGCCGGCCGCGCACCCGAAGCCCGTGATTTCCCGGCGTGGCGCGCCGAACGCGCGGCGTGGTTCACCACCGATGCGGGGGCGGAGGAAAGCTGGCTGCTGCCCGACGGCACACACTTGCGCGTCGTCGCGCAACCGGTCCCCGACGGCGGCTTGATCGTGGTGTTCGAGGACCGCACCGAGCAACTGCAGCTCGCCAGCGCGCGCGACACGTTGCTACGCGTCCGCACGGCGACGTTCGACAATCTGTTCGAGGCGGTCGGCGTGTTCGGGGCCGACGGGCGGCTGACCTCGTGGAACAACCGTTTCCGCGACGTGTGGGGTTTCGACGAGGCAATGCTGTCGGCGCACCCGCGCGTCGATGCGCTGGTCGAGGCGGCGGCGGGCACGCTGACGACCCCGTCGCGCGCGGCGCTGATCCGCGACCTCGTCCGTGCCGCGACCATCGAGCGCAAGTCGCAGGGCGGACGCGTCGCGATGAAAGACGGGCGGCATTTCGAATTCGCCGCCGTGCCGTTGCCCGACGGCAATGCGCTGTTCACGATGCTCGACGTGACCGACAGCCGGCGGGTCGAGCGTGTCCTGCGCGACCGCGCCGAGGCCTATGAAGCGGCGGACAAGGTCAAGACAGCGTTCGTCGCAAATATGAGTTACGAATTGCGGACGCCGCTGACCTCGATCGGCGGCTTCGCGGAGATGCTCGACAAGGGCTATGCCGGCGACCTCACCGCCGAGGCGAAGCAATATGTCGAGGCGATCCTTGAATCGGTCGGCAAGCTCGGCTCGCTGGTCGACGACACGCTGCAACTGACGCAAAGCGACGCGGGGCTGGCGGCGGTGGACCGCGAGACGGTCGATCTGCTCCAGATGCTCGACCGTGCGGTCGCCGCGTCGGAGGATGTCGCGCTGGCCAAGGGTATCGATTTCGCGACCGACCTGCATGTCTCGGTCGGGCGGGTCGAGGGCGATGCGCGGCGGCTGTGCGAGGCGGTCGAGAAACTCTTGCTCCATGCCGTCGACGCGACTCCCCCCAAGGGCCGCGTCCTGCTCCACGCCAGCGGCACGACCGAGGGCGCGCTGATCGTGGTATCGGACAACGGCCCCGGCACCGACGACGGCGACACCCCCGCGCTCGCCGCGCCGCGCGATACGATCAAGGCGCACGGCGGCGCGCTGTCGGTGATGGCCGAAGCGGGGCAGGGGACGCTGGTGCGGATCGACCTTCCCCGATGAGCCTGGCGCGATGATCCGGCTGGGATCGCCGGATGAGACGCTGGCGTTCGGGGCTCGGCTCGGCGCGATGCTCGGCACGGGTGACGTCATGACGCTGAGCGGGCCGCTCGGCGCAGGCAAGACGGTCTTCGCGCGCGGCATCCTGGCGGGGCTCGGCCATCACGGCGATGTTCCCAGCCCGAGCTATCCGCTGGTTATTCCCTATGATCCGCCCGCGGTGCGGCTGCCGCTGCTCCACGTCGATCTCTACCGCCTCGACAGCCCTGACGCGCTCGACGAACTCGGGCTCGATGAGGCGCGCTACGACGGCGCCCTCGTGATCGAATGGCCCGAGCGGATGGGGGCGCGCCTCTGGCCCGATGTCCTCGCCCTGACGCTCGCCGCGCACAAAGACGGTAGCCGTGCCTTGACAGCACAAGTGCCGCCCGCTTGGGGAGGCCGATGGCCGCCGAGATGATTCCGCCCGCTGCGGCACCCGATTTCCTGACCCGCGCAGGCTGGGGCAACGCCCGTATCGAGCCGCTGGCGGGCGATGCCTCGTTCCGCCGCTATTTCCGCGTGATCGAGCCATCGCGCCGTGCCGTCCTGATGGACGCGCCGCCTCCGCACGAAGATCCGCGCCCGTTCATCGGCATCGCGCGGCATTTGTGCGCGCTGGGGTTCGCCGCTCCCGCGATCCTGGCCGAAGATCTCGACCACGGCCTTGTGCTGCTGGAGGATTTCGGCGACGCCCGGATGCGCGAGATGGTCGATGCGGGCGATGTCGACGAGGCCGCGACCTATACGGCCACGGTTGCACTCCTCGCCGAACTCCACCGTCATCCGCCTGCAAATGTACCACCCTATTCGCGCAAGGAAATGCACCGCGAGGCGGGATTGCTGACAGAATGGCATTGCCCCGCCGTGGGCCTCACGGTGGATGCCGACGGCTATCACGTCGCGTGGGACACCGTGTTCGACCGCATTGACGACGTACCATCGGTGACGGTGCTGCGCGATTACCACGCCGAAAACATCATGCTGCGCGACGGACTTGAGGGGCATGCCCGCCTCGGCCTGCTCGATTTTCAGGACGCGCTGGTGGGCCACCCTGCCTATGATCTTGTCTCGATGCTTCAGGACGCGCGCCGCGACGTTCCCGAGGACATCGAAACGCAGATGCTGGTCGAATATCAGCGGCTCGCGCAACCCGGCACCGCGTTTCTCGACAGCTACGCCATTCTCGGCGCGCAGCGGAACGCCAAGATTATCGGCATCTTCACTCGTCTGTGGCAGCGCGACGGCAAGCCGCGCTACCTCGATTTCCTGCCGCGCGTCTGGGGCTATCTCGAGCGCGACCTCGCGCATCCGGCACTTGCCGAAGTAGCCGCGTGGTTCGACGCCAATATTCCGGCGGACAAGCGCGGCGGCTATCTGAAAGACCCCGCATGACCGGCGCGCCCGTCCCCAAAACCGCAATGGTCATGGCGGCGGGTCTCGGCAAACGGATGCGTCCGCTCACGGCGACACGTCCCAAGCCGCTGGTCGAGGTCGCGGGCGGTGCACTGATCGACCATGTCCTTGCCCGGCTCGCCGCAGCCGGTGTCGAGCGCGCCGTGGTCAATGTCCATTATCTGGCCGACGCGCTCGAAGCGCACCTCAAGCGCCACAACCACGGACTCGATATCGCGATTTCCGACGAGCGCGCCAAGCTGCTCGAAACCGGCGGCGGCCTGATCAAGGCGCTGCCGCTGATCGACGCCGACCCGTTCATTCAGGTCAACAGCGACAATTTCTGGGTCGACGGCCCGATCGATACTTTCGACCTGCTCGCCCAGCGCTGGAACGACGCGACAATGGACGCGCTGCTACTGCTCGTCCCGCTCGCGCGCGCCAATTGCCATGGCGGAAAGGGCGATTTTCATATGGACGCAGGCGGACTGATCTCGCGGCGCAAGGTCGGTCGCATCGCCCCGTTCGTGTGGACCGGCGTGCAAATGCTGTCGCAACGCCTGATCGCCGACCCGCCCGCCGACGCCTTTTCGACGAACGTATTCTGGGATCGCGCGATCGCGGCGGGGCGCTGTTACGGCGTCGTACATCAGGGGCTGTGGTTCGACGTCGGCAGCCCGCCCGCCATCGCCAAGACCGAAGCCATGTTGGCCGATGCCTGAGGCGCGCGGCCCCAAGGTTTTCTCCATCCCCGTCTACCGGTCGTTCGCTGACGCGTTGGTGACGGGCATTCTCGCCCAGCACGGCAAGGACCGCATGGCGCTGGCGCGCGGCATGATTCTGCTGCCCAACAACCGCGCGATCCGGGCCGTCACCGATGCGTTCGTGCGCCGCGCCGAAAGCGGCCTCTTGCTGCCGCGCATCGTCGCCATCGGCGACGCGGGCGAGGCCCCCGGTGTGGCGCTTGACGGCATCGACAGCGACGTTCCACCCGCCGTCGATCCGCTGACCCGCCGGATGATCCTTGCGCGACTGGTGCAGCAGGAACGCAGCCTGATCGGACAGAGGGTCGGCACGGCAGAGGCGGTGCGCCTCGCGACCGAACTCGGCAGCACCCTCGATGAACTGATTGCCGAGGATCGCACCCCTGCCGACTTGTGCGAACTCAGCGTTGGGCCGGACCTCGCCGGGCACTGGCAGAAATCGCTCGACCTGTTCGCCACCGTCATTACGCGCTGGCCCGAGGAACTGGCCAAGCTGGACCGCATCGACCTGCCCGAACGCCGCAACCGCCTGTTGCGCGGCCTCGCCAGCCGATGGCGCGACACCCCGCCCGATCATTTCGTCATCGCGGCGGGCGTGACAAGTGCGGCCAAGGCGATTGCCGATCTGCTCGCGGTCGTTGCGCGGTTACCGGACGGATCGGTCGTGTTGCCGGGACTCGACCTCGCCAGCCCCGACGCCGAATGGGATGCGATTGCGGGCGACGAGAACCGCGCCGCCATCGAAACCCATCCCCAGCATCACTTACGCCTGCTGCTCGACCGCATTCGCGTCACCCGCGCCGAGGTCGTTCGCTGGCGCTGGGGTGACGGCAAACCGCGCAAAGCGGTGCGGGGCAGGGCAGTCTCGAATGCGTTCGCCCCGGCACGCTTCACCAGCAAATGGATCGACCTCCCCGCGCCGCAGCGCAGCCTCAAGGGCGTTCGCCTCGCCACTTTCGCCGCGCCCGCCGATGAGGCGCAAGGTATCGCGATTGCGCTGCGCGAGGCGCTCGAGACGCCTGAACGCACTGCCGCGCTGATCACCCCGGACCGGGGTCTTGCAGGCCGCGTCGGCGCACATCTCCGGCGCTGGGGGATAGAGGCCGACGATTCGGCCGGACAACCCCTTGCCGCGATGCCGGTCGGCGTCCTTATTCAGGCCATTGCGGCGCTCGGCGTCGAACGCTTTGCGCCGACCGCCTTGCTCGCTGTTCTCAAACACCCGCTGGTCCGCAGCGGCGAGGCGCGTTTGCCCTGGCTCGACGGCGTCCGCCGCCTCGATCTCGCGCTGCGCGGGCCGCGACCTGCACCGGGGCTGGCGGGCCTCGCGGCATGGCTGCGTTCGGGCAACGACCGCGAACGCCCCGTCCGCGACCGCGCGACCATATGGTGGACCGAAACCGCGCCGCTGTTTGCCGATTTCGAAGCTGCCTTTGCTTGCCCGCGCGCCTCGTTCGGCGATCTGCTCGCGGCAATCCGCACCCTGCTAGAAATGCTCGGCGGCGAAGGCGTCTGGGCCGGACCCGCTGGCCGCTGCGCCGCCGACCTGTTCGCCGATCTGGAGGCCCGTCACGACCTCGGCCCCGCCGATTTCTCTCGCGACGACCTGCTCCCGCTTCTCCGCCAACTGCTCGGCGAAAAAGCCATCCGCCCGCCGCAGGGCGGCCATCCGCGCATCAGCATCTACGGCCTGATCGAGGCGCGGTTGCAACAGGCCGATTTGCTTGTGCTCGGCGGCCTCAACGAAGGCAGTTGGCCCCCCGCGACCGGCGCCGACCCGTGGCTTAGCCCCCGCGTTAGGCGCGAACTGGAACTGGCCGATCCCGAACGCCGCGTGGGCCTTGCCGCGCATGATCTGGCAGTGGCACTCGGTGCAGGCGAAGTCCTGCTGACCCGCGCCATCCGCGATGCCCGCTCGGCGACGATTGCCTCGCGCTTCCTGTTGCGGCTGGAGGCGATGACGGGCGGCCTCGACAAGGACGAACGCCTGCCCGCGCTCGCCACTGCCATCGACGCCAACCCCGGCGCGCCGCAACCCGCGCACCGGCCCGCGCCGTCGCCGCCCGTCGCCGACCGCCCGCGCCGCATTTCCGTGACCGAGGTCGACCGGCTGAAGGCCGACCCGTACGCCTTTTACGCCCGAGCCATGCTCCGCCTGTCGCCGCTCGACGCGGTCGACGCCGACCCCGGACCGGCCTGGCGGGGCAGTGCGGTCCATGCCGTGCTCGACGCGTGGATGCGCGAGGACAAGCTCCACCCCGACAAGCTGCTTCCCCGCATCGCCGCGCTGCTCAACGAACCCGGCGTCCACCCCATCGTTCGCACGTTGTGGGAGCCGCGTCTGGTCGAGGCCTGCCAATGGGTCGCGGACCGCATCGCGACCCAACGCATCGAGGAGCGCCGCGAGCCGATCGTGTCGGAGGTGAAGGGCAAGGCCAATATCGCAGGCATCGACCTCAGCGGTATCGCCGACCGCATCGACCGGCTCGACGACGGCAGCCTCGCGGTTATCGATTACAAAACCGGCAGCGCACCGAGCGGCAAGTCCGTGGCGGCAGGCTATTCGATGCAACTCGGGCTCCTCGCGGCGATTGCGGAACGGGGCGGGTTCGATCTCAAGCCAAGCGGACAGGGGGCCGTGCCAGACCAAGTCCGGCCCGAACCTATGTGGGTCGAAGACTCGCCAGCCACGCCGACATCGGCAAACATCGGGCGACCACGGGTCAGCGAATTCGAATATTGGTCGCTCACCAAAAACGGCGACAGCTTCGGCAAAGCCTCATCGCCCGTCGGCGGGCGAGCGCCCATCGCCAAGGAGGATTTCGTCGCGCACGCCATCGCCATTTTTACCAAGGCAGCCGAAAACTGGCTGACAGGCGAAGCGCCTTTCAAGGCGAAGCTGCACCCCGAATACGCCCCTTACGAAGACTATGACCAGCTGATGCGGCGGGACGAGTGGTATGGCCGCGAAGACTGAGCCCTTTGCCGAGCTGCGTGGCACGCAGGCGGCTGCGTCGTCACCCGATGCCGATGTCTGGCTGTCGGCGTCGGCGGGGACGGGCAAGACCTATGTGCTCGCCGCGCGCGTCCTGCGGCTGTTGCTGCGCCCCGGTGTCCGCCCCGATTCGATCCTGTGCCTGACCTTCACCCGCGCGGGCGCGGCGGAAATGGCTGAGCGCGTCCACACCCGCCTCGCGTGGTGGGCGCGGCTCGACGACAAAGCGCTGAAACACGAATTGTTTGCGCTGGGCGAAAACGACGACCCTGAAGACGTGGCCCGCGCCCGGACCCTGTTCGCGTCGGTACTGGAGGCGCGCGGCGGTGGCTTGCGCGTGATGACGATACACGCGTTCTGCCAGACGTTGCTGGGCAGCTTTCCGCTGGAAGCGGGTCTCGCGCCCGGCTTTCGCGCCGTCGAAGGGCGCGAACAGGCGGCGCTGGCCTCGAACGTGCTCGGAGAGTTGGCTGAGAGAGCGGAACGCGATGGCGAGGTGAGGCTTATCACAGCTCTGCGCGCGCTCTCGCGACGATTGGGCGAGGCGGGGACGCAGAGCTTCCTGTTGCGCGCTGCAAAAAACGTCGAGGCGCTGGAGTCGCTGCCCGAGGGCATCGAGGCGGTCGTCCGCCGCGCGCTCGGTATTCCCGCCGATTTCTCTCCCAACGACGTGGTCGAGGCGTGCGAGGAAGACAATTTTGACCGCGACACGCTGTTCGACCTTGGCCAGGTGCTCGCCGACTGGGGCAAAACCGGCGAAAAACGCGCGACAATTATCTCCGACTGGTTCCACGGCGAACCCGCCCAACGCGCCGCCGAACTGGCCAAGCTACACCTCGTCTGGAACAAGGCCGACGGCGACCCGCGCACCGGCAAGGGGCAGGTGCCCACCGACCCGCGTTACGAGCCGCTCGCGGCGCGGATACGTGAGTGGTACGGGGCGTTGCTGGCGTTGCAACAAAAGGCGGCACTGGCGCAGGACATCGCCCACGGCCTCCACGCCGCACGCCGTTATGCGCGCGCCTATGCGGATGCGAAGAAGGCGGCGGGGCTGGTCGATTTCGACGATCTGATCGGGAAAGCCGTTGCGCTGCTCAAAGAGTCCGGAATGGGCGCATGGATCGCCTATAAGCTCGATCAGGCGACCGACCATATTCTCGTCGACGAGGCGCAGGACACCAACGAACGCCAGTGGGAGATCGTCAAGGCGCTGGCGGGCGAATTCTGGGCAGGCGAGGGCGCGCGGGCCGATGTACTGCGGACCCTGTTCACCGTCGGCGACTACAAACAGGCGATCTTCGGGTTTCAGGGCACCGATCCGCGCTTCTACGCCGATGCGGGCGAGGATTTCGAGGGTCGTGCCGCCGCCGCAGGGCGCGAACTGGCGCGGCTGTCGCTTGATCGCTCGTTCCGTTCGACGCCGCCGGTACTCGAGGTGGTCGATGCGCTGCTCGACGAGCTCGGCGAGGACGCATTCGGCGAACAAGCGCTCGACCGCCACGAGAGCGCCAAGGGCGGGGCAGGGAGCGTCACCCTGTTGCCCCCCGTCCGTGCACCCGAGGGCGAAGAGGAAGACGGCGAAGAGGGCTGGGTGCCGACTGCAACGCGCACGCTCGCTTCGCGTATCGCCGTGCAGGTCAAGGACTGGATCGCCGAAGGGCGGATGCTCGAAACTAAGAACAACGGTGAAGGTAAACCGCGTGGCGGACCGCTCACCGCCGGCGACGTCATGATCCTCGTCCGCAAGCGCAGCGACCTTGCCGCCTTGCTCGTGGCACGCCTGCAAAAAGAGGGCGTTCCCGTCGCGGGCGTGGACCGCTTGCGGCTCGCCTCGCCGCTGGCGGTCAAGGACTGCCTCGCCGCGCTGCGTTTCGCGGTACAGCCCGACGACGACCTGACTCTCGCGTCGTTGCTCGTCTCGCCGATCTGCGGCTGGACGCAGGAACAGCTATACGACGCGGCGCATGTGAAGCGGAGCGGGTCGCTGTGGGAGCACCTTCGCACCCATAGTTCCGAACAGTCCATAGCTATTCCCCGTAAGCTATTGACAATAGCAGACTATGTCTCGCCCTACATCTTTCTCGAAACAATGCTCTCCGGCGATATCGCCGCCCGCAAAAACCTGCTCCGCCGTCTCGGCAACGAAGCCGCCGACCCGATCGATGAACTGCTCAACGCCGCGCTCCAGTTCGAGCGCGAAGGCGTCGCAACTTTACAGGGCTTTCTCGACTGGTTCGACCGCGGGGAAGGCGAGATCGTGCGCGACGCTGGCGGGCAGGGCGATGCCGTCCGCGTGATGACCGTCCACGCGGCAAAGGGATTGCAGGCGCCGCTCGTCATCCTCGCCGATGCGACCGGCGACCCCGAGGCGGCAAACGACCGCGATTTCAGCTTTTTGATCGATGAACTGACCGAACCCGTTCCGCTGTTCCGGCCCAATGCCAAGGAGCGGCGGCTGGATATCAAGCTCGAAGCAATGGCTACACATCTGTCGGAACAGGACCGGCGCGAACATTGGCGTCTGCTCTACGTCGCCATGACTCGCGCGGAAGAGCAACTCGTCGTCGCCGGATCGCTTTCGCAGCGACAAAAAACCGTGCCCGAGGCAAGCTGGCATAGCGTTATCGAGCGCGCGATGATGCGAATGGGCGCGGCGCAGGTCGAAATTCCCGATTGGGGAAGCGCGCGGGTGCATGAAGTCGCGGGTCGCAGCATCACGAAACCTGCCAAAGTGGATGAGGCATCGCCGATCGTCACCCGCCCCGACTGGCTCGACCGTCCCGCGCCGCCCGAGGCTCGTCCGCCGCGCCCGCTCAGCCCGTCGTCGCTCGGGCCGGACACCGTCGCCGACCCGCCGCCGTCCGCCGTCATGCAGGCCGTTGCCGAGCGCGGCCGCCTGATCCACGCCTTGTTCGAGCGGTTGCCACAACTCGCGCCCGCAACACGCGCCACCGCTGCCGACCGCTGGCTCTTACGGTCGGCAGGGGTCGCGGAGCCTGCTGTCCGCGCCGACCTCACCGGCGCGGTACTCGACGTGCTCGACCACCCGGCCTGCGCGCACCTGTTCGGCCCCGACGGCCTGGCGGAAGTGCCGGTGGCGGGTGTCGTCGCGGGCGTGGTGATTTCAGGCACCGTCGACCGGTTGATCGTCGGCACGGACACCGTGGATATCGTCGATTTCAAGACCGGCCGCCGCGTACCTGCCGATGCAACCGCTGTGCCCGAAGCGTACAAGCGCCAGATGGCCGCCTATGTTGCGGTCCTGCGCGGCGTTTTCCCCGACCGCACCGTGCGCGCGGCGTTGCTCTACACGTCCGGTCCGCGCCTCATCGCGCTCAACGATGCCGACCTTGCGCCGCACAAGCCGGGCTTGCAGGCGGCACAGCAACTCTTGCCGTCACCAACCGGTTGAGTCCGGCGAACTTGGCCTTACTTAGAGTGACGACATTCAGGAGATTCCCATGGCTACCCTCAAGATCACCGACGACAGCTTCGCCACCGATGTGATCGCGGCGGGCGGCCCCGTGCTCGTCGATTTCTGGGCCGAATGGTGCGGCCCGTGCAAGATGATCGGGCCGAGCCTAGAAGAACTGTCCGACGAACTCGGCGAGCAAGTTACCATCGCCAAGCTCAACATCGACGAAAACCCCGACGCGCCGGGCAAATATGGCGTCCGCGGCATCCCGACGATGATCCTGTTCAAGAACGGCCAGCCCGCCGCGACCAAGGTGGGCGCGGCCCCCAAGGGGCAGTTGAAGGCTTGGCTTGAGAGCGAGCTTTAGGTAGCATTCCCCATGGCTGGCATCGGACATAATCGTACAAGCGGGAAACCAAGCTTAGGGGGAAGTATGTACGCAATTGTCTTTGATCTCGATACGCCGACACTTGAGGCGACTTATCCCAATCCCTCTTGGCGCAATGCTTATTCAGACGTTCGCAGAACGCTGGAACAGCGCGGCTTCGACTGGCAACAGGGATCGACCTATTTCGGCAACGATGCCGTAACTGCGGTGGACTGTGTGCTTGCCGTGCAGGAATTGAAGCGCGCCTATAACTGGTTCCAGCCCTCGGTACGCGATATTCGGATGTTACGGATTGAGGAAAACAACGACCTAGGACCGGCGCTCAACTAACTCCGATAGTCCGCATTGATCGAAATATAGCCATGCGTCAGATCGCACGTCCAAACGGTCGCGCGACCGGATCCGAGGCCCAGATCGACCGATATGTCGATGTCCGCCCCCTTCAGATGCGCGGCGACCGGCGCTTCGTCGTACCCCTCGACGACCAGCCCGTCGCGCGCCACTTCGACGCCGCCGAAGCTGATCGACAGCCGGTCGCGGTCGGCAGGTTCGCCAGCCTTCCCGACCGCCATCACGACGCGGCCCCAATTGGCGTCCTCGCCCGCGATCGCAGTCTTCACCAGCGGCGAATTGGCGATGCTCATCCCGATGCGGTGCGCGCTGGCGTCGCTCTCGGCACCGGTCACGCGTACTTCGATGAACTTCGTCGCACCTTCGCCGTCGCGCACCACGAGATGCGCGAGTTGGCGGCACAGGTCGGCCAGTGCCGCCTGAAACGCGTCAGCCCCGGCATCGTCGAACCCGGCCAGCGGCGCATTGCCTGCCTTGCCGGTCGCAAAGGCGAGTACCGTGTCGCTGGTCGAGGTGTCGCTATCGACCGTGATGCAACTGAACGTCGCCCGGTTGGCCGCGCTCAACATCGTCTGGAGGAAAGCCGGTTCGACCGCGGCATCGGTGAAGATGAATCCCAGCATTGTCGCCATGTCGGGCGCGATCATGCCGCTGCCCTTGATGAAGCCCACAAGGCTCACCGTCTGCCCGCCGATCACCGCGCGGGTCATCGCCGCCTTGGGAAAGGTATCGGTCGTGCCGATCGTGTTGGTCGCTTCCTCCCATGACGCGGGCGACGCGACGAACGCCGCGTCGAGTCCGGCTTCGGCCTTGGGAATGGGCAGCGCCGTGCCGATCACGCCGGTCGAGGCAACGAACACATCGGAGGGCTGGCACCCGAGATGCCCCGCGACCTTCGCCGCAATCGCCTCAACCGCCACCTTGCCGCGATTGCCCGTGAACGCATTGGCGTTGCCCGCATTGACGACCAGCGCGCGCGCCTGTCCGAGCGTCAGCGCCGCGCGGCACCATTCGACTTCGGGCGAGGGGCATTTGCTCTGCGTCGTCACGCCCGCGACGGTAGTGCCGGGGGCAAACTCGGCAAAAGTCAGGTCGCAGCGGCCCCAGTCCTTGTACCCCGCGCGGGCAACGCGGATCGTCACGCCGTCGAGGGGCGGCAGGTCGGGGAAGGGGGTGGCGAGGGGGGAACGGGCAGCTATCGACACAATTTGCTCTCGAGGGTAGCATCACTCAGTTTGTTGAGCTTTGCGGAATAACCTATGCTCCTCCCGTTACTACTTGCTCAGGCAACGGCAACGCCTGATCTCAAAATCCCAGCATTATCGTCGCCAAGGTTCACTTTGGCACCAGGAACAAAGACTGCCTGCGAACGTGGCGGACCCGTAGGGTCTTGGGTCAGCGACGCCGACTATCCCGCCGCAGCCCGTCGAAGCAATATGCAAGGCCTCGTTAGCTTCACGCTTGAGATATCTGAAAAGGGGTGTCCGGTTGCATGCACCGTCGATAACTCGTCGGGTTGGGAACTGCTAGACACCCACACATGCCAACTGATGCTCGTCCGAGCTAGGTTTAAGCCTGCCAAGAACGGCGGCTTGCCGATAACGGCAAAATGGAGCGGGAAGTTCAACTGGAATATGAAGTAGGCTTGGGCGAGGTCACGTTTTGCAATTCCACGCGTTAAGGTGGACGAAAGCGCCGCGCGCTATTACATGATCGTCACGATGCGTTTGCTGCTGCTCCTTTCTGCGTTCCTGACCGCCATGGTCGGTGTCGGCACACCTGCCGCCGCTGCCCCGCGTCCGGCGTGCGAGGTCTCGGCGACCGCCAGCGTGCGTGTCGAGCGTCAGGCACCGCGCCTCATGTCCGTTTCGCCCCGCACATTCGGGGCATCGGACCGCGTAAACTTCGGTCCGCTGGCGCGGCACAGCGCCCCCGTCCGGACGACCCCGCTCTATGCAGGGCGGCTGCGCGTCTAGCCTTTCGCGCACGTCAATCGCCGAAATCTCTTGCCCGCGCCACGCGCGGGTTCCCCTTATCATTACTGGAATTTCTCATGCTCGGTGGCGTCGCCAAAGCAATTTTCGGGTCGTCGAACGATCGTTACGTCAAATCCCTTGGCGGTCTTGTGTCCAAAATCGCGGGCTTCGAACCGACGATCTCGGCGATGACCGACGAAGAACTTGCGAACCAGACCGTGCTGTTCCGCGCGCGGCTCGACGAAGGCGCGACGCTCGACGACCTGCTTCCCGAAGCATTCGCCACCGTGCGCGAGGCGGCCAAGCGCGTGCTCGGCCAGCGGCATTATGACGTGCAGATGGTCGGCGGCATCGTCCTCCACCGCGGCGAGATCGCCGAGATGCGGACTGGTGAGGGCAAGACCCTCGTCGCGACGCTCGCGGTCTATCTCAACGCGCTGCCGGGCACGGGTGTCCACGTCGTCACCGTCAACGATTACCTCGCCCGCCGCGACGCCGAATGGATGGGACAGGTGTACAAGTTCCTGGGCCTCAGCGTCGGCGTCATCGTGCCCAACATCGGCGATCAGGAACGCCGCGACGCCTATGCGTCCGACATCACCTATGGCACCAACAACGAGTTCGGCTTCGATTATCTGCGCGACAATATGAAGTACGAGCGGACCGACATGGTCCAGCGCGCCTTCAGTTTCGCCGTGGTCGACGAAGTCGATTCGGTGCTGATCGACGAAGCCCGTACGCCGCTGATCATCTCCGGCCCCACCGACGACAAGTCCGAGCTGTACATGCAGGTCGACAAGCTCGTGAAGGAGCTGGTCCCCGACGATTACGAGCTCGACGAAAAGCAGAAATCGGTGATCCTGACCGAGGACGGCACCGAAAAGATGGAACGGATGCTCGAAGCAGCAGGGTTGCTCGAGGGCGATAACCTGTATGATTTCGAGAACACCCAGGTGGTCCACCACCTCAACCAGTCGCTGCGCGCCAACGTCATGTTCCGGAAAGACATCGACTACATCGTCAAGGACGGAAAGGTCGTCATCATCGACGAGTTCACCGGCCGCATGATGGACGGGCGGCGCTGGTCGGATGGCTTGCACCAGGCGGTCGAGGCCAAGGAAGGCGTCGAGATCGAGCCCGAAAACCAGACGATGGCCTCGATCACCTTCCAGAACTACTTCCGCATGTACCCCAAACTCGGCGGCATGACGGGCACGGCCGCGACCGAGGCGGCTGAGTTCCACCAGATCTACAAGATGAACGTCGTGACCATCCCGACGAACCTGCCCGTGGCGCGCGTCGACGAGGAAGATACGTTCTACAAGGACACCAACGACAAGTTTCAGGGCATTGCCAAGGCGATTGCCGAAAAGGCCGCTGCCGGTCAGCCGGTGCTGGTCGGCACCGTGTCGATCGAGAAATCCGAACTGCTCAGCGAATTCCTGACCGCCGAGGGTGTCGAGCACAAAGTGCTCAACGCCCGTTTCCACGAGCAGGAAGCCCATATCGTCGCGCAGGCCGGCAGTCTTGGCGCCGTGACCATCGCCACCAACATGGCGGGGCGCGGCACCGACATCCAGCTCGGCGGCAACGTCGAATTCCGGATCGAGGACGAACTGGGCGACATGCCCGACGGTCCGATGCGCGACGCCGCCATTGCCGAGATCAAGGCCGAGGTTGCCGAGAACAAGGCAAAGGTTATCGCCGCGGGCGGGCTGTTCGTGCTCGGCACCGAACGCCACGAAAGCCGCCGCATCGATAACCAGCTACGTGGCCGCTCGGGTCGGCAGGGCGATCCCGGCCTGTCGCGCTTCTATCTCTCGCTCGACGATGAGCTTTTGCGTATTTTCGGCCCCGACACGATGTTCGCGAAAATGATGCGCGCCAATCTGGAAGACGGCGAGGCGCTGCCGCCGTCGCGCTGGATGTCGAAGGCCATCGAAACCGCGCAGAAAAAGGTCGAGGCGCGCAACTACGACATTCGCAAGCAGGTCGTCGAATACGACGACGTCATGAACGACCAGCGAAAAGTCGTGTACGAACAGCGCGCGGACATCATGGATTCCGAAGCCGTCGATGACGTGGTGACCGACATGCGCGCGGAGACAGTCAACGGCCTGATCGCCGACGCCTGTCCGCCGAACAGCTATCCCGAACAATGGGATGTGGCGGCGCTGCACGACCGTGTCATCGAGACCTTCGGGCTCGACCTGCCGTTCGCCGACTGGGCACGGGAAGAGGGGATCGATCCCGAAGCGCTCGAAACGCGGCTGCAGGAAGCCGCCGACGCGACGATTGCCGCCAAGACCGAGGAGATCGGCAAGGAAACCTGGGGTACGGTCGAAAAGAGTGTGCTGCTCCAGAACCTCGACCATCACTGGAAGGAACATCTGGCAACGCTCGACGCGCTGCGCCAGGTCATCCATCTCCGCGCTTATGCCCAGAAGACGCCGATCAACGAATACAAGCAGGAGGCGTTCGCGCTGTTCGAGCGTATGTTACAACTGATCCGCGAGGACGTGACCAAATTGCTCGCCCACGCTCAGTTCATGGCCCCGCCCGAACTGCCGTCGATGCCCGATATCTTCACCAATCTCGATGCCTTCCCCGAAGCCGGGGCGTGGCCCGATACCGGCGCGTTCGGCAATTTCTCGAGCGGCGAGGCGGGCACTCTGACGATGGCAGCACCGACCGAAGCGATCCAGTTGGGCAGCGATCCGGCGTCGTGGGAAGGTAATGTCAGTCGCAATGCGAATTGCCCGTGTGGGTCGGGGAAGAAGTATAAGCATTGCCACGGGGCGCTCTAATTCCTCCCCGCAACGGGGAGGGGGACCGCGCAGCGGTGGAGGGGGCTCGCCGCACCTGGTGCGTCTCCGGTGGAGACCCCCCTCCGTCAGGCTTTGCCTGCCACCAGTTTCGGGTCGTCCAGTCCCCCGGACTGGACTTGGATTGCCGGGGGCAATCCAACCCGAAACTCGTTCCGGGGAGGACTAATTGACCGCCCTCGCCGCCGCTTTCTTCCTCACCGCGCTGCTCTATGCCAGCGTCGGGTTCGGCGGCGGATCGACCTATATTGCGCTGCTGGTGCTGGCGGGGGTCAGTGCACAGCTTGTCCCGGTCATCGCCCCGCTGTGCAACATCGTGGTCGTCACCGGCGGCACGATCCGCTTCGCGCGGGCGGGGCTGGTGCCATGGCGGCGCGTCCTGCCGCTGGTGATCGTCTCGGCACCGCTTGCGTATCTGGGCGGGCTCACGCCGATTAAGCAGGCGACGTATATTGCTATTCTCGGCGCCAGCCTGTTCGTCGCGGGCCTGCTGTTGTTGTTCCAGCGCACCCGCGCCGCCGAGGCTACGCGCAAGACGACCGGCGTCGGCGATGCCGCCATCGGCGGTGCGGTCGGCTATCTCTCCGGCCTCGTCGGGATCGGTGGCGGTATTTTCCTGTCGCCGCTCCAGCATCTGATGCGCTGGGGACCGCCGCGCCAGATCGCTGCGACCGCCAGTGTGTTCATCCTCGTCAATTCCATCGCGGGGCTTGCCGGACAACTCAACAAGCTCGGCACGTCGGGGCTGGCGAGCATCGCGGCCTTCTGGCCGTTGCTCGTCGCCGTACTGATCGGCGGCCAGATCGGGACGCATGCGGGCATCCGGATATTCAGCGAGCCGATGGTCCGCCGTGCCACCGGCGTCCTGATTCTCTACGTCTCCGGCCAGTTGCTGTGGAAAACCTTTAGCGGTTGACGCGCGCGTCAATCGGACTGACATTGCTGTCAATAAAGGAGAGCGGTGTGGAGCATGTTGACGTCCTGATCGTCGGTGCGGGCCTGTCGGGCATCGGCGCGGCATGGCATCTGCAAGACCGCTGCCCCGGCACGAGCTACGCGATCTGGGAAGCGCGCGATGCCATTGGCGGGACATGGGATTTGTTTCGCTACCCCGGGATCCGCTCGGACAGCGACATGTTCACGCTCGGATACCGGTTTAAGCCGTGGCTCGAAAAGAGAGCCATTGCCGACGGTGCCTCGATACTGCGCTACGTCCGCGAAACCGCACGCGAGAATGGCATCGACCGCAATATCCGTTTCGGCCACAAAGTCGTCGCGGCGCACTGGAACGCGGCGGACGCGGTGTGGGAGGTTGAAGCCGAAACGCCGCAGGGCCGCGTGACGATCCGCGCGGGGTTCGTGCTGATGTGTTCGGGCTACTATAGCTATGACGAGGGCCACCGCCCCGAATGGCCGGGCGAAGCCGACTTCGAGGGCCGTTTGGTCCACCCGCAATTCTGGCCCGCCGACCTCGATTACACCGGCAAGCGCGTCGTCGTGATCGGCAGTGGCGCTACAGCGGTGACGCTCGTGCCCGAAATGGCGAAGGCTGCGGCGCATGTGACGATGCTGCAACGCTCGCCGACCTGGGTCTTGTCGATGCCCGCTGAAGACAAGTTCGCGAACCTCACGCGGCGCACGCTTGGCGCCAAGCTGTCTTATTTCCTGACCCGCTGGCGCAAGGTCGGGTTACAGATGTTGTTCTACCGCATGACGCGCAAGCGACCGGAAAAGGTGAAGGAGCACCTTCTCGGCATGACGCGCGCGGCGCTCGGCCCCGACTACGACGTCGAGACGCACTTCACCCCGCGCTACAATCCGTGGGACCAGCGCCTGTGCCTGATCCCCGACGAGGATTTGTTCGCGTCGCTGCGCGACGGGCGGGCGTCGGTCGCGACCGACACCATCGAGCGGTTCGAAGCCGATGGCATCCGTCTGGCATCGGGCGCAAAGCTCGACGCCGATATCGTTGTCACCGCGACCGGCCTGAAACTCAACGTGCTGGGCGATGTCGCGTTCGACAGGGACGGGGTGCCGGTCGATCTGGGCAAGGCGCTGATCTACAAGGGGATGATGGTCGGCAATGTACCGAACCTCGCCTTCGTGTTCGGTTACACCAACGCGAGCTGGACGCTGAAGGCCGACCTGACCAGCGAATATGTCTGCCGCCTGATCAACCATATGAAATCGCGGGGCCTCCGCGTCGCTACCCCGCGCCCGCAGCCGGGGATTACCGAGGAGCCGTTCCTCGATTTCTCCTCGGGCTATGTGCAACGCGCGCTCGACAAGCTGCCCAAGCAGGGCAATGTGAAGCCGTGGAAGCTGTACCAGAACTATGCGCTCGACCTGGTGACCTTGCGGTATGGCAAGCTCGAGGACGGGACGATGGAGTTTTCTGGGGTGGGGTTTGTAAAGGAGGCGGCGTAGGGTGCGGTTCTCGCTAACTTTCCAAGGCGATCTTCCTCCACGCGGCTCGCCAAGCCAAATTCAGAATGTTCGAGCGCAATTTGATCCACAGATGCGGCGATTGTGGAACACCGAACCGTTGATCGGTTCTGCGAAGTTCATCGATCCACTGTACATGCCGAACGATTGCTATGTGCCGCGTAGGATCAAGGATACAGAATATGTTCCACTCGTCTCTGACAAGCTGGCTCTTCGAGCTAGCCTAAGCGTGACGTTGTACTCATCTGATCTCCCTGGCGGGATGTTGTCGCATGGCGACATCGACAATCGAATGAAAACACTTCTCGATGCTCTTACCATTCCTCCAATCCAACAAGCTCCAAACCTCTCTACCAACGACGGTCGCACCTTTTGCCTTTTGGACGATGACAGACTGGTGAGTGAGTTGGCCATCAGGAACGAACGCCTTCTGACGGTGGAGGTTGGCAACAGGCAATCGTTGGCAATCATCGATGTGAAGCTGATCGCCGCGCGCGCATTGATGTGCAATGTGGGAATTGTCTTCTAGGCGACGCGGCAAAGCCGCGCCGTCGGTCGTTATGCTGCGCTAACGCCGTACGCGCTGGCGCGTCTGTGATTTAGCTCCGCTAAATCATCTGCGCGCTGCGCGGTGGCTCCCTGAGTAGGATTCGAACCTACGGCCATTCGATTAACAGTCGAATGCTCTACCGCTGAGCTATCAGGGAATACCGCTGCGGAAGGCGGGCCTATACCAGTGCGGGCGCGCGTTGCAACCCGGTCAGGTGGCAAATTGCTCCATCACGATGCGGTCGTCGAGGGCATGTTCGGGGTCGAACAGTAGTTTCAGGGTCTGCGACTTGTCGATCGACACGCTGATCGTGGCGACGTCGCGGACTTCGCGCTGGTCGGCGACGCACGATACCGGCCGTTTCACCGCGTCGAGCACGCGGAACGCGATGCGCGCGCTTTCGGTCAGGATTGCCCCGCGCCAGCGCCGCGGCCGGAACGGGCTGATCGGGGTCAGCGCCAGCATCGCCGAACCGAGCGGCAGGATCGGCCCTTGCGCCGACAAATTATAGGCAGTCGAACCGGCCGGTGTCGCGACGAGCACGCCGTCGCAGACGAGCTCGGGAATCACGATGCGGTCGTTGACGCTGACCTCAAGCTTTGCGGTCTGGCGGGTTTCGCGCAGCAGCGACACTTCGTTGATCGCGGGCAGCGTGACCTGCTCGCCGTCGATGGTCGTCGCCTCCATCTTCAGCGGGGTCACATTGAACAGTTTCGCGCCCTCGATGCGCTCGTCGAGCCGCTTCTCGCGCCATTCGTTCATCAGGAAACCGACGGTGCCCAGATTCATGCCGAACACTGGCAGGATGCGCCGCCGTTCGAGCATCTGGTGCAGCACCTGCAACATGAATCCGTCGCCGCCCAGTGCCACGACCATTTCGGCCTGGTCGAGTTCGACCCAGTCGCGGCGCTCGCGCAGCTTGACTGCCGCGTCCTGCGCCGCATCGGTCGGTGAGACGAGCAGCGCGCGTTTGGGTTCGGCAATCATCCGCCGGTAACGCTCATGTGCCGCGCGGTGGCAGGCGTCGCGAGGTCGAAGTCGTGGCGCGCGGGTTTCAGGCGAAGTGCGCGGTCGATGGCGATGTCGAGCGCGGTGTCGTCGCCCGAACGCAGCGCCGCGCGCAGATCGACATTGTCCTCATGCCCCAGGCACATGAACAACTGCCCCGACGCCGACACCCGGATGCGGTTGCAGCTGTCGCAGAAATTGCGCGTTAGCGGCGAGATCAGGCCCAAAGTCACGCTGAGATCGGGCACCTGCCAGTATCGCGCGGGACCGCCGGTGCGTTGGGCACTGGGGACGAGCGCGTGTTCGGCCTCGATCCGCGTCTTCGCCTCGGTCAACGGATAGAACCGGTCCTGACGGTCGTCGTCGATCTGCCCCAGCGGCATCGTCTCGATCAGCGACAGGTCGAACCTCCGTTCGCCGCACCAACGCAGCATCGGCACGATCTCGTCGTCGTTCAACCCTTTCAACGCGACCATGTTGATCTTGATCGCAAAGCCGCGCGCCCGCGCTGCCTCGATCCCCGCCAGCACGCGCGCCAGGTCGCCTTGTCGCGTCACATAGCGGAAACGCGCTGGATCGAGCGAATCGAGGCTGACATTGATCCGCCGGATGCCCGCATCCCACAGGCCATCGGCATGTTCGGCCAACCGCGTCGCATTCGTCGTCAGCGTCAACTCGTCGAGACCATGGCCGATCAGACCGCCGATTTCATGCGCGACATCGACCGCGCCACGCCGGGCCAGCGGCTCGCCGCCGGTCAGCCGGATGCGCGTCACCCCCCGCGCCACGAAACGCCGCGCCAGCTCGGCAACTTCTTCCAGACTCAACACCTCGGCGCGCGGCAGGAACACCATCTCCTCGGCCATGCAATACCGACACCGCATGTCGCAGCGGTCGGTCAGCGACAGCCGCACATAGTCGATCCGGCGACCGTGCCCGTCGTGCAGTGCCGTGGCGGCGGGCGTCGCTTTGCTGGTCATGGATGTTGGGTGTTACATTTACCCTTGGCGCGCGACAAGCGGCGCGGCTAGCGTGACTTTTTGTGGAGCCTGCGTGAGCCAAACCGAATCCAGTTCGACCCTGCTGGCGATGTCGAGCGTCAACCGCAATGCGCTGGTGACCGCATTGTCGCGGAGCGGGTGGAATGTCGTCGGCGCGCGCGGCTTCGACAAGCCGCTCGACCGGATCGCCGAAACCCAGGCTTCAGGAGTCATCGTCGACCTGCGCGACGACGGCATGTCGGCGCTGGCCGCGATCCGCGAACTGGCGGGTCACGCGCTGGTGCTGGCCATCGTGCCGGGGCGCGACCTTAAATGGATTACCGCTTCGATCGATGCCGGGGCCACGCATTACCTGACCAGTCCGTTCCCGCAGGCCGAACTGGCGCAGGCTGTGCGCCTGCTCGTCGGCAATGCGGTACAGGGCCGCGCGGCATCGAGTGTGGAGGGCGGCCCCGTCCTCGAAGGGACCAAGGCAACCGGCGAGATCGAACGGCGGTTGAAGGCGGGCCGGGTATCCGCGCTGCTGGTCGCGGCGACGCGGTTCGAATCGGTCAACGCCGCCTATGGCCGTGAAGTCGGCGACGAACTGCTAGGGGCGGTCGCCCAGCGCATTGCCGGAGCGGTGCGCGAGGCCGACCCGACCGCAACGATTGCGCGCGTTTCGGGTGCAGAATTCGCGGTGCTGGTGCCGCAGGGCAGGGGTGAGGCGCTGGCCGTCGATATCTGTCACCGCATCGACCGCCCGTTCATGATCGGCGGGCAGATCGTCGCCATCGGCTGCCGCATCGGCGTCGTCGAAAGTGCGGCAGGGGAGGATTCGGTCGGCTTGTTGCGTCGGGCCAGCCTCGCGCTCGCCGAAGCGCGGATGTCCGACACGTCGTCGATCCGCGCGATCGGGGCCGACGACGACGGCGAAGCGCTGTTCGACGCGAGCCTCGAATCAGATTTGCGCCGTGCGCTCGACGACCAGGAAATCGAACTGCTGTTCCAGCCGCAGGTCGAACTGTCGTCGGGGCGGATGATCGGCGTCGAGGCACTCGCCCGCTGGCGCCATCCCGACCATGGCGACCTCAGCGCCAACACATTATTCGCGGTCGCGGGGCGCTCCGACTATCTGCTCACCCTGTCGCAGCATGTCCAGCTGCGCGCCCTGACGAGCGCGGCGGCCTGGCCAGTCGCCCTTTCGGATTTGCGCCTTGCGATCAATCTGACGGCCAGCGACATTGCGGTCGCAGGTTTTGCCGACGCGTTTCTGGCGATGGTCGATGCTTCGGGGTTCCCCCGTGCGCGGTTGACCGTGGAGATCACCGAGAGCGGCCTGATCGACAATCTGGAGAGCGCAGCAACGGTGTTCGCAACCTTGCGCGCTGGTGGTGTACGCGTCGCCATCGACGATTTCGGCACCGGCTATTCGTCGCTGGCGTGGTTGAAGGCGCTGCCGCTCGACTATCTCAAGATCGACAAGGAACTGGCGCAGGATATCGCGGGCACCACCCGCGACCGTATCGTGGTGCGCGGGGTGATCGACATGGCGCGGTCGCTGGGGCTGGCAGTCGTTGCTGAGGGGGTCGAGACCGAGGAGCAACTCGCCTTGCTGGCAGCAGAGGGCTGCAACTACTGGCAGGGCTTCCTGTTCGCCGAAGCGCTCGGCGTCGAGGGATTGCTCGAACTCGTCATTTCGCGACCTTGGCCAGCCCCTTCGACAGTTGCAGCGCACCGTTGAGTCGGGCGCGGGGGGTGTCCCAATCGCGCGATATGCTCAGCTTGCTGTCGGGCCGCAGTTTCGCGGTGCCCTTCAGCCGTTCGACATAAGCCAGCAGGCCCGGCAGATTGGGGAAGCTGTCGTTCCAGAAGCTGACCAGTGCGCCCTTTGCACCCACATCGATCTTGGCGATATGGGCGTCGCGGGCGTTGAGTTTGATCGACATCAGCGTCAGCAAATTCTCTGTTGCATCGGGCAGCGGGCCGAAACGGTCGATGAGTTCCGCGCCGAACGCCTCGATCCGCTCGGCGTCCTCCATCTCGTTGATCCGGCGATAGAGCGACATGCGGAGGTCGAGGTCGGGGACGTAATCCTCCGGAATGAGGATCGGCGCATCGACGGTGATCTGCGGCGACAGGTCGGCCTTGCGCGCGGCGACGATTCCGCCCGCCTTGGCCTCCATGATCGCTTCCTCGAGCATCGACTGGTAGAGTTCGAAGCCGACTTCGCGGATATGCCCCGATTGTTCGTCGCCGAGCAGATTGCCCGCCCCGCGAATGTCGAGATCGTGCGAGGCGAGTTGAAAGCCCGCCCCCAGGCTGTCGAGATCGCTCAAAACTTTCAGGCGTTTCTCCGCGCCCTCGGACATTTGCCGGTTCGCCGCCGTTATCATGTAAGCATAGGCGCGCGTTTTGGCGCGGCCGACGCGGCCCCGGAGCTGGTAGAGCTGCGCGAGGCCGAAGCGGTCGGCACGGTGGATGATCATCGTGTTGGCGCTCGGGATATCGAGCCCGCTTTCGACGATCGTGGTAGATAGCAGCACATCGTATTTGCGGTCGTAGAACGCCGACATGCGGTCCTCGACTTCGGTCGGCGACATTTGCCCGTGCGCGGTGACGGCCTTCACCTCGGGTACTTCCTTGGTCAAAAACTCCTCGATGTCGGGCAGGTCGGCGATGCGCGGCACGACGAAGAAGCTCTGCCCGCCGCGATAATGCTCGCGCAGTAGTGCTTCACGCAGCACCACCGGATCCCAGGGCATGACATATGTCCGCACCGCAAGGCGATCAACCGGCGGCGTCTGGATCACCGACAGCTCGCGCAGGCCCGACATCGCCATTTGCAGCGTGCGCGGGATGGGCGTTGCGGTCAGTGTCAGCATATGGACGTCGGTCTTGAGCGCCTTCAGCCGCTCCTTGTGAGTCACCCCGAAGCGCTGTTCCTCGTCGACGATGACAAGACCGAGCCGCTTGAACTCGACCGACTTCGCCAGAATCGCATGGGTGCCGATGACGATATCGAGCGTGCCGTCAGCGATCCCGCTGCGCGTTTCGCCAGCCTCCTTCGGCGCGACGAGCCTCGACAGGCGCCCGATTTTCAACGGGAAGCCCTGATAGCGTTCGACGAACGTCTTATAGTGCTGGCGGGCGAGCAAGGTCGTCGGACACACCACCGCGACCTGTTGCCCCGCCATCGCCGCGACGAAGGCGGCGCGCAACGCGACCTCGGTTTTGCCGAACCCCACATCGCCGCAGACGAGGCGGTCCATCGGCTTGCCCGCGCCGAGATCGTCGATGACTTCGGCGATCGCGCGGTCCTGATCGTCGGTTTCCTGATAGGGGAAGCGATCGACGAATTCGTTATACGCGCCGTCGGGTGTCATGACGTCGGCGGGGCGCAGCGCCCGTTCGGCGGCCACGAGAATGAGTTCGCCCGCGATCTCGCGGATGCGGTCCTTCATCTTCGACTTGCGGCGCTGCCATGCCTCGCCGCCGAGCCGGTCGAGGGCGACGCCGTCGCTCTCGCTGCCGTAACGCGACAGGACGTCGATGTTTTCGACGGGGACGAAGAGCTTATCGCCGCCCGCATAGGTCAGCTGGACGCAATCGTGCGGCGATTTGCCGACCGGGATCGAGGTCAGCCCCTCGAACCGGCCGATACCATGGTCGCGGTGGACCATGAAATCGCCCGGCGACATCGTGGCCAATTCGGAAAGGAACGCGTCGGCGGATTTCTTGCGCTTGGCGCGGCGGACGAGGCGGTCGCCGAGGAGATCCTGTTCGGTGACGACCGCCAGCGACGGCGCGACAAAGCCCCGGTCGAGTGGCACGACGGCGAGCGCGACCTTGCCTTTCGCCGCCAGCCCCTGTGCGTCCTGCCAGGTCTCGACCATCGCGGTGTCGGTGAGGCCGTGGTCGGCAACGAGTCCTGCAAGCCGCTGGCGCGACCCGCCCGAATAGCTCGCGAGGATGAGGCCGGTTTTCTTGAGCGATTTCCGGTAGTCGGCCAGCGCTTCGTAGACGTTCTCCGACCGGCTACGCTCTGCGCCGAAATCGCGCGGGCCGTCGATGCCAAAATCGAGGACGGCGGCGGATTCGGGTTCGTGAAACGGCGTGACGAGGTGCACGCGGCGCTCGGCCAGCAGCCCGTCCCATTCGGGGCGCGCCAGATAGAGCGCGTCGGCGGGCAGGGGGCGATAGCCGCCCGGATCGCTCGACGCCGCGCGGACGCGGTTGGCGTGGTAGTCGGTAACCGCTTCGAACCGCGCATCCGCCGCCCCCGGCGATCCGGCATCGCGCACGATGATGTCGTCGGGGCCGAGGTGGTCGAAGAAGCTGGCGAGCTTCTCCTCGATCAGCGGCAGCCAATGGTCCATCCCTGCCAGCCGCCGCCCCTCGCTGACGGCCTGATAGAGCGGGTCGCCGGTCGCGGTCGCGCCGAATGTTTCGCGATACCGGCTGCGGAATCGCTTGATCGACTCCTCGTCGAGCAGCGATTCGGAGGCCGGGAGCAGCGTAAAGCTGTCGACGGGGCCGATGCTGCGCTGGTCGGCGGGGTCGAAACTGCGGATGCTTTCGATTTCGTCGCCGAAGAAGTCGAGGCGCAGCGCGTGCTCCATCCCGCTGGGGAACAGATCGACGAGGCTACCGCGCACCGCATAGTCGCCCGCATCGGCAACGGTTTCGGTGCGGACATAGCCATTGGCTTGCAGCAGCTTGGCCAAGTCATCGCGGTCGATCCGTTCGCCCGGCGCGAGCCGCGCCACGAGTTGGCGCAGGCGGAACGGCGTCAATGTGCGTTGCGACGCGGCGTTGACGGTGGTGACCAGCAGCTGCGGCGCGTCTGCCTTGTCCTGCAGCGCCGACAAGGTTGCCATGCGTTCGGACGTCGCCCGCAGGCTGGGCGAGGCACGGTCGTAGGGCAGGCAGTCCCATGCCGGAAAGGTCAGCACGCGGACCTCGGGCGCGAACCAGTGCGCGGTGTCGGCGACGCCGCGCATCTCGGCCTCGTCAGTCGCGATGAACACCGCGCGCTTCGTTGCCGCGCGCGCGAGGTCGGTCATCAACCACGGGAGAAAACCTGTCGGCACGCCCGCCAGCGTCAGCGGCCCCGCTGCGCATGTAATCCGCGAGATGTCGGTCATTCGGGAATCGAAATATAGTCGAGCCGCTGCATCGCGGTCAGCATGGGACCGGCAACATGCTGCGGCGGCGCGGCGGTGCCCATTGCCCAGGCGAGGATATCGACGTCCTGTTCGTCCATCAGCATTTCGTACCAGGCGATTTCGGTTTCATTCCATTGGCTCGAAAACCGGTCGAAAAATCCACCGACCGTCATATCGGCTTCCTTCGTGCCGCGATGCCAGCTGCGAAAGCGCAGGCGTTTCAGGCGGGTTTCGCGGTCCAACGTCTATTCCTTGCCTTTGGCGCAACGCCAAATGGTCGGCGGGCATTTTCATTGCCTGCCGACTTCGTGATAGGCACCCCCTAGCCATGCGCCCCGACCTGCTCAACCCGTTGTTTGCCGAGATCGCCGCGTTGAAAGGCGTCGGCCCTGCGCTCGCCAAACCGCTCGAACGGCTGGGCCTGTCGCGCGTCGTCGATGTGCTGTTCCATCTGCCGACCGGATCGGTCACCCGCCACCGGGTGGAGCGGCTCGACGATGCCGTGCCGGGCGAGACGGTCGCCATTGTGGTGTCCCCGGTCGAGTATCGCGGCGGCCGCAGCCCGCGCAGTCCGATGAACGTCCACGCCGTCGATGTCGCAGGCGATTATCTCAGCTTGACCTATTTCGGTGCCAACACCGGCTATGCGAAGAAGCTGCTCCCGCTCGGCGAATCGCGCCTCGTCTCGGGCAAGCTCGAAATCTACGGTGATATGCGCCAGATTGTGCATCCCGAGATCGGCGGGCCGGACGAGGCGCTCGCCCTGCGCGAGGCGATCTACCCGCTGTCGGAAGGGCTGACCGGCAAAAAGCTCAATCAACTTGCGGCTCAGGCGCTGGAGCGCGCGCCATTTTTAAGCGAATGGATCGAACCCGGCTTGCTCGCGACGCGCGGCTGGCCGTCGTGGCATGAAGCGATTGCGACCGCGCACACCGATCCCGACGACACGTTGCCCCGCGACCGGCTCGCCTATGACGAAATTTTCGCCAACCAGCTTGCGCTGATGCTGGTGCGCGCCTCCACCCGGCGACGGCGCGGGACGCCGCTGATCGGCGACGGGCGGCTGCGCGCGGCGCTCAAGCTGCCTTATGTCCCCACCGGCGCGCAGACGCGCACGATCGGCGAGATCGAGGGCGACATGCGGCAGGCAACGCCGATGGTTCGCCTGCTCCAGGGCGATGTCGGGTCGGGCAAGACGCTCGTCGCTTTGAACGCCATGCTGGTCGCGGTCGAGGCGGGCGCGCAGGCGGCAATGCTCGCGCCGACCGAAATTCTCGCGCGCCAGCATTACGACACGCTGTCGCGGATGTTGTCTGGCGTCGATGTGCGGATCGCGGTGCTGACCGGCCGCGACAAGGGGCGGGCGCGCGAGGCGACGCTGATGGGCCTTGCTGACGGCAGCATCGACATCCTCGTCGGCACGCATGCGATCTTTCAGGAAGCGGTCAGTTATCGGCGGCTCGGCCTTGCGGTGGTCGACGAACAGCACCGCTTCGGCGTCGCCCAGCGTATGTTGCTGACCGCCAAGGCCGAAACCCCGCCGCATCTGCTGGTGATGACCGCGACGCCGATCCCGCGCACGCTGACCCTGACCACCTATGGCGAAATGGACGTCAGCCGCCTCGACGAAATGCCGCCGGGCCGGACGCCAGTCGAGACGCGGGTGATTTCGGGCGAACGCATCGACGAAGTCGTGGACGGCCTCGCGCGGCACATTTCCGAGGGCAAGCAGGCCTATTGGGTCTGCCCGCTGGTCGAGGAAAGCGAGGTCAGCGACCGCGCGGCGGCCGAGGCGCGCGCGGCGGGGCTGAAATTGCGCTTCGGCGACCGCATCGGCCTCGTCCATGGCCGGATGAAGCCGCCGGAGAAGGACGCGGTGATGGCGGCATTCGCGAGCGGCGCGCTGTCGGTGCTGGTCGCGACGACGGTGATCGAGGTCGGCGTCGATGTCCCCAATGCCTCGCTGATTGTCATCGAGGAGTCCGACCGCTTCGGCCTTGCCCAGTTGCACCAGTTGCGCGGGCGGGTAGGGCGGGGGGCCGAACGCTCGGTCTGCCTGTTGCTACGTGGCAATGCGCTATCGGAAACGTCGCGCGCGCGCCTCGCCTTGATGCGTGAAACCAATGACGGCTTTCGCATCGCTGAGGAGGATTTGCGCCTGCGCGGTGGCGGCGAAGTGCTTGGCACGCGGCAATCGGGCGAGGCACGGTTTCGCTTGGCGAGCATCGAACAAATGACCGCGATGATCGCGACCGCCACCGACGATGCGCGGCTGCTGGTCGATCGCGACGGCGGGCTGGAAGGGGCGCGCGGGCAGGCGGCGCGGACGGCGCTGTACCTGTTCGAACGCGACGCGGCGGTAAGTTTGCTAAGAGCCGGCTAATTTCTCCCTCTCCCTCTGGGGAGAGGGCGACACGCGCCCCTCAGGCGCGGCGGGGTGAGGGATAACACTGCCCCAATCGAAGCATTGCACTGCCCTCACCCTCCCGCGCTGGTGCGCGTGGACCCTCTCCCTAGAGGGAGAGGGAAGCAGTCTACCTCGACACGTCCCGCACCACCGCGCCCATCTGCATCGGCGTCAACGGCTCCCGAAACGCGGCACCGATGCGTTCGCCCAGCACCCAGACGATGTCGGCACGCACCCAACCGACGACCGGCATGTCGATACGGATCGGTTCACGCTCGCATTGATCCATGTCGGTGATCGCCATGAACCCGTCTTCCGACAGGTTGAGCAGGCGCACCCCTGACAGCCGCCCCTCGCGGTCGGTCATCAACGTGTCCGCCTGGATCTCCTCGCGCGCTGCACGGCGGCGATTGACGTGCGCGACATGCGCGGCGAGCGGTTCGGCGGTGGCGGTCTGCATGGTTGTGGAGGGTTGCGCCCACGCGCCGATTTTTTCGTGAAGAATCAATGTTGAAAAGGTGTTTACCCTGTCAGCGGACGATCAATCCGTGCTGCTTCTTGCCCGCCGACACTTTCACCGGCTCGGCCCCCGGCGCGATCAGGGCGGTGTCGTCGGTGACCTTCTCCCCGTCGATCCGCGCGCCGCCGCCCGCGATCAAACGGCGCGCCTCGCCCTTCGACGCCGCGAACTTCAGCGCGACCAGCGCATCGACAATGCCGATGACTTCGGTGGCAATCGCATGGCTCGGCAAATCATTGCCATGCCCGCCCGCAAAGGTCGCGTCAGCGGTCGCCTCGGCCATCTTCGCCGCCGGAACCCCGTGCGCCATCGCGGTCGCCTCATAGGCCAGCAGACGCTTCGCCCCGTTGATCTCCGCACCCTGCAGCTTTTCGTGCCGCTCGATCTCGCTCAGCGGCAAATCGGTGAACAGCCGCATAAACCGCCCGACATCGCCGTCCGCCGTATTCCGCCAGAACTGCCAATAATCGTACGGCGACACCAGATCGTCGTTCAGCCACACCGCACCCGCAGCCGTCTTGCCCATCTTGCCGCCGTCCGCCGTCGTGATCAGCGGCGTTGTCAGCCCGTAAAGCTGGGTCGAATCCATCCGCCGGGTCAGTTCGATGCCGTTGACGATATTCCCCCATTGGTCGCTGCCGCCCATCTGCAGCCGGCACCCGGTGCGGCGCGACAGTTCGAGGAAGTCGTACGCCTGAAGGATCATGTAGTTGAATTCTAGGAAGGTCAGCGGCTGCTCGCGTTCGAGCCGCAACTTCACCGAATCGAATGTCAGCATCCGGTTGATCGTGAAATGCCGCCCGACATCGCGGAGGAAGGGGACGTATTCCAGCTTGTCGAGCCAGTCAGCGTTATCGATCGTGATCGCACCGGTCGGGCCGTTCCCGAAGTCGAGGAATTTCTCGAACACGCGGCGGATTCCTGCGATATTCGCCGCAATATCCTCGTTCGTCAGGATCTTGCGCGATTCGTCCTTGCCCGACGGATCGCCGATCTTGGTCGTTCCGCCGCCCATGATGACGATCGGCTTGTGTCCGGCCTGTTGCAGACGGCGCAGCATCATGATCTGGACGAGCGAACCGACGTGGAGCGACGGCGCAGTCGCGTCGAAGCCGATATAGGCGGGGACGATCTGGTTTTGCGCGAGCGCATCGAGCCCGCCCGCATCGGTGATCTGGTGGATATAGCCGCGCGACGATAGGGTGCGGAGCAGGTCGGACTGGTATTCGGTCATGGCGCGGCTTTAGCGGGAAGGGGAGAAAGAAGGGAAGGGCTTCGACAAGCTCAGCCAAGTCGGTTTGGAGACGGACCTCTACAACCGACTTGGCTGAGCTTGTCGAAGCCCCTTCTTCTTCTACACTCCGCCGATGCCCTTCTGGACCTACATGCTCCACTGCGCCGACCGGACGTACTACGTCGGGCACACCGACAATGTGGAGCAGCGGATCGGGCAGCATCAGGCGGGCGCGATCAAGGGATACACGTCAGAACGGCTGCCGGTGGCGCTGGTATGGGCACAGGAGTTTGCGTCACGCGACGAGGCGAAGGAAGCCGAACGGCAGCTGAAAGGTTGGGGGCAGGCGAAGAAGCAGGCGTTGATCCGTGGTGATTGGGAAGCGATCTCGGTCTTGGCCAGAAAGAAAGGGGCTTCGGCAAGCTCAGCCAAGTCGGTTGGTGAGGGCGACTCTCTCTCCCCGACTTGGCTGAGCTTGTCGAAGCCCTCTCCTTCGCAACGCGAAAAACCTCTCCTTTTCCTCCACCCGCACCCAGCCAGCCGACCCTCGCAACCCTACAATCTCGAAGCAAGAGCAGCATTTTGCGGCGACACCCTCGACGTCCGTTTCCGCCTGACCGGCGACCTGTCGACCGTCATCCTGCCGCCGAAGCGCGCAGGCTCCCGCCGTGACGAACTCTGGAAAAGCACATGCTTCGAGGCCTTTGCTGCGTTCGGCAAAGGCGGTGAGTACCGCGAATTCAACCTGTCGGCCGCCTCGGATTGGGCGATCTACGATTTCGCTTCGTACCGGACGGGCTTGCAAGGCTCGGATGCCGAACCCGCTCGGCTGTGGCAATCGCGCAAGACTTTCGAGTTCCGGCTGGAAGCGACGCTGCCCCTCCCGCCGGGGACGACGCGCATCGCCCTCTCAGCCGTCATCGAGGAAACCGACGGCACCAAATCCTACTGGGCGCTGCGCCACCCACCGGGGGCACCTGATTTTCATCATGCGGATTGCTTTGCACTCGAAGTGCCGGGTTGAAGAAGAAAGGGGCTTCGACAAGCTCAGCCAAGTCGGGTGTGGAGGGTGCTCTCCCAACCCGACTTGGCTGAGCTTGTCGAAGCTCACTTCTTCCGACAAAGCCACCCCCATGAACTTCGGTATCGACCGCCTCCTCGCCGACCCCGCCCTGCGTGCCCCACTCGAAGGAAGGCGCATAGCGCTGCTCGCGCATCCGGCCTCTGTGACAGCCGACCTCACCCATTCGCTCGATGCGCTGGTCGCCACCGGCCTCAACGTCACCGCCGCCTTCGGGCCGCAGCATGGGCTGCGCGGGGACAAGCAGGACAATATGATGGAGTCGCCCGACTTCACCGACCCGGTCCAC
Source organism: Sphingomonas sp. SUN039 (assembly GCF_024758725.1). Classification (NCBI taxonomy): domain Bacteria; kingdom Pseudomonadati; phylum Pseudomonadota; class Alphaproteobacteria; order Sphingomonadales; family Sphingomonadaceae; genus Sphingomonas; species Sphingomonas sp. SUN039. Next base: position 1,039,627 of record NZ_CP096972.1, on the reverse strand, counting down.
GGCATCCCCGTGTTCAGCCTCTACGGCGAGGTCCGCCGCCCGACCGGCCAGTCGATGGGGACGTTCGACACGATCCTGATCGACCTGCAGGACGTCGGCTGTCGCATCTACACCTTTATCACGACCCTGCTCTATGTGCTTGAGGCGGCAGCGGAACATGGCAAGTCGGTCTGGGTGCTGGATCGCCCCAACCCCGCCGGGCGCCCGGTCGAGGGACTGACTTTGCTGCCGGGCTGGGAAAGCTTCGTCGGCGCGGGGCCGATGCCGATGCGCCACGGGCTGACGCTCGGCGAGCTCGGCCACTGGTTCATCGATCACTACAATCTAGACGTCGATTACCGCGTCATCGCGATGGAGGGCTACGACCCCGACGGCCCCGGCTTCGGCTGGCCGACCGACCGCATCTGGATCAACCCCAGTCCCAACGCCGCCAACGTCAACATGGCGCGCGCCTATGCGGGAACGGTGATGCTCGAGGGGACCACGCTTAGCGAGGGCAGGGGGACGACGCGCCCGCTCGAACTGTTCGGCGCGCCCGATATCGATGCCCGCGCGGTGCACGCCGAAATGCGTCGCATTGCGCCGCACTGGCTGGACGGCTGCACCCTGCGCGAAATCAGCTTCGAACCGACCTTCCACAAGCATGTCGAGCAATTGTGCCACGGCCTGCACATCCATGCCGAGGGTGCAGCCTACGACCATGACGCCTTCCGTCCCTGGCGTGTGCAGGCGTTGGGCTTCAGGGCAATCCGCAACCTCTATCCCGACTATGATTTGTGGCGCGATTTTCCGTATGAATATGAATTCGGCAAACTCGCGATCGATGTCATCAACGGCGGGCCGGGTTTGCGGACATGGGTGGACGACCCTGCCGCGACACCGGAATCGCTTGACACGCCAACACGCCACGACGAGCAAAATTGGTCCGATTCGCGACGAAAATATTTGCTGTACTGATTCGTCGTACAATAAAACCGTTTGCTCTCAACGCATTGAGTGTCGGTGTTGACGCGCCGACGAATCATCATATCGTCACCTGCAATCAATTGCGTCCGGAGAGGGGCGGGGGTCGTCGTGGAATCGGATTACCGCTATTACCAGCGGCGCGCTGCGTCGGAAAAGGCGGCTGCGCTGCGTGCTGTGACGCCGGCAGCCCGCGAGCGGCGTTTGACCCTCGCGCGCACCTATATGGCCAAGGCACAGCAATGCCTCGACGCGCCTGCCTTCGCACTTTCCGCCTGAGCTAGTTCTTCCGCGTCAGCGCCCGAATCGCATCGTCGAGGCCGTCGAGCGTCAGCGGAAACATACGCTCGTTCATCAACTCGCGGATCAGTGCGATCGACTGCGAATATCCCCAATGCGCCTCGGGCACCGGGTTGAGCCACGCCGCCGCCGGATAGGTGTTGGTCAGCCGCTGCATCCACACCACGCCCGATTCCTCGTTGAAATGTTCGACCGACCCGCCGGGATGCGAAATTTCATAGGGTGACATCGACGCATCGCCGACGAAGATCAGCTTATAGTCGTGTCCATATTTGTGGAGCACGTCCCACATCGGCGTGCGCTCGCTATAGCGCCGCTTGTTGTCCTTCCAGACGCCCTCGTACGGGCAATTGTGGAAGTAGAAGAATTCCATGTTCTTGAATTCGGCGGTCGCCGCGCTGAACAATTCCTCGCACAGCTTGATATGCGGATCCATCGACCCGCCGACGTCGAGGAACAGCAACAGCTTGACCGCATTGTGCCGCTCGGGCCGCATATGGATGTCGAGCCAGCCCTGCCGCGCCGTGCCGCTGACCGTCGCGTCAAGGTCGAGTTCGTCCGCTGCTCCTTCGCGCGCGAACCGGCGCAGGCGACGCAGTGCGATCTTGATGTTGCGGGTGCCCAGTTCCTTGGTCGAATCGAGGTTCCTGAATTCGCGCTTGTCCCAGACCTTGACCGCCTGCTTGTGCTTCGATTCGCCGCCGATCCGCACGCCTTCGGGGTTGTAGCCGCTGTTGCCGAACGGCGATGTGCCGCCGGTGCCGATCCACTTGTTGCCGCCCTCGTGGCGTTCCTTCTGTTCCTCGAGCCGCTGTTTCAGCGTCTCCATCAGCTCGTCCCATGTCCCGAGCTTCTCGATCTCGGCCATTTCCTCGGGCGTCAGGAATTTCTCGGCGACCGCGCGCAACCAGTCGGCCGGAACCTCCGCCCCCGGTTCGCCGAAAGTCGTGGCAATCCCCCTGAACACCTTGGCGAAAACCTGGTCGAACCGGTCGATCAGCCCCTCGTCCTTCACATAGGTCGCGCGGGCGAGATAATAGAACTCTTCAGGTGTCCGGTCGATCACCTCGCCGTCGAGCGCCTCCAGCAACACCAGATGCTCTTTCAGGCTGGCAGGGATGCCCGCTGCGCGCAGCTCGTCGAGAAAATTGAGGAACATGGGGCAGGGCGTGCCCGATCCGCGCCGAACCCGCAATCCTTCCCAGATACCTAACGCCGTCTCAACCCAGTCTTTACGCGCTTCGGTTAGGGAGATGGTTCAGGAATTGACCGGCGTTCGGTCAGGAAGGTTCGAGTATGGCGACCCAGACAGCACCGGTGACGGCAAAAGGCCCGGCGACATCTGCGCTTACCGCGCTGGTGGTTCGTGAGGCCTCGGCGTCGCACCCGCATGTCCGGTCGCTGCTTTCGCTCGACAGCGCGCGCGATACGCGCAACGCCGCTGACGCGCTCCATCATTTGTCGATGCTCCATGGTCGGCACCCGGGCGTAATCGATCATGCTGCGGTCCGGACGCTCGATTCCGCCGCACGGAAAACCTTGTTCGCGCTGGCCGATGCTTTTGCGGCGGAGCGCGAGGCGCTCGGTCGTGTCGTCGTCGCCGCCGGCCCGATCCCGAGCACGCCAGGACAGGCTCAGACCGAAGCCAGCGTCATTGCCCAGCACCACGCCATCGACATGCTGGCCCAGTCCGACCGTCAGGGCTGTGCACTCGGCGCCGCCATTGCGCTTGCGCTCGACTGGCATGCGATCCGCTGTGTCATCGATGCGGCGGCAAAGCGTTTCGGGGTCGATCTGGCGATCAGCACCCTGCCGCCCGTTACGACGCTCGGCGCGGCGGCAGAAGCGGCGGCAACATCGCCTGCCATCGAACGTGCGGCGCTGTTTGGCGCGCAACAGATCGTTACCCAGCACCGGGGTCTATGGGATTTGCTCGAAGCGCGCGCGTTGTCGCGCGTGGACGACTGAGCGCGCTCTAAATTGCTTGGCGTCCGCGCCGACCTGTCCTAACGCCAGCCCTGACTTTACGTAAACGTCAGGGCGAGCGCGCAGATGAAATTTACCGGCACATCCGATTATGTCGCGACCGACGATCTGAAAGTCGCGGTCAACGCCGCCGTCACCCTGCGCCGCCCGCTGCTGGTCAAGGGCGAGCCGGGAACGGGCAAAACCGTCCTCGCCCACGAGATCGCCAAGGCCGCGAACGCCCCGCTCATCGAATGGCACGTCAAATCGACGACCAAGGCCCATCAGGGGTTGTACGAGTACGACGCCGTCGCCCGCCTGCGCGACGGGCAGCTTGGCGATGAGCGCGTCCACGACATCCGCAACTACATCCGCAAGGGCAAATTGTGGGAGGCCTTCACCTCGCCGCAGCTCCCCGTCCTGCTGATCGATGAAATCGACAAGGCCGACATCGAATTCCCCAACGACCTGTTGCAGGAACTCGACCGGATGAGCTTCGACGTTTACGAGACACACGAGACTATCGCGGCGAAGGAACGCCCCATCGTCGTCATCACGTCGAACAACGAAAAGGAACTGCCCGACGCGTTCCTGCGCCGGTGCTTCTTCCACTACATCAAATTCCCCGACCGCGACACGATGCAGGCCATCGTCGACGTGCACTTCCCCGGCATCCAGAAAATTCTCGTCAACAAGGCGATGGATATTTTCTACGACGTCCGCGAGGTGCCGGGCCTCAAGAAAAAGCCCTCGACCAGCGAACTGCTCGACTGGCTGAAACTGCTGCTCGCCGAAGACATGCCGCTCGACGTGCTGCAATCGCGTGACCCGAGCAAGGCGATCCCCCCCCTGCACGGCGCGCTGCTCAAGAACGAACAGGATGTGATGCTGTTCGAGAGGCTGGCATTCATGGCACGACGGCAGGGCGCGAAGGTCTAGCCTTGTGGCGGTGCCGGGGCAGGGTGCCACCCGTTTCGCCGCTATCCGCGTGCAGCTTGAAAGCTGGGAGCCGAAACCCGGTTTTCAGGCGTTCGCCTATGAGTTTCTGTTGTTCGGATTCAAGCAGGGCTGGGCGTGCCTGTTCGGCGGACTGATGCTCGCGCTGCTGATGGGCACGCATCTCTTCTACGCGAAGGATGCACCGCTCGCGCGCTATGATTTCCTGACACTTGCCGCGCTCGCGATCCAGATCGCGATGTTGCGCTTCAAGCTCGAGAGCTGGGATGAAGCCAAGGTGATCCTCGCCTTTCACGTCATCGGCACTGTCATGGAGCTGTTCAAGACGGCAGCGGGTTCATGGACCTATCCCGAGCCCTCGCTGCTCCGCATCGGCGATGTGCCGCTGTTCTCGGGGTTCATGTACGCCAGCGTTGGTAGCTACCTCTCGCGGGTCTGGCGGATATTCGATTTCCGTTTCGACCATTTTCCCGCGCGCAAACTGCTGATCGTGCTCGCCACGCTCATTTATGTGAACTTCTTCGCGCACCACTGGCTGCCGGATATCCGCATCGCGCTGTTTGCGGCGATTGCCGTACTGTTCTGGCGCACCACCGTCTGGTTCCACCCGTTCCGCACCCATCGGCGGATGCCCTTGCTGCTCGGCTTTCTGCTCGTGGCGCTGTTCATCTGGTTCGCCGAAAATCTGGCGACCTTCTCCAATGCCTGGCTCTACCCGAGCCAGAAGCACGGCTGGACCCTCGTGTCGCCGATGAAGCTTGGCGCCTGGTATTTGCTGATGATCATCTCGTTCGTACTGGTGTCGCTCGTCCAGCGGCCCGTCGAGGCTCAATCGATCCGGTAAGCGATCTCGAAATCGCCCCAGCGCCGTCCGTCGATGACCATTGGCACATAGACATTCCGCACCACATCGTATCCGCCATCGTCACGGTCGCGGCGAAAGACCGCGATGTGGAAGGGCTTGGTCGAGGCCTTGGCGATCCGGTCGGTGTCGTCCGCCAGAATGCGCCGGTTGCGGCACCACGCGGCGTCATGCGCCGGTTCGCCGGTCGGTGTGCGGCTGTACCGCGTGGTGTGGGTCGGCAAATAGCCGTTGATGTCGGTGCACGCCGTCGAGATGATCGCGGGGTCGGATTTCACGATGCGGTCGAGTTCGGGCCGCCACTCGGCATCGGCAAAGGCGTTGAGCGCCGTATCGAAGCGCGGCGGGTTAGACCCTGTAATCTCGCGATAGCCGGTATCGAACAGGCTGGCCGTATCGAGCCGCCCGTCGCGCAGCGCCGCTGTCGTCAGCGCAACGAAGCGGTCGCGCAATCCCACCGCGATATCGACCAGTCGCCGGTCGGCGACTGCAAAGCCCGAATGAACAATCGTGTCGAGCATCTCGTGCGCCTGCCGCTCCAGCCCGCGTACGGTGCGGTGGGTTTCGCCGAGCAAAGTGCTGTTCGCACGCGCGGCGTCCGAAAAGCCGTCCAGCTCGTCGCCGACACGGCACACGCTCTGGTGAATCAGGCTGGTCGCGCGCGCGATATCGGCGGCCTGCGCGTCGACCTGTTCGACCAGATGCGTGACTTCGCCGACGGTTTCGGTGACGCGCGCCAGCCCCTTTTCGGCGGCACGGCTGCGCGCCATGCCGTCCTGCAGCTCGACCATGAACGCGTCGCCTTCGCGGTTCAGCGAGTCCATCGTCGCGCCGATCTCCTCGGTCGCGGCGCGTGTGTCGAGCGCGAGCTTTTTCACCTCGGCCGCGACCACGGCAAAGGTGCGGCCCGCGTCGCCCGCGCGTTCGGCCTCGATCGCGGCGTTGAGCGCGAGCATGTTGGTCGTCCGCGCGATCGTATCGATCGTGTCGGCGGTGCGGCGAACCTGCTGCATGGCGGCGGCAAAGCTGGTGATCTGTTGCCCCAACCGCAGGACGAGCGCCGTCAGCTCGCCGAACTCGCCGACAGCGGCGGAAATCGTGCGTCCGCCCTCGGTCAACCGCGCACGGGCGCTCTCGGCGAGCAACCGCGCTTCGTCGGTCGCGTCGGTCACCTGACGCTGATCGGTCTCCAGACTGGCCATCACTGCCTGTAGTTCGTCCAGCACCCCGATCTGCCCGGTAATGCTCGTCGCGACCCGGTCGACAAGCCCGCCCGCATCGGTACAACCCACGGCGACTTCGCCGCAGGCCTTGGCCACGCGGTCGACCGCCGCCGGATCGGCGGGCTTGGCTGCCTCGATACGTGTTTCGATCATGCGTGCGTTCCCGTCTGCGGAAACACGCTAGATTACAGGTCTTGCCGACCCGTTAACCGAGTGCGGCAATCACCGCATCGCCCATCGCGGTAGTGGAGTGCGTGCCCCCGATATCGCGCGTGAGTGCGCCACCGTCGAGCGCGCGCGTCACCGCCGCGAACAGCCGGTCCGCCGTGTCCGCCCGCCCGAACGACCAGCGCAGCGCCATCTCGAACGACAGGATCGCCGCCAGCGGATTGGCCACGCCCTTGCCCGCAATATCAGGCGCGGACCCGTGGATCGGCTCGTACAGCCCCGGCTTACCCGCTTCGCCCAGCGCCGCCGAGGGCAGCATCCCCAGCGACCCCGTCGCCTGCGCCGCCGCGTCGGACAGGATGTCACCGAACAGATTGTCGGTCAGCAGCACGTCGAACTGCGTCGGCGCGCGGACGATCTGCATGGCGGCATTGTCCGCCAGCATATGGTCGAGCTGCACATCGGTGTAGTCGCGCGCGTGGAGCGCGGTCACGACCTGCTTCCACAGGACGCCCGACTCCATGACATTGGACTTTTCGGCGCTCGTCACCCGATTGCTGCGTCCCCGCGCCAGCTCGAAAGCGACCCGCGCCACCCGCTCGATCTCGCCGGTGGTATATACCTGCGTGTCGAACCCGCGCTGTTGCCCGTCGGCGAGCGTCTCGATCCCGCGCGGCTCGCCGAAATAAACCCCGCCGGTCAGCTCGCGCACGATCATGATGTCGAGGCCCGCGACGACCTCGCGCTTCAGGCTCGACGCATCGGCGAGTGCATCGAAGCAGAGCGCCGGGCGCAGATTGGCGAAGACCTGCATTTCCTTGCGGAGTTTCAGCAGTCCTGCCTCGGGGCGCAGCGCCCGCGGGGCATTCGCCCATTGCGGCCCGCCGACCGCACCCAACAGCACAGCGGTGCTCGACAGGGCGCGCGCCAGCACGTCGTCGGTCAGCGGCGTCCCGTGCGCATCGAAACTCGCGCCGCCGTAAATCGCCTCGTCGATAACGATATCGGGCGTCAGGGCGGCGGCGACGCGGCGGACCTCGGCACAAACTTCGGGGCCGATGCCGTCGCCGGGGAGCAGGAGGAGCATTTGCATGGCGAGCGCCGCTAAAGGCTGAAAGACAAGCGGGCAAGGGCAGGTCGCTCGTGCGCGCGACGACAGCTGCGTCAACGGGTTGAAAATCGAGGAGAATGCCTTCAAATAATACGCGACGATCCGCTTCGCGTCCCTTTTGAGCGCGCTGCGTGTTGTCGAGTTTCAAAACGGCGGACCGACAGCCTTGGAGCGGTCGCCGAGTAGCCGGGATAGATCCATGTCCACCCTGAACGACTTGCGCGCCTGCCGGTGCGCCCCGTCGCGCTGAGCCCCCGATGCACGTCGAGGGCAATTACCGCGAAGACGGTTATGCGACGATCCGGGGGCTTGTCCCGCCGGAGGTTGCGGCAAATCTGTTCAAACAGCTGCACATGGACCTGGAAAGTGCGGGCAAGTCGTTCGACACCTTTGCCCGGCCGCAACCGCTTTCGCGGCATCCGACCGTCGAGATTTCGGGCCATTTCTACCGGCCGTTGACCACTTTTCTCTGGGCGCTGACGCCGACGATCGCCAACCTGACCGAAGCGGATGTGCTGCCCAGCTACGACTATTTCCGCATCTACCGAAAGGACGATATCTGCCGCGTCCATTCGGATCGCCCGTCGTGCGAACATAGCCTGTCGCTCACGCTGGCCTATAGCGATGACCTGCCCTGGCCGCTCGAAATGGGATCGGAGCGGGTCGACGAGGAGCGGCCTTGCGTCGAGGATTTCGGCGACGAACCGCATAGCGCGGTCGCAATGCAGCCGGGGGACGCGGTCCTCTATCGCGGGATCGACCTGCGTCATGGCCGGACGCAGCCCAATCCCAATCGCTGGTCGGCGCATCTCTTTCTGTTCTGGGTCGAGCGCCACGGCGAATTCGCGCAGCATGCCTTCGACGAGCAGCGCTTGCGATCCGAATTGCGCCGGGTCGCCAATCTGGACGTGTAGCGCGGGTTACCCCGCCTTAATCGTAGAAACCGACGAACACCGTCGCCTCGTCGACCGACTTGCGCGGAGATACGACCGCATTTGCCGGAAAGCTCTCGTCGGGCCAGCCGAGCGCGATGCTTTTCATGATGACCTGATCCCCGGCAATGCCCGCATGTTCGCGCACGACCGGCGATTGCATGATGCCTTGGCTGTTGATGACCGCCCCCAGCCCGCGTGACCAGGCTGCGTTGACAAGCGCCGTCGCCACCGCGCCGCAATCGAACGGGGTGTCGTCGCTGCCGTCGCAGGCGCGGTCGTAGGTGATGATGACGCAAACCGGCGCGTCGAACTGGCGAAAGCCGCGCAGCACCCAATCCTGACGGGCCGCCGCATCGTCGCGGGCAATGCCCATCGCGGCGAACAATTGCTTGGCGACGCCGATCTGGCGGTCGCGATGCGGTCCGGCAAACGCCTCGCCGGTGCGAAACTCGCGCGATTGCGGCACGCCCGCGACCATGCGCTCGGTGTTGCCCGCGCGGATGCGATTCAGCGGTTCGCCGGTGACAACCGTAAAATTCCACGGCTGTGTGTTCATCGACGACGGCGCGCGCATGGCAAGGCCGATCACCTCCTCGATCAGCGCGCGGGGCACCGCATCGGGCTTATAGCCTCTGATGCTCCGGCGACCGAGGATAACGTCGTCGAACAGCACGGCGTACCGGACCTATTGGTCGAGGAACGACCGCATCTTCCGCGAACGGCTCGGGTGCTTCAACTTCCGCAGTGCCTTCGCCTCGATCTGGCGGATGCGTTCGCGCGTTACGCTGAACTGCTGGCCGACTTCCTCGAGCGTGTGATCGGTGTTCATGCCGATGCCGAAGCGCATGCGGAGGACGCGTTCCTCGCGCGGGGTCAGCGATGCCAGCACCCGGGTGACGGTTTCCTTGAGGTTCGCCTGGATCGCCGCATCGACTGGAATGACCGCATTCTTGTCCTCGATGAAATCGCCGAGATGCGAGTCCTCCTCGTCGCCAATCGGCGTTTCGAGGGAGATCGGCTCCTTGGCGATTTTCATCACCTTGCGGACCTTTTCGAGCGGCATCGACAGGCGCTCAGCCATTTCCTCGGGCGTCGGCTCGCGGCCCTGTTCGTGGAGGAACTGGCGGCTGGTGCGGACCAGCTTGTTGATCGTCTCGATCATGTGCACCGGGATGCGGATCGTGCGCGCCTGGTCGGCGATGCTGCGCGTGATCGCCTGGCGAATCCACCAGGTCGCATAGGTGCTGAACTTGTAGCCGCGGCGGTACTCGAATTTGTCCACCGCCTTCATTAGGCCGATGTTGCCTTCCTGGATCAGGTCGAGGAACTGCAAACCGCGGTTGGTGTATTTCTTGGCGATGCTGATGACGAGGCGCAGGTTGGCCTCGACCATTTCCTTCTTGGCGATCCGCGCCTCGCGCTCGGCCTTTTGAACGGTGTTGACGATGCGGCGGAACTCGCTGAGCGACATGCCGGTCGCCTGCGCGATTTCGGCAACCTCGACGCGGATACGCTCGACCGCATCGCCCTCATTGGTCGCGAACGCTGTCCACTTCTTGTCGATGGCCTTGACCGAATCGAGCCAGCTTTCGTCGAGCTCGCGATTGACATAGCTGTCGAGGAACGCCTTGCGCGGCACTTTGTGACGCTCGGCCAGACGCAGCATCTGGCCACCGAGCGCGGTCAGGCGACGGTTGAAGCTGTAAAGCTGATCGACCAGATATTCGATCTTGGCATTGTGGAACTGGACGCTTTCGACCTGCGCGGTGAGCTCCTCGCGCAGCTTGTGGTATTTCTTTTCCTCGCTGCCGGGGAAATCATTGCCGACGCCCAGCGCATCGATGCGCGCCTGCTGGACCTTGCTGAACTTTTTGAACAGCGCGGTGATGGTCGCGAATTTCTCGAGTGCCGAGGGCTTGAGCAACTCCTCCATCGCGGCGAGCGACAGCGTGTTGTCCTCTTCCTCGTCGTCCGACGGGCGCGGCGTGCGGCGCTCGGTCAGCGAGTCCTCGTCATGGTCGTCCTCGCCCGCAGTGGCGACGACTTCCTCGGGCTCTTCCTCTTCCTTGAACGTCGGCCCGGCGTTCTTTTCGCTGATCTCGCCGTCGGCCTCTTCGTCGTCGTCGGTCAGCGTCTCGGGCGCGGGGTCTTTCGACAGCATCGCGTCGAGGTCGAGGATTTCGCGCAGCTGCATCGTGCCGGCGTTGAGCGCGTCCGACCAGCCGATGATCGCGTGGAAAGTGATCGGCGATTCGCACAGGCCCAGGATCATCGTGTCGCGACCGGCCTCGATCCGCTTGGCGATGGCGATTTCGCCTTCGCGGCTGAGCAGTTCGACCGCGCCCATTTCGCGCAGGTACATGCGGACAGGATCGTCGGTGCGGTCGGTGACCTTGACGACCTTTTCGGCGACATGGCCCTGATCGGCGCCGTCGACGGCCTCGATCTCTTCCTCGTCTTCCTTCTGGTCGTCGCCGTCTTCGCTGGCTTCGTCGTTCTCGACGACATTGACGCCCATCTCGTTGAGCGCCGACATGACGTCCTCGATCTGGTCGGTCGTCAGCTCGCCGACGGCGGAGTTCAGGTCGTCGACCGTGATGTACCCGCGCTTCTTGGCGCGGGCGACCATCTTCTTGATATCGGCATCGTTCAGATCGATCAGCGGCGCATCGGTCCCCTCGGGGGCTGCTTCCGGCGCCTCGGCCACGTTCGTTTTCGCCATCTAAAACCCGTTCCCAATCATTCGTCTTCATCCGCCGATAACGCCGCAAGGGCGCGATCGGCTTCGGCGCGCGCGGCAATCAGCCGCATCTGCTCGGCAAAACCATCGGCATCCGGCCCCATCGCCAGCCGTGCCGTCGCCGCCTCCAGCGCCGCGTCTAGTTCGGGCCGCGATGCCAGTGCCTCGATTGCCAGTGCCAAATCCCTGCGCGCCACCTCGGCGTCCGCTTCGCTGCGTGCGAACGAAAAGGCAAGCCCGTTCGCACGCCGCAGCGACTCGACGAGCGCCGAAAGGCCCGTCTGGGCGAATATGGTATCGATTCCGCCCGATTCAACCGAGGGCGGGTCGTAGGCCGCGTCGAGCAGCACCGAGCGCAGCCGGTCGAGCGCACCGTCCCCGATCACGAGCATCGATAGCGCCTCGGCACAGGTCGACACCATGGTGGGGTGGCGGAGCAGCCCGGCCATGATCGCGCGTCCGTACAACGCATCGACGCCGCCGCCACCGATCCGCCGCGCATTTTCGCCCGGCAGGGCAGGGGCGGGGTCGAACCATTTCTTGCCCGCCGGACGATTCCCACGAACGGGAGCGGGGCGACGGTCCCCGCGCGGCGCGAAGAACGCCGCCTCGAACCGCTGGCGCAATTCCTCCTGATATTGCTGGCGGACGTCGCCGTCGGCAATCAGTGCCGATAACTCCGCCAGCCGCCGCTTCAGCCCGGCCCGCGCCTCGGGCGTCTTGAGCGGCAGCGCGGCTACCTCATGGTCCCACAACAGATCGACGAGCGACAAGGCGCTCTCGACCAGCGGCTCGAATGCTGCCGGTCCGCCGCTGCGGACCATATCGTCGGGGTCTTTGCCCGCAGGGAGCATCGCAATCGACAGCGACCGTCCTGGCGCGAGCAACGGCAGCGCGCGTTCTGCGGCCCGCACTGCCGCCTTTTTCCCGGCACTATCGCCGTCGAAGCACAGCACCGGCACATCGACCACACGCCACAGACGTTCGAGCTGCGCTTCGGTCAAGGCGGTACCGAGCGGCGCGACCGCTTCCGATATCCCCGCCTGGGCGAGCGCGATCACGTCCATATAACCCTCGACGACGATCAGCCGTCCGGCCTTGCGCGCCACGGGTGCGGCGCGGTCGAGGTTGTACAGCGTGCGCCCCTTGTCGAAGAGCGGGGTGTCGGGCGAATTGAGGTATTTCGGCTCGCCCGCACCCAATATCCGTCCGCCGAACGCGATCACGCGACTGCGCGGATCGCGGATGGGGATCATCAGCCGCCCCCGGAACCGGTCATACGGCGTTTTTTCCTCGACTTGGATCAGCAGTCCGGCCTCGATCAGCGCCGCGTCGCCGAAGCGTGCGAGTGCGGTCTTCAGCGCATCGCGGCGGTCGGGCGCAAAGCCCATGCCGAATGTATCGACCGTGGCGGGGGCAATCCCGCGCTTCGCCAGATACGCCCGCGCTTCCGCGCCGCCCTCCTCGCGCAACTGCCCCGCAAACCATTCCGCCGCTGCCGCCATGACGTCATGTTGCTTCGACGCGCGCTCGTCGCGCTCGGCGGCGCGCGGGTCGGGGGCGGGCAGGGCAAGCCCCGCGCCATCGGCCAGTTCCTTGACCGCATCGACGAACGACAGCCCGCGCTGGTCGGTCATCCAGCGAATGGCATCGCCATGCGCCGAGCAGCCGAAGCAATGGTAGAAGCCCTTGTCGTCGTTGACATAGAAGCTCGGCGATTTCTCGTGGTGGAACGGGCAGCACGCCTTCCACTCCCGCCCCGCGCGGGTCAGCTTCAGGCTGCGTCCCACCAGCGCGGACAACAGCGTGCGACCGCGCAACTCGTCGAGGAACTGGGGCGAGAAGCGGCTCAAGATTTGGACAGCCCGCAGCGGACGCATTGGTTCATCGTCGTGCGTTCAACCTTGTCCGAAACGGATGCAACGGCGCGCCATACGGTCCAAATCATGGTATCAGAACATTCCATGAACGAAACCATCCTCGCCCCGAATGGCGATCCGGTCGGGTTGACCGTGTCGATCGCGCCCTGGTCGTCGGCAGGTCGATCCTCAGGGTCGGCCGATTATACTGCCATGTCCGGCATCGCGAGTCGAGTGGACACCGACGCAGAATCGCTGGTGCTCGAGTGCGACGACGCGGTCGGCGCGGTCGCGCCGCTCGTCCAGCTGAAACGCCTGATGACGGCGGCGGCAGCGCTGATGCAGGGGGTCGCGGATGCCCACATGACGCTGACGCATTCGGGCGTGGTGCTCGATGCCGGACAGCTCGAAACCGCACTTGCCGAATGGTCCGACGACAGCGTGCCCGTGCACAGCCTGATCGCCTTCGATTTCGCCACCCGCGGCGACCCGCCCGGCGCGCGGTCGTTCGGCCTTGCGGCGCTGGTCGGGCAAGACGTCGCGGCATGGCCGCCCGAAGAATCGCTGAGGCTGGTCTGTGCGCGCATGGTGGTGCGCCTGGCGCACGACATGCTGCTCAATGGACCGGTGCTTGCCGAAACTGCCTATCCAGCGCCGGAGACCCCGCGCGGGTCGGTAACTTTGGTCCCGCGCGCGGTGCCCGAGCCGGTGGTGCAGATCAGGTTCTAGGCGACAAACGGCAGATCGAGTGCTTCCGCCACGGCCTTGTGCCGGATTTGCCCACCCATGACGTTCAGCCCTGCCGCCAGATGCGGGTCCGCCGCCATCGCGCCCGCAGCGCCCAGATTGGCAAGGCGCACGACGAAGGGCAGGGTGGCATTGTTGAGCGCGAAAGCCGACGTGCGCGCGACCGCGCCCGGCATATTGGCGACGCAATAATGGATGACGCCTTCCTCGACGAACACCGGATCGTCGTGGGTCGTCGGGCGTGATGTCTCGAAACAGCCGCCCTGGTCGATGGCGATGTCGACCAGCACCGATCCGCGCTTCATCGTCTTGAGCATCTCGCGGGTCACCAGCTTGGGCGCGGCAGCCCCCGGCACCAGCACCGCACCGATCACCAGATGCGCGCGCTCGACCGCCGCCGCAATCGCCGCACGCGACGCGTATTGCGTCTTGATCTGCGACGAGAAAAACATGTCGAGTTCGGCGAGCCGGTCGTTGTTAATGTCATAAATTGTCACATCGGCACGCATCCCGACCGCCATCTGCGCGGCATTGACGCCCGAAATGCCGCCGCCGAGGATCGCGACCCGCGCCGGAGCCACGCCGGGAACGCCGCCGAGCAGGACGCCACGCCCGCCCTGTTCCTTTTCCAGATAATGCGCGCCGACCTGTACCGACATGCGCCCCGCGACCTCCGACATGGGTTTCAGCAGCGGCAGCGCGCCCGACTTCGAGGTCACCGTTTCATAGGCGATGCACGTCGCACCCGACGCCATCAGCCCCTTCGCCTGGGCAGGATCGGGGGCGAGGTGGAGGTAGGTAAACAACGTGTGGTGGGGCCGAAGCATCGCGATTTCAGAGGGTTGCGGCTCCTTCACCTTCACGATCATCTCGGCGGCGGCGAATACTTCGGCCGCATTGGGCAGGATGCGCGCGCCCGCGTCCATATAATCGCGGTCGCTGAAATCGATGCCATTGCCCGCCAGCGCCTCGACCAGCACTTCATGGCCCGCCGCCGTCAGTTCGGCGACCGACGCCGGGGTCAGCCCGACACGATATTCGTGGTTCTTGATTTCCTTCGGGACACCGACGCGCATTCCGACTCTCCTCGTAATAATATTGCTCTCAGCCGTAACATGATTCCCCGAACTTGTCTCGATTGCACGGCACTTTCCACGGTGCTAGGGGCGCGCGTCCGGCAGCAAGCCGTATCTTTTTGGCAGGTTCCGACCGTCGATGACCAGCGCCGACACCAATTTAGCGCAACCGCACAGCGACGACGAGAACCATGAGGGGCACCGCATCGAGGGCAGCCTGCCCAAGCTGGCCGTCGGGGCGATCGGCGTCGTGTTCGGCGATATCGGCACGTCGCCGCTCTACGCTGTCAAGGAAACCTTTCGCGGCCATCACCCGCTGCCGGTCGATCAGCTCCACGTATTCGGCGTGCTCAGCCTGATTTTCTGGTCGCTGATGATGATCGTGACACTCAAATACGTCATGCTGGTCACCCGTGCCGACAATAAGGGCGAGGGGGGCAGCATGGCCCTGCTCGCGCTGATCACGCGCAAGACCGGTGCGGGGAAACGCTCGGGCCTGCTGGTGATGCTGGCGGTCACGGCCACTGCCCTGTTCTTCGGCGATGCGATGATTACGCCGGCCATGTCGGTGCTGTCGGCGGTCGAGGGTCTCGGCGTCGTCGATGAGCGGTTCAACCGGCTCGTCCTGCCGATTGCGGTCGGAATCCTCGTCGGGCTGTTCATGGTCCAGTCGCGCGGAACCGAGACGATCAGCAAATTCTTCGGCCCCATCGTGCTCGTCTATTTCGCGACGCTCACGGTGCTGGGCGTGATCCAGCTGCTCCAGCACCCGCAAGTCCTCGCCGCGCTGTCGCCGCATTATGCCTTCCTGTTCTTCGAAAACGACCCGCTGCTCGCGTTCCTGGCGCTCGGCTCGATCGTCCTTGCGGTGACGGGTGCCGAAGCGCTCTACGCGGACATGGGGCATTTCGGCCGCAAGCCCATCGGTGTAGCCTGGCTGTGGGTCGTGCTGCCCGCGCTGACGATCAACTATTTCGGGCAGGCGGCGTTGCTGATGCGGATGCCCGAGGCGGCGGAGAACCCGTTCTTCCTGATGGCCCCCGACGAGATGCGGCTGCCGCTCGTCATTCTCGCGACGCTCGCAACGATCATCGCAAGCCAGGCCATGATTACCGGCGCGTTCTCGGTCGTCCAGCAATCGGTCCAGCTTGGCATGATGCCCCGCCTGAAGATCATGCACACCAGCGCCAGCGCGTACGGCCAGATCTATGTGCCGGTGGTCAACTGGGTGTTGATGGTCCTGGTCCTGCTGCTCGTGCTGACGTTCCAGAAATCGAGCAACCTTGCCGCAGCCTATGGCATTGCCGTGATGGGCACGATGTTCATTTCGACGATGATGATCGGCGTGCTGACGGCGAAGGTCTGGAACTGGCCGAAATGGCGCGTGTATCTGGTCACCGGCACGTTCCTCATCATCGATGGATCGTATCTGTCGTCCAACCTGTTGAAAGTGCCGGAGGGCGGCTGGCTGCCGCTGCTGGTCGCGGCGATCATCTTCGTCCTACTGACGACCTGGGCCAAGGGCCGCGAACTGATGATCGCGCGCCTGCGCGAAGCGGCGATGCCGGTAAAAGTCTTCATCCAGTCGGCGGCCAGTTCGGCAACGCGCGTGGGGGGCACGGCGGTGTTCATGACCTCGGCCTCGGACGGCGTACCGCACGCGCTGCTCCACAACCTCAAACACAACAAGGTCATCCACGACCGGGTTATCCTGCTGACGGTCAAGATCGCCGACATGCCGTTCGTCGAGGAGGACACACGTTGCCGCCTCGAAGATCTGGGCGAGGGGTTCCACCGGCTTGTCGTCAAATACGGCTTCATGCAGGAACCCGATGTGCCGGCCGCCCTCGCGCGCCTCACCGGTTGCGGCCCCGCGTTCAAGATGATGGACACCAGCTTCTTCCTCGCGCGCCAGACGCTGCTGCCGTCGTCACGCCCCGGCATGGCGATATGGCGCGAAAAGCTGTTCGCCTGGATGCTCAACAATTCGGAAAGCGCGATGGAGTTCTTCCGCCTGCCGACGAACCGGGTGGTGGAACTGGGGAGCCAGGTGGAGATTTAGGCGCAGCGCGGGGCTGCGCTACGTTAGCGCACCCTCGCGCAAGCCCGGACGGCGGCTCGCCGACCGACGACGCGGCTTTGCCGCGGCGGGCGATTCAAGCCGGCGAAAACTCTCCTGTCGCCTCATCCAACAGGTACAACACCCCCTCGGTCAGCGCGAAATAGCTGCCCCTGAGCTGCAATGTGCCCGCGGCTTCGCGAACCGGAATGCAGGGGAAGGTCCGCAGATTGGCGAGGCTGACCTTCACGCCCTCCATCTCCAGCGCGCGCTGGGCTTCGGCACCGGTGCCATGTTCGGCACTCACCCGGTCGCGCGCCTCGTCGAGCAGGTCGATCCAGTGCGCGATGAACCCGCCTTCGCCGGCGCGAGCGTGCTCGAAGGTCCGCGACAGCGCCGCTGCACAGCCGCCGCACGCGCCGTGCCCCATCACCATGACCTCGGCGACTTCGAGCTGGGTCACCGCAAATTCCAGCGCCGCCGAGACACCGTGACGCCCGCCGCCGGTCTCGAAGGGCGGCACGAGCGCGGCGACATTGCGGACGACGAACAATTCGCCCGGGGCCGCCTGAAAAATGATCGTCGGATCGACGCGGCTGTCCGAACAGGCGACAATCATCGTCCGCGGACTCTGGCCCTGGGCCAGTTCCTCCCACCTGGCTTTTTCACGCACCCAACCGGTGTCGCGGAACTTGCGATAGCCTTCGATCATCTTGTCGGTCATGCCACGCCCGTAACGCGGCAGGGCAGGGGGTGGCAAGACAGCGCGCGCGACGCTATCTGCACGCCATGAGCGAAGCCGACCCCGCAATCGTCCCCCCGCGTCCCCGCAAGCCCGACTGGATTCGCGTGAAAGCGCCGATGGGCGCGGCCTTTGCCGAGACCAAGGCGCTGATGCGCCGCCTCAACCTTGCCACCGTGTGCGAGGAAGCGGCGTGCCCCAACATCGGTGAATGCTGGACCAAGAAGCACGCGACGGTGATGATTCTCGGCGACACGTGCACGCGGGCGTGCGCGTTCTGCAATGTGAAGACGGGGATGCCGCGCGCGGTCGATGCGATGGAGCCGCAGCATACCGCCGATGCCGCCGCCGAACTCGGCCTCGAACATATCGTCGTCACCTCGGTCGACCGCGACGACCTGCCCGATGGCGGCGCGTCGCAGTTCGTGAAGGTGATCGAAGCACTGCGGCGGACCACGCCGAAAACGACGATTGAAATCCTGACACCCGATTTCAGGAACAAGTCGCAAGCGGCTGTAGAATCTATCGTTTCGGCGCGACCCGATGTGTACAACCACAATCTCGAAACCGTGCCGCGCCTCTATCCGACGATCCGCCCCGGCGCGCGATATTATGCCTCGCTGCGCCTGCTCGAGAGCGTCAAGCGCCACGATCCGACGATCTTCACCAAATCGGGCATGATGATGGGGCTCGGCGAGGCGCGCATGGAAGTGCATCAGGTGATGGACGACATGCGCTCGGCCGATGTCGATTTCCTGACCCTCGGCCAGTATCTCCAGCCGACCCCGCGCCACGCCAAGGTCGAGGAATTCGTCACCCCCGCGACCTTCAGCGCCTATGCCGCCATCGCCCGCGCCAAGGGGTTCCTGCTCGTCGCCTCGACGCCGCTGACGCGGTCGAGCTATCACGCGGGCGATGACTTCGCGAAGCTGAAGGCGGCGCGAGAGGCAAAGCTCGGGGCAAGGCTCGGCTGATGCCCCGTCACCACGAACGCCGCAGCCTGCCCTATGGCGCAGAAGCGATGTTCGATCTGGTCGCCGATGTCGCGCGTTATCATGAGTTCCTGCCTTGGGTGTCGGCAGTGCGTGTCAAATCGGACAGCGACACCGAAATGGTCGCCGACCTGCTCGTCGGCTTCAAGCAATTGCGCGAGAAATTCACCTCGCGCGTGGTCAAGGCACGCCCCCGCACCATCCATGTCGATTATCTCGACGGCCCGCTCAAGCATCTCCGCAACGAATGGGTGTTCGAACCGACACCCACCGGCTGTACCGTCGACTTCACTGTCGATTTCGCGTTCAAGAACCGGTTGTTCGAGGCGATTGCCGGGCAATTCTTCGATCAGGCGCTCCGCAAGATGATCGGCGCGTTCGAGGCGCGCGCGCACGAACTCTATGCAGCTTCCTCGGGCATCAGCAGTTCGAGCGCACACAGCGCCGCCTGAAGCCGCACCCCGCCGCGCCCGTTGTCGGGGAAATGGCGTTTCTGGGCATCGATATCGTCGGGATTGCCGCCGCGCAGCGCCTTGGCGAACACCACCGTCCCGACCGGCTTTTTCTCGGTGCCGCCATTCGGCCCCGCAACGCCCGTAATCGCGACCGCGACATCGGCGCCGCTGCGCTCCATCATCCCGCGCGCCATCGCCCAGGCCGTCGCGACCGACACCGATCCGAAGGTTTCGACGATATCGCTGCCCACGCCGAGCAGTGAAATCTTCGCTTCGTTGGCATAGGACACAATGCTGGCGAGCAGCACGTCGGACGAGCCCGGAATCTCGGTCAGCGCCGCGCCGACCAGCCCGCCGGTGCAGCTTTCGGCGACCGACACGGTCCGGCCCGCCGCGCGATTGGCCTCGATCACGCGCTTGGCCATCTCGACCAGCTCGTCGGGCAATAAGTAGTCGCGGTGCGGTGCAGCACCGGCTTCGGCAGTCTCGCTCACATATCCTCCGGAACACGAACCGTCGCGATGGCCTGTGCGGCGATCCCCTCGCCACGCCCCGTAAAGCCCAGTCGCTCGGTCGTCGTTGCCTTGATACTAATGCGGCGCGGCGGCACCTGCAAGATATCGGCAACGCGCGCGCGTATCGCCTCGCGGTGCGGCCCGATCTTCGGCGCTTCGCAGATCAGGGTCAGGTCGACGAAATCGATGATCCCGCCGCGCGCCGCGACCAGCGACGCGGCATGGGCGAGAAACCGGTCGGACGACGCCCCCCGCCACTGCGCGTCGCTCGGCGGAAAATGGCTGCCGATATCGCCTGCGCCGATACACCCGAGCACCGCATCGGTGATCGCGTGGAGCGCGACATCGGCGTCCGAATGCCCCGACAGCCCGTGGGTATGCTCGATCTTCACACCCCCGAGCCACAATTCCTCGCCCTCGGCCAGCCGGTGGACGTCGTAGCCAGTGGCCGAACGCGAGATCATGCGGCTCGCCAGCATCGCCTCGGCGCGCGCAAAGTCTTGCGGGTGGGTGATCTTGTCGAGCATCGCATCCCCCCGAACCATCGCCACGCCGAAACCGCAAGCCCGAACCACCTGCGCCTCGTCGGTCGCATCGCCGCCGGTCCAGCGGTCGAGCGACGTCATGAGGGCATCCCAGCGGAACGCCTGCGGGGTCTGCACGCGGTAAAGCGCGTCGCGCGGCACGGTATCGCCGAGCATATCGTCGCCGCGCGCAAGCGTATCCGCCACCGCCAGCACCGGCACCGCCGCGTCATGCGTCTCGAGCGCCGCCATCAACGCTTCCAGCACCGCGCGCGGCAACAACGGCCGCGCCGCATCGTGCACCAGCACGCGGCTCGCGCCGCCCGCCGCCGCAATCGCGGACAGGCCATTGCGGACCGACTCCTGGCGGCTCGCCCCCCCGGTCACGACACCCGCGACGCTACGCCCGCCCAATGCAGAGGCCAGCGCCTCCTCCTGACCCGCCCCGATCACAACAAACACCGGCAAGTCCCCGAACGCCCCCACCGCCCGCGCCACCACCGCCGCCCCGCCGAGCAAGGCAAATTGCTTGGGCACCGCCCCACCCGCACGCTCCCCGCGTCCGGCAGCAACGATCAGGACGGCGGTATCGGTCACGCGACGGCTCGCGTCATGACACCGAGCGCGCGCGACGTGTCGAGGTAATGCATCAATAGCGGTCGCCGTCGCGCATCGCCCGGACGAACGCCTGCGCGCTTTCTTTCTGGCGCGGCATCGCGGACGTCAGGGCGCGAAGACTGTCGATATCGACCGCGCGGCGCTTCTCGACCGAGGCGAACTGCGTGGCCTTGTTGCCCTGCGGGTTTATTGCGACCGATCCGCCGCCCTCTGCGGCATCGACCGGTCTAACCGTGCTCATTGCGCTTCCTAACCAGTTGGCTCGCCATATACAGGTTGCTGGTAAGCGCTGCTAGGGTCGATGGCTTTCTATCGACGTAGCGTGCCGAACGCCGCTACGGCCCGAGCTACCACCGGCACGCCACCGTACTGGACATGCAGCTTGGGCAACTTCCCCCCGCATGGTCCCGTTCATACTAGTATGCGTGGATCGACTGGCTGCAATGCGTCTATCGTATAAACGCAAAGGATCACGGAACGCATTGATGGTCGAGCTTCAACACACCGATGACTACCTTGCCGGTAAGATTTTCGACCTACAGCAAGCAATCCAGACATGGGCACAATCTCACCAGCTTTGGTACGATTCCCTTTTCAAGACCTTTGCTGAGCATGTCGATGCTGAACCGGGCAGCCCTGCAGTTGTCACCATCCTGATTTCGGATGGCGACCTTCTGCGCGTGGTCGAAGACGACGCAGAGCTGTACGAGCAATTCGACCAGCTCGTGCGGAACCACGGCTTCTGGCATGAGTCTTACAATGCCCACACGGTCCACATTTACGCTGAAGAAGACGGTCCTCTAGCGGTCGCATATGACAGCTACTTCCGGTGGCAATGGATATGCGGCTTGCTCGAACCTGATTTCGGCGACGTTTACGAAGAGCTTTATAGCCACTTTGCTGGGCGACCAGAAGACCTGCATCGTCTATCCTGGCGCGAGTACGAAAAGTTGCTGGCACGGATCTTTCAGGCCCAAGGATTCGAGACCGAACTCGGTCCCGGTTCAGGCGATGGCGGTGTGGACATTCGATTGTTACAGCGCGACCCGCTGGGTGATCTCCTGACGCTTGTCCAAGCAAAAAAGTATGCACCTAATCGAAAGATTGGCCTCGAAGCTGTGGCGGCGTTGCATGGCGTGGCCAATGTAGAGGGGGCGGATCGAACATTATTCGTCACTACCTCAGCTTATTTGCCAGTCGCCCATAATTTCGCTGGCCGAACCTCAGGATCAATGCAGTTGAGCGTGACGCATGATGTCATCACATGGTGCAAACAGGCCTCTGACGGTATCATTGCGGACAAGTCGATCCTTGTATCGCCACAACATCTTGAGCGCATGTTGCATGAAATTGGCGGCAGGAAAGACCCGCGTATCGTGCACGCAAGATGGGGCTACAATGTTACAATCAACGACTTTGCCCTCGTCCTAAAGGAGACAAAGTACGCGGCGTTACTGATGTCGCTGCCCAAGTTCACTGTCTCCGACGACGGTTACGGGCAAATCGGCACTGAGGTTCCCGTTATGGATCAAACCGCATTGCCTATGCTCACAGCGCAATGTGTTTGGCGCGTTCGACGCAAACAAAACGAAGGTCGCGTTCACTATTGGGATGGTCGACGCCTCTTCACTCCTTGGGATGGTATGCCGCAGGACTTCAACTGGGTGGATTGACGGCTCTGGAGGCCCCGACCCTTGCCCCCACGCCCCACCTCAGCTACTGCCCAAAAAACAGGCAGCATCCCCATGACCCCCCTCCGCCCCATCAACATCGGCCCGATCCGTATCGAGACGCCGGTCATCCTCGCGCCGATGACGGGCGTCACCGACATGCCGTTCCGCAGGATCGTGCGGCGGTTCGGGTCCGGCCTTAACGTCACCGAGATGATCGCGTCGCAGGCGATGATCCGCGAGACGCGGCAGTCGCTGCAAAAGGCGGCGTGGCATGCGACCGAGGAGCCGGTGTCGATGCAACTCGCTGGCTGCACCCCGTACGAGATGGCCGAGGCGGCAAAGCTGAATGCCGATCGCGGCGCGGCGATCATCGACATCAACATGGGCTGCCCGGTGAAGAAGGTCGTCAACGGCGACGCGGGGTCGGCGCTGATGCGCGACTTGCCGCTTGCCGCCTCGCTGATCGACGCGACGGTGAAGGCGGTCGATGTGCCGGTGACGGTCAAGATGCGGATGGGGTGGGACCACACGCGGCTCAACGCGCCCGAACTCGCGCATATCGCCGAGGATCTGGGCGCGAAGCTCATCACCGTCCACGGTCGCACCCGCAACCAGATGTACCGTGACAGCGCCGACTGGGCTTTCGTGCGCCGGGTGAAGGACGCGGTCGGCATTCCCGTCATCGTCAACGGCGATATCTGCTCGCCCGAAGACGCGGTGACCGCGCTCGACCAGTCGGGCGCGGACGGGGTGATGATCGGGCGCGGGGCGTACGGACGCCCCTGGCTGCTCGCGCAGACGATGGCGTTCCTCACCGACGGGCGGCGCGTCGCCGAGCCGAGTATCGAGGAACAATATCACCTGATTATCGAGCATTACGCGATGATGCTCGATCACTATGGCGAGATGACCGGTGTCAACATGGCGCGCAAGCACATCGGCTGGTACACCAAGGGGCTGCACGGTTCGGCGGAGTTCCGCAACGACGTGAACCGCATTCCCGATCCGAAAACCGTGTTGTCGATGCTCGACCAGTTTTATGCGCCGTGGCGCTCGCGCGCAGCGGCCTGACCCCGCGCGTGAGCCTTGTCGGCCCGCCTTCGGCCGAGGCGCTGGTCGCGGCGCTGCCTACCGCCTTGCTCGTGCTCGACGGGGAAGGGTGCATCGCCAGCGTCAATGCGGCGGCGGAAATGCTGCTCAACGCCAGCGCCGCGCACCTGCTGCACAAGCCGCTCGGCATCGTCCTGCGGGTGCCGCCGTCCTGCTATGACGGGCTGCGCGAGGAATCGGTCTTCGCCGCCTATGATTGCCAGCTCGAAACCGCGCGCGGGGTGCGGCTGCGCGCGGATTTCCATGCGACGCCGCTCACCGACCATCCGGGGTGGCGGCTGGTCACCCTGCAAAGTGCCACCGCTGCCCAAGCCATGGGCCAGCAGTTCGACCGGCGCGACCGCAGCCGTTCGGCCATCGGCGCGGCGGCGATGCTCGCGCACGAGATCAAGAACCCGCTGTCGGGCATCCGCGGCGCCGCGCAACTGCTCGAACGCCACGCGGGCGGGGAGGGGGCCGACCTGACCCGCCTGATCCGCGACGAGGTCGACCGCGTGACGGGCCTGATCGACCGGATGGAGGCCTTTACCGACAGCCGACCGGTCGAACGCAGTGCGCAGAACCTGTACGCGATCCTCGAACACGCCCGCGCGGTCGCGGCGGCGGGGTTCGGCGACCGCATCGATATCCACGACGCCTATGATCCGTCGCTGCCGCCGGTTTTCGTCCACAGGGATTCGCTCGTTCAAGTGCTGCTCAACCTGATCAAGAATTCTGCCGAAGCCGTGCCTGAGGGACAGCGCGGCACCGTCACGCTGACCACGCGCTATCGCCACGGGGTTTCGGTCGGCGGCGGTAGCGAGCGCCGCGCGCTGCCGATCGAAGTCGGGATTGTCGATGACGGCCCCGGCCCGCCGGATGAAATCGTCGATCATTTGTTCGAACCCTTTGTTTCGTCGAAATCCTCGGGGCGCGGCCTCGGGCTGGCGCTGGTCGACAAGCTTGTCCGCGACAATGGCGGCATCGTCCAGTTCGCCCGCGACGGCAGCCCGGCGAAATCGGTGTTCCGTATCCTTTTGCCGAGAGCGGCATGAGGGGCGCACGCATCCTGGTTGTCGATGACGACGCCGCGATCCGCACGGTCGTGGGCGAGGCATTGCGCCGCGAGGGCTATAATGTGCAGGCGGTCGGCAGCCTCGCCGCGCAGGCAGCGGCGCTCGAGAAGTTCACCCCCGATCTGCTGATTACCGATGTTATTCTGCCCGATGGCAACGGGTTGGACGTCGTTCCCGACATATTGGCGAAGCATCACGAGCTGCCGGTGATCGTGCTGTCGGCGCAGAATACGCTGAGCACGGCGGTGCGCGCGACCGAGCAGGGCGCGTTCGACTATCTGCCCAAACCGTTCGATCTCGATGCGCTGACGCAGGCCGTCCGCAGCGGGCTGGCGCGCGCCGGCAGCGGGGAGGGCGACCTTGCCGAATCCGACGCGGCGCTGCCCCTCATCGGGCGCTCGCCGCCGATGCAGGACGTCTACCGGATGATCGCGCGCGTCGTCGGCAACGATTTGAGCGTGCTGGTGCTCGGCGAATCGGGCACGGGCAAGGAACTTGTCGCCCGCGCGATCCATGACATGGGCGGACGGCGCAAAAAGCCGTTCGTGCCGGTTAACATGGCCGCGATCCCGCGCGAGCTGATCGAGGCCGAATTGTTCGGCCACGAACGCGGCGCGTTCACCGGCGCCAATGCGCGCGCAACCGGGCGGTTCGAGGAAGCCAATGGCGGCACATTGTTCCTCGACGAAATCGGCGACATGCCGATGGAGGCGCAGACGCGACTGTTGCGCGTGCTTCAATCGAACGCGTTCACCACCGTCGGCGGGCGCACGGTCAGCGTCGACGTCCGCATCGTTGCCGCCACGCACCAGAATCTGCCCGCGCTGATCGAGGCGGGGCAGTTCCGCGAAGACCTCTACTACCGCCTCAACGTCGTGCCCATTCCGCTGCCGCCGTTGCGCGAGCGCGGCGACGACATCCTGCTGCTCGCCAATTCATTCCTCGAGCGCGCGGCGGCCGACGGGCTGCCGCGTCGCCGCCTGTCGGGCGATGCTGAAGGCCGCCTGCGCGCGCACGGCTGGCCGGGTAATGTCCGCGAACTCGACAACCTCATGCGGCGGCTGGCCGCGATCAGCCGCGATCCGGTCGTGCCCGCCGCGCTGATCGACGCGCAACTCGGTTCTGCCGTTCCGGAACGCGCCCTGGTCGCCGAGACCCTTTCCGATGCCCTCGACCTCCACCTCGCGCGCTATTTCGTCGGCTTCGGCGACGCCCTGCCGCCACCGGGACTCTATGATCGCGTTCTCGCCGACGTCGAACGCCCGCTGTTCCGCGCAACCCTCGCGGCAGTGAAGGGGAACCAGCTCCGCGCCGCCGAGTTGCTTGGTATCAACCGCAATACGCTGCGCAAGCGATTGACCGAACTCGGCATCGAACCCGGCCGCCGCAGCCGCGACTAGGCGCAGCCACGGGTGACCCCGCCGCAGCTGTGCTTGAAATGCCACGGCATTGTTGTATTGCGGCAACAATGACGGCGTCTCCCCTTCGCCAGATCCGGATCCGAACCGCGCTGTGGCTGCGTCGGCGCCGCTGGGTGCCGTTCGTTGAGATCGGCACCTTCTCGCTGTCGGTGGCGATGGCGCTTATTACCTGGGCCACACTGACCGGCACGGATACCCAGCGCCTGTTGACCCCACCGGTGGTTGCCGCGTTGCTGCTCGGCAATCTCATTCCCGCCATCGCGCTGCTCGTGCTGATCGGGCGCCGCATTGCCAAGGGCAGGGCGGCACGGTCCATTGTCGGCGGCGACGGGCGGCTGCATGTGCGGCTTGTCGCGATCTTCTCGCTGGTCGCGAGCATCCCCACGCTGCTCGTCGTGGTCTTCGCCTCGCTGCTATTTCAGGTCGGGGTGCAGTTCTGGTTCTCCGACCGCGCCAAGGCAACGCTCGAAGGCGCGGCCAGCGTCGTGCAATCGAGCTATGATTTCGAACAGGCGCGCATTGTTTCAAACACGACGACGATGGCAGGCGACATGGCACGTTTCCTGACCTATCTCCCTATCGATAGCCGCGAATTCCTCGGCAATTTCGGCGGACAACTCGTCCAGCGCGAAATGTCCGAAGGCATGATTTTTCATGCAGCCCCAGGCAGGGACATCCAGGCGCTGGTCCTGCTCGATCCAAGGTCACGCGATCTCAACAAGTTCATAACGCCGGTCATGTTGCAAAAACTGCGCGCGGGCGCTGCCAGTGTGACCGTGCCAAGCGAAAATGGCATTGGCGCTTTGACGCGGCTACCGATGGGAACGGACAACTATCTCTACGCCGCGCGTTTCGATCCGAGTTACAGCGAACAAATACAGCGCGCCCGCGCTGTCCTCACCGATTACCGCGAACTTTCTGCCCGCTCGCGCTCTTTGCAATTGCGCTTCAACGCGGCGCTGCTCGTCATCTCGCTGCTGATCGTCGGCGCGGCGGTGTGGATCGCGCTCGGCGTCGCCGACCGCCTTGTGCAGCCCGTCGGCGCGCTGGTGGATGCGGCGCGGCGCGTCACCGGCGGCGACCTGTCGGCACGTGTCGCCGGGCCGCATAGTCGCGACGAGGTCGGCACCCTGGCGACCGCCTTTAACCGCATGACCGGGCGCTTGCAGGAACAGACCGGCGACCTGATCGCCGCCAACGACCAGATCGACCGCCGCCGTGCGCTGATCGAAGCCGTGCTGTCGGGAGTCAGCGCGGGCGTGGTGTCGATCGACAAGACGGGCGAAGTCCGGCTGACCAATGCCTCTGCGGCGGCGCTGCTGTCCTCGGCGGACGGGCCGCTTGTCGGCCAGCCCCTTGCCGCCATCTCGCCCGAGCTCGCCGAGCTGATCGCCAGCGGCAAGCGCGAATCGGTGATCGAACTTGCCCGCGACGGCGATACGCGCACGCTGGCGGTGAAGGTCGCGCGCGACGACAGCGGCCATGTCCTGACCTTCGACGACATGACTCAGCAGCTCTCGGACCAGCGCCGCGCCGCCTGGTCCGATATCGCGCGGCGAATCGCGCACGAGATCAAGAACCCGCTGACCCCGATCCAGCTTGCCGCCGAACGGCTGAAGCGCCGCTATGGTGCCGAAATCACCAGCGATCCCGGCACTTTTACCAAACTGACCGACACCATCGTCCGCCAGGTCGGCGATCTGCGGCGGATGGTCGACGAATTCTCGTCGTTCGCGCGGATGCCGAAGCCGTCGTTCCGGCCGGAATCGCTCGTCGATATCGCGCGCCAGACCTTGTTCCTGCATGAAGTCGCGCACCCCGCGATCAAGTTCCGCATGGTTGCGCCCGATATCCACCCCGACCTGATATGCGACCGCCGCCAGCTCGGGCAGGCGCTGACCAACATCGTCAAGAATGCGGTCGAGGCGGTCGAGGCTGTCGAAGGGCAAGAGGGTGGCGAGATCGTTTTGACGATCACGACAACGCCCAACGCCGTCCAACTGTCGGTCAGCGATACCGGAATCGGCCTCCCGGCCGACCGCGAGCGGCTTGTCGAACCCTATGTGACCACCCGCGCGCGCGGGACCGGGCTTGGCCTCGCCATCGTCAAAAAGATCGTCGAGGAGCATTTCGCGACGATGCGCTTCGCCGACCGCGACGGTGGCGGCACCGTCGTGACCATCGATTTCGACACCGCAGCACTCGCCGCGATGGAATCCGAACCTGCGGAGGCAGCAGCCTGATGGCGCTCGATATTCTTATCGTCGACGACGAGCGCGATATCCGCGAACTGGTCGCGGGTGTGCTCGAAGACGAGGGCTATACCACCCGTGTTGCCGCTGACAGCGATGCCGCGCTTGCAGCGATTGCCGAGCGCCGCCCGTCGTTGGTGCTGCTCGACGTCTGGTTGCAGGGCTCGCGGCTCGACGGGCTCGAATTGCTCGATGTGCTCAAAGAACGCGACCCGACCCTGCCGGTGCTGGTGTTTTCGGGGCACGGCAATATCGATACGGCCGTCCACGCGATCCGACGCGGCGCGGTCGATTTCATCGAAAAGCCTTTCGAGGCCGAGCGGCTGACCTTGCTGGTGGCGCGCGCCACCGAAACCGAGCGGCTGCGGCGCGAGAATGCGACGCTGAAGGAACGCGTCGGCACCGACGACGAACTCAACGGCACGTCCAACGCGATCAATGCCGTGCGGGCGACGCTCAAACGTGTTGCCCCGACCGGCAGCCGCGTCCTCATCACCGGTCCGGCGGGCGTCGGCAAAGAAATCGCCGCGCGGATGCTCCACAACTGGAGTCCCCGCGCCGATGCCCCGTTTGTCACGGTCAGTTCGGCGCGGATGGACCCCGACCGGGTCGAGGAGGAGTTGTTCGGCAGCGAGGAGGGCGACCGTGTTCGCGCGGGCCTGCTCGAACAGGCGCACGGCGGCACCCTGTTCCTCGACGAGATCGCCGATATGCCGGTCCCGACCCAGGCGAAAATCCTGCGCGTGCTGACCGACCAGAGCTTTACCCGCGTCGGCGGCCAGCGCGTCGTCCGCGTCGACGTCCGCGTCGTGTCGGCGACAGCGCGTAACTTGGCCGAGGAAATCGCGGCGGGGCGCTTTCGCGAAGACCTTTATTACCGGCTCAACGTCGTGCCCGTGCACCTGCCGTCGCTGGCCGAGCGGCGCGAGGATATCCCGGTGCTCGCCGACCATTTCGTCGCCCGTTTCGCCAGCGAGCGCCGTGCGCGGACGCCCGCGATCTCGCCCGAAGCAATGGCGACGCTGCAATCGTTCGACTGGCCGGGCAATGTCCGCCAGCTCCGCAACATCATCGAACGCACGCTCATTCTTGCCCCCGATGCACGGCTCGACCTGATCGACACCGACCTGCTCCCGGGCGAAGTGACCGCGACACCGGCGGCGGCCAACCCCACGGCGCTGGCGATGGGCGCACCGCTACGTCAGGCCCGCGAGACGTTCGAGCGCGAGTATCTGCGCGTCCAGATCCGGCGTTTCTCGGGCAATATCTCGCGTACCGCCGCGTTCATCGGGATGGAACGCTCGGCGCTGCACCGCAAGCTCAAGATCCTGGGCATTGCCGAGGATCGCGACGATATCGACGACTGACCGCTTGCAGCGCCGCACGGCTGCGCTATCTTGGAGCTGCGTTCCGTAACGCCAAGAGCAACTGCCCGCCTACGCGGGCCAAAAGCAAAAGGTCTGACGACATGGCAGAAAAGCCCAATAACCTTCAGGATTTGTTCTTGAATTCGGTCCGCAAGGCAAAGACCCCGGTGACGATGTTTCTCGTCAAGGGCGTCAAGCTGCAGGGCATCATCACCTGGTTCGACAATTTTTCGGTGCTGCTGCGCCGCGACGGCCAGTCGCAGCTGATCTACAAGCACGCGATTTCGACCGTGATGCCGTCGAACCCGCTCGATCTGGCCCCCGTCGCGGCGGCCTTTGCCGAGGACAACGCCAAGCCCAAGCAATTGCAGGACATTTTCCTGACGGCCGTGCGCCGCCAGAACAACCCGGTGACGATGTTCCTCGTCAACGGGGTGATGTTGCAGGGCGAGATTGCGGCCTATGACCTGTTCTGCATGCTGCTCCAGCGCGACGGCATGGTCCAGCTCGTGTACAAGCACGCCGTCTCGACGGTGCAGCCCGCGCACCCGCTGAACCTCGCCGAGGAAACGGTCGAAGACAGCGAGGACTGATTGGCCGAATTCCAGCTCCAGCGCGAAGAAGGTGTCTCGCGCGGCGCCCGGGCGCTGGTGGTCTATCCCGACCGCCAGAGTGCCGGCGCATCGCGCGACGCCGACGCACGCCTCGACGAGGCGGCGGGGCTTGCGGCGGCGATCGGCATCCAGGTCGTCGACCGGGTCGCGATCAAGGTCCGCGATCCCAAACCCGCGACGTTGTTCGGCAGCGGGCAGGTAGAAACCATCGCCGCGCGGGGAAGAGCGGTCGAGGCCGAACTGACCATCGTCGATGGCGCGCTGACCCCGGTGCAGCAGCGGAACCTCGAAACCGAGACCAAAACGAAAGTCATCGACCGCACCGGGCTGATCCTCGAAATCTTCGGCGAACGCGCGGCGAGTGCCGAGGGGCGATTGCAGGTCGAACTCGCGCATCTCGACTATCAGGCGGGGCGGCTCGTGCGGAGCTGGACCCACTTGGAACGCCAGCGCGGCGGCTTCGGCTTTCTCGGCGGCCCCGGCGAAACCCAGATCGAGGCCGACCGCCGCCTGATCCGCGACCGCATGGCAAAGCTGAAGAAAGAGCTCGACCAGGTCGTCCGCACCCGCGGCCTGCACCGCGACCGGCGGCGGCGCGCGCCCTGGCCGGTGGTCGCGCTCGTGGGGTACACCAATGCGGGCAAGTCGACGCTGTTCAACCGGATGACCGGCGCGAAGGTCATGGCCGAGGATCTGTTGTTCGCGACCCTCGACCCGACGATGCGCGAAGTCTCGTTGCCAGGTATCAGCAAGGCGATCCTGAGCGACACCGTCGGATTCGTCTCCGACCTTCCGACGCAACTCGTCGCCGCCTTCCGCGCCACGCTCGAAGAGGTCGTTTCCGCCGACCTCATCGTCCATGTCCGCGACATCGCCCACCCTGACAGCGAGGCGCAGGCGGCGGACGTCGTGCAGGTGCTGACCGATCTCGGGGTTCTCGGCGATGCGTCGGCGACGCCGATGATCGAGGCGTGGAACAAGATCGACCTGCTCGACGACGACGCGCGCGCTTTCGTCGCGAATGAAGCGGCGCGGCGCGACGACGTGGTCATGCTGTCGGCAATCGACGGGGAGGGGATCGATACCCTGTCGTTGCGCGCCTCGGCCATTCTGACCGCCGCGCGCAAGCCGCATGACCTGCGGGTCGCGGCCAACGACGGCGCCGCGCTTGCCTGGCTCCACGCGCACGGCAGCGTAGAGCGCGAAAGCGGGGAAGGGGACGAGCGCACCGTCACCGTGCGCCTGACCGACGAGGATTTCGCCCGCTATTTGGCAAGGTAACGACCAGTTGCCATTTTGTTCTTGACACATTTAACCGTATCGGTTATGTCGCGCTTCTGCCTACCCGAGCGTCCGATCAACGCAACGGCTGGCAGCGCGGAAAGGGCGAAAGCCTCGCCCGTGACATGCGACCGGCGCGGAGCCATCCGGTTTAACAAAGCCGATGCATCGCCGTCGGATCGCCGAGTTGCCCGGCTGTCCGGGGTGTACAGAGCTCGAAACTTCTTTCGCGGTCCTGCGGGACTTAAGATCGCTCAAGGCGGCATAAGCGACAAGACTGGCCTTGCGGCAACGATCCGCACAACAGTTCGTCTCTATAGGCATCCACGGCGCAGCCACATCCAATGCGAAGCCGGGCACAATGGCGATACGGCACCCTCTAACCAAGCGTGCCTGACTGGAACGACCCACAAAGTCGTCCCGCCCGGATGCCCGTGGCAGGACGCGCCGGTCGCATTGTCGCGGGGAATGCTCCAGCCGGTGGACGGGCGCGTCCGCAAATGTTGGAGAATTTTAAAAAGAGGGGGCTTCGACAGGCTCAGCCAAGTCGGGTGGAAAGCATTGTTCCCAAACCGACTTGGCTGAGCTTGTCGAAGCCTCTCACTTCTTCTTGACCGCCACCCACAACCGCTCTTTCTCATCGAGAGACATTCCCGCAAACCCCGGCACCGTCTCGATCGACCGAAACCGCCCCTCGAACTTCGCATTGGCCCCGCGTAGCGCGACTTCGGGATCGACGCCGAGGTGCCGGGCATAGTTGACCACCGCGAACAGCAGGTCGCCGACCTCGTCCTCGTGCTCTGCAGGCGTGCTCGCCGCTTCGATTTCAACGAGTTCCTCGTCGATTTTCGCACGCGGACCCGAAGCGTCGGGCCAATCGAAACCGGTTCGCGCCGCGCGCTTCTGGAGTTTCTCGGCGCGCATCAGGGCGGGCAGCGCAAGTGCCACGCCGTCGAGCGCACTCGCCGCGTCGGACCGTTCAGCCGCCTTGAGGGTTTCCCAGTCGGGTCGCGCCTCGGCATCGCCGAACAGATGCGGGTGGCGGCGTTCCATCTTGTCGGCAATCGCCGCCGCGACATCGCCGAGCGAGAACGCGCCGAGTTGCTCCGCAATGCGGCTGTGGAGCACGACCTGGAACAACAGGTCGCCGAGCTCGTCCTTGAGCGCCGCCATATCGTCGCGCGCAATCGCGTCGGCGACTTCATAGGCTTCCTCGATCGTGTACGGCGCGATGGTCGCAAAGGTCTGGACACGGTCCCAGTCGCACCCGTCGACCGGATCACGCAGGCGCTCGACAATGGCGATGATGCGGTCGAGGGGGGTCGGGATCGGCTTCATCGTTCTTCCTGTCTTAAAGCCCGATAATATACATTATGTAAAATACGCTAAGGCTCCAGAGTGAGAGTGCGCCCCTCGACCTTCCAGCTCTTGAGCTGCGACAAAAAGTTCATCCCCAGCACATTGGTGTCGCCGAAACTCTTGCCGATCACTGCGCGCGCGTCGGTCTGTCGGACGTTGCCGACCTCGAGCAAGCCGATCCGCGCGGTCGAGACCATCACGGTGCCATTGGCGGTATCGACCGGCATCTGGATCGAAGAATCGGGCTGCACATTCGCCTGCCGCGCCGTGCGCTCAGTCAGCCCGGTCGACGTAGCACCTGTATCGATCAGAAAATCGTACGCCTGACCGTTGATCTTGGCCAGAACATGGAAATGGCCGTCTGCGCGCATGGTAACGCGTGTGACGCCCCCCGAGACTGTAGCGGTTTCACCGCCGACTTCGGCCTTGATCCGCGACCACACCACCCTCGCCTCGTCACGGAACAAAAACGCAACAAAGACAATCGCAAAAATCGCGCACCATGCCAATACCATCCGCAGGGTTGCGCCGAGCTTGAGCCCGCGACCGAACAGGCTGCTGGCGACGAGCGCAATCATCAGGCCCGCAGCGACCAGCCGCGCGGTATCGTCGCCGCTCACAGCACGATCTCCATCCCGTCATAGCCCGGCTCGACGCCCTCGGGCAGCGTCGCACACAGGCTACGGTAATCCATCGTCTGGTCCATATGCGTCAGAACCGCACGCTTCGGCTTCAGCGCCTCGATCCACGCCAGCGTCTTCGCCAGATGCGGGTGCGTCGGGTGCGGCGCGTGGCGGCACGCATCGACGATCCACAGGTCGATATCCTGCACGAGTGCCGCAGCTTCATCGGGCAAAACATTGAAATCGGTGAAATACGCCAGCGAGCTGCCCCCCGCGTCGAAACGCAGGCCCGCGCTGGTGATTTCGCCATGCGGCAAATCGACCGCGCGCACCCGGATGCCGCCGATCTCGCTGTCATCGCCCAGATCGCCGCAGGTAATATACGGCGGATAGGCCTGATGCCCGGCAAAGGCGAAGGCGAAGCGCAGGGTCAGTTCGGCCCTGGCGCGCGGCCGCGCAAAGCCCGTTATCGGCTCCTTGCCATAGAAATAGAACGGCCGCAGGTCGTCGATGCCGTGGCAATGATCGGCGTGCTCGTGCGTCCAGATCACCGCCGAAGGCCGTCCGCCACCTTCGCCGATCAATTGCTCGCGCAGATCGGGCGATGTGTCGACCAGGATGCGCGTGCCGTCATGCTCGACGAGGATCGACACCCGCCGCCGCCGGTTGCGCGGCTCATCCGGATCGCAAGTCCCCCAATTGCCATCGACGCGCGGTACGCCGGACGACGTGCCGGAACCAAGGACTGTGACCTTCACGCGGCCTTCGCAAACAAGCGGTGGAAGTTTGCGGATGTCGTTGCACCCAGCGCCTCGACCGAAACGCCGCGCAAACCGCTCAGGAACCGCGCGGTGTCGGCAACGAACGCGGGTTCGCCGGTCTTGCCGCGATGCGGGACCGGCGACAGGAACGGCGCATCGGTTTCGATCAGCAGCCGATCCTGGGGAATCGTGGACGCCGTTGCCTGCAAGTCCTTGGCATTCTTGAAGGTCACAATGCCCGAGATCGAGATATAAAGGCCGAGGTCGAGCGCGATGCGGGCGAAAGCGTCGCTTGCGGTGAAGCAATGGATCACGCCGGGGAAGGCCCCCTTCCCCATTTCCTCGGTCAGGATCGCAGCGGTATCGTCCTCGGCATCGCGCGTATGGACGATTAGCGGCAACTGCGTGGCGCGCGACGCCGCTATGTGACTGCGGAACGACGCCCGCTGCCGCTCGCGGTCGCTGTGGTCGTAATAATAGTCGAGCCCCGTTTCACCGATCCCGATGACACGCGGGTGCGTGGCGCGCGCGACGAGCTTGGCGGTATCGACATCCGGATGCGCGTCGGCCTCGTGCGGGTGGATGCCGATCGAGGCCCACACGTCGCGGTTGTTCTCGGCCGTGGCAACAATCTCGTCCCATTCACGCTCGCGTGTCGAAATGTTGAGCATCGTGTCGACGCCTGCCCCGCGTGCGCGGTCGAGGACGGCAGCCTGATCTTCGACCAACCCCTTGTAATTCAGGTGACAATGCGAATCGACGAACATCAGGCCGGATCTTCGGCGGGCAGTTCGAGACGGGGGAAGATAGGGGTCGGCTTCGCAATAAATTGACCGGACGACAGCAACCTATCGTACCACTCCATGTCATCGATGCTGCCAAAGTCCCTTTCCGCTTCCGGTATTCCAATTGCGTCCAACAGTCGATCACATGCTGTTGGGGCGATTGGGCGGAGCATGATCGCTAGATCATGCAAAACGATCATGAGATGAGCGAGGACCGATGCCATCAAATCGGGATCTGTCGCCTTCAGTTTCCAAGGCGAAGTCTCATCCACGTAGCTGTTCGCTTGAAACACGACCTTGAGCCACGCGTTAAACGCCCTCTGCCAATCAAGAGAAGCAAACGCCTCACGGTATTCATGAGCAGCCCGAAGGCTATCGCACAGAAATCCGGTTCCTAGAGTTGCGTGGCGCCGGTCATGATCGTTTGCCGCCTCTCGTCGATCGGCTAGACTAAGCCCCTGTAGTACGGGAATTTTCCCACCGAGATTGCTTGCAACCATGCTCAACACGCGTTGCGCCAAGTTCCCGAAGCTGTTCGCGAGTTCGGCATTGCACCGTGCGACAATGGCTTCCTCGCTCCACGTCCCGTCCGACCCGAAGCTCACTTCTCGCAGCAGGAAGTACCGGAACGCATCGACGCCATACCGCTCGGCCAGCGCCATCGGATCGACGACATTGCCCGCCGATTTCGACATTTTCGCCCCGTCGCGCGCCAGCAGGAAGCCGTGGCCGAAGACCTGTTTGGGCAGCGCGATCCCCGCCGACATGAGGAACGCGGGCCAGTACACGGCGTGGAACCGCACGATGTCCTTGCCGATCAGGTGAAGGCTTGCGGGCCAGAATTTCGCCATATCGGGCGTTGCATCGGGATATCCCAGACCGGTCAGATAGTTGGTCAGCGCATCGACCCAGACGTACATCACATGGTCGGGCGACCCGGGAACCTTGACGCCCCAGTCGAAGCTGGTCCGCGACATGCTGAGGTCGCGCAAGCCGCCTTCGACAAAGCGCACCACCTCGTTGCGGCGGCTCTCGGGCCGGATAAAATCGGGTTGGTTTGCATAGAGTTCGAGCAGGGGCTTCTCGTATTTCGAGAGCTTGAAGAACCAGCTTTCCTCGACCGTCCATTCGACCGGGGTGCCCTGCGGTGACAGCTTCGCGCCGCCCTCGCCCTCGGTCAGTTCCTTCTCTTCGTAATAGGCCTCGTCGCGGACCGAGTACCAGCCTTCGTACCGGTCGAGGTACAGGTCGCCGCTGGCCTTCATCGCTTCCCAGATGGCGACGCTGGCGCGGTGATGCGCGGGGTCGGTGGTGCGCTGGAAATTGTCGTAGCTGACGTTCAGCGCGTCGCACATCGCCTGGAACTGGTCGGACATCTCGCGCGCCAAGTCAGCGACTTCGACGCCGCGTTCGCGCGCGGTCTGGACCATTTTCAGGCCGTGTTCGTCGGTGCCGGTCTGGAACCGCACCTCGCGCCCCTGCATCCGCTGGAACCGCGCAATCGCGTCCGCCGCTATCGCCTCATAGGCATGGCCGATATGCGGGCGTCCGTTGGGATAGCTGATCGCAGTGGTGATGTAGAAGGGGTCGGAGGGCATGGATTGCCCCTAATGGGCGAATCGCGTGTTGCGAAGGGGGAGGCTTCGACAAGCTCAGCCAAGTCGGGTGGAGGACTGCCTCTCCCGCCGACTTGGCTGAGCTTGTCGAAGCCCCTTTCCTACCTGGCCGCCGCGCCGAGCGAAGCCACCCGCCCCGCGATCTCGAACACCACACTTTCCTGCGGCAACGACTGCGGGATCGCGACATCGGCGAGTTGACGCGCTTTTTCCCACGCATCGATGGCGGTCGCGAGCTCCCGCCCCGTTCGCGTCCGCGCCTGCGCCGCAATGAAGGCCGGCGCACGGCGCAGGAACGCCTCGTAACGCGGCAGCGCGGCCTTCAGCGCGAGCTTGCCCGCCAGATCGAGGCGCAGGACATTATGCGGATCGCCGGTCGTCGCGATCTCGCGCAACGCCGCGTCGATGCCGGGCACATCGGCCTCGATCACCGACAGCGCCGCTCCCGGTGCGCCGCCCGCCACCGCAATCACCACCGCGCGAGTCATGTCGTCGAGGTGCGCGGCGTGTTCGGCAAGAACTGCCGTCATGACGTCATCGCCCAGCCGCGCGAACGCGAGGCTGCGGCAGCGCGAACGGATCGTCGGCAGCAAGCGGCCCGGCGCGTGGCTGACCAGCAGGAATGTCGTGCTGGCGGGCGGCTCTTCCAGACTTTTGAGCAGCGCATTGGCCGCGCCGCGTTCCATGTCATCGATGCTGTCGACCACGACGACACGGCGGTCGCCTTGCGACGGGGTGCCGCTGAATACACCCTTCAAGGTGCGAACCTGATCGACAGTGATATTGCGCGCGAGGTTGCCGGTCTTTTCGTTCTCGAGGCGGGCGAGCGTGACGAGATCGGGATGCGATCCCGCGGCGATCAGCCGCGCGGTCGAGTTATTCTCATCCAGCGCAAAGCTGGTATCGGCAGGCGGCGTCGCCGAAGCCTCGGCCAGCAACCGCGCCGCGACGATCTGCGCGAAGCTCCCCTTCCCCACACCCTTCGGCCCATGCAACAGCCACGCATGATGCATCCGCCCGCTGTCGATGGCGGCGCGCATCGCATCGAACTGCGCGTCATGGCCGAGGATCGCGGTCATGGCGCATCGGTCGCGGCAGCGAGTACCCGCGCGGCGACCTCATCGACCGAACCCGAGGCGTCGACGATCCGGAACCGCGCCTCGCCCGCCTCGGCAAAGCGCCGGAACCGCGCGGCGACATCGGCGTAATAGGCGGCGTCGCGGCTGCCCATGCGGTCGGGGCTGAGCAGGTCGCGGCCATAGGTGCGTTCCATGCCGAGTTCGACCGGGAATTCGAACAGCAACGTCCGGTCGGGCAGCAATCCCTCGCTGCCCACCCTATGCAGCGCCATGATATCGGCGTCCGACACGCCGCCCGCGCCGCCCTGATACGCCCGTGTCGAATCGATGAATCGGTCGCAGATCACCCAGTCGCCGCGCGCGAGCGCCGGCCGGATGACACACGCGACATGATCGGCGCGGGCGGCAGCAAAAAGCAACGCCTCGGCGCGCGCGTCCCAGCGCTCGGCCTCGCCCGTCATGAGCAGCGCGCGGATGGCCTCTGCCCCCGGCGTGCCACCCGGTTCGCGGGTCAGCACGACCGTCCGCCCCAGCGCCCGCAATGCCTCCGCCAGCCGCGCCGCCTGCGTCGATTTCCCGACGCCCTCGCCGCCTTCCAGCGTGATGAACCGCCCCGCCAGCGTCAGGCTCCGAAGAACGACAGCAACCCCGCCCAAGCGCGGCGGAAGAACCCGGCCTCACCGACTGCCTCTTCGGCGACCAGCGGCATGACTTGCGGCGGGGTCGACGGCGTTTCGACGACCAGATCGGCGATATGCTGCCCCTTGGCGATCGGTGCCTTGACCGGGCCGTCATAGACAACCTTGACCTTCATGCCGGTGAACGCGCCCGCCGGCATCGTCACCGCCAGATTGCGCGGCGCGATCAGGTTGACCGACCCCGCATCGCCCAGTTGCACTTCCGCCGTCTCGACCTTCGCGCCCTTGGCGAACAGCGGCTTGGTGCTCCACGCCTTGAAGCCCCAGTCGATGAACCGCACCGATTCCTCGATCCGCTGGTTGAAACTGCCAAGGCCCGCGACGACCATGACCAACCGTCGGCCGTTCTGCTCGGCAGACCCGGTGAAACCGTACCCCGCTTCCTCGGTATGTCCGGTCTTCAACCCGTCGGCACCCGCGACACGGCCCAGCAACGGATCGCGGTTGGCCTGCGTAATGTCCGCCCCCGCTCCCAGCGTCTTGCCCCAGGTGAACGACGGCAGCGAGTAATACGCCTTATAGAGCTGCGGGTGATCCTGGATCGTCGCCGCCGCCAGTGTCGCGAGGTCGTGGGCGGTCACATAGGTGCGCCCCTCGTCGGGCCAGCCGTTCGAATTGCCGAACTGACTGTTGGCGAGGCCCAGCTTCTTCGCCGCGTCGTTCATCCGCGCGGCAAAGGCTTCCTCGGTACCCGAAATCCCCTCGGCCAGCACGACGCAGGCATCATTGCCCGAAAGCGTGACAATGCCCTTGAGCAAATTGTCGACGCTCACTTGCTCGCCCGCCGACAGGAACATCGTCGATCCCGCCGCCGGACCATGCCATTTCGCCCAGGTTTCGGGCCGCACAGTCATCATCTGGTCGCGCTTCAGCTCGCCCTTTTTGATCATGTCGAACGCGACATAGACCGTCATCATCTTGGCCATCGACGCCGGCGGCATCCGACGGTTCTCGTCCTTGCGGTAAAGCACGGCTCCGGACGACATGTCGATCAGATAGGCAACCGGCGCGGCGGTCTCGAACGGCGGTGCGGCGGCAGTGACCGGCGTCGTAGCAAGCAACAGGGCGAGGACAGGCAGATAGGGCTTCACGAACGACTCCGACACGGTTCAGCGGGTGATGACGGCGTCCGGATAGCCCCTTGCCGCCAGCGGTGCCAGTGCCGCCATCGCCCGTTCGGCCGAATTATACGGCCCGAGCCGCACCCGCCATGTCCCCGCGATCTGCGAGACGTCCGCACCGAGCCGTTCGGCCATCGTCCGCGCACGCTGCTCGCTCGAAAAGCTCGCGACTTGCAGGAAGAACGGCCCCGGCCCGACCGGCATTTTCGCCGTGGCCAGCGCACGCTGCGGCTCGATCCTCCCGCCGCGCAGCATGACCGGTTGCCCGCGCCGCAGACTGAGCTTGTCACGCTCGTCGGGTTCGACCCTGCGGACCCGCACCTGATGCGCGCCGCGCGCGGTGATCCCCAATTGCCGCGCCGCACCCAGCGACAGGTCGATGATCCGGTTGCCGTGGAACGGGCCGCGATCGTTGATCCGCACCAATATCGCCCGCCCCGATTCGAGCGACGTTACCTCGACATAGGACGGCAGTGGCAGCGTCCGGTGCGCGGCGGTAAAGCCGTCGGGGTCGAAGGGTTCGCCATTGGCGGTGCGGCTGCCGCGCAGTTCCTCGCCGTACCAGCTCGCCATGCCGGTCTCGTCGTAATCGCGGTCGTCGCGCGGGGTGTAGCTGTTACCGCCCGCGCTATAGGTCGCGCCGACCTTGACGAAATTGTCGCTGGCGGGTGCGCGATAAACCGGCGGGCGCGATGCGGTGCGCGGCTCGGGCGCTCCGACGCAACTGGCGAGTAACAGGCCCGCCAGCAGGGGTTCAGCCCGCAACCGCATCGGCCAGCAGCCCGACCGACAGGCCGTAGAAATTCGAACAATTGTAGTCGAGGATCACCCGGTAATTGCCGGTCAGCAGATAGGCGGTCGCCCCCGGCCCGTCGGGTTCGAGCAGCGAAGCCATATCGCTGTCGCGCAGCTTCGACGACACTGGTGTCACGCCCAGCGCGCGCCATTCGCCGACGGTTTTCCACATGCTGTGACGGGCATGGACGCGCGGGCAGCGTGGGCTGTTGGTGCGGTTGGCGATGGCATTGCGGTCGAGCGACGCGGGTACGCTCGCTGCCACGCCCCAAGGCTGCCCCGGTCGCCAGCCCGCATCGCGGAAATAATTGGCGATACTGGCGAGCGCATCGGCTTCGCTCCGCCAGATGTCGGCACGCCCATCGCCATCGCCGTCGCGCGCCAGCCGCAGCACGACCGACGGCAGAAATTGCGGATAGCCCGTCGCCCCCGCCCAGCTGCCGACCAGCTGGTCGCGCCGGTATCCCCGGTCCATCAGTTTCAGCGTATCGATGAATTCCTGCTGGAACAGCGCGCGCCGCCGCCCCTCATAGGCCAGGCTCGCCAGCGCGCGGGCGAGGTCGAAATTGCCGGTGAACGCGCCGTAATTGGTCTCGTTGCCGTAAATCGAGATCATGATGCCCTCGGGCACCCCGGTCTCGCGCTCGACGCGCTGGAGCAGCGGCCGGAGCGCGGCGTATTTGGCACGACCCCGCGTAATCCGCGCGCTATCGACATGCTGCGCGCGATAGGGCGCGAATTTGGGGATCGGCGCATTGGGATTGGTTTCGGGCTGTTGCCGGTCGAATTCGACGACGCGGGCGTTGAAGGTCAGCGTCGGCAGGACACTGTCGATCGTCCCCTGCGACACGCCCTGCGCGCGGGCGATCCCGGCAACCTGCTGAAGATAGGCCTGAAATCCGGCATCCTCGGACTGGGCAAACGCCCGTCCGCCGCCGAGCTGCGCCACCGGCACCACCAGCACCGCCATCGCGACCGCATATCCGAACTGTCTGAACCCCCGCATCGCCCGACCATGGCACAGGCGGGCCGCTTTGCGAATCCCGTTTCGTCGCGCGGCTTGCACGGCGCGCCTTGCATCCGTAACCGGATCGTGTGCGGACAGGTGGCCGAGTGGTTTAAGGCTACGGTCTTGAAAACCGTCGTGGGTGCAAGCTCACCGTGGGTTCGAATCCCACCCTGTCCGCCAGCACGCCTCACCCCCCCCCTGCGCTGCGCTGGGGAGGAGTTTGTCATCCCGCCCGGCAATTCGCCTCGATATACCCCGCATGTGTCGGCATACCTTCCCCTGCCCGCGCCAGCGCATCGGCGAGCTTGCGAAGAAACACCGCACTGTCCTGTCCCCGATGCGCCAGCAGCGGGTCAGTGGCCTCCGGCATATTCCCCTGCCCGACATGCACCGCCAACCAGCTCGGCGGGCCGAACAGATCGGCTTCGCGCGCCAGCAAGCGGCCGTAGCGGCGGAAATGGTCGATCTTCCAGGTCACGCTGTCGGGCACGTCCATCGCGCCGCAATAGCGCCATAGCTCGGTGTCGGTGCGCGTCGTCAGCTTGTAGTGCAGGATGATAAAGTCGCGGATGCGCTCGAACTCGGCGATGCCGAGGCGGTTGTATTCGTCGGTTACCAATGGATCGAAGTCGCGGTCGGGGAACAGCGCGAGCAGCTTGGCAATCCCGGCCTGGATCAAATGGATGCTGGTCGATTCGAGCGGCTCCATGAACCCGCCCGACAGGCCGATGGCGACGACATTCTTGTTCCAGAACAGGTTCCGCCGCCCGGTGACGAAGCGCAGCGGCTTCGGATCGGCGAGCGCCTTGCCGTCGAGATTGGCGAGCAGTTTTTCGGCCGCCGCCGCCTCGTCGATGAACTTGCTGCAATAGACATAGCCATTGCCAGTGCGGTGTTGCAGCGGGATGCGCCATTGCCAGCCCGCC
Source organism: Sphingomonas sp. SUN039 (assembly GCF_024758725.1). NCBI lineage: Bacteria > Pseudomonadati > Pseudomonadota > Alphaproteobacteria > Sphingomonadales > Sphingomonadaceae > Sphingomonas > Sphingomonas sp. SUN039. The sequence goes on along the minus strand of NZ_CP096972.1, from coordinate 997,271 downwards.
TCGCGCGCGGTCGAGCGGGTGTAGGGGGTGAACTCGCTCGCGCGTTCGCACGGCACCGCCAGCGCGCGGTCGCAGGGCAGCCAGTGCGTCCAGTCCTGATAGCCCGTCTCCAGCGCGCCCTCGATCAGCAGCCCGCGAAAGCCCGAGCAATCGATGAACAGGTCGCCGGCAAACCCGCGCCCGTCCTCCAGCGTGACCGAGCGGATGAACCCGGTTTCGGCGGTTTGCTCGTAATCGGCGATCTTGCCCTCGATCCGCACGACGCCCCGCGCCTCGGCATAGGTCCGCAGGAAACGTGCATAGAGCCCGGCGTCGAAATGATAGGCATAGTCGAAGGTGGACGCGACGCTGCGCGGGTCCGCAGACGGTTGTGCGAACTTGCCGCGACTTGCCGCAGCCCACGCCATGCACAGATCGTCGAGCGGCGGTGCCTCGCCTTTGCGCTGCGCGTCGAGCCAGTATTGGTGCAGTGGCACCATGTCGAAATCGCGGCCATAGGTGCCGAAGGGGTGGAAATAGCGGTGGTCGCGCCGCCCCCAATCGACGAACTCGATGCCCAGTTTGAACGAACCCTGCGTCGCGCGGACGAACTCGTTCTCGTCGATGCCGAGCGTCGCGTTGAAGGTGCGGATCGGCGGGATCGTCGCCTCGCCGACGCCGACAGTGCCGATTTCGTCGCTTTCGATCAGCGTGACGGTACAGTGCGCCTTCAACGCATTGGCCAGCGCCGCTGCCGTCATCCAGCCCGCAGTGCCGCCGCCGACGATGACGATAGAGCGGATCGCACGGGGGTTAGTCTGCTTCATAGGGCTGGCATCGCAATCGATTGTGGCGCAGTCAATAGCGCTCTCCCCCTGCCGACTTGGCTGAGCTTGTCGAAGCCCCACTTCTTTGCATTCATGCTTGGAGAAAGAAGAAAAGCCCTTCGACAAGCTCAGGGAAGTCGGACATCACTCAATACGCCGGACGGCGAACATCGAGCGCCAGCACCAGCCGCTCGCCGTCATCGAACGGCAAAGTGCTGTGCCACATCGTCGAGGGGAACACTGCCGATTGCCCGACGCGCGGGACAATAGTGCGATACGGCTTCAGGTCGAGGCCGAGATCGGCAGGCGGCGTGCCGAACGCGATATGTCCGGCTGGCGGCGGCCCCATCGCGGCAGTGTCGGGCAGCGCAATGTAGAACGCCGTACTCAGCCAGCCCATCGGATGGGTGTGCGGCACATTATGCCCCTGTCTCAGCAGTCGTACCGACCAGCTGCCCTCGATCAGCAATTGGGTGCGCGGGGTGCCGAGCAGCGGGTGGCCTTCCTCGAGCGGCGGCAGGTCCGCGACATAGCCCCGGATGGCGTCGATCCACGCCGCGCGCGTCCTTTGCAGGATCGGTTCGTGCCGCAGCATGACCGAACGGTCGGTCTGGGTGCCCCCGCGCACCGACTGTTCGACATAGGGCCGCGCCATGTCGTGCAGCCCGCGCAGCACCTCGGCGAGTTCGATGTACTCGCTCGCCGTAAGATCGACATCGACGGATTTGATCGAAGTTTCGGGCCGGTCGAGCCATTCGTGGCGCGCGTCTCCGGTCAGTCGCCAGATCAGCGAGAGATACGGCCAGAACAGGGTCGCTGATGTGGTTCGGGTCAGCGGCAACGCCAGATCCTGCGCCTCGGCAAATCTCCCGCGCCTCAGCAGGTAGCGGATGCGGGTCAGGTTGGTCGCATCGCCTGTTATGTTGCCGGTTGCGGCGAATAGTGCGTCGGCAGTTGCGGTGTCGCCCGACTCGCTGGCGAGAAAAAAACGACTGGCAGCGATACCCGCTGTCGTACCCAGATGTTGCTCGGCCTGGTCGAGGATTGCGCCCGCCGCTGCCCAGTCACGCGTCTGCGTAACCGCCGCAAACCACGCAAGCCACAGCGCGGCCTTCTCCGGCTGCGCGCGGCATGCCGTCGCGTAGCTGTCGACAAAGCGCGTCTGGTCGCCGCGAGTCCAGCGCAAGGTCGCCAGCCCCTTGTGGCCGTCGAGCCAAGCCGGGTGCTGCGCCAGCGCGGTTCCCAGCAGGCGCTCTGCACCTGCCGTATCGCCCTCTGCCGCCATGGCTGCCGCGCGGTTCTTCACGATATCGGGGTTGGCTGGATCGAGGCGACCAGCTTGCTCGAACAATGTCGCCGACGGAAGGCCCAGCTCGTAGCGCGTTTGGGCCAGTCCGAAACTGCATCCGGGATCGGAGGTTCCGGTCGCCGCCGCAAACACGGACTCGGCCTCGACCAGTCGCTGCTCCTGCCGCAACGCGAAGCCTAGAAGCCGCGCAATATCGATGTCGCTGGGCCGGTCACGGTGCAGCGCGTCAAGCATCGGCACGGCGAGGTCGGCGCGCCCCGCCTGCATCGCCTGTCGTGCTGCCGCAATGCCGGTCATTGCCTCCCCCGCTCCATCTTCCGCGCTTTGAACGGAAAAAGGGGAGCGGTCGATGACCGCTCCCCTCCCTAACCGGCGCGACCCGATGGATTAAACTCAGAAGCTGTATTTCAGCGTGCCGAGGAACGTCTGGCCGACAACCGGCGTGCCCGTCAGCACGACCGAATTCGCCCCGGTCACATCGGCGACATTGCTGCCGTTGCCGCGGAAATCGAGCTTGTTGAACAGGTTGTACGCCTGCAACCCGACTTCCAGATGTTCGACCGGCCGCACCGAGATCGTCGAATTCACGATGATTCCGCCCGGATAGACATTGCCCGGATCGTCGCGCACGCTCGACTGGCCGGTGGCGGCAAGGCCCAAAGTCACCATATCGCCGATGTCATAGTTGGTCGACACCGTATAGGTCAGGCTCGGCAGATACGAGGCGCGGCGATAGGTCGTGCCGTCGAGCTGTTGCGAGTCCGAATAGGTGGCGTTGGCGACCAGCGAGAAAGCGCCGAACGACAAGGTTCCGAAGAACTCCGCACCCGTCGAGCGATACTTCGAGTCGATGATGCACCCGCCCGCCGCACCGCCGCAGCGCGTGGCCGACAGTTCGAACGTGCTCTGCTTGAAATCGGCCTTCAGCAGCGAGAATTCGACCGAATAACGCCCGGTTCCGATGTTGCCACGGTTCTTTATCCCGATCTCATACTGGTTCACAAAATCGACCGAGGGGGTGACACCATCGGCCGTGCAACCGTTGGTCGCGGCCCGTGCCTGGGCACTGGTGCACAGCGCGCCGGTCGTCGTGAACTTGCCGCCGAAAGTCTGACGGTCGCCGTTGAAACGTCCGCCCTTCGACGCACGGATGAAGATGCTGGTGTTAGCATTCGCCTTCCACAGCGCACCCGCGGTCCAGCTGGTGTAGCTGCGCGAATAATCGACCACCTCGCGGACGCTGTTGCTGAGCAGCGCGGGCAGGTTCACGCCACCCGAACTCACCGTGATCGTCGTGCCGCCTTGCGTGCCGCCGCCCTTGGCCTTCACGTTCTCGAAGCGGACACTGCCGTCGAGCGCAAAAGCTTCGCCGTCGAGATCGAGCGACAGGAATGGCGCGGTGTTGGTGTAGCTCAGATCGTAATCGCGTGCGCAGCACGTGCCCCAGTTGTTGTTGTAGCCCGAGATGCCTTCGTTGGTCAGCCGCGCGCCCGCCGCCGTGTAAAGGTCGAGCTGCGCCGGATTGTCGCCGCTGACTTCGCGGGTCGACTGGTTGACGTGCCAGTCCATCCCGATGTTCTGCCTCATCACGAACAGGCCAGCGCGCGCGGTGACCTTGGCAAAGCCCGCATCGAACTTGCCCGACAGCGCTAGGTCGTTGGCGATCGAACCCGCATCGCGGATGTTGGTCCGCACGTTGACGTTATTGTCGACATAGGTGCCGGTGTAGACCTGTCCGGCGCGCGGACCCGCTGCATAGCGCAGCGAGGCCACGACGCCGCCGTTCACGGTCGAACCGATGATGCCCGTGGTCCGCGTCAGGTTGAGGAACGGCGCCGCGAACGCGCCGCTGATGTCGCTCCAGCGGAAGTTGTTATCGACGGTGAAATTGTCGCCGAATTCGTAATGGAACTGCGCGCCGATCGAGAACTGCTTGGTGGTGATGCCATCGATGTCGCGGCGCTCCAGTGCCGTGCCCGCGCGGTTGAGAAACAGCCCGGTCGTGTTGTAGACTGAATAATTGTTCTGGCTGCGCCCGTCGAACCCGGCGAATGGCGTGATGTTGCTGACGGTGTTGCCGTTCCGCGTCGCCAGCGCCGGCGCGCCGGTGTAGTTCGGATCCTTGGTGTTGGCGAATTTGGCGAGCAGGCGGACATAGCCCTTGCCGTCGCCGAATTCCTGCGTGAGGTTCGCCTTGATCTGGATGCTGTTGCTGACCCGGAAATTGTTCAGCGGGCCGTTACCTACCTTGTAAAAGCCGCCGATGTGGAACCGCGTGTTTTCACCGATGGGTGCACCATAGCGGAAATCGACCCGCGCCTCGCGGAAATCGAGGCCCTGGTTGATCCCGAAGAACCCGCCCGCTTTCTCGCCGGTATTGCTGATATAGTTGATGATCGCGCCCGGCGCCTGCGACGCATAGGTCGTCGCCCCGCCGCCGCGCACCGATTCGAGACGCTCGACGCTGGCATCGTAGCGCGTGAAATAGTCGTTGTTGCCGAACTGGATGTCGCCGAACAGGACGGTGGGGAGGCCGTCCTCCTGCAGTTGGACAAACGGCGAGCCGCCGGTTGCGACCGGAAGGCCGCGCACAGCGATGTTCGAGTTGCCGCCCGGACCCGCTGTACCGGCAGCCTGAATGCCGGGGATCAAGCGGTAGATTTCGGATTCCGACACTGGCTTGAAGTTCGCAATCGTCGCCGCATCGACGCTGGTGACCGCAACCGCGCTTTGCAGACGCGACTTATCGCGACCCGAGGCGGTAACAACGATTTCGTCGAGGCCCGGCTCTGCGGATGCAGCAGGTGCAGCCGGGGTTTGGGCAAACGCCGGGGCGGAAACCGCCATCATGACCGCGATCGCGCCCAAAGAAGCAGCGCTTTGGCGAACCGAATTCTTCATAAATCCTCCCCGGATATACATTGAGCATGCTTGCTTGACGCAAGTCCGCATCCTGAGTCGCACGTCTAGCAATCGATTGCAACATGAATCTGCAATCGATTGTTGCATTGCGCCGTCCGCCTGTTACGTCCCTAATCCAGAAGCCTTGCATAAAGGGCCAGGGAGGATCGTCGTGACCAGTGCAACCATGAGCATCGCGCCCAGCGGCGCCGCCCAAAAACCGCATCTGTCGCTCTGGCGGATCGTGCAGATGAATCTCGGCTTCCTCGGCCTGCAGTTCTCGTTCGGCCTGCAACAGGGCAATATGGGACCGATCTACAGCTATCTCGGCGCGAACGAAGCGGCGCTGCCGTTGCTCCAGCTTGCGGGTCCGATGACCGGCCTGATTATCCAGCCGATCATCGGGGCGATGAGCGACCGCACCGACAGCAAATGGGGTCGCCGTACCCCTTATTTCCTCGTCGGGGCCGTCATGTGCAGCCTCGGCCTGCTTGTCATGCCGTTTTCATCGAGCCTGTTGATGGCGGCGAGCCTGTTGTGGCTGCTCGACGCGGGCAACAACATCACGATGGAGCCCTATCGCGCCTATGTCAGCGACCGGCTCAATCCCGAACAGCACAACGCCGGATTCCTGACCCAGAGTGCGTTCACCGGCATCGCGCAATGCCTCGCACTCGGGACGCCATCATTGCTCGTCGGGCTGTTCGGCATGAACAAGGATGCAGTCGACGCGCACAATATCCCCTATACCGTGCACGTCGTCTTCATGATCGGCGCAGTCCTGTCGCTGTCGACGATCCTGTGGTCGGTGATCCGCGTACCCGAACTGCCGCTGACGCCCGAACAGCGCGCCGAAATCGCCGCCATGCCGAAATCGGCGGGTTCGACCTTCGCCGAAATCTTCGAGGCGATGCGCGAGATGCCGGCACCGATGAAGAAGCTCGGCATCATGATGCTGTTCCAATGGTATGCCTTCGGCAGCTACTGGACCTATGTCACTTATTCGATCAGCCGGTCGGTCTATGGCACCAGCGACCCTGTGTCGGACGGGTTCCGTTCGGCGGTGCTGACCAATGGCGAAATGGCGGCGTTCTACAATTTCATCGCCTTTGCCTCGGCGCTGGCGATGGTGCCGATCATTCGAAAAATCGGCCCACGCCGGACGCATGCGATCGCGCTCGTTTGCGGCGGCATCGGCATGGCGCTGATCCCGATGATCCAGGACAAGGCCTGGTTGTTCGGTGCGGCAATCGGCGTCGGCATTGCCTGGGGCAGCATCATGGGAACGCCTTATGTGATGCTCGCCAGTTGCATTCCGCCGCGGCGGACGGGGGTTTACATGGGTATATTCAACATGATGATCGTCGTGCCCATGCTGCTCAACGCCGCGACCCTGCCGTTTTACTACGGGCCGTTGCTGGGTGGCGATGCGCGCAATGTTCTGACATTGGCGGGGGTGCTGTTGCTGTGCGCCGCATTGGCGGTGATGCGCGTCAAGGACAGCGAACTGGGGTAGCATGTCCGACCGCTTCATCGTTCTCCATGGCCGTGCGACCTCGCTGGTGCTCGAGCGTTCGGGCAACACGTTGCTGTGGCGGCACTGGGGCGCGCGGTTGGCCGATAGGGTCGAGATGGACCCGCTGGTGCGGCCCCTGCCCTCCTTCTCGCTCGATCATGATATGCCGCTGTCGGTTTTCCCGACCTTCGGCATCGGCTGGTTCGGGCAAAGCGCGCTGCTTGCGCACCGCGAAGGCTTCGATTTTGCACAGGAGTTTACCGGGTGCACCGTCGAGCGGACCGGTACGGGCGAGGTCCGACTAAAGCTGTCCGACGCCGTTGCGCGTATCGAGGTCGCTATTAAGCTGGTACTCGACCCCGCCACCGACGTTTTAACGATCTCGAGTGCGTTAGCGAACACGGGAGACGCATCTCTCGACGTGCAATGGCTGGCGGCAGGGTGCCTGCCCCTGCCCCCCTTGGCCCGCAGCGTCCGGTCTTGGGGCGGGCGGCACAATAACGAGTTTGTCGAGTGCGAAGACACGCTGGGCGGTTCGATGTGGCGGCGCGAGAACCGGCGCGGACTGACGAGCCACGAGGACTTTCCCGGTGCCGTCGTTCTCGGCGATGGCGGCGCGGCATGGGGGGCACAGCTCGCGTGGAGCGGCAATCATGCGCAAATCATAGAGCCGCTCGACGATGGGCGACGGCAGTGGCAGATCGGCGAGTGGCTTGCACCGGGTGAAGTGCGACTTGCCCCGGGCGAGACGCTGAACAGCCCCGACGTGCTGGCGACCTTCTCGCCCGAAGGCACAAACGGCGTCGCGCAGAATTTCCATACTGCGGTGCGCGCGCGGATGGACTGGCCGGGCGGGAAAATGCGCCCGCGCCCGGTGCATCTGAACACCTGGGAAGCCTTGTATTTCAATCACAATCCCGACGACTTGAAATCGCTCGCCGATGCGGCAGCGGCAGTCGGCATCGAACGCTTCGTCCTCGACGATGGGTGGTTCAGGGGGCGCAACGACGACACCTCCTCGCTCGGCGACTGGACGGTCAATCTGCTGAAATACCCGCAGGGGCTAAAACCGCTCGCCGATCATGTGACGGCGCTCGGTATGGAATTCGGGCTGTGGGTCGAACCCGAAATGGTCAATCCCGACAGCGAGCTGTACCGCGCGCACCCCGATTGGGCGTTGCAGATCGCCGGTCGCGAGCAGCCAACGGCTCGGAACCAGCTCGTGCTCGACATGGCGCGCCCCGAAGTGACAGATTACCTGTTCGAGGCGTTATCGGTGCTGCTGACCGATCTGCCGATCTCTTATCTGAAATGGGATCACAACCGCGCGCTTGCGCCCGCTGCCGGAGCCGACGGGCGATCCTCGTACCGCAAGCAGGTGCTCGGCACTTACGCGCTGCTGGATCGAGTTCGCGCGGCCTTCCCCCATGTCGAGATCGAGAGTTGCGCCGGCGGCGGCGGGCGAATCGATGCGGGTATTGCGACCCGCACGCACCGCTTCTGGACCAGCGACAACAACGACGCGGTGTCGCGTGTGGTCATCCAGCGCGGGTTCCTGCAATTCATGCCGCCAGAGCTGATGGGCGCGCATATCGGCGCGAGTCCCGCCCATGCGACGGGGCGGCGGCAATCGCTCGATTTCCGCGCGCTGGTGGCGATGCCGGGTCATCTCGGGGTCGAAATGGACCCGCGCACCCTCGACCCTGCCGAGCGCGATAAGCTGGCGGGGTGGATATCGCGCTACAAGGACTGGCGCGAAGCGCTGCACTACGGGCGGACCTGGGCGGGTCAGGCGCCGGACTCGATCCACTGGCAGGCACAAGGCGACGCCGGTTCGCTGCTGCTCTTCGTTTATCGCCTCGACCCCGCGACGCAGCGTTACACAGTGGACCTGCCCCTACCGATGCTCGATCCGTCGCGGTGCTACCGGGTCGAAGGACTGTTCCCCAAGGGTGCCGTGTCAATGTTCGAGGGCAGCTGGCTCATCGCTGGCGGCCTGCCAATGCCCGACCTGAAAGCGGAGCGCGCTGCGGCATTCCAGATTTTTGCAATCGATTGTTGAAATCCTGTCAGCTATGCGTATGAGGGGCAATTAGCAGGACGGGGATAGCAGTTGCAGGCAGCGCAGGACTTGGGCGTGACAACGCACTGGCGCGCTGCGGACATCGCGCGGATCGACGCCCTCCCCCTTCCCGAGATCCCGGTTATCGGAGCCGCGCAAGCCGCGCGCGTCCTCGACGGTATCGATCTCTGGGACATGTGGCCGGTGTGCCTCACCGACGGGACGACCGCCGCGTTCGACGGTCGCACTTTGTGGATGATCCTGTCGGCCGCGACCGATCCCAATCCGGATCTGCGCCACGATGTCGCGCGGATCCGCCTGATGTCGCAAAAGGACAAAGTCTGGCGCGACCATGGCAATCTCCTGCCCGATGGCTTTGCCCCGGGGACGCGCGAATGGGCCGGGTCGGCAGTATTCGATCCGGCAAGCGCTCTGCTCATGCTGTATTTCACCTCGACCGGAAGGCGCGGCGATCCGTTCAGTTTCGAGCAGCGGATGTTTGCGGTAAGCGCACCGCTTGCGGTCGAGGGCGACGCGGTGAGCGTCGGCGACTGGTCGCCACCAGCGCAACTCTTCACCAGCGACGGCGACCATTATATCGATACCTGCCGCACTGCAGGCGGGCCGGGGCTGATCAAGGGGTTCCGCGATCCGGGGTTTTTCCGCGATCCTGCCGACGGTCGCGACTATATGCTGTTCACTGGATCGGACGGACGGTCGCCGCACAGCCACAATGGCGTCATCGGTATCGCAGAGAAGGTCGATGGCGCGTGGCAGCTACACCCGCCGTTGATCTCCGGTGACGGCATCAACAACGAATTCGAACGGCCGCATCTCGTCCATCGCGACGGGCGTTATTACCTGTTCTGGTCGACCCAACGCCATGTCTTCGCCCCCGGAGGGCCGTCGGGACCGAACGGACTGTACGGCATGGTCGCCGACAACATTCTCGGGCCTTACCGGCCGCTCAACGGGACGGGACTCGTCGCCGCCAACCCGGTCGCCGAACCGTTTCAGGGCTACAGCTGGCTGGTCACGAAATCGCTCGACGTGGTGAGCTTTATCGATCTGTGGGGCATGAAGGGACGCACGCGCGACAGCCATCCCGAGACCTTGGCGACGCAATTCGGCGGAACGCCAGCGCCGGTATTCACGCTGGCGCTCAACGGCGACGAAACTCGAGTCGTTCCCTAGCTCGACCCGCGCACGACCAGTTCGGGCGCCATCACCACGCCGTCGGTGTCCTCGCCCGCAATCCGGCGCAGCAGCAAGTCGACGAGATGCCCCGCGCCGCCCGCAATATCCTGCCGGATCGTGGTCAGGCGCGGCAGGGTCTGCTGGGCAATGGGCAAATCGTCATAGCCCACGACGCGGACTTCGTCGGGGACGGGTATCGCGCGCTCGACCATCGCCTGGATCGCGCTCATCGCGATGATGTCCGACGCGGCGACAATCCCCTGCGGTCGGTCGCCGCTGCCCGACAGAAAGCGGGCGATGTCGGGCTGGGCGTCTTCGGCCACCAGATGCGCGGGAAAGACAGTCAACGCATCGCTCAGACCCGCTGCGGCCATCGCCTCGCGGCAACCCGCCAGACGCTGTTCGATTTCCTGCGCGCGCGGATCGCCGAAGAAGGCGATACGCTTGCAGCCCCGCTCGATCAGGTGCTGCGTCGCCAGCATCCCGCCGCGCCGGTTGTCGGACCCGACCGAGCAATGCACCTGCCCCTCGCTGCGTCCGCCCCAGACGACCAGCGGGCGATAGCGTGCAGCGACCCGGTCGAGCGTTGCCGACTGGTCCGACTGACCGATGACGATGACGCCGTCGGTCCGTCCGGAATCGACGATGCGGTCGAGCCAGTCGCCATTGGTCGGAATCACGCGCGACAGCAGCAGGTCGTAACCGCGTTCGGTCAGCGCATCCGCCAGATGCCCGAGCATCGTCATGAAGAACGGATCGGAAATATGCTGTCCGGTCTCATGCCCCAGCGGAATGACAACGCCGATTGCCCCGGTCCGCTGGATGCGCAGGTTGCGGGCCATCGCATTGGGCGTGAATTCATGCTCGCGGGCTAGCGCCTGAATACGCTCGCGGGTTTTGCTGCTGATCAGGCCCGCGCCGCTCAGTGCGCGCGATACCGTACCCGGCGATACTCCCGCCAGTTCGGCCAGTTCGGCGATGTTGCGGATGCGTCGGGGCGGCGCGTCGGACGAACTGTGACTCATTTGCGGTATGTGGACGCAAAAAGCGCCGCACCGCAAGCGTTTGTGCAATCAATTGCCTAATTTGGCTTCCGGTGCCTGTGGTTCGGGCATGCCGCCGATGGCGGTCAACCGCGCCTCGAGGTCGGCACGCCACGGCGCATCCTTCGGCGTGCGGGCGAGCAAACCGCGCCACACCTGCCCCGCATCTTCGGCCCGTCCGGCATTCGCGAGCGCCAGTCCCATGAAGAACGGGGGCCCCGGATGTTCGGGGGACAATTGCGCGCCACGCTGAAAGGCGAATTCGGCTGCAGGCGACAGAGTGCCGCCCCCGTGCGCGACGAGCGTGTTCCCCAGCGCCACCCAGAGTTCGACATTGTCCGGGTCTTTCCGCATTGCCGTCTTGACCGCGATCACCCCTTCGCGGGTCAGTCCCATCCGGTCGAGCGTATCGGCGAATTCGGCAACCTTGGCGGCATCGCCGTAATTGTTGGCGGTTGCAGCGCGCGACGCGCGAAGCGCGACATTGGGGGGTACAAACCCCTTGTCCTTCGCCTCCACCGGCGATCCGGCCTGCGTTGGCGATCCTTGCCAGACATAGCCTGCGATCCCGACGAGGACAGCGGCCAGCGTCAGTTCGAGTCCGGTACGCGGCAATTTAGCGAAGCGCGAGATCAGGCCGAGCGCAACGACTACAAAACCGAGAGCGGAAACCCACGCCATCAGCGCCGCCTCCGGAAGCGACCGCGCGCCAGAAACAGCCCGAATCCAAGCAGCAGCAGCGGCGCGATCCACAAGGGTGCGGTCGCCATGTCGAGCGGCGGATCGTAGGTTACCCAATTGCCGTAACGCTCGACGAGCCAGCTACGGATCGCTTCGGGCCTTTCCCCGGCCTGCACCCGCGTCCGGATCAACGAACGCATGTCGGCGGCCATTTCGGCATCGCTGTCGGCGATCGACTGGCCCTGACACACGAGGCAGCGGATCGAGAGCATCAACTCCTGTGCAGCGGCTTCTTTCACCGGATCGGCAAGCTGGGTGTTGGCAAGCGGCGCCTGCGGCATCAGCGAGTCGGCCAGCGCCGGTTGGGCAATCGCCAGCAGCGCGACGAGGGCGATACGGCGGATCATCGCGCGGCCCCCAGTTTTGCCAATATCGTATCGACATCCCCCGGCCCGATCGGCCCGATATGCTGGTACCGGATCATGCCCGCGCCATCGACCACGAATGTTTCGGGCACGCCCGACGACCCCAGCGCAATCTGGACCTGCGACGCGGGATCGTCACCAATGGCGCGGAACGGATTGCCGTGGCGGGTCAGGAAACCGGCGAGATCCTGCGGGCGGTCGCGGATGGCGATGCCGTCGACAATGACGCCCTGTTGCGCGATCATGCCGAGCACCGGTGCCTCGGTCGCACAAGGGACGCACCAGCTGGCGAAAACGTTGACGAGGCGCGGCTGGCCGCGCAGGTCGGCACTGGTCAGGCCCGGACGCCCTGAGGCTGCAGGCGGCAGGTTGAACGTTGGCATCGGCTTGCCGATCAGTTTCGAAGGGTGGGTGCGGTCGTCGGGCGCGTACAGGCCGAGTGCAAGTATGCCGAAGAAGACGACAAACGCCCCGAGGGGCAGCCAGAGCAACAAGCGCTTCACCCATAGGCCTTTCGCAGCGACTGCCCGCGTTCGCGCAAGCTGCGCCCGATGAGCGAGAGCAGACCGCCCAGCGCGATCAGGGCACCGCCCAGCCAGATCAGCGTCACCATCGGCTTCCACCACAGCCGCAACTGCCAACGGCCCTGCCCGTCGGGCTTACCGAGCACGAGGTAGAGCTGCCCGTCGAGCCTCGTCGCAATCGCGGCCTCGTTGGTTTCCGTCGGCGGGTTAGAGAACATCCGCGATTGGGGACGCAGGGTGAATGGCGTGTTGTCGCCGCGCTGCGCCACCAGTTCGGCCTCGAGCGCGGTCCAATTCGGTCCGGCAACAGGCTCGATGGATTTCAGCGTGATCTTGTACGGGCCGACAGTGTGGGTCTCGCCCATCTGCGACGCGACCAGCGTCTCCTTGATGAACGCGCTCTCGGTCGCCATGCCCGCAAGGCTGACCGCGACGCCGAAATGCGCGAGCACCATGCCGTAGGTGATCATCGGCGTGCGGCGGAGGTTGCGGCCCCATAACGGCGCGAGGCTTGCCGCCCCGACTCCGACCGCCAGCACGATACCGAGGAACGACAGGATATGGATGCGCGGCGCGAACACGACCATCGCCAGCAATGCCGCCGCCGACAGGAGCACAGGGATGGCAACGCGCCCGACCACCGCGCGCAGTTCGTCGCGTCGCCAGCGGCTGACCGGCCCCAGCGCCATGACGATGACCAGCGCGAGCGTCAGCGGCCCCGCCGTCGCGTTGAAATAGGGCGGCCCGACCGAGAGCTTGTCGCCCGACACCGCCTCGGCAAACAGCGGATAGAGTGTCCCGACGAAGACGATGCCGAGGATCGCGGACAACAGCAGATTATTGGCGACAAGCGCGCCTTCGCGGCTGACGAGGTCGAACTGCGTCCCTTCCTTCACAGTTGAAATGCGGATTGCGAACAGTGCGAGCGCGCCGCCGATGTAGAGCGCCAGCAGCGCGAGGATGAAGCTGCCGCGTTCGGGATCGACCGCGAAGGCGTGGACGCTGGTCAAAATGCCCGAACGGACAAGGAAGGTGCCGATCATCGACATGCTGAACGCAACCACCGCGAGCATGATCGTCCAGGCGCGCAGACCGTCGCGCGTCGCCAGCACAGTCACCGAATGGAGCAGTGCCGTCGCGGCGAGCCACGGCATCAGCGAGGCGTTCTCGACTGGATCCCAGAACCACCAGCCGCCCCAGCCAAGCTCGTAATAGGCCCAGTAACTGCCCGCCGTGATGCCGAGCGTCAGGAATATCCAGGCGCCGAGCACCCACGGCCGCATCGCGCGAGCGAAATCGCGCCCGACGTCGCGCGTCACCAGCGCCCCGACGGCAAAGCTGAACGCGACCGACATGCCGACATAGCCGATATAGAGCGTCGGTGGATGGAAGGCGAGGCCGGGGTCTTGCAGCAAGGGATTCAGCCCCTGCCCGTCCTCGGGCACGGGAAACGCGCGCGCGAAAGGGTTCGAGGCGAACAGCAGAAAGGCGTAAAAGCCGAAAGAAATCAGCGCCTGCGCGCCGAGCGTCGCGGTCAGCGTCCGTTCGACGACGCGCCGTTCGAGCAGCGCAACAAGTCCGCCTGCTGCCCCCAGAATCGTGACCCAGAGGAGCATCGACCCCTCATGGTTCCCCCATGTCCCCGCCAGCTTGTAGAGCCAGGGTTTCGCCGAATGGCTGTTGGTCACGACCAGCTGCACCGACATATCGGACCGCAGGAAGCAGATGACCAGCAGGGCGAATGCGAGCGCGACGAACAGCCCTTGCACGACCGCAACGGCGCGGACGCCATGCCGCAATTGGGTGCGCTCGTCGTTCAGGCCGAGGCACGCCAGCGCGAACTGGAGCAGCGCAAGCGCGGCGGCGAGCCACAAGGCGGCAAGACCGGCTTCGGCAATCATTGCGCCGCGAGCGTCGTCGTCTTGTGCTGCTTGCCGTCCATCTGCGGCGGCATGTAGCGTTCGTCATGCTTGGCGAGCAAATTGCTGGCGACGAAGGTCGCTCCTTCGAAGCGTCCCTCCGCCACGACGCCCGAGTTCTCCTTGAAGAGATCGGGTGGAATCCCGCGGAAGCGCACCGGCACCTTCGCGGGGCCGTCATGGACGAGGAAATCGATAGTGACGCCGTCGGCAGCCTTTTTGATGCTGCCGCCGGTTACCATTCCCCCTAAGCGGATCGCCTGACCTTGCGGCACACCGTCCTTGGCAATGTCGGCAGGCGAATAGAAGAAGCTCGCCTTTTCCCCGATCGCCGACATGGCGAGGAAGCCCGAGCCGACAATGGCTGCGACCGCTGCCAGCCCGAGGAACAGGCGTTGCTGCTTGGGTTTCATCGATTGCCCCGGGGGTCTTTCAGGTCTTCGACGGCACGTTCGGCGCGGCGCATGGCGGACCATGCCCAGGCTGCGATGATCGCCGCCCCGCCCAGCGTAATAACATAGGCAGCAATGACGAACGGCCAGGGGTTCATGCGGCTGCCAGCCTTGCGAGCCGCGCCTCGACCTTCGCGCCCGCCAAAATGGCGCGCATCCGCATCAGCAAGATGGCCCCGAACAAAAAGCTGAAGCCAAGTACGGTAAAGCCCAGCGGCCAGAGCAGCTCGGACGAGATGGCCGACCCCTTGAGCGTGATCGACGGTGCCTGATGCAGCGTGTTCCACCATTGCACACTGTATTTGATGATCGGCAGGTTGATCGCGCCGACCAGCCCGTAGATCGCGGTGACGCGGCTCACGCTGCCCCGCTCGCTGCTGTTCGAAGCGAGTGCGATATAGCCGATGTAGAGGAACAGCAGCACGAGCACCGACGTCATGCGCCCGTCCCATTGCCAATAGGTGCCCCAGGTCGGACGGCCCCAGATGGCGCCGGTTATCAGGCAGATCGCCGTAAACATGGCACCCGGCACGGCAACTGCGCGCGCCGCCACGCCCGACAGTGGATGCCGCCACACCAGTTGCGCCAGGCTGGCAATCGCTATGCCGCTCCACCCCGCCATCGACAGCCAAGCGGCAGGTACATGGATGTAGAGAATGCGGACCGCATCTCCCTGCAAATAATCGGGCGGCGTCAGCACCAGCCCGGCATAACATCCGATCGCGATCAATAACGCTCCGCCGATCCCGAAGATCGCAGTCAGCGGCCGCGCGAGGCGCAAGAACTTGGCGGGATTTGCAAAGGCATGCATGCTGCAGCGGGTGTTAGCCAGCCGCGCGCCGCTTGGGAAGATGCGTTTCGCTGGCGATTCCCGGGCAAAAAATCCTGCGCCAGGCCCGTCCCGTCGGTTTGCCGCCAAAAGGCAGCTGCATTCCGTAGCGTCCGAAGTCGCGGCCTTGCGCGTCATTTCACCCTCGCTATGACCGCCTGCATGACCCTGCCCGCCATTCTTTCGAACCTTCGTCTTCCGCTCATCGGTTCGCCGTTGTTCATCGTGTCAGGCCCCGAACTCGTCATTGCCCAGTGCAAGGCGGGGATCGTCGGCGCGTTTCCGGCGCTGAACGCGCGGCCGCAGGGGCTGCTCGACGAATGGCTGCACCGGATCACCGAGGAACTGGCCGCGCACAACCGCGCCCATCCCGACCGGCCCGCAGCGCCCTATGCGGTAAACCAGATCGTCCATAAATCGAACGACCGGCTCGAGGCCGATCTGGCGACCTGCGCCAAGTGGCAGGTGCCGGTGACGATCACGTCGCTCGGCGCGCGCGAGGACCTGAACGCGGCGGTCCATGCCTGGGGCGGCATAACGCTCCATGACGTCATCAACGACAAGTTCGCCCGCAAGGCGATCGAAAAAGGGGCCGACGGCCTTATCCCGGTCGCGGCGGGTGCCGGCGGTCATGCCGGGGTCCAGTCCCCCTTCGCGCTTATCTCCGAAATCCGCGAATGGTTCGACGGGCCGGTCGCGCTGTCGGGCGCGATCGGCAACGGGCGCTCGATTCTCGCGGCGCAGGCGTGTGGGGCGGACCTCGCCTATATGGGCAGCGCTTTTATCGCGACGAAGGAAGCCAACTCCGATCCCGATTACAAACAGGGTATCGTCGAGGGACGCGCGGAAGATATTGTCTATTCGTCGCTGTTCACCGGCGTGCATGGCAATTACCTGCGCCAGTCGATCGAAGCGGCGGGCCTCGACCCCGACAATCTGCCCGAGGGCGACTTCAAGACGATGAATTTCAGCCAGTCGTCGAACGCACCTGCCAAGGCGTGGCGCGACATCTGGGGGTCGGGTCAGGGCATCGGTGCGATCCACGAGAGCCTGAGCGTCGCCGATTTCGTCGACAAGCTGGAACGTGAATACCGTGCGGCCAAGATGGAGCTGGACGCAAAGGTCCGCGCCTAAATCTCGTCGCCGCTAGGTTTGTAACCTCCTCCCTCCGTTCCGCGAACAGCGTGTTGGCTATTCGGGCGGAGGCTTGCCATGGCAGCAATTGTACCGCTGTGTTTCGAAATCGACAGTAGCCTCCCCGCGACGCCGGTCCGCGTCGCCCCGTCCGCCCGGCTGACCGACGATGCGGCAGCAGCACTTGCCATGCTCATCCCGCTGCTTGGATGCGGCGAAGAGGCTGCGGCAATGGCATTCGATGCTCTTTCGGATATCGCGGCGTTTCAGATCGAGTCGGAAGCGCTCGGGGTGATTGCAAGCGAAGAACGTGTCCATGACGCCCTGCTGCGCGGCATACGGGCAGCGCTCCCCGTACCGGTCGGGACCGAACGATTGCTGGTGTCGGCGCGGCGCTTTCATATCCGCCTGCAGTCGGGCGGGCCGACCGCCCATCTCGCGCGGATTGCTGCGCTGGATGCGGCAGTGTGTCTGATTCTGGGCCGCCTGACCCAAAGGCAAGGAGCTGTCGCGCGCGATCCTGTCATCTGTGGCGTCCTTAGACGCATCCGCAACGACGAGGCACGTCATGTCGCGGTCGCACGACAGCTTGTGATGCGCCATGGCACTCCCGCTGCGCTGCGCGATACGGCGGCAGCGGCGAGATGCGCGCTGGCCGATACGCTGGGTCTGGTCGGCGATGCTTTCGAACGCCTTGCGGTCGATCCTGCGGTACTCGACCGGGGCATCCGCCAACTGCCTGACGGGCTGCTCAAGGCGTGACGTCTGCCCCGACGACCGTCGCGCCTTGGCTGTCGACCGGTCGACTTGCCGTGCTAGGGACAGGCACGGCTCTACCCGGCGCTCCCGTCGAAACCGACGCGCTGATCGACCACATGGCAAACCGCTTCGGACTGAATCGCCGAGGCGAAGCACGCGCGATCTCCCGCCGGATGGCCATCCGCAGCCGCCATTTCTGCCGCCCTTTCGACGCCCGCGACGAAGTCGCCCGCCCCGGCCAGTCGAATCCCGACCTCGTCGCCAGCGCCGTCCTGTCGGCCCTCGACGATGCCGGCCTGACGGTTGACGATATCGGCTATCTGATCGGCCATACCACGACCCCGCTCCAGCCGATCCCATCGAACATTGCCCTGGCTGCCGACCGGCTGGGGTACAGGGGCCCGCATCTCGAGCTTCGTCAAGCGTGCACGGGATTTGCCAATGCGTCGATGATTGCGTTCGGTCTGCTGTCGGTACCGGATGCAAAGCCGGTCGTTCTGGTCGGGTCGGAAACTGGATCCTTGTGGTTCGATCCGGCCCACGCCATCGACGACACCTCCCAGCTCGTAAATCTCATGCAAATGGGCGATGGCGCGGCTGCCATCGTGCTCGGTCCGGCGGCTGACACCGGCCCTGTACTGCACGCGGCATGGTTCGGGGCGCTGGGGTTGGGTAAAGCGCCGGGGCTGCACGTGCGACATGGGGCGACTGAATTCGACCACGACTATGCCGCGATCCTCGCCTCCGGCCCCGCACTGTTCGACGCGGGCGTTGCCAGCGCGCGGCTCCAAGGCATTTCGCTTGAGAGTGCCGATATCATCGTGCCGCATCAGGTCAGTGGACGTGTTGCCACACAGATCGAACAGCGATTCGGCCTTGCGCCGGGGGATGCGTTCACGTGCGCGAATCGCCTCGGCAACACCGGCTCGGCGGCGATGTGGATGGCACTGTCAGAGCTTCGGCGCGACGGACTGGCACAGGGAGCCCGCATTCTGGCGCTCGGCGCCGAGGCCACAAAATTTATGTACGGCGGTTTTGTTTACGACCATCCCCGATCCTGACTCCGACGGGCCGAAGCGAGGAATGTAACCTGCCGCCGAAAGCGACCGAACGGGTATCGATCCACCCTGACGGAGACTTCCGATGCGTGCCTTGACCGCTATTTCCTATGTTGCAGCCCTGATCGGCGCGAGCGCGCCGGCAGTTGCCGCCGAATACAAACCGTTCGACCGCGCGACTTTTGACGCTGCGCAAAAGGCGGGTCGGCCGACCCTGGTCGAAGTGAATGCCTGGTGGTGCCCCGTGTGTGCGTCTCAAACGAACACAATCAAGGCAACCGTCGGCGCGCCCGAATACGCCAAGCTGCTCATCCTCCGCATCAATTTCGACAAGCAAAAGGCCGAATGGCAGGCATTCAACGTCACCAAACAATCGACGCTGATCGCGTTCAAGGGCGGACGCGAACTGGGCCGAGTGTCGTACATTACCGACAAGACCAAAATCCGCGATCTGCTCGCTTTGACGACGCGCTGAGCAGACACAACGACGATGGCCGATACGCTTTCGCCGCTCCTCGCGCTTGGCGCGGGCGCCTTGACGATCTTGTCGCCGTGCGTCCTGCCGCTCGTCCCGATCGTGCTCGGCAGCGCGGCGCATCAGCACCGCTTCGGGCCGCTGGCGCTGGCGGCGGGGCTGGTTGCGTCGTTCACGATCATTGGCTTTGTCGTCGCGACGCTTGGGGCTTCGACCGGCTTCGACGGCGAGGTGGTGCGGCTGTTTGGAGCTGTCTTGTTGGTGCTGGCCGGCATCTTCCTGCTCGTCCCCGCCGCGCAGGCATATCTGACCCGTGCTGCAACGCCCCTCGCCGATTGGGCGAGTCAGCGTCAGGCAGGGCTGGTGCGATATGGTCTTGCCGGGCAGGCCGCCATCGGCGTGCTGCTCGGCATGGTCTGGAGCCCTTGTGTCGGCCCGACACTGGGTGCGGCAACGGTGCTCGCCGCGCAGGGGGAGAATCTTGGCCAAGTCGCGCTCGTCATGTTTGCGTTCGGATTGGGCATTGCGGCGGTATTGCTGCTGATCGCTTTCACCTCCCGCGCGGTCTTCACTCGTTGGCGCAGCAAATTGATGGCGGCGGGCAGCGGCGGCAAGCGCGCGCTCGGCGGGCTCTTGCTCGTCGTCGGTGTCATGATCTTCACGGGTATCGACCGCATTCTCGAAGGCGTGCTTGTCAGTGCATCGCCCGAATGGCTCACCGAGCTGACAACGATGATCTAGAGCGGGTCAGGCACGTTCATCCTTGGGCGACTCCATAACGACATAGGTCTGGATCGAGCTGACCTGCGGCAGGACGCCGAGCACGTCGGTGTGGAAATGCTTGTACGCAGCCAGATCGACCGCCTCCACCCGGAGAATGAATTCGAACGACCCGGTGACATTATGGCATTCGCGCACTTCGGGAGCCACCTCCATCGCCGCCTCGAACCCCTGCTGGTCCTGCTTGGTGTGATGCGCGAGGCCGACGGCGACATAGGCGACGAAGCCGATCCCGAGCTGGGCGCGGTCGAGCACCGCGCGATAGCCGCAGATGAGACCGCGCCGCTCCATTTCCTGCACCCGGCGAAGGCAGGCCGACGGCGACAAGCCGACGCGATCGGCAAGCTCGATATTCGTCAGTCGACCATCCTGCGACAATTCATGCAATATCTTTGCTCCAATGGCGTCTATTTTGCCCGATAGTTGCATCGATAGAGGCATTTGAGCGCACTTTCACAATGTATTTCAATCAAAGTTGCAATAACAATGCGCGTATGATCACGCAACAGTTCCTCGGCCTGCTCGGCTTTGCTTTCGTCTCGTCGATCACGCCGGGACCGAACAACATGATGCTGATGGCGTCAGGCGCAAATTACGGGCTGCGTCGGACCATTCCGCACATGCTGGGCGTGGCGATCGGCTTTACCGTGATGATCGTGCTGGTCGGCGTGGGACTGGTCGGCTTGTTCGAGGCATGGCCGCCGTCGTTCATGGTGCTGAAGGTGGTGAGCGCCGCGTATCTGGTCTGGCTGGCATGGAAGATCGCCCTGTCGCCTGCCCCTGCGACGGTCGATGGAGATAGCAGCGGCAGGCCGATGACCTTTATGCAGGCCGCACTGTTTCAATGGGTCAACCCCAAGGCGTGGACCATGGCGCTGACCGCCATCGCGGTTTACGCCGGATCGCGCAGCGTCATCGCCGTCCTGGGCGTGGCCGCCGTGTTCGGAGCGATCAACCTGCCCACGGTCGGCGTCTGGGCGGTGATGGGCCAGTATCTGCGGCGCTGGATGACCGATGACACGCGGCGGCGGGTCTTCAACTGGGGTATGGCGGTATTGCTGGTGGGTTCGCTGGCGGTGGCGCTTTAGATCATCGCCATCCCGCCGTTGACGTGCAGCGTCTGGCCGGTGACGTACCCCGCCTCACGGCTGGCGAGAAAAGCGACAGCGGCGGCGATGTCGTCGCCGGTGCCCATCGCGCCTGCCGGGATGCGTGCATTCAACGCCTCCTTCTGCGCGTCGGGCAGCACGTCGGTCATGGGCGTGGCGATGAACCCGGGGGCGACGCAGTTCGCCGTAACACCACGGCTCGCCAGTTCTTGCGCGACCGACTTGGTCAGCGCGACCAGCGCGCCCTTCGACGCGGCATAATTGGCCTGGCCGGGGTTGCCGGTCGTCCCGACGACACTGGTCACCGAGACGATGCGGCCGAAACGCGCCTTCATCATCGGTTTTGCAGCCGCGCGGATGAGGCGGAAGGCGGCTTCGAGATTGACACGGATCACCGCGTCCCATTCCTCGTCCTTCATCCGCATGACGAGGTTGTCGCGTGTGACACCGGCGTTATTGACGAGGATGTCGAGCTTGCCGCCGAGTGCTTCGACGGCGCGGGGGACAAGGCCGTCGACGGCTTCGGCATCGGACAGGTTGCATGGCAAGATAACGGCGCCGGGAATATCCGCCGCGACAGCCTTCAACGCGTCCTCACGCGTGCCCGACAATGCGACCGTCGCCCCTTGTGCCGCCAGCGCCTTTGCGACGGCAGAGCCGATTCCGCCCGAAGCACCGGTCACGAGCGCGGTCATTCCATTAAGGTCGAACATCACAAATCCTTCGCCACAGCTTCGATATCCGCCATTGTCACGACGCTTCGCGTCGTGGCATCGGGCGATATGCGCTTGATCATCGGGCCGAGTACCTTGCCACCGAATTCGACAAACTCGGTCACGCCTGCCGCGACCATCGCCTCGACACTCTCGCGCCAGCGGACGGTGCCGGTGACCTGCCGGACGAGCAGCTCGCGGATCGTATCGGGGTCGGCGACCGGCGCGGCGGTCACATTGGCGTAAAGCGGCACAAGCGGTGCCTGAACCTTCGCTTCGCCGAGCGCCATCGACATGACTTCCGCCGCCGGGGCCATCAGCGCGCAATGAAAGGGGGCCGACACGGCAAGCGGCAGGGCGCGCTTTGCCCCGCGCTCCTTGGCCAGTTCCATCGCACGTTCGACGGCAGCGGCATGGCCGGAGATAACGACTTGTCCACCGCCATTGTCGTTCGCGGCTTGGCAGATCTCGCCCTGCGCCGCATCCGCCGCGACCGCTGCCGCTGCTTCGAAATCGAGCCCGAGCAGCACCGCCATCGCGCCCGTTCCGACCGGAACAGCCGCCTGCATTGCGTCGCCACGCATACGGAGCAGTAGCGTCGTCGTCGGCAAGTCGAAGCTTTCCGCCGCGCACAGGGCGGAATACTCGCCCAGCGAATGCCCCGCGACGAAAGCCGCCTTGTCCGCCAGCCGCACGCCGCCTTCGTGGGTCAGCACGCGCAACGTCGCGATCGCATTCGCCATGATCGCGGGTTGCGCGTTTGCGGTCAGCGTCAGCGCGTCCTCCGGCCCGTCGGTCATCAGCCTGAACAGCGCCTGCCCCAGCGTATCGTCGACCTCTTGGAACACGGCGCGCGCGGCGGCACTTGCTGCCGCCAACTCGCGCCCCATGCCAACGGCTTGGCTGCCCTGCCCCGGAAAAACGAAAGCGCGCATGATCTCTCCCTTTGTATTTCCGGTAGGCGATACCGCGCCGCAGGCGCAACCATAACCCGCGTTGCGGCAGGGTATGGGTTCAGACGAAGCTCACAAAGGCACAAAGGAAGAAGAAAAGAAAAATTCGCCCCTTCCTTTTCTTCCTTTCCTTCTTCGAGCCTTCGTGAGCATCGTGTGAACCAATGATAGCCTGCGGCGTGCGCCACACTTGCCTTTTCGCCCGGACCCCGCCATAGGCGCGCTCTCAAGAAAGCCGGAGGGGCGTTCCGCATGGTGCGGCGTCAGCGATCGGCAGGAAAGGTACAGACCGCATGGCTCTTTACGAGCATGTGTTTCTCGTGCGTCAGGACGTGGCCCAGAGCCAGGTCGATGCGCTCGCGGAAACCGCAACCAAAATCATCACCGACCATGGCGGCAAGATCGTCAAGACCGAGAGCTGGGGCCTTCGCACCCTTGCTTACCGGATCGCCAAGAACCGCAAGGCGCATTACGTCATGCTCGAGTTCGAAGCGCCCGGCAATGTTGTGGTCGAACTCGAACGCCAGACCCAGATCAACGAAGACGTCGTCCGCTACATGACGCTGCGCGTCGACGCGCACGAAGCCGGTCCGTCGGCGATGATGCGCAAGCGCGACCGTGACGACCGCCCCCGCCGCGAAGATGGCGATCGCCCGCGCCGCGACGACGACCGTCGTCCGCGCCGTGACGACGCCGAAGCGGCTTAAGGAGAATTTGAAATGGCTCGCCCGTTTTTCCGCCGTCGCAAGACCTGCCCGTTCTCGGTGAAGGATGCCCCGCAGATCGATTACAAGGACGTGCGCCTGTTGCAGGGCTTCGTGTCCGAGCGCGGCAAGATCGTGCCGTCGCGCATCACCGCCGTCAGTGCCCCCAAGCAGCGCGAACTCGCCCAGGCGATCAAGCGCGCGCGGCACATCGGCCTCCTCCCCTATGTCGTGAAGTGAGCTGAACGATGGAAATCATTCTCCTTGAGCGCGTCGAAAAGCTTGGGTCTATCGGTGACGTCGTCACCGTGAAGGACGGCTTCGCGCGCAATTTCCTGCTGCCCAACAAAAAGGCGCTGCGGTCGAACAACGCCAACCGCAAGGTGTTCGAGGCCAACAAGGCCAGGATCGTCGCCGACAATGAAGCCCGCAAGGGCGAGGCCGAAACGGCGTCGAAGGACGTCGACGGCAAGTCGGTGACCCTGATCCGTCAGGCGTCGAACACAGGCCAGCTGTACGGCTCGGTCGCGGTGCGCGACATCGTCGAGGCGCTCGAAGCCGAAGGCGCGAAGGTTCAGAAGAACCAGGTGGTCCTCGACAAGCCCATCAAGGCGATCGGCCTCTACGAGGTGCGCGTCCAGCTGCACCCCGAAGTCGCCGTCAGCGTCAAGGTCAACGTGGCCCGGTCCCCTGAGGAAGCCGACCTGCAGGCGCAGGGCGTCGACGTCATGGCCGCGATGTTCGAAAAGGACGAAGCCGGATTCACCGAGGATTACGATCCGAACGCGGAACCCGGCGAAATTGCGGTCGAAGCACTGGCTGCGACCGAAGAGTCCGCAGCCTAAAACGTCTGCAATTCGACAAAAAAGGTCCGGCAGCGCAACCTGCCGGGCCTTTTTCGTGCGTCTTGCCGCCGTCCGGCACAGCCGATAGCGTGTGACCCCGAAAGCCTAAGGGGAGCACTATGAAATCCTACAATGCGATCGGCTATGCCATCATTGTTGCCTATGCTGCGGCCTGTATGCTGCTCGCGCCTGCCCCGATCGGCCCGTGGTGGGGTTTGCTGATCGGCACGGCATACCTGCTGACCTTCTGGTATCTGGCGGGAACCTATCTCGCCGACGTATTGCACCTTGGCATCGCGCACCGCTCGCTCGATTTCTCGCCCGCGTTCATTAAGGCAGTCACGCTCATCAACAACGTGTTCGGCGTCTATGTCGATCCTATCGGCTGGGTGAACCGCCACCGGCTGCACCACCGCCATTCGGACCACGAGGGCGACCCCAACAAGCTGGCCGACGACGGGTTCTGGAAGACATTGTGGCTGTGCCTGTTTCCCTATCCGACCAATGCGAATGTCGCGAACGACGACATTCTGAAAAGCTGGGTATTCCGCCTGACCGCGCGCTGGGAATTCGGCATCGCGGCAACGGTCCTGAATTATGCGTTGCTGGCGTGGCTGACGGGCAGCTGGGCGTTTGCTGCCGCGATGTGGATCGGACTGCGCGTCTTCGCTTTATGGGTCAACATGATCCAGAATTACTGGACGCACACGCGAAGCTATGGCTACCGCCGCTACGACGACGATCACGACAATGCGATGAACATCGGTGAATGGCTGCCGGTGACCGCCACTTTCAGCGCCTGCCTCCAGAACAACCACCATCATTCGCCCAACGTCCTGCGCCTGAGCCATGACGAGAGCGAGTATGATTTCGGCTTCAAGACGATTCGCTGGATGAAGGCGCTGGGTGTCGTCAAATCGACGGTGCGGGGGACGCAAATCCCCGCCGAGGCCCCGTTACAGCGGCTGGGATTCTGATATCCGCCTGTTGGGCCGGACGAACGGTTCCCACGTCTGGCGGATAAAGCCGGACCCGATCTCCTCCTCGTCCAGCCCGTATTTTGTGGGCCAGTGCTTTGGATAATAGTACGTCCCGAACAGCCGGTCGATCCACGGGAAATGGATCGCGAAATTCACGTCGATCGCTTCCTTTTGCGAGGCGTGATGCCAGTGGTGGTAGCGCGGCATTACGAGGAACGGCTCGAGCCACTTCACGTTCATGCGCGTGTTGCAGTGCGTCCAGGTGGCATGGAGCGTCACGAACACCAGATAAGCCATGATGATCCCTTGCGAGAAGGCGAGCATCATCGGCACGAGGATGAACCCGCGCACAACGAAATCCTCGACAAAATGCGCGCGCGATCCCGCGATCCAGTCGAGCGCCTTCGACGAATGATGGATCGAGTGGAAGCGCCACAGGAACGGCACCTTGTGCATCGTGAAATGGATCGCCCATTCGGCAATATCGGCGACGACAACCGCAAGGAAGAACTGCACTACCAGCGGCAGGTCGGCAATCGCGCCGGCAACCGAGGGGATTGCAAGATATTTGGTTGCCTGTGTCGCGGGCAGCATGATCATGAACGACATGATCTGGATCGGCAGATGGGTCGAAGCGAAGTAGATCACGTCGAGCGCCCATTGGTCGCGGAACGTCCCCTGGTCGACGTAATAGGGCCATAGCCGCTCGATGGGCACATAGATCGCCGCCATCAGCAGCATGTCGAGCAGGAACCAGTCAAAGCCGATCGCGGGACCGTTGTGCAACGTGGCATCGATGACGACGCTCGACCCGCCGAGCAGCGTCGCCAGGAACGCCGCGATCAGGCCGGTCAGCGCGAGTGCCTTTTTCTGCCGCAGTAACGCTGCGACAACGCCGAAGACGAGTGCTGCAACGATCAGCCCCTTGATGCCCCAGCGCATGACATCCATCGGGTAGAAAGCGCGCAGTTCGGGCGCAGTCAGATATTGCGGGAAGTGCAGGCAAAGCACGGCGCCCAAAGCGAGCAGACCGAAGAATGCAGCCAGAACACCGCTCCACCAGCCGGTGCCAAAACCCTTGGGCGCGTCGTCGCCGAAAAAGGCGTTGATCTGCTTTTCGTCCACGACACCTCCCGCCAGCTAACCCCTATGTGCCCCGCCTAGCCCGAATGAGGCGAAAACATCGTTAAGCCCGAAACAACCGGAACCTTAGTAGCCCATCAGCCTGAGTACTTCGCTGCGACTCCGGTGGTCTTCGAGAAAACATCCCAGCAACCGCGACGTCGTCATCCCCACGCCGGGCGTCCGCACGCCGCGCCCCGTCATGCAGCCATGCTGCGCCTCGATAACCACCGCGACGCCTTGCGGGTGGAGGTTGCTCCAGATGCATTCCGCGACCTGTGCGGTCAGGCGCTCCTGGATTTGGAGGCGACGCGAAAAGCCGTTGAGCACGCGCGCCAGCTTCGAAATGCCGACCACGCGCTTGTCGGGCATATAGGCAATCGACGCCTTGCCGGTGATGGGGGCCATATGGTGTTCGCAGTGCGACTGGAACGGAATGTCCTTGAGCAGCACGAGTTCGTCATAACCGCCGACCTCGTCGAAGGTGCGCGAGAGGTGGATCGCCGGATCTTCCTCCATGCCCGCGCAATATTCGCGCCATGCCCGCGCCACGCGTTTGGGCGTGTCGAGCAGCCCTTCGCGCGTCGGATCATCGCCCGCCCAGCGGATCAGCGTGCGGATCGCCTCCTGCACAGGCTCGGGCACAGGCAGCTTCGCCGCTTCGATTTCGTCGCCCCTCAGCGGGCCATCGTCATAATCGGACATAAGCCCCGAATAGACGCTTGCTGCCCGAGCGCAACACCCGACGCCCTGACGCTACGGCATCCATCGCTGCGTGGGAGAAGATAGGTAGCGCGTTGAAACCCATCGCGATTGTCTCAATTCCGCCATTGACGCGCGCGTAAGGTTGCGCGACCTAGGTCGCCGAAGACGCCGACGAGCGTCGCTTTTTCGCAGGGGAGACATTCCAATGAACCGCATCCAATTCGCCGGCGCGTCGCTGCTGGCGCTCGCCATCGCCACCCCGTCGTTCGCGCAGGGAACCGCGCCCGCGCCGCAAGCAGCCGAGGCCGAGGACACCAGCGCCGACATCATCGTGACCGCATCGAAGCGCGCCCAGACGTTGCAAGACACCCCGATTTCGGTGGCAGTCGCCAGCGCGCAGCAGATCGAGCAATCGAACATCCGCGACCTTATCGACCTTCAGACACTGGTCCCCTCGCTCAAGGTCGGGCAGTTGCAGAGTTCGGCCAACACCAACTTCATCATCCGCGGCTTCGGCAACGGTGCGAACAACGCCGGTATCGAACCGTCGGTCGGCGTGTTCATCGACGGCGTCTATCGCTCGCGTTCGGCGGCGCAGATCGGCGATCTGCCCAACATCGAGCGCGTCGAAGTGCTGCGCGGCCCGCAGTCGACCCTGTTCGGCAAGAACGCGAGCGCCGGTATCATCAGCATTGTCACCGCCGAGCCGAAATTCGAATTCGGCGGACAGCTCGAGGCTTCCTATGGCAATTACAACGCCGTCGTCGTCAAGGGCAGCGTGACAGGGCCGATTTCCGAGACGCTCGCGGTGAGCCTGGCCGGCAATTACAACCGTCGCGACGGCTATGCCCGCTACCTCAACCTCAACCAGCAGGGGAACAACCGCAACCGCTACGGCATCCGTGGCCAGATCCTGTGGCAGCCGTCGTCGGACTTCAAACTCCGCATCATCGGTGACTACGACAAGATCGACGAAGTCTGCTGCACTGTCGTCAACATCTTCGACGGGCCGACCGGCGGTGCAATCCGCGCGCTCGGCGGGCAGATCAATTCGAACAACCGCTATTCGTACGACAGCTATGCGAACATTCCGTCGGTTAACAAGATCGACAATTACGGTGTTTCAGCACAGATCGACGCGCGCGTTTCCGACACGCTTTCACTGGTTAGCATCACCGCCTATCGCGGCGTGAAAATCTTTACCAATCAGGATTCGGACTTCACGAGCGCCGACCTGATCGGCGATAACCGTGCGAACACCAAGATCGATACCTTCACGCAGGAACTGCGCCTGCTCTCGGATTTCGACGGCCCGATCAACTTCCTGTTCGGTGGCTATTATTTCAACGAAAAGATCAAAAGTTCGTCGCAGCTGCTGTTCGGACGTGACTTCCGCAATTACGCGAACCTGTTGAGCGGCGGTGGCTATGCTGCAGCCGAACCTACCCTGCGTGCCGTGAACGGCATCGCGGCCACGGTCCCGGCCTTCGGGTCGCAAGGTCTCGGGGTTTTCGAGAATTACGACTACAGCAATGAATCGTTTTCGATTTTCGGCAACATCGATTTCGAGATCACCGACAAGCTAACTCTGTCTGGAGGTGCAAACTACACCGTCGATCGCAAGCGCGTGGCGACGAATAACAGCACGACCGACACGTTCTCGACGATCGATCTCGTCCAGTCGGCGGCGAACGCGGGCATTCCGGGCACCATCCCGGCGGGCACCTTCCCCGGTCAGACCGCCGCGCTGTTTCCGCGCACGACGGCCTGCCCGAGCCCTAACACTGCGCCTGCCGGTACCTGCAACCCTTTCCTCGGGCTGTCGGCACTGCAGTTCCTGCCCGGGTTCCTGAATTTCCCGAATGCCGTGGAAAGTGGTCGTACCAAGGATGACAATCTGTCGTACACCGTCCGGTTGGCGTACAAGTTCAACCGGAATATCAGCGCGTATGCAACCTATGGCACGGGCTTCAAGGCCACGTCCTTCAACCTGACGAGAGACAGCCGCCCGTTCGCATCCGATTTCATCCCCGGATCGCCGTTTCAGGTGCCAGCACCGGGCGCTTCCGCCATTCGGACGGCGGGCCTTGCGGTCAACAACCTGACGAGCGGCACGCGGTTTGCCGCGCCGGAAAAAGCGCAGGTTTACGAAATTGGCCTGAAGGGCAACTGGCCGGGCTTCGGCTTCAATCTGGCGGTCTTCAAGCAGATCCTGAAGGGCTTCCAGAGCAATGTCTTCGTCGGTACCGGCTTCGTGCTCGGCAATGCACCGAAGCAATCGACGCAAGGTCTGGAATTCGATGCGTCACTGACTCCGGTCCGCAACCTGAACTTCACCTTCTCGATGACCTATCTCGATCCGAAGTTCGACGATTTCCCCGCTGGCACCGCGTTCAATCCGGCCACGCGCAACACCGGCCCGGCGAATTTGACCGGCCTGCGTCCTAGTGGTCAGTCGGAATATTCGATCGCCGTTGGCGCGACCTACACTGCCGCGCTCAGCGACAGCATGAAGGCGATCTTCCATGTCGATTACGACCATTCGAGCGCATTCTTCATTGCACAGGGTCTGACGTCGGAGCAGGCCGCAGGACCGGCTCAGGGCCAGTTGTACAAGGCCAGCCCGGAAACGCTCAACGCGTCGGTGACGCTCGCAATGATGAACGGTCTCGAACTGACCGCATGGGGTCGCAACCTGACCGAGCCGAAGTTCAACCCGGTGATCTTCCCCGGCGTCGCCCAGTCGGGCACGCTGTCGGGCTATCCCAGCCCGCCGAAGACCTATGGTGTAAGCGCCCGCTTCAAGTTCTGATCGGGCTGAAACAAAATAGGGGGGCGCGGGACCGCAAGTTCCGCGCCCCTTTTTTTGTCCTAGTACCGGCAAATAAGGGTCAACGTCCGATCTCGAACAGGGTATAGATAGGACCCGTCACGGTCTGTGCGCCCGTGCCGACGACGATCGCGTCATTAAGCCAAGCATAACGCGGATCGCCGCATTCGAATTTCGCGACGATGATCAGGCTGTAATCCTCCGCCGCCAGTCTCTCGCCTTTGCGAAAGCGCGCCATTGCGTCGCCCCGCCCGACCATGCGTCCGGTATAAGCAATATAGATGGTCGCACCATCGCCCGTCTTCAGCGTCAGCCGTACGTCGATGACCAGCACACCGTCGGCGCGCGTCACGAACCAGTCATGTCCCGGCAAGACGGTGCCGCTCAATCTTTCCCCCGTGCACCGTCCACCCGTCACCGGCGCAATCCCGCGATGACCGGCGGGGATCGCACCAATGGGCACGACAGCGGCAAAATCGACGTCGAGGGCGAGGGTCGTCAGGTGACGATGGGCGAGCATATCCATTGCGCGACCGCTAGCATGGCGGCAAGCTGTGGCAAAACGGGAGCAGGACATGGCGGACGATAGCGACATCATCGCGCGGCGGCCCGGGCCGTCGGTGCAGGAGGTGTTCGACACCGATTTCATCGCGCCGCCCGCCGTGCTCCGCAGTGAATCGCCGCCTGAGGGACAGAGCAGCGAGGACGTCTCTGCCGAACGCTATTATTCGCGCGACTGGCACGAGCGCGAG
The DNA here is from genome assembly GCF_024758725.1 of Sphingomonas sp. SUN039. NCBI lineage: Bacteria > Pseudomonadati > Pseudomonadota > Alphaproteobacteria > Sphingomonadales > Sphingomonadaceae > Sphingomonas > Sphingomonas sp. SUN039. The sequence goes on along the minus strand of NZ_CP096972.1, from coordinate 966,688 downwards.
GTCGAGAAAATCTGGCGCAAGACATGGCAGCTGGCGTGCCGGATCGAGGAGATCCCCGAGGTCGGCGACCAGATCGTCTATGACATCGTCAATGACTCTCTGGTGGTCGTGCGGACGGCACCGAATACGGTGAAAGCGTATATCAATTCATGCCTGCACCGTGGCACGTTGCTCCGCACCGAGGCGGGCAATGCCAAGCAAATCCGCTGCCCCTTCCACGGCTGGACATGGGACTTGGACGGCAAGCTGAAGGTTATCCCCGGCCAATGGGATTTCCCGCATGTCGACAAGGGCAAGATGTGTCTGCCCGAGGCGCAGGTCGGCCAATGGGGCGGGTTCGTGTTCGTGAACTTCGACAAGGATTGCGAATCGTTCGAGAGCTACCTCGAAAACCTGCCCGCGCATTTCGAGGCGTTCGAGCTGGAGAAGCGCTACAAGGCCGCGCACGTCGCCAAGATCATGCCCTGTAACTGGAAGCTGGGCATGGAGGCATTCATCGAGGCGTACCATGTGCCCGCCGCGCACCCGCAAGTCGTGACCTATTACGGCGACAGCAACACGCAGTACGACGTCTGGCCGGGCGTGCGACATGTATCGCGCATGTTGAGCGTGCAGGGCGTGCCCTCGCCCGCGATGAAGCATGTCGCGCCCGAGGTCACCGTCGCCGACCTTCGCCGCGATGCGCCCTTCTATGCGGGCAAACCCATCGAGGTCGGTCCCGGCGAAACCGCGCGCGGGAAACTTGCCGAACGCGCACGCGAGAAGATTTCGCGTTCGTCCGGTACCGATATGTCGGGGTTGTCCGACAGCGAAGCGCTCGACCTGATAGAATATCTGCTCTTCCCCAATATGGTCCCCTGGGGCGGGCAGGCGCTGCCCATCGTCTATCGGTTCCGCCCCAATGGCGACGACCCCGACACGCACATCATGGAAATCATGTTCCTGTTCGCCAAAGCGCCCGACGGATCGCACCCGCCGCCCGCCAGGATGAACATGCTGGGGCCGGACCAGAACTGGATCGACGCGTCCGAACTCGGCTCGGCGGCGATGGTCGCCGATCAGGACACCGACAATTTGCGCCGCATCCAGAAGGGTTTGAAAACTTCGCGCAAACCGGGGGTGACCTTCGCCCGCTATCAGGAGAGCCGCCTCCGACATTTCCATGCGACGCTCGATGCCTATTTGGCGCGCTAGGGTACCTTTTTGCGGATCAGATATCGGTAAACACCGATCAGGTTGATCACGAGCAGAATGGCGTTCTGCCAGCCGATCCCCTCGCTGTCCTCTTGCAGGAACCCCCAGGCAATCAGCGCGGCCGATGACGTGACGAACAGGACGAAGGCCCACCCCGTGGGGCGACGACCGAGGTCGAGCGATACCACGAGCGCAGCGATCACGCCTGTAGCGGCTCCATAATATTGCATCGCGGTTAGCACAGTGTCGTTCATGTGTTGGAGAACGATGCAGCGGCAAATGGTGTCCCGAGAGAGACTCGAACTCCCGACCTGCGGTTTAGGAAACCGTTGCTCTGTCCTGCTGAGCTACCGGGACACGGGGGTCTGCTAGCCGTGCGGGGCCGTGCCGGTCAATTCTGTTGTTCGGGCGGGACGACGGCAAACGGCAGCGGCATCACCGTGATCCCGTCGTCGTGCAACTCCTTCGCTTGGCCGATCGTCGCTTGGCCATGGATCGTGGCTTGCGGTGTGTCGCCATCGGCCATCGCGCGCGCTTGCCGGGCGAAATCGTCGCCGACCCATTTGGAGTCTTTGAGCATTTCGGCTTGTAGCCCGGCGAGCTTCTGGACGAGTTCGGCCGGTTCGCTGCGGTTCCCCTTCGCGCCTATCCGCGGCACCGACAGCGCACGTTCGACCGCCGTACTGCCGCAATAGGGACAGGGAATCTGCCCGCCGTCGCGCTGGTCCGCAAAGGAATCGCTGTCGGCGAACCAGCCCTCGAACCCGTGGCCCTGCGCACATTTCAGGTCGAAAACGATCATGCTGGGACCGGAATGGCACGGCGATGAGCAATGACCGGGACGCGGCTGCGAACATCGTCGACGGCGGCAGGGTCGATCTCGCAGACGGCCAGGCCTGCCGTCGTCTCCATATCGAGCACTACTTTGCCCCACGGATCGACCACGAGCGAATGCCCGTAAGTGCTACGCCCGTCCTCGTGCGTGCCGGTCTGGGCCGCCGCGACGAGCCAACAGGCATTCTCGATGGCGCGGGCACGCAACAAGGTGTGCCAGTGCGCCTGTCCAGTCGGGACAGTAAAGGCCGCCGGGACCGACAGGATCGTCGCTCCTGCTCCGCTCAACGCCTGAAACAGCGCGGGGAAGCGCATATCGTAACAGATCGACAAGCCTAGCTTACCGACGGGGGTATTGACCAAGGCCGTGTCTTGCCCCGGCACGTATCGCGACGATTCGCGCCAGCTCTCGCCCGTCGGTAGGTCGACATCGAACAGATGTACCTTGTCGTAGCGCGCGGCGATTTCGCCATCCGCGTCGATTACGAAGGCGCGGTTGGCCCAGCGCGGGTCGCCCTCGTCGCCCTCTACTGCCAGCGAGCCGAGATGGACCCAAACACCCTCACGGGCAGCCGCTGCGCGGACCCGGGCCAGCACGCGGTCATGTACCTCGTCGGTCACCTGCGTCGCCGCACGCGCGCCGTTCGAATCGAGCAGACCCGACATTTCGGGCGTAAACAGCATCGCTGCGCCTTGCCCCGCCGCATCGGCAATTGCCGTTTCGAGGGTCGCGGCATTGACATCGGGATCGATCCCCGATGTCATCTGGAGCAGCGCGATCTTCACGACATCGCCAGCAAGCGGTCGAGTTCGCCGCTCTGCTCGGCGGCAGCGAGATCGTCCGACCCACCGATATGTGTGCCGCCGACAAATATCTGCGGCACGGTGAGGCGTCCACCGGAACGTTCGACCATTTCGGCGCGCTTCGGACCGCCCATTGTGATGTCGTACTCCTCGTAAGCAACCCCCTTGCCGCCGAGCAGCGACAGCGCCCGCGAGCAGAACGGGCAAAACGCCTTGGTATAGATTTCGACGCGCGGCATGGCGTTCCTTTCCCCGTGAGACGTGCGGACAGGGTCGGCGCTTGTCAATCCTCGCGCAGGACACGCGCCCAGACGAGGACGAAGACACGGTCGGCCCCGGCACGTTTGAGCGCAGCGGCACAGGCATTGGCCGTTGCCCCGCTGGTATAGACGTCATCCACCAGCCAGACAGTACCGCCCTCGATCCGCGCGGTCGTCCGAAAGGCTCCCCGCACGGCATCGGCCCGTTTGCGTCCCGATAGGCCGCGCAGCGACGGCGTCGCGCGTTTACGGACGAGCAGGCCGGTGTGCAGATCGAGCGCTCGGGCTTCGGCAATGGCGTGTGCGACTGCCGCTGCCTGATTGAATCCGCGCGACCAGATCCGCCAGCGGTGCAACGGCACTGGCACGACGATCCCCGGCGCGTCGGCGTGATGCTCCATGACCGACGCCATGGTGCGCGCGAGGCCCGTGCGCCGCCCGTATTTGAGCCGAAGCGCGATGTCGCGGGCAACCGGTCCGTAAGCGACGGCTGCGCGCACGCCGTCATGACGCGGCGGCGCGGCGAGGCAAGGGCCGCAGATCGTTCCTGAAACGGCTGCCATGGGCAGGTTGCACAGCGCACAGCCGTCGCCGGTCAGGAAATCGAGCGAGGTCCAGCAAGGCGTACAGAATCGATGATCGGCCTCGACAATCGTCCCGCACCCGCCGCAGCGCGGGGGCAGCGCGAAATCGACAATCTGCTTGATCGGCCATGCCATCTGCATTGCACGGTTGTCGCGCCGCACGGGCGGCGGCACAAGCCGGTCATGACGTCGCCGCCGCCCGTTATTTTCGACCGCGTCGCGCGCCGACTGCGCCGCGACCGGGTGGCGTGTAGCGAGCCGTCGCCGCTGGAGGCGGGAATCGCGCGGGAGTTGCTCGAACGACTGGATGCGGTCACCCGGCCCTTTGCGACTGCGTTGGTCATCAACACGGGCCCGCGTATCGTGGCGACGGCACTGCGCGAGCGCGGCATCGCGGTCACTGAGACCGACCATGGCGTCGTATATGCGGCGGCCGCATCGGGAAATTTTTGCGACGAGGACCGGCTGGACGTGGCATCAGGGCTTTACGACCTCGTCGTCATGCCGTCGGGGCTCGACACCGTCGACGATGTGCCCGGTGCGCTGATCGCGGCGCGGCGGGCGCTGCGCGACGACGGGCTGTTCCTTGCCTGTCTGATCGGGTCGCCAAGCCTGCCGGTGCTGCGCGATGTAGCGAGTGCTGTCGATGCGGCGCAGGGGCGCGCCGTGGCGCGGCTGCATCCGCAGATCGACGTGCGGGCGGCGGGCGATCTGCTCGTGCGTGCAGGATTTGCGCTGCCAGTGGCCGATGCGGAGACGCTGCGGCTGTCCTATCCGTCGTTCGACCGGCTGGTCGGCGATATCCGCGCAGCAGGATTGGGCAATGTGCTGGCCGAGCGTCGCGGAGTCTCGCCGGGATGGCTGGCGGCGGCACGCGCGGCATTCGAACGGTCTGGAGGTGCCGACGGACGGGCGATCGAAACGGTGACGTTGCTGATTCTGACAGGCTGGGCAGCGGCTGCCAAAACCTAGATCGACAACCGATTTTCCAGAAACGCGACCAGCGGCCCGTCGGCGGGCGGCATCGGCAGAATGTGCAAATCGGCCGGAAAATGCCAGCCGATAGCCGCGGCCTCTCGCGCTTCGGCTTCGCCCTGCCAGCGGTGGCAGGTGTAGAGCAGCATGACCAGGTGCCGGTCGCCGAGCGGTTCGCTCGCGAACGGGCCCGCCACGAGATCGTCCGGATCGACCTCGATCCCCAATTCCTCACGGAGTTCGCGAACGAGCGCCGCTTCCGGCGTTTCGCCGGATTCGACTTTGCCGCCGGGAAATTCCCACAGCCCGGCCATCGACTTGCCCGCCGGGCGCTGCTGAACGAGCACGCGGCCGTCGCCATCGACGAGCGCCGCCGCCACTACCCACAATGTCGAGACTTGCCCCATCAAGACTTTCTTAACCGCTCCGCCCCTAATTCCAACCTGCCGTAATGGGACGACGGCTCGACCGGGGACTGTCGATGAGATCGGGACTAAGCAAATTGTTGCGCGACAAGCGCGGTGCCACTGCCATCGAGTACGGCCTGATCGCCGCGCTCGTGGTGTTGGGCGCGTTTCTTGGGATCAAGAACTTCGCCACCACATCCGTGAATATGTGGAACAATGTGTCGAACACCGTCGCCAAGAGCTGACCCGCAAAAAAGTCGTTCCGGCATTAAGTTTTTGGAAACTTCCCCACCCTAACTTCCAAATCACTGGCTCACTAATTCAAGCGGGACAGTCGGGTAGTTGAACACTGGGATTAACCCCAACAGGAGACCGGAAATGAAAATGATTCGCAAAATGTTCGCCGACAAGAAGGGTGCCACCGCCATCGAGTACGGCCTGATCGCCGCTCTGATCGCCGTCGCTGCCGTTGGCGCGATGTCGGGCCTCGGTTCGCAGATCAGCAAGACCTTCAACAACTCGTCGACCACGATGTCGAAGGGCTGATTTGTCGCCCGCCGTTCGCGGCGGGCAACAAACGAAGTTCGAAAGTGGGCGGGAAATTTCGGTTTCCCGCCCATTTTCATAAGTGGAGCAAGAAGATGGTTAACTTCCTTCACGCCCTTCGCATGGTCGCCACGCACAACCGTGGAGCGACCGCCATCGAATATGGCCTGATTGCCGCCCTGATCGCCGTTGCCGCCGTCGGCGCAATGTCGGGCATGGGGACGCAGTTGAAAAAGACGTTCAACAACTCCTCGACAACGATGTCGAAGGGCTGATTACTGTCACGGACTGGTCGTCATCCGATGACGACCAGTTTGACCTTTTGCCCCGGCCGGACGACCGCATCTGCCGCAAGTCCGTTGAGGACGCGAAACCGCTCCGCCTGCATCGCCGGATAGGCCATGCGCGCCGCGAGGGTCGCCACCGTATCGGTGCGCCCGACCGTCACTACCTTGATCCGTCGCGGCTTGATCGCTGCGGATTCGCTCGCGGACAGGCGGCGAACCGAATTCACCAGCGACTGGAACGGCCCGATCCCCGACCCCTGCGCGGTGATCAGCACGAAATGATAAGCCGCTTTGGCTTCAGCGGCGTAGGCGACGACCGTCACATCGACCGGTCCTGACTGGGTGGTCGCGCCGACGGTTGCGCTCGCGGCATCCATACCGCCCACCTGAAACCGCCGCGCCGCAGCTGCATCGAGATTGCTGTTCGGAGCCAGTGCCTTGAAAACACTGCGGATATAGGTATCGAGGTCGCCGGTATAGGCACCACCCGAAAAGCTGGCCTGCCCGCCTTGCCCGGTCATCGTGACAGCATCGGTCCCGTTCGCCATGGCAAAGCCCGTCGGTGCCGTGAAGGCGAGTTTCAGGCCGGGATGACGGAAGGTCTGCCCGTCGACGATACCCTGCGCGGGGTCGTCGCCATAGATCATGCCGTCGATCGCCGCGAGAAATGCGTCGCGGTTGCGGACTCCCTTGGTAAAACCGGTCGCGGTCGCTTCCTGCCGGGTGCGGGCGACGCGCCCCAAGGGATCGGGGTGGGTACTGAAAATCGTTGGCGTCCCGCCGCTTTTGCCACCGATCCGGGCATCGAGCGTGTTCTGTGCCGCCAGATCGCCGAGCATCGACGAGGCAGCAAGGGGATCATACCCCGCCTTGACGAGATACTGCACGCCGAGGCTGTCGGCTTGGGTTTCCTGCCCGCGCGAATAGCTGAGTACGCCGAGTTGAGCCACGGTCCCGACACCGCGCGTTGCAAGCTGTCCCAGCGCAGAATTGCCGAGCAATGCGCCCAGCAGCGACGTGCCGATGCCGACAGCGGTCGAGGTATTGTTGCGGGCGCGCGAATGGCGCGCCGCAACGTGACCGACTTCATGGCCCATGACCGAGGCCAGTTCGGCCTCGTCGTTCATCAGCGCAAGCAGGTTGCGGGTGACGTAGACATAGCCGCCGGGGATCGCGAAAGCGTTGTCGACCGGCGAGTTGAGCAGAGACACGGTGAAGTCGCTCTGCGCGTTCGACAGACCCGACTGGACGGCAATTTTCTGCCCGACGCGCCGCACGTAATCGGCTTGCGGTCCCACATAGGCACCGCCGTATTCGCGCAGCAGCTGCGGATGCGCTTCTGCGCCTTGCGCCTTGTCCTGCGCCGAAATCGACGACGCGCTCTGTGCGAGCAAGGGCTGCGCCGGCAGTGCAGCAACGGCGATCGCGGCGGCAATGCCCCAGGTTCGCATGGTCATGTCTCTCTCCCTTTGTCGGCCAAAGGATGCCGCGTCGTGACCAACTCGACAAGCCGCGCCGTTTCGACATGGGTGTAAATTTCTGTGGTCGCGATATCGGCGTGGCCGAGCATAGTCTGAAGCGCGCGCAAGTCTGCGCCCCCCTCGAGAAGGTGGGTGGCAAAAGCATGGCGCAGCACGTGCGGGCTGATCCGGTCGGGCGGGATGCCCGCCTCGGCCGCCAGCGTCCGAAGCAGCTGGAACAGGCGAACGCGGCTCAAGTGCTTGGCACCGGACGGGAAAAGATAACCGGGCGCATCGCCGCGCACTGCTTTCCAAGCCGTCACGGCAGCGCGGGCGCGGTCGGAGACAGGCACAAGGCGTTCGCGTCCGCCCTTCCCTTTGAGAATCGCGTAAGGCCGGTCGGGCGAGATTGCGCGGACCTCCAGCGAGACCAGTTCGGTCGCGCGCAGACCCGAGCCGTAGAGCAATTCCACCAACGCTAGCAGGCGGAGATCGGCGGAGGCATCTTTGCTGGCGGCCAGACGCGCGGCGAGCACGGAGAACAGCCGGTCGATATCGATGTGGTCGAGGACGCGTGGCAGACGTCGCTGCATTCCCCCGGGGCGCGGCAAGGCACTCGACGGATCGTCGGCGCGCAATCCTTCGTCGAGCAAAAACCCGAAAAAGCGTCGCAGTGCGGCTGATTTGCGGGCAACGGTGGACCGCGCCAGCGTCGCCCAGCCATCGGCAAGCCGGTTGAGGTCGGTCGGCTGCGCGCGCCCCAGCCGTCCCGACAGCGCGTCGGACGCCAGTTCGAGGTCCGACCGGTACGCCATCAAGGTGTTGCGCGCGGCCCCGGCCTCGGCGGCCAGCGCCGACAGAAAGGCCGCAATCGCAGCGCCGTCGTCGGGGACGTTCAAGCGCGGGTCAGCGCCTCGGCAGCGATCATCCGTGCCTCGGGTTCGAGGCCGACCCGCCGGAAGGCGACGACGATGTGGTAGAGCGATTCGGGCGGGACATATTGCCATTCGCGCGTCTGCATCCCCGCCGCCGCAATCAACACGACGGTGCCGGCCTGCCCTGACTTTGCCGCGCGGTCGAGCGCCTGTGTCCACTTGGTCTGCCGACCGAGAGGTACGGCATAGCTTTCGGCAAGGCTGCTCGCATCGTCGGCGGAAATCCGGCCGAGCCCTGCGAGCGCCGCAAGCATGAATTTCGCCCGCCGGTCCTCTTCGCCGCCGTCGATGGCACGCACGGCGGACGCATCGAGTCCCTGGATCGCGCGCGGCGCGCCAACAGCAAGCAACGCCCAGGCGAGCGAACCGCGCTGCGCCGCCGAGCCCCAGCGGGCGGCCTGAATATCGAGGCCCGCCGACAGCATCGAGCCGACCGCCCGGTCGAGATCGTCGCCCGACGCACCCGACCCCGGCGACAGCATCGCCGCCGCACGGGCGGTCAAGACCTGACGCGCATAGGGGTCGGCACCCGTTGCCGACCACAAGGTTCGCATGGCGCCCAACCGCGCGGACTCATCGCCCGAATAGGCGGCCCGCAACGTCTCCCCGACACTGCTGCCACGCTCGGCAGGGTCGGTCGCGTCCCAGACGGTTCCGAAGAAATCGACCAGTGCCTCACTCGAAAACACGCCCATCGCCGCAGCGCGTTCGGCAAAAGCCACGCGCGCTGCGGGAGCCGCCAGCGGCGCGCGTGCCTGCCACGCCTGAACCTGCGGCCCGACCGTCGCAAACAGCTTCGGCGGGATCGCTACCCCTGTCGCCGTCGCGAGCCCGAAACGCCATGACGTCAGTTTGTCGACACCGTCCCACTGGATGCTGACCGAACGCCGCGTGTTGGTGGCAGCACCCACGACCTTTTCGGCAAGCAGCACGTCGATGCCGCGCGCGTCGCCCGCGTCGCGAACCTTGTCGACCAGCGCGCTGGCTGTGCCGGATTCGCCCGACAGCCCCGCGCACATCGCCTGTGCCAGCGGCCATGACGGTTCGTCGCTGACACTCGCCGCCGCATTGGCAATCGGGCACAGCGAGGCGGGGTCGCCGGTTGCCAGCGCCGCCTGCATCGCAACGGCGTAGAGCTTCGGCGTGAAATTCTCTGCGTCGACTCGCGCCACCAGGGCACGGGCCATATCGGCCTCGCCCATCCGCAGCAGCAGCCATGCACGTTCGGCGACCCAGTCCGCACCGCCGATGCCGGGCGGAATATCCGATTGGGAGAGCAGCGACCGGCGCAGCAGGATCGACAGCCAGCGCGAGGCGATGGGCGCGTTCATCCGCTGCATCATGGTGCCGAGGAAACGACCGTCGGTCGATGCATAGGCGTTCAGCGCAAAGCCGGTCTCGTCGGCATCGGCGACGCCGACGCGGTCGAGCGAGCGGCGGGCCTGGGGCGGCAGGTCCATCGGGGCCGTGACGACGGCAGTCGAGTTATTCGATGTGTCCTCGATCAGGTCGCCGATGACGTCGGTCGGCGTGCCGGTCTGCGCTGGTGCGCCGGGGACGTTGAGGCGGACATCGGGGACAAGATCGGTCGTGGGACGCTGCGGCCGTTCGGGCGCAGGACGCGCGGAGTTTGCCGGTTCGGGTTCGCCGAAGCCGGGCGGCAGGATCGATTCGGGGCTGCGCTGAGCGACCGCCGGCCACAGAGCGACGGCGCTCGCCGCGACCAGCAGCGCGGCGGGGAGGCTATTTCGCCAGCGCATTTTCGGAGACCGGTTTTTCGACGCGCTTCTGGGTCTTGGTTGCATCGACGAGCGACAGGCCCACCAGCGCTGCCACGATAACAGCAAAAACCAGCACTAGGAGGAGGTAGGGCGGACGACGCATCGACAAAAACTCTGCAATATTTCGGGCTCGGGACGCGCTCTTTGCCCGACGCGACCCGCCTCTGTATAGCCCCGCCGTCATGAGCGGCCAACACTCCCCCAATCGCCCTTTCGCGATCGCACGACCGGTCGTGCTGGTCGGCCTGATGGGCGTGGGCAAGACGACGATCGGGCGGCGGCTGGCCAAGCGGCTCGATGTGCCGTTCGTCGATGCCGACCACGAAATCGAGACGGCAGCGGGCATGACGATCAGCGAAATTTTCGAGCGGTTCGGCGAGGCCCATTTCCGCGATGGTGAGCGGCGGGTGATCGCCCGCCTGATCGACGGCGCACCGCGGGTGATCGCCACCGGCGGCGGCGCGTTCATGAATGCCGACACCCGCGCGCTGATTCTCGAACAAGCAACCGCGATCTGGCTCGATTCGGATATCGACACGCTGGCCGAGCGGGTGGGACGACGCAGCGACCGGCCGCTGCTCGCCGGACGCGACGCGCGAACGGTGTTGCGCGATCTGGCGGCGGTGCGGAACCCGGTCTACGCGCTCGCACCCGTCCATGTGATGTCGCATCCCGCCCCGCATGAGGAAACTGTCGACGCCATCATGAACAAGCTGCCCGCATGACCCCCTTGTACCAAATCGTCCACGTCGAAACCGGACGCCCCTATGACGTCGTGATCGAGGGCGGTGTGCTGGGTCGCGCCGCCGACTATCTGGCACCGCTGGCACGCAACGGGCGGATCGTGGTGATCGCCGACGCCAATGTCGTCGCGCCGCATCTGGCGACGCTGACGGGGTCGCTGGAAGCGGAAGGCTTGCGCGTCGAGCCCATCGTGGTCCCTTCCGGAGAGGCGAGCAAGAACTGGCGGCAGCTGGAAGCGCTGACGGACCGGCTGCTCGCGCTCGAAATCGAACGCGGCGAAGCGATTGTCGCGCTCGGCGGCGGGGTGATCGGCGACCTGACCGGTTTTGCGGCGGCTATCGTCAAGCGCGGATGCAAATTCGTGCAGGTGCCGACGACTCTGCTCGCACAGGTCGATTCATCGGTCGGTGGCAAGACCGCGATCAATACGGCGGCGGGGAAGAATTTGATCGGGGCGTTTTACCAGCCGGAGCTGGTGCTGATCGACCCTGAGGTGCTCGACACCCTGCCCCCGCGCGAGTTGCGCGCGGGCTATGCCGAAGTCGTCAAATATGGATTGATCGACGATCCCGCTTTCTTCGACTGGTGCGAAGCGAACGGGGCGGCGCTGCTGAATGGCGATATGGCGGCGCGGGTTCATGCAATTGCGACCAGCGTTGCCGCCAAGGCGCGCATTGTCGCCGCCGACGAGCGCGAGACGACGGGGACGCGGGCGCTGCTCAACCTCGGACACACTTTCGGTCATGCACTCGAAGCCGAAACAGGGTTCTCCGACCGGTTGCTCCACGGCGAGGGCGTGGCAGCCGGCATGGCGCTGGCGTTCCGTTTTTCTGTGTCGCGCGGGTTGTGTGCGGCGACGGACAGCGAGCGGGTATCTGCCCATCTTGCCGAAGTCGGGCTTCCCACCGGTGCCCGCCCCGCGACCAACGCAAGCGGCGAGACGCTCGCCGCACATATGGCGCATGACAAGAAGCGCGAAGGGGGCGATGTGCCGCTTCTGCTGGCGCGCGGGATCGGGCAGACCTTCCTGGCCAAGGGGATCGACTTGTCCGAGGTCGCAGCGTTCCTCAACGCGGATGACGCCTGATGCCGAACGGCGTCGCCAAGCGCGACCTGCCGACCAAGATGTGTCCTGCCTGCGACCGCCCCTTCACTTGGCGCAAGAAATGGGTGCGCGACTGGGATTCAGTCGTCTATTGTTCGGACAAGTGCCGGGAAAACAGGGCGACCCGTCAATCGTAACATCCTACTTTCCAAACATGTGCCAAGGAGTGTCCGGCGATGTTCGTCGGCACCACCAAAAGTGCAGCTACGGCCAAAGCGATTGCGGCCTCCTTTTTGCCCTTCGGCATTAAGGCGAAGGCGGTTGCTGCGCCGACCGCAAAGGGTAGCGCAACGAAGTGCGGGTTTGCACTCGGAAATGCTAAATAAATCCAAGGCGAGAATATCATTACGATAAGGACGGCGAGGCAGGCCAAGACCATGCGGGTATCGAGGCGTTTCATCTGAGCCTTGCACCATAGGCTAGCCATAGCCACCCGCCGATCATCGCCGCGCCGCCGAGGGGCGCGATCGCGCCGAACCAGCGAGGGGCGCCGAGTGCCATCGCGTACAGGCTGAAAGCGAACACCGCCGCGCTGCCGAGCAGCACCCATGAAACGCGCGGGTCGAGCCGCGCCAAGGCGATGGCAGCAATGGCGTGGGGTAATTGGTAGGTCGCCCCGGTGCGAAGCCATTCTTTCGCCTGATCACCCGCCCCGTGCGCGCCGAAAGCGCCTGCCGCGATGGCTATAGCGGCCGACAGTGCCGCAACGCGGACGATGCGAGCAGCGCTCACAGCGACGTCTCCCCTTCCCCGTCGGGTCGCGGCACAACCGCCCAGCCGCCGGTCTGCGCGATCACCTCGGGCCGCGACGCGCGCAGGTCGCCTGCTTCGAGCTGGATTTTCAGCCGCTCGCGGTCGCGCTTGCGGTACAGGTCTTCGGTGCGGTCGATTTCCTCGCCTTCGACGCCGACGGCTTCCATCGCCTGTCGCGCCATCCGGACCGCCGAATCGAGCACTTCGCGCACGACACCCGCGACCGGCGCGTCTTTGAGCTTAAGCAGTGCACGCCGGTCATAGGCGCGCACGAAGATCGCAGCCTTGGGAAACGACTCGTGCACCGCCTCGACGAGTTGGGGGCCGATCTGGTCGCCGTCGGTGCAGAACATGATAAGTTCGGCCTCCGCCGCCCCTGCCTGACGCAACAGGTCGAGCCGCGTGCCGTCGCCGTAATAGACTTTCGCGCCGAATTGCCCCGCGACATCGATCATCTCGATATCGGTGTCGACGAGCGTAACCGCGATGCCCTGCGCGATCAGCATCTGGCCGACCGTCTGGCCGAACCGCCCATAGCCGATGATCAGCGCGCTCGATCCGTCGGCAACCGGGCCGTCGCGCTCCTGAGGATCGACCGGTTCGGCGCGAAACCGGCTCGTCACCATCATCAGGAACGGTGTGGTCGCCATCGACAGGGTCACGACCGCGCCGAACAGGCTGGCGGCCTCGGGCGCTATCAGTTGCGCGTTCTGCGCCTGCGTAAACAGCACGAAACCGAATTCGCCACCCTGGCTGAGCAAAAGGCCCAGCGCCAGCGCAGGCCGCCACGCCATGCGGAACGCCATGGCGAGCCCGGTGATGATCGCCGCCTTGGTCGCGATCAGCGCCAGCGCCATGCCGACAACGAAAAGCGGGCGTTCGGCGATCGCGTGCAGGTCGAGCATCATGCCGACCGACAGGAAGAACAGCCCGATGAGGATGGTGCGGAACGGCTCGACATCGGCTTCGAGCTCGTGGCGATAGGGCGAATCTGCGAGCATCACGCCTGCGACGAAGGCCCCGAGCGCCGTCGACAGATGCAAGGACTCCATCAGTGCGGCGCTTGCGATGACGGTGAACAGCCCCGCGAAAACGAACATCTCGCGTTCGCCCAGATTGCCGATCAGGCGGAACAGCGGGCGCAGGATGAACCGGCCCGCCAGCACCAGCCCGATCACCGCGCCGACGGTGGACAGGAATAGCAACCACCCCGGCGGTCCGCCCGCGTCCGCCGGGTTGCGGCTCATTGCAGCGACAATGGCGATGAGCGGGACGATCGACAGATCCTGGAACAACAGGATCGAAAAAGCGCGCTCGCCGAACGGGGTCCGCATCCGCCCCGCCGATCGCAGCATCGGCAACACCTGCGCGGTCGAACTGAGCGCGAGCGGCAGGCCGAGCGCGATGGCTGCCGAGGGGGAAAAGCCCACGACAAGCCAGACGATGGCACTGACAGCCGCACCGCACAGCGCCACCTGGGCGAGACCGAGGCCGAAAATATCCTCCTTCAGCCGCCACAGTCGCGTCGGATTGAGTTCGAGACCCACGAGAAACAGCAGCAGCGCAATACCAAGTTCGGCCACGCCCAGCTTCGATTCGACACTGCCGACCAGGCCCAGCCCCTGAGGGCCGATCAGCGCGCCCGCAACCAGGAAACCGAGCACGGCACCAAGGCCGAATTTGCGGAACAGCAGCACGAAGACCAACCCCGCACCAAGCAGAATCACCGCTTCGCCGAGCAGGGAGCCGTTCATGCCGTTACCTTAGCGGCTGCGTCCGCTGCCGCCTCGAACGGCAGCCGCATCGCGCCATGGCGTGCGGGATAGGCCCGGGCAGGTGCCAGCACTTCGATGCCCGGCCAATCGGGTGCCGGGGCATCCGGTTCGATGAGCCAGAGTGCAAATGCATCGCGCGCGGCGACGAGTGCCGCGCCGTGCCGCCCGGCGACGCCACGCCCGAAAATCGTGGCGGCGGCCTGCCCCAGCGCACAGGCATTTACCGAATGGCCATAGGTATCGACGCGCCCGTCGGCGTCGAACGTCAGTCCGACCGTGACCCTGCTACCGCACGTCGTTGCGCGGCGTTCGGCGGTCGCGTCAGGCGATACAAGCGGCGGGAAATCGCCCGTTGCAGCCGCAAGCCGCAGGACATCGAGCGTGTAGAGCGGCGCGCTCATCGCGCGCGCCCCGCCTCGACGGCCCCGATCAGCGCCGCGCTGCTCGCGCGAAGCAAGTCGTAGGTCCGCGATTTCACCATCCAGTCGGGACGCGCAGCGTTGCGACCGTTGAGGATGTCATAGACCTGCCCCATCAGCAGAAACGCCAACGTCGCCGCCAGCAACCCCTTGACCATGCCGAAGCCCAGACCCAACACCCGGTCGAAGAGCCCGAGCAACGAACTCCGCGCCGAGTGGCCCAACCGGCTCCCCAACAGCTTGACGGCGAGAAAGGCCAGTCCGAAGACCAGCGCCACCGCGAGGATCGAGGCTCCACCTTCGCTACCGACGGGTTTGACCAACATCGGCATGGCCATTCCGTGAAGCAGTTTCACGGCGACGATACCGGCAATCCAGGCCGCCAGCGAGAACACTTCGCCGACAAAACCCCGCATCGCGCCGAACCCACCCGCGACCGACAGCGATACCAGCACCATCATATCGAGCGACGTAAAGCCCGCGCCTGTCACTTCGCCCCCATCAGAACGACTGCTGCAGGCGGCTGTATAGCTGGCGTGCGGGGCTGGCCGCCGGCAAATCGTCATCGAGACCCGATTCGAGCCGCGCCACGCGGGTATAAAGCGCAATGCTGGCATCGACGAAGCGCCGTGCCTCGGCAGGCAGCCGGGCAAGCGTTTCGGCATCGCTGTCCACCGCCCCGCCCAGCCGTCGCGATGGCTCGCGCGCGCCGTCCGCCGACAGTTCGCCCACCTCGACTGCGCGCTGGGTCAGCAGCCAGGCAATGACGTGCATCAGGCGCGTCGTCACCTTCAGCGATTCGCAGCTGAACAGCACCCGGTCCATCGGATCGAGCGAATCGCGGGTATCGCGCCCGATATCGTCGAAATACGCACGCACTTCGTCGGCGAGCAGCATGGCCTCTGTATACAGGCCGTCGATCAGGCGGTTGGCAAGCATTGCGCTCCCCATGCCACAGGCGGCGCTGCGGTAAAATTGCTATTCAGGGTAAACGGCGGATGCAAAGCTCAGGCGATGATATCCGGGATCAGCCGCGATTCGAACGATGCGATTTCGTCGCGCAGGCGCAGTTTGCGCTTTTTGAGGCGCGCTAGCCGCAGCTGGTCGGGTGCACCCGCATCGCGCAGCGCGGCAATCGCTTCGTCGAGATCGCGATGTTCGAGCTTCAACGCGTCGAGGCGTTCGATCAGGTCGCGGTCGTTCACCGGCGCGACGCTACATTGCCGGGTGGCGTCCCTCAACGGTCAAATCGCTTGATAGCGTGCGAGCAATCGTTCGTCGTTCAAGATGCGATTTTTACGAGACAAACGCCCGCGTCCATGATTGTATGTCGATCCCAAGCCGAAGGAGACACGGGCCATGGCCACCGCGCATGTTTCTTCCCTGACCGCCAAGCACGCCGATATCGAAGCGCGCCTCGACGACGAGCAACGCCGTCCGCGCCCCGACACCGTGCTGATCGCGTTGTTGAAGAAACAGAAGCTGCGGCTGAAGGAAGCGATTTCGACCGGTTGAACCGGCCTACGCTTCAGCGGATCGCCAGTCCCGGGCGGCGTCCGACCGGTGCTTTCAGATAGTCGGGCAGGTCGATTTTCGTCGATGTCGTGGCGCGGGCCAGACGCGGGTCGATATCCTCGTCGAAGGCGACGCCGGCGCGTCCCGGCGACGCCCAGGCGATCCGCCCGTCGATCTCGCCGATACCGCGCAATTCAGCCACCACGGGCGTCCCGGGAACAGGATCGTTGGCGACGTCGATCATCATGCCGCCAGCCGACAAATTGCGGACGCGCGTCGAAAACGGCTTACCGCTCTCGATCGTCACGGTCGCGCTGAGGAAAAGGCTATCGCGCTTTTCCTGCCGCTGGCCCTGTTCGCTATCCACCATCATCGACCCGAGCTATCCCTTTATGCACTTTGACAAGGGTGTAGGGCCGAATTGTCGCCAAATTGTAAACAGGGGTGCTGCAGCTGCTCGAACGACTATTCGTCGCGCGAGACCTTTTCATTGCGCTCGTGGCGTTCCTGGGCCTCGACGGTCATTGTCGCAATCGGGCGCGCCTCCAGCCGACCCAGCGAAATCGCCTCGCCGGTGACTTCGCAATAGCCGTATTCGCCCTCTTCGATCCGGCGCAGCGCGGCGTCGATCTTGGAAATCAGCTTGCGCTGCCGGTCGCGGGTCCGAAGCTCGATCGACCAGTCGGTCTCGCTAGATGCGCGGTCGGTGACATCGGGCTCGCGCAGCGGCTCGTTCTGCAACGTCGCCAGCGTATCGAGCGATTCGCGCAGGATCGCTTCTTTCCAGTCGATCAGCTTTGCCCTGAAATAGGCAAGCTGCTTGTCGTTCATAAAGGGTTCGTCCGCCGAGGGGCGGTAGTGCGTGTCGTTTGCGTTCGCGCTCACATGCCCACCCGATTGCTGTCCGAATCCCGACGTGTCCAATGCCGTCGCCATCCCGATCTCCATTGACGGTCCCGTCCCGCCCGTAACCGGCGTTCGGATGCAGACCCGTTCGTTGGCGCGGCCTATAGACAGCGGCCCGAGGCGGCACAAGCACGCGACCCGAAATGAAAATTTAGGTTACGAAAACAAGGTTTGAGGGGCAAAACAGCCCCTAAATGAAACATTAACCGTGATCGTTGGCGCAAGATGTGGGAAAAGGCGCTAATCGGGTGCCGAATATGGGTTAACCGGGTTGCGGACTGTGAATTATCGCCGCACTCCTCGCCTTCTGGACAGTCCCGGTCACACATGTTGTCGCCGGAACAGCCTTTGATGAACAGGACGATATTATGTCGGTGAAGATGGCTCTTGCCAAACTGTGCGTCGCGGCCTGCGGCGGTGCGATTGTCGGCGGTGGTGCGATGCATGTCGCCAGCCAGCCCGATGCGCGCCCGGCGAGCGTCTACAAGACGAAAAAGGGCAGCGCCGTCCGCGTAGCGCGCGTCCATCACGTCAAGCCGACACGCATCGTCAAGCGCGTTCGCCGCGTTGTGATGGCCTCCTCGGGATGCGCGATGCGGACCTCGCAAGTTATCGGCGGCAAGCGCCGCATGGTCATGACGCGCGTACCGTGCGGCACGACGCGCACGGTCACCACGACAGTGACCGGCGGCGGGATGCCGATGCCCCCGATGGCACCGCGTGAAGCGGCCTTTGCCGGTGGCGGCGGTGGCGCAGTCCCGATCGTTGTCGGCGGTTCGGGCGGCGGCGGTTTCGGCGGCGGCTTCTTTGCAGGTGGCTTCTTCGGCGGTTCGGGCGGGGGCGGCGGCAGTGTTGTCGTATCGACCACGACCGGCGGATCGTCCTCGACATCGAGCGGCGGTTCGGGCGGTAGTTCGACATCGACTGGCGGTCTCTCAACCACCGGAGGATCGACTTCGACCTCAACCGGTGGCGTGTCGAGTACTACTGGCGGTGTTTCGAGCACATCGTCCACCAGCGGCGGGTCGTCCTCGACGAGCGGCGGATCGACGTCGAGTTCGACGTCGACCGGCGGTCTGTCATCGACCACGACCAGCTCCACCGGCGGGTCTTCGTCGAGCGGCAATGTTTCTTCCTCGTCGTCGGGCAATGTCTCTTCGTCGTCCTCAGGCAACGTCAGCACGAGTTCCTCGACCAGCAGCTCGTCGAGCGGCAATGTGACGTCGAGTACCTCAAGCGCATCGAGCGGGAATGTGACGTCGAGCACCTCGACCAGCAGCAGCACCTCGTCCTCGACGAGCGGCAGCACCTCGTCAGGCATCACGAGCAGCGGCACGAGTGGAGATCCGGGTGGTCCGAACCCGGTGCCTGCACCGCCGATGGTCGTGCTGTTCGGTTTGGGCGCAGCGGGTCTCGTCGCCCGCAGCCGCTTCGCCAAGCGCAAGACCGCCTGAACCAGCGACCGGAGGTTGCAAGCGTGCTGGCCCGACGCCATAGCGCCGGGCCATGCATGACATCCGCCTGATCCGCGAAGACCCTGCCGCCTTCGACGCAGCGCTCGCGCGCCGCGGGGTCGCCGCCGCGTCGGAAACGCTCCTCCAGCTCGATACGATCCGCCGCGCGCGCATGACGATGGCCGAACAGGCCGTTGCCGAGCGCAATCGCATCTCGACCGCGATCGGGCCGCTGACGGGCCGGATGAAAGCGGCGAGCGATGCCGGCCGCCCTGCCCTTGCTGCCGAAATCGAGGCATTGAAGGCGAAGCTGGGCGACAAGGCCGAGATCGAACGACTGGAGCGCGAAGCGGCGGACACCGGTGCGCAACTGGACGCTATGCTTGCTGCCCTGCCGAACCTGCCCGATGCCGAAGTTCCCGATGGCGCGGACGAGGCGGGCAATGTCGTTGTCAGTGAGGAGGGACGACGTGCGGCCTTTGCCTTTGCGCCGCGCGAGCATTTCGACTTCGGTCCGGCGCTGGGCCTCGATTTCGAGACGGCACAGACGGTCTCCGGTGCGCGTTTTGCCTATCTGCGCGGCCCCGCTGCACGGTTGTCGCGGGCGCTGGGGCAGTTCATGCTCGACGTGCACACGCGCGACTTCGGCTATGAGGAAGTCGCGCCGCCGGTGCTGGTCCGCGACGAGGCGATGTTCGGGACGGGGCAATTGCCCAAATTCCGCGAGGATTCGTTTCAGACGACCGACGGGCGCTGGCTGATTCCGACGTCCGAGGTCAGCCTGACCAATCAGGTGCGCGAGCGCATCCTTTCCGACGCGGACCTGCCGATGCGGTTCACCGCGCTGACGCAATGCTTTCGATCAGAAGCGGGGTCGGCAGGCCGCGACACGCGCGGGCTGATCCGCCAGCACCAATTCGAGAAAGTCGAACTGGTGTCGATCACGACGCCAGAAGAGTCCGTTGCCGAACATGAACGCATGACGCTGGCGGCCGAGGCGATCCTCGACCGCCTCGACCTGCCCTATCGCCGGATGCTGCTGTGCGCGGGGGATATGGGATTCACGGCGAAGAAGACCTACGACCTCGAAGTCTGGCTGCCCGGGCAGAACGCCTATCGCGAGATTTCGTCCTGTTCGAACTGCGGCGACTTCCAGGCACGGCGGATGAACGCGCGCTATCGGGTTACCGGCGAGAAAGGCACGCGCTTCGTCCATACGCTCAACGGATCGGGTGTCGCGGTTGGGCGCGCGCTGGTCGCGGTGCTGGAGAATTACCAGCAGGACGGCGGCGCCGTGCATGTGCCCGAAGTGTTGATCCCGTACATGGGCGGCGCGACGCGGCTGGTGCCCTGATGCGGATATTGCTGACCAACGACGACGGCATCCACGCGCCGGGGCTGGCGGTGCTGGAGGCGATTGCCCGCACGCTAAGCGACGACATCTGGATCGTTGCCCCGCAGGAGGAGCAATCGGGTGCGGGGCACTCGCTGACGCTCAGCCGCCCGGTGCGGGTCCGCAAGCATGACGAGCGCCGGTACTCCGTCAGCGGCACGCCGACCGATGCGGTCATGATGGCGCTGGGGGTCGTGATGGGAGAGGCCAAGCCCGATTTGATCCTGTCGGGCGTCAATCGCGGCGCGAACCTGGCCGAGGACGTCACCTATTCGGGCACGGTCAGCGCGGCAATGGAAGGCACGCTGGCGGGCTATCGCTCGATTGCGCTCAGCCAGGTTTATGCGCGCGAGGGGATGGGCGACACCGTGCCCTTCGCCGCTGCCGAGGCGTGGGGCGAACGCGTGCTGCGTCCGCTGATCGCCGCCGACATGCCGCCGCGCACTCTAGTCAACGTCAACTTTCCTGCGCTCGCCCCCGAGGCTGTGCACGGCGTGAAGGTGGTCGAACAGGGATTCCACGATTACGGGCGCGCGCGGATCGTGAAGGGCACTGATCCGCGCGGCTATCCCTATTACTGGTTCGGGCTGGGCGCGACGCAGGAGACACCGGGGCACGCCACCGATCTGGAAGCGATTGCCGAGGGGTTTATCACGGTCACTCCGCTGCACCTCGACCTTACCCATTATGGCTCCATTCCGACCCTTACCGAAGCGCTTTCGGGCTGCTAGGCTCTCTCTCGTGAGCGGGGGTCGAACACAGCTGGCGGTTCTTGCCGCGACGATGGCGCTGGGCGGGTGTATCCCGCCGGGCACCGTCGCCCCCGCCGCGCCGCCGCCGCCCCCGGTCGCACAGACGCGCCCCGATAGCCCGCGCCTCGATCTCGACCTCAGCCAGTTGAAGGACGAACGTCCGATCTGGGAAATGCGCCCCGTCACCGCGCGCGCCGTCACCGAAAACGGGAAACGCGTGCATGTCGTGGCGGCGGGCGAGACGGGCATTGCCATCGCGCGCGCCTATGGCCTGCCCTGGCCCCGCATTGTCGAAGCCAATGCGCTCGCCGAACCCTTCGTCCTTCGCGTCGGGCAACGGCTGCTTCTCCCCGGCGATGCCGCCGCGACCGCCGCGATGTCGCCCGAAGCCCGCGCCGCCGCCTTCCAGATCGGTATCGACGATCTCGTTACCGGCAGCGAACCGGCACGCGTCGCGACGGCACCCGCCGTTCGCCCCGCGCCGGTCCAGACGGCATCGTCGACGCAATTTCTCTGGCCGCTGACCGGCACGATCATCAGCCGCTTTGGCCCGCAGGGCAGCGGCCGCGTCAACCAGGGCATCGATATCGGTGCCGCGCCGGGCGCAGGCGTCCGCGCCGCCTCGGCAGGCACGGTCGCCTATGTCGGGACCGGCGTCCCCGGCTATGGCGGCCTCATCCTCCTTCGCCACGACGGCGGCTGGATCAGCGCCTATGGCCGGATTGCGGGCGCGGGCGTGGCCAAGGGCGATACCGTCCGCGCCGGACAGATGCTCGGCAAATCGGGCGGCGAGCCGCTCCATTTCGAACTCCGCCGCGCGCGGGTGCCGGTCGATCCGGTCAAATATCTGCCGGGGCGTTAAGTCGCCTCGAACATCTCGACCGGCATCGACATCATGCTTTCGGCCCCTGCCTCCAGCTTGCGGCGCAGCGCGCCGGTATCGGGCATGATCCGTTCGGCATAGAATCGCGCGGTTAACAGCTTCGCGTTCAGGAACGCTGAGTCGCCCTCGCCGGCTGCCAGCAGCCGCTGTGCCGCGCTCGCCATCCGCAGCCACATCAGGCCGACGGCGACAATGCCCATCAGGTGCATGTACGGCACCGACGCCGCGCCGGCATTGTCGGGGTTGGCAAGCCCGTTCTGCATCAGCCACATCGTCGAGGCCTGAAGGTCGCCGGTCGCCTTTTCGAGCCGTCCGGCAAAGTCGGCGAGTTCGGGCACTTCCTTGGCGACCGCGATTTCCTGCGCGAGTGTGGCGAAGAACAACTGCACCCCGCGCCCGCCGTCCTTGGCGAGCTTGCGGCCGACCAGATCGAGCGCCTGAATGCCGTTGGTGCCTTCGTAGATCATCGCAATCCGGGCATCGCGGACGTACTGCTCCATGCCCCATTCGGCGATATAACCGTGACCGCCATAGACCTGCTGGCTGGTCGTCGCGATCTCGTAACCCTTGTCGGTGCCATAGCCCTTGATGACGGGCGTCAGCAGCGACAGCAGATCGTCGGCGTGCTGGCGCTCCTCCTCTGTCTGCGCGGCGTGGATGAGGTCGCCCTGCAACCCGCCCCACAGGACGAGCGCGCGCAACCCCTCGGTCAGCGCCTTGGCTTCCATAAGCATCCGGCGGACGTCGGGATGGACGAACAGCGTGTCGGCCTTTTCGCCGGGTTCCTGCGTGCCGGTCAGCGCGCGGCCCTGACGCCGGTCCTTGGCATATTGGACCGCGTTTTGCCGCGCGACTTCGGCAATGCCGAGGCCTTGAAGGCCGACGCCGAGGCGCGCGTGGTTCATCATGATGAACATAGCCTGCAAGCCCTTCATCTCTTCCCCGACCAGATAGCCGGTCGCTCCGTCAAAATTCATGACGCAGGTCGAATTGGCGTGGATGCCCATTTTGTGTTCGATCGACCCGCAACTGACGCCGTTGCGCGCGCCCAGGCTGCCGTCGTCGTTGACGAGGAACTTGGGTACAATAAACAAGCTGATCCCCTTGACGCTGTCGGGCGCGCCGGGAGTTTTTGCCAGCACCAGATGGATGATGTTCTCGGTCAGGTCGTGTTCGCCCGACGAGATGAAAATCTTGGTGCCGGTGATCGACCAGTTCCCGCCGGCATCCGGCTCGGCGCGCGTCTTGATGAGGCCCAGATCGGTGCCGCACTGCGGCTCGGTCAGGTTCATCGTCCCGCCCCATTCGCCCGCGACCATCTTGGGGACGTAGGTCGCCTTTTGTGCGTCGCTGCCCTTGGCGAGGATCGAACTGATCGCACCCGCTGTCAGGCCTGGATACATGCCAAACGCCATGTTCGCCGAACTCAGGAACTCGGTGAACGCCGTCGAGACGACATGCGGTAGCCCCTGCCCGCCAAATTCCTCGGGCATCGACAATGTGCCCCAGCCGTTTTCGGCATATTGCTTATAGGCTTCCTTGAACCCCTTTGGCGTCGTCACCGATCCGTCGGGATGCCTTGTGCACCCTTCCTGATCGCCCGACAGGTTGAGCGGGAACAGCACCTCCGCGACGAACTTGCCGCCTTGTTCGAGCACGGCCTCGACAGTGTCGGGCGTCGCGTTCTCGAAACCGGGCAGATTCGAATAGCGGTCGAGCCCGATGACATGGTCGAGAATAAAGCGCGTGTCGCGCACGGGGGCGGTGTATTGGGGCATCGTTGCGTCCTTAAATCCGTTCAGTGCGCGTCGTGTTCGGCCGCCTGGACCATTTTTACGAAGCGGTTGAGTTCATCCATATGCGCGTCGATGTCGTTG
Source organism: Sphingomonas sp. SUN039 (assembly GCF_024758725.1). Lineage (NCBI taxonomy): Bacteria > Pseudomonadati > Pseudomonadota > Alphaproteobacteria > Sphingomonadales > Sphingomonadaceae > Sphingomonas > Sphingomonas sp. SUN039. The sequence goes on along the minus strand of NZ_CP096972.1, from coordinate 943,045 downwards.
CGCTGACGTTTGAGCAGGTCGATCCGCGACAGGCATTTTTCGATGGTAACGTGACGCTGTGTCGCCCGCCCGTCGCCGACATCGTAGAGGTCGATCATCTCGCGGATATCGGCAAGGCTGAACCCGACGCGTTTCGCCCGCAAGATCCACGCCAGCCGCGCCCGATCGCGCTTGGTATAAATGCGCGTGGTTCCGCGCCGGACGGGTGCGATCAGTCCCTCGTCTTCATAGAAGCGCAGCGCGCGCGCGGTGACCCCGAATTCCTCCGACAGGTCGGAAATCGAATATTGGTGCCGGTCGCGGAAATCCGGCGTTTCGATGGTCGCGTGCGATCCGGTCTGGTCCATGTGTGGAATGCTAGTTGACGTAAACGTAAAGTGCAAGCGACAGCGTTGCGATCCTCACGGCATCTGATACCTCGACCGATACCGTGCCACTCCCGTGAAAGTGTCGGCAATGCTAATCCAGACAAGCGCAAATCTGAAACCCGCGTTGCGCACGCTGCCGGGAACGCCTGTGGCTGCGCTCGACGCCGACGGCAATCTCGTCGGCGCCGGACTTCGCCTCGACAGCAACCCCGAAAAGCACAACGGAGATGTGCAGCGGTTCAACCATATCCTGCTCGACAATTCAGAGCGGATCGGATCGGCGGCGAACCTGCTGTCATCGGGATTGGACTTGGCGGCATTTTACCAACCTGACGTCGCGGACGGCATGGCGAAGGGCGGTGCCGTCATCGCTCTGATGGCAAACGGCCTGGCACTCGCGCATGCCATCGACAAGAGCGATACGCGGGCGATTACAATTGCAACGATCAAGACCGGTGCCGATGCCCTCGACCTGATCGAAAAATCCGGCGTTCTCGGCAGCATTCCGGCGCTGCACGGTGCGGTACTTATCCTGAAATCGGGCAGCGCAGCCGTCGAAACCTTTTATCCGAAACCTGCGGGAACCTGATCAACCGGAAACGAGGCTGCCCCGTTCGATCTTGCGATAGAAACAACTCCGCTCCCCCGTGTGACACGCCGGCCCTGCGGACTCCGCCTTGATCCACAGCGCGTCCTGGTCGCAATCGATGCGGAGTTCGACAACCCGGAGGACATTTCCCGATTCCTCGCCCTTGCGCCACAACCGCTCCCGGCTGCGCGACCAGAAATGCGCTTCGCCGGTCGACTGGGTCAGCGCCAGCGCTTCGGCGTTCAGGTGCGCGACCATCAGCAGGTCGCCGGTCGTGGCATCGGTGACGACACCGGTCACAAGGCCGTTCGCGTCCCATTTGGGGTCGAGCACAGTTCCGGTTTCTCGCGGATCGGCCACGGCAAATTTTCCTGTTACAAAAGCGAGACAGCGGGCGCGCTTGTCCCTATAGGCCCGCCATCCGACCCCGACAACGGACCCACGCCAGTGCTGACAACGAACCCGTTCGAGGACGACAAGCTCCGCGAGGAATGCGGCGTATTCGGCGTTTGGGGGTCCGAATCGGCTTCCGCGCTGGTTGCGCTCGGCCTTCACGCGCTCCAGCATCGCGGACAGGAAGCAGCCGGGATCAGCTCGTGGGACGGGCACCAGTTTCATACCCACCGCGCGATGGGTCATGTCGCGGGTAATTTCGACCGCGACGACATTATCCGCGCGCTGCCGGGCAGCATGGCGTGCGGCCATGTCCGCTATGCAACCACGGGCGAGACAGCGCTGCGCAACGTCCAGCCGCTCTATGCCGACCTCGCCTCGGGCGGGTTCGCCATCGCGCACAACGGCAATGTCTCGAACGCCATGGCGATCAAGCGCGAACTGGTCCGGCGCGGGTCGATCTTCCAGTCGACCAGCGACACCGAGGTGTTCATCCACCTCGTCGCGACCAGCACCTATCGTACCCTGCTCGACAAGTTCGTTGACGCGCTGAAGCAGGTCGAAGGGGCCTATTCGCTGGTCTGCATGACGACCGAGGGGATGGTCGCGTGCCGCGACCCGCTCGGCATCCGGCCGCTGGTGATGGGCGAGCTGAACGGCGCGACGATTTTCGCGTCGGAGACGGTAGCGCTCGATGTCGTCGGTGCGACCTATGTCCGCACCGTCGAGCCCGGCGAACTGGTGATCGTGACCGCATCGGGCGTGCGTTCGGTCAAGCCCTTCCCCGCCGCGCATGCCCGCCCCTGCATTTTCGAACATGTCTATTTCAGTCGTCCCGACTCGATCGTCGCCGATTCGGCACAGGGCCTGAGCGTCTATGATGTGCGAAAGGCGATCGGCGCGCAGCTCGCCATCGAGAACCCGGTCGAAGCAGATCTGGTCGTGCCGGTGCCGGATTCGGGAACGCCTGCCGCCATCGGCTATGCCCAGCAATCGGGTATTCCGTTCGAACTCGGCATCATCCGCTCGCATTACGTCGGGCGCACCTTCATCCAGCCGGGCGATCAGGTCCGCCACCTCGGTGTCAAGCTGAAGCACAATGCCAACCGTGCGCTGATAGCGGGTAAGCGGGTGGTGCTGGTCGATGACAGCATCGTACGCGGCACGACGAGCCTGAAGATCGTCCAGATGATGCGCGATGCGGGCGCAAGCGAGGTCCATCTGCGAATCGCGTCGCCGCCGACCCGGCACAGTTGTTTCTACGGGGTCGATACACCCGAGCGGACCAAGCTGCTGGCGCACAAGCTCGACGTCGGCGGGATGCAGGATTTCATCCATGCCGATTCGCTTGGTTTCATCAGCATTGACGGCCTGTACCGTGCGCTCGGCGAGACGCAGCGCGCTGACATCCGTCCGCAATATTGCGATGCCTGCTTTACCGGCGACTATCCGACGCGGCTGACCGATCAGGACGACAGCGCGGTGGAGGACCAGTTCGAAATGCTGGCGGAGCGGGTGGTTTGAGCGAGGGGAAACTGGCGCTCGTCACGGGTGCTTCACGCGGAATCGGTGCGGCAACAGCAGAGGCATTGGCGGCGAACGGCTATCATGTCGTGCTGACCGCCCGCACAGCGGCAGGTCTCGAAGAGGTCGAGAACCGCATCCACGACGCCGGCGGTAGCGCGACGATTGCGCCGATGGACCTGACCGACGGCGACTCGATCGGGCGTCTGGCGACGGCAATTGCGGGTCGCTGGGGTGCGCTCGACGCACTCGTCCTCAACGCCGCGATGCTCGGGACGCTGACGCCGGTACCGCATATCGACCCCAAGGAGTTTTCGCGGGTGATGACGCTGAATGTCACCGCCCAGGCGACGATGATCGCCGCGTTCGATTCCATGCTGCGGGCGTCGAAGGATGCCCGGGTTATAGGCGTGACGTCCAGCGTCGGAGCGACGCCGCGTGCCTATTGGGGTGCCTATGGAGCGTCCAAGGCCGCGTTCGACACGCTGCTCGGCAGCTATGCCGACGAAACCAGCGGGCGGGTCAAGGTCGCCATCCTCGACCCCGGTGCGACCCGCACGGCGATGCGTGCACGCGCCTATCCCGGTGAAGACCCGGCGACGCTGAAAGGTCCGGAAGTCGTCGCGGCGCGCCTTGTCGGGCTGTTGCGCGACGGGTTCGAAAGCGGCGAACGGATTGTCGTTAACCAGACCGGGTAAGATTCGCGTAACTTGCGGGGCGCAGGGTCGAAGCTGAGATCGAAGGGGAAAAACGGCATGACCTTGTCTCTCGTAAACGACAGCTACACTCAGGCAGCGCAAGAGGATCGCTGCGCGCCGCGCATCGTGCTCAACATCCCGGCGATGCTGCGCCCGTCGGGGTCGAGCGCTTTTCCGACCAATTTGATCGACCTGTCGATCGGCGGGTTTGCCGCCCAGGCGGTAACAGGGATGCGCGCGGGGAGTCTCTGCTGGCTGACCATCGGCCCGTTCAAGGGGCTTCAGGCCGAAGTCGTGTGGAACGACGGCCAGGTCGTCGGCTGCGCGTTCGCGAACCTGCTCAACCCGGCGGTGTTCGATTCGATTATCAACGCGCGCTAAGCGTTACCGCCCTGCGTCGACCGCTGCCTGTACGGCCTTGTAGAACCGCTCGCGCTCGGCCCCGACCGTATCGGGGTCGGTCGCCTTGGGCCAGTTTCCGTTCGACGCGATAACGAGCTTGCGCTTCGGGTCGATGAAAATCCCCTGCCCGAAAATGCCCTGCGCGGCAAAGCTGCCATCGTCGTTCGTCCACCATTGATAGCCGTAACCGCGTCCCGGTTGGCCGATGTCGGCCTGCTTGGTGGTCGCCGCCGCGAACCAGCCGTCGGGCACCGTGCCCGGCCCGCCTTCGAGAACGAACTGGCCGAAACGCGCATAATCGCGCAGTCGCGCCGAGAGACAGCAGCCGCTGATCTCATGGCCTGTATCGCCCAAAATCCAGAAGGCGTCGGCCTCCATGCCAAACGGCTTCCACACCTTATCGGACAGATAGGCGCTCAGCGACTTCCCCGTTGCGCTCGACACGAGCACGCCGATCAAATTGGTCTCGCCGGTTTTGTAGACCCATTTCGTACCCGCAGGCGCCTCGCGGGTCAGCTTTTTCATATAGCTTACGGTGATATCCTCGCCGGGCACCGGCTTTTGCAGCGCGAATTGCGCGACGTCGGATTTCGGGTCGGCGTAATCCTCGTTCCATTTCACGCCCGACGTCATGGTCAGCAGCTGTTTGACCGTTACGTCGTCATACACGGAACCGCGCAGGGTCGGGATGTACTGCGTCACCTTGTCGTCGAGGCTCTTGATATAGCCATCCTTCACCGCTGCACCGACCAGCGTAGACGTGAAGGATTTCGCGACCGAAAAACTCGTCCAGCGCCCCTGCGGGCTATAACCGAGCGCGTATTTTTCGAAGCGTATCTTGTTGTCCTGAATGACGATCAGTCCCGCTGAACGCTGGCTTTTCATGTAAGCGTCGATGTCGATCGGCAGTTTCAGCGGCACCCCTTGGCCAAAAGCAAGGATCGACCCGCCAGCGGGGATGCCGCGCACGGTTGCCAGCTTTTCGAGCGCGCGAAAGCCGTTATCGCGCTGGTCTTGCGTCCAGAAGAGCACATTCTTGTCCTTCGGCAGGTCGCTGTAGAGTTTGATCGTATCGCACGCGCCGAGCAGCATTGCCGCGCCGAGTATCGCCAGTCCGAACCGCCTCATGCCTTGCTCTCCCGGTACGCCTCCAGGGCGCGCTCGCGTCCTTCGCGATGTCCGACTAGCGGTTTGGCATAAGTGGCAGGGGCAACACCAGCGCCGTGCGGATCGTGGATCGTCGCATCGGGCAGCTTAGCAAGCTCTGGCACCCATTTGCGGATGTAATCGCCCGCGTCGAACTTTTCCGACTGGCTGAGCGGCGCCATGATGCGGACGAACATGTTCGAATCGACGCCCGACCCCGCTGTCCACTGCCAGTTGACCGCGTTCGATCCGTAATCCGCGTCCACGAGCGTGTCCCAGAACCAGCGCTCGCCGCGCCGCCAGTCGATCAGCAGGTGCTTCACGAGGAACGACGCGGCGATCATACGGACGCGGTTGTGCATCCATCCCGTCGCCCAGAGTTCGCGCATGCCCGCATCGACGATGGGGTAGCCGGTCTGGCCCTTGGTCCAGGCCGCAAAGTCCTTGTCGCTGCGCCGCCACGCGATCCGGCCGATGTCGTCGCGCGCACTCTTCGTGCCGTAATCTGGGAACTGGTCGATGGTGTTGGCGGCATAGTCGCGCCAACCGATCTCGCGCAGATAAGGCTCGCCCTTCGCGCCGACCTTTTTCGCAACATGATGCCACACCGTCGCGGGCGAGATTTCGCCGAAGTGCAGGTGCGGCGACAGGCGCGAGGTGCCCGCCTCCGATGGCATGTTGCGCGCGCGGTCATAGTCACCGACGACGTCGAGGAAGGTGCGGAACGCGGCCTTTGCGCCGTCCTCGCCCGGCGTCCAGACATCGAAGCCGGTCGCCCAATCGGGTTCGACCGGGAGCAAGTGCCAGTCGTCGAGCTTGTCGCTCTCCGCCGTTACCGTCTCGATTCTTTCAGGGACGGGCAAGGGCTTCGCGGGCGGCATCCGGTCGAGCAGCGCGCGCCAATAGGGCGTGAAGATTTTGTAACGCCCGCCCCCGCCGGTGCGGATGCTGTCCGGGTGCGCGAGGTAATTGCCGTCGTGAAGCGTCAGCCGCTCCCCGAGTTCGCTGTCGGTCCGCTGCCACCATGGCTCATAGGCGCGCGTAGCGTGGATGTGCATCGCGCCGGTTTCGGCCATGACCGCTTCGAGGACGGCAAGGCTGTCGCCGCGGCGCAGCACCAGCTTGCCGCCGAGGCTCGCGTCGAGCGCAGTCAGGCTGTGATGCAGCCACCACCGTTGCGCGCCGCCGATGGCGTTATCGCCGGGGGTGGTGTCATCGAGGATGTAGAGCGGAACGATCTTGCCCGCCGCAACCGCTGCGGTGAGCGCGGGATTGTCGGCGAGGCGGAGGTCTTGGCGGAACCAGAGGATGGCGGTCATCTAGTTCCTCCCCGGCACGGGGAGGTGGCAGCGAAGCTGACGGAGGGGGTTCTCGACGTGCAGCGAACCAAGTGTGGCGAGCCCCCTCCACCACTTCGTGGTCCCCCTCCCCGTTCCGGGGAGGAATTCAGATGACATGCTCTTCCTTGTCCACCTGCCATGTCTGCCCCTTGGCGATCAACGCGGCGAGGTCGGGGGTCTTGCCTTTGGCCGCTGCCGCGTTCTGCGCGACGACGGCGCTTTCGAAAGTCGGCGCGGGGCTGTCGTAGATGACGCCGAGCGCGACGGGAAAACTGCCGAGCGGCAGTTCGACGAGCAGATGCGCGAGCATCCGGTTCATGACGTCATGGACCTGCACGCCCGCCGCCGCCCAGTCGCCATCGACCACATCGACGATCTCGAACGACAGGGTGTCGCGGTTCAGCCGCAGCCCCTTGGTGCCGCCGTCGAACAGCATCGGCTCGCCATGCGACAGCCACAGCTGGCCGGTCGCAGCATTCGCCTTGTCGGTGAACGGCGCGAACACGTCGTCGTTATAGACGATGCAGTTCTGGTAGATTTCGACAAAGGCCGTGCCCTTGTGCGCGTGCGCGGCCTTGAGCACTTCGGGCAGGCGTTTGTGGACGTCGATGCCGCGCGCGATGAAGCGTGCGCCCGCGCCCAGCGCAAACGCGCAGGGACTGGCCGGACGGTCGACCGAGCCAAACGGGGTCGAGGGGCTGCGCGTCCCCACCCGCGACGTCGGCGAATATTGCCCCTTGGTCAGACCGTAGATCTCGTTGTTGAACAGCAGCACCTGGCAGTCGAGGTTACGCCGCAACAGGTGCATAGTGTGGTTGCCGCCGATCGACAGCGCGTCGCCGTCGCCGGTGATGATCCACACATCGAGCTCGGGATTGGCGAGCTTCACCCCCGTCGCGACTGCCGGTGCGCGGCCGTGGATCGTGTGGAAGCCATAGGTTTCCATGTAATAGGGGAAACGCGACGAGCAGCCGATGCCGCTGACGAACACCGTCTTTGCCGGGTCCGCGCCGATCTCGGGCATGGTGCGCTGCACCGCCTTCAGCACGGCATAGTCGCCGCAGCCGGGGCACCAGCGGACTTCCTGATCGGTCTCCCAGTCCTTGGGGGCCGAGGCGCGGATGGAGGTGATGGCGTTCATGCGGGGAGCCTAATTGAAGCGAAAGGTTAGTAAAGGTTACGCCAAACGCCGGTTTATAGCGTCTTCGATCTCGGCGATGCGGAAGGGTTGCCCACTAACCTTGTTGAGCGGTTTGGCATCGACGAGATACTGGTCGCGCAGCACGGTCTTGAGCTGGCCGGTGTTCATCTCGGGTACGAGGATATGCTCGTAACCCTTTAACAATGCACCAAGGTTGCGCGGCATCGGCCAGATGTGGCGCAGATGGATGTGGTGGACGTCCTGCCCCTTTGCCCGTGCGCGGCGCACCGCCTGGTGGATCGGACCATAGGTCGAACCCCAGCCGACGACAGCAAGCTTGCCCGATGTTGTCCCAAGTTCGACCGCCTGTTCGGGAATATGGTCTGCAATCCCGGCAACCTTGGCTTGCCGCAAGTCGGTCATCGTCTGGTGGTTGGCGGCTTCGTAATTGATATGACCGGTATCGACCTGTTTCTCGATGCCGCCGATGCGGTGGAGCAGGCCGGGGGTGCCGGGCTTGACCCACGGTCGCGCGAGCTTGGCGTCGCGGGCATAGGGCTTGAAACCGCCTTCGGGGACTTCAGCGGTGAATGTCACCGGGAACGGTTCGAGCGCCGTCGTGTCGGGCACTTTCCATGGCTCGGCGGCGTTGGCGATATAGCCGTCGGTCAGCAGCATCACCGGCGTCATAAATTGTGTCGCGATCCGCACCGCTTCGATCGCGCATTCGAACGCATCGGCAGGGCTGCGCGCAGCGATCACCGGCATCGGCGCGTCGCCGTTGCGGCCGTAAACTGCCTGGTACAGGTCGGACTGTTCGGTCTTGGTCGGGAGGCCCGTCGAGGGGCCGCCACGCTGCGAATTGACGATGACCAGCGGCAATTCGGTCATGATCGCCAAGCCCATCGCCTCGCCCTTCAACGCGATGCCCGGACCCGACGACGAGGTAACGCCTAGCTGCCCCGCATAGGAAGCGCCGATGGCTGACGCGATGGCCGCAATCTCGTCCTCGGCCTGAAACGTCGTGACGCCGAATTCCTTCAGGCGCGACAGATAATGCAGGATCGCCGAGGCGGGCGTGATCGGATAGCCGCCGAAGAACATCTTCAGCCCCGCGAGTTGCGCGCCCGCGACAAGACCCATCGCCAGCGACTCCGCCCCCGTCACCGTGCGATAAAGCCCCGGCTCGGCAGGCGCGGCAGCGACGCTGTGCTGGCGCACCGACGGCCCGAGCTCAGCGGTCTCTCCATAGGCGTGGCCCGCGTTCAGCGCCGCGATATTGGCATCCGCCAGCACCGGGTTCTTCGCAAATTTCTCACGCAGCCAATCGATCAGCGGTTCGCGGTCGCGATCGAACATCCAGAGCGCCAACCCCAGCGTCCACATATTCTTGCAACGCAGCGCTTCCTTGTTGCCGAGGCCGAACGGCTTCACCGCGTCGAGCGTCAGCTGCGAGATGTTGAACGCGATCAGCTGCCATTGCGCGAGGCTGCCGTCGGTCAGCGGCGAGACGTCGTACTGCGCCTTGGCGAGGTTGCGGACGCCGAATTCGCCTTCATCGGCGATGATGAGGCCACCGGGTTTCAGCGACCCGACATTGGTCTTGAGCGCCGCCGGGTTCATCGCGACGAGCACATCGGGCGCGTCGCCCGCGGTTTCGATCTGGGTCGAGCCGAAATTGATCTGGAACGCCGACACGCCGAACAGCGTCCCCTGCGGTGCGCGGATTTCGGCGGGGAAGTCGGGGAAAGTGGCGAGATCATTGCCCGCGAGCGCGGTCGACAGCGTGAACTGCCCGCCGGTCAGCTGCATCCCGTCGCCGGAATCGCCGGCAAAACGAACGACGATGCTTTCGGGGTTGGGGTGCGCTTCCGCTTCTTCGCGGGTGAGTTCGTGAACGGCGGAGGCCATGCATCTTCCAGTTTTAACGTCGCGCCGCCTGTAGGACGCGGATTGCGTTGTCGCCACTTAGTAAAACTTGGGGGGCAATCAATCGAAATAGGCGGCAGCGCAGCTTCGCATCGCGGCGGCGTGGCGGCGGGTGACCGCCAAAACGTCATCGCCATACCCGCCGCCCATGGCGCTGGCGAGCGGAATGCCGAGGGCGCGGGCAGTGCTGGCGACATGCGTATCGCGCGCGGCAATTCCCGCATCCGAGAGCGCCAGCCGCCCCAACCTATCGTCGGCATGGACGTCGACGCCCGCCTGATAAAGGATCAGGTCGGGCCGCACGCGGTCGATCATGGCGGCAAGCGCGGGCCGCAATGCCGCGAGATAGTCGTCGTCGCCGGTCCCGTCGGGCAGTGCCACGTCCAGTGTCGAGCGGGCCTTTCGCGCCGGAAAATTCTTCTCGCTGTGCACCGAGAGTGTCGCGATGTCGGGCCGTCCGGAGAGGATGACGGCGGTCCCGTCGCCCTGATGGACGTCGCAATCGACGATCAGGATGCGGGTTGCATCGCCCTCCCCCGCCAGCCGCAGCGCCGCGATGGCGAGGTCGTTGAATACGCAAAACCCTGCGCCGCTGTCGGGCAGCGCATGGTGGCTGCCCCCCGCTGCGTTCGCGGTATAGCCGTGTTGCAGCGCCAGCTTCGCCGCCAACCAGGTGCCGCCGGGGCTGACTTGTGCGCGACGCGCGACTTCGCGCGTGACGGGAAAGCCGATGCGGCGTTCGATCGCGGGCGCGACCTGCGCCGCAAGCACCGCCTCGACATAGGCGGGGTCGTGAGCGGCCTCCAGCCATGCGCGCGGCATCGGATCGGGGCGGTATTCAGCCAAGTCGCCGCTCTCGCGCAGCACATCCATCACCGCGCCGTATTTGCTGAACTGGTGCGCGCCCCCGCGCGCGGTCACGACATAATCGGGGTGGTGGACGACGTGGAGCATGGACGCATCATCCACCGTCAGGGTGGAATCGAGAACCCCAATTCCTCCCCAGCCCAGCGCTGGGGAGGAATTGGGTTCACCTCTCCACCGGCTTACGTTAGCGTAAGGCGAAAACGGAGAGATACCGCACATGACCTATAGCGACCGCCCCGACGTCAACGCCTTTCTAACGTTCCTCAACGCCGTGCCCGGACCCAAGATGCATGAGTTGCCTGCGGCGACCGCGCGGCTGACCATGGTTGCGATGCGTGCGGTGGCCGATGCCGAGGTCGGGCCGCTCGCGGTGATCAAAAACCTCGAAATCCCGACACCTGCCGGCATGATTTTCGGGCGGCTCTACGATGCACGGACGTCGCGCGACCCGGGGCCGGTGATGGTGTTCTACCACGGCGGCGGATTCGTCATCGGCAACCTCGACACGCACGAGCCCTATTGCGCGGAGGTCGCCCGTGTCCTCGACATTCCGGTCATCGCGGTCGATTACCGGCTTGCACCCGAATACCCCTGGCCAGCGGCTCCCGACGATTGCGAGGCGGCCACGCGCTGGATCGCGGGCAGTCCGTCCGAACTCGGGCGCACGGTGACGGGTCTGATTACCTCGGGCGACAGTGCAGGCGGCAATCTCGCGGTGGTCACGACCATGGCGCTGCGCGACAAGCCGGCCGCCGTGCCGGTGATCGTCCAGTTCCCGATCTATCCGGTCGTCGACGATACCGAGGACTGGCCTTCGTTCGCCGAGCACAACCAGGGCAAGCTGCTCACGCAGGATTCGATGCAGTATTTCACCGACGCCTATGCCGCCGAGCTGGGCCACGTGCGCGCATTCCCGCTGCGTCACGATCACACGGGCATGCCGCCGACATTGGTGGTGACGGCAGGTCTCGACCCCTTGCGCGATCAGGGCCGCGCCTATGTCGGCGAACTGGCAAAGGCCGGCGTGCCGGTGACTTATCGCGAGGCGGTGGGCAACATCCACGGCTTTATCTGCCTGCGGAAAGGCATCCCCTCGTCGAAGGGTGATATCGCCGGGTTCCTTGCGGTGCTCAAACCGATGATCGACGAGGCCGTCGGAAATCAGACGCAGGCGGCAAAGGCGGCGTGACGCTCGAATACCGTCCTGCCGCAGCGGTGATGCTGCTCAATGCCGACGACAAGGTGTTCGTGGCGCAACGGATCGATTCGAGTCTCGACGCCTGGCAGATGCCACAGGGCGGACTCGATCCCGGTGAGGACGCGCGGACAGGGGCGCTACGCGAACTGGAAGAGGAAACGGGCATCGGCACGCATCTGGTCGAGGTGATCGCGCAGTCGTCGCGCGAATTGCTTTACGACCTCCCTCCCGAATTGGCCGGAAAACTGTGGAAGGGACGCTATGCGGGCCAGCGGCAGAGCTGGTTCCTGATGCGCTTTCTGGGGAGCGACGTGGACGTGAACCTCGACACCGAACACCCCGAGTTCCGCAACTTCCAATGGGTCGATCCCTGGCGGCTGCCCGAATTGATCGTCGCCTTCAAAAAGCCGTTATACGAAGCGGTGCTGGACGAATTCGCCGCGCATCTGCCGCCGAGGACGACATGATCTACATCTGGATCAACATCCTGCCCATCATTGTCGCGGCGCTTGCAAGCGTCGCGCTGGCGGGCCTGATCTATGGCCGCAAGGCCGCCCCCGCGACGCTTGCGGTCGTGTTTCTGGCACAGGCGTGGCTGGCGGCGATATTGGCCGGGGCACTGATTCTTGCGCCGCCCAAAGGTGGCTTATGGACCATGACCATCGGCAGCGCGGTCGTTATCTGGGCCGGATTCGTCGCGCCCACGCTAACCGCGAGCTACCGGTTGCGCGGACAATCGTGGCGAACGATCGGTGTCGACGGCGGCTATTGGCTTGCCGCGATGGTCCTGCAGGCAATCATCATGCGCCTGATCGGACTGGTGCCGCCACCGGTGTAGGCCGTCAGCTCCGCGCCGCCACCGCCGGAAACGCACGGCTGTTGCGAAGGATGGCGGCGGAGGCCAGTGCCACTAGGACGCCAACGGGGGCGATCTCTGCAAAGGTCATCGGCATGCGGAACAGCGGGTTGGCGTACTGTAACTTGAACGCCTCCATCTCGGCACCGAACTTGACGATTTCAGCCGCAGATGCGCCCGACGCCATCTTCTCGGCAATCGCCTGTTTCGCATATACGTCCATGAACCCGTAGTCGGTCGCGTACATATACGCTTCCCAGCCGATGACGTAGCACAGCCCCGCCACGCCCGCGATGCCGAGGCCGACACCCAGCGCGGGCCAGAAGCGGATGACGCCGCCGTGCACCGTGTCGCGGTATCTTTTCACCCCGACGAACACCATCGACAGCGCGACGAGCATGGTCAGATAGCCGACGACCATCCCGAGCGTCCCGTGATCGCTCACGAACCGGATGCTGAGCTGCATGCCGAGCGCAACAACGATGCCGCCGATGATGCCGTAAACCGCGATGATCCGTCCCATGACGCTTCCCCTGCAAACTATGCGGGCACTTCACGACAGATGCGTTCCCAAGTCTATCGCCCGAACGGGTGATTCGGCGTTTCCCGCCCGAATTTACGGCAAGATATCGAACGAACGCGCGCGGTCGACCGCCTGCGTGCGGCTCGCAACCTCCAGCTTTTCAAACACATGCGAGACGTGTGTTTTCACCGTGTTAGGCGAAATGGCGAGTTGCCGAGCGATGACCTTGTTGGAATGGCCCGCCGCAATCAGGGTCAGGACTTCGGCTTCGCGCGCACTGATGCCGAGCGACTGGAGCGCGGCAGCGTTGGGCACGAACATCGCGGACCTCGGCGACGGCGTCAGCCGGTGACCGACCCAGATGCCGAGCGCCACGAACAGCACTGCGATGCACAGCACATAGAATTCGGTCGAATGCAGCCGCATCGCATGGCTGTAGTCGAGCCAGTCGAGCAGCAGCGCGACGGCCGCGAGGGCAAGACCGTAAAGGACGGCTTGCCGGACCATCCGTTCCTACCCTGCCGCTTTCACGTCGAGCCGGAACTTGTGCAGCAACGGCTCGGTATAGCCATTGGGCTGAGTCACGCCCTCGAACACCAGCGCGCGCGCCGCCTGCATCGCGATGCTGTCAGGGGACAGCTTGCGGTACAGCGGGTCGCCTGCGTTCTGCCCGTCGACCTTCGCGGCCATCCGCGTGAACGCCGCTTCGACCTGTTCGCGGGTGCAGACCCCGTGCAACAACCAGTTAGCCAGCGCCTGCGAGGCAATACGCAAGGTCGCGCGGTCCTCCATCAAGCCGACATCGTCGATGTCGGGCACTTTGGAGCACCCCACGCCCTGATCGATCCAGCGGACAACATAGCCGAGGATGCCTTGAGCGTTGTTGTCGAGTTCGCGCTCGATCTCGGCGGCGCTCCAGTTACGACCCGTTGCCAGCGGCACACTCAGCAAGTCGGCAAGCGGCGGGATTGCCGTCAATTCCTTCTGCCGCGCGAACACGTTGAGCTGGTGATAATGCATCGCGTGCAATGTCGCGGCGGTAGGCGACGGCACCCAGGCGGTGTTCGCACCTGCGGTCGGATGGCCGATCTTCTGCGCGAGCATATCCGCCATCTTGTCGGGCGCGGCCCACATGCCTTTGCCGATCTGCGCCTTGCCGCTCAGGCCGCAAGCAAGGCCGATGGCGACGTTGCGCGCCTCATAGGCCTTAATCCAGGCGCTGGTCTTCATTTCGCCCTTGGGCACCATTGGCCCCGCGCGCATCGACGTGTGGATTTCGTCGCCGGTGCGGTCGAGGAAGCCAGTATTGATGAACGCAATACGGTGGCGGACTGCATGGATCGTCGCGGCGAGATTGGCCGACGTGCGGCGCTCCTCGTCCATGACGCCGACCTTGATCGTGTGGCGAGCCAAGCCGAGCATATCTTCGGTCGCATCGAACAGGTCGTTGGTGAAGGCGGCTTCCTCTGGCCCGTGCATCTTGGGCTTCACGATATAGATACTGCCGGTGCGCGAGTTGCCGCCCTTGTCGTGCATGGCGATAAGGCTGGTCAGTACGGCGTCGAGAATACCCTCGGGGACTTCGGGTCCATCGGGCAGCAAGAGCGCGGGATTGGTCATCAGATGCCCGACGTTGCGGACGAAGAGCAGGCTGCGGCCATGCAGCGTGAACGCGCCGTCCGGTCCATGCCATTGCCGGTCGTCCTCCAACGCCCGGGTCATGCTGCGCCCGCCCTTGTCGAAGGTCGCGGTCAGGTCGCCTTTCATCAGGCCGAGCCACGTGCGATAACCCTGCACCTTGTCGTCAGCATCGACCGCAGCGACCGAATCCTCGAGGTCGATGATCGTCGACAAGGCTGATTCGAGGATGACGTCCGCGATGCCAGCCGGATCATTTTTCCCGATAGGGTGCACTCGATCCACGACTATTTCGATATGAAGTCCGTTGTGCTGAAGAAGGAGCGAGCGCTCTGTCCTGCCCACAAGACTTTCGCCACCATCGGCCCCGAAGACAATTATTTGATCTTCAAGCTCGGCGACGGAACTCGCGGCCACATCGCTCCATGACTGATTGATAAACGGCAATACTTGGTCGAGAAAACCCTTTGCCCGTGCGATCACTGCAGCGCCACGCTCGGCATCATAGCCGCCGGGCTTCGCGGGCGGGGCATCGAGCGCATCGGTGCCGTAGAAGGCGTCGTAAAGGCTGCCCCAGCGCGCATTGGCTGCATTGAGCGCGAAACGGGTGTTGAGCGCGGGCACGACGAGCTGCGGCCCCGCCATCGTGGCAACCTCGGCATCGACATTGGCTGTATCGATGGCGAACGGCGCAGGTTTGGGGACGAGGTAACCGATTTGGGTCAGGAACGCCTGATACGCGGTGGTATCCCACGCCTGCCCTGCCCGCGCGCTGTGCCACGCATCGATCTGCACCTGAAGGTCGTCGCGCCTGGCGAGCAGTGCACGATTGACCGGCACGAAGCGCGCGAGGATGTCGGCCAATCCCGCCCATAGCGCGTCGGCGGTCACGCCCGTTCCCGGCAGCGCTTCCTGCTCGACGAATTCGGCGAGGACCGGCGCAACGCTCAGGCTAGCGCGGGGGATATAGGACATGCAGGACTCCCAGTCAGACGAAGGTACGGCCCCGGGGAGGAGGTGCGAGCGCCTATGCCGTCCGAACGGCGGCAGGACAAGCGCCGCTTTCGCGGGGATGACGCCCGTTGTAGAGGACGTCGATGGCACTCACCCAACAGGAAAATGCGCTGATCGCGCGCGCCTATGCCGCACCGATGCGGGCGCAGGTTGAGCGCTGGGCGGCAATCAACAGCGGGACGGGCAATCTGGCGGGGCTGGCTGAGGTCGCGGGCCTGCTCGCCGAACAGTTTGCCGTGCTGCCGGGCGACATCTGCTTGGTCGATCAAGCGCCGGAGGAAAGTATTTCGTCCGATGGACACGTCCGGACGACGCAGCGCGGGCAGCATATCCACCTCGCGGTCCGGCCGGGCGCCAACCGGCGCATCCTGCTGACCGGTCATATGGACACGGTGTTCCCCGCCGATCATCCGTTCCAGATGCTGCGCGAGATCGAACCCGGCGTGATCAACGGCCCCGGCGTTGCCGATATGAAGGGCGGCATTGCCGTGATGCTTGCGGCGCTGGCGGCGTTCGAGGGCAGCGATGCGGCCTCTGCGCTCGGTTATGATGTGCTCCTCAACAGCGACGAGGAAACCGGCTCGGCATCGTCGGCGGGGCTGATTGCCGAGCTGGCGCGCGGCAAGATTGCGGCACTGACCTATGAACCCGCTGCACTCCCCGACGGAACTCTGGCGGGTGCCCGCCCTGGCAGCGGCAATTTCAGCTTTGTCGTGACTGGAAAGTCCGCGCACGCGGGACGCAATCCGGACGACGGCCGCAATGCGGTGATCGCGGCTGCCGACCTCGCGCTGCGGCTGGCGGCACTGCGACGTGAAGGGTTGAGCGTCAATCCGGCGAAGATCGATGGTGGCGGGCCGAACAATGTCGTGCCCGATCATGCAGTGCTGCGCGTCAACCTGCGTCCGCTGACCCCCGAGCTCGAGGCCGAAGCGAAAGCGGCGCTTGCGGAAATCGTCGCGGACGTCGCGCGCCGTCATGACGTCAGCGTCCACCCGCACGGCGGCTTCGGCCGACCACCAAAGCCGCTCGACCCGCCTGCGGAGAAGCTGTTCGGCCTCGTCAGAGATTGCGGCGCGGACCTCGGGCAGAGCATTGCGTGGAAGGCGACCGGCGGCGTGTGCGACGGCAACAATATTGCCGCCTGCGGTGTGCCCGTCGTCGATACGATGGGCGTGCGCGGGGGTGCCATCCATTCGGATCAAGAGTATTTGATCGTCGAATCGCTGGCGGAGCGCGCGGCCTTGTCCGCGCTCACTCTTTACCGGCTGGCGAATGGGGCCATTTGATGACTTTCAGGATGCGTGCTGCGCGCGCCGACGACCTCGCTGCGCTTTACGAGATGGCGAAGCTGACCGGCGGCGGGTTCACCAACCTGCCTGCCGACCGCAAGTCGCTGACCGCCAAGCTCGACCGGTCGGGTGCCGCGTTCGCCCGCACGGACGACAGCATCGCCGATGACCTGTTCGTGCTTGTGCTCGAAAATACCGCGACGGGTCAGGTGCGGGGCACCTGCCAGATGTTCAGCCAGATCGGACTGACCGCGCCCTTTTACAGCTATCGCATCGGCACGCTGACCCAGCATTCGAAGGAGCTGGGAAGGACGTTCAGGGCCGATATGCTGACCCTGTCGACCGACCTTGAGGGATCGAGCGAAGTCGGCGGGCTGTTCCTGCATCCCCGCGAACGCGCCGGAGGGCTGGGCATGCTCATCGCGCGCAGCCGCTATCTGTTCGTTCGACAGCACCGTGCCCGCTTTGCCGACCGCATGATTGCCGAGTTGCGCGGGCTGATCGACGAGGGCGGCGGCTCGCCATTCTGGGACGGGCTGGCCGGTCGCTTCTTCGGCATGAACTTCCAGGACGCCGACGAATTCAACGCGATCAACGGGCACCAGTTCATTGCCGATTTGATGCCCAAGACACCGGTTTACATCGCGATGCTGACCGACGCCGCACGCGCGGCCATCGGCCTGCCCCACCCCTCGGGCCGCGCCGCGATGCGGATGCTGGAAGGCGAAGGGTTCAACCACGACGGCTATATCGATATCTTCGACGGCGGCCCGACGATGTGCGCTACAACAAGCCGGATCCGCTCGGTCGCCGATGCGCGCGAAGTGACGATTGCCCGCATCGCCGACAATATGGCACCACGAACCATCGTCTCGCACGGCAGCTTGACCGGTTTCGTTGCGGCCTGGGGACAGGTCGACGGCGACACTATCGATCCCGAATCGGCGGCGGCGCTCGAGATCGAGCCGGGACAGACCGTGCTGGTCGCGCCGCAATGACCCTGGTCGAGATCAACTTCGACGGCATCGTCGGACCGAGCCACAACTACGCGGGGCTGAGTACGGGCAACCTCGCCTCGTCGAAGAATGCCGGTGCCGTATCGCGGCCGCGCGCGGCGGCGCTGCAAGGTATCGAGAAGATGCGGACGAACCTGCGCCTTGGCCTCGCGCAGGGCTTCTTCTTGCCGCAGGTGCGTCCGGACACGAACTGGCTGCAATCGCTCGGCCACCATGACGAACACGGCATCGAGCCGCATATCCGTGCAGCCGCCATGTCGGCCTCGTCGATGTGGGCCGCGAATGCCGCAACCGTCTCGCCTGCGCCTGACACACACGACGGGCGCTGCCACCTGACGGTCGCCAATCTGATGACCATGCCGCACCGCGCGCACGAATGGCAGGGCACGCATGAGCAGCTGTCCATCGCCTTTCCCGGAAACATTTTCACCGTGCACGCCCCCGTCCCCGCCCCGTTCGGCGACGAAGGCGCGGCGAACCACATGCGACTCTGCGCGCATCACGGCGCGCCCGGGGTGGAGGTGTTCGTCTATGGCGTACGCGGCGGTGCCTTTCCGGCGCGCCAGCATATCGAGGCGTCGAAAGCGGTGGCGCGGCTGCACGGGGTCGCCAATGCGCTTTACGTCGAGCAATCCGAGGAAGCGATTGCGGCAGGCGCATTCCACAACGATGTGGTGGCGGTCGCCAACGAGCGCGTGCTGTTCGCGCACGAACAGGCATTCGCCGATAAAGCCACGTTTTATGCCGAGCTTCACCGGTTGCTGCCCGAGGTCGAGATCGTCGAGGTGCCCGCGTCGGTGGTGTCGCTCGCTGACGCGATTCAGTCGTATCTGTTCAACGCGCAGTTGGTCACGCTGCCGCAAGGCGGCGGTATGGCCCTGATCCTGCCGACCGAGGCGCAGGCCAACCCGCGCGTCTGGGGCTGGCTCGAGACGCTGGTCGCGGGCAACGGCCCCATCCGCCGCCTGATCCCCGTCGATGTCCGCGAGTCGATGGCAAATGGGGGCGGACCGGCGTGTCTACGGCTGCGCGTTGTCGCAGATCCCGCCACGGTCGATGCCCGGTTTATCGTGGACGAGAGAAAGCTCGACATGGTTGCAGGCATCGTGGCGGCGCACTGGCCCGAAGCGATTGCGCCCATCGATCTGGCGAGCGGCGCGCTGATCGCCGATATCGGTCGCGCACGGCAAGCGCTCGTCTCCGCCTTGGGCATCCCGATCTAGGACTGTCGGATTAACTGACAGGTAACCATGAACGCTAACCGGTTATTTACGCAAAACATCGGTTGGCCTAGTCCTTGCTGCATGAAACCCATGCTTCGCAAAATCGCTCGCCTGTTCGTCATCAAAACCCGGGTCGAGGCGTATCTGATTATCTTCGCGCTTGCCGTCGGCGCGATGGAGCGCGGCAAGGGCTATCTGGGCGAATATCCCGGCACCGGCGGCTGGTTGCTGTTCTGGGCATGCAGCGGATCGGTGATGCTGGCGGGGGCAAAGATCCTCGACGCGCTGCGCTACGAGCGCGAACGTTCGGCTTCTGTCGATCCAGCTTAGAAAAATTGGCGCGCCCGGAACGATTCGAACGTCCGACCCTCAGATTCGTAGTCTGATGCTCTATCCAGCTGAGCTACGGGCGCGCAGAGGCGCTGCACATAGCGATTGTGGGGCGCGGCGCAACCCCGTTGCGGCCGGGAAATGCAGCGCCTAGGGCAAGACCCATGAAAATTGCAGCGGTGCTTCCATTCATTTTGATCTCGGCCTGTGCAGGAGTGGTCGATGCCCCCTCACTACTCCCGCGCACTGCAGAAAACGCCGACATCGATGCACCTGCCCCACCGCCCGTGCGGCCGGTGGCGACCGATGCGGGACAAGCGGCCCTTATCGTGCGGCTGATAGATCAGGCGAAGCAAAGCAATGTCGCCTTCGAAAGAGCATTACCCGCAGCATCGACGAACGCCCCACCACAGAGCGAAGCTTGGATCGCCGCGCAAAATGCGCGTTCGGCAGTCGATGTCGCGCGGGGGCCCACGCTCGACGCGCTGTCAGCGCTGGATGTTGCGATCGGCGAGGCCATCGACAAGGGACAGGATACCACCGCGCTTACCGCTGCCCGTACCGAGGTGCAGGCGATCTACGACCGGCAGGGCGCGAAGCTCGACGCGCTTATCCGCTGACCGCCTCGGCATGGAGCGCGGCAAGGTGGGCGTAATGCGCCGCGCCGAGCTGGTTTGCGGCGATTTCTTCGGCTGACAATATGCGAAGCATTTTCGCCGGTCGCCCGATCCATAGTTCGCCCGCGCGGATGATCTTGCCCGGACTAAGCAACGCCCCTGCTGCGAGCATCCCGTCCGATTCGATCGTGCAGCCGTCCATCACGGTGCTCGACAGCCCGACAAAGGCGCGGTCGTGCAAAATCGAGCCGTGCAGCATCACCATATGCCCGATCAGCACATCGTCGCCGATGATCGTTGGCAGGCCCGCCGGGTTGCCGGGCTTGGGCGAATCGCAGTGGATGACCGTGCCGTCCTGCACATTGGTGCGCGCGCCGATGCGGATCGCGTTGACGTCCCCGCGCAGCACGCAATTGTACCAGATGCTCGAATTCGGCCCGATCTCGACATCGCCGATGATCCGCGCGCCCGGCGCAATGAACGCGCTTGGGTCGATCTTCGGTGTCTTGCCCTGAAAAGGGATGATCGTGTTCAATGCTTCGTCCATTTGATGACCGGCAGGATACTGGCGAAATCGTCGGTCCAGCCGTTGAACCCGGCGCGACGTTTTGTCGCTACCCATTTTGATGCACCGGTGCGGTCGATGAAAGCGGCGAAGACGGCCGGGTCGCGTGCGAGAACGATCCAGTGCGAGTCCGAATAGGCGCGCTTGCGCCCCTCGGCATCGGGGGCATAGTCGCGCTTGGCAAGTTGCCAGCCCCAGCCCTGCGCCGCCGCCAGCACCGGTTCCAGTTCGAGGAACCGGTTCGACACGTGCATCATCAGGATACCGTCGGGAGCCAGGCGGCGCTGGTAGATGTCGAGCGCATCGCGAGTGAGCAGGTGCATCGGCACCGCGTCCGAAGAAAAGGCATCGACGACCAGCACATCGAGCGGAGCCGCATTGCCGCGTACTTCACGGCCCAGCACCAGCCGCGCATCGCCGATTTCAACCAGAGCATCTGGCGCGCATTTCGCGAGGAAAGTGAAACGCTGCGGATCGCGCGCGATTTTTTCGATGGCAGGATCGATCTCGTAGAAGCGCCAGTCCTGTCCGGGCTGTTTGTAGCAGGCGAGCGTTCCCGCCCCGAGGCCGACGACACCGACGCGGCCATTGCCCTTGCGCGCGGCAAGATCGCGCATCGCGAGTCCGACTCCCGATTCGGGCGCGTAGTAGCTCAGCGGCTCGTTCTCGCGACCCGCCACCTTCGACTGGATGCCATGCACCGTGGTGCCATGGACCAATGTGCGCGTCGTCGCGGTTTCGCTGAAGGAATAGATGCCGAAGTAGCTCCGCACCCGCATCCCGCCGTCGATGGATAGCGCCAATACGCTCCAGCCGCCGAGCGCGAGCATCATCGCGGCAAGACACATCGTAAACGCAAGCCGGCTGCCGATCGCCAGCACCGCGAAGTTGATGATGACGAGAATACCCGCGATCTTGATCCACACCGGCACCGGCACTGTCATGCCGGGGAACAGGCCGACCGGCACCGTCGACGCGATCAAGACCATGGCGCCATAGATGAACGCGCGTCGCCACGACCCGCCCCACAATTTTTCGCCCCATGCGAACACCGGCGGTGCGGTAAGCAGCGCGGCACCAAGCAAAATCAGGATCGGGTGCTCATAGGCCCAGTCGAAGGCGAGCGGCGCAACCAGTGCACAAAACGCCCCGCCCAGCACACCGCCGAACGACATGATCAGGTAGAATTTGGTGAGTTGCGCGGGTTCGGGCCGCGTCCGGAAGAGCTCGCTGTGGAGCGCAACGGCAAAGCAGAACAGCAGCACCAGCCCTAGCGGCGCGAACAACCACGGGAATTGCGGGTTTTGCGCGAAGGCGACACCGCCGCCGAGCAGCACGACCAACAGCGTGACCTGCACGATCCCGTCGGCAAGCCGCCGGTTGTCGGCGAAGGCGACGCTGAAGCTGAGCAAGTACAGCCCGAGCGGGACGACCCAGAGCAGCGGCATCGCCACGATATCGGTGGTGAGATAGGTCGTCGTCGACAGCATCATACCCGAAGGAACCGCCGCGAGCGCGATCCAGTGGACGATGCGGCGCAGCGGGATCGGCGCGGTCGCGACAGGCACTGCCTCAACCGCCGCAGCCCCACGCGGCAGCAGCAGCGCGCAGGCGGCCACCAGCACACCGACGAGCACATAGCCAGTGCTCCACAACAGGCTCTGCCCCGCAATCGGCAGCAACGGCTCGACCAGCAGCGGATAGGCGATCAGCCCGGCAAAACTGCCCAGGTTCGAAGCGGCATAGAGCGGATAGGGATCGCCCCCGCCCGAAATTGCGAACCAGCGCTGGAGCAGCGGGGCTTGCGCGGCAATCACGAAGAACAACGGTCCGATCGAGGCAGCAAGGAACCACGGCGTCCACAGCGCCGGATTGGCGGTCGCCGACGGCTCGGCCGCAATCAGCCCGATCGGCAGCATCAGCGCGGCTGCGGCCAGCAGGAACAGATGAACCCCCGCCTGTACACGGGGCGCGAACCGCCCGATGAAATGGGCATAGGCATAGCCGCCGAGCAGCAACGCCTGATAAACGAGCATCGCTGAATTCCACACCGCGGGCGCGCCGCCGAGGCGCGGCAGCGCCATGCGCGCGATCATCGGCTGGACGAGGAACAGCAGGAACGAGCCTGCCAGGATGGCTAGCGTGAACCGCCATTTCGCTGAAGCGTTAGTCGTCGGAATTGCGGCGCTCGCCATTGCGGTCTCCCTGATCGCCGTCCGGCCTAGCCGCCAAGCCCTGACACATGGTTAACGCGGCTTAAAGGGGACGGGCAATCGAATAGACGATGTGGCGGCAGAGTTCGTGCCCGGCAGGAAACATCGGGTGGTCGAAATCGAGATCCGACCGTCGCGTCATGCCGAGCCGCTCCATCAATCCCCAAGAGGCTGAATTGCCGGGAACGGTGTAGGCGACTTGCTCATCATCGCGCAGCTCGTCCCACCCCCAGGAAATGCATGCCAGCGCGGCTTCCTTTGCAAGGCCCTGCCCCCACACCGTTTCGCTGAGCCGCCAACCGATTTCGAGCTTGCCGTGTACCGGCGTGCCGGGATGTCCCGCGCGGCGCAGACCGCAAAGTCCCAGAACCTTCCGATCGTCGCGACGTTCGACAATCCAGAAACAGTGTCCGTGTGCCGACTGTTCCGCCTGCATGCGTGAGGCCATGTCGGCATAATGCGACGCGTCCTGCAGTCCGCCGAGCCAGCGGCTGACGGCGAGCGTGTTCGTCGCTGTCATGAAGGGGGCAATATCGGCGTTTTGCCAGGGGCGCAGGGTCAGCCGCGCAGTTTCGATCATCCGTTCATCAGCCGGGCCGCATGGGCCGCGTGATAGCTCAGCACGCCCGAACACCCCGCGCGCCGGAACGCCAGAAGTGTTTCGAGAACAAGCGCATCGCGGTCGCCCGCCCCGGCGGCCGCCGCCGCCTCGATCATCGCATATTCGCCCGATACTTGATAAGCGAATACAGGGACTTCGAAGCGTTCTTTTACAGCGCGAACAATGTCGAGATAGGGCAAACCTGGCTTGACCATGACGCTGTCGGCTCCTTCGGCGAGGTCGAGTTCGACTTCGCGCAGCGCCTCCTCGGTATTGGCGGGGTCCATCTGGTAGGTTTTCTTGTCCCCTTTCAGCAGCCCGCCCGAGCCGACCGCGTCGCGAAACGGGCCGTAAAAGGCCGAGGCGTATTTGGCGGCATAGGCCATGATCTGGACGTTGACGTGCCCGCCTTCCTCCAGCGCGTCGCGGATCGCGCCGACGCGCCCGTCCATCATGTCGCTGGGCGCGATGATGTCCGCGCCCGCCGCTGCCTGATTGAGCGCCTGCGCGACCAGAACCTCCGATGTGGCGTCGTTGAGCACATAACCGCCGCCATCGACCAGCCCGTCGTGCCCGTGCGCCGTATAGGGATCGAGCGCGACGTCGGTCAGCACGCCGATATCGTCGCCGAGCGCGTCCTTGATCGCCTTCACTGCGCGGCACATCAGATTGTCGGGGTTGAGCGCCTCCTCGCCGCGCTCGGTCCGCAGCTCGCGAGGGGTGTTGGGGAACAGAGCGACGACCCCGATACCGAGCGCCTTCGCCTCCTTCGCCCGTGCCACGATGCCGTCGACCGACCAGCGCGACACGCCGGGCAGGCTCGCAATCGGCTCCTCGACCCCCTGCCCGCTCGTCACGAACAGCGGCCAGATGAGGTGCGCGGGCGCCAGATGCGTTTCGCGGACCAGCGTGCGGCTCCATGCCGTCGATCGCGTGCGCCGCAACCGCAGCGCTGGATACATGCTCATACTGCCTCCCCCACAGGTGTGCCGACCGGGGCGCCGCCCGCCACCAGCCGTTTCTTGCGCCAGCCGCCGTGGAAATAATAGGCAAAGCTCAGCACCATCGACGTCAGGGCGCTTGCCACCGACGACCACCAGATCGCCTCGGCACGCCATGTCGGATACAGGCCGAACGCAAAGCTGAAGCGTACGACCACTGCCGAGATCACCAGCATCACGAACGGCACCACCACCGCGCCGTTCGCGCGGACGACCGAGGTGACGATCATCGACACCCCCATCATCAGATAGATCCACGCGACGATACTGTTCATGTGGATGCCGATCGGGATCGCCGGGCTGTCGGCGGGCAGGAACAACTGCATCAACGGGCGCGCGAACACGGTGATGGCGACGATCAGAACAAAGCTCATCAGCGTGTTGATCCCGATCCCCGCCCAGGTGATCTTCGACAGCCGGTCCCACTTCTCCGCGCCGATATTCTGCGCGGCCATCGCGCTGACCGCGCTGCCGACCGCGACGGCAGGCATCGAGACATAGCTCCACAGCTGGTTCATCACGCCGAACGCCGCAGTCGTATCGACACCCTCGCGGTTGACCAGCCCGATCAGCACCAGCATCGACCCTGACATGACGATCATCGACGCACCCATCGGGAAACCGATGGCGAGGATGGTTTTCGCGACATCCGCATGCGGCTTGAGCCAGGCGAGTTCGGCCCCGCGCAGCCTGATCGGTAAATCCTTGGCATAGATGCGGTAGACAAGCACCGTCACACTCACCAGCCCCGCGATCAGCGTCGCCAGTGCCGAGCCGGCAATCCCCATTGCCGGGATCGGCCCCAGCCCGAGGATCAGAATCGGATTGAGCACGATGTCGAGCGAGACGTTGAGGATCGCATTCCACAGCGGCGTGATCGAATCCCCCACCCCGCGCAGCGACGAGGTCAGCAGGATCATCACGAAGGTGAACGGCATACCGAGGAAAATGACGCGCAAATACGACAGCGCCAGCGGATAGGCGTCACGCGGCGTCGCGAGCGCATGCAACAGTTGCGGCGCGAAAACCCAGCCCAGCGTCGCGGTCGCAACCCCGGCGATTGCGAACAGCGCGAGCGCACTGCCCAGGGTCCGCCGCACCGCCTCGATATCGCGCCGCCCCATATGCTGGCCGATCAGCACCGTCGTCGCCATCGCGAAACCGAACAGCGTGCCGAACATCAGGAACATCACCTGCGACGCGTTCGACGCTGCCGCCAGCGCGGCCTCGCCCAGCGAATGGCCGATCCAGATGGAATTGATCGAGCCGTTGATCGACTGGAGGATGTTGACGCCGAGTGAGGGCAGCGCGAACGCGAACAGGGTCGCAAAGACCGGACCCGTCGTCAGGTCGCGGCGCTGCGGTGAACCGGGCGGCGGCGCAGGTGTTTCCGAATCGGCCATCCACATCCCCTAACGCGGCGGCGCAACAAATGCGCGCAACCAAAAAACCGTTTCGTTCGTTTAACGACTCTATGAACGAACTCTCCTCGCGCGCCGCGCCACCCCTTCCGACTTCCCTGCCCAGATCGGCAACCCTGATCGTCAATGCTCAGTCGCGGCGCGGACGCGACCTGTTCGACCAGGCCAAATCGCTGATCGAGGCGCGCGGCATCACGCTCGACGCAGCGCACGCCCTCGACAAGCCCGACAGGCTGGTCCCGACCGTCAAGGCGGCAGTCGCGGGCGGCACGAAAATGGTGGTGATCGGCGGCGGCGACGGAACGCTGTCGTCCGCAGTCGATCTGCTCGTCGGCAAGGATGTCGTGTTCGCGTTGCTGCCGCTCGGCACCGCGAACAGCTTTGCCCGGTCGACCGGGATTCCGCTCGACCTCGAAGCGGCGGTCGATGTGATCGCCGACGGACGGCGCGCCCGCGTCGATCTCGGGATGATCGACCTCGACTATTTCTGCAACGTGGCGGCAATCGGCCTTGCGCCGCTGATCGCCGAGACGATTCCGCATGGACTTAAGCGCTGGCTCGGGCGCATCGGCTATCTCAGCTGGGTGGCGGTCTCGCTGTTCCGGTTCCGCGCGTTCACGCTGGTCGTAAACGGCGAAGCGATGGAGGCGACCGAAGTCCGCATCGCCAACGGCCGGTTTCAGGGCGGTACCGAGCTGATCGACGACGCTGACCCCCAATCGGGCGAGATCGTCGTGCAAGCGGTGCGGGGCAGCACGCGTTTCGGCCTGATGTGGTCCTGGATCGCCTCGGTGCTCCGCCTGCCGCACCGCCATGCCACGACCCGCGATTTTCATGGCCGCGAACTGCGGATCGAAACGATCCCGCCGCTACCGATCTCCATCGACGGCGAGGTTCTGGCGCACACGCCGGTGACGGCGCGGGTGGCGGCGAAGGCCATCGAGATGGCGTTGCCTCGTTAGCTTTTCCCTCTCCCTCTGGGGAGAGGGTCCTCGCGCTCCAGCGCGGGAGGGTGAGGGCAGTCCCATGCTTCAATTGAAGCATCACTCATCCCTCACCCCGCCGCGCATAGAGGGCGCGTGTCGCCCTCTCCCCAGAGGGAGAGGGAAGAAGGTCACCCCAACCGCGCCAATGCCGCCCGCAACCGCTCGGCCTCGGCCGACTTTTCCGCATGATCCGCCCGCGCCTTCTCGACTGCCTCGGGCTTGGCCTTTTCGACGAAGGCGGGATTGTTGAGCCGACCCGCGAGCGACACCGCTTCCTTCTCGGCGGCTTCAGCCGATTTGGTGAGGCGGGCGCGATCTGCTTCGCGATCAATTGGCTCGTCAACATTTAGAATGAAGACAGCCTCATCGAACGGCACCTGAATTCCTTCGAATAGGACTTCAAGCTGGAGTGGAGCATGCTCGGGCCGTTGGTTTGGTCCCAGCGCACCGATGTGATCGCTTTCGTCAATTTGAACAGCACTAAACCGCGCTTGCCGACCTATAAAATCAGCATGACTCAAAAGCCGCTCGCGATTTTTTGGTGACAGGCCGCGAATGTAACAATTGTTTTTCTGGGTTGGCGAAATTGAGTTTTCGCTTCGCGCCTGCCGCAGCGCTTCGACAAGTTGCTGTACCCACGCAATTTCAGCTTTTGCGTCCAGATCAATCGTAGCCGTCGGAACTGGCCAACTTGCGTGGATAAGTCTCGTCGTCCTATCGCCCCACAATTCCTCCGTGATAAACGGCATGAATGGGTGCAGCATCACCAGAATCTGGTCGAACGCCCAGCCCGCGACCGCGCGGGTTTCGTCGTCGAATGCGCCCTTCACCAGCTCGATATACCAGTCGCAGAAGGTGCCCCAGGCGAAGTGGTACACCGCATCGGCCATTGCGTCGTAGCGCAGGTCGGCGAATGCCGCGTCGAGCTTGGCCAGCGTCTCGACGACCTCGCCGATGATCCATTTGTTGACCGCGAGGGTCGCCTCCGGAGCCTTGATCGAGGTCGACGCCCCGACCCCGTTGCCCTGCAAAAACCGTGCGGCGTTCCACAGCTTGGTCGCGAAGTTGCGGTATCCCTCGACGCGCTTCTCATCGAGTTTGATGTCGCGCCCCTGGCTTTCCATCGCCGCCAGCGTGAAGCGCAACGCGTCCGCGCCGTATTTGTCGATCAGGCCGAGCGGATCGACGGTATTCCCCTTCGACTTCGACATTTTCGAGCCATCGGGGGCGCGGACGAGACCGTGGAGATACAGGGTCTTCCACGGCACTTCTTTCATGAAGTGCAAACCCTGCATCGCCATACGGGCATCCCAGAAGAACAGGATGTCGAAGCCGGAGATCAGCACGTCATTGGGGTAATGTTTGGCGAGCTTGGCGTCCGCATCCGGCCACCCCAGCGTCCCGAACGGCCACAGCGCAGACGAGAACCAGGTATCGAGGACGTCCTCGTCCTGCGTCAGTGCCACGCCCTCGCCCGCCAGCGCCTGCGCGCCAGCCGCGTCTTCGGCGACATAGTGATTGCCCTCGGCATCGAACCACGCCGGAATCCGGTGCCCCCACCACAACTGCCGCGAGACGCACCACGGCTGGATATTCTCCAGCCACTGGAACCAGGTTTTCTCCCAGCTCTGCGGCACGACCTTGATCGCGCCCGAGCGCACCGCCTCGATGGCGGGCTGGGCGAGCGTCTTGGCATCGACATACCATTGGTCGGTCAGCATCGGCTCGATCACGACGCCCGAGCGGTCGCCGAACGGCTGCATAATCGTCTTGTCCTCGACGCGGAGCATCAACCCTTCGGCGTCGATGTCCGCCACCACCTGCTTGCGCGCGGCATAGCGGTCGAGACCGCGATAGGCGTCGGGCACGAGATTGAGCGCATCGATATCGGCTGCCGATGCCACGCCGCCCGCCGCAATCGCCTTCGCCCGCGCGGCAGCCTCGGCATAGGGCGCGCCATCGGCCCGCAGATACGCCCCCTCGTCCATCAGCCGGTACATCGGGATGCCATTGCGTTGCGCCACGCCATAGTCGTTCTGGTCGTGCGCGCCGGTGATCTTGACCGCGCCCGACCCGAAGTCGGGATCGGGATAGTCGTCGGTAATGATCGGGATCAGCCGCCGCTGCGCCTTCGGCCCCACCGGGATTTCGCAGAGCTTGCCGACGATTGGCGCATAGCGCGCGTCATCGGGGTGGACCGCGACCGCGCCGTCGCCGAGCATCGTTTCGGGGCGTGTGGTGGCGATCGAGATGTAGTCGCGCTCTTCCTGAAACACGACCTGCCCGTCCGCGTCGCGCTCGACATAGGTGTAGGTCTCACCGCCCGCGAGCGGGTATTTGAAGTGCCACATATGCCCCTGCACTTCGCGCGTCTCGACCTCGAGATCGGAAATCGCGGTCTTCAGCTCGGGATCCCAGTTCACCAGCCGCTTGTCGCGATAGAGCAGACCCTGGTTATACAGATCGACGAACACCTTGATGACGGCCTTCGAAAAGCCCTCGTCCATCGTGAAGCGTTCGTTCGCCCAGTCGCAGCTTGCGCCGAGCCGCCGGAGCTGGCGCGTGATGGTGCCGCCGCTCTCGGCCTTCCAGTCCCACACTTTCTGGACGAAATCGTCGCGCGAATAATTGGTGCGCTTGTCCTGCCGTTCCATCATCTGCCGCTCGACGACCATTTGCGTCGCGATGCCGGCATGGTCGGTTCCCGCAACCCACAGCGCGTCCTTGCCGCACAGCCGCGCGTGGCGGACGAGCACATCCTGCAAGGTGATGTCGAGCGCATGGCCGATATGCAGGCTGCCCGTGACATTGGGCGGCGGCATCACGATGGTAAACGGCGGCGCGTCGGGCCGCTCGGGGCGGAAAGCGTTGCTCTCCTCCCAATGCGCGTACCATTTCGCCTCGATAGCGGCGGGATCGAAGGTTTTGGGGAGTTCGGTCATGTCGGGCGCGGCTTTAGCCGTGCGAGCATCAGAAAACCAAGGTCGTTCTCAACGGAGGTCCATGCCTTCGCGCACCAGTACCTCGGCCATGTCAGCAGGCAGCGGTTCGAGAACGACAAATTGCCCGCCCGCATTGATCGCCGCAAGTTCGGGTTCGCCACCTGAATTGTTGAAGACGAAACATCGATCTACATGCCGGGCGAACCACGCGAACTCGGCAAATGACCGCAGCCGTCGGTCGCGCACCTTGTCCGGCGGCACGTCATGGCCACCCTCCGCTACGCGGACCCTTATCCGCTCCAGCTGTAGCTCTGCGCTATCGAGTACAGCATAAATCATGCGAACTTCGAAGCCACGCGCCTTGGCAAGGTCGACCAAACGGCGATATTTCGGCGACGACAGAACGGTTTCCACGCCGATGGTCTGATAGGCTTCGATGGACGATTCGAGCCATTTCTCGACCCGCTGCACAGCAGCGAGATTTGCCTCAATCAGCGAAAGACCTTCGCTCTGTTCGATTTTTGCGGTCAGGAGGTCGGGATTGATGATCCAAACAGATCCACCCCATCCCTCGATATTCGTGAGGTTGTAGAACGAGCTTTTTCCGCTCCCGTTCGGACCTCCGACGATCCAGAAAATCGGCCGTTCAGGCCTCCGCGGATTCGGCGACTGCACCCGCCTTCTTTCGTTGCGCCTTGATGCGTCGGACGTTCGAACGAAACGCCGCCAGCAAGTCGTACTCAAGTGTCGGACTGTCTGACTGCACGACTTTCATCCGCACGATCGTCCCATCGGGCGCACGCACCCGCTTGGTGGGAAGGTCGCTCGGACGAATGGTAGTTGCGCGGGATGCCATAACGACAACCTTAGGCGTCAAACGCAGCTATTCAACCCCGCGCCGAAATCCGCGCGATTTCCTGGGCGACCTGACGCTCAACGATTTCGGGCAGTTTCGCGTCGAGCCAGTCGGCGAGCATGGGCTTGAGCATTTCGCGGACCAATCCCTCCAGCGTGTCGCTGCCGGTCATCTCAGGCTTGACGATCAACGCCGACAGCGCGGCAAGCGATGTGCGGCTCGCTTCGGCTGTGGAGGTCGACACCAATGTCGGCTTCGGGTCGGCGGGCACGGCTTCGGCCTTTGCTTTGGGTTTCACGGCAAGCACCATCGGTTCGGGCTCGGGATCGGGCTCGACAGCGACCGGATCGGTCAGTTCGAGCACTTCTTCCTCCTCGGAAACCTCCGCGATCTCGTCGGCGGGTTCGGGACGGGTCAGCGGCGACAGGCCGACCGATCGCTTAACACGAGGTGTCGACAATGCGGCCTCGCTGTCCTCGGCGATGATGCGTTTGATCGACGAGAGGATGTCCTCCATCGATGGCTCTGCATGTCCGTCGGCCATGGCCAACCCCCTAAAACAGCTTGCTTTCCCCCGGCCTAATTGGCCGCTGGACCGATCAATGCCGGTGTTTGCGCCACTGTGTCAACGGTGCGGGTGGCAACCGGCGCGGGCTTGGGGTCGCTCGCCCAGTCGTTGACGCTGCGGCGGACGCGACGGTAATTGACCTGCGGATCGTAGAGCGGCCCGCCGTCGAGCCCCAGATCCTGCACGCCTGCCTTGCCCATCGCCGCCAGCAGCGAGAAGCCCGCAACATAGGCGTTGCGCCGCGCCGCCACGAGATTGGTCTGCGCGTTGAGCAGTTCCTGCTCGGCGTTCAGGATGTCGAGAATCGAGCGCGTGCCGACACTGTTCTCGGCACGGACACCTTCCAGCGACAGCGAACTCGCCGCGACCGCCGCCTCGGACGACGCGATCAACTGGTTCGACGCCTGCCAGGCCGC
This sequence comes from Sphingomonas sp. SUN039, assembly GCF_024758725.1. Lineage (NCBI taxonomy): Bacteria > Pseudomonadati > Pseudomonadota > Alphaproteobacteria > Sphingomonadales > Sphingomonadaceae > Sphingomonas > Sphingomonas sp. SUN039. The sequence goes on along the minus strand of NZ_CP096972.1, from coordinate 911,372 downwards.
ATAGGCCGAACGCGTCTGCGCCACGATGTTGCGCTCGGTTGCGGTCACCGTTTCGATCGCTTGCGATTCGAGTGCCTGCGCTTGCCGAACTTGCGCGCCGGGAAGCCCGCCCTGAAAGATCGGGATCGAGGCTTGCAGGCCCACGGTGGTGCTGCGCGAAGTCTGGCTGACCCCGGTCGCGCCGGTGCCGAGATTGCCGAGCGAACCGAGGTAGTCGGTGTAATTCTCCGACCCTACGGCGGAAAGTTTCGGCAACCGGCCTGCGCGCGCCGTCTTGACGTCGAAGGCGCTCGCGTCGCGCCGCTGTTTCGCGGCGGCAAGACCGGGATTGCCGTCGAGCGCGACCGTGACCGCCATATCTGCCGATCCCGGCAGGTTCGGCAGCGGCGGCGGCGGCTCCAGCGCAACCGGTGCGGTACCGACCAGCTGGATGTAATTTTCCTTGCTGCCGATCAGATTCGATTGCGCCTGTTCGAGCTGGCCCTGCGCCAGCGCCAGCCGCGATTCGGACTGGGCAACATCGGTGCGGGTCAGGTCGCCGATCTGGAACCGGTCGCGCGTCGCCTCCAGATTGGTCCGCAACACCCCGACTTGTTTCCGGTTGAGCGCGACAATGGCCGAGTCGCGGATCACGTTCATGTAAGCAGCGACAGTCTGTGAAAACACGCTTTGCTCGGTATCGCGCAGCCCCGACTGCCCCGCCGCGACGCGGGTTTCGGCGGCGAGCGTGGAATTGCGGACGGCCCCGCCCTGATAGATCGGCACCGACAAGGTCAGTCCCGCCGAGAACTGGCGACGCGGCGACGTAAAGCTGTTCGAGGCGGTTTCGAGGAACTCATTGTACTGCGCCGTGGTGTTGACAGCGGGCAGTCCGCGCGACCGGGCAATCGGCACGCTCTCATCGGTGGCGCGCTGCCCCGCGCGCGCGCCGGTGATCGTCGGATTGGTCTGATACGCCTTGACCAGCGCCTCGCGCAGCGTCTCTGCGGACAGCGGGCATGCGGTCGTCACGGCCAGCAGGGCGACAAGGATACGGCGGCGGTGACTCATAACTGCTGAAACTTTCAACCTAGAAAACGAATTCACGAGGGCGGACGAACCCCGGCAGCACCACGGATTCGGCATCGACGAACGTCGACAGCGCGAACCCGCTGCCGCCACGCCGACCGACAGCGAGGTGCGCGACGCCGTTTTCGAGGATCGCGGCGGTGAGCCGTCCGGTCAGAGCGAGTTGCGCGACCAGCGCCTCGGGCACGAATTCGACCGCGCCGTCGATCACAATCGCGTCATAAGGCGCATGCGCTGCCGCGCCGTTTTCCAGCGGCCCTTCGACCAGCCGGACGCCAGATATGTTGGATTTTGCCTGCGCCGCCAGCGCCGCATCGCTCTCCACGCCGGTCACATCGGCAGCCATCGAGGCCGCCAACGCCGGCGCATAGCCGGTCGCTGCACCGACGATCAGGACGCGGCTGTCGGGTCCGATTTCGGCGGCATCGAGCAGCAGCGCCGTCGTCATCGGCGGGTTGAGCGCACGCCCCCCGCCGAGCGGTACCGCGCGATCAATATAGGCCGTCGTGCCGCGCTCGGCAGGCACGAACTTTTCACGCGGCACACGACCCAGCGCATCGAGCAGCGCCAGATCGGTGACGGCATTGGTGCGAAGCTGGCTTGCGACCATGGCTGCGCGCATTGCGGCGAAATCGCCGGTCGGAGACGAATTTGTTTCGGTCACGCTGCTTCCGTGGCACAACTGTGTTACGCTTGCAATACAGCAAGCAATGTTTTGCTTCTATCCGAGGCCCGCGCGGACGCCAAGGGCGCAGCAGCGATTGTTCCGGCGTTAGTCGGGCCAGTAGAGGCGCATCGGATTGTCGACCAGCAATTTGCGCTGCAACTCTGCCGTCGGCGCGATGCGCGGGATGACGTCGACCAGCGTACCGTCGTCGGGAATACGGTGTTCCATATTGGGGTGCGGCCAGTCGGTGCCCCACAAGACGCGGTCGGGATAGCGTTCGACAACCGGACGGATCACCTCGACGAAATCGTCGAACGGCGGCCCCATCGGCGACAGGCGCTCTGCCCCCGACACCTTGGTCCAGATGTCCGTATGGCTGTCGAGCAACGCCCTGAACGCCGTAATGTCGGCCCCGTCCGGCCCCTGCGCGATGTCAGGACGGCCGAGGTGATCGACGACGACGATGGTCGGGATCGCTTCGAGGAAGGGAACCATCTCTTCCAGAATATCGGCCTCGAAATAGACGACGACATGCCATCCGAGCGGCTCGATGTTTTTCGCGATCTCGAGGAACTTGTCCTTGGGCGCATTGTCGACGAGCCGCTTGAGGAAGTTGAAGCGCACGCCGCGAATGCCCCCTGCGTGCAGCGCTTTCAGCTCGTCGATACCGATGTCGGGATCGACCACCGCAACCCCGCGCGCGAGGCCGTTCGACTTCGCAATGCCGGCCAGCGTCGCGCTGTTATCGGTGCCGTGGCAACTTGCCTGCACGATAACGTTGCGGCTGAGCCCGAGATGGTCGCGCAGGGCGAACAGCATTTCGGGGGTCGCATCCTCGGGATGATATTTCGCCTTCGGACTGAACGGGAACTCCGCCTCGGGTCCGAAGACATGGACGTGCGCGTCCACCGCGCCCGCCGGGGGCACGAAGCACGGTTTCGAGGGGGCATCGACCCAGGTCTGGCTGCGACTCATCCGAACACGACTCCATCCATCAATTTGCGCGCGGTTCGTAACAGCGCTGCAGAGGTGACCGCGCCGTCCGCACCGGTTTCCAGCACGCAGGTCATTTCGCCGGTCGGATGCTCGACCGACAGGGTCTTGCGCGTCCCGTCGGGCACCGACGCGACCTCGGCAGCGGGCGAGCCGGGAATGAGGCAGGCCGTCGCTACGCTGACCGCGCCGAGGACACCGACACTGGCATGCGCGCGCTTCGGAATGAAGCTCCGCACCGTCACGGCACCGCCATGACGTGGCGGCGCGACCAGCATCATCTTGGGCACCGATTTGTCGGCCACGTCGCCGAGATTCATCAGCGGTCCCGCCTTGAGCCGGATCGCCTCGATCTTCGCCTTTACGGCGTCTGCCGCATCGAGCGTATCGCGGTCCTCATAGCCTGTCGCGCCGACATCGACCGCCTTCAGCACAATGCACGGCATGCCGTTATCGATCAGCGTACAGGCGACACCGTCGATGACATCGACCGCATTGCCGGTCGGCAGCAATGCGCCGCAGCTCGACCCTGCCGTGTCGCGGAACTCGAGGGGCACGGGCGCCGCTGCCCCCGGCACGCCGTCGATGCGCGCTTCGCCGGAATAGGTCACCTGCCCGCCCGGTGTCGCCACCGTCGCGACCGCCACCTGGCCGGTATTCTCCATGAAGATGGTGACCTTGGTCTCGTCGCCGCCAGCGAGGACCAATCCGCGTTCGAGCGCGAACGGGCCGATACCGGCCAGGATGTTCCCGCAATTCTGCTGGTCGCTGACGATAGCCTGATCGACGAAGACCTGCAGGAACAGGTAATCGACGTCAACGCCGGGACGCGCAGACTTGCTGACCACCGCGACTTTGCTCGTCAGCGGATCCGCCCCGCCCATCCCGTCGATCTGCCGCGGATCGGGCGACCCCATCACGCGCAGCAGGAAGGCGTCACGCTCTGCGGGCAAGTCGTCCTTGAGGAAATAGCCGCCTTTGGAGGTGCCGCCGCGCATCCACATGCAGGGCACACCTCGCTCAGACATATTTCAGGCCCATCTCGGCGAGCTTTTCCCGCATCTTGTACATATCTAGCCCGAGCTCGCCGCTGCCGAGCCGCGCCCGCTTGTCGCCCTCATTGGCCTCGCGCGCCTGCGCCTTGGCCAGCACATCGGCGGCATTGGCACGGGGCACTACGCAGACCCCGTCGTCATCGGCAATGATGACATCGCCGGGCTGGATCGCGGCACCCGCACAGACGATGGGGATGTTGACCGAGCCCAGCGTCGCCTTGATAGTGCCCTGCGCCGACACCGCCTTCGACCATACCGGAAAGCCCATTTCGGTCAGGTCGCGCAGGTCGCGGACCCCGGCGTCGATGACGAGGCCGCGACAGCCGCGCGCCTGAGCCGATGTCGCGAGCAGGTCGCCGAAATAGCCGTCCTCGCAGGGACTGGTCGGGGCGAGGACAAGGATGTCGCCCGCTTGCAGCTGCTCGATCGCGACATGGACCATCCAGTTGTCGCCTGGGGGCGAGGAGATGGTGACGGCAGACCCCGCAATGCGGGCGCCGCTATAGATCGGGCGCATATAGGCAGCGAGCAATCCGGTGCGGCCCTGCGCTTCATGGACGGTCGCAACCCCGCATAAGGCGAGCGCATCGATCACGTCGGGCGCGGCACGATCGATGGACTGGACGACGATTCCCGACATGGCGGATCCTCTCTGGAACGCAGCGCATCTTCAACAAGCTAACGCATGGAACGGCAATTCGGAAGTTGCGCCCCGGTATAAGAATGGACTAATCCTGTTGGATGCAGCCCGATGCGCTCAACCTTCGCCACCTTGCGGCTCTGGCGGCGACCGCAAGGCTCGGCAGCCTGTCGGCGGCGGCACAGGCGGTGAGCCTGACCCAGCCCGCCCTGACGCAGGGACTGGCCAAACTCGAACGGCAATTCGACGAACCGCTGTTCGAACGGCACCCGGGCGGCATGGTCGCCACCGCAGCGGTGCAGGTGCTCGCCCCCCGGATCGAGGCGGCGCTGGCGCATATCGCGTCGCCCCGCGTGACGATGGCCCAGATGCGCGCGCTGGTCGCGCTGGCCGATGCGGGCAGCTATCCGGGGGCAAGTGCGGCGACCGGCCTGTCGCAACCGACCTTGCACCGTGCCGTCGCCGACCTGTCGATCGGCCTGCGCCGCCTGCTGGTCGAGCGGCGCGGCAAGGGGATTGCGTTCACCGAGGCGGGCCGACGCACGGTGCGTGCATTCCGGCTGGCGCGGGCCGAACTCGTGGCGGGCCTGTCCGAGGTGGCGGCATTGCGCGGGCAGGAGACCGGACGGATCACGATCGGTGCCATGCCATTATCACGTGCACGCCTGCTGCCCGCAGCGGTCACGGCGTTCCACCGCACGCACCCCCATGTCGAAATCCGCATTGTCGAGGGGTCGCACGCCGAGCTGATCGAGCCGCTGCGCGACGGCGAGATCGACCTGCTGATCGGTGCCCTGCGCGCGCCGTCACCGGGCGATGACGTAAGCCAAGTGCCGCTGTTCGAGGATCAGCCGGTCGTGATCGCGCGGTCGGGGCACCCGTTGGCAAAGACGGATGACGTGACGCCCGGGCTTCTCGCCGCCTACCCTTGGACGATCTCCGCACCGGGAACCCCATTGCGCCTGTTGTGGGAGCGCATGTTCGAGCGGGAGCATGTCCCCCTGCCCCCAGTGCCGGTCGAATGCGGATCGGTAATCACCATCCGCCAGATCCTGCTCGACAGCGATTTCCTGACCCTGTTGTCGCCCGACCAGATCGCGGTCGAGCTGGAGGCGGGCTGGTTGACCCAAATCGGCGACCCGCCGGCTGCGCTGCGCCGGACCATCGGGACGACGACGCGCATCGGGTGGCGGCCGACGGGCATGCAGCAGCATTTTCTCGACGCGCTGACCAAGCTTGTGGCGGGATGATTTGGGCGAAATCGGCGGTCGTGGTAGCGTGACGCCAAGGAGCCGACCGATGAACGACCTGTCGCACAAATTCCCGCGCGCGCCGCAGTTGAGCGAGCCTTTGCAGCAGATCATGGCGATGCAGGCCATCGAGGCGAACCCGCTGAGCGAGGAGGACATCGCGATGTTCGAGATGTTCGAGCGCGAGGGGTGGTCGCACGAACGTCGCAGGGCGCATATTATCGCCCAGATCGGGGTACCCGGCAGCCGGTGAGCGACGACGTATATTGCTACCCTGGCACTCACATTCTGAGGAACCTGCACGACCTGACCGATGCCGACGAGCTCGACAGGGTCGAACGGCGGCTGGTAGCCGACCGATTTGCCGAAGGGGCACCGACCGGCAATTTCGATCTGCCCCATCTTCGCGCCATCCACCGCCACTTGTTTCAGGATATCTACGACTGGGCAGGCGAAATACGGACGCTGGAAATCGCCAAGGGCGGCAGCCAGTTCATGTACGTCCGCTACATCGCGACCGGCATGGCCGACGTCCACCGACGGGTGATTGAATGGAAATATCTACGCGGGCTGGATGCCGATGAGTTCGCCGCCAAGGCAGGCGAGATCATCGGCGACATCAACCACATTCACCCGTTCCGCGAGGGCAACGGGCGAACCCAACTGACCTATCTGCTGCAACTCGCGGCCCAGGCGGGCCATGTTGTCGACGTCCGCGCTATCGACCGGACGCAATGGTATGCGGCATCGGTCGAAGCCCATAAAGGGCACTTCGAAGCCATGGCCGAGGCAATCGGCGGCGCGATAGCGCGAGAACGAAATTCGTAAAACTTTATAGGGGGTGCGGCCTTTGGATTGGCGCAGGCCGCACAGACACTTTAGCCCGAAACTGTGACATTCACGGTCTCTCTTATCGGCTTCGGCGAAGCGGCGCGCACGTTTGTTGCGGGCGGCCTCGGTGCAACGGCGGCCTATGATATCGACCCTGCCAAGCGCGAGGGCATTGCTGCGCGCGTTACGCTGGCCGACGCGCTGGCAGGGGCGACCGCTGTCCTGAGTTTGGTGACTGCCGATCAGGCACTTGCCGCGGCGAAGGCGGCGGCACCGATCATGCGCCCGGGCACGCTGTATTTCGACATGAATTCGGTCGCGCCCGATACCAAGCGCGCAGCGGCGCGGGCGGTCGAGGAGTCGGGCGGGCGCTATGTCGATGTCGCGGTCATGGCACCGGTCGAACCTGCCCGGCTCGCGGTGCCGCTGCTGCTGTCGGGTCCGCATGCAACGAACGGCGCGGGCGTTTTGACCGACCTCGGCTTTGCAAAGGTCCGCGCACTGCCCGGCGAGGTCGGGCGCGCGTCCTCGGTCAAGATGATCCGGTCGGTGATGGTCAAGGGGATCGAGGCGCTGACCGCCGAAATGATGCTGGCGGGCGACGCGGCGGGTGTTTCGGACGAAGTGCTCGCGTCGCTCGGCGACGGCTGGGACGCAAAGGCCGCCTATAATCTCGAACGCATGGCGACGCATGGGTTGCGCCGTGCCGCCGAAATGGAGGAATCGGCCAAGACGCTCGCCGCGCTCGGCGTCGATCCGGTGATGACGCGCGGGACTGTGGTGCGGCAGCGCGCGATGGCCGAACCCCTGCTGAAGGACGCCGCATGATTATCGACTGTCACGGCCATTATACCGTTCTGCCGCCCGCGCACGATGCGTGGCGCACGGCACAGGTTGCGGCATTCAAGGCGGGCGAAGCTGCCCCGCCCTACCCCGTCATCACCGACGACGAAATCCGCGAGACCATCGAGGCCAACCAGCTGCGCCTGTTGCGCGAGCGCGGGGCGGACATGACGATCTTTTCGCCGCGTGCTTCCGCTATGGCACCGCATGTCGGCGACCAGAATGTGGCAATTGCCTGGGCACGCGCCTGCAACGATTTGATCGCGCGGGTCGCAGGCCTGTATCCGGATGTTTTCGCGCCGGTGTGCATGTTGCCGCAGTCGCCGGGGGCGGATTTGTCGGCATCGGTTGCCGAGCTCGAACGCTGCGTCGGCATGGGCTTCATCGGGTGCAACCTGAACCCCGATCCCGGCGGCGGGCGTTTCCAGTCGCCGCCGCTGACCGACCCGTACTGGTTTCCGATCTACGAGAAGATGGTCGAGCTGGACGTGCCCGCGATGATCCACGTTTCGGGCTCGTGCAATCCGGGGCTGCACGCCACGGGGGCCTATTATATCGCGGCGGACACGATCGCGTTCATGCAGCTAATCGAGGGCGACCTGTTCGGGCAGTTCCCGACCCTGCGTTTCATCATTCCGCACGGCGGCGGCGCGGTGCCCTATCACTGGGGGCGGTATCGCGGGCTGGCCGACATGCTCAAAAAGCCCGATCTGTCGGGGCATCTGATGAACAATGTGTTCTTCGACACCTGCGTCTATCACCAGCCGGGGATTAATCTTCTCGCCGACGTGATCGAGAACAAGAACATCCTGTTCGGCAGCGAAATGGTCGGCGCGGTGCGTGGGATCGACCCGACCACCGGGCACTATTTCGACGACACCAAACGCTATGTCGACGCGCTCGATATCACCGATGCCCAGCGTCATGCGATTTTCGAGGGCAATGCGCGGCGGGTGTTTCCGCGCCTCGACGCGCAGTTGAAGGCCCGCGGGCGATGAGCGGAATCCGCGACATCCACGCCTATCTCGCCGAGTTCGACGACATTCCCGGCACGACGGTGTTCACGGCGGCGCGCGCGCGCAAGGGGTATCACCTCAACCAGTTCGCAATGAGCCTGATGAAAGCGGAAAACCGCGAACGCTGGAAGGCCGACGAGGCCGCCTATCTGTCCGGATGGAAACTGACCGAGGCCCAGCGCGCAGCGGTCGTCGCGCGCGACTACAACGCGATGATGGCCGAGGGCGGCAACATCTATTTCCTGTCAAAGATATTCTCCACCGACGGCATCCCCTTTGCCGAAGCGGTGAGCACGATGACCGACCAGAGCTGGCCCGAATATCGCCAGATGATGATGGACGGCGGTCGCAGCCCCGAGGGCAATCGCTCGATTCGGGCCAGCCGTGCGGCCGAAGGCGGCACGGACAACGAAGGAGCCCGCTGAGATGGCGCGCATCACGGCAGGGGTCGGATCGAGCCATGTCCCTCTGCTCGGCGTCGCGGTGGATCAGGGCAAGACACGCGACGAATATTTCGGACCGATTTTCGCAGGCTATGACTGGACGCGCGACTGGGAAAAGGCGGAAAAGCCCGACGTTATCCTGCTGGTTTACAACGATCACGCCAGCGCGTTCGACGCGAACATCATTCCGACCTTCGCAATCGGCTGCGGCGAACATTACAAGCCCGCCGACGAAGGTTGGGGGCCGCGCCCGGTTCCCGATGTCGAGGGGCACGCCGATATGGCTTGGCACATCGCGCAAAGCCTTATCCTCGACGATTTCGACATGACCATCATCAACGAGATGGACGTCGATCACGGGCTGACCGTGCCGTTGTCGATGATGTTCGGGCAGCCGGACGAATGGCCCGCAAAGGTTGTTCCACTCGCCGTCAACGTCGTCACCTATCCCGTGCCGTCGGGCAACCGCTGCTGGGCGCTGGGCGAAGCGATTGCGCGTGCCGTCGAGAGCTTTCCCGAGGATCTCAACGTCCAGATCTGGGGGACCGGCGGCATGTCGCACCAGTTGCAGGGGCCGCGTGCCGGGCTGCTCAACCGCGAATGGGACAACAGGTTCATGGACCTGCTGGTCGGCGACACACAGGCCGCGCGCGCGATCCCGCATATCGAATATCTCCGCGAAACCGGGAGCGAAGGCATCGAGATGGTGATGTGGCTGATCATGCGCGGCGCGCTGGGGGCGAAGACCAGACTGCTTCACCGCCACTATCACATCCCGTGCAGCAACACCGCCATCGGGCATATCGTTCTGGAGCCAGTAACATGAGAATCGCACTCGCGGGCGCAGGCGCCTTTGGCGAAAAACATCTCGACGGGCTGAAGCTGATCGACGGGGTCGAGATCGTCTCGATCATCAGCCGCACCGGCGAACAGGCAGCCGAAGTCGCGAAGAAATACGGGGCGAAGCACAGTTCGACCGAGCTCGAAGATGCGCTCGCCCGCGACGATGTCGATGCCGTCATCCTGTGTACGCCCACCCAGATGCACGCCGAACAGGCGATCATGTGCATGAATGCGGGCAAGCATGTGCAGGTCGAAATTCCGCTGGCCGACTCGCTCTCCGATGCGGAAGCTGTGCTGGCGAAGCAGGTCGAGACCGGCCTCACCTGCATGGTCGGCCACACCCGCCGCTTCAATCCGTCGCACCAATATGTCCACAACCGCATCGAGAGCGGCGCATTCAACATCCAGCAGATGGACGTGCAGACGTACTTCTTCCGTCGCAAGAACATGAATGCGAAGGGGCAGCCGCGTTCGTGGACCGACCATCTGTTGTGGCACCATGCGGCGCACACCGTCGACCTGTTCGCCTATCAGGCGGGGCCAATCGTCAAAGCGAACGCGGTCGAGGGGCCGTATCATCCGGAACTCGGCATCGCGATGGATATGTCGATCCAGCTCAAGGCCGAAAGCGGGGCGATCTGCACCTTGTCGCTGAGTTTCAACAACGACGGGCCGCTGGGGACGTTCTTCCGCTATATCGGCGACAGCGCGACTTACATTGCGCGTTACGACGATCTCGTGACGGGCAAGGAAGAACCGATCGACCTGACCGGCGTCACCGTCTCAAACAACGGCATCGAACTGCAGGACCGTGAATTCATCGCCGCAATCCGCGAGGGGCGCGAACCCAATTCGAGCGTGGCACAGGTGCTGCCGTGCTATCGGGTGCTCGATCAGTTGGAGAGGCAGCTTGTCTGAACTCCTCCCCAGCGGAGCGCAGGGGAGGTGCCCGCAGGGCGGAGGGGCCGCCGCGTTCAGCGGCGGGACGCTTTCGCCGCAGCAGCGCCGCTCGCTGCGCTCGCACCCCTCCGGCGCATTCGCGCCACCTCCCCTGCGCTTCGCTGGGGAGGAATGAAAATCTCACGATGCTTCGAATGAAAACCCAGGTCGCTATCATCGGCTCGGGTCCAGCGGGGCTGCTCCTCGGGCATCTGCTCCGCGCCGAGGGCATCGACTGCGTCATCGTGGAGCGCACCTCGCAAGCACGCGTGACCGACCGCATCCGCGCAGGCGTGCTCGAACGCACGACGACCGACCTGCTCCACCGGCTTGGGATCGACGAACGGCTCAACCGCGAGGGGATGCTGGAGGAAGGATTTGCGCTCGCCGACGGCGACCGGCTGATCCGCATCGACACCTTTGCGCTGACCGGCAAGCATGTGACGGTCTATGGCCAGACCGAGGTCACCAAAGACCTGATCGACGCCGCGCCGGAACGCGGGCTGGAGATCGTGTGGGAGGCCGCGAATGTCGCGCTCCACGATGTCGACAGCGACGCGCCCTATGTGACATGGGACGGGGGACGTCTGGACTGCGATTTCATCGCGGGTTGCGACGGATTCCACGGCCCCTCGCGCAAAGCCATCCCCGATGGTGTGCAGCGCGAGTTCGAGCGGGTCTATCCGTTCGGGTGGCTGGGCATCCTCGCCGATGTGCCGCCGTGCCATCACGAGCTGATCTACGCCAACCACGACCGGGGCTTTGCGCTTGCGTCGATGCGGTCGCCGACTCGCAGCCGTTACTATGTGCAGGTGCCGGTCGACGAAGATATCACGCTGTGGCCCGACGAGCGCCTGTGGGACGAACTCGCGCTGCGCCTGCCGCAAGTCGCCGACAGCATCGTGCGCGGTCCCGCGCTCGAGAAATCCATCGCGCCGCTGCGCAGCTTCGTATCGGAACCGATGCGCCACGGGCGGCTGTTCATGGCGGGCGATTCGACGCACATCGTTCCGCCGACGGGCGCGAAGGGATTGAACCTCGCTGCGTCCGACGTCGCTTATCTTTCGGACGCGCTTATCGGTCACTACAAACGCGGCGATAACGACGGCATCGCGGGTTATTCGGCGAAGGCGCTGGCGCGCGTGTGGAAAGCCGAGCGCTTCAGCTGGCAGCTGACCAAGCTGATGCACCGCTTCCCCGAAGACGGCCCGTTCGAGCGGCGGATGCAGATTGCCGAGCTCGACTATATCGCGTCGTCGAAGGCCGCGCAGACCGCGATTGCCGAAAATTATGTCGGACTGCCGCTTTGACGTTAAGTTGGCCGATATGATCGACCTGTCGAAAATCACCGCCATCGACGTCCATGTGCATGCCGAAGTGTCGTGCCACGACCCCGAAGACCCGGTGATGGGCAAATTCTTCGACGCGGCCAGCGCTTATTTCAAGGCCCCGCGCGAACGCCCGAAAATTCCCGAGATCATCGAGATCTACCGCGCGCAACAGATCGCCTTTTGCCTGTTCACCGTCGACGCCGAGAGCGGCATCGGCGCGAAACGCGTCAGCAATTACGAAATTGCCGATTATGCAGCGGCGAACAGCGACATCTGCATCCCGTTCGCCTCGATCGATCCGCACAAGGGCAAACTGGGTGCGCGCGAAGCCCGCGACCTCGTCGAGAACCACGGGGTGCGCGGGTTCAAGTTCCACGGCATCATGCAGGACGCGCATCCCGCCGACCGCATGGCCTATCCGATCTACGAGGTCATCGCCGAGCACAAGCTGCCCGCGATTTTTCACACCGGCCATTCGGGCATGGGCACGGGGATGCGCGGCGGCGGTGGCGTGCGGCTGAAATGGGGTCAGCCGATGCTGGTCGACGATGTCGCGGTCGACTTTCCCGACATGAAGATCGTCCTAGCGCACCCGAGCTGGCCATGGGTCGACGAGAGCCTGTCGATGGCATTGCACAAGGACAATGTGTTTATCGACCTGTCGGGCTGGTCGCCGAAATATTTTCCGAAGCAGGTCGTCCAGTACGCCAACACCCAACTGAAGCATAAGATGCTGTTCGGCAGCGATTTCCCCTTGATCCATCCGCAAAAATGGATCGAAGCGGCGGCGGACGTCGGCTTCCGCGACGAGGTCATGCCCGGGATCATGAAGGACAATGCCGCGCGGCTGCTCGGCCTGTCCTGAGAGTGGAGTGAGAGTATTGACGCGCACGATCAACGGCCATCCGGTCAACCCCATCGGCCTTGGCTGCATGTCGCTCAGCTGGGCTTATGGCATTCCGCCCTTGCCCGAGGACGGCGCCAAGCTGCTCCACCGCGCGCTCGACCTTGGCTACAACCATCTCGACACCGCGCGCATCTATGGCGAGGGCAAGAACGAGGCGCTGATCGGCGAGACGCTCAAAGGGCGGCGCAACGAATTCTTCCTCGCGTCGAAAACCGGGATCATCGTCGAGGGCAAGGACCGGCGGATCGACTGCAAGCCCGCGACGATCCGGAGCGCGCTCGAGGAAAGCCTGCGGCTGCTCCAGACCGACCATATCGACCTCTATTATTTGCACCGCCGCGATTTCGACACGCCCATCGAGGACTCGGTCGGCGAACTCGCCCGTGCGGTGGAAAGCGGCAAGATCGGGAGCATCGGCCTGTCCGAAATGTCGGCGGAAACATTGCGAAAAGCCCACGCGGTTCACCCGATTGCGGCGATGCAAACCGAATATTCGCCGCAGACCCGCAATCCCGAGATTGCGGTGCTCGATGCGTGCAAAGAACTCGGCACGACCTTCGTCGCCTTTTCGCCGGTGGGCCGCGGATCGCTCCCCGGCACGTTGCGCGATCCCGCGGCGCTGCCCGAAGGCGACTTGCGGCGGCACTGGCCACGGTTCAAGGGCGAGAACTGGACAAACAACCTTGCGCAGATCGACGCGTTTGGTGCGGTCGCAACCGGAGTCGGCGTTACCCCGGCGCAACTCGCGCTCGGGTGGGTATTGGCAAAGGGGGACCACATCGTCGCCATCCCGGGCACAGCGAATATCGCCCACCTCGAGGAGAACATCGCGCGCGGCGACTGGCGGCCCGATGCCGCGACGATCACCCGGATCGATGCGCTCATCAACCAGACGACCGTAGCCGGTCCGCGCTATCCGGCAGCCGCACAGGCCGCAATCGATACCGAGGAATTTGCCTGAAAGAGCTTACCCGGCAGGCGCTGTTCCACACAGGAGAGGGTCGATTAAGGGGGGTATTGCATCGTTGATCGGTGGCGAAGTTTCCGTTGCTGGGATCGCTTTAAAAATTGGGCGTCATTGACACGTCCGACCATAGTCGACACTGGCCTTACCAATAACTGTCAGGTAGCAGCATCGACATACGCGCGCGCGAGGAACTCTGCCGAAATAGATGCAGGCAAGTTGCGCTGGCGGATCATCAGCCTCGTCACGCTCGGTATAAGACTCTGATGCTTCGCTTTGCCTAGGCATGGGCGATCAGCGACAGGGCACACGCCACAGCATCTGGCGGACTCACCAATTCCACATCGTGCCATCCTCCAGACGCGCGACCGGGAGATAGGCGGGCTTATAGGGATATTTCGCAGCCAGTTTCTCGTCGATGTCCACGCCGTGGCCCGGCGTATCGCCGACGAACAGTGCCCCTGCCTCGAACCGGTAATCGTGCGGGAAGACGGCGTCGGTTTCCTCGCTGTGGCGCATATATTCCTGGACGCCGAAATTCGGCACCCAGGTGTCGAAATGGAGCGCGGTCCCCATTGTCACGGGCGACAGGTCGGTCGCGCCGTGGCAGCCGGTGCGAACCTGATAGAGCGCCGCGAAATCGGCAATCCGGCGTAGGTGCGTCACCCCGCCCGCCCCCACGATGGTGCAGCGGATATAGTCGATCAGCTGGTTCTGGATCAGGTCCTTGCAGTCCCAGATCGTGTTGAAAATCTCACCCACCGCGAGCGGCGTGGTGGTGTGGTGGCGAACCAGCTTGAACGCCTCCTGATTTTCGGCGGGCGTGCAGTCCTCAAGCCAGAACAGCTGGCTCGGTTCGAGCATCTTGCCCAGACTGGCGGCCTCTTGCGGCGTGTAGCGGTGGTGGCCGTCGTGGAGCAGATGATGGTCGAAACCATAGGTTTGGCGCAGCTTCTCGAACAGTTTCGGTACCGTATTGAGCGCTTTGCGGGTGTCCCATCCGGTCACGCTCGGCAACGCAGCATCCGCCGGTTCGTAGAACAGCTTGCCGCGACCGACGCCGTACGCATCCTTGATCCCCGGCACCCCCGTCTGCGCGCGGATCGCCTTATACCCCATGTCGATATACTGGCCGACGGCCTCGACCGTCTCGCCGATGTCGCTGCCATTGGCGTGGCCGTAGACCATCACCCCGTCGCGGCTGCGGCCGCCGAGCAACTGGTACAGCGGCATCCCCGCCATCTTGGCCTTGATGTCCCAGAGCGCAACATCGACGGCGGCAATCGCCCGCATCGTCACCGGCCCGCGTCGCCAATAGGCTCCGCGATAAAGATACTGCCAGACATCCTCGATCCGGCGCGGGTCCATGCCGATCAGGCACGGAACGACATGGTCCTCAAGATAGGAAACCACCGAAAGCTCGCGACCGTTGAGGGTCGCGTCACCGATGCCGTAAACGCCCTGATCGGTCTCGATTTTGAGCGTCAGGAAATTGCGCCCGGGGCACGTAACAATAACACGGGCAGCTGTGATCTTCATGAACGCAGAACCTCTCGATTGGCTTGACGTTGGCTCAAGGGACTGCCAGCGTCTAGTAATTGGTCAGGCCAAATGCAAGGAAGCATATGGAGCGTGTAAGGACACAGGATCGGCTTTATCAGGAGCTCGTGCGCAAGCTGATGAGTGAGCTGGCGAGCGGAAGATATCCGGTTGGCGCGCGCCTTCCCGCTGAGCGCGAACTGGCCATAGAATATGCGGTCAGTCGACCGACGGTGCGCGAAGCGATCATCGCGCTCGAAGTCCAGAACCTCGTCGAGGTTCGCATCGGCTCGGGAGCCTATGTGAAGCGCGTGCCCGGCAAAGACGATCACCCTGGCTTCGACATCAGCGGATTCGAACTGACCGAAGCACGATTGCTGTTCGAGGGCGAGGCCGCCGCGCTCGCGGCAAGCCAGATCACCGAAGAGGAGCTGGCCGAGCTCGATGCGCTGGTCGAACGCATTGCAATCGAGAATTTGGAAAAAGCAGGATCCGAGGACGCCGACCGTGGTTTTCATCTCGCGATTGCGCGCGCGACGCGGAACGCCGCCGTGTATCGGACGATCGAAGGTTTGTGGGAGCTACGGCGCACCTCTCCGGCCTGTGCGCAGCTGCACGCGCTCGCGCGTACCGCGAATATCAAGCCTGTGGTCGACGAGCACAGCGCCATTCTCGACGCCTTGCGCGCGCGCGATCCGGCGGCGGCAAGAAGCGCGATGCGGACCCATTTGAGCGCGGTGCTCGATTCGCTGCTGTTCGCCACTGAGGAACAGGCAATCGAAGACGCGCGTCGCGCCGTTGCGGTCAAGCGGCAGCGGTACAGTCAGGCTGCGGCATGAGCCGGCCGCTGACGCTCCACCCCGACCGGCTGTTTCCGGCGGACGACGATGTGCGGACAATCGCAAGGCGGCTGTATCGCGAAGTTTCCGGATTGCCGATCATCTCGCCGCACGGCCATACCGATCCGGAATGGTGGGCGACCGACGCACCGTTCGGCAATGCGGCCGAGTTGCTGCTGCATCCCGATCATTATGTCTTCCGCATGCTCTATTCGCAGGGCGTTGCACTCGAAGCACTTGGCATCGGCAACCCGGACGCCGACCCACGGCAAAGCTGGCGGCTGTTCGCCGAGCGATACCATCTGTTCCGCGGGACGCCGTCGCGAATGTGGCTCGATTGGGTTTTCGCCGAAGGGTTCGGGATCGACCTGCAATTGAGCGCAGCAACTGCAGACCGCTATTATGACACGATTACCGAATTGCTCGCCACCGACGCATATCGTCCCCGCGCCTTGTTCGAACGCTTCAACATCGAAGTGATCGCGACGACCGAGAATCCCCTCGAGGATTTGCGCCACCATAAGGCGATCCGCGACAGCGGGTGGAGCGGCCGCGTGATCACTGCCTATCGTCCCGATCCGGTCGTCGACCCCGAATTCGAGGGCTTTGGAGAAAACCTGAAGATCCTGTCCGATCTTACAGGCGAGGATTGCCTGGCCTGGTCCGGCTATCTCGCGGCGCACCGCAAACGTCGCGCCTTCTTCAAGGCGATGGGCGCAACTTCTACCGATCACGGCCATCCGACGGCACGCACGGCGGACTTGGGAGCCGGGGACGCCGAACGATTATTCAAGCGGGTTACCAGCGGGTCGGTCACCCCGGAAGATGCCGAGTTGTTCCGCGCACAGATGCTCACCGAGATGGCGGGGATGAGCGCCGATGACGGCCTCGTCATGCAAATCCACCCCGGCAGTTTCCGCAACCACAATCCGGCGGTGTTTGCGCGCTTCGGGCGTGACAAGGGTGCCGACATCCCGATGCGGACCGAATATGTCGAGGCGCTGCGCCCGCTGCTCGCCAAATACGGCAACCGCGCCGACATGACGATTATCGTCTTTACACTCGACGAAACGGCTTATGCACGTGAACTCGCGCCGCTCGCGGGCCATTATCCCGCGCTGAAACTCGGCCCAGCATGGTGGTTTCACGACAGCCCCGAAGGCATGCGCCGCTTCCGCGAAAACATGACCGAGACGGCCGGTTTCTACAACACGGTAGGCTTCAACGACGATACCCGCGCCTTCCTCTCGATCCCCGCGCGGCACGACGTGGCGCGTCGTGTCGATTGCGGCTTCCTCGCCCGGCTGGTGGCCGAACATCGGCTGGGGGAGTGGGAAGCCGCCGAGCTTGCGGTCGACCTCAGCTACAATCTGGCCAAAGCGGCCTACAAGCTTTGAGACTGTGCGGTGCCACGCTCGACGTCGTTCCGATGACGGTCGGACGGCCGACCTACGACCGTGCCGCGCAGGCGGCAGGGATCGTCCACTTCGGCATCGGCGCGTTCCACCGCGCGCATCAGGCGGTCTACACCGACGCTGCGATGAATGCGGGGGATGTCGACTGGGGTATCGTCGGCGTGTCGCTCCGGTCGGCCAATGTGGCCGAGCAGATGAACCCGCAAGACGGGCTGTATACGGTGGCGGCGCGTTCGAGCGACGGGGTCGCGACCAGGCTGATCGGTGCCGTGCAGACCGTTCTGGTCGCTGCCGATAATCCCTCGGACGTGGCGGAAGCGGTC
Organism: Sphingomonas sp. SUN039; assembly: GCF_024758725.1. Taxonomy (NCBI): domain Bacteria; kingdom Pseudomonadati; phylum Pseudomonadota; class Alphaproteobacteria; order Sphingomonadales; family Sphingomonadaceae; genus Sphingomonas; species Sphingomonas sp. SUN039. Next base: position 893,466 of record NZ_CP096972.1, on the reverse strand, counting down.
GCCGCGCCCTCGACGCGCATCGTGAGCTTCACAATCACGGAGAAGGGCTATTGCCGCGGCCGCGACGGTCGGCTCGACGCGGAGGTCGCGACAGGCACCAGCGTCTATCGTTACATGCGGGACGGGCTCGCGTTGCGGCGGGCGCGGGGCTTGTCAGGCCTGACCTTGCTGTCGTGCGACAATCTCGCGAACAACGGCGCGCAGTTGCAGGCGCTGCTCGGCCAGTATCTCGCGCAGCACGACCCGGCGCTTGCGGACTGGGTGCGGGCAAACTGCACCTTTCCGTCGTCGATGGTCGATCGTATCGTGCCCGCCACAACGCCCGCCGACCTTGACGCCGCACGGCTCGCGCTCGGTGGACTGCACGATGCCGCACATGTCGTCACCGAACCGTTCAGCCAATGGGTCATCGAGGACCAATTCGCCGAAGGTCGTCCGCGCTGGGAGGTCGCAGACGCGACGTTTGTCGATGATGTGGCACCCTATGAGACCGCCAAGCTCCGAATGCTCAACGGCGCGCACTCAGCGCTTGCCTATCTCGGCCTAAAGGCCGGATATGATTTCGTGCACGAAGCGATCGCCGACGCTCGCCTGCGCGCGACGGTGGGCACGATCATGAGGACCGAAGCGGCCCCGACGATCGATGCGGCGCCGGGTCAGGATTTGACGGCATACGCCGACCAATTGATCGACCGTTTCGCCAATCCCGCGCTGAACCACCGGCTGATCCAGATCGCCATGGATGGCAGCCAGAAAGTGCCGCAACGCTGGCTCGACACCCTGGCCTGGCATCAAGAGCGCGCCAGTTGCTGCCCGGCGATCCTGGAGGCCGTCGCGGCCTGGATCGACCATCTTGCGGGCAGGAACCGGCGCTGGGGCCGAGTCGACGACCCGCTGGCCGACGCTCTCCAGCCGCTGTGCGTCGATGGCACAGCGCGCTCGATTGCCAGGCTGTTCGAAAAGTCCGGCCCGCTTGGATCGCCGTGGCAGCCATCGATTGCCGATTGCGACCGTCTTCTCGAATTGGTCAGTACATAGCCGACCGCTTGCAATATTGGCCTGACCAGTATTACGTCCGCAAGCAACCGATAGCTTGCTTGCCCCGGGTTTGCGGTTCGCCGCATCCAAATCCTTGCAGCCCGCAGTGGCAGGCGTGTTTGAGCGCCGACATCGGCCACCATTGCCAAGGTTGAGACCGCCGAATATGGGGGCGGTCCGCGACTGCGAACTCTCCTGCGAACTTTTCGGTTTTTAATCGAGAAAAAGCATCAAGTTCAATCGGATGGCCCGATGGCGGAGTGGTGACGTAGAGGACTGCAAATCCTCGCACCCGGGTTCGATTCCCGGTCGGGCCTCCATCTTTTTCCCGCGACCGTCGTATCTTGGCACAGGATGACAAGCCCTGCCCGCTGGGCTAGGCTGGTCAAACCCGGTCGGGGCGCGCAGACAGTCTATCGGACGACACGGGATACCCGGTCGCCCCCAGTGCCGTAAAAGGCAGCGGACGGGAGGTTTCGACGTGCGGGGAATGCGTTCGACAATTGGCATCGTGCTGGGCTTTGCGGCGCTGGTTACGGTCGCGCATCCGGCTGAGGCTGCTGCACCCGGCCTGTCCGACAGTTTCCGGCTCGGGTCGGGCGGCGGCGTCCTGTGCCGCGTCCAGACCCGGTCGCGCGATGCCGCGCTGGCGACGATGTTCGACCGCAGCTGGGCCATCGTCTGCCGCGATGCCGCCAAGCCCATCGGGACGGTGCGCGCCTTGCGGGGACGCGAAGCCGAAGCGCGTGCCGTGGCAGCGCGTGCCGATACCGCGACGTGCAGCGGCAGCGAGCGCGAAAGTGTCGACGACCTCGGTTCGCTCGCCGTCGGCCAGTGCCGACTGAAGGCGGCGAGCGTAGGTTACAAGGTTTACACGTTGCGGCGGGGCAATGTGACGTGGATCGCCGAGGGGCTGGCGGGTTATGACTCGGCATTGAAGCTGGCGCTGCGGACGGTCGTCACCGACCGGATCGTGCCCGGCAAGGTGACGGTCGCGACGACGTCGGTCGACGATCCCGTTGCCTTTGCGCGCGTGCAGGCGGGGACGCTCGACCCCGACCAAGCGCTGGCCGAGGGGTATCGGCGCAACAACAGCGGCGATTATGCCGAGGCAGCCGAGTTCTTCGATACGCTGCAACAGCGCGTCGCCGACGGGTCGGGCAAAACCGACCGCAGCGGCGAATACCGCATCAACCAGGCGCTGCAGCGGTCGAACCTCGGCGATTTTGCCGAAGCCGATGCCCTGTTTGCCGAGGCGCGTGCCGTACCGACGACCGACCGGGTGCAAACCCGGCTGCGGCGCAATTTCGAAGCGCTGCATCTGCTCAACCAGCAGCGGTACAGTGAGGCACTGGTCCGGCTCGACCAGCCGGTCGTGCCGCTCGAAAATGCGGTCGCGACAGCCGGCGGCGTCGAGATCGGCGCGGCGATTGCCGCCGAAATCAACAGCGGCGTGCCCGTTGCCAAACGGCTGGGCGCGACCGAGTCGACGTCGCTCACCGCCGACGAGCGGGCCGAAATCATCGACGCCCAGGCCTTGCAGATCAAGGGTACCCTGCTGCGTCTGACCGGCAAGCCTGCCGAGGCGCGCACGGCGCTGGAGGCGGCGGGCGCGCAGGCCGTGGCGGTACGGCAGGGACGCGTCCTGTCGATCGTACGGCTGCGCGCACAGGTGCTGGCCGAGACCGGGCTTGCGCTCGAAGACATGGGCGATGTGGCGGGCGGCGAGGCGCGGCTGCGCGCAGCGCTGGCGCTGCTCGAAACGCGCTATCCGCAGACCATTGCGGTCAATGGCGCGCGGGCACGGCTCGCGGCCTATCTGGCGCGACACGGCCAGTCGGCAGCGGCGATGACCGAGTTCCGTGCCGTTGTGCAGTCGGCGGCAGAGACACGGTCGTCGGTGACCGGCCTCGGCAATCTGCTCAGTCCCTATTTTGCGCTGCTGGTCGACGGGATGCCTGCCGATCCGGCGCTGGCCGACGATTTCTTTCTGGCAACACAGACGCTGGTCAGGCCCGGCGTTGCCGACACGCAAGCCATTCTCGCGCGCGAATTGAGCGAAGGTGCGGGGCCCGGATCGCGCCTGTTCCGACAGGCACGCACGCTGGAACGCGATATCGAACGGACCCGGATCGAACTCGCCAACCTTGTGGCCGCGCCCCAGCAGAGCGCCGACATCCGTCAGGCCATTGCCGCGCTGAACGCCGACCTAGCGCAGTATGCGACCGAGCAGATTGCAACGCAGAGCGAACTTGCGGCATTCCCGCAATATCGCGCGCTGACGCCGAATGCGCTGACGCTTGGCGAGCTGAAATCCACGCTCAAGCCGGGCGAGGCCTATCTGAAACTGACCGTCGCCGGACGGGGCGTGTTTGCCATTTTGGCGCGACCCGAAGGCGCCCAGGCATGGCGGGTCGCGCTGTCGCCCGACCAGCTCGATGTCGCGGTAACGTCGTTACGCGAAACCATCGTCACCAACGAGAACGGCCAGCTCAATACCTATCCCTTCGACGTGGCCGCCGCGCACGACCTGTATGTCGCGCTGGCGGGGCCGACGGCGGCTCAGCTGCCGAATGTGAAGCACCTGATTTTCGAGCCCGACGGCGCGATGCTGCGGCTGCCGCTCGACCTGCTGGTCACCGATGCGGCGAGCGTGGCGCAATACAAGGCGCGCACGGCCGATGCCAATGCCGACCAGTTCGATTTCACCGGCACCAAATGGCTGGGGCGCACGACAATGGTCAGCACCGCCGTGGCCGCGCGCGCGTTCCGCGATGTGCGCGCTTTGCCGCAATCGGCAGCCACCGCCCAATACCTCGGCTTCGGCCAGAATGCGCCGGTGGCGGGCCTGATTCAGGCGTCGGCAACACGCTCGCTGGGCGGTGCAGGTGCCGTCGATTGCAACTGGCCGGTTGCCGAATGGAGCAAGCCGGTCTCCGCGGCTGAGTTGCGGACGGCAGCCGCCGCGACCGGCGGTAGCCAGATCGTGACCGGTGCCGATTTCACCGATAGCGCGGTAAAGGCACGCGCCGACCTCGCCAACTACCGCATCCTGCATTTCGCGACCCACGGACTGGTCACCGCACCGCGCCCCGAATGCCCCGCGCGCCCTGCCCTGCTGACCTCGTTCGCACCCAGCGCATCGGACGGCCTGCTCGATTTCGGCGAGATCTATGCGCTCAAGATCGATGCGGACCTCGTCATCCTGTCGGCGTGCGACACGGCAGGCACGGCGACGGTGGCGGCGACTCGCGCGGCCGGGATCACCAGCGGCGGCGGCAATGCGCTCGACGGGTTGGTCCGCGCGTTTATCGGTGCAGGCGGGCGCTCGGTGCTCGCCAGTCACTGGCCCGCGCCCGACGATTTCAACGCCACCGAACGCCTGATTTCAGGGCTGTTCAAGGGCGGTAGCACCGCCAGTGTCGGTGAGGCGCTGATGGGCGCGCAGGCGACGCTGATGGACGAAGCGGCGACCTCTCACCCCTATTACTGGGCGGGCTTTGCGGTCGTCGGGGACGGTGCCCAGCGGCTGTTGTCCGCGCGCTGAGCATGCACGGCTGGAGCGGCGTTGCACGTCGCGCAGGCTTTGTCCTGCGCCAGTTGGGGAAGCTGCGTCTCGCCGCGACACTGGTGATGCTGGTGCTGGCGGTCCTGCTGGCACGGTTCAGCTGGCAAATCGTGTTCGCGCAGGATGCCGAGGCGGCCCTTTATGACCTGCGTAGTGCACTGACGACGCTCCGGGTGGAAACCGATCCCCGCATCGTGATCGTCGCGTACGACGACGACACGCTCAGCCTCACGGGCAAGCGGTCGCCGGTCGATCGCACTGTACTCGCCAAGGCGCTGCGGCGCATCGACACAATGGGGGCAAAGTCGATCGGGATCGACGTGCTCGTCGACCAGCCGCAACCCGAGGATCCGGTTCTCGTAGAGGCCTTCCGGTCGATGCGGACGCCGACCTGGCTTGCCTATGCGTCGAACGACACAAACGGGGCCAAGATTACCTATGAGCAGCAACAATTTCTCGAGGGGTTCATCGGCCGGTTGAAACCGGGAAATGTCGGGCCGGCGAGCATCCGGCTGGAGTCCGACAGCGGAAACGTGCTGCGCCGCTGGCCCCAGCGCGAAGCCAGCCTTCCTCCCTTGTTGCCGCAGGCGAGCGCGAGCGTGCCGACCAGCAGCGCGCATCTGGGACAAAGCGTGGCATGGCGTCGGGCGACGACCGAAGACCGTCCGTTGTTCAACGCCATTCCGATCCATGTCCTGGCGGACGACGCCCTCGCCGCCAGCCCCGAGGCATCGGCGCTGTTCCGCGACCAGATCGCGGGGAAATATGTCCTGATCGGCGGACATATCCAGGATATCGACCTGTTTGCCACCCCGATCACGCGCATCACCCGCGAGCCGATGTGGGGGGTCGATGCCTTCGCCCAGATGCTGGCCCAGCAGCTTGACGGACGCACCTATCGCGCAGTGCCGGACTGGGTGCTGTGGGCCGCCGCTATCGTTGCGGCCATAGCAGGCGCCGTCACGGCGCTCGGTTCGTTAAGACCGTTCTCGCTTCTCCTGCTCCTCTTCGCGCAGCTGGGGCTGATCGGGGCGCTCCCCTTCTATCTCCACCAGCAGATGATCGACACCTATGGGCTGCCGGTCTTCGGCTGGGGCAGCGGGTGGATCGTGGCATTTCTCGCCATGGGCACGGCGGTGCGCGCTATCAGTGCCGAGCAGCGCCGCTTCGCCCAGTCGGCACTCGGCAAATACCTGCCGCGCGACATTGCCGCGCAGATTTTGCGCGACCCCGAGGGGCTGTCGCTAAAGGGCGAGAAGCGCGAATTGTTCATCGTGTTCAGCGATCTGGAGGGCTTTACCAAGCTGAGCCACGCCATCGACCCCGATGTCGTCGCCTCGCTGCTCAACCGCTATCTCGAAACGCTGAGCGAGGTGGTGCTGGCGCATGGCGGCACGATCGACAAATTCGTCGGCGATGCGGTGGTCGCCTTCTGGGGCGCACCGATCGCACGGCCCGACGACGGCGCGCGCGCGGTCAAGGCTGCCATCGCGATGCATGCAGCCGGCGAGACGTTCCGCAAGACCGTGCCCGACGGCGTCCCGGCCATCGGTCGGACGCGCGTCGGGCTGCATTTCGGTGAGGTCATCGTCGGCAATTTCGGGGGCGAAGGCCGCATCCAGTACACCGCCCTGGGCGATGCGATGAACACGGCGGCGCGGCTGGAGGGCGCGAACAAGCAGTTGGGCACGTCGGTGCTGATCAGCCGCGATGCCGCCGAACGGTCGGGCCTGTCGGGGTTCCGCGCGCTGGGGACCGTCGAATTGCGCGGACGGGCAACGCCGGTCGATATCGTCGAGCCGTCGACGGCCGATGCCGCAACGCTGGCGACTCTGGCAGACTCGATTGCGCGCGCACAGCGGGGGGACCAGGCAGCCATCCTCGAAGTCCGCGCCTTTGCCGACTTGCATCCGAATGATGCAGCGATGCGTAACTTGGTGTATCGACTGGGCAACCGAACCGAGGGAGGGTATTTTGTCCTGGATTAGGGTCACCAAGATTTCCGCATCCGCGCTGGCGCTGGGCGCTGCGTCGGCGGCGCTCGCGGGAACCATCGTCATCCGGTCGAGCGGGCCTTCGGCCAAGGCTTATCCAGTCGGCAAATCGCTGTCCGACGGATCGCGCGTCGCGCTGAAGGCGGGCGATACGCTGGTGCTGCTCGATGCCAAGGGCACGCGGACGCTGGCGGGTGCGGGCAATTTCGACATCGGCAGCAATGTGCGCGGTGCGGCGACCGCGTCGGCCTTCACGGCGCTGATCGGCAATTCGGGGACGCGGCAGGTCCGCACCGGGGCAGTGCGTGGGACAAACATCGGTGCGCCCCGTGTCGCGAGCCTTTGGTATATCGACCTGTCCAAAAGCGGGACGGTCTGCCTGAAAGACATGGCCACCGCGACTTTGTGGCGCGCCGACATGACCAAACCGGTGGTGATGACGCTCAGCCATATGGGCAAATCGGTACCGCTCGCCTTTTCGGCGGGACAGGCGGTGAAGACCTGGCCTGCTGCCGATATGCCGCTCATGGCAGACGGCGAATACCGCATTTCCGGCCCCGGGCTGGCCACACCTACCACGATCCGTCTCGCGGCGTTCGCCGCTGCCAGCGATGCACCCGATGCGGTGGCGGGGGCGCTGATCGGAAAGGGCTGCACCGCGCAGCTCGACGCGCTGGTCGAGGCGGGAAAAACCGCGGTAAACAGCGGCTGACACGCCTTGCCGCGCTCGCGGCGGGCTGATAGCCCTTCCGCCCTCAAGGTTGCATCGGGGAACGGACTGCCAATCGGGCAGCCGGTCCGGGTACAAGGTACCGAGTGGCAAGGGGAAGCCATGCGACGGGTGGTGTTCGGCATAGTGTTGATAGGCGCGGCGATGCTGCCGTCGGTTGCGGGCGCGCAGGGCGTGGCCGGCCAGCCGACGCGCGAAGAGATCGAACGCGCGCCGGTGTTGCCGCGCGTGCCGTCGAACAACCGCCTGGCCATCGACGGTGAAGTCGAGCGCGCACCCTGCCCGCTCGCCGATGCCGCCTACAAGGACATCACGGTCGATTTGCGCGAGGTGCGCTTCTCGGGTCTGGGCACGATTTCGGCAGATACGTTACGCGGCAGCTGGAGCGGTTATGCCGGACAGAAAGTCCCGATTGCGACCGTTTGCGAAATCCGCGACCGGGCCGCGACGACCCTGCGTCAGGCGGGCTATCTCGCCGCCGTCCAGGTGCCGCCGCAGCGCATCGAGGGCGGTGTCGTCAATTTCGACGTGCTGCTGGCAAAGCTCGCCGGGTTCCAGGTGCGGGGGGCGGCGGGCAAGTCCGAAGGGATCATCGGCCGCTATCTGAAGGCGCTGCAGGATCAACCCGTCTTCAACATCCGCTTTGCCGAGCGCTATTTGCTGCTCGCGCGCGACCTGCCCGGTTACGACATCCGCCTGACATTGCGGCCCGCAGGCACGGTGCCGGGCGAAGTCATCGGCGAAGTGCAGGTCGTCCGCACGCCGGTCGAAGTCGATTTCGCGGTCCAGAACTACGGATCGCAGGAGGTCGGGCGCGGCGGCGGCATCTTGCAGGCGCGGTTTAACGGCATTTTCGGCCTCGGCGACCGCACGACGCTCGGCGTGTTCAGCACCCATGATTTCCGCGAGCAACAGGTCGTGCAGGTCGGTCAGGAGATCCGCGTCGGCGGCGAAGGGCTTACGCTCGGGGCCGATGTCAGCTATGCGTTGACCCGCCCGACCCTCGGCGCAGGGATTTCGCTCAAGTCCGAAACGCTGGTCGCGACCGTGCGTGCGACCTATCCGGTCATTCGCCGCCAGACGTTCAATCTGAACCTCGGCGGTGGGATCGATTTCGTCAACCAGTCGAGCAGTTTCAACGGTATCCCGTTTACCCGCGACTGGCTGCGCGTGCCGTTCGTGAAGCTCGACTATGACGCCTTCGACCCCAAAAGCGTGGTATCGACGACCGGCTATTCGATCGGCGAACCGCGCTGGCGCGTCGGTGCGTCGCTGGAGCTGCGCCACGGACTCGACGCCTTGGGCGCGAGCCCGGACTGCCGGAGCAATGCAGCGGCCTGTGTGGCGGGCGGCGCGGTACCGCCGAGCCGGCTGACCGCCGACCCGAGCGGTTTCGTCGTCCGCGCCGGTGCCACTTTCGAATTCCGGCCGATACCGATCATCGGGTTCAGCCTGTCGCCACGCGTACAATATTCCCCTTCGACCTTGCTCAGCTACGAGCAATTCTCGGCGGGCAACTACACGGTCGGGCGCGGGTTCGATCCCGGCACGCTGATCGGCGATTCGGGCGTCGGCGTGCGCGGCGAAGTGTTCGCGGGCAGTCTGATCCCCTCTTCGCGCAAGGGTTTTGCCTTTCAGGGCTATGCCTTTGTCGATGCGGCCTGGGTGTGGAACCACGACCCGCTGCCGGGCCTCAGCGATCCGCAAAAGCTGCAATCGGCAGGCGGCGGCGTCCGCGTCGCCTTTGGCGACCGGTTCCTGTTCGACGCGGGAGTCGCGGTGCCGTTCGCTGCCGCCGGACTGCAGACCGCACGGGGCGATACCCGCTTGCTGGTGTCGCTCACCACCCGCCTGTTCCCGCTCGACCGGCCATGAAAGCCATGAGGTTCCCCATGATCGCTTCGCCGCTCCGCTGCCGGTTGCTCGCGACCTGTGCCTTCGGGCTTCTGGCGGCACCGGTGTTCGGGCAAACCTATGCAGATCGCGCGCTGCAGGGCGATGCGACGTTCAACCCTGCGGAAGTCGTGATTGCGCGGACTCCGGTCAAGGACACGATCACCGTCCGTACGCCGCAAGCGATCATCAACTGGAATCCCGAAACCGGGCCGGGCGTATTGCCGCCCTCCCCCTTGCCGATCAATTTTCTGCCGAGCGGGCGCGAAGCACTGTTCGATGGTGCCCCCGGTCTGACCGATTATGTCGTCCTCAACCGCATACTGCCCAGCACGAACCGGCCGATTTCATTCAATGGCACGGTGACGAGTCAGGTCACGCCTGTGGCAGGCTTGCCCGCGCAGCGCGGCGGTTCGGTATGGTTCTACTCGCCGGGCGGCATCATCGCGGGGCCGACGTCGATCTTCAACGTCGGCAATCTGATCCTGACCGCGAACGACATCGACGCAACGGGTGGGCTGTTTTCAGGAACCGGCGCGATCCGGTTCCGGGGAGCGTCCAATTCGACCTCGGCGGTCACTATCCAGCCCGGCGCGCAGATCAATCTGACGCGCGCGGGCAGCTATTTCGGCGTGGTCGCCCCCCAAGTGACGATGGGCGGCACGGCGACGGTCAACGGCTCGACTGCCTATGCCGCCGCCGAACAGGTCGACCTTGAGCTGAACGGCGGATTTTTCAACATTTCGTTCCTGACCGGTACGGGTGTCGCCAATGCGTTGACGCACACCGGAACCACCACCGGGCCAGCGGGCAATGGCACAATCGCCATGGCCGCCATGCCCAAAAACACTGCGATCACGATGCTGGTCGGCGGGACGGTCGGTTACACGCCCGCCGCGACCGCGACCGTACAAAACGGGACGATCGTGCTGTCCGCGGGTCAGAACGTGGTGTTCGGCAACATCGGCGGCAATTCGAGCACTACAGCCGCCAATCTGAACATCGGCAGCGGCCTGTTCCGGTCTGAGGTCAATGCGCAGGCGACGAATATCGTTGCTGCCCCGGCGGGGGGTGCACCGCTGACATTTACCAGCAACGTCAGCCTCGCCAGCGCGGTCAGCACCCAAGTGCGCATCGATGCCGGGCAGACGATGACCGTTGGCGGAAACCTGCTCATGGGTTCGGGGCAACCCGGGCAAGGCGGGGCAACCGGAATCACTGTCAACGACGGGACGCTGACGGTCGCGGGACAAACCTTCCTCAATGCGACCGCATTCGGCAAGGACGACCCGGTCGGTACGGGCGGCAATGCCACGGGCGGGCAATCGAGCATCGCGATCAATGGCGGCACGGTCACGTTCGGCGACACGCTGTCGCTGTCAGCGGACGGCGTTGGCGGCGGTGGCCCGATCCTCAGCGGCAACGGCATTGGCGGCACCGCGTCGATCACGCTTAACGCGGGCACCACCCCCACGGTGCTCAACCTGAACGGGTTCGGGAACCAGCTCTCGGCAACCGGTAGTGTCGGGGGGCAGTTTCCCAGCATCGGCGGCGGCAACGCCACTGGCGGCAATGCCTTGCTGACGATCAACAGCGGCACGATGAACTCGACCGAACTGACCCTCGATGCGTCCGCCACCGGCGGCGATGCCACCACGGGTCTGGCGGGTGTGGCTTCGGCCGGCACCGCGCGCGTTTTGGTGACCGGCGGTCGATACAATACCGACTCGCTGTTTCTGGCATCGCGTGAAAGACAGGCAGGGGCGAGCACAGGCGGCACTGCCGGCGCCACCGCCGGTAGCGGTCTTGCCGCCGTGGATGTCAGTGGTGCGGGCATCTTGTCGGTCGGAGCCAACGGCGGCAATGGCATGAGCATCGACGCCGATGCCGTAAAGGCAGGGCCACGGGTCGGAGTACCCGCTGCAGGCGGTGCCGTAATCGCTGGAACCGCGCGTCTGACGGCGACCAACGGCGGCACAATAACGACGGACGCGACAGCGCCCAGCGCGCCCAAGCCACCGGTTCTGGTAACCGCCAGCGTTGTTTTTCTCGACACCGTTCTGGGAGCCCCGACTTCGAGCCAGCGTGCCGGAACAGTGCTGGTCAACGCCGACGGCGGCACGATGACGCTGCATAGGCTCGACATGCGGGCGCACGCACTCGCGCGCGATTTCAACATCCCCAATGATCGCGCAGGCGCGAGCTTCGGCGGCACCGCGACCTTGGCCGCGCGCAACGGCGGCAGCATCACGGTCGTCACTGGTGCGGGCGTGACACCGATTTCGGCCTATGGCACCGGCGGCAGCACGAATACCCCTGCGCTCGGCACCGGCGGCACGGTCGATGTCTTGGCGCTGGGCGGTACGCTTGTCCTGCCCGACGGTCTTTCTGTCGATGCCAGAGGATTTTCGGGAACGACGCTGGGTGGCACCGGCGGGACGATAAACGTCCGGTCCACAACCGGAGCAGCGTTACAAGCCGGGTCGCTGACCGCCGGTGTAACGACGCTGGATGCCTCGGGGCAAATCTCGGCGGGCCTGCCCAACGCGACTGCAGGGGCGATCACTGTGGCCAATATCGGCGCAGGTCAGACATTGACCTTTGCCAATCTCTTCGCGCGCGCGGGTGTGTCGGGGAGCGGCGCGGCGAGCGGGTCGATCACGCTGACGGCGGACAATGCCCCGATTGTCACGACCGCAAATACCACCGGTATCGATCTCGGCACGCTCGGCACGCTGACACTCAGTGCGGCAGGCGCCGCGGGCGGCATCGTCGGGTCGACCGGGGTGTTCGGTTACGGCAACGACATATTGGTCGGGCACACCGGCGTCGCGCCAGGAACGGCAAGCACCGTTACCGGGCCGAGCGTCCAGCTGCAGGCAGGACGCGACCAGATTCACACCGGGTCGGTCACATTGCGCGGCGGCACGGTGAGGCTGGTCGGTCAGCGCACGCTGGGAGGAGTCGATTCATCGGTCATCTCGACCGGCGGAATCGAATTGGGCAGCGGATTGCTCGCGACGACCAATAGCGTCCGCTTCCGCACGCTCGACACAACGGGCCTGCTGCGCGGTTATCAGGGGGCGAGTTCGTACACGCCCGAAATCACGACGACGGGCACGTTCATCGTCGGCGAGCGCGCCTTTGCCGGTGCGGGAAACATCGACATTCGTGCCAATGCCGGCGTCGACATTGCGGACGCGGGGACGAGCGCGACCGGGCAGGTCCTGCTCAGCTCGACCGCAGGCGATGTGCGGCTCGGCACGTCGGGTATAGCGCTGGCGACGCGCCCGAACGGCATCACGCTGACCGCGCCTGCAGGGACGGTGCGCTTCACCAATTTGTTCTCGCGCGCCGCGATCACGACTTCGGGTCTGGCGATTGCGGGCGGCGACGCCAATGCGGCGACAAATTTGTTGCTGAACGGAACTGGCGGGACGACCGTTTTTGGCACCGTCGTCGCCGGGGGAGCCTTGGCAGCAGCGGGCACCAAGATTACGGGGACCAGCGCCACCGCAACCACGGGAACGCTGAGTCTGGTCGGGCCGACGGGCATCACAGTCCCGACCGTCGTGGCAGGCGGCGCCATCGGTCTGGTCGCGACCAACGGTGCGGTGACCGTCGCATCCAACCTGCAACCCGGCGGCACGGCGACGGCAACCGGACAATCGATCTTCCTCCGCTCGCTCGGTGCGTTGACCTTCAGCAATCTCAACGCCACCGCCGGGAACCTCGATGTTGCGACCGTCGGCGCACTGTCGGTGACAACGCCGCAGGCGACCGGATCGGTGTCGCTGGCGAGCAGCGGCGGCAATGTCGCGTTCGGCACGGCAACTGCGGGAACATCGTTCACAGTCGATGCCGCCGGAACCGCGACGGGCACCAGCGCAACGGGCACGGCGGGACCGGTGTCGATCAGCGGTACGACCGGCGTCACGATCCCGACAATCGTGTCGGGCGGCACGACCGCACTGACGGCGGCCAATGGCGCGATTACGGTTGCCACCAATCTCCAGTCCGCCGGACTGGTCACCGCGAGCGCGCGTTCCGCCTTCATCCGCAGCACCGGCGCATTGGCTTTCGGCGCGCTGACTGCGACGGCAGGCAATCTCGATGTCTCGACGGCAGGCGCGCTGTCGCTGGTCACACCTCAGGCGAGCGGGTCGATCACGCTCGCCAGCACCGGCGGCAATGTCGCCCTGGGGGCGGCGACGGCAGGAACGTCGCTGGCGGTGACATCGCCGGGAACGATTGCCGGCACCAGCGCCACGGCAACGACCGGCCCGTTGACCCTGAACGGCGCGACCGGCGTGATGATGCCGACCGTCGTGTCGGGCGGTACCGTCAGCCTGAGCGCGGTCAATGGCGCGGTCACGGTGGCAACCAACCTGCAACCCGGCGGCACGGCATTGGCAACCGGACAATCCATCTTCCTCCGCTCGCTCGGCGCGTTGAGCTTCAACACGCTCAGCGCGACCGCGGGCAATCTCGACGTATCGAGCGTCGGCGCGCTGACGATTGCGACACCGCAGGCAACGGGGTCGGTGGCGCTGGCCAGCACCGGCGGCAATGTCGCCTTCGGCACGGCAACGGCGGGCACATCGTTCACGGTTAATGCCGCCGGAGCCGCGACAGGCACCAGCGCGACCGCCACGAACGGCCCGGTGTCGATCACCGGCGCGACCGGTATTACCGTGCCGACCATCGTATCGGGCGGGACGACGACGTTGAGCGCCGCCAATGGCGCAATCAGCGTGGCGACCAACCTCCAGTCGGCCGGCCTTTTCACGGCCAGCGGCCGATCGCTGTTCCTGCGCTCGACCGGGGCGCTGACCGGGGGTGTGCTGACCGCGACAGCGGGCGACGTCGATGTTGCGGCGGGAACGGGGCTGACGGCGGCGACCGTGCAGTCCAGCGGCGATGTTATTCTAGGTGCGGGTACGGTGCTGACCCCCGGCGCGGTGACGGCGGGACGCGACATCGTCCTGACCGCGCAATCGCTTCAGGCGGGCGCGCTGACCGCGCCGCGCGACCTGCGGATCGTGACCACCGGTATGGCGATGGCGACGGGGACGATTGCCGCCACCCGCGACCTGACGATCGATGCCGGGCAAACAAACTTGCAGGCCGTCAACGGCGGCAGCGTGGCGATCACCTCCGGACAGGGCGTGATCTTCAACACGATCAATTCGGCCAGCACGGTGGCGCTGAACGCGGGCGATGACGCGGTCGGCACAAGCGTCGTGGCCACTGGCGCTGTCACCACAACGGCGGGACGCAATCTCAACTTCGGCACGTTGCAGGCAGGCGGCAATGCGACGCTTACGGCGGCAGGATCGCTGGCTCTTGGCACCGTCACCGCAAGGAACCTGATCGCCAACGCGACTGGGAATTTGACGACAGGCAGCGTCACGGCCGTCGAAGACATCCGCCTGTTCGGCGGCCCCGGGCCAGCCGTTATGACGACAGGCAACATGACCGCCGGGGATGACATCATCGCCACGGGCAATGCGATTACGACGGGCAATTTGCTGACGACCGGACTGGGGCCAGACAACGAAGACGATGGCAGCACGATCAACCTGCAGCTCAACCGGATTGCGACCGGCACCGCCAATTCGGCAGGCACGATATTGTACGCCGCATCGCAGCCGATCACCTTTACATCGACGACATCGCGCTTCGGCACGGTCATCCGCAGCTCAGGGCCGATTACCGGCGGCAATTCCACGGCGGGGACGACGCTCGATATTCAGGGCGGCTCGATAAACACGGCCAATGGCCAAGCAGGCGGCGCGCTGAATTATATAAATTTCGATCCGACAGACACCATTCGAACGGGCACGCTGACCGGCGCGACCGTCACTGCATCCAGCCGGGGAACGCTGGCGACGGGTGCGGTCAATGCGCCCGGCGCGGTCAACCTGTTAGGGGATCTCGGCCTGACCGTCGCGTCGGCGACCAGCACAGGCGGCGATCTCCAATTGATTGCCCAGACCTCGGGGTCGATCAGCAGCGGCGCGTTGCGGGCGGGCGGAAATCTAAATGTCAGCGGACAAGCGGGCAACGATGTGCTCACGACGCTCGACGCGGGCGGACGCATCCTGATCGGCGCGGGCGGCGGCACCCTCACTTTCACCCGCGCGACGGCGGGCGGGCTCGTCGGCGTCAGCGCGGGCGGCAATATCGGCTTCGGCACAGTGACAGCGGGCGGCACCTTCCAGATGCAGACGCCGCGGGCGATCACGGGCACTTTGGTGACCTCGGCCAGCGGTGCGCCCAACATCGTGCAGGGCGACACCGGGATAACCTTGCCGACACTGGCCACCAACGGCGTAACCGTGCTGTCGGCCGTGAACGGCGCGATCTCGGTCGGGACCGATTTGCGGTCGACTGGCGCGGTCACGGCGACCGGGCGGTCGGTGTCGATCCGTTCGACGGGCGCTTTGGCCTTCGACCAACTGACCGCGACCGCCGGAAACGCCGATGTCACGACAGCAGGCGCGCTGACCGTCGGTCCTGCGACTGCATCGGGCGCACTGACGCTCGCCAGCGGCGGCGTCGCGACGGTCAACGGGGTCGCCACCGGCGCGACCGTTGCTGTCGCCTCGCCCGACATCGTGATCGGCGCGAACGGGCGGCTCGGCACGCTCGGCACGACGACGCAACTGACGCTGACCAACAATTCGACGCAGAACCGGACCTTTATCGGTGGCACCGGCGGCTCAGGCTATAGCCTGTCGGCGGCGGAAACCGGGCGGCTGTTTGCGAACAATATCGCCATTGTCGCGCCGGTTATCGGCACCGCGTCCACGGCATTCAACTCGACGCGCACGCCCGATGTCGTGATCGACGCCTTCACCTTCGGCGCCAATACCAATCTCGGCGCGCAAGGCACTTTCTCGATCTCCAACGGGGGCAAGGTCCGGATGATCGGCGCGGTCGGCTTCACCGGTGTGGGCAGCGGCCAGACCTTCGCGATCCGGGGCGACGAGGCGATCGAGGTACTCGATGCGGGGCGGATTGCGTTGGGCGGTACAGCAGGCCTCGCCGGTACACTCGACCTGACCAGCCGCAATATCGTCGCGTCGTCCAGCGCGGCGCTGGCAGATTTCGGGGCAGCATCGACCCTGTCGGCGATCAGCGACCGCGCGGGCAAGAACGATGGCGCGGTCGATGACGGCGGTTATCTGCAAGCCGGCGGCATCCGCGCGACCCTGCTCAACTCGACATTGATCATCCAGAATACCGGCGCGGCAACGACAGCGGCGAACCGCGATTACAGCGGGCGGCGCGGCTACACTGTCGGTACGGGCGGGTTCACAATCGTTCAGGGCGGCTCCAATCCAGTGCGGATCGCGATCAACGGGCGACAGGTCGGGGCAACGACACCGCTCGGCGCGCCGACGGTTGGCGGGTTTGTGACGGGTCTCGATGACATTCCGTTGATCAAAATCCGGAGCGTCGATGCACAGGCCAGCGACATCTTCCAGGTTCCGGCGAGCGGCGTGTTGACCGCGGAACAACTCGCCGCAGCCCCCCGCCTGTTCGACACCACCTCGACCGTCAACGGCTGCACGATCACCGGCGGCAGCGGGTGCCGCGTCGTGCCGAACGACCCGATCCGAGACATCCTGCTGGGCGATTTCGGCGAGGGCTCGGTCGGCAACCTGCTGCCGCTCGCGCTGATCCAGCTCAAGGATTATGTGACACCGGGCGACGAGCCGCTGATCGACGAACCGGTGACGGGCGCGGGCAACGACGATCTGTGGTCGGTCGACGACACCAAGCCGAAGTGCGACCCGGCGAAGGAGAAATGCCCGGCGTGAAGCGCGCAAGGTTGACGGGCACGCGAGGCTGAACGAAGGCGCGCGGCATGACCACCCCACTGCGCCTGTTCAATTCGCTGACCCGCGAGGTCGAGGAATTCCGCCCCATCCGCGAGGGCGAGGCGCGCGTCTACACCTGCGGGCCGACGGTCTATAACTACCAGCATATCGGCAACATGCGCGCCTATGTGTTTGCCGACACGCTGGGGCGGGTGCTGAGCTTCAAGGGGTACGACCTGAAGCATGTCATCAACATCACCGATGTCGGCCATCTGACCAGCGACGCCGATGCGGGCGACGACAAGATGGAGAAGGCGGCGAGCGCGGCGGGCAAAAGCGCGTGGGACATTGCCGCATTCTATCAGGCCGATTTCGAGAACGACCTTGAGCGCCTGAACGTCCGCAAGCCGCAACATCCGCGCGCCACCGACTATGTTCCGCAGATGATCGAATGGGCACAATCGATCGAGGCGAAGCATTGCTACCGGCTCGACAGCGGGCTGTATTTCGATGTCTCGACGGTGCCCGATTACGGGCGGCTGGCGCGGGCGCATACCGATCAGGGCGAGAGCCGGATCGAAGCGGTCGCGGGCAAGCGCAGCCCGCTCGACTTCGCGATCTGGCGCACGACGCCGCCGGGGGAAACGCGCCAGATGGAATGGGACTCACCCTGGGGTCGCGGCGCGCCGGGCTGGCACCTCGAATGCTCGGTGATGTCGGGTGCGCTGCTCGGGTTTCCGTTCGACATCCACACCGGCGGCATCGATCACCGCGAAATCCACCACCCCTGCGAAATCGCGCAGAACCAGGCGCATGAGGGGTATTGCGAAGGCGACCAGACCGGCGCGCGGCTGTGGATGCACAATAACTTCCTGATCGACCGCACGGGAAAAATGTCGAAGTCGAGCGGAGAGTTTCTGCGGCTGCAGGCGCTGGTGGATCGCGGGTTTCATCCGCTGTCGTACCGGCTGATGTGTCTGCAGGCGCATTACCGGAGCGAGCTGGAGTTCAGCTGGGAGAATCTGCTGGCGGCGCAGGTGCGGTTGAAGCGGATGGTGATGGGAGCTTCAAACCTCTACCAAGAGGTAGAAAGTCTCGCCCATCACCTAGCCGCAACGTCGAATGTTCAAGCACTCGACTCCACCTTTTTGCTCCGAGCTGCCGACATTACAAATCAGCGTCTCAAGGACATCGTGAAAGAATTCGAGACCGCGCTCTCCGATGATCTAAATTCAGCGGTCGCACTCACACTGGTCGAAAAAGTTCTCGGGCTGAAGGGTGCCAATGCTTCAGAAAGGTTTGCTGTTGTCGAGTGCATGGATGAGGCGCTGGGGCTGAACTTAGAGAACGCGACTTTGTCTCGTGTTGCTCTCCGCATCCGCCCCACCTCCGCTACCCTCACCGAACCCGAAATCGAAGCCCGCCTCGACGAACGCAAGGCCGCGCGCGTGGCGAAGGATTTCGCCACCTCCGACCGCATCCGCGACGAACTCGCCGCTGCCGGAGTCGAGGTGATGGACGGCGATCCCTCGTTCGAGTGGGACTGGAAGATCGAGCTCTGACCAAGCGCCGCAGGCCTTCCCCCTTCTTCCCTTCTCCTTTGTGCCTTCGTGAGCTTCGTGTGAAACCCCTTTCTCTAGTCGCAGGGTTGCACATGCCCATCGGGAGCCTTTCGTTCACACGAAGCTCACGAAGACACGAAGGAAGAGAAAGAAGGAGATTTACGACCTGCGGTCGGCCGATGTTCGCACTCCAGGTCAAGCGACGCTAGGACACACTATGACCTTCGCCACGCTCCCCGCCCTCGTCCGTCCGCTCATCGAATCGCGCCTGCCCGACTGGCTCACCCCGCGCTGGTTTGCGACCAAGGACGAGGCCATTGCGCTGGCCGCCGATGCCGAGATCGGCTGGTTCGATTTCTACGAAAAGCCCGACATGGCGGCGGCCATCGGCCATGCGACCGCGATGCGTTGGCTGCACACGCTCTACGCCGGGGTCGATGGCATCCCGCTCGACCAGCTCGCGCGGCAAGGCGCGGTGCTGACCAATGGCGCGGGGACCAATGCGGTCGGGATCGCCGAATATGTCGTTATGGGGATGCTCAGCATCGCCAAGGGGTACCGCGAGGTCGTGCGCGCGCAGGACCGGCATGAGTGGCTGCAGAACCCGCCGTCGAAGGTTGAACTCGCGGGGACCAGGGCGTTGCTGCTCGGCTATGGCGCGATCGGCCAACTGCTCCTCCCGCGCCTGACGGCATTCGGGATCGAGGTCAGCGTGGTGCGGCGCTCGCCGGGGCCGGATATGCTGGGTCCGGACGACTGGCGGCCGCGCCTCGGCGAGTTCGACTGGGTGATCCTTGCGGTGCCCGCCACGCCCGAGACCGACGGCATGATGGACGCCGCGGCCATTGCCGCGATGAAGCCCGGTGCGGTGCTGCTCAACATCGCGCGCGGCAGCGTTGTCGATCAGGACTCGCTGGTCGAGGCACTGGCGGCAAAGCGCATCGGTGGGGCTTTCCTCGATGTGACGACGCCCGAGCCGCTGCCGCCCGAACACCAATTATGGTCGCTGCCCAACGCGCACATCACGATGCATTTGTCGGGGCAGGCGCAGGAGAAGATGTTCCTGCGCGGGGCCGACCGCTTCCTCGCCAATCTCGAGCGCTGGCACCGGGGTGAACCGCTGGAGCACGGTGTGGATTTGCAGCTGGGGTATTGACCGCTCGACCTGCCCGTTTTCGCCCGCTAGTCTCACATCCAAGCGGGCCAACCCGCAACGGTCGCCGTCAGCCACGCACCCGGGGGATACGCGCATCATGGCCAAAGCATCCGATCTGTTCATCCAGTGCCTCGAAGACGAGGGCGTCGAATATATCTTCGGCGTGCCCGGCGAGGAGAATCTCGATTTCCTCGACAGCCTGTCGCGCTCGACCAAGATCAAGCTGATCCTGACGCGCCACGAGCAAGGCGCGGGGTTCATGGCCGCGACCTATGGGCGGCATACCGGCAAGACCGGCGTGTGCCTGGCGACGCTCGGGCCGGGCGCGACCAATTTCGTGACGGCGGCGGCCTATGCCCAGCTGGGCGGCATGCCGATGATGATGATCACCGGCCAGAAACCGATCAAGAAGTCGAAACAGGGCCGCTTCCAGATTCTCGACGTGGTCGCGATGATGGGGCCGATCACCAAATACACCTATCAGATGGCGAGTGCCGACAATATCCCGAGCCGGGTGCGCGAGGCGATCCGGCTGGCCGAGGAGGAAAAGCCCGGCGCGGTCCACCTCGAACTGCCCGAAGATATCGCCGACGAGCAGACCGACTCGGTGCCGATCCCGCGCAGCGTCGCGCGGCGACCGAGCGCCGACCCCAAAGCGGTGGCGGCGGCGGTCGCCAAGCTGAAGGCCGCGAAATCGCCGGTGCTGGTGATCGGTGCCGGCGCGAACCGGACGATGACATCGAAAATGCTGCTCGAGTTCGTCGACAAGACCGGCATCCCGTTCCTGACGACGCAGCTCGGCAAGGGTGTGATCGACGAACGGCACCCCAAGTTCGTCGGCTGTGCGGCGCTCAGCGCGGGCGATTTCGTCCACCGTGCGGTCGAGGCGGCGGACCTGATCCTCAACATCGGTCATGACGTCATCGAAAAGCCGCCGTTCTTCATGAAGGCGGGCGGCGCCGAGGTCATCCACATCTCGACGCGCACCGCCGAAGTCGACCCGGTCTATTTCCCGCAGATCGAGGTGATCGGCGATATCGCCAATGCCATCTGGCAGATGAAGGAGGCTTTGGGCGACGGTCCGGGCGTCGATCCCTGGCCGTGGAAGTCCGACTTCATGCTGAAGGCGCGCGCCGCCGAAGTCGCGCACACCGCGAGCATTTCAGGCGACACCCGCTTTCCGATCTATCCGCCGCATCTGGTCGAGCAAGTCCGCCAGTCGATGCCCGAGGACGGCATCATCTGCCTCGACAACGGCGTTTACAAAATCTGGTTCGCGCGCGGCTACACGGCCTATCGTCCCAACACGGTGCTGCTCGACAATGCGCTGGCGACGATGGGCGCTGGGCTGCCCTCGGCGATGATGTCGAGCATGGTTTACCCTGACCGCCGGGTCATGGCGATCTGCGGCGATGGCGGGTTCATGATGAATTCGCAGGAAATGGAAACCGCTGTCCGGTTGAAGCTCAATATCACCGTGCTGATCCTCAACGACAACAGCTATGGCATGATCCGCTGGAAACAGGCGAATATGGGCTTTGCCGATTGGGGGCTGACCTATGGCAATCCGGATTTCGTGAAATATGCGGAGGCATACGGGGCGCACGGCTATCGCGTCGAAAGTGCGGCGCATCTGGCCGAACTGCTGGCGCACACCGGCGCGACACCGGGGGTGCATCTGATCGACTGTCCGGTCGACTATTCGGACAACGACCGGATTTTGAATAAGGATATCAAGGAATTGGCAAAGGCCGTTTGACCTACCCTCTCCCTCTGGGGAGAGGGTCGACTCGCGCGAAGCGCGGCGGGGTGAGGGAACTTCCCTCGGACACATTTCCCTCACCCTGCCGCTTCGCGGCTGTCCCTCTCCCCAGAGGGAGAGGGTAAGAAAGAAGAAGAATGCTCAAGGAAGTCTACCCCCTCTACCTGGCCAATGAGGCACAACAGCCGAACACCGACCTTGCCGTCACCGACAAGTTCACCGGCGAGGTCGCGTTCCGCTGCGCGCAGGCCGATGCCGCGACCATTGACGCCGGTATTGCCGCCGCCGTCGAAGCCGCCGAACCAATGGCGCGGATGGCGGCGTATGAGCGGCAGGCGGTGCTTCAGCACTGCGTCGACCGGTTCAAGGCGCGCTTCGACGAGCTCGCTTATGCGCTGTGCGTCGAGGCCGGGAAGCCGATCAAGGACAGCGAGGGCGAAGTCGGCCGCCTGATCGACACATTCCGTATCGCTGCGGAAGAGTCGGTGAGGATGACGGGCGAAGTCCAGCCGCTCGACATTTCGCCACGCGCCAAGGGGTATCAGGGCATCTGGAAACGCGTGCCCATCGGTCCGTGCAGTTTCATCTCGCCGTTCAACTTTCCGCTCAATCTGGCCGCGCACAAGATCGCGCCCGCGATTGCGGTCGGCTGTCCGTTCGTAATGAAACCCGCGAGCCGGACGCCGCTGGGCGCAATCATCATGGGCGAGGTGTTGGCGGAGACGAACCTGCCGAAAGGCGCGTTCTCGATCCTTCCAGCGCATCGCGACGGGGCTGACCTCTTCACCGAGGACGACCGGCTGAAATTGCTGAGCTTCACCGGCTCGCCCGATGTGGGTTGGGCGCTGAAGGCGAAGGCGGGCAAGAAGAAGGTGGTGCTCGAACTCGGCGGCAATGCGGCGGTAATTGTCGATCACGATGCCGACCTCGACGATGCGCTCGAACGGGTGATTTTCGGTGCGTTCTACCAGTCGGGCCAGTCGTGTATCGGCGTGCAGCGGATCATCATTCACGCCGATGTGTACGACCGGTTCCGCGACATGCTCGTTGCCAAAACCAAGACGCTTGTGTCCGGCGACCCGAAAGACCGCAACACCTTCATCGGCCCGATGATCGATGTGAAGGAAGCCAGCCGCCTCGACATGTGGATTGCCGAAGCGGTTTCGCAGGACGCCAAGCTGCTCTGCGGCGGCAAGCGCGACGGCGCGATGCTCGACGCGACGTTGCTCGAAAATGTGCCGCGCACAACCAAGCTCTACCGCGAGGAAGCGTTCGGCCCGGTCGCGATCCTGTCGAAGTTCACCGATTTCAATGCCGCGCTCGACGAGGTCAACAACAGCAAATTCGGGCTGCAGGCGGGCATTTTCACGCGCGACCTGTTCAAGATGTTCGACGCGTGGGACCGGCTCGATGTCGGCGGCGTCGTCATCAACGACGTGCCCAGCTACCGCGTCGATAACATGCCCTATGGCGGGGTTAAGGACTCCGGCCTCGGCCGCGAAGGTATCCGCTTTGCGATGGAGGACATGACCGAAATCCGCAATCTGGTGATCCGCAGAAACCAGTGATGCTTTGCTACCGGCATCCCTTGCACGCGCCGCGCGATTTTGCTTACTGCAAAGCAAGGGGGAATTATTGTTGCTGGCGCTTTACTCGACTGTTTCCGCTCTCGCTTACAACATCAATGAGCGATACTATGGCGGTCTCCACTGGATTTGGGCAGCACCAGCGCCTCCCTTCGACAGGTCGATGGGATACAACCCGGACTCGTCGAATCCTTGGGCACTCTACCGGCGCTTTCAAGCCGATATCACCAAGCGCGAGGGACATAGCGACCTTATCGACCGGAACCGCACCGGTATCGTTCGCGGTGCCCAGAGCCGATACGGGCAAGGCCAGATTACGGCAGCGCAACGCGATGCCATACAGGAGACGGCCGAAACGGCCGACCGGTCGGAATTTCACCCCATGTTCATTGTCCTGCCCTACGCTCAGGTCGAGTTATTGGCTCAGGAAGTCGGAATTTCGCAGCGCGCAAGCATCCTTTCGCAGGAGTACATCGTTGCCGATTTACCCCGCACACTGTTCGATGTATGGAGCGAGTCCTGATGAACCCCGCTGATATCGTTGCTTCCCTGAAAGGACTGCCCCGCGCGGTCGCCATTGAGGTCGTGTATCTCGTCGGGCACCAGTTGGCGCATCCTGACCTGTCCGTGATCGACGCCCAAATTCCCACTGCGGCGTTGAGCGTAGAAGAGGCCGCGCTCGCGCGCGCCACAGCCCATAAGGTCATCGAGATGGCCGAAAGTGCGCTAGGGAGGTCGATGAAGGCGTTTACGAAGCATCAGGCGGGCAGCATCAATGAAGCGCTGCGGGCCTATATGCGAAACCGCATCATCAATCCATCCGCAGCCGCGAAACGCGAAGCGTCCGAATTTCTCGGCTCGCTGGCTGCTTAGCCGCTTGCCGACGCCGCTCGCGTCGCTAGACTACCCAGGATATAAGAAGGGGTCGCCGCCAAGTAGCAGCGTCCGGCGCACGACCGCCGGATTTGGGGGTAAGCGGTGCGGAATTTGATCGTCGCGTCATTACGGCATCGCACGGCGCTGGTCGCGTCGGCCCTGTGCGTGTGTCTGGCGGTCGTTGCGGTGCTGATCGGCACGCGCCCTGCCCCGGCGGTCGCCGCCCTTCCTAGTGATGCGGTCCATCTCGGCGTCGCCTCGTGCGCGGGATCGACGTGTCATGGACGGCCGGTTGCTGACGGCAAAATCGTGCGGCAGGACGAACTGGCACGCTGGCAGGAACCTTCGACTCCGGGCGGCGCGCACTCGCGGGCGTTCGCTATGTTGAACGAACCGCGTGGACGCCAGATTGCGGCGCGCCTCGGTATCGGCGCGGCAACGGCAGCGCCCGAATGCCTCGGCTGCCACACCGACTACCCTGCCGCGAACCTGCGCGGCGGATTGTGGCGCGCCAATGACGGCGTTGGCTGCGAGGCCTGCCATGGCGGCGCGCAACCGTGGATCGCCTCGCACTATGCCATCGGCGGTACCCACGCCGCCAATGTGTCGCGCGGCATGGTTCCGCTCGACCGCCCCGCCGTGAAGGCGGCTGTCTGCCTCGACTGCCATTTCGGCAGCAGCGATGGCGGGCAGTTCGTCACCCACCGGATCATGGCGGCGGGGCACCCGCGCATCAGCTTCGAACTCGACCTGTTCTCGACGTTGCAGACGCATCACAATGAGGATGCCGATTATGCCGCGCGCAAGGGGCGGACCAATAACGTCCGGGTCTGGGCAGTGGGGCAAGCCATGGCGCTCGACCGCGCGTTGTCGCTGTTCGCCAACCCGACGCTAGCGACGAACGGCGCGTTTCCGGAGTTCTATTTCTACGACTGCCACAGCTGCCATCGCCGCATCCAGGATGCAGGCAGCTTCCAGCCGACGGCGCTCGACAATCCCTCTCGCCCGGTCCCGCCGGGGACCGTGCCGTTCAACGACGAAAACATGATCATGCTGGCGGCAGCGGCCAAAGTCGCGGCACCCTCGCTTGCCGCGCGGCTCGATGCCGACAGCCGCGCCTTCCACCGCGCCAACACCGAAAGCCGGGCGGCGGCGGTGGCAGCAGGCGCAAAGCTGCGCGCGACTGCACAGGCGCTGGCACAGGCGTTCGGCAGCACCGGATTCGACCGTGCGCAGACCATGGCCATCGTCAACACCATCGCCGGCGAAGCGATCTCGCCGCGCTTCACCGACTATACCGGCAGCGCACAGTCGGTGATGGCGGTCGATACGCTGCTCAACGCGATGGTCAGCGCGGGCCAAGTCCCCGCCGGTACAGCGCAGGCGGTGCGCGGCGATATCAACCGCGCCTATGCGGCCGTGCGCGACCCGAACGACTATCGCCCGCTCGAATTCCGGCGTGCGCTGGGCAGCGCGGTACGGACCATCGGGACACTGCGGTGAGAGTGCTTGTCGCCAGCGTGACGACGCTCGCCTTCCTGCTTGCTTCCTGCGGCGGGTCGGACTCGTCACCGAGCGCCGCCGTCACGCCGACGCCCTCCCCTACACCGACCACGCTCTACGCTGTCCCCGCGCAGGAATCGCTGAGCATCGCCGACGTCCAGACGATCATTGCGGGCGCTGCTGCCGAAGCGACGGCGCGCAGCCTGCCTGCCGTCATCGCGGTCACCGACCGGGTCGGCAATGTGCTCGCGGTTTACAGCATGGCGGGCGCGCGGACTACGGCGCTGACCACGCCCGCGCCGAACGGCGTCAGTATCGACATCCAGAACCAGACCGTCCCTGCAGGCGGGGGGGCCATCGCCAAGGCCATTACTGGTGCCTATCTGTCGTCGGGCGGCAATGCATTTTCGACCCGCACTGCGAGCCAGATCGTGCAGCAGCATTTCCCGCCCGCGCCGACCACCGTCGGCCTCGAAAGCGGTCCGCTTTACGGGGTGCAGTTCAGCCAGTTGCCCTGCTCCGACCTGTCGGCCCGTTTCGGCAGCGGCAGTCCGATGATCGGGCCGAAGCGTTCGCCGCTCGGCCTCGCGGCCGATCCGGGGGGTTTTCCGCTTTACAAGAACGGCGTTGTCGTCGGTGGCATCGGTGTGATGGCCGACGGGGTTTACGGGTTCGATCCCAACATCCTCGACGTCGACAGCGATGCCGAGGAATTCATCGCTCTCGCCGGGACTATCGGGTTCGAGGCCCCCGATACGATCAAGGCCGACCGGATCAGCGTCGATGGAACGACCTTGCGCTATAGCGACGCGACGGTGGCCGGATTGCGGCGCACCAGCGTGCCTGCTTTCGCGAGCATCGGCGGCAGCCTTGCGGTCGTGCGCGGTTATTCGGCCGGGGCGATCATCGCAGGTGCGGCCTATGGCAGCGAGGCCTCGGGCGTGCGCCCCTCGACGGCCACCGAATTCTCGAACCGCGATGCCTTTGTCCTGACCGACGGCGCGGGCACGAACCGTTTCCCCGTCCGCGCCGGGACCGACAGCGGCGCGATGACCGCTGCCGAAACCCGCGCGCTGCTCGAGGAAGCCTTTACGATCATGAGCCGCGCCCGCGCGCAGATCCGCCGCCCGCTCGACAGCCGCGCGCAAGTAACGATCAGTCTTGTCGATACCAATGGCGCGGTGCTCGGCATCGTCCGTTCGCCCGATGCGCCGATTTTCGGCACCGATGTCTCGCTGCAAAAGGCACGGACGGCGATGTTCTTCACCAATGCCAACGCGGGCGCGAACCTCGCCGCCGACCCGTCGTCGAGTGTGCGGGCCTATGGCGCGGCGATGCCGGGGTTCCTCGGCGATAGCGCAGCACTGACGGGCAAATATGCCTATGGTGCGCGCAGCATCGGCAACATCGCGCGGCCCTATTTCCCCGACGGCGAAGTCGGACGCCCCAATGGGCCGCTGTCGCCGGGCATCGCGCAGTTCAATCCGTTCGCAACGGGACTGCAGTCCGCACTGATCGCGACCAACCTTGTCCAGCACCTGACCTTCGTCAACGGCGGGCTGACCGATACGCCGCAGCGCTGCACCTTCATCCCGGATGCGAGCGCGGGGCAGAACTGGCTGCAGAACGGCATCCAGATTTTCCCCGGCGGGGTGCCCGTTTTTCGCGGTAACACACTGGTCGGCGGGCTGGGCGTTTCGGGCGACGGCATCGACCAGGACGACATGATCGCTTTCCTCGGCGCGCTCAACGGCGGGAGCAAGGCCGGCACCGGGCTCGGTAACGCACCCGCCGCGATCCGTGCCGACCAGATCGTCGTCGCGCTGTCGGGGTCGCCGGGGGTTCGCCTGCGCTATGTCTCCTGCCCGTTCGCGCCGTTCCTCGACACGAGCGAGAGCAATGTCTGTCAGGGACGCTGAGCGGTGAGCCTCGACTATCTCGGCGCGGTCCTCAGCGTGCTGGCGAGCCAGTCGGCGAGTGTGCCGTCCGAGGAACCGAAGCCCCCGCCGATGGCACGCGAAGATGGCAAGCCGGTCGTTCCGTCGAAAAACGCGCTACCGCCGCAACTGCCCGGGACGACACGGGATGCCGGTCCCGATGCCGACGGCGCGCTGATCGATGGCCGCCGCCGCCCCGGCTTTCGCAACCCTCTCCCCGACCGGCTTACGCAGGAGAATCCCGGTGCCGTCCGCGCGCCGCCGCCCGAGGCGTTTCCGACGAGCGAGTTCCCGATCCCCGATCGCTACCGGCTGCTCAAGGCATTCTGCCCCGAAGGCGGCCTGTTCACCGGCATCAACGCGGTGTGCCATTCGACGCGCGATCCCTATCACCAGAACGTCCTGAAGGGCGACCGCCCGCTGTGCCTGCCGACCGAGGAGGAACAGCACCGGCGCGAGGAAGCGGGTATTCCCCCCTGCGCGACGCCCAAATTCCTCGGGCTCAAGCACGAGGATTGGTTCTTCGTCGGCACCGCGATCAGCGATACCGTGGTCGAGCCGCGCAGCTTTCCGACGCCGCAAGGGGTGCAGACGACCGAGCGCCCCGGCAGCCTCGACGTATTCGGACGGGCGGACTCGCTCGTCCTTTCGCAGACCTTTCTGGCCGGTTTCTCGCTGTTCAAGGGGTCGACCGCGTTCAAGCCGCCGGAGATCGAATACAAGCTGCTGATCGCCTACAACATCAACTATGTCGACGTGAACGAGCGCCGCATCCTCAATGTCGCGCCGTCGGTGCGCTCGCGCCGCTTCGATCATTTTCTGGGCGTCCAGGAAGCGTTCGTCGATTACCACCTTCGCAACACGTCCGACCGGTACGATTTCGACAGTTTGCGGATCGGCATCCAGCCGTTCCAGTCCGACTTTCGCGGCTTCCTGTTCAACGACCAGCAGCTCGGGGTGCGCCTGTTCGGCAATCGCGACAACAACCGCTGGCAGTATAATGTCGCGGCGTTCTTCCGGCTCGAAAAGGACACCAATTCCGGCCTCAACCGCGTCGATACGCTGCCGCGCCGCGACGTGATCCTGACGGCCAACGCCTATCGCCAGGATTTTCCGGTCGTCGGCCTGACCAGCCAGCTCTCGGTCACCTATAATATGAACCGCGAACGCAACGCGGTGAAGAGCGATACCAACGGTTTTCCGGTCCGCCCCGCGTTGCTCGGCGACCTGCGCGGGCGCGATTACGATGTCGTCTATTTCGGCTATGGTGCCGACGGGCATATCGGGCGGCTTAACCTGACCGCACAGGCCTATGCGGTGGTCGGACGCGACCGGAACAGCTTCTTCACTTCGCGCTCGGCGAACATCCGCGCGTATTTCCTCGCCGCCGAACCTAGCATCGATACCGACTGGGCGCGCTTCCGCGTGTCCGCGCTCTACGCCAGCGGCGACGGCAACCCCTATGACGACATCGAGGAGGGTTTCGACGCGATTTTCGAAAACCCGGTATTTGCCGGGGCCGATACCAGCTACTGGATCCGCCAGACGATCCCGTTCGCGGGCGGCGGACGCGCGGTGGCGATCAACGGGCGCAACGGCATCCTCAATTCGCTGCGTTCGTCGAAGGAGCAGGGGCAGTCGAACTTCAACAACCCCGGCACGATGCTGCTCGGCGCGGGGGCGGATTTCGACCTGACGCCAAAATTCCGGCTGTCGGTCAACGCCAATCATTTGTGGTTCGCCAACACGACAACGCTGCAGGTGCTGCGCGTCGAGGGCAGTATTCCGAAGGCCATCGGCTGGGATTTGAGCGCCTCGGCGATCTGGCGACCGAAGGCGATCCAGAATGTCGTGCTGCGCCTGTCGGGTGCAGCATTGCTACCGGGCAACGGCTTTCGCGACCTGTTCACGACGAACAGGCGGGACGGCACCTTTTATTCGATCCTCGCCAATGCGACGGTGAGTTTCTGATGCGCCGCCTGCTGCTCCTCCTCGTGTTGCTGGTGCCCGCATCGATGCTACGCGCCTCGGACGAGGAAAAGCCGCAGCAGATCGCCTACGCCTTTGCGCCCCCTGCCCCGCAGACGCAGACGCCCGCGCAGGCCAGGGCAAAGTCCGCCGGGTGCATTTCGTGCCATTCGGCGAGCGACGCCTGGTCGATGCACAAGTCCGAAGCCGTCGTGCTCGGCTGCACCGATTGCCACGGTGGCAATGCTGCGGTCATGCTGACCGATGCTGCATGGAAGATGGACGACCCGCGTTACGCCAAACTCCGCAACGCCGCGCACATCCTGCCGCGCTACCCCAAGGCCTGGCACTGGCCGTCGTCGGCGAATCCGCAGCGCAGCTATACGTTGCTGAACCGCGAGGCCCCCGAATACATCCGCTTCGTCAATCCGTCCGACTACCGCGTCGTGCGCGAGAGTTGCGGGGCATGCCATATCGAAGTGATCGAGGCTGCCGAACGCTCGATCATGGCGTCGGGCGCGATGCTATGGGGTGGCGCGAGCTACAACAATGGCATATTGCCGTTCAAGAATTACACGCTGGGAGAAGCGTACACGCGCACCGGCGAACCGGCGAAGGTGATGTCGCCGGGCAGCTCGCACGGCACCGTCACGCCCGAGCAAAAGGCGCGCGGGGCATTGCCCGTCCTATACCCGCTGCCGACCTGGCAGGTCGTGCCGCCTGCCGACATTTTCCGCGTGTTCGAACGCGGCGGGCGCAACATCGGCACGCAGTTTACCGAGATCGGCCTGCCCAACTCGACGGGGCAGATTCAGCGGCTCGAAGAGCCCGGCCGGCCCGACCTGAAGCAGTCGAACCGCGGCCCCGGAACCGGCCTGCGCGTCGCCATTCCGGTGCTCAACATCCACAAGACGCGGCTCAACGATCCGTTCATGTGGTTCATGGGGACCAACGACCAGCCGGGCGATTATCGCCAGTCGGGCTGTGCCGGGTGCCATGTCGTCTACGCCAACGACCGCGAGCCGCGTCATTCGAGCGTGTGGGCGAAATACGGGCGCGACGGCCAGACCGCGACGGTCGATCCGACGATCAGGGACAAGCTGGAACCAATGCCCGGCGGCCATGGCGAGCCCGGCAATCACGCCCCCGCGCACGGCGCAATGGCGGCAGCACACGGCGATGAGGGCGTCTTCCCGCACGGCAATCCAGCCCGCGAGCCGGGGATGAAGGAAAAGGGCCACCCGGTCGAACATGCCTTCACCCGCGCGATTCCCACCGCGCAGTGCATGAACTGCCACATGCACCAGCCGAACATCTTCCTGAACAGCTACCTCGGCTACACGATGTGGGATTACGAGAGCGACGCGCCGCGCATGTGGCCGGAGAAGCAGCGCTACCCGACGGCAAAGTTCGCGCGCGAGGTGCTCGACCGCAATCCGGAAGCCGCAGCGGTCGGCGGCAAATGGGCCGATCTCGATTTCCTGCGGAACGTGTACGACCTGAACGAGGGGAACGAGGACACCCAGTTCGCCGATTACCACGGTCATGGCTGGAACTTCCGCGCGATCCTGAAGCGCGACCGCGCGGGCAATCTGCTCGATGCGGAAGGACGGATCGTGCCGAACGACGACCCCGAGAAATTCCGCAAGGCAGGCGAAGGCAAGTTCGTCCCCATCGGCACCAACCCCGGCAAATCGGTGCACATGATGGATATTCACGCGGAGAAGGGCCTGCAATGCGCCGACTGCCATTTCGCGCAGGACAGCCATGGCAATGGCCTGATCTATGGCGAGGTCGCCAACGCCGTCCAGATCGGCTGCAAGGACTGCCACGGCACCGTCGATGCCTATCCCAACCTGTTGACCTCGAACGTCGCGGCACGGCCCGAAGGCGAGAATCTGGCGCTGCTCCGCAACCCCGACGGACAGCGGCGTTTCGAGTGGATGACCGAACCAAGCGGTCGCCGCGTGCTGATGCAGCGGTCGATTACCGATCCCAAGCTCGAATGGCGGGTGCATCTGGTCAAGGACTCGGTCGACCCCACCTCGCCCGATTTCAACATGAAGGCGGCGCGCGCGAAGCTGATGGGCAAGCTGTCACCAGCGGGCACGATGAACTGGGGCAGCGGTATCGCCAAGACCGACCGCGCGCACGGCGACGACAATATGACGTGCTTTACCTGCCACTTGTCCTGGACAACCTCGTGCGGCGGGTGCCACCTTCCCATCGAGGCGAACTGGAAAACGTCGAGCCACAAATACGAGGGCGAGGAGACGCGCAACTGGGCGAGCTACAACCCGCAGGTCGCGCGCGACGACATGTTCCAGCTCGGGCGGCACCAGACGACCAAGGGCAACATCATCGCGCCGGTGCGCTCGACCTCGGCGCTGGTGCTGTCGTCGACCAATCTCAACCGCGAACGCATCTACATCCAGCAACCGCCGATTTCGGCCATCGGTTTCTCGTCACAGGCGTTCGCACCGCACTTCCCGCACACGGTGCGGACAACCGAAACCAAGACGTGCAGCGACTGCCATCTGTCCGCCGCCGACGACAATAACGCGATCATGGCGCAGCTTTTGCTCCTCGGCACCGGCACGGTCAATTTCGTCGGCATGAACGCGTGGACCGGGCTCGAGAGCGGGTTCGAGGCGGTGCGCGTAACCGAATGGTCTGAGCCGCAGGCGGTGATCGGTAGCTACCTCCACCGCTATGCCTATCCCGATTTCTACAAGGCGCATGTCGAGCGCAACAAGCGCGAACTGATCGAGTGGACGCGCGGCGTGAAATTCGACAAAAATCTATCGGGCGAAACCAATCCGAGCGAGCAATTCCGCAACGTGACACAAGGCACGAAGGACGCTGTCGGCTGCCTGCAACTGCGCGGCGAATATATGTTCGTGGCGGAGGGGCGCGGCGGCTTCCGCGCCTATGACGTTGCCTCGATTGCCAACAAGGGCTTCTCCAACCCCATCGTCAGCGCGCCCTTCTCGCCGCTCGGGCAGGACACGCATGTAGCGACCACGAATGCGACCTGCATGGCGCTGCCGACCGACCAAAACATCGCGCCAACCCGCAACACGGCGGAAATGCGCGAACTCAACCAGGAACAGGCATTCCACCCGATCTATAACTATGCCGTGGTCACCGATGCTGTCGAGGGCCTGATCCTCGTCAACATCGACGCCTTGGCCGATGGCGAGTTCCGCAACAATTTCCTGAAACGCGCGGTGACGTGGAACCCGGGCAATGTGCTGAAAGGAGCGCGGCATGTGACCTTGGCGGGCCATTTTGCCTATGTCACGACCGACGCGGGCCTTGCGGTGATCGACCTCGACGATCCGTTGAAGCCCAAACTCACCGCGCAAATCCCGCTCGACGACGCCCGCGCTTCGGCAATCCAGTTCCGCTATTTGTGGGTCAGCGACCGGACGGGGCTGAAACTCTTCGACGTCACCGACCTGTCGCAACCGGTCGCGGTCCCCTCGGGCAACATCGCGCTCACCGACGCGCACCGCATCTACCTCGGGCGCACCTATGCCTATGTCGCGGGCGGGGCGGAGGGACTGGTTATTGTCGATATCACCAAGCCGCGCGCACCGTCCGTCTATCTGAAGGAGACATTCGGCAGCGCCATGACCGATGTCCGCGATGTCGTGATCGGCGGCACCAATGCTTCGCTGTTCGCCTATGTGGCAGACGGGCGCGCGGGCCTGAAGGTCGTCCAGCTCACCAGCCCCGCCAGCCAGCCCAATTTCTACGGCTTCTCGCCCCCGCCCAAGCCCGAACTGATCGCCTGGGCCAAAACGCCCTCCCCGGCGCTCGCCCTGTCACGCGGCCTCGACCGCGACCGCGCGGTGGACGAAACCGGCGGTCAGATTGCGGTGTTCGGCCGCCTCGGCTCGCGCCCGTTTACGCGGACCGAAATGGAGAAGCTGTTCCTCGGACCCCGCCGCGTCCCGTACAAGGTCATCGATACGCCAAGCATGGCAGACTGGGTCGGCTGATCTTGAAATCTAGCCGGATAGCCGCTATCGTCTAGCCGTCTAGCCGGAGCTGCCCCGATGGCCTTCCACGTCCGCGACGTCAAAGTCGATTACAAGGTCCGCGATCTCGCGCGCAAGGAAGGCGTCGGCCTGACGCGCGCCATCGAACTGGCCGTCGAGGAGCGTTTGGCGAAGCATGAGCCGACACTGCTGGAAAAACTCAGAAAGCGTCAGGAGGCGCTCGCCGCTGTGCGTGTCCCGATCACTGACGGAATGACCGACAAGGAATTCGACGACTGGATCAACGGCGAAGACGAACGCTGATGTTCGTCGATGCGTCGGCAATCGTGGCGATGTTGCTGCGCGAGCCGAATTTCGAACTGCTGGTCAAGTCGCTCGACAAGCACGCCGAACGGCTGACATCGGCGATTGCGATCTGGGAGGCTACAGCCCGTATCGAACGGAATCACGCGCCGCTCGAAGCGCGAGCACAGGTTCTAGGACTGCTCGACGATGCGAACATCTCAGTCAGCGCCATCGGTCCCGAGGAGGCCCGTATCGCCTCCGAGGCTCGCGTCAGGTACAACACGGGCAGATACAAGCTGAACATGGGCGATTGCTTTGCCTACGCCTGTGCAAAGTCGAACGGTGTGCCGCTGTTGTTCGTCGGCATCGATTTCACCAAGACGGACGTCAACGACGGCTTAGACCTTTAGGCGGGCCGCTCCGCGATCAGGCTCCGCACCAGTCCCTGCATTTTCGCGTCGAACTGTGCGAGCATTACATGCGCGCCCGCCGTGTCGAAATGGGTGATGAGTTCGCTACCGTTCCACCAGTGCAGCGCGAACGCGGGCGGGTCGGCGATGATCATCGGGCGGTTGTCGGGACGCTCCGGATCGATCGGCGACATGTCGAGCGCGACCTGCGGCGAGGTTGCGGGGCAGATCGCAATCGTCGTCCCCTCCCACTGGGTTGTGATCGGGCGGTGAAGGTGGCCGCAGATTATCGCGACGATATTGCTCCGCTCCGCGACACAGGCGCGGAACCGCTGCACCCAATCCTCTTCAGGGTGCGTGTTCATCCACTCGATGCCGACTTCGACCGGGGGGTGGTGCATGACGACGACAGTGGGACGCGCGCGATCCTCGTCGAGCCGCGCCGTCAGCCACGCCGCGCGCACCGCACAGAATGCGCCGCCGTGCCGCCCGTCCTCGAGCGTATCGAGCATCAGGACACGCAGCGGCCCCGCGTCGAATTCATATTGAACGAACCCGTCATGTCCCGGCACGTCGGGGAAATGCGCCGCGAAATTGGCGCGGATGTCGTGGTTGCCGACCATCGGCCACACCGGAAAATCGAGCTGGGCAAAGGCGTTCTTCAACCGGCGATAGCTGTCGGCATCGCCGAACTCGGTCAGGTCGCCGGTCGCAATGAGGCAGTCGGGTTTCGGCACCATCGACTTCAGTTGCTTGAGCACCTGGTCGAGCCGCTTGCGGTTGAACTCGGCCGGGTTGTCCGGCTCGAATCCGAGATGGATGTCGGTGACCTGCGCGATCAGCACGGCACGGCGCCCCTCTCCAGCCGTTACGGATGGGGAATGTGACGCTTTTAGGGGGTGCGCGTCAAGGTTTGCGTCGCTCTGCCAAGGCGATGGTGCGCCGCGCGGCCCCCGTGGGTCGCCACGGGGCCTGGCTGTCGAGGTGATAGTCGTGGCACATCGCGCATGACGACGGCACTTTGCTGGCCGACGCTTCGCCGCCGTGACAGCTGCGGCACGTCGCCCCGTTCTTGTCGCCAACCGCGCCGATCGCGGGAATCAGCAGGTCGCTGGCGCTCTTCGACGCTGCAGCATTGTGGCACGACGAACAGCTTTCGGTTGCGTGGGCTTTGTGGTCGAACCAGCCCTTGGCCATGAAGCGCATCGGCTGCGTCACCTTGGCGACGCGCCACCCGTTGGTCGCGGCATCGCCGGTCCGTTCGATGACATGGCAGTCGTAACACGCGCCGCCGCGAACGAAGAGCGCGTCCGCAGAAGCCGGACGCGCGCCTTGCGACGCCGGGGCATTTTCGCCCGGCCGACGCCGCCCGGCCAGCATCGATGGCGCGACTGTCGGACGCCAGCCCAGCGCACGGACATCGGCAACCGCCTGTGCGACATCGCCGTGCTTCAGCGTGCGAACCGTGCCCGCGACGCGGTCGTAGCCGAGCGAGTGGCACGACTGGCAGTTCTTCTCCATATCGACGGGCAGGAACCGGACCCCGTCGGCAGTCGGCGAGTGGCAATCGGCACAGACCATCCCCGGGCCGTCGCGCTTGCCGCCGAAGTCGGCGGGCATCGTCTGTGCCATGCGCGCGACACCGTTCACTTTGGACAAGTGCGTATCGTGCGGAAATTTCAGCCCGCCATCGACGCGCAGCGGCGTGAAGGCCGGATGGTCGCGCCCGAAATCGCCTGCATTCGCCAACTTTGTATCGGGCAGCCGCGCCTTCATCGTGGCATGGCAATCGGTGCAAAAGGCTTGCGCGGTGGCAGGCATCGGCCCCGCGCCCTCATGCTCGCTGTGGCAATCGACGCAGCGTTGGCCGGTCGGTTTGCCGAAAGCGACCTTGAACGCGTTGCCGACCGACTTGCCGAAATCGGGCGCGGCCATGGCGGCAACCTGCCGCTTCGGGTCGGCGTGGTCGTGAACGCCAGTGTGGCAGGCGACGCATTTGCTATCCTCGACCGACACGAACGCCTTGTCGTGACAGGCCTGACAATTCCCCTCCAGCGCGTGGTGCGCCTTCGACAGCGGCCCCGACGACCAAGCGGTGTCGGCGTGGAATCCGGCGGGGCGCGTCTTGGCAGTGCTGTAGCTTGCCCAACTCCACAGGGGCGCGATCAGGAACGCGGCAAGCACCAGCGCTGCGAATGTCCATGCGCCGGTGCGTTTGCCAGGGAGCAGCCCTTTCAACGAGAACGCGGTTCGTTCGTCCTTGTCACCGGTCGCATCCGACACCGCCGCCGTCCGCTCGACCCGGACGATCACATTGTCACCGTCCGAACCGATGGTCAGGAGATGCCCGCCGAAGCGGAGTTCCGCGCCCTTATCAGGGTCGACTTCGGCTCGCTGCGTCGTTCGCCCGTCGAGCGCGAAGCCCAGACCGCCGACGCTCTCGACGCGCAACTTGCCCCCGGGGATCAGCGTCAGCCGCGCATGAAAGGGTTCGACGGCCAGATCGGCGAGGTGAACATCGTTCGACGCATCGCGCCCGATGGCAATGCTGTCTTGTGCCAGCGTTACCGGGCGGACGATCTCGCGTCCGTCGGCGGTGCGCGACACAGTGCGGATGACGAAACTCATGCCGCCCCTACCAGTAGAAAAATACGGAGAAGATGTGCGCGGAGAGCGCCGCGATGAGCGCGAAGGTGACGGGCACATGGACGTAAAGCCACACCTCCAGCAGCGCCTTGATCCGCAAATGCCGCCGCACGCGCGCCAGTACTGCTTCCTTGCGTTCGAGCAACGCGTCGATCTTTTCGAGCGGGTCGTCGCCGGTGCGCGGCTTATAGGCTGTTTCGCTACGGATCGCTGCCTTGGCCGCGCGCGTCGTACAGCGCGGATAATTGCCCGAGAGCCGCGCCCACAGCCCGCCGCCGAAGGGATCCTGTTCGAGGCTGGCACGAACCAGATCGGCATGGTCCTGTCCCAGCGGCTGCGCCGCCTCGTTCAGCTGGCGGTCGACCGAGCGCAATTGTTCGAGCATCTGCGGCTCTGTTGTCTCGTTGCGGTTGTCCGACAGGACGCGCGGCAGCGTTGCATAGGCGAACACGCCGAACAGGCCCGACACGATGACCAGCATCATCAGCGCATAGGCAAGCGTATGGACATTCCAGCCAAACTGGAAGCCGGTATGCAGCGTACCGATGACGATCAGGCTCAACCCCAGCCAGACGTGCGCCGAAGTCCAGCTCTTCAGCGACCAGCGCCCCCGTGTCATTGCGCGCTTGCGAATGCCGAGCGCAGTGAGCCACAGGATGAGCAGCGCGCCGATGGTGCCGAGCGTATAGCCGTACCATGTCCCCCCGTTCGGGCGCGGTTGCGGATCGTGCAGGATGTAGATGCCGAGCACGACGACCGAGATCGTGAGCACAATCTTCGCCCAAAGCGATCCACCGAGCGTCAAAAATCCCTCATGTGCGGAGGCGCGGACACGATTCTGCACGGAGACGCGCGTTGCCATCAGGCATCACCCCCATCGAGCCGCGCGACCGTCAGGAACTCTTCGGGTGCAACGCGGATTGCGGCACCCGTCGGGCAGGCGCGGACACAGGCGGGGCCGCCTTCGATCCCCGAACACATGTCGCACTTGATCGCCTTTTTGGCCTTTTCGACGCCGGGTTCGGCGTTGGCATAGCTCCAGGCCTTCGATGGTTCGCCCGGACCAGGACCGCTGCCGAACAGCAGCCAGTTGAGCAGCGACGGCTTTTTCGGCGGCTTGGCGTCCATACGGATGACGCCGTACGGGCAGTTGCGTTGGCAATTGCCGCAGCCGATGCAAGTGTCGTCGATGAACACCTCGCCGTCCGGCCCACGGTGGATCGCATTGGGCGGGCAGTCGGCCATGCAATGCGGGTGTTCGCAGTGGCGGCACGATGTCGGCACGTGCAGATGCGCGTAGGTGCGCCCCGCCTCGCGGTCGAGGCGCGAGAGACCCTCGTGCGAATCCGCGCACGCCTTTTCGCAATTGTCGCAGCCTACGCACAGGTTCTCGTCGATCAGCAGCACGTCGGTCGCCTCGCCGACACCCTGATCGACAAGGAAAGTCGCGACGTTCGAATACATGTCGACGACGCCCGAGAAGCTGTCCTTCTTGGCCTCGATAAACGCGTTGACGTCCTGCCGCGCGGCCATGTCGCGGCGGACTTTTTCGAGGAGCGCGGGCTTGCGCGCGAGCAGTTCCTTGAACGCCGCGCCCGGCAGCTTGATGACTTCGGACTTGATCGCCGCCTTGACCGATGCCGTACGCCGACCGCCCGCGATGAGCGCCATTTCGCCGACGAACGAACCTGCGGGCAGATACGACAGGAACACCGGTTTGCCGCCGATCTTCTTTTCGACGACCATCGATCCGGTGCGGACGACATAGATGTCGTCGCCCTCCTCGCCCTCGGTGATGACATTGTCGCCGGCCTTGACGCCGACCACCTCGGCACCCGCGACGACCTCTGCGACGTCCTCCTTGGTCAGGCCCGAACCGAACATCTGGAGCAGCTGGCGCTCGATGCCGATGCGCGTGATCGTCCGCCGCGCGGCGGGCACCTGCGACTGGAGCTTGAGCGCGGCGGTGCGCGAGATTTCGACGCACAAAGTGTCCTCGGCGGCGGTGATCGTCGCGCCCCGCCGCCGTCCGGAAATCAGGCCGACCTCGCCGAAGATCGATCCCGTTTCGATGGGGACCGTTGCACCACCGCCGAGTTCGACGAGCACCGACCCGCTGGCAATCGCAAACAGCGACGATCCCGGCGCGTTCTTTTCGAAGATCGTCGCGCCGCGCTTGTAGAAGCGTGCCTCGCTGTCGAGCATGAATTCGCGCATCTGCAAGGGGGACATGCCTTCGAGGATCGAGATGTTCGAGCGCAAGAGCTCGAGCCATTCGTCGACCGACTTGCACCCCGGAAGTCCGGCAAACTTGGCCTCGAGGATCGGCTCGTCCGCCGGTTTCAGCGCGGTGTTGCCGTTGATGAACTCGACCACGTCATGGCCCTGGTTCATGCAATGCTTGATCAGCGGATAGCCCGCGAGCGCGCCGATGACGAAAATGCCGGGCGCGGTCGTCTCGAACGTCGGCGAGAGTTTCGGAAACGCCAGCCGGTCGTTCGAAGAGAACTCGATTCCGCACCCTTCGACGAAGCCGCGCGGCGGGGCCGAGCCCATGCGCGCGATGATTCGGTCGCATTTGACGCGCAGCTCGCCATCGCGCGTGTCGAGCACGATGGTCCCCGGTTCGACCGCGCTGGTGTTGCACTCGACATGGATGATGATCCGCCCCGCGTCGCGCGCTGCCAGCAACGCCTTCACATTGGCATCCTTGGCGGTCGAAAACTCCGCGCCGCGATTGACCAGGCTAACGACATTACCCTGCGCCACATCCGCTGCGAGACCGAGCGCATTCTCGATCCCCGCATCGCCGCCGCCGATGACGAAAATATGCTCGTCGTTATATTCGGCCGGATCGTTGAGCTGGTACTGGACGTGCGGCAGGTCGCCGCCCGGACAGCGCATCAAATTGGGGTTGCCCTGCGTCCCGATGGCCAGAATGACCGCGTCGGCGATCACTTCGGTTTTGTCGGACAGCTTCAGCCGGTACGGCGGCGCATGACGCTGCAGCTCGGTCGTCTGAGAGCTGCCGTCGCGACCGCGTGTGACGATCTGTTGCACCGACCCGGCAATCGGCCCGCCCGTCCCCTCGATAGCGACGACCTCGGCCTGTTCGCGGACACCCACGCCGTTGGCGGCGGTCTGTACGTCCCAGGTTTCGAGCACCGCCTCGCGCTTGCCCGCCGCAAAATCCAGATCGGCGCGGAGCACCAGCTGCGACGGCGTTGCCATCACTTGTTTGCCCTTCTGGTATTTGTAGATCGTATCGCTGAGGTGGTCGGTCTTTTCGAGCAGGATGTGGCTGAGGCCGAGCTTCGCCGCACGCGACGCCGCGCTCAGCCCCGCCGGTCCCGATCCCACAATGGCAATGCGATAACTCTCGCCCACGGCGCGCACGTCCCCCGAATTTCCCTGACCAGTGCGACCTGTCTTTCGGGGCAGTCTAGCATCGCGGCATCGATGCGCTAGACACTAATGCCATGAGCGACACGACCACCCGCCGATTCAGCCGTATTGCCCTGATTGGGGCCGCCCTTCTGGCCGTCAGCGCTATCGGCGTGAAGCTGTGGCGCGACCGCGCACCCGAAGTGCCCACCGCCGCTGCGACTGGGCCGACCGGCCCGCAGGACGTCGGCGCGATGATCTCGTCGCTCGAAGCCAAGCTGAAGACCGATCCGAACGACGCCGAGGGGTGGCGCATGCTCGGCTGGTCGTTCTTCCAGACGCAGCGCTATGCCGAGGCAGCGATGGCGTACAAGCGGGCGGCAACGCTGAAGCCCGACAATGCCGATTACTGGTCGTCACTCGGCGAGGCGCTGGTGACGGCGGGCCCCGGCAATGTCCCCGCCGATGCCCGCGCCGCATTCGACAAGGCGGTCGCGCTCGACCCCAAGGATCCCCGCGCGCGGTATTTCATCGGCGTGTCGAAAGACATGGCGGGCGACCACAAAGGCGCCATCGAGGACT
The DNA here is from genome assembly GCF_024758725.1 of Sphingomonas sp. SUN039. Classification (NCBI taxonomy): domain Bacteria; kingdom Pseudomonadati; phylum Pseudomonadota; class Alphaproteobacteria; order Sphingomonadales; family Sphingomonadaceae; genus Sphingomonas; species Sphingomonas sp. SUN039. Next base: position 852,750 of record NZ_CP096972.1, on the reverse strand, counting down.
GGTTCGCGCTGCTGAAGGATTCGCCTGCGGGGGCCCCATGGGAAGCCGATGTCCGCCGTACGATCGAGGCCGTCGGGGCAAAGGACAAGATCGATGTGAAAGCGCGACTGGCCGCGCTGCGCCCCGCCGTCCCCTCGGGCACCGCTGCCGCCGCGATCCCCGGCCCCAGCACCGACCAGATGCGTGCCGCGTCGCAACTCCCCTCGGGCCAGCAAGAAGCGATGATATCGGGCATGGTCGAGGGGCTGGCCGCGAAACTGAAAGCAAACCCCCGGAACGCCGAAGGCTGGATCATGCTGATGCGGAGTTATGCGACGCTGGGCCGGAGCAGCGATGCGGCGGCGGCTTACCGGACGGCATTGGCGGCAAATCCGGATGCGAAAGCTCAACTTGACGACGCCGCAAAAACCCTTGGAGTTGCGCGATAGCCGCCACGCGCGCATAGGCGCGCGCACTATGGCGACGAACTGGACCCCGCAGAGCTGGACCGCGCATGAGGCGCGCCAGCTCCCGACTTACCCCGATGCCGACGCGCTGACCCGCGCGACGACGACGCTGTCGTCCTTTCCGCCGCTTGTGTTTGCGGGCGAAGCACGCGAGCTGACGGACGAGCTGGCGAAGGTCGTCGACGGGCGCGCCTTCCTGCTTCAGGGCGGCGATTGCGCGGAGAGTTTCGCTGAATTCCACCCGAACAATATCCGCGATACGTTCCGCGTGATCCTCCAGATGGCGGTGGTGCTGACCTTCGCGTCGAAGCTGCCGACGGTGAAGCTCGGCCGCATGGCGGGGCAGTTCGCCAAGCCGCGCAGTGCCGATACCGAAGAACTCGATGGCGTCTCGCTCCCCAGCTATCGCGGCGACATCGTCAACGACATCGCATTCGAGGCGGCGGGCCGCGCGCCCGATCCACAGCGGATGGTGCAGGCCTACAACCAGTCGGCGGCGACGCTCAACCTGCTGCGCGCCTTCGCGGCGGGCGGCTATGCAAACCTGCATCAGGTTCATGCCTGGACGCACGATTTCATGGGCCGTAGCCCGTGGACCAAGCAATATCGCGACGTCGCCGACCGCATCGGCGAAGCGCTCGATTTCATGAACGCCTGCGGAATTAATCCCGACACCGTGCCGCAGCTCAAGGGCACGCAATTCTACACCAGCCATGAGGCGCTGCTGCTCCCCTATGAGCAGGCGCTGACGCGACAGGATTCGCTGACCGGCGGCTGGTACGATACCAGCGCGCATTTCCTGTGGATCGGCGACCGCACGCGGTTCGAGAACAGCGCGCATGTCGAGTTCTTGCGCGGCATCGGCAATCCGCTGGGCATGAAAGTGGGGCCGAGCCTGACCCCCGACGTGCTGCTGCGCCTGCTCGACACGCTCAATCCGGGACGCGTGCCCGGCCGCATGACGCTCATCACGCGCTACGGCCATGACAAGATCGAGGGCGCCCTGCCCGCGCTCGTCCGCGCGGTAAAGCGCGAGGGGCATCCGGTGCTGTGGAGCTGCGACCCGATGCACGGCAATGTCGTGAAGGCGGCGAACGGCTACAAGACGCGCCCGTTCGAGCGCATCCTCGCCGAAGTGCGCGGCTTCTTCGCGGTCCACCGCGCCGAGGGGACATTCGGTGGCGGCATCCATGTCGAGATGACCGGGCAGAACGTGACCGAGTGCACCGGCGGCGCGGTCGACGTGACCGAGATCGACCTCGCCGACCGCTACCACACGCATTGCGACCCGCGGCTGAATGCGGCGCAGAGCCTGGAACTGGCCTTTACGCTGGCGGAAATGCTCAACGCGGAGTTGAACGACCGACGCAAGGTCGCGGCCTAGCCGTCATTGCGAGGAGCGCAGCGACGCGGCAATCCAGACTCGCGCGCGGCGAGATGGATTGCTTCGCTACGCTCGCAATGACGGGCTATAGCGCGTCATGATCACCACCGACCCCAACGCGTTCGCCGACACCCTTCCCGAGCGCGGCCGCCTGCTCGGCCTCGACGTCGGGACCAAGACCATCGGCACCGCGCTATGCGACGCAATGTGGACCATCGCGTCGCCCGCCGAGCTGGTGAAGCGCACGAAGTTCGCGGCGGACAAGGCGGCGCTCGAACGGCTGATCGCGGCACAGGCCGTGCGCGGCATCGTCATCGGCCTGCCCCTCAATCTCGACGCCAGCGACAGCCCCCGCACCCAGTCCACCCGCGCCTTCGCGCGCAATATGGACGCACTCGGCCTCCCCATCCTGCTGTGGGACGAACGCTGGTCCACCGCCGCCGTCACCCGCACGCTGATCGATGCCGACGCAAGCCGCGCGCGGCGGGCGGATCTGGTCGACAAGCTGGCGGCGAGTTATATTTTGCAGGGGGCAGTGGATCGGCTGGCGAGTTGAGCGATTCGCTGGCGCGGTATGAACGGCCTTCTTGGCAGAATCGTAGGCATTGTGGTGTGTGGCTCAGTTTCGCGGCTCGTTTACCGTGCTTGAAGCGGCAGATTTGTCGGCAGCGATTATCTCAGCTGAGATTTGATTTGCTAGCATCAATGTGGTTTTTTGGGTAAACGCCTATAGATAAGCTAGCGGTATGTAGTCATATTATCTCCACAGCCCACGGAGACGCATATGGCCCGCATCAATCCAATCCTGCTTCGCTACTACCGTGAAAAGCAGAATCTTAGTCAGGAAGACCTCAGTCGCCGTTCTCACGTCGATAAAGGGACAATCTTTCGGATTGAGGCGGGCCGCATGAAGCGCAACAGCCAGCGCGTGATTACCGACCTTGCTAAAGAGCTGAAAATTGACGGCGATAAGCTGACCGCCAGTGAGGCCGAAGGCCTGCCAGCCCCAGACGAAAACCTGCTATCCCCGAAGTCGCAGTTGAACGTGCGTGTCGCCCCCGAAATCCGAAATGCTCTTTTCTTGGTGGGCGAGCGGTATGGCGTGTCTGCGCTCGATGTCATCGAGTTTGCGCCGCTTCTATTTCACTTGGCTGCAAGCGAAAGTCTGAAAGCCCGGACGGACCGGCTCTCGGCTCTGAGGTCCGCTCGGGAGACCGTCAGCGCATTCAGCGGTCGATTCAAACATCTGACGGAGCGTTTGCTGCATGACTGGCAAGCCGAGGAGGTCGAGGTGCTGGAAGAGCGGTCGATAACCCGACGCGACCTTCGGGGTAGCACTATCGATCAAGTCGATTGCATCACGGACGCAAGGCCATTGGAATATGACGAGGACGAAGCCAGCCCGTTTGTCGTCCATTTGCGCGAACGACTGGCAACCGTTCAAGCAGACAGCCAGACTGATCGGCTGGAAGGCTGGTATGACTCGGGTGGCATCCGCTACGAAATCTGCCGGGAACAGGCTTCGGAATGGTTCGGAGGTGATGAAGACGCTGCGGACAGTCTCGTCTCCGGGCGTTTCAGTATAACTGATGTTCCCAAGGAAATTCGAGCTGGAGGAACTGAGGAGCGGGTCGCCTGGGCGAAAGCCAAGAGCGAGGAAGCGAGTGCACGCGCCAACGAATATTTCGCTTCGCTAGGCCTCGGAGACTTGCTGTGATCTCCTTTGAACTCGACGAAGCCGATCTGCGGGTCGGGCGCCACCTAACAGCTAGCCGCCATGCACGGCAACGTATGAAGGATCGCTCGATCCCGCCGTCAATCGTCGAAGCGCTCCTCGATTTTGGTGAACGGGCACCCTGTGGCGGTGGTGCTGAAACTTGCTATTTCACGAAACGCAGTTGGCGACGGTATTCGGCCTACCTAGGCTGTGAGGCGCGCCATTTTGAACGCTATCGTTCGACCTATGCGATTGTGGCGGGGGATGGCGGAGTCATAACGACGTGCTGGCGGCATTGATTGCTATCAAATGTTGGCGAGTTCTTAGCCCCTCCCCTAAGGGAGGAGGGGCTTTAGTAAGTGCGGCCACGACAGGCCTTTCCTACGCGAATTGTTCCTGATACGTTCGAAAAGCCGAGTTGTTTACCCGCTCTTTCAGATCGTCGAACCCCGCCCGCACTAGACGCGACGTCGCGCGGCTGACATCCAGCCCGCGCACCGACACGGCAGACACTTTTCAGGTGTGAACTTTGTGACCTTTGGCGGAAATCGGCCATTTCTCGCCAACCTCGTCAGCGACCAAACTTTAATAAGTCCGCCCAATCAATATCATCTCGACCGTTGCCTCGCCCGTGAACACGCATGCCCCTGTCGGCGCAGCCCCACCCAAGGGCGTATTCCGCGCGGTCAGTTTCAGTGCTTTCAGCCGCTTCACCACATCCTCCAGCGCTGCACCGGTCGGGCGTGACCAGCCGCAGCTGACCCAGCCCTTCACCGCGTCCTCGTTCCCGGCAAAATACGCTTCGATCTCAGCCCAGCTCGTCACCGGCACGATGGCGGCGTCGCGGCGCGCCGTGGCTTCGCTGTGGAGCGACCGTTCGATGTCGGCCAGCGTCGCCGCCGCCTCGGCGACGAACGCATCGCGCGGCGTGAACGCCGTCGCCAGCTTGCCGCCCTCGCCGTAGAGCCGGTCGCGGCGCAGCACGGCCGCCTTGCCCTCGCCGACATCGCGCGGGCCGACTTCGACGATCAGCGGAGCGCCTTTCTTGACCCAGGCCCAGCGCTTGTTCGACGCCTTGTTCGCTTTGGTGTCGAGCAGCACGCGCACCGGCTCGCCGAACGCGGCCTGCGCCGACAGGTCGCGGTGCAGCGCGCGGCAATAGTCGAGCACCGCCTCGTCCTCCGGCCCGTCGCGCAGCATCGGCACGATCACCACCTGCCAAGGCGCAATCTGCGGCGGGCAGCGTAGCCCGTCATCGTCGCCGTGCGTCATGATGACCCCGCCGATCAGCCGCGTGCTGACGCCCCAGCTCGTCGTGTGGCACAGCGCCTGTCCGCCATCCTTGTCCTGGTAGCGGATGCCCGCGGCCTCGGCGAAGGTCGTGCCGAGATAATGCGAGGTGCCCGCCTGCAGCGCTTTGCCGTCCTGCATCATCGCCTCGATGCTGTAGGTCGCATCGGCACCGGGAAAGCGTTCGTGCTCGGGCTTTTCGCCCGCAATCACCGGCATCGCCAGCGGCCCTTCCGCAAAGGCGCGATACATTTCGAGCGCGCGCAGCGTCTCGGCCATCGCATCGCCCTTGTCGGCGTGCGCGGTATGTCCTTCCTGCCACAGGAATTCGCTCGTCCGCAGGAACATCCGCGTCCGCATTTCCCAGCGCACGACGTTCGCCCATTGGTTGATCATCAGCGGCAGGTCGCGCCACGACTGCACCCAGCGGGCCATCGCCGCACCGATCACGGTTTCCGACGTGGGGCGGACGACCAGCGGCTCCTCCAGTTTCGAACCCGGATCGGGAATGAGCTTGCCCGCGCCGTCCGCGATCAAGCGGTGGTGGGTGACGACCGCCATTTCCTTGGCGAAGCCCTCGACATGGTCGGCTTCTTTCTCGAAATAGCTGAGCGGGATGAACAGCGGGAAATAGCAGTTCTCGACGCCCGCCTTCTTGATCTCGGCGTCCATCAGCTTCTGGATGCGTTCCCACATCCCATAGCCCCAGGGGCGAATGACCATGCACCCGCGCACGCCGCTTTCCTCGGCGAGGTCGGCCTCCTTGATGACGTCCTGATACCAGGCAGCGAAATCGGTGGCGCGGGTGACGGAAAGTGCGTGTTTCATGGGGATGTGCTTTGACCGAGCGCCCCGTGCGATGCAATGGCGCTGCCATGCAGCAAACCCATCGTCCGGCGGATCGTCCGCTTGCCGGAATCGGCATCCGGGTGGTGGCAACGCTGTTGCTGACGTCGATGTTTGCCTTCGCCAAGCTGGCCCAGGGGTACGGCGTCAACATCGTCGAGCTGGTGTTCTTTCGTCAGTTCATTGCGATCCTGCCGGTGCTGCTGCTCGTGCTCGCGGGCCCCGGACTCGCCTCGCTCCGGACAAGCCGGCCGTGGATGCACGCGTCGCGGACCGCCGTCGGTACGACCGGCATGGTCCTGAATTTCCTGACCGTCAGCCTGCTCCCGCTCGCCGAGACGCAGGCGTTGTGGTTTACGACGCCGCTGTTCGCGACGATCCTGTCGGCCATGGTCCTGCACGAAGCGGTAGGTCGCCACCGCTGGAGCGCGGTCGCGCTAGGGTTCGTCGGCGTGCTGATCGTGGTCCAGCCGCAATCGGGGCACCTGCCCATCATCGGCGCGGTTACCGGCCTGACATCGGCGCTGCTGACCGGCTTTGTCACGATCCTGCTGCGCCAGCTCGGTCGCACCGAACCGGCGCTGACCACCGTGTTCTGGTTTTTCACCATGTCGTCGCTGCCGCTCGCCTTTGTCATGCCGTGGTTCGTGCAGAGCCATCCGCCGGTGGTCTGGGTGCTGCTGATCGGCATGGGTATTGTCGGCGGGCTGGGCCAGGTCGCGCTGACGCTGTCGCTCCGCTATGCGCCGGTCTCGGCGCTGGCACCGGTCGATTATGCCAGCCTGATCTGGTCGACCCTGTTCGGCGTCTTGCTGTTCGCCGAGATTCCCACGGTTTGGACCTGGGTCGGCGCACCGATCATCATTGCCAGTGGACTTTACATCGTGTGGCGCGAGCACCGGTTGCGGCTGGCGAATACCCTTGCGGCGTCGGCAGCGGAGGCATAGCGTCCCGCGTAACAATCTTTCAGGCGAGGGACATTTTCATGACCACTGCGACCGGCTTCACCTTTACGCGCCGCGCTCTTCTCTCCACCGGATCGGTTGCCGCCGGGATGGCCGCAACGCCCGTTCTCGCCAAGGCAGCGGCAAAGGCCGCCAGGCCCGCAACTTTCCGCCAGACCATCGACGGCTTTGCCGAGGAAGTGCTGAAATTCTCGCCCGAAACCGCGACGTCACTGGGCGTCGATACCGGCGCGCGCGCGGGGCTGCGGGCGAAACTGTCGGACGGATCGGAGGCGGGCAATGCGCGCTTCGCTCTTGCCGCTGGGAACATGATGGCGCGGCTGCGCAAGATCGACCGCAAGACGCTTCCCCCCGCCGACCAGCTCCGCTGGGACACGGTGCATTACGCGCTGGAAAGTGCGGAAATGGCCAAACCGTTCTTCTACGCCAGCGCCGGACAGGGGTTCAGCGGCGGCACCTCGCCCTATGCGGTGACGCAGCAGAGCGGTGCCATCGCGAACACGCCCGAATTCCTCGATTCGCAGCACCCGATCAACACGTCCGCCGATGCCGAGGCGTATCTGTCGCGCGTCGCGGCGCTGGCAAAGCAACTCGACGACGAGACCGCCCAGATCCGGCGCGATTCGCGGCGCGGTGTGATGCCGCCCGATTTCATCGCGAAAACCGTGCTGACGCAGCTCGGCGGTTTCCGCGCCGCCGCTGCGGCCGACCAGAAGCTCGTCACCTCGATCGCCACCCGCACCGCCGCCAAGGGGATCAAGGGCGATTGGGGCGCGCGCGCGCAGAAACTGGTCGAGACGATGGTCTATCCCGCGCTCGACCGCGAGATTGCCGCGTTCAAGGCTGCGACCGCCAGCGCGCCGCACGACGCGGGTGTCCAGCGCCTGCCGATGGGCGATGCGTACTACGCCTGGGCGCTGCGCCTCGGCACCACGACGACGCAGACCCCCGCCGAAATCCACAAGATCGGCCTCGCCCAGAACGAGGAACTCAAAAGCCGGATGGACGCGCTGCTCCGCAAGCAGGGCATGACCAGCGGCACGGTCGGCGAGCGGGTGCAGGCGCTGAACAAGGACCCCAAGCAACTGTTCAGCGACGACGATGCGGGCCGCGCGGCGCTCATCGCCTATTGCAATGCCAAGATCGCGGCGATCCGCCCGATCCTGCCGAAGATTTCGCATCTGGGCCTGAAGGCCGATGTGATGGTCAAGCGCGTTCCGCAAGATATTCAGGACGGCGCGGCGCTCGGCTATATGAACTTCGCGTCATTGGACGGCTCGCGCCCGGCGATTTACTACATCAACCTGAAATCGACGACGCTCTGGCCGAAATACCAGATCGCGACCCTGACCGCGCATGAGGGCGTGCCGGGGCACACCTATCAGGGTGCGTATCTGGCCGAGCACCACGCCGAAATCCCACTGATCGCGTCGCTGATCGGGTTCAACGCGTTCGTCGAGGGCTGGGCGCTGTATGCCGAACAGCTGGTCGATGAGGCCGGGCTGTACGCAGACGATCCCTTCTCGCAGCTCGGCTATCTGCAGGCGCAACAGTTCCGCGCGTGCCGCCTCGTCGCCGATACCGGCCTGCACGCGATGCACTGGACCCGCGAACAGACGGTGGCGTTCCTGACCGAACAGACCGGCAAGGGCACAGGCGCCATGACCAGCGAAACCGACCGCTATTGCGTCGCGCCGGGGCAGGCCTGCGGGTACAAGACCGGCCACAACGAAATCCTGCGCCTGCGCGCGGTGGCGCAGGCGGCGCTGGGGCCGAAGTTCGACCTGGCGGCGTTCAACGACACGCTGATCAAGACCGGCGGCGTGCCACTGTCGGTGTTGCCGGCCGCGGTGGACGGGTATGTGCGAGGGGTGCGGGGGTAGTGCAAGCCGCTATGCTGAGCGAGCTACCTTGGCGGGCCGAGGTCAACCGAGCCGACCTCGGCGCGAACATCGTTGAATCCCGCCTGCCGAACTAGTTTAATCGCCTTGTTTACGCACTTCTTCGGCACGTTCGCAGTGTGAAATACCGTCACGCCTTGCGTCAAGTCGAACCGGGCCTTGAGATCCTCGCGAAAGCCCGCTGCGCCGAACATGACGTCTCCTGTCCAGAATCGGCATTGCCCTTCATAAAAGGATACGGAGGTTGCGTAATAAACGCGCGCCGACGTGTTTGGCTGTTGAGACAAGGCAGAGGAACCCAGCACTGCTAGTGCCGCCACAAGCGCTATCCGGTTCATTTTGCGTCTACTCCGCCGCCACAGCCAGCTCCGGTTCTTTCCACACCAGCACCGGCTTGCGCGCGGCCAGCGTCTCATCCAGCCGCCGCCTTGGCGCGAAGTGCGGGGCGGATTTCAGCGAGGCGTCGCCTGCTTTCGCCCGCTCCGCCACACTCCGCAGCGCCGTGATGAACTGATCAATCCCGGCCTTGCTCTCGGTTTCGGTCGGTTCGACCAGCATCGCGCCGTGGACGACGAGCGGGAAATAGACGGTCATCGGGTGGAAACCCTCGTCGATCAGCCCCTTGGCGATATCGAGCGTGCTGAATCCCTCGGCCATGCCATCGTCGCTGAACAGCGCCTCGTGCATGCACGGCCCGCTGCCCGCGAACGGCGCGTCGAGCGTGTTCTCCAGACTGCGCAAAATGTAGTTGGCGTTGAGCACCGCATCGCCCGACACCTGCCGCAGGCCGTCCGCGCCGTGGCTCATGATATAGCTGAGCGCGCGGGTGAACATGCCCATCTGTCCGTGGAACGCGACCATGCGCCCGAAGGAGGAGGCGTGGTGGTCCTGCGCGGTTTCTTCCTCGACCAGATGATAGTCGTCGCCATCTTTCTCGACGAAGGGCAGCGGCGCGAACGGGCTGAGCGCTGCGCTGAACACCACCGGCCCCGACCCCGGCCCGCCGCCGCCGTGCGGGGTGCTGAACGTCTTGTGCAGGTTGATGTGCATTGCATCGACGCCGAGGTCGCCCGGCCGCACGCGACCGACGATCGCGTTGAAGTTTGCGCCGTCGCAATAGACGAACCCGCCCGCCGCATGGACGGCGTCCGCAATGATCTTCAGGTCGCGCTCGAACAGCCCGCAGGTGTTGGGGTTGGTGATCATCACCCCCGCGACATTCGGCCCGAGCTTGGCGATCAGCGCGTCGGTATCGACCCGCCCGTCGCGCGCCGGAATGCTCTCGACGCGGTAGCCCGCGAACGCCGCCGTCGCCGGGTTGGTGCCGTGTGCGCTTTCGGGCACCAGAATGACTTCGCGCGCATCGCCGCGTGCCTCAAGCGCCGCGCGGATCGCGAGCACGCCGCATAGCTCGCCATGCGCGCCCGCCTTGGGCGACATCGCGACCGAATCCATGCCGGTCAGCGTGACCAGCCAATGCGCGAGCTGATGGATGACCGCCAGCGCGCCCTGCACCGTCGAGATGGGGGCAAGCGGGTGGATGTCGGCAAACCCCTTCATCCGCGCGACCTTTTCGTTCAAGCGCGGGTTGTGCTTCATCGTGCAGCTGCCGAGCGGGAAGAAACCGAGGTCGATCCCGTAATTCTGGCGCGACAGGCGGGTGTAGTGGCGGACGGTTTCGGGTTCGGACAGACCCGGCAAGCCGATGGGGCGGCTGCGCGACAGGTCGCCCAGCCGCGACGTGTGTGCGGGCACCGGAGACAAATCGACGCCGCAGGTATCGCTGCCGCCGATCTCGAAGATCAGCGCTTCTTCCAGCATCAAAGCCCGGTTGCCCGTGGTGGTCGCCGGAGTGCCGTCACTGCTGTCGTTCGCACCCATTTCGGGCTTCCATCCGCTTGCGTTGATCGTGCTCATGCCAGTGCCTCCGCCCCCAACGCTTCTGTCAACGTTGCGGCAAATGTCTCGATATCCTCGGCGCTCACCGTTTCGGTCACCGCGACGACGAGGCCGTTCTCGATACCCCCGCCGTCGGGATAGAGCCGCCCCAGCGACACGCCGCCGAGCACGCCCTTGTCGGCCATTGCCCGCACGACGGGCCGCGCTTCCTTCGGCAATTTCAGCGTGAATTCGTTGAAGAACGTGGGCGTGACCAGTTCGACGCCCGGGATCTGCGTCAGCCGCTCCGCCGCGACGCAAGCATTGGCGTGGTTTACCGCCGCAAGTTCGCGCAGCCCTTTTTCGCCGAGCAACGTCATGTGGATGCTGAACGCCAGCGCGCACAGGCCCGAGTTGGTGCAGATATTCGACGTCGCCTTCTCGCGCCGGATATGCTGTTCGCGCGTCGACAGTGTCAGGACGAAGCCGCGCTTGCCCTCGGCATCGACCGTTTCGCCGCACAGCCGTCCCGGCATCTGGCGGACGAATTTCTCCTTGCACGCGAACAGCCCGACATACGGCCCGCCGAACTGGAGGCCGACGCCGAGCGACTGTCCCTCGCCCACCACGATATCTGCGCCCATTTCGCCCGGCGACCGACAAGCGCCCAGCGCCACCGGCTCGGTGACGACCGCGACCAGCAACGCGCCGTGCTCATGCGCCTTGGCCGCGACCTCGCTGAGATCGGCGATGCGCCCGAGAATGTCGGGATATTGCACGACGACACACGACGTCTCGCTGTCGATCGCCGCGAGCAGCCGCGCCTCGTCGGTTTCGGCGACCAGTTCGGGCGTGGCGATATCGAGGACATCGCCGGTAAACTTCGCCATCGTCTGCGCGACGCTGACATAATGCGGGTGAAGGCCCGACGAGAGGATCGCGCGTTTGCGTTTGGTCACCCGCGCGGCCATGCCGATGGCTTCCCAGCACGCGGTCGAGCCGTCGTACATGCTGGCATTGGCCACATCGCAGCCGAGCAGCCGCGCGACCTGCGTCTGGAACTCGAACAGCATCTGCAACGTGCCCTGCGCGATTTCGGGCTGATAGGGGGTGTAGGCGGTCAGGAACTCGCCGCGCTGGATCAGGTGATCGACGCTGGCGGGCACATGGTGGCGGTACGCGCCGCAGCCGAGGAAGAACGGATGGTTCGCCGCCGCGCGGTTCTTGCGCGCAAGGTCGGAGAAGTGCCGCTCGACCAGCATTTCGGGCATGTGATCGGGCAGATCGCGGATCGGCCCTGTCAGCTGCGCGTCTTCAGGCACATCGACGAAGAGCGCGTCGATGTTGGGCGCACCGATAACGCGCAGCATCGCGTCGCGGTCGGGATCGGTAAGGGGAAGGTAGCGCATTGTTGTCCTTCACTCCTCCCCGGAACGGGGAGGTGGCAGCCGCAGGCTGACGGAGGGGGCTCTCCGCCAGCGATGAACCTCGGGTGGAGAGCCCCCTCCACCACTTCGTGGTCCCCCTCCCCGTGCCGGGGAGGACTATAGTGAATCCACGAACGCCTTGTACGCCGCCTCATCCATCAAGCCCTCCAGCTCGCTCCTGTCATCGAGCACCAGCGTGAAGAACCAGCCGTCGGTTTCCGCCGCCGTGTTGACCAGCGCGGGTTCGCCTTCGAGGCTGGGGTTGCCTTCGCTCACCGTGCCGCTGACCGGCGCATAGACGTCCGACGCGGCTTTGACCGATTCGACCACCGCCGCATCGCCTCCCTTGGTCAGCCGCGTGCCGCTCGCGGGCAGTTCGACGAAGACGATGTCGCCGAGTTGGCCCTGTGCGTAGTCGGTGATCCCGACCGTCGCGGTCTCGCCGCTGTCGGCAACGTCGATCCATTCATGGTCTTCGGTGAAATAGCGCATCAGGCGACTCCTCTGCGGTGATAGCGATGGGGAACGAAGGGCATGGCGGCGGTCGTGACCGGCACGCGCCGCCCGCGCACTTCGGCGTCGAGCACAGCGCCGGACGCGCTGTACGCTGCGTCGATCAGCGCCATGCCGATCGGATGATCGAGGCTGGGCGAGAACCCGCCCGAAGTGACCGTGCCGACCTGGCGCTCGCCCGCGAACAGCGGCGCGCCCTCGCGGACGGGCATTTTGCCCGCGACGGTGAAGCCCGCAAGCTTGCGCGCGGGGCCATCGCGAAGCGCCTTCAGGATGCGGTCCGCGCCCGGAAAGCCGCCCTCCTCGCGCCGCCGCTTCTGGATCGCGAAGCTCGCATTGCCCTCGACCGGATCGACCGTGTCGTTCAGGTCATGCCCGTAAAGCGGCAGCCCGGCCTCCAGCCGCAACGAATCGCGCGCGCCCAGGCCTACCGGCTTCACTTCCGGCAGCGAGCAGAGCACTTCGGCGAAGGACTCGGCATAATCCACCGGAACCGACACTTCGAAGCCGTCCTCGCCGGTGTACCCCGACCGGCTGACTTCGAGCAGCTGGTCGCCCCAAGAAAAGCGGCTCGCCTCCATGAAGAACATTGCCTCGCATCCGGGGATCAGGCGGCGCAGCGCGTCGACCGCCTTCGGCCCCTGCACCGCGAACAGCGCGCGGTCCTCAATGTGATTGATCGTGACCTCATCGGGCAGATGCTCGCGCAGATAGGCGATGTCGTCGTGCTTGCACGCGCCGTTGACGATGACGAACAGCCCGTCGGGCCGGTTGGTGACCATCAGATCGTCAAGGATGCCGCCATCCTCGGCCAGCAACAGCGAATAGCGAACCCTGTCGCGACCGATCTCTTTGATATTGCTCGGCAGAATGGCTTCGAGCGCTTCCGCCGCACCCGCCCCTGTGATCAGCAACTGCCCCATATGCGACACGTCGAACAGGCCCGCATTCTCGCGCGTCCACAGATGCTCGGCGACGATCCCCTCATACTGGATCGGCATCGCATAGCCCGCAAAGGGCACCATCCGCGCGCCCTGGGCGCGGTGCCACGCGTCGGCGGGAAGCGGCAATGTTGCGGTGTGTTGGTCGTCGGCCACAGGCAATTCCGTCGTCAAAGGGCAGCAAACACCGCGAAAACGGTGCCTTTCACGCTGCCCCCTCTGTCACGGAAACCTGAGAGCTTTGATCCTGCAAATGATGCAGGACTTACCCCTTCGGTGGTCGCGGCTTGCGCCCCAACGCTTTCCAGAGTCGCCTTGTCGTCCGCGCGGTCCTTTGGGCCTGAGAGTTTCCGGGGCGGTTGCTCCTTCGGCGCTGCCGGGGATTCCCGTGTCAGCTCTCCCGCGCGGCCGTCCGGGTTGCCCCGACCGGCTTGAGTCAGGCGATGGGCGAGCGACCGATTCGTGTCAACCGGGCATCAGTCTCTCAGGCGGCTAGCGCGTCGCGTTATACTGCAGCTGGTCGGCGGTCAGCTGAAAACCGATAAGCAGTTCGAAACTGGCGCGCGCGACGGCGGCCTTGATCTCGGGACGGGCGAGCGGATCGGTTGCTGCTTCGGCATCGCCCGCACGACGTTTGCGGGTCAGCAGCTTCTGGATATCGGGCGGCAAGGTCGCATCGGCGCGCGCGATCACCGCCCCGCCCTCGCCCCGCGCCGAGGCGCGGGTCTGGCCGTCAGGAAAGACGATACGGACGGTCGAAATGCGTTTCGCCACCACCGTCGTTCCGGCGCGCATCACCGTCGCGAAATAGGGGATGACGACTTCACGGGCACCGCGCGGATCGGCGCGGCGCGCCAGCACGTCGAACGTGGCGTTAGCGACGACATCGCTGCCCTGCTCGTTGCATGCCACCCGCATGTTGGTGATCGACGCGGTCACGTCGATGGCGGTGGAGGCGCGGCTGTTCGCGGGATTGAAGAACGTCACATCGCCGGTCGAGGCGGGAACGGCGACAGCCGGACAGGCGCTGCGCGTGATGGCGATGCCGCCGGTCTCGTCGATGTCGCCGTCCTTGGCGCAACCGGCCAGCAGAGTGAGGGCAATCGCAGCAGCGGCGGGACGAAGCTTCACTAAAATACCCTCTCGGAACATCTGGCGGTCGTCATAGGAAGCGGCTTTGCCGGTGGCAAGCAATCGCGTAAGGGGCATGTCCATGAGCCTTGCCGATCCCAAACCGCCCCTCAACCTGCTGATCGCCGCACCGCGCGGATTCTGTGCAGGCGTCGACCGCGCCATCCATATCGTCGAACTCGCCATCGAGAAGCACGGCGCGCCGGTCTATGTCCGGCACGAGATCGTCCACAACCGTTATGTCGTCGACACGTTGCGCGCAAAGGGCGCGGTCTTCGTCGAGGAGCTCGACGAAGTGCCCGATGGCGCGCCCGTGGTGTTTTCGGCGCATGGCGTTCCCAAAAGCGTTCCCGAGGCGGCGCAGGCGCGCGGTCTTGCCTATCTCGATGCAACTTGTCCGTTGGTGTCGAAAGTCCACCGGCAGGCCGAACGGCTTGTCGAGAACGACCGGCACATCATCTTCGTCGGCCATCGCGGCCATCCCGAAGTGATCGGGACGTTCGGGCAGGTGCCAGAGGGTGCGATGACCCTGGTCGAAACCGTGGAGGATGTCGCTTCACTTGCGCCCGCCAACCCCGACTCGCTGGGTTTCCTGACCCAGACGACGCTGTCGGTCGACGATACCAACGAGATCGTGGATGCGCTGAAGATCCGGTTCCCCTCGATCCAGGGACCGCGTGGCGAGGACATTTGCTACGCGACGTCGAACCGACAGGAATCGGTCAAGGCAATCGTCCCCGAATGCGACAAGATGATCGTTATCGGCTCGCCGAACTCGTCGAATTCGCAACGTCTGGCCGAAGTCGCGCGGCGCTCGGGAGTGCCGTCCGAACTCGTCGAGCGCGCGGGCGAAGTCGATTTCGGCTGGCTGGAAGGCGTCCGCACCTTGGGCATCACGGCCGGGGCGTCGGCTCCCGAAGTGCTCGTCCGCGAACTTGTCGACCATCTCGCCACCCGCTTCACCGTGACCGAACGCCAGGTCGAAACCACGGTCGAGACGATGTCGTTCAAACTGCCGCGCGGGCTTGCCGCGTAGGTGGCCGTCTATACGGTTGTTACCGCCGAAGCGCTGACCGATCTGCTCAAGCGCTATAATGTCGGCACGCTCGTTTCTGCCAAGGGCATCGCCGAAGGGGTCGAGAATACCAATTACCTGGTCGATACGACCGAGGGGCGGTTCATCCTCACGCTCTACGAAAAGCGCGTTAATGAAGCGGAACTGCCGTTTTTCCTGTCGCTGACCGACCATCTCGCCGATCGCGGCCTCGCTGTCCCGCGCGCCATTGCCGATCGCGACGGCCTGCAGTTGCAGAATGTCGCGGGGCGGCCCGCCTGTCTGATCCAGTTTCTGCCCGGCTTCTCGGTGAGCGAACCGACACCGGCTCAGGCGCATGCGGCGGGCACCGCGCTCGGCGACATGCATAGCGCGCTTGCCGGCTTTGCGGGACAACGGCCCAATGCGCTGGGCCTTGCCGACTGGCATACGCTGGCCGGGCGATGCGGCAGCGATCTCGACGGCATCGCGCCCGGGCTGGGCCAGCGCGTTGCCGACGAACTCGACTGGCTCGACCGGCATTGGCCGCGCGATCTGGCAACCTCGGTCATCCACGCCGACCTGTTTCCCGACAATGTCCTGATGCGTGGCGACACTGTCGGCGGCATTATCGATTTCTATTTTGCCTGCACCGAAGTGCGCGCATGGGACGTGGCGGTAACACATGCGGCGTGGAGCTTCGACCATGACGGACGCGGCTACCGGGCCGAGATCGGCGATGCGATTATCGCGGGGTATCGGACCGTCCACGGCCTGACCGCGAATGAGGAAGCCGCTTTTCCTGCTCTTGCGCGTGGCGCCTGCCTCCGCTTCCTGCTAACCCGCGCCTGGGACTGGCTCAACACGCCCGCCGATGCGCTCGTCACGCGCAAAGACCCCCTCGCCTTTCTGCGCCGCCTTGATCACTACGCCGCGCAATGAGCGAACTCCCCAAAGTGGAAATCGCCACCGATGGCGCGTGCAAGGGCAATCCCGGCCCGGGCGGCTGGGGCGCGGTCCTTCGATACGGCACGGTAGAAAAGGATTTGTCCGGCGGCGAAACGCCCACGACCAACAACCGCATGGAGTTGATGGCGGCAATCCGCGCGCTCGAGGCGCTGAAGCGGCCGTCGCATGTGACGCTGTCGACCGACAGCCGCTACGTGATGGACGGGCTGACCAAATGGCTGAAGGGATGGCAACGCAACGGCTGGAAAACCGCATCGAAACAGCCGGTCAAGAACGCCGATCTATGGCGCGAACTGATCGCCGCTGCCGAACCGCACCGCATCGACTGGGTGTGGGTGAAGGGTCATGCCGGACACCCCGACAACGAACGCGCCGACCGGCTGGCGAGCGACGCGGCGCTCGCCAGCCGTTAACGCCTCAGGCCTCGCGGATTTCTGCGCCGGGACCGTTCTTCAGGATCGATTCGATGGCGTTCTTGGCCGACGCCTTGGATTTGTAGCCCTCGGTCCAGAACATCGTTTCGCTGTTGTGCTTGAAATAGGCGACGAATTCGCCCGCCTTGTTGGTTTTGATCTCGAAATAATGGGCCATGCCACGCTCCTCGGTTCGAACCGCTTGCGATCCTATCCAACCACGCGCCTCATGCAAACCGGTCGGATGCAAACGATTGTGGATCGACGCCTTCAGGCAATTCCACACGGTCGCCCAGGATCAGATGCGCGCACAGCGCACCGGCGGCGGGTGCCGTCTGGATGCCGACCCCGCCCTGCCCCGCGCACCAGAAAAAGCCCGGCGCGTCGGGTGCAAAGCCGTACACCGGCAGCCGGTCCGGCGCGAAGCTGCGCAGGCCCGCCCATTTGCGCTCGACGGCGACCACACGCCATGACGTCACAGTCTCGAACCGGTCGATGGCAATCGCGACGTCGAGTTCCTCGGGCGCGGCATCGCCCGCCTCGACGGGGGTTTCGTCGTGCGGACAGACCCAGACGCGGTTCGGACCTTCGGGTTTGAAATAATATCCGCCCGCAATGTCGATGGTCAGCGGGCCGTGAGGCGGCACATCGTCGCCATCGACGCGGACTTGCGCGATCGTCCGGCGTTTGGGCGCGATGCCGACCGGCGCGATTCCCGCCATCGCCGCGACGCCATCCGCCCAGCTTCCGGCGGCGTTGACAACGACATCGGCCCGGACGCTCTCCGTGGCTGCGGCAACCAGCCAGCCATCGCCGTCACGCGCGATCCGGTCCACGCGGAAATCCGTTTTCAGGATACCGCCCGCCCGCTTGAAGCCCGCCAGCATCTGCGCGTGCAGCCCCGCGACATCGATATCGGCGCAATCCTCCTCGACGACGCCGCCTGCAAGGATAGCGGTAGCGCGCGGGACGAGCGCAGCGACCCCGGCGTGGTCGAGCCGGGTGAGGCGGACACCGGTCCCCGCAAAGCTCGCTTCCAACCGGTCGAGCAGCGGCAAATCTTCGGTGGTCGCGACATTCAGCGACAGCCGGGATTTGAGAAAGCCGCCTGCTTCGAGCGCCACCCGCGATGCGGTGGTCAGCGGCTGGATGAGCGGACCGCCCAGCGTCTCGTGCCAGAATGCAGCCGAACGACCGGTGCTGTGATAGCCCGGCATATCCTCCGCCTCGAGCAGCACGACGCGGCAATGGGGGGCGAGTTCGGCGGCAACGCTCGCGCCGGCAATTCCGGCACCGACGATCGCAACGTCGAACTTCACCGCGCGGGTGCCGCGCGGTCGAGGAAAGCCGCAATCCGGCCCAGAATGCCGTTACGCACGCTATCGATTTCGCGAAGCACCTCATGCGCCACGCTCTTGTCGAACATCAGCAGCTCGGGCTTGGACAACCGTGCAGCGGCGCGACGGATGGCGGCGGGGCTGACCAGCCGGTCGCCTTCGGTTCCGACGACAAGAATCTCGGACGTCAGTCGTTCGAGCGCGCCGGGCGCATCGATCAGTGCGTTCGAGCGATAGGCGGCGGCAACCCATGCCCAGCTTGCCGGTCCCAGCTCGAGCGAAGGGTCTTGCGTCTTCCACCAGACTTCGTCGGCATAGCGCCCGGCATCATGGGTCAGATAAAACTGGCGGCGTGCATCGACCGCACCCGGTTTCTCGCCCTGTTTCCAGGCCTTTGTCTCGGGTATGAATCTGGCCAGTACTGAAGCCAGCGGCGCGGCGAGCCACGTCGGCAGCCCACCGCTGAATCCCAGCATCGGCGCGGACAACACCGTCGCCGCCGGGTCGATCCGCCGTTCGAGCACCGCGCGCAGGACGAGGTGCCCGCCCATCGAATGCCCCATGACGACATGCGGTCCCGGCGTCCGCGCGGTCCAGTCGGCCCAGAACGCCGCCAGATCGTCGATCCAGGTTGCGAAATCGGGCATATGGCCCACGCTCGGGTCGGCCAGCAACCGGCCCGATCCGCCCTGCCCGCGCCAATCGAATGCGGTGACGTGCCAGCCCGCACCATGCCATTCTTCAAGGCATTCGAGATATTTCTCGATGATGTCGCCGCGCCCGCCGATCCATAATATGCTGCCGCGCGTCCCTTGTGCAGGACGGTCGAACACGCGCATCGGCCAGCCGTCTGGCAACGGAAACATCGAGCGTGTCGCATCGGCAGGGATGGTGCGGCGGGCAGCAGGATAAGCGGTCATCCGCTCCGGTTACGTTTTGGCAAGCCCGCTCGTCTAGGGGGAATGGATGGTTACCTTCGAATTGACCCTTGCCGCTGTGGTCGTCGCCCTGCTCATCGTGGCGTCGGTGACCGATGGACACAGCCGGATCATCCCCGATTGGGTAAACATCTCGATTGCGCTGCTGGCCCTGCCGTTCTGGTGGGTGACTCATCTGACGCTGTGGCCCGGGCTGGCCTTGCAACTCGCCATCGCGACCGTCGTGTTCGTGGTCTTCCTCGGGGCTTTCCGGATCGGGCAAATGGGCGGCGGCGATGTCAAGTTGCTGACGGCAGTCGCGCTCCTGCTGCCACCGCTCGATTTCCTCGATGCCTTCGTCGGCACCGCGATGGTCGGCGGCATCCTGACATCGGTGCAACTCGTGCGGCACACGCTGCACGCGGAAGGACGGCGGTTCGAAAATCCCTATGGCATTTCCATCGCGCTCGGCGCGATCGTCGCGCTCGGCGGACGCTATGGCTATTTGCCCGAAACCGACATCCTCCGCATCGTCACCCCGGTCGCAATTCTGTCCTGCGTCGCTGCCTTTGCGTTTCGGCTGGCGCACCGCCGTTTGTCACGCAGCCGATAACTTGTCCGAACGATATCTTAACCATTTGGCCTGAAAGGTCGGCCCCGATCGCAAACGTCGCGATATGCTGGAGGCTTGGGGGCCATGGAGCCTAAGAAGATCGCTTTGCTCGTAGGTGCAGTTGTGGTGGCGCTCGTCACCGCATTGCTTGCCCGGCAGATGTTCGTGAAATCGGCAACGCCTGTTGCAGTCGCGGCACCCGTCCTGTTCTCGCAGCCCACCGGCCCGAAGGTGCTGGTCGCCACGCACGCACTGCCCGTCGGCACGATTCTGGGAGAGGCCGATTTCAAATATCAGCCCTGGCCCAAGGACCTGATCAAGGGCGCCTATTACGTCGAGGGCAAACTCGACATCAACGTTCTACGCGGTTCGGTCGTGCGGAACGAGATGGCCGCTGGCCAGCCTCTGACGATGGGCTCGTTCGTCCAGCCGGGCGACCGGGGTTTCCTCGCTGCAGCGCTCGGACCGGGAATGCGTGCCATTACGGTTGCGGTTCGCGCTGAAACCAGCGTCGCGGGCTTTGTATTTCCGGGCGACCGGGTCGATGTCATGCTGACTCAGTCGGTCGACGGCAGCGGCGGCGGCGGTCCTCCGCTCAAGACATCGGAAACGATCGTCCGCAACATGCGCGTGCTTGCCACCGACCAGCGCACCTCGTCGGAAGACAAGGATGGGAAGAAGGAAGTCAAGGCTTTCAACACCGTCACGCTCGAAGCAACGCCGCGCATCGCCGAAAAGATCGCGGTCGCCCAGTCGATCGGCCAGTTGACCCTCAGCTTGCGCCCGATCGCCGACACGACTGCCGAACTCGAACGTGCCATTGCGTCGGGCGAAGTGAATGTACCGACAAGCGGCGATCCGAAGGCCGATCGCAAGCTCGCGCTCAGCGTCGCTTCGCAGCCGCTCGACAGCAACCCGACCTTCGTCACGGGTGCCGATGTCTCGCGCTTCCAACGTCGCAGTGCGCCTACACCGGGTCCGGTCGCCGCGCGACCGACCGAGCGGCAACCCGCCGGCGGCATCAATCCCGAAGCGCCGAAAGGTCCGGTCGTCAAAGTCGGCCGCGGCAACAGCGTCACCGAAGTTCCGATTGGGGGCAAGTAACATGCGCTACTCCACTCTTCTGCACCGTTCGGTTGCAGCGACCATGGCGGTCGTCATGATCGCCGGGATGCCTGCCGCCAGTGCGGCAGCGCCCAAGAGCCGCAAGGCCACGGCAGCAAAGCCTGCACGCCAGATCGCCCGGGTCGCACAGTTGCCGGTCGGCACCCAGCGTCCGACGTCGGAAATCACGCTGTCGACCGGTCAGGGTCAGCTCGTGACCCTGCCAACTGCGGTCAGCAGTGTGTGGACGTCGAACCCGCAGGCCGCCGATGTGTACGTCAACAATCCGCGCCAGATCCACATCTTCGGCAAGGATGACGGCGAAGCGACGATCTTTGCGACCACGGCATCGGGTCAGGTGGTCTATGCAACCAACGTCCGCGTGTCGCAGAACCTGACGTCGATCGACAAGGTCATGAAACTCGCGATGCCCGACGCCAACATCAAGGTGACGATCGTCGGCCAGGTCGCGGTGCTGACCGGCACGGTGGCGACGCCCGACGATGCCGGTCAGGCGGAAAACCTGGTCCGCGCCTATCTGAACCCTGGCGTCGATACCAACCAGCCCGGCGCGATGCTCAAGATCGTGCCGATCAACCGTCTGCGCGCGGCGACGCCGTTGCAGGTCAATCTGCAGGTCAAGATCGCCGAAGTCAGTCGGTCGCTGTCGAAACAGATCGGCGTAAACCTGACGTCGCGCGATCAGGGCACCGGCCTCAACTTCGGGGTCATCCAGGGCCGCAATTTCGGGTCGATCGGCAAGGTCGACGTATCGGGCTTCCCCAAGCTCGACGCCTCGTCGCTCTACGGACTCCCGGCGGGCTCGATCGCGCTGCCGTTCAATCCGGCGACGGGCCAGTTCATCACCCAGGCGGGTTCGGCGATCAGCTATACCGGCCTTGGCGCGGGCAAGACCACGCTCGGCTTCCTCGGCAGCTTGTTTGGCATCGATCTCGGTGCCGCGCTCGACCTGGCCGAGAACAACGGCCTCGTGTCGATGCTCGCCGAACCCAATTTGACCGCTCTGTCGGGTGAAACCGCCAGCTTCCTTGCGGGCGGCGAATTCCCGATCCCGATCTCGCAGTCGCTGGGCACGGTCTCGGTCGAATACAAGCAGTTCGGTGTCAGCCTGGCGTTCACGCCGACGGTGCTGGCCGACGGCCGCATCTCGATGCGCGTCCGCCCGGAAGTGTCGCAGCTGTCGTCCGAAGGGGCGGTGACGCTCAACGGCTTCACCATTCCGGCGGTGACGACACGCCGCACCGAAACGACGGTCGAACTCGGCTCCGGCCAGAGCTTCATGATCGGCGGATTGATGCAGAACACCAATACCAACTCGATCGACAAGGCACCCGGCCTCGGCGACGTGCCGATCCTGGGTGCCATGTTCCGGTCGACAGGATACCGCCGCAACCAGACCGAGCTGATGATCATCGTCACGCCCTATCTGGTGAAGCCGGTGTCGGCGAACGACATCAAGCTGCCGACCGACGGGTTGCAGACCCCGACCGACCTGCAGAACTTCCTGATGGGTCAGGATTTCAGCGGCAAAAAGGGCATGAAGCGTCCGACGCCGACCCTGGCCCCTTCGGTAACCGTCCCGGCGCGTCCGGCCGTCGGGTCGCTGACCCCTGCCCCGCTCCAGCGGCAGGCCGCACGCAAGCCGTCCTCGGCTGCGCCCGGTTTCAGCAATTGATCGCGAGAGGTATCGACATGAAGCACAGCCTTACCGTCCTTGCCCTGCTCGGCTGCAGCATCCTTGCGGGCTGCGGCACCGAGAACCGCGGCCTTTCCTCGGTCCATCAGCCGGTCGTGAGCCGTACCGATTATGTCTATGACATGCCCGCCCCGTCGGATCGCCTCGGCGACAGCGACGACCGTGCGCTGACCGGCTGGTTCGAATCATTGTCGCTACGTTACGGCGACCATGTCGCGGTCGACACGCAGGGCTATGGCCCCGGTGCCCGCGACGCGGTGTCGGCCGTGGTGGCACGTTACGGGTTGCTGGTCGACGAAGCCGCACCGGTGACGCAAGGCGACATCCCGGCGGGATCGATCCGCGTGATCGTTAGCCGGATGAGCGCCAGCGTGCCAAATTGCCCGGACTGGAGCCGCCCCGCGAACCCCAATTTCGACGGGCATGCCCTGTCGAACTACGGCTGCGCGACCAACGGCAATCTCGCTGCGATGGTCGCCGACCCGCGCGATCTGATTTCGGGCCGCACCGGTGCGACGTCGCCCGATGGCGCGACGGCTGCAAAGGCGATCCGTACCTATCGCAATGCCGTGCCGACCGGCGCGGGCGGCCTCAAGTCCGAAGCCACAAAGGGGAAATAAGATGAACGCGCCTTGGTCCCCTTCACGCACCGGCACGATGCGCGAGCCGTTCACGGCCTTTGTCTGCGATGACATGACCGCCGACTCGCTGCGTCCGGTCGCCGTAGAGCTCGGCTGGGCTCCCGACAAGATCAACAAGGGCGGTCTGCGCAACGCGGTCCAGACCCTGTCGGTGTCGGCATCCCCGCAGATCCTGTTCGTCGATCTGTCGGAAAGCGGCGATCCGCTCAACGATATCAATGCGCTCGCCGAAGTTTGCGAGCCGGGCACCGTCGTGATCGCGGCAGGCCAGGTCAATGACGTCCGCCTGTTCCGCGACCTCGTCGCGAGCGGCATCCAGGATTATTTGCTCAAACCGTTCAGTCCCGACCAGCTGCGCGATGCCTTTGCCAACGCGCAAGCCGTGTTCAACGCGCCGCGCCACGCCGATGCCAGTGTCGAGCGGCCGCATATGATGGCCGCCGTCATCGGTGCACGGGGCGGCGCCGGAGCCTCGACGATTGCAACATCGGTCGCGTGGATGATGGGAGACCGCGCCGGTCGCTCGACCGCATTGCTCGACCTCGACGTCCATTTCGGCACGGGCGCACTCGCGCTCGACCTCGAGCCGGGCCGTGGCCTGACCGACGCCATCGAGAACCCCAGCCGCATCGATGGCCTGTTCATCGAGCGCGCCATGGTCAAGGCGAACGACAAGCTCGCGATCCTCAGCGCCGAGGCGCCGATCAACCAGCCGATGCTGACCGATGGCGCGGCATTCTATCAGCTCCAGGAAGAGATGCGCTCGGCATTCGAGACGACGGTCATCGACTTGCCGCGTGCCATGCTGGTCCAGCATCCGCACCTGATGCAGGACGTGCAGACCACGGTTCTCGTCACCGAACTCACGCTGGCGTCGGCGCGCGACGTCATCCGCATCCTGTCGTGGCTGAAATCGAACGCACCGCAGACCAGTGTCCTGGTCGTCGCCAACCGCGTCACGTCGACCGGCCCTTCGGAAATCAGCCGCAAGGATTTCGAAAGTTCGATCGAACGCAAGGTCGATTTCATCGTTGCTTTCGATCCAAAGGTCGCGACCCAGGCCGCCAAGCTCGGCAAGACCGTTGCCGAAGCGGGCAAGGGAACCAAGGTCGGCGCGGCACTGGGCGAGATCGTCGACCGGCTTGCTGCCGTCGGCGACGAGGCAGCGGCGAAATCTGCCGACGGCGATGCCAAGCCGGCGAAACCGTCGCTGCTCGGCAAGCTGGGCGGCCTCAAGTCGATGCTGCCCAAGAAGTCCAAAGCCAAGGCCGACTAAGCCATGGACATTTTGCCGATCGCTGCGATGGCTGGCGGGGTCCTGGTGGTCCTCGTCCTGATGGTCTTTGCCTTTGCCGGCCCGTCGGTCGACAAGGCGAAGGCGCGTCGCCTGATTGCGCTGAAGGACCGGCATTCGAGCTCGACGGGCGCGGTGGTCGAGGCGCAGCTGCGGCGGATCCAGGCCAATCGCGCGACGCGCATGGACGGGGTGGCCACACGCATCCTGCCCAACCCCGCGCAGCTGCAAAAACGCATTGCGATGACCGGCAAGAGCTGGACGCCCGCGCAGTATCTGATGACTTCGGTCGGCATCCTCGTCGTCGTCGGGATGCTCGCCTGGCTGAAACTAGGCAGCCTGCCGCTCGGGCTGGCGCTCGGCGCTGCGACCGGATTCGGCCTGCCCCATTTTGCGCTCGGCTATCTGATCAACAAGCGCATCAACCTGTTCAACAAGCGTTTTCCCGATGCGATCGAGCTGCTCGTGCGCGGTCTGCGTTCGGGTCTGCCGATCTCCGAAACCATCGGTGTCGTGGCGAGCGAAGTCCCCGGCCCGGTCGGAGTCGAATTCCGCAGCGTCAGCGACAAAATCAAGATCGGACGGACGATGGACGCGGCGTTGCAGGACACCGCCGACCGGCTCGGCACGCCTGAATTCCAGTTCTTTTGCATCACCATCCAGATCCAGCGCGAAACCGGCGGCAACCTCGCCGAAACGCTGTCGAACCTCGCCAATGTCCTGCGCTCGCGCGCGCAGATGAAGCTGAAGATCAAGGCGATGTCGTCGGAATCGAAGGCGTCGGCCTATATCATCGGCGCGCTGCCGTTCATCGTGTTCGGCCTGATCTACACGATCAACGACCATTATATGCAGCAGTTCTTCACCAATCCGAAGCTGATCGCGACCGGCTTGGGCGCGATGTGCTGGATGGGCCTCGGCGCGTTCGTGATGTCGCGCATGATCTCTTTCGAAATCTAGGGGGAACGGACCAGTCATGCAGCCCGTTCAAACCGGACCGACGCTTTTGGGAGTCGATGTGCTGTGGGTGGCAACGCTGCTCGCCGCCGTCGCCGCCATGGCCGTCTTCGTCGCGATCTATGCCGCCACGACGGTGCGCGACCCGATGGCCAAGCGGGTCAAGGCGCTCAACGACCGCCGCGAGCAGTTGAAGGCGGGTATCGTCGCCTCGACCTCGAAACGCCGCGCCAAGCTCCAGAACAAGAGCGAAACCGCCGACAAGATGCGGACGTTCCTGAACTCGCTCAAAGTGTTGCAGGACAGCCAGCTTGCGGAAGCGCAGAAAAAGCTGATGCAGGCCGGTATCCGGTCGAAGGATCTTGCCGTCATCGTCATCTTCGCGCGCATGGTCCTGCCGATCTTCCTCGGCGGTGGCGTCGTGCTGTGGGTCTATGCATTTGGCGGACTCGAAACCTGGACGCCGTGGAAGCGAACCGGCGTCGTGCTGGGTTCGCTGATCTTCAGCTACAAGGCAGCCGACATCTGGCTGGGCAATATGGTGACCAAGCGCGTGACGGCGATCCGCAAGGGTCTGCCCGACGCGCTCGATCTCCTCGTCATCTGCGCCGAAGCCGGTCTGACTGTCGATGCCGCCTTCGGCCGAGTCGCCAAGGAACTGGGCCGCGCCTATCCCGAGTGCGGCGACGAGTTCGCGCTGACCGCGATCGAGCTGGGCTTCCTGACCGACCGTCGTCAGGCGTTCGAAAATCTCGCCGCGCGCGTCCCGCTCGATTCGGTCAAGGGCGTCACCACGACGATGATCCAGACCGAGAAATACGGCACGCCGCTGGCCTCGGCACTGCGCGTGCTGTCCGCCGAATTCCGCCACGAGCGCATGATGCGCGCCGAGGAAAAGGCCGCACGTCTGCCGGCGATCATGACGGTACCGCTGATCCTGTTCATCCTGCCGGTGCTGTTCGTCGTCATTCTCGGACCCGCAGCCTGCTCGATTTCCGAGGTCTTCAAGGGCTAAGGCGGAACCTGCCAACCGCTCCCGTCGTTGCTGCATGGTAACAACAGGAGAAGTTGCGATGGAAAGTTTCACCGGAAACGGCTGGTTCATCCTCGGCCTGACGCTCGTCATCGGCTGGCTGCTCGGGCTGCTCAGCCGGTCGGGCGGGGCCAAATGGAAAAAGGCGTACGAAACCGAACGCTCCGCCCATCTCGCGCTCCGCAAGGACTATGACGCGCATCTGAAGCGGCACGGCGAAGTCGTTGCAGCCGGACAGCCGGTCCAGACGGGGGCGTTCTAGCAAACTCTACGGGACGACTTGCGGCGCAGCGCGTCGATGGCCGTTCGGCGTTGCGGGTCTTCGCGCCCTAAAGCAGCTTTTCGATGCTCGGTTTAATGCTCTCGGGCTTGTCGGTCGGCGCGAACCGCTCGACGACCTTGCCGTCCTTGTCGATCAGGAATTTGGTGAAATTCCATTTGATCGACGAGCCGAGCAGGCCGGGCTGCTCCTTCTTCAGGTGCTTGTAGAGCGGGTCCGCACCGCTGCCGTTGACCTCGACCTTGGCCAGCACCGGAAAGGTCACGTCATAGGTCAGCGAACAGAAGCTGGCGATCTCGTCCGCCGTGCCCGGTTCCTGCCCCATGAACTGGTTGCAGGGAAAGCCCAGGATGGTGAGCCCCTTCGGCCCATATTCTCGGTTGAGCGCCTCCAACCCCTCATATTGCGGGGTCAGCCCGCATTTCGACGCGACGTTGACCGCCAGGATAGGCCCGTCGATTTCCGCCAGCTTCATGCTCGTCCCATCGGCCTTGCGTACGGTAAAGTCCTTGGCGTTCATGTCGTCCTCCTGCTCATCCCTGCGCCACCGACCTAAATGCGCGAACGGTGGCCGGAGCAAATGTTCCAAAGGTGATCGCGCGCAAAAACCCGAAGCGCAAGCGCGATAGGATGACGATCGATACGTCGGTGCAACCGAGCGCCGCCAACGCCTCCGAATATTCGCCGTGATTGACGATGTCGGTAAGAAGGATTGAGCCGCCGGGGCGGGTAACTCTCACCATTTCGGCCAATGCGTTGCGTCGCTCAGCGACGTCGTCGACATTGTGTACCACCCAGTTGGATAGGATGACATTGAAACTGCCATCAGGGAACGGCAGGTCGCGCATATCGGCAGTCAGTACCTCAACCCGTTCAGCCACGCCCTCGCGCCGGGCATTTTCAAGCGGGCGCTCGGCATCATTCGACGCTTGATCGCGGGCCGACCAGATATCGATGCCAACGGAACGCCCGGTTGTCAGGCGCTTGGCGGCACCCACGAGCATCAGGCCGCGCCCGCACCCGACATCGAGGACACGCTCGTCGCCGCGCCACTGCACGAGGTCGAGGATGCGTTCTCGATCGCGCACTTTCACGATCAGACTGCCGTGCAGCATGAGCGCGCACATGCCGAGCGAATAGAGCGCAACGATCAAGAGGGCCGACCCCAGCATCGATGCCCAAGACGCTGCAAACCCAAACGACAGCGCTAAGCCAGCGACTGCCAAAACCACACCAGTTCCGGCAAAGCCCCGGACCAGACCGGGCGCGTCGATGCCATAGGCGGGACGCACCCCGCTCATTCGACCACACGTATACCCAATTCGCGCAATTGTTTCATCGTTGCGGGCGCAGGCGCGTTCATCATCAGGTCTTCGGCCTTCTGGTTCATCGGAAACACGATGACTTCGCGGATATTCGGCTCGTCGGCCAGCAGCATGACAATGCGGTCGATGCCCGGTGCAGACCCACCGTGCGGCGGCGCACCCAGCTTGAACGCGCCGATCATGCCGGCGAAATTCGTATCGACCTGCTCCTGCGTGTAGCCGGCAATCTCGAACGCCTTGTACATGATGTCGGGCCGGTGGTTGCGGATCGCCCCCGACGACAGCTCGATGCCATTGCACACGATGTCGTACTGATAGGCGAGGATATCGAGCGGGTTCATCGTCTCCAGCGCGTCCATCTCGCCCTGCGGCATCGAGAAGGGGTTGTGGCTGAAATCGATCTTCTTCGCGTCCTCGTCATATTCGAACATCGGGAAATCGACGATCCAGCAGAATTCGAAGCGATTCTTATCGATCAGGTCCAGCTCGTTCCCGATCCGCGTCCGCGCAGCACCTGCGAGTTTCGCCGCCGTTGCTTCGGGGCCAGCCGCAAAGAAAATCCCGTCATCCGGTCCAAGCCCAAGCGCCGCGACCAGCTTGCGTGTCGCTTCCTCGCCATGGATCTTGGCGATGGGACCGCCGAGTTCGCCGCCCTTTTGCGTGATATAGCCCAGCCCCGCAAAGCCCTCGCCCTGCGCCCAGCCGTTCATGTCGTCGAAGAACTTGCGGCTCTTGTCCGCCGTTCCGGGTGCCGGAATCGCGCGGACGACATCGCCCGCCTCGACCATCGACGCGAAACGCCCGAAGCCCGAACCCGCGAAGTGCGTCGACACATCGGTGATGACGATGGGGTTGCGAAGGTCGGGCTTGTCCGACCCGTATTTCAACATCGATTCGCGATACGGAATGCGCGGGAACGGCGCAGCGCTCACCGAACGACCGTGCGCGAATTCCTCGAATACGCCGTGCAGCACCGGTTCGATTGCCGCGAACACATCGTCCTGCGTGACGAAGCTCATCTCGAAATCGAGCTGATAGAATTCCCCCGGCGAACGGTCCGCCCGCGCGTCCTCGTCGCGGAAGCACGGCGCGATCTGGAAATAGCGATCGAAGCCCGCGACCATCAGCAGCTGTTTGAACATCTGCGGCGCCTGCGGCAGCGCGTAGAACTTGCCCGGATGGACGCGGCTCGGCACGAGGTAATCGCGCGCGCCCTCGGGGCTGCTCGCGGTCAGGATCGGCGTCTGGAATTCGGTAAACCCCTGCCCGATCATGCGCTGGCGGATGCTCGAAATGACGTTCGAGCGCAGCACGATATTGGCGTGCAGCCGCTCGCGCCGCAGGTCGAGATAGCGATACTTCAGCCGGATTTCCTCGGGATACTCCGCCTCGCCGAACACCGGCATCGGCAGTTCGGCGGCGGTCGATTGCACCACTACCTCGCGCGCGCGAACTTCGATCTCGCCCGTCGCCAGTGCCGCGTTCACCGTCTCTGCCGACCGCGCCACGACATCCCCGGTGATCGTCACCACGCTTTCGGCGCGCAGCCGGTCGAGCACGGCATGCGCCGGGCTGTCGGTGTCGGTAACGACCTGGGTGATGCCATAATGGTCGCGGATATCGACGAACATGAGGTTGCCATGGTCGCGCTTGCGGTGAATCCAGCCCGAAATCCGGGCGGTCGCGCCGACATCGGACGCGCGCAAGGCGGCACAGGTGTGCGAGCGGTAGCTGTGAAGTGTCATGGCGCGGCTAACACAGGGGCCGCGCCGGAATGTCAAGCAATCAGGGTCAGGCGATCAACCCGAGCCGCGCCAGTTCGGGTGCATGGAACACCGCGCGGTCCCCCGCATCGGGCATGATCCGCACTTGCGCCGCCAGCCAGCGGGTCAGCCGCTCGCCATAATCGGCCCGCACGCGCGCCGCGTCGAGCGCGTTGGCCTTCGCCCAGTGCCGACCGAACGATATGCCCGCCGCGTCGAGCGCCGCAACCACACGCCGGTAGGAGTCGAGGCTCGCCGCGCTCCGCACCCCGTCGAAATCGATCACGGCGTTGTGATCGAACCGCGCGGGTGCCAGCAGCCCGGTCGCGGCGTCCATGAAACGGATCGTCACGCTGTTGCTGCCGCCGCCCGAGGTATAAGCCTTCAGGATGGTATCGAACGCGCGGCACAGCTCGGCACGCGGCACCGTCACCGATCCGTTGAAGAGATTCCCCAGCGGCGTGTGCGTCTCGGTAATTTCGCCCCATGTCCCGATCGGCAGCGCTTCACCCGGCTTGGGCGCGTCGGGATAGCTCAGCTCCATCGCTTTCTGGAGCAGCCACCCGCGCAGGAACGGAAAGCGTTCGAGCAAATCGCCGAGCAGGCTCAGCGTGTCGTAGCTCGCCCCCAGCGGCACGACGCCCGGCTGCGGATAATCGGGCCGCCAATCGCGCCGGTACATCGTCTTGACCAGCGCCTTGCCCTTGGTCGGGTTAGACGGGTTGACGATGACCTGGACGAAATAGGGATCTTCGTCGCGCCCCAGCAGCCGCGAAAAGCCCCGAAAATCGCCGCTGCCGAGCATGTCGATCTCGGCATGCGCGACGATCCGTTTGGCCTGAAACACCTCGACCAGAAAGCGCGGCACCGTTTCGAGCACCAGCGCCGTCACCACCCCCAGCGATCCCACCGCCAGCCGCGCCGCCGCAAAGGCATCGTCGTCGCGCAGCGGCCTGGCCCCCGATGCCGCAATGAACGCGTCGCCGAGGAAACCGGCCGACGGCTCCACCCACCACACATCGGTCGGCGTCACAATCTGCACCGCGCGGACATGATCCTGAATGCCACCCGCGCCGATCACCGACCCGTGGGTACCGGTCGCACACGCCCCTGCGATCGTCTGTCCGTTGCTTGCGCCTGTCGTCCGCAGCGAGCGGTGCAGCTCGCCCTCGACCCGATCATTGATCTCGTCGACCAGTGCGCCACCCTGCGTCAGGATCAAGGTCGCCGGATCGACCGCATTGCCCGCCGCCAGATCGCCCGCCGCCAGCCGGAACGTCCGGTTGAGCCGCGGCATTTCGAACTGCCAGCCCCCCGGCGACATCGCAATCGGCGCGGGCGACCAGCCCGACCCGACCGGACGCACGGTCACCCCCGCCGCCTTCGCTTCGCGCAACAGCCCCTGCACCAGCACAGCAGCCTCGCTCAGCGCCTGACGCCCCGAACTAACCGCATCGTTCCACAGCTCGATCCGGTCGGCGAGCGCACACGACGCGGTGCCGTGGTAATTCTCCCAGACCTGCGCCCCGCGCCGCACCGCATGCGCCATCACGCGTCGCCCATCGGATAGCTGCCCGCGTGGTGGCGATAGACGATGCTGACCGGGCGCAGGAAACCGAGCGTCACGAACGATGTCATCGCCTGTTTGGGCGTCGCATAGAAACGCACATCCGACAGCCCCTGCCCCGCGCCGCCCGACACGAACCGGCTTTCGGGACTTTGCATGACAAAACCCCATGCCCGCGCGGTCACGATCAGCGTGCGTTCCCCCACCGGGCGCGGATTGGCCACCGCGATGAAGAAATCCGCCGTCGCCGCGATCGATTGCCCCGCGAGGATCAGCCCGAGCACCGCTGCCACGATCCATCCCGCACATGCCCAGCTCATCGCATCCCCCTCGCGTCGTTCCACCCGGCAAACAATTTGCCAGCGAATTTGCGACCGGTATAGACGGGCGATGCAGATTCACCCGATGATCGAAGACACCGCCACGCTCGCCGCAATGTGCGAACGCCTGAGCAAATCGAACTTCATCGCGGTCGACACCGAATTCATGCGCGAAAACACCTTCTGGCCCGACCTGTGCCTCATCCAGATCGCCGACGAGCATGAGGCCGCCGCCGTCGATCCCAAGGCACCGGGACTCGACCTGAAGCCGCTGCTCGACCTGATGACCGAGAACGACGACGTGCTGAAAGTCTTCCACGCCGGCGGGCAGGACATCGAAATCGTCTACAACCTGACCGGCAAGACGCCCTTCCCGCTGTTCGACACGCAGGTCGCGGCGATGGCGCTGGGTCAGGGCGAACAGGTCGGCTATTCGAACCTCGTCGACCAGTGGCTCGGCATCACACTCGATAAAGGCGCGCGCTTTACCGATTGGGGCCGCCGCCCGCTCGACAAGCGCCAGATCGATTACGCCATCGGCGACGTCACGCATCTGTCGAAGATTTTCCCGATGATGCTCGAAAAACTCCACAAGACCGGGCGCGGCGCATGGCTCGACCAGGAAATGGACCGCCTCGGCAACCCGGCCAATTACGCGCAGGAACCTGGCGAAGCGTGGAAGCGCGTCAAGATCGCCAGCCGCAAGCCCGAAGTGCTGGGTCG
The DNA here is from genome assembly GCF_024758725.1 of Sphingomonas sp. SUN039. NCBI lineage: Bacteria > Pseudomonadati > Pseudomonadota > Alphaproteobacteria > Sphingomonadales > Sphingomonadaceae > Sphingomonas > Sphingomonas sp. SUN039. The sequence continues at coordinate 820,305 of NZ_CP096972.1, read as the reverse complement.
TTTGAGGGCATTGGCCGCCTGGCGCGAGCATGAGGCGCGGACCAAGAACCTGCCGCGCGGCCGCATCGTCAAGGACGAGACTTTGGGCGACCTCGCGCTCCACCCGCCGCGCACGCAGGGGGAGCTGTCGAAAGTGCGTGGCCTCTCGACCAGCTGGGCCGGCAACGACATCGGCGGGCGGATGATGGCGGCGCTGGGCAATGCCGGGCCGCTGGCGGCGGAACTGATGCCCCCGCGCGACGACCGCAAGCCCGGGTTGGGCAAGGACGGCGCGCTGGTCGCCGACCTGCTCAAACTGCTCCTGAAAATCCGCGCCAAGGAATCGAACGTCGCGCCGAGATTGCTGGCGCGCACCGATGACCTGGATGCGCTGGCCGCGGGCGTCCGCGAAGGCCTGTCGATCCTCACCGGCTGGCGCTTCGACCAGTTCGGCCGCGATGCGCTCGACCTCGTCGAGGGAAGGCTGGCGTTCGCGGTAGTGAACGGGAAGCTGAAGATGACGCGGACGGAGGATGTCGGGCCGGAAGCAGTCGTCGCGGACGTGGCCTAAACAAACCGCTTCCCTGAGCTTGTCGAAGGGCTACCCTTCTCGTCGAAATGTTACGATCGAAGGACAGGGCTTCGACAAGATCAGCCAAGCGGTTTGGGGTCACCCTTCGCCGAGCGCCAGCGAGGTGCCCCTTCGAGCGCTAGCGAGAACACGGCGTTTGCCACAAGAACCTCGCTGGCGCTCGGCAGAGCACCTCGCTAACGCTCGGCGAAGAAGAATTCATCTCAGGGAAGTCTCCCCATGCACAAGACCACCCTCCTCCTCCCCCTAACCCTCCTCACCGCCTGCGAAACCATCCCCACCACCGGCAAAGGAACCTGCGACGCCACCCGCGTCCAGAACTTCGTCGGCGCCCTCGGCACCGCCGACCTGGGCACCGCCCTCCTGAACCGCAGCCGCGCCCGCACCCTCCGCTGGCTCGCCCCGGGCACGATGGCGACAATGGACTATCGGCAGGATCGGTTGAACGTGCGCGTGGACGGGCGGAATTTCGTGACGGGGGTGGATTGCGGGTAGAAGTGAGAGATGTTGCTTCTAATGTGGCTTACCGACAATGCGACTGGAGCTCAGCGGGTAGCGTCTTCTATTGCCATGACGATAAGCTTGCAGTCATCGTACAGAGCCATCACGCCGGCTAAACCGCGATTCTGGTCCCCTCCATGAGCTATAGAGTTTCGAAGCGCGTAGAGTGACGATAGCGAAGTGACCCATTGATCGTTTCTGCCGAGCTCGACCCTCATGCGAACATCCCAATCAGTGTCAAAGCGAGAGAGAAGCTGACAAATCGTTTCGCAGTCGTAATTTGTGCCCCTTTTGAAGAAAGTTTTTACAAACCTAATGACGCGCTCGTGTGCACGATTTGATAAACGTTCAAGAACGATCACTTCAACACAACGCTCAACATATCCACAAACCAAAACTGCGCCCAGCTTGGCCAGATCGGCAGTTATTTCGTCATCAATCGACTGCTTTTTTGCGCGTAGAAAAAAGTCGTCTAGCTTCCGCTCACGACTGTCTATCGCATGCCGCATTTACAGGGCTGCGAAAGCAGCTGTTGCGAGATTGAGACGTGTTTTTACGTTTTCCTCATCAGCCGTTGCACGTTCACAGGCCTGCTTGAAATCGTTCGTAGCGATCAATCCGTCGTATGCCATACTCACCGCTTCATCGGCGGGCGGATTGCCTTTGTCGAGACGCCGTGCGAGCCCGACCATCACAGAGTCGTACGCGGCAGCATTTAGCGATCTGATAATACGAAAGGCACGCGGCCCAATAGCCGAGTTAATTTTGTCAATCGTATATCGGAAGGTTTCGTCGAGTTTATCTAAATCAGCCTTATCAACTTTATTCATTGCGGCTGAAAACTTGTTAAGAAATCCATTCATCGGCCGAGCATAAGCATTACCTTTGGTGTACAAAGCTGCAAACCGCACTATCAGTTCTTCATCTTTAGACCGATTATTGATTGGTCCAAAAACAGCTCGCCAAGAAGGATAGCCATTAAGGGCTTTTACTCGCTCGATAAACGGCCCCAAACTTATACAATTACGAATTTCCTGAGGAGATAGGCGAATGCCTCCAGTATTAATTCGTTCGAAAACAAAATAGATGCTATCTAAAACATCCTCAGGTTTATCTTGTTTGAACACGGTTGCATGAACAATAGAGTCGTCAAGCTTAAGTACATCTGAAGGATCTAGTGTCTTGTAAGTCTTATTTAACCAAGGCTCGCGCACGCCTTGTAATTTGAACTCCTTACCCCTTAAAACTCCATCATAGAAAGCTTGCAACGTACGCAAACGCTGTTGGCCGTCTATGACCAAATGCTCATTTGTCTCAGCTTCCTTGTAGAGAAAAATTCCTGGCACGGGTAGGCCCATGAGCAATGATTCTATAAACTTTGATGCGTGCTTAAATGTCCATACAAATTGACGTTGAAAATCTGGAATCTTGAACGCCTCGCCACGCATGCGTTTGACTAAGCTGTCAACTGTATAGTCTGCACCATAGCTTGATATGCTAAATTTGATAGCTCCGGGGTCTTCGAGCAGCGTTTCATCCTCGACACCATCCTGAAGAGCTAGCTCAAATTCGTCCTGACGAAGCTCGTCGGTAATTGCTTCGCTAGTGATTTCTTCGATCATTCGTCGGTCCTTGCATGCCTACCGGCCTGCCATGTCTGAACACACCGCTACAAAATCTGCAAGTCACTGCCATCGGCAGCATGGTTTCGGGCAGCCCACCCCGGCACGCGCCGCATTAGAGCGCGCAACTTTGGTCCGGGCGCTGATGAACTTTCAAGGGCTGCCACGAACGAGTTGAAATCAGCAGCGCTAAGCACGAGTGCCGTATCGTCGATCAACCAGCTTGACCGAACATCGGGGCGGCTGAGCGGCTGAGTTTTGGGTTGCTGATTCATATACAGCCTATCGCTCGCAGAGCCTGCAATGTCGATACTGCAGCAAAATCTGCGACCATGACATCTTGACAAACAATAGCGAAAGTGCCATATAGGTTCAAGAATTGGTATTGCTCTTTCCACCTGTCGATCGCCCATCCCGCCGGAAACATCCCCCCGCCGCACACCACGTTTCAGGTGTGACCTTTGTGACCTTTGGCGGAATCAAGCCAGTTTTGCGGTCCGCCCCAGCACCGATGCCAGTTGCTTGTGCCGCCGCTCGACCGCTTCACCGTAGAGCAGCGCTTGCCCCTCGGGCAGGGTCAGGGTCAGCGCCTTGTCGTCGAGCGTCAAACGGCTCACCTCCAGCGGCCCTGCCACACCGCCGCTGAGCCGTTGGCCCAGCCGCATTGCCAGACCCCAGATCGCGGCCTGCGCGCAATCCTCCGGCGACGACAGTTGCGCGACCAGCGGCGCGGGCGTGTTGCCGCCGCCGAAGCTCGTGAACAGCGCGTGTGCGATCATCGCTCGCCCGCGCGCCTCGACGCCGATCCAGTTGCCATAGAGCGCGATGTCGAGGCCGCGCTGCGCGCGCAGTTCGGGGTTCGCCATCCAGCCGACATCGCCGAGCAGGCACGCGACATGGCGCAGCCGCGCGCACCGCGCATCCTCATGCGCGAACAACGGCGCGATCCAGCGGTTCAGCAGGTCGCCATGTTCGGGAAAGCGGCCGAGCGCGCTGCCGACCTGATGCGCGGCCTCGATCAGCGGATCGGTCGCGCGCTGTTCCGCGGTCAGCCCTTCGTAGAGCAACCCTTCGCGCAGGCCGTACGCCGAGACGATCAGTGCCTTCGAGCCGAGCAGCCGCGTCAGGGTCGCGAGCAGTGCCGCCGCATCGCCCAGCGCGCCGATACGGCCCGTCGGAATGGCGTCGATGCCCTTCAGCCGCTTGCGGTCCATCCGCCCCAGCGCGCGGCTCAGCCGCGACGCGGCCTCGGGCGGCATCGCATAGCCGTGCAGCACCGGCAGCGGGTAATCGGTCAGGTGCATGTGGAGTCTTGCAAGGGCGCGCCACGACCCGCCGACCAGCCAGAAGGGCAAGTCGCGCTCGACGCCCTTCCACCCCGCCTTGACCAGCATCTTGCGGACATGGCGGTCGAGGACGCCGCGCCCCTTTTTGAGGCCCGCCAGCCGCAGCACGCCAAGCGGGAGCGACACCGTCTCGTGCACTTTGCCGCCGCGCACGCGCACCAATTCGAGGCTGCCGCCGCCCAGATCGCCGACGATGCCATCCGCCTCGGGGAACGCCGATATGACGCCATACCCCGAGGCGCGCCCCTCTTGCTCGCCCGACAGCAGTTCGACCGGCAGGCCGAGCGCTTCGATCTGTTTGACGAACGCCTTGCCGTCGCTCGCGTCGCGGACGGCAGCGGTGGCGACAGTGCGGATGTCGCCCGCGCCCATCGCCTGCGCGACCGCGCGGAACCGGCTGAGCGCGCGCAAGGCCTGCGCCGCCGCTTGCGGATCGAGCTTCGCGCCGTCGCCCAGCCCCTTGCCCAGCCCTGCCGAGACCTTTTCGTTGAACAACACCGACGGCGCACGGGCGGGGCCGTTATAGACGACGAGGCGGACCGAGTTCGACCCGATGTCGATGATGGCTTGGCTGTCGGTCACTCAGCGTCGCCGGAGGCTCAGCGTGGGCACGCTGTCGCCTTGGTCGAGTGCAGCGCCACGCCCCGACAGCGAGGGATTGGTCATGAAATAACGGTGCAAGTTGAACGGCTTGGCGCCCGGCTCGACGCGGATATACGATCCGTCCGCCTGTAATTCCCAGCTTTGCTCGGTATCGATCAGATTGGCGACCATCACCTGATCGAGCACCTGATCATGGACCGTTGGCGTTTCGATGGGCAGCATATATTCGACACGCCGGTCGAAATTGCGCGGCATCCAGTCGGCGGACGAAATGAACACCTTTGCCCGGTCGTTGGGCAGCGCCTTACCATTGCCGAATGCCCAGATGCGGCTGTGCTCCAGAAAGCGACCGACGACCGATTTGACGCGGATGTTGTCCGACAGGCCGGGCACGCCCGGGCGCAGGCAGCAGATACCGCGCACGATCAGCTCGACCGGCACGCCCGCCGCGCTCGCCTCGTACAGCTTGTCGATAATCTTGGGATCGACCAGCGAGTTCATCTTGGCCCAGATGCCCGACGGCGTGCCGGTACGGGCATTGGCAATCTCCGCGTCGATCAGGTCGGTCAGGGTCGAGCGCAGGCCGCTCGGCGACAAGGTCAGCAGTTCCAGTGCGCGCGGCTCGACGTACCCCGTGATATAGTTGAACATCTGCGCCGCATCGCGCCCCGCGCGCGGGTCCGCCGTGAAGAAGCTCAAATCGGTGTAGATGCGCGCGGTGATCGGGTGGTAATTGCCCGTGCCGAAATGGCAGTAGGTGCGGTTCAGCCCGCCTTCGCGCCGGACCACCATCGACACCTTGGCGTGGGTTTTCCAGTCGATGAAGCCATATACGACCTGCACGCCCGAGCGTTCGAGTTGCGACGCCCACAGCAAATTCTGCTCCTCGTCGAAACGCGCCTTCAGTTCGACGACGGCGGTCACCGATTTGCCCGCCTCCGCCGCGTCGCACAGCGCGCGGATGACGGTCGGCTGCTTGCCCGCGCGATACAGCGTCTGCTTGATCGCGACGACATCGGGGTCGGCGGCGGCTTGCCTGAGGAACGCCAGCACCACGTCGAACGTCTCATACGGGTGATGGATGACAATGTCCTTGGCGCGGATCGCCGCAAAACAGTCGCCGTCGTAATCGCGAATGCGTTCGGGAAAGCGCGGCGAATAAGGCGTGAACTTCAGGTCGGGCCGGTCCTCGTCGACCAGCGCCTCGAGCGCGCCGATGCCGAGGAACGCCTCTTTCTCGATGATCAGCGCATCGCCGCCGCCGAGTTCGGCCTTGAGCACCGCCTCGAGTTCGGCACTCATGCCGGTTTCGAGATCGAGGCGGATCACCCGTCCGCGTCGTCGCCGCATGATCGCGGTGCGGAAATAGCGGACGAGGTCTTCAGCCTCTTCCTCGATCTCCAGATCGCTGTCGCGGATGATGCGGAACACGCCGGTGTCGCGGACCTCGTAGCCGGGGAACATCGTCGCGGCGGAGCGGCGCAACAGGCTCTCGATCGCAATATAGGTGGCGTTCTCGCCGGGCAGCCGGACGAAACGCGGGACCGTCGGCGGGATCATCACCAGTTCGCGGATCGCCTCTCCGTCGGAAAGGCGCTTGAGGTCGAAAATCAGACTGAGCCCGAGATTGGGAATGAACGGAAACGGGTGGGCGGGGTCGAGCGCCTGCGGAGTCAGGACAGGGAAAATCTGCTCGCGGAAATGCGTATCGAGCCAGTCGGCCGACGCTGCGGGGACATCGTCGGGCTCGACCACATATATGCCCGCACCCGCCAGTTCCATGGCGATGTCGAGCCAGATATCCTGCTGCGTATCCGTGAGCAGGTCGGCATCGGCGGCCAGCGCGGCCAGTTGTTGAGCGACGGTCATGCCGTCGACCGACATCTCGTCGACGCCCTGCAGCTGCTGTCCTTTCAGTCCCGCGACGCGGACCATGAAAAATTCATCGAGGTTGTTGCCCGAAATCGACAAGAATCGGAGCCGTTCGAGCAGAGGGTGTGCGCGGTTCGTCGATTCCTCGAGCACGCGGCGGTTGAACGCCAGCCAGCTCAGCTCGCGGTTGAAATATCGACTTTCACTCTCCGACATATCCCGTCCCTAGCCCGCTTCGGACGAGGCGTCGATTGGCCCGAGAACCTCGCGCGCGAGCGGAATCGTCACCGCGCGCCGCCGCGCCAGCGACGCGGTGTCGAGCGCATCGGCGAGCGCGATGACGCCGTGATGACTGCGCGGGGCACGGGGAATGAGGTAAGCGCGCACTTCGAGGGTGAGTTCGAGGCCGCGGCGCTCCAGTTGCTTGGCCAGCAACCGTCCGATCAGGTCGTCGTCGGGCGGGCCGAGGGTCACGGTCGGCGTGGCGGACAGGCGTGATGCCAGATCGGGCAGCACGATCTTCCAGTCCGGGGGCGGCAGTTCGGCAACGAGTAACAAGGGTTTGCGCGTCGCCTGCGCTTCGTTCCACGCCGAAAACAGCGTGCGTTCGTCGGTGCGGTCGGCATCGTCGATCACCCTGCCCCCGCTGCGCCGCCCGAATACCCGTCCGAGCAGGCTGCGGCCCGATTTGCGCGGGCCGGTCAGCAAGGTTGCAAAGACCGGCCATGTGCCGGGCCGTTCGAGGTGGGCGACCGCAACCCGGTTCGATTCGGTTACGATGAATTCGCTGTCGCCATCGTCCACCGGCCAGTCGAGCGGCAGCGCGGGCTGGCTGCTCACCGGCGGATACGCAGCGCCCCGCCGCCTTCGCTGACGCGGAATCCGCGTGCCTCCAGTGCCAGTTTCAGCGTCGCCGCATCGCCCGCAAACGACACGCTCATTACCGATGTGCCACCGAGCGCAAGGCTGGTCGTCGTCGCCGACCTGACCCCCGGCACCCCGCGCACCGCCGATTCGGTGCCGCTGACCGACCCGACATCGGGCGTCTCGAACTGGACGCTGATCGTCGCGACCGTCGTAGCCGGCTCGGGCACAGCCTGGGTGGTGTTGTCGGCAACCGTCTCCTCGGACACGGCTTCGGTCGCGTTCTCGATCAGCGACGGATCGATCACCGGCGTTTCGATCAGCGATGGGTCGGGACGCAATATGCCCATCGCCAGCGCATCGGCATAAATGCCGTCCATCCGCTTGACGCCCTCATCGAGCATTGCCGGTATCTTGTCGCTGCTGTCGACGCGCAGGGCAAAGCTCTGGACGACATTATTGCCCGGGCCGTGCCGCGCGGTGAAGAAGCCGGTTACCGGACCGCCGGGATAGCTGTACTGCAAACGGACGGTCGGGATCAGCACATCCGCCGCGCCGTACTGGTCGAGAATCATCCGCCACCAGTTCCGCCCCGGCCGCTGGGTCTGGCCGTAATTCAGCAGCAAGGGGTCGGATCCGGTACCACTCGGCCGGACATAATCGATCGGACTGTTGCCGGTGCGAAAGCGCGCCCAGGCCTTCTGCCACTCGGTGCGCTGCTCGAAGGTATAGGCAGTGCCGCCCGACCACATCACTGGCACGACCAGCATCGGCGCCGAGCGCGAGACCTCGCCGGTCACGCCCAGTATGGCCCCAGCGCGGGCGCGGTCGAACAGCACGCCCAGGGTCGCGACATAGCGGTTGGGGCCGATCTGCTCGCTCTCGACCACGATCCCGGCGACAATACCGTCGAGCGCCGAATCGCCGAGCGCGGGCGCACCACCGCTGCCGCCGTGCATCTTTGCCCACAGCATCTGCCAGCCCTTGCGCTGTGCGATTCGCCAGCCGCCGAGCCGGGCCGCTTCGGCAGTCTTCGCGCGGACGTCGATGGCGATGCCCGATACCTCGAAGCTGCCCGACGAATCGATAGGCGCGACACCGCGGTCGCCGCCCTCGATCTGGGCGATGACAGCCGCCGCGAGCAACGACGCGCCGACGATGGCAAGAAAGGGAGCAATCCGGAACTTCACGGCGCGCCTTTTGGCGAGTTGCGGTTGGAAAACCAAGCACGATGTCGCTAGCAGCAATTGGATGGACCCGAAACATAACCAACTGTCGCCCTACACCTACGAACAAGCTGGCGTTTCGATCGCGGCGGGCAACGCGCTGGTGCGCGCCATTGGCCCCTTGGCAAAGGCCACACGACGCGCAGGAGCGGATGCCGAACTCGGCGGATTCGGCGGGTTTTTCGACTTGAGGGCGGCCGGATTTACCGATCCGCTGCTGGTCGCTGCGAACGACGGGGTCGGGACCAAGCTGAAACTCGCCATCGAGCACAATCGCCATGACGGGGTCGGCATCGATCTCGTCGCGATGTGCGCCAACGACCTGATCGTGCAGGGTGCCGAACCGCTGTTCTTCCTCGATTATTACGCGACTGCAAAGCTCGACAACAATGTAGCGACCCGCGTCGTCGCGAGCATTGCCGAGGGATGCAAACAGGCGGGCTGCGCGTTGATCGGCGGCGAGACGGCGGAGATGCCGGGAATGTACGCGCCGGGCGATTACGATCTCGCGGGCTTCTGCGTCGGCGCGGTGGAGCGCGATCAGGTCGTGACGGGTACGACTGTTGCCGATGGCGACGTTATTCTCGGTCTGGCCTCATCGGGCGTCCATTCCAACGGCTTTTCGCTGGTTCGCCGATTGGCGATGGATCGCGGTTGGAAGCTCGACCGTCCTGCCCTGTTCGACCTCGACACGCTGCTAATCGACGCACTGATGGCCCCCACGCGGATTTACGTGAAGGCGCTGCTGCCGTCCGTTCGAGACGGCAAAATCAAAGCGATGGCGCACATCACCGGCGGCGGATTGCTCGAAAACATCCCGCGTTGCCTGCCGGACAATATGCAGGCGCGCATCGACGCCGACGCCTGGGAGCAGCCGCGCCTGATGGCCTTCCTGCAGGCACAGGGGAATATCGAGCCTGCGGAGATGGCGAAGACGTTCAACTGCGGGATCGGCATGGCGGTTGTTGTCGCAGCGGGCGATGCGGCGGAGGTGATGGCGGCGCTCGAAGCGGCGGGCGAGACGGTATACCGGATCGGCAAGATCGTCGGCGGCGCGAGTGGCTGCGTCGTGTCAGGATCGGTCGAAACGTGGAGCGCGCAAAGTGCGTGGGAAGCGAGTTATGGGGTCTGAGAAAATCCGCCCCCACCGGGGGCGGGGAACCGCGCCCTCGCGGTGGAGGGGGGCAAACAACGGCTGCGGCAGCAGCCTCGCGCAGCGACACGTGGCGCTGGCGCGCCAGTGCGCTACCGCGCACGTCGTCTGCCCCCCTCCACCGCCGTCGGCGGTTCCCCTCCCCCATCGGGGGCGGATTTGATGAAAACCCCCGTCGTTGTCCTCATCTCAGGCACCGGCACCAACATGGCCGCGCTCGTGTACGCCGCCAAACACCCCGATTGCCCCTATGAAATCGTTCTCGTCGCCTCGAACAACCCCGATGCACCCGGCCTGATCCTGGCGAGTGCCGAGGGCATCGCCACTTTCGCCCATCCCCACACTGGTCTGAAGCGCGCCGAATTCGATGCCATCCTCGACGCCGAAATCCGCAAGTCCGGCGCGCAGTACGTCGCACTCGCCGGCTACATGCGCCTGCTGTCGCCCGAATTCATCGCGAATTGGCGCGACCGCATCGTCAACATCCACCCCTCGCTCCTCCCCGCGCACAAGGGACTTCACACGCACGAGGCCGTCCTCGCGGCGGGCGAACGCGTCACCGGCTGCACCGTCCATGTCGTAACCGAGGCGCTCGACGACGGGCCGGTGCTGGGCCAGACCGAAGTCGCGGTGATCGACGGCGACACGCCCGAGACGCTGGCTGCCCGCGTCCTGATCGCCGAGCACCAGCTCTACAGTCGCTGCCTCGCCGGTTTCGTCGCTGCCGCGACCGGCCCCGAGGCGCTGATCGCCCAAGTCCGCGCACGCGCGGTGGCGCTGCCCGAGGCCGACGAAGTCACCTCGCACGGTATGCCCTGCTGGGGCATCATCAAGGGCAAGAAATTCGCCTATGTCTCGAACGACCATCACGGCGACGGCAAGGTCGCGCTGCTGGTGAAGATCAGCGGCGTCGAGGAACAGGCGACGCTGATCGAGAACGACCCCGACCGCTATTACCGCCCGCCGTATTTCGGCGATGGCTGGGTCGGGATCAGACTCGACCTCGGCGACAACGACTGGGATCACATCGGCGAGTGGCTGGCCCGAAGCTGGCGCGCGGTCGCGCCGCCACGGCTGACGAAGCTGATGAGTATTGCGGACGAGTTTTGATGCGCGCCAAAGGACTCACTGTTAGCACGGCGTTCTTACTAGCTGCATCGTGTGGTGGAGCGTCCAAGCCGCCTCTTCCTCCGTTACTCAAGGGCGCCACAAGCGGCGGCGGTTCGGACTCTCTTTGCCACCCAGTGTCGCCAGACATGAATAATATGCTCGGCGGCAATACGCCGGAGACGGCCGCGCATTCGCCAGAAATTGTTTCCCGCCTCAACGCGCAGTTCCCACCTGGAAGTCCCGCTTTCGCGCTGGAACGCGCGCTTCTCCAGCAGGGCTTCAAGTTCGAGGCGTGCGAGTCCCCGAACGTTAAATTGGCGATCTTTAGGCAGGTCCGCCACAACGGCCTAAATGCTTATCAAGATGCCTTTGGCACAGTCACCTGGAAGACGGACGCATCTGGCAGCATTGTTTGGGCGACCGGAAACATCGCTTTCACTGGCCTGTAATCAGCCCACAATCTCTTCCGGCTTGAAGAAATACGCGATCTCGATTGCCGCATTTTCGTCGCTGTCGCTGCCGTGCACCGAGTTCGCTTCGATGCTTTCGGCGATTTCCTTGCGGATCGTACCCGCATCGGCGTTCGCGGGGTTGGTCGCGCCCATGATGTCGCGGTTGCGCTGCATCGCATTTTCGCCCTCGAGCACCTGCACGACGACGGGGCCGGAGATCATGAACGACACGAGATCGTTGAAAAACGGCCGCTCGCGGTGGACCGCGTAAAAGCCCTCGGCCTGGTCCTTGCTCATCTGGATGCGCTTCGACGCGACGACGCGCAGGCCGCCGTCTTCCAGCATCTTGGTGACGGCACCCGTCAGGTTGCGGCGGGTGGCGTCGGGCTTGATGATCGAGAAGGTGCGTGTCGCGGCCATGACTGGTGCGGCTCCATTTGACAGGGTTGTAAGGTTGCGAGCGCCCCTAGCGGCGGGGCGCTCTTCAATCAACCTTCGTGATTGTCGGCAATATACCGGTCGAGCAACCGCACGCCGTAACCCGTCGCGCCCTTGTCCCAGCCCGGCCCGGGCTTCGACGCCCACACCATCCCCGCAATGTCGAGATGCGCCCAGGCCACGCCCTCGTCGATAAAGCGTTGCAGGAACTGTGCGGCGGTTATGCTGCCGCCTTCGCGGGGGCCGACGTTCTTCATGTCGGCAATCGGGCTGTCGATCAGCTTGTTATACGCCTCACCCAGCGGCATCCGCCACAGCGGGTCGCCGACTGCGCCGCCCGCTGCCACCAGTTGCGTCGCCAGCGCGTCGTCGTTGGCGAAGATGCCGCCATGCTCATGCCCCAGAGACACGATCATGGCGCCCGTCAGGGTTGCGAGATCGACCAGCACCTTGGGGCTGTAGTTCTTCTGCACCCAGGTGATCGCATCGCACAGCACCAGCCGCCCCTCGGCATCTGTGTTGATGACTTCGATGGTCTGGCCCGACATGCTGGTGACGACATCGCCCGGCCGCTGCGCCTTGCCGTCGGGCATGTTCTCGACGAGCCCGCAGACGCCGACGACATAGGCGTTGGCCTTGCGCCCCGCGAGCGCCATCATCGCGCCTGCGACCGCCGCCGCGCCGCCCATGTCCCACTTCATGTCTTCCATGCCAGCGGGGGGTTTCAGCGAAATACCGCCGGTGTCGAAGGTCACGCCCTTGCCGACGAAGACGACAGGCGTCTTCGCAGCGCCGCCAGTGCCGTCCCACTTCATCACCAGCAAGCGCGAGGGCCGTTCGGACCCCTGCCCCACGCCAAGCAACGCGCCCATCCCTGCGGCGGCCATCGCCGCCTCGTCGAGCACTTGCAGCTCGACTCCCATCGCCGCCAGCCGCTGGCAGCGTTCGACGAAGCTTTCGGGATAGATGATGTTCGCCGGTTCGGTGACCAGTTCGCGCGCGAAGCTCACGCCGTCAATCACGGCCGACGCCTTGGTCCACGCCGCGCTTGCATCGTCGCCCGCACTTGCCACGACAATCCTGTCGAGCGTCGGCTTCTGCGTCGCGGGCAGGCGCGTGCGATAGCGATCGTACCGCCAGCCGCGCAGCACGACCCCTTCGAGCATCCGCATCAGCACCGGCGTGGCGACCCCGCCCGCATCGAGTACCAGCGCCGTTTCGCCCGAGGTCAGCAGCTTCGCGGTCAGCGCCGAGCCTGCCTTTACGGCATCGCTTTCGTTCGCGCTGCCGGTGCCGAGCAGCAATATTCGCCGCGCAACCCCGCCCCGCGTCTCGACATATTCGGCAATGCTCCCCGCCTCGCCCTCGAACCGCGCCAGCGACGCGGCAGCGCGCAATCCCTCGGCTGCGGCCTCGCCAGCGATCCGTTCGGCCAGCACGCCCTTGGCGACGGGCAGCACGACAGTCGTAGCAGTATCGGGACGGCTCGGGGCGAATTCGACGTTCATGCGAAGGGGTATTCCTTGAAATCGGCAGCCGGACATTACCGACTCGGCAAGGGATTGCTGTTAGCTGGGCGAGGTGAAGCGTGCAAAAGCCGGATTGCCTCGGACCCGCATCGGGTGCGATAGGCCAGCTGCGATCCGGCGCGCGACAGGTGCTGCCGTTCTCAAGTGCGTGCGAGGCTGTGTGGCAGGGACGATGAAGGTGTTGGGAACGACTGCGGGCCTTTGGCTGGCCGTCGCCGGACCTGCGTTCGCCCAGACCGTCGTCGCGGGAACCGGCGCTGTGCCGCAGGGCGACAAGCCGGCCGAACAGATCGACTTCGCCGCCGATACGCTCGAATATCAGAGCGACGCCGACATCGTTACCGCCAGCGGCGACGTGCGGATGGTGCGGGAGGGCAACCGTGTCCGCGCCGACCGCGTCGTGTGGAACCGCAAGACCGGGCAGGTTCGGGCCATCGGCAATGTCCGCATCGTCAATCCGGGCGGCGACATCGCCTATGGCGATTCGGTAGTGCTGACCGACACACTAAAGGACGGCATGGTCGAAAACCTGCTGATCGTGCTGATCGACGGCGGGCGGATCGCGGCGCGGCGCGGGGTTCAGACGAACGGCATTTCGACCCTTGAGAATGCGGCCTATTCGCCCTGCCCCGTCACCGACAGCAACGGCTGCCCCAAAAATCCGTCGTGGAAGATTTCGGCGGTAAAGGTCATTTACGATCCGGTCCGCAAGCGCATCCGTTTCAACGGTGCGCGGCTCGACGTCTTCGGCATCCCCATCGCAGTGCTGCCGGGCCTTATCGTACCCACCGGCAACGAAGGGGGCAGCGGCCTGTTGATCCCCAATATCGAATATAACCGCACCAACGGCGTACGGGTCGATTTACCCTATTATTTCCGCCTCTCGCCCAACCGCGAGCTTACCCTCACGCCGCGGCTCTATTCCGCGGCGCCACCCGCGCTGGAGGGAAGCTACCGCGCGCTTACCGAAAACGGTGCGTACCGGATTGGTGGCTTTGCCACCTACAGCAAGCGGCTCGTGGCAGGCACGGCGGTCGGATCGAACGAGTTTCGCGGCTATCTCGACGCTGCCGGCAAGTTCCAGATCGACCCTTTGTGGAGCGTGTCGGGTTCGATCCGGCGCGTCACCGACCGGACCCTGTTGCGCCGTTACGACCTTTCCTACGACGACAAGCTGCGTTCGACGATCGCGCTCGAACGGGTCGATCGCGACAGCTATTTCGCGCTGACCGGCTGGGCGGTGCAGACCCTGCGTGCGGGCGTCGTGCAGGGCAGCATCCCGATCGCACTGCCCGAAATCGACTATCGCCGCCGCTTTAACGATCCGCTGCTGGGGGGGCGGGTCGAGTTGCAGCTCAACTCGCTCGCACTCGCCCGCACGGCGGGTCAGGATACCCAGCGGGCCTTTGCCGGCGCGCGGTGGGATTTGCGCCGTCTGACCGACATGGGCCAAGAAATCGTCCTGACCGCCTATGCGCGCGGCGATGTCTATCACAGCAAGGAAAATGCGCTGACCACGACGGTGCAATATCGCGGCACCGGCGGGTGGCAGGGACGCGGCATTGGGGCGCTGGCAGCCGAAATCCGCTGGCCGCTGGTCGGAGCTCTGTGGGGCGGCACCCAGCGGCTGACGCCGCGCCTGCAAGTCGTGGCCTCTCCCGCAACGACGAACCTCAACATCCCCAATGAGGACGCCCGCTCGGTCGATCTCGAGGACAGCAATTTGTTCGCGCTCAACCGTTTCCCCGGCTACGACCGGTGGGAGGACGGCACGCGCATCACCTATGGCCTCGACTGGAATTTCG
Source organism: Sphingomonas sp. SUN039 (assembly GCF_024758725.1). Taxonomy (NCBI): domain Bacteria; kingdom Pseudomonadati; phylum Pseudomonadota; class Alphaproteobacteria; order Sphingomonadales; family Sphingomonadaceae; genus Sphingomonas; species Sphingomonas sp. SUN039. The sequence goes on along the minus strand of NZ_CP096972.1, from coordinate 805,213 downwards.
ACGCGCCGCGCTTCTCGGTCGCTGCCACCATCGGACAGAGCTACCGCCTGAACGCCAAGCCGACCCTTTTCCCCGATGGGACCGGCCTGACCGACCGGCTGTCGGACATCGTCGGGCGGACGACGATCCGGTACCGCGACGTCGTGACGCTGACGCACCGCTACCGGCTCGATAAAGACGGCTTCGCGCTGCGTCGCAACGAAGTGGATGCGACGATCGGCAACGACCGCACCTATGCGCTGATCGGCTACCTCCGTCTCAACCGGAACATTTCTGCCACCCTAGAGGATTTGCGGGATCGCGAGGAAATCCGTGTCGGCGGACGGGTCCAGGTTACCCGCTATGTCTCGGTGTTCGGCTCGGCAACGGTCGATCTCACCGACCGGGCAGAGGATCCGCTGTCGATCGCCACCGGGTACCAGCCCGTCCGCCACCGGCTCGGCATCGCTTATACCGACGATTGCCTCGACATCGGCTTCACCTGGAAGCGCGACTACGACACCAGCGGCGACGCCCAGCGGGGGGACTCGTTTCTGCTCAGGCTGGCATTCCGCAATCTAGGTCGCTAACGTCCGGTTCAGCATGGCCGCTGCACAGGCGGTCGCAGGGACGCACCCGGCAGCATTGGCCTACAGGATTGGAACGCAGAGCTTGAAACGAATTGCACAGGGTGCGGCCGTCGCCGCGCTTGCCGTGGCGGCGCTCGCGCCGGTCCTGTCGCCAGCCCAGACCGTTGCCGATTCAAAGGATGTGCCCTCGGCGGCGAACCTCAATTTGCCCGCCGAAATCACCTTGTTCGGCAAGAACGATCCGCATGTCCGCAAGGCGACGGCAATCGTCAACGGCGAGATCATTACCGGCACCGACATCGACCAGCGCCTTGCGCTGATCGTGCTCGCCAACGGCGGCAAAGTGGCGGACGAGGAGCGCGAGCGTCTCAAACTGCAGGTGCTCCGCAATCTGATCGACGAGACGCTGCAGATCCAGGAAGCCAAGGCGCACGACGTCAAGATTTCGCGCGAGGAGATCGAGCAGAGCTATGCCCGTGTATCGCGCAACTTCAAGCGGACGCCCGAGGCAATGAACGCCTATCTGCGCGAGCAGGCATCGTCGGACAAATCGATCAAGCGCCAGATCGAGGGCGAACTCGCGTGGAGCCGGCTGCTTCGCCGTCGTATCGAGCCGTTCGTGAATGTCAGCGACGAAGAGGTGCAGGCCGTCATCGACCGCCTCGAAGCGTCGAAAGGCACCAGGGAATTCCGCGTCGGCGAAATCTATCTGTCGGCAACGCCGGAAAACCAGAATGAAGTGGCCGCGAACGCGCGCAAGATTATCGAACAGATCAAGCAGGGCGGATCGTTCCCCGCCTATGCGCGCCAGTTTTCGGAAGCGTCGACCGCATCGGTCGGGGGCGATCTCGGCTGGGTGCGGAGCGGGCAGTTGCCCGACAGCCTTGCCGCCGCTGTGCAGGAACTGACCGTCGGGCAGCTTGCCGGTCCCATCGCGACACCGGGCGGCTTTTCGATCCTGTACCTGTCCGACAGCCGTCAGGTGCTGACGGCCGACCCGCGCGACGCGCAGCTCAACCTGCGCCAGATGTCGGTGCGGTTCCCGCCGAACATGGCAGAAGCGGACGCCACCGCCCGCGCCGAAGCCTTTGCCAAGGCCACGCGCGAAATGGGCGGGTGCGGCAAGGTCGACGAAGTCGCGAAGGCACAAGGGGCCGAAGTCGTCGATAACGACGCGGTCAAGGTCCGCGACTTGCCCGCGCCGTTGCAGGACATGCTGCTCAAATTGAGCGTCGGCCAGGCGACACCGGTATTCGGGTCGCGCGCCGACGGTATCCGGGTGCTGGTGCTGTGCGGCCGGGACGAGGCGCGCGCCGCTTCGGGCCCGTCTTCCGACCAGCTCCGCCAGCAGATCGAGGAAACGCGCGTCGGCCAGCGTGCCCAGCGCTATCTGCGCGACCTGCGTCGCGACGCGGTGGTGGAGTATCGCTGATCGCATGACCGCTATCGCCGTTGCCTTGGGCGATCCTGCCGGGATCGGGCCGGAAATCGTCGGCAAGGCCTGGGCACAACGCAGCGAAGCGGGCCTCGCGCCCTTCTTCGCCGTCGGCGATACCGGATCGCTCGGGCACGGCTGGATGGGTCCGGTGGCGCGCATATCCGCACCCGAAGACGCCGAGAGCGTGTTCCGCGACGCGCTGCCGGTGCTGCACGTTGCCGATGGCGGCCGCATCACCTCGGGTCAGCCCGATGTCGAGGGCGCACGCTGTGCGCTCGGTTCGCTCGAACTCGCGACCGGGCTGACCCGTTCGGGCGCATCGTGTGCGCTGGTCACGGCCCCCGTATCGAAAGCGCAGCTGTACGGGGTCGGCTTCACCCACCCCGGTCAGACCGAATTCATCGCGGAACGCTGTGGCGTGTCGCCGGACAACGCAGTGATGATGCTGGCGGGGCCGACCCTGCGCGTCGTGCCGGTAACCACCCATATCCCGCTCGCCGAGGTAGCCGGGACGCTGACCACCGAATTGATCGTCGCCAAGGGGCGGGCAACGGCACGCGGCCTCGAACGCGACTTCGGCATCGCCGCGCCGCGCCTTGCCGTTGCGGGCCTTAATCCGCATTCTGGTGAATCGGGGATGATCGGACGCGAGGAAATCGAAATCATCGCGCCTGCCGTCGAGCTGCTGCGTGCCGAGGGGATCGATGCGTTCGGCCCGGTTGCCGCCGACGGCCTCTTCCACCCGCGCGCGCGCGCCACCTATGACGCTGTCATCTGCATGTACCACGACCAGGCGCTGATCCCGCTGAAAGCGCTGCATTTTGACGAGGGCGTCAATGTGACGCTTGGCCTGCCGATCATCAGGACGTCGCCCGATCATGGCACGGCGTTCGGTATCGCGGGCCGTAACATCGCCAATCCCGGTGCGATGATCGCGGCGATCAAGCTGGCTGCCGAGGCTGCCGCCGCACGCGCGGCGTGACCGGAAATATCCGCGCCCCGCTGCGCGAGGTCATTGCCCGCCACGGGCTTTCGGCATCCAAGGCGCTCGGCCAGAACTTCCTGCTCGACGCGCAACTGCTCGACCGGATTGCGCGCGTTCCGGGCGATTTGCGGGGCGCATCGGTGTTCGAGGTCGGCCCCGGTCCCGGCGGCCTGACCCGCGCGCTGATCGATGCGGGCGCGACGGTGACCGCCCTCGAGCGCGACCATCGCTGCCTGCCGGCACTCGCCGAACTCGGCGACGCTCATCCGGGGCTATTGCGGGTGATCGAGGGCGATGCGCTTGCTATGCCGCTCGCCGATGTCTTGCCCGAGGGCGGGCATATCGTCGCCAACCTGCCCTATAATGTCGGGACCGCGCTGTTTACCGGCTGGCTGTCGGGCGAGGCATGGCCGCCGCGCTGGGCGTCGCTGACCCTGATGTTCCAGGCCGAAGTCGCCGAACGCATTGTCGCCGCCCCCGATAGCGGAGCCTATGGCCGCCTCAGCATATTGTCGCAATGGCGCAGCGAAGCGAAGATCGCGATGCGCGTCAATCGCGCCGCCTTTACCCCGCCGCCCAAGGTGATGTCGGCAGTGGTCCATATTGTCCCGAAGCTCGCGCCGGAGGGCGTCCGTGCGGGTACGCTCGAACGATTGACGGCCGCGGCGTTCGGCCAGCGCCGCAAGATGCTGCGTGCCTCGGTCAGAGGCGTGCCGGGTGCCTTAGCGGCGCTCGAAAAGCTGGGTATCGACGCCACACGCCGGGCGGAAACGCTCTCGGTGGAGGAGTTTGTGCAGGTGGCGAGGGAATTGGGCTGACCAAATTCCTCCTCAGCGAAGCGCAGGGGAGGTGGCGCAAATGCGCCAGAGGGGCGCGAGCGCAGCGAGCGACACTGTCCCACACGAAACATCGCCCGCCGCTGAACGTGGCGGCCCCTCCGCCCTGCGGGCACCTCCCCTGCGCTTCGCTGGGGAGGAGTTTAGGTTAGCGCGGCGTGGTCACCGGCAGCACCGGCGCAGCCTGTGCCGATTGCACCACGGGCGGGGGCCCCTTTTCGATCACTGCCGCCAGCCGTGCGCCATCGGGACAGGCCCCGACGCACAATGTCTTGATCCGCGCAAGATTCTCCTTTGCCTTGGTCACTGCGCCCTTGGCGACCATCGCTTCGCCCTGCCCGGCCAACGCCGCAATATCATTGGGTTCGATCAGCAGCGATTCACGATAGAGGCGGATCGCCTTGCCCGGCAGGCCCTGTTTCTGCGCGACTTCGGCGAGCAGCGCGTACGCCGTGCGGTTGCGCGGATCGACCGCCAGCGCGGATTCCAGCGCGTCATTGGCGGTCTCGAACCGGCCGGCCGTCAGCTCGCTTCTGGCCTGCGTGACCAGCAACACAGACCGCGCATCGATGACCGCATCGGGCCGCTGGCCATGGCCGACACTCGATACCGTCGCCAACAGCAGGGCGATCCCGAGGGCGGGCGGGGTAAGACGCATGGCAAGCTCCAGAACCATTTAGGCGTTCAGGCTAGCACGGCGAAACCAGCCGCGCGACGAAAAAACCGTCGGTGCCGTCGTGACCGGGCGAGAGCACCCGCCCCTTCCCCGCCGGACGCCCGTGGTCGAACGGCGAAACGCTCGTCCAGCCGGGATAGCGCGCCAGAAATGCGTCGACCTGCCCAGCTCCCTCACGCGCGATCAGCGAGCAGACCGCATAAACAATCGCGCCGCCCGGTTTGACCAGCGGTACGGCGAGATCAAGGACGTGGCGCTGCACCTGCACCAGCTTGTCCAGCCGCGCCGGTTGCAGCCGCCAGCGCGCTTCGGGATTGCGGCGGAGCGTGCCCGACCCTGAACAAGGCGCATCGACCAGCACGACATCGGCCTGCCCGGCAAGCGGGGCAAGGTTCTCCACCTCATGCCCGCCGTCGAGCAACTGCACCTCGACCGCCGCGCCCGCACGCTCGGCGCGCGCCGGAAGTTGCGACAGCCGGCGCTTGTCGGTGTCGGCGGCGATCAACCGGCCTTCTCCCCGCATTGCCGAAGCCAAGGCCAAAGTCTTGCCGCCCCCGCCCGCGCAAAGATCGACAACGGTCATCCCCGCCGCCGCCGCGCAGGCCGCAACGATCATCTGGCTCCCGGCGTCCTGAACCTCGACCAGCCCGCCCTGCCATGGCTCGCTGGTTTCGACGTTGAAACTGTCGGTGAAGCGTAGCCCGTCCTCGGTGTGCGGGATAGCGGTTGCCTCGGGCCATAGCGCGAGCAATTCCTCGCGCGTCGTCCTCAAACGGTTGGCGCGCAAATCGAGCGGTGCCCGTTCGAGCAACGCGGCATGCTCGACCTCGGGTATCATCCGCGCCAGCCACGCGGGCATCGGCACCGGCTCGTCGCGAACTTCGCCTTTTTCGAGCGGGGCCGGACCATAGGGAGACCCGTCGAATAGCGGCGCGAGCGTCTCGTCGTAATCGGCCAGCCGCCCGAACGCCGAACGCCCGCTGACCGGCATCTCCCCGAAGCTGCGGATCGCGCGATAGACCAGATCGCGCACCGCGCGGCGGTCCTTCGATCCGGCAAAACGCCGCGTCGAAAACCATTTGGCGACAATAGTGTCCGCGGCCGCCCCGTTGTCGCGGGCTGACGCAAGGATCAGGTCGAGGATTTCGATAGCGGATTGAAGTCTGGCGGAGGGAGTCACCGGGTGGGGTAATTCGGGGCTTCGCGCGTGATCGTCACGTCATGGACATGGCTTTCGCGCAACCCTGCGCCGGTGATCCGCACGAACCGCGCGCGCTTTTGCAATTCGGCAATGGTCGCCGCGCCGGTATAGCCCATCGCCGCCTTCACCCCGCCGACAAGCTGGTGAATGACGTCCTTGGCCGGACCTTTATAGGCGACCTGCCCTTCGATTCCTTCGGGCACCAGCTTGAGCTGATCCTTGATATCCTGCTGGAAATAGCGGTCGGCCGAGCCCCGCGCCATTGCGCCGACACTGCCCATGCCGCGATAGGATTTATACGCCCGGCCCTGGTAGAGGAAGGTTTCCCCCGGTGCCTCGGTTGTCCCCGCGAGCAGCGACCCGACCATCACGGCGCTGCCGCCCGCTGCCAATGCCTTCGCCACATCGCCCGACGTGCGCAAACCACCGTCGGCAATCACCGGCACGCCCGATTTTGCCGCTTCCTCGGCACTGTCCATGATCGCGGTCAGCTGCGGTACACCCACGCCCGCAATGACGCGCGTCGTGCAGATGCTCCCCGGCCCGATGCCGACCTTCACCGCATCCGCCCCCGCGCCGATCAGCGCACGCGTCGCTTCGCCCGTCGCGACATTGCCCGCGACGATCTGCACCGAATTCGACAGTTTGCGAACTCGTTCGACAGCAGCGGCGACCATCTTCGAATGGCCGTGCGCCGTATCGATGACGATCAGGTCGCATTCGGCATCGATCAGCGCTTGCGTTCGCTCGAAGCCAGCGTCGCCGACGGTCGTCGCCGCCGCGACCCGCAGCCGCCCTGTGCTGTCCTTGGTCGCGTCGGGATAGGTGACCGCCTTTTCGATATCCTTGACCGTGATGAGCCCGACGCAGCGATAATCCGCGTCCACCACCAGCAGTTTCTCGATCCGCCGCTGGTGCAACAAGCGACGGGCCTCGTCCTCGCCGACCCCCGCTTGCACAGTGGCGAGGTTTTGCGACGTCATCAATTCGCTGACCGGCTGGTTAGGGTTACCGGCAAAGCGCACGTCGCGGTTGGTCAATATGCCGACGAGCTTGCCCGACGCCTCGACCACCGGAATCCCCGATATCTTGTGCCGCGCCATCATCGCCTGCGCATCGCCCAAGGTCTGGTCGGGGTGGATGGTAATCGGGTTGACGACCATGCCGCTCTCGAACCGCTTGACCTGGCGCACCGCCGCGCATTGTTCTTCGAGAGTCAGATTGCGATGCAGCACGCCCAGCCCGCCAAGCTGCGCCATGACGATCGCCATATCGGCCTCGGTCACCGTATCCATCGCCGACGACAGGATCGGAATGTTGAGCGTGATGTCGCGGGTGATCCGCGTGCGGGTATCCGCCTGGCTGGGCAGCACATCGGACGCGCCGGGCTGAAGCAGGACGTCGTCGAAAGTGAGTCCGAGCGGAATGTCGAAAGCCAAGCGATATGCCCTTTTGTCTGGCGAGTCGTGGCGGTCCATGTAACCGCGTGTCCCGCTCCACGCCAGTCGTGCCGATTCCGCTTGGCGCACCCCGTCGAACCCGCGATACTGCGTACCATTCGCGGGGAGAGCTTTCGATGGAATATCTGGTCATCACATTGGCCGTACTCGGCATCGTCTATGTCATGATGGCTGTGAAGATGGTCCGGCAGGGCTATCAATACACCATCGAACGCTTCGGCAAGTTCACGACCGTCGCACAGCCCGGCCTCACCCTCATCTTCCCGTTCATCGACCGCGTCGGGCGCAAGGTGAACATGATGGAGCAGGTGCTCGACATTCCGGGCCAGGAAATCATCACCAAGGACAATGCGATGGTCGCGGTCGACGGGGTGGTGTTCTTCCAGGTGCTCGACGCTGCCAAGGCCGCTTACGAGGTCAGCGACCTTTATCTCGCGGTCATGCAGCTCACGACGACCAACCTGCGGACCGTGATGGGCAGCATGGACCTCGACGAAACCCTGTCGAAGCGCGACGAGATCAACGGGCGGCTGCTCAGCATCATCGATCTGGCGACCGAGGCCTGGGGTGTGAAGATCACCCGTATCGAGCTGAAGGACATCCGCCCGCCCGCCGACATCGTCAACGCCATGACCCGCCAGATGAAGGCTGAACGCGAAAAGCGCGCGACCATCCTTGAGTCGGAGGCTGCGCGCCAGAACGACATCAACCGCGCCGAGGGGCAGAAACAGTCGCAAATCCTCGAAGCCGAGGGCCGCAAGGAGGCCGCCTTCCGCGATGCCGAGGCGCGCGAACGCTCGGCGCAGGCCGAAGCCGAGGCCACCCGCCTCGTATCGACCGCGATCGAGAACGGCAGCAGCCAGTCGCTGAACTATTTCATCGCGCAGAAATATGTCGAGGCGGTCGGCCTGTTCGCGACATCGCCCAATGCCAAGACCATATTGTTCCCGGTCGAGGCGACGCAGCTGATCGGCACACTCGGCGGCATCGGCGAGCTGGCGCGTGAAGCCTTCGGAGACGCCGCGCCCAAACCCCCGACCCCGCCCGCCCCGCGCCGTCGCGGGCCGTTCGAGGGACCGGCGGAGGTTGCCGGACAATGAACGGGCCGTTCGGGTTGGCAGACCATTGGCTGTGGATGATCGCCGGCGCTTTGCTCGGCATTGCCGAAATGCTGCTGCCGGGCGTTTTCCTGATCTGGATCGGCGCAGCGGCGGTGTTGACCGGCGTGCTCGCGCTGCTGCTGCCCATCGGCGCAATCCCGCAATTCCTGATCTTCGCAGTCGCCAGCGTCGCCGCGATCTACGCGGGGCGTAAATATCTAACGCACAACCCGATCGTCAGCGCCGACCCGCTGCTCAACGACAAAAGCGCGCGGTTGGTGGGGAGTATCGTGACTGCCGTCGAACCCGTCGATGCGTTGTCGGGGCGGGTGAAGGTCGGCGACGGGGTATGGTCGGCGCGAGGGGCAGAGGCCGCCGTCGGCGACCGGCTAAGGGTAACCGGTTGCGACGGGGCAGTGCTGGTGGTGGAGCGGGCTTAGACTTTACAGCTCGCTTGTTTCGATACTCACGTCCGCCAGCGTCGCCGCCGTCACCCGCTCGCCGAACGCCACCGCCCGCCGCTCGGCGTAAACGCCGTCCGACGGTGCCCACATCTGGTGGATGACACGTGCGTCGCGCTCGACAACCCAATATTCAGGGACGCCCGCGCCCGCATAGAGCCGCAGCTTCACACCGAGGTCGGTCGCCGCCGTCGAATCCGAAATCTCGATGGCCAGTTTCAGCTTGGCGAGCGGCAAAACCCCCTCGTCATTGTCTTCGCAGACTGAAATATCGGGTTCAGGGACCGAGTCGTCCGTGAGCGACACCGAGCCGCCACTGAAAACGCGCAACGAACTTTTGACCTTTCGAAGTGCCAGACCCAGCTCGAAATTGAAATCGGACACGGTTCGCGCGTGCCAACTATGTGCTGGAGACAACGTCCAAACCTCCCCCTCGATCAGTTCGGTTCGACCATAGCCGTCGAATGCCCCCGCATCCGAAAGCATCAGATAATCGATCGCGCGCAGACCGATCTTTTTCGGCGAGGGAAAGGGCGTGACTGCGTTCATAGCGCAAGCATATCACCCCGGCAGTTGTGCTGCCAGAGGGCGGGCGCTCAGTCTTTCTTGCCGCCCAGTAACCCCGACGCCAGCCCGCCGAGCGTGCCCATGATGCCGCCTGCGCCGCCGCCTTGGTCGCCCAGCATTTCGGCAAAGCGGCCCAGCGATCCCTCGCCACCGATATGGCCGACGATCTGTTGCAGGACATCGCCCGATAGGCCGGTGTTGGCCGCCGCCGTCTCGATGGTGTCGGTCGGCGCGGTGTGGGCCTGACCGAGCGCGGTCATCGCCATTTCGACCTGTTCTTCCGACAGGCCGACCTTGGTCGCGAGGTTCGCGACATCGACATTGCCGACCAGCTGGCCGAGGATTCCGTCGAGCATTCCCATGAGATCCGTCCTTTCGTGGAGAAAATTCAGCGCGCGAATTTGGCTGCCATACCCATGATGTCGTCGAGCGGATTGCCGTCGCCGTCCATGTCGAGCATCGAGGCAAGGCCGCCCAAACCGCCCGCCGGTGCCGCCGCCTGCTGCTGCCCGCCGCCAAGAACCGACCCGAGGATGCCGCCGAGGCCGCCCGCACCCTGTTGGCCGCCACCGAGAACCGAGCCGAGAACGCTGCCGAGCATGCCCCCGCCGCCTTCCTGACCGCCGCCCGCCTGTTTCGCCATATAGCCAGCAACCAGCATGGCGACGAGCGGGAGCATCTTCTTGAGCAGGTCGCCCGACACGCCGCTTTTCGCCGAGGCGTCCGCCGCGACCGCGCGGCTGGTGTCCTTCGACCCGAAAATCTGGCCGAGCACATTGTTGCCCGCGTCGACATTCGACGGACCGGCACCGAGCACGCTATCGAGCAAGCCGCCGCCACCCAGCCCCTGCACGACGTTCAACAGGCCACCGAGGCCTTCCGGCTGCGCCTGAGCCTGCCCCTTGAACCCGCCGAGCACAGCGGGAAGCAGCGCGGTCACGCCCGCTTGCGCCGTGCCCTCGTCGATGCCGAGTTCTCGCGCGATCGAGCCGATACCGCCGCTTTGGGCAATGATGTCACCGATGTTCACAGACCGACTCCCGATTATTCGTTTCGCGGGCAGCTTATCAGAGTGCGGGCAGTGGTGCGAGGTCGGGTTCGATGAAGTCGCGCCGCGCCGCAACCGAGAACAACCGCGCATGGCTGTAGAAGTTCAGCGGCCAGCTGCGATTGCCGCAGGGCGACAGCAGCAAGGCATTGACGCGGTCGACCAGCGACCCGTGGGAACGATGCTGTCGCACCGCGTGGACAAAGCACCGCGTGATCGTCTCGTGATAGCCCTGACTGTCGTCATTCACCCCGCCGACGCTCTCGTTGTACCGCGAGATGATATCGCGCAGATCGCTGTCGGGGTCGATGTCTGGACGTTCGCTGACGATCCAGTGGCAAGCGGCAAGATGCGCCTCGTGCGTCCAGTCGGCACGCGGCAGGCTGCGGTCGAGCAGGCCAAGGCCGATGCGACGGACTTCGGCGTCGGTCGCAAACAGGCGGGGTGAATGGTCGATCATATCCGGGCTTTCAGTGCGAAGCCCGGATATGTCTCCGGGCGGTTCAGACAGTTTCGAGGAGCTTCGGGGCGGATTGTCGCACCCCCTCGTCGACGTGCGCCTCGAATTGAACGAAATTCTCGATGAACTCGCCGACCAGCTTGACCGCCGTCCTGTCATAGTCGGCCTTGTCGGCCCAGGCCGCACGCGGATCGAGCATCGTGCTGTCGACACCCGGCACCGCGACCGGCACGTCGAACCCGAAATTGGGATCGGTGCGGAATTCGGCGTTGCTGAGGCTGCCGTCGAGTGCCGCGTTGAGCAGCGCGCGGGTCGCCTTGATCGGCATCCGCTTGATTCCCGGCATCGTCGCCTTGCCGCCGGTCCAGCCGGTGTTAACCAGCCAGCAGGTCACGCCACCCTTGGCAATGCGCGACTTGAGCAGGTAGCCATAGACGCTCGGGTGCCGCGGCATGAACGGTTCGCCGAAGCAGGTCGAGAAGGTCGCCTGCGGTTCGGTGACGCCGATCTCGGTGCCGGCCACACGCGCGGTATACCCCGACAGGAAATGGTACATCGCCTGATCGGGCGTCAGCCGCGCAATCGGGGGCAACACGCCATAGGCGTCGGCAGTCAGGAAAATCACCGTCTTCGGCGGCGGCCCGAGGTTCTTTTCCGACGTGTTCGGGATGAAGTCGATCGGATAGGAACCGCGACTGTTCTCGGCGAGACTGTCGTCGTCGAAATCGAGTTCACGCGTTTCGGCGTCGATCACGACATTTTCGAGGATCGTCCCGAAGCGTTTCGAGGTCGCGAAAATCTCCGGCTCGGCTTCTTCCGACAGGCGGATCATCTTGGCATAGCAGCCGCCCTCGAAATTGAAGACGGCGGTGTCCGACCAGCCATGCTCGTCGTCGCCGATCAACGTACGGCTGGCATCGGCGCTGAGCGTCGTCTTGCCAGTACCCGACAGGCCGAAGAACACGGCGGTATCGCCGGCGGGGCCGATATTGGCCGAACAATGCATCGGCATGATGCCCTCGGCCGGCAGCTTGTAGTTGAGGATACCGAACACCGACTTCTTCATCTCGCCGGCATAAGCAGTGCCGCCGATCAGGATCAGCTTCTCGGTGAAATTGACCGCAATCACTGTCTCGCTGCGGCAGCCATGGCGTTCGGGGTCGGCGCGGAAGCTGGGCAGGTCGATGATCGTGAATTCGGGCACAAACGCGGCCAGCTCTGCGGCTTCGGGGCGCACGAGCAAGGTGCGGACGAACAAGCTGTGCCACGCGAATTCGGTGATGACGCGCACATTGACGCGCGTCTCGGGCTGCGAGCCGCCGAACAGATCCTGCACGAACAGCGTTTCCTTCGCGCCGACCGTCATCAGAAAATCGGCCTTGAGCGCCGCGAAATGCGCGGGCGTCATCCCCTTGTTGGTCTTGCCCCACCAGATCGTCTCTTCAGTTTCGGCATCGCGGACGATGAACTTGTCCTTGGCGCTGCGCCCCGTGTGCGCGCCAGTGGCCACGACCAGCGGACCGTCCTTCGCCAATATGCCCTCGCCGCGCTGCACGGCCATTTCGACCAGCGGCGCGGTAATCAAATTCCAGTGCAGCGTTGCGGACGTCGAAATGCCCTGCTGCGCGAGGTCGAAGGTTGATTTGGTCACGTCGGTCGCCTGTTCTTATGCATACGTATGTGACGACGGCCCTTGCGGGCAGGAGGCGCGAAACGCAAGTCCGCGAACAGCGCCGACACGATTGAAATCGATTGCCCTCATGCTTCTTTGAGTGGCCGCCGCACCGCACTGGCTTGCGTATCGCGCGCCCTGCCGCCACATCATGGCAATGCCCGGTGCAACGATCGCTCTCGTCGACGACGACCGCAACATTCTGACCTCGGTCGCGGTCGCGCTGCAGGCGGAGGGGTTCGTCACCCGCGTCTATACCGACGGCGATGTCGCGCTGAAGGCGCTGATCGACAATCCGCCCGATCTGGCGGTGTGCGATATCAAGATGCCCAAGCTCGACGGACTGGAATTGCTGCGGCGGTTGCGGGCGGTATCCGCCCTGCCCGTGATCCTGCTGACGTCGAAGGATCAGGAAAGCGACGAGGCCGAGGGTCTGGCCACCGGTGCCGACGATTACATCGCAAAACCGTTCTCGCAAGCACTGCTGATCGCGCGCATCCGCGCGATCCTTCGCCGCGTCGAATTCTCGCGCAGCGATGCCGATCCCGAGGGCACAAGCGCAGGCGGCGGCGAGCCGATCGTGCGCGGGCGGCTGTCGATGGACCCGCAGCGGCACCGTGTGCACTGGGACGGGCTTGAGGTAGCGCTGACCGTAACCGAATTCATGATTCTCGAGGCACTCGCCAGTCGCCCCGATGTGGTGAAAAGCCGCAACCAGCTGCTCGACGTCGCCTATCATGACGAAGTCTATGTCGACGACCGCACGATCGACAGCCACATCAAGCGCATCCGTCGCAAGTTCAAGGCGGTCGCGCCGTCGTTCGACGCCATCGATACGCTGTACGGCGCGGGTTACCGCTTCACCGATGGCTAGCGAGGAGATCGAGCCGTGGCAGGGGCGCGGCTCGCTGACGCGGCGCATACTCGCGGTCAATATCGTCGCGCTGGTGCTGATGGCCGGCAGTCTGTTCTACCTCGACAATTTTCGGGTGCGCCTGATCGAGGAAAGACGGGCCCAGGCCGAAGGAGAGGCCCAGATCGCTGCCGCCGCGATCAATGCCGCGCCGCGGCGCGCGCGTCAGGCGTTGATCGAAACCTTGGGCAAGCGCTCGGGCGACCGGTTGCGGCTGTTCGACAACACCGGCGAGCAACTGCTCGACAGCTGGGCAACCGGGCCGCGCACCTACGGGTTCGACGGTCGCGCCGATGAACCCTGGGACAATGAGGGCGCGCGCTGGGTCGACCGGCTGGCCGAGCGGCTGGTCGGTGCCAATGTGCCCGATCCCTTCACCGATGCGGGCGACCGGGCGAAGGACTGGCCCGAGCTGCAAAGCGTCATGGGCGGCGCGACGGTCGCCTCGCGCGTCTGGCTCGCTCCCGACCGCACGTTGATCGTTACTGCGGCAGCGGCCGTGAACCTGGAGCGCACCCGGTTCGTGCTGAGTGTCGGCAATTCGCGCGACGTGACGCGCCTCGTCCGGGCCGAGCGGTTCCGCCTCGCCATTATCGTGCTTGGCACATTGTTCCTGTCGATTGCCCTGTCGTTGTTCCTCGCGCGGACCATTGTGACCCCGTTGCGGCGGCTGGCGCAGGCAGCTGTGCGGGTGCGGCTCGGCCGGTCGCGCGACGTCATTGTGCCACGCCTGCCCGACCGCAACGACGAAATCGGGATGCTGGCGCGCGCGGTCAGCGACATGACGCAGGCCTTGCGCGAACGCATCGACGCCACCGAAACCTTTGCCGCCGATGTCGCGCACGAACTGAAAAACCCGCTCGCCTCGATGGCGTCGGCGGTCGAGAGTCTCGGCAAGACATCGGACCCGGCGATCACCGCCCAGCTCCATGCGATCCTGTCCGAGGACGTGCGCCGCCTCGACCGTTCGGTGACCGACATTTCTGAGCTCTCCCGCCTCGACGGCGAGCTGTCGCGCACCCGCTTCGAGACGATCGATGTGGTCGCCATGCTCGAAACAGTCGTTGCCGCCCGCGACCTGCGACGCGGTGCCGACACGCCGGTCGTCAGTTTCGACAAGCCGCAGGGCCGGATGCGGGTCATGGGCGACGAACCGCGTCTCGTGCGTGCCGTGGAAAACCTGATCGACAATGCCGTGTCGTTTTCGGCGGCCGGTGCGGGCGTCGCCGTTTCGACGGGTCGGACTCACGGCAGCATCTCCATCTATGTGGACGACAGCGGCCCCGGCGTACCGCCCGAACGCCGCGAAGCGATATTCCGGCGCTTTCACAGCGAACGGCCCGAGGACGCCTTTGCGCGCCATTCCGGGCTTGGCCTCGCGATCGCCAAGACGATTGTCGAAGCGATGGGCGGCAGCATCGGCGTGGAAGACCCGCCGTCGGGGACCGGCGCACGCTTCGCCATTCGTTTGCCGGTGGCGTGACGCGGGGCTAGGAGCACCTGGTGGCTATGCTCTCGTCCGACACGCTCCATGCGACAACGGTGTCGGTCGGCGGGCGCGCGATCATGATCGAAGGCGTTTCGGGTGCGGGAAAGTCCGACCTTGCGCTGCGCCTGATCGACCGGGGCGCGCTGCTGGTGAGCGACGATTACACCTTCGTTCAGCGCCGTGCCGGACGGATCGTCGCCTCGGCCCCCGCAACCATCGCCGGCAAGATCGAAGTCCGCGGCCTTGGCATTCTGGACATGCCCAATGTTGCAGAAGCACCGGTTGCGCTGGTCGTAACACTCGGCGAACCGGCGGCCCGGCTGCCCGAGCCTGGGCAGGCGCGCAGTCTGCTCGGCGTCGATATTCCGTTGCTGTCGCTGGACGGGCGCGAAGCCTCTGCGCCGTTCAAGGCTGAACTGGCGCTTCAGCGGTTGGGGACGCCGGCATGAAACAGCCCCGCCCGACCCGGATCCTGCTGGTCTCCGGCATGTCGGGCGCAGGCAAATCGACGGCGCTCGACACGCTCGAGGACATGGGCTGGGAAGTCGTCGACAATCTGCCGCTCATCCTGCTCAATCGCTTGCTGGCCACCGACCTGCCGCAGGGTGCCAATGACGCCCGCCCGCTGGCATTCGGGATCGACAGCCGGACGCGTGGATTCGATGCCGAGGCCATCGTGACGCGGATCAAGGCGATGCGCGACGACGGCGCACAGATCGCGACGTTGTTCCTCGATTGCGGCGGGGCGGAACTCGAACGACGCTATTCCGAGACGCGGCGACGGCACCCGCTCGCGCTCGACCGTCCGGCCGCCGACGGGATCGCCCGCGAGCGCGAACTGGTCGCACCCTTGCGGCGATGGGCCGACCATGTCGTCGATACGACGTCGTTCACCAGCAACGCGCTGAAGGCCGACCTCCGCGACCGGTTCGGCGACGGCGATACCAGCGGGCCGACCTTGTCGGTGATGTCGTTCGGGTTCGCCCGCGGCGTGCCACGCAACGCCGACCTGATGTTCGATATGCGTTTCCTGCGAAACCCGCACTGGGTCGACGACCTCCGCCCGATGAGCGGGCTCGACGCACCGGTGTCTGACTATATCGCCCAGGATCCTGCCTATGAGGACGTGGCAACCCGGATCGAGGATTTGTTGCTGACCCTGATCCCGCGTTACCAGGCCGAGGGGAAATCCTATGTCAGCATCGCGTTCGGCTGTACCGGCGGGCGGCACCGCAGCGTCCATATGGCCGAGCGCGTCGCAAAGCGGTTGCGCGATGCAGCATTTTCGCCCACGGTCACTCACCGCGATCTCGCCAGCCGCCCCGACGATTTGACAGAGGGTGGCAGCGCGCGCGGGGGCAGCAAAGGGACTTTGGAACAGCAATGATCGGTCTGGTGCTGGTGACGCATGGCGGTCTCGCCACGGAATTCGTCACTGCCATGGAACATGTCGTCGGCCCGCAGCGCGCCGTCGCCGCCATCGCCATCGGCCCCGATGACGATATGGAAGCGCGCCGCGCCGACATCGCCGCCGCCATCGCCGAAGTCGACACCGGGCGCGGCGTCGTGGTGCTGACCGACCTGTTCGGCGGTACGCCTTCCAACATGGCGATCAGCCTGATGCAGCCTGGGCGTGTCGAGGTCATCGCCGGGATCAACCTGCCGATGCTGATCCGGCTCGAAGGCGCGCGCCGCACGATGAACGTCCGCGATGCCGTCGCCGCCGCACGCGAGGCCGGCCGCAAATACATCACCGTTGCCTCCGAAGTGCTGGGCGACGTGCATGGCGAGCGCGCGGCATGATCGCGCGGACGGTCGCCATCACCAACAAGCGCGGGCTGCATGCGCGGGCGAGCGCCAAGTTCGTGACGCTGGCAAGCACACTGCCCGCGACCGTCGAGGTCGAAAAGGACGGCGCGCGCGTCGTCGGCACCTCGATCATGGGGCTGATGATGCTCGGCGCGGCGATCGGCGACTCGGTGACGATCAGCGCGAGCGGCGACGGGGCCGAGGAAGCGGTCGCGGCGCTGGCGGAGCTGGTGGAGAACAAGTTCGGGGAAGAGTGAGCCGGTGCGCGAGATCACCGGCTTCTCCAACCCGCTCGTCAAACAGGTCCGCAGCCTTCGCGACAAGAAGCACCGGCGCGCCGAGGGCAAGTTCCTTGCCGAGGGACTCCGCATCCTGACTGAAGCGCTCGATGCCGCGGTTGCGCCCGAGATGCTGTGGAGGACGCCCGACAGCGCTGGGCATCCGCTGGTGCAGCGGCTCGAAGCGGCAGCAGGCGAGACCTTCGTCACCAGTGCAGACATCCTGTCGAAGCTGAGCGGCAAGGACAATCCGGGCAGTGTCGTCGGTGTCTTCGCCGAATTCCCGACGCCGCTTGAGGCGCTCGACCGCGGCAAGGCCGATATCTGGATCGTGGCGCAGGCGTTGCGCGATCCGGGCAACCTCGGCACGATCCTGAGAACCGGCGACGCGGTCGGCGCGGGCGGGTTGATCCTGATCGACGACTGTACCGACCCGTTTTCGGTCGAAGCAGTGCGCGCGAGCATGGGCGCGATCTTTACCCAGAGCGTGTCGATGGCGCGCTGGCCGGAATTCATGGCGTGGTTGCGAAGCGGCCCCGGCCAGCTGGTCGGGACCAGCCTCAACACGACGACCGACTATCAGGCGGCGAGATACGACGCCCCGACGTTCATTCTTGTCGGCAACGAGGCGCAAGGCCTTCCCGCCGACTATGAGGCGGCCTGCGACCTGCTGGTCAAAATGCCGATGCGCGGCAAGGCGGACAGCCTCAATGCGGCGGTCGCGACGGCGGTGATGGCGTATGAGGTACTCAATCAGCGGCGGAGGTCAGGCGGGCTCGAACGCTACGCCTAACTCTCCGGCAACGCGGTTCAATTTCTTGTCGCGGGTCCAGATTGCGGTACCCGGGCGGGCAAGAACGGCTGCCAGCAAATGCGCGTCGACATAACCGACGCCCGATCCGCCGAGTTCGGCCGCATCGATCAGCGCCATCACGTCGCTGTGGCGAACCGGAAGGAATTCGGGCAACCGCGCGAGCTGGTCCTTCCACATCTTGCGATCTGCAAGATTCCCCAGCAACACTTCGGCAACTACGAACGGGTGCGTCACGACGGCACCATTTTCGAGCAATGCCGCCAGGCTGTAATCGCCCCGATCGATATAATCGGCCCAGATGCAGGTGTCGGCCAGAATCATTCGGGGTTCGTGAACTCGGGAGGGCGTCGCCGGGGGGCTGCAACGAAGCCGGGCTGGCTTCCCCCGAGCCTTGCCAAGCGTCGACCGGCTTCAAGCTGAACGACAGTCTTGAGCGCATGACGGACAAGCGCCGATGTTTCATCGATACCCGAGAACTCCCGCGCGTCTGCCAAAAGTTCATCGTCGATCTTGATCGTCGTCCGCATCACGCTGCTCCTTCGGCATCAGAAATGGCATCATTTGATGCAATTTTCAATGCAGAGCTGCCCTCGCCGACCAGCTTGACCAGCGGTCGCGTCGCCTGCTCGACGACGGGAGGCAGTTCGATCGCCTTCCCCCCCGTATCGATATTGAGCGTCTCGAACCTTTTAGCCTGCGTCAGCACGTTGGTCTCGAGGCTGCCGACGAACGCGTTATACGCGCCCACTGCCGTATCGAGGCTCTTGCCGAGCCGCCCGACGTGGCTGCCCATCACCGCAAGACGTGCGTAGAGTTCCTTGCCGAGTTCGGCGATTTCGCGCGCCTGTCCGGCGAGCTTCTCCTGCCGCCAGACTGCCGCCACCGTCCGGGCAATGGCAATCAAATTCGTAGGTGTCGCCAGCAGCACCTTCTTGTCGAACGCGAAATCCCACAGGGTCGGATCATGCTCGAGCGCCGCCGAAAGGAAATGTTCGCCGGGCACGAACATGATCACATAGTCGGGCGCGTCGGCGAACTGGCTCCAATAGCTCTTGTTGCCAAGGCCGTTCACATGCGTCCGCATCGACAGCGCATGTGCCGTCAGGTGCGTCGCGCGGTCGCTCTCGTCGATCGCGCCGAACGCGTCCTGATAGGCGTTCAGCGACACTTTCGCGTCGATAACGAGGCTCTGCCCGCCGGGCACGCGGATGATGACGTCGGGCCGCAACCGCCCGCCATCCTCGAGGCCGACGTTCACCTCCGTCTGGAAATCGGCGTATTCCGAAAGCCCGCAGCTTTCGAGGACGTTTTTGAGCTGCTGCTCGCCCCAGCGTCCGCGCGCCTTGGGGGCGTTGCGAAGCGCGTTGACCAGCTTGGCCGCTTCACCCGAAACGCGCTCGGTGCCGAGGCGCATCGCTTCGATCTGGCCCTTCAGATCGCCGAAGGCGTCGCGGCGCTCGGCCTCGACCTTGGCGACGCCCTCTTCATAGCGTTGCAGGCGTTCGGTCACCGGTTGCAACAGCGCCTTGATCCCCTGCCCCGTCGTCGCCTCGGATTCCTTGAACCGCGCATCGGCGCGTTCGAGGAACTGGCGCTGGGCGGTGTCGAGCAGCTTGCCTGCCGTCTCGGCGAATTGCGCGCCGAGGGCGTCCTTCGCCTCGGATAATTGCTTCAGCTGCGCCTCAAACGATTCGGCGCGCGCGCTGTGGTCTGCGCGCAACGCAGCAATCGTCGTGGTGGCGTCCTCCCGCTCGCGCTCGACCTCGTCGAGCGTCTTGCGGAGCAGTTCGGCTTGGTCGGCGCGCACCTGCACCGCCGCCAGTTCGGCGCGCACGGTCGCCGCCGTCCGCCCGCCCAGCAGCCAGCCAAGCAACAGCCCTATCGCCAAACCGACCACGGCAAAGATGATCAACTCGACGCTCATGCTGCGAAATGCCCGGAAAACTGCCGAAGGTCACAAAGGTCACACCTGAAACGCGCTGCCGCAAGGCGATGCGCGTTCTCGGTTTCGATCTGCTGGAAAACGAATCGGGCCATCGGCGGAACGTATATGGAACGATTGCTGTAGGACAGCGCTTTTTACGTCGGAGCTCAGGCGGCTTTCTTGAGCTTTGCCAGTTTCCGGAGCACCATCTCGCGCTTCAGGCGGCTGAGATGGTCGATGAAGAGAATGCCTTCGAGATGGTCCATCTCGTGCTGGAGGCAGGTCGCCAGCATCCCCTCGATCCGCTCGTCGTGCTGGACGCCGTCGAGGTCCATCCAGCGGGCGCGGCACGTCGCGGGGCGCTCGACATCGGCGTACTGGTCGGGCACCGATAGGCAGCCCTCGTTGTAGATGTTGGTATCCCCGGCAGGCTCGAGAATTTCGGGATTGATGAAGACGCGGGGGTCGTTGACCACCGTAGGCTCTTCACCCTCGGCTCCCTCGACCTCGCGCTGGAGATCGATAACCAGCAGGCGCAGCGGTTCGCCGACCTGAATCGCAGCAAGGCCGATGCCGGGGGCGTCATACATCGTCTCGAACATGTCGGCGACGAGCGTGCGGATGCTGTCGTCGATCGTCTCGACGGGCTTCGAAATCAGGCGCAGCCGGGGGTCGGGCGCTTCGATGATGGGGCGGATGGCCATGAGGTGCAGATAGGACGGCGTGGGCGGTGGTTTCAACCCTCTGCTGCCGGTTCCCATAATTCGATGGGGTTGCCCTCGGGATCGTGGATGCGGGCGAAGCGGCCGGTTTCGGGCGAATCCCATTCGGGCTTGGTGACGATTTCGATCCCCGCCGCGCGCAGCGAATCGAGCAACGCGTCAAGCCCCTCGACGCGCAGGTTGAGCATCCACTGCCGGTCGGCGGGGAAATAATCTGTGTCGGCCTTGAACGGCGAGAACACCGTCATCCCCGCCTGCTGGTTCCACAGGCCCCATTCGCCGTCGCCGACGCCGAGGTGCGTCGCATACCAGGCGGAAAGCGCCTTGGGATCCTGTGCGCGGAAAAACAGACCGCCGATGCCGGTGACGCCCATGATCGTTCCCCTTCCCTAACCCACCGGCCGCCGCGCGCGCAGCGCCTGTGCCAGCGTGCCGTCGTCGAGATAGTCGAGTTCGCCCCCCACCGGCAGGCCGTGCGCGAGCTGGGTCAGGCGCACCGGAAACCCCTCCAGCCGGTCGGCGATGTAATGCGCGGTCGTCTGTCCTTCGAGCGTCGCGTTCATCGCCAGCACGACCTCGTCCACGCCGCCCTTTTCGACGCGCGCGACCAGCCGGTCGATGGTGAGATCCTCGGGCCGCACCCCGTCGAGCGCCGATAGTCGTCCGCCCAGCACATGGTATCGCCCGGGAAACAGCCGTGCGCGGTCGAGCGCCCACAGGTCGGCGACTTCCTCGACCACCGCGATACTGCGGTCGTCGCGGCGCGGGTCGGCGCAGATGCCGCACGGGTCGCTGGTATCGATGTTGCCGCAAACCTGGCACTCGGCCAGCCGCTCATCGACCGCCTCCAGCGCGCGCAGCAGCGGCACCAGCGCCCCTTCGCGCTTTTTGAGCAGGTGCAGCACCGCGCGGCGTGCCGAGCGGGGGCCGAGCCCCGGCAGGCGGGCCAGTGCGGCGGACAGCGCTTCGATTTCGACAGAGGCCATAAACGGGACATAGCGCGATCCAGAGCCGCTTGTCGAAGCCCTGTCCTTCACTTTACCGCCGGTTTACTGGGTGCCGCGATAAAGGGCGCTTCCTCCGGCTGCGGAACGATCGAATGCGTATCATCTTCATGGGAACCCCGGACTTTGCCGTCCCCAGCCTGGAGGCGCTGGTTGCCGCCGGGCACGAGATTGCGGCGGCCTATACCCAGCCGCCCCGGCGCGCGGGGCGCGGCAAGGCACTGTCGCCTTCACCCGTCCAGCTTCGCGCCGAAGAGCTGGGGATCGCCGTCCGCCATCCCGAACGGCTGCGTGACCCGGTCGATCAGTTCGGCTTTGCCGCGCTCGGCGCCGACGTCGCCGTGGTCGCCGCTTATGGCTTGATCCTGCCGCGTCCCGTGCTCGAAGCGCCCCGGCTCGGGTGCATCAACGTTCATGCCTCGCTGTTGCCGCGCTGGCGGGGGGCCGCGCCGATCCAGCGGGCGATTCTCGCCGGGGACAATCTGACGGGCGTGACGATCATGCAGATGGAAGCCGGCCTCGATACAGGGCCGATGCTGGCGCGTGCGGTCACCCAGATCGACCAGAAGACCGCTGGCGAGCTGACCGCCGAACTGGCGCAAATGGGGGCCGGACTGCTCGTCCAGACGCTGTCGAACGCGCCGCCCGCCGTGCCGCAGCCCGAATCGGGCGTGACCTATGCCGCCAAGGTCGACAAGGCCGAGGCGCGGATCGACTTTACGACCGGTGCGGAAGCCGTCGAACGCCAGATCCGCGCTTTTGCGCCCACGCCCGGCGCTTGGTTCGAATTCGGCGGCGAGCGTATCCGCGTGCTGGCGGGCGAAGTGATCGAGGGCGGGGCCGATCCCGGGGTCGTCGCCGATGCGGGACTGGTCGTCGGTTGCGACATCGGCCTGATCCGGCTGGCGACGGTGCAGCGTGCCGGCCGTGCGGCGATGCCCGCCGAGGATCTGTTGCGCGGGTTCGATATTCCGGTCGGCACGATCCTGACCTAAGGGTCTGCCGTGACCCGCTTTCGCCTGACCGTCGAATATGACGGCCGCCCGTTCATGGGGTGGCAGCGCCAGGCGCATGGGCCGAGCGTGCAGACGGCGATAGAGGACGCCGCCGCTGCGATTCTGGGCGAAACGATTGCCGTGCACGGTGCCGGACGGACCGATGCGGGCGTGCACGGGCGCGGCATGGTCGCGCACATCGATGTGGCGCGCGCAATCACGCCGTTCCGGCTCATGGAGGGGCTGAACGCCGGACTGCGCGCCGATCCAGTATCGGTGATCGATTGCGTTGCGGTTTCGGACGATTTTCACGCGCGTTTCTCGTGTATTGCGCGGCATTATGAATACCGGATCGTCAACCGACGGGCACCGCTGACGTTCGACTCTGGACTGGCTTGGCGGGTGCCGAGCGCGCTCGATGCAGCGGCGATGCACGACGCGGCACAGGCGCTCGTCGGACGGCATGATTTCACGACCTTTCGCTCGGCGCATTGCCAGGCCGAGTCCCCGGTGCGGACGCTCGACCGCCTCGATGTGGTGCGCGAGGGCGACGCGATTACCATTTCGGCGAGCGCCCGGTCGTTCCTCCATCATCAGGTACGCTCGATGGTCGGCTGCCTGTCGCTGGTCGGGCGCGGGAAATGGTCGGCGGCGGACTTGCGGGGCGCGCTGGAGGCGAAGGACCGCGCGGCACTGGGCCTCAACGCGCCGCCGGACGGGTTATACTTTATGCGGGCGGATTACTGAGCGCCGCAGGCAAAGGGGGTTCACACGAAGCTCACGAAGACACGAAGGTAGAAGAAGGGGATGAAGCCGCTTCTCAATCTTCCTTCCTTCGTGTCTTCGTGAGCTTCGTGTGAACGATTCTTGCTGCCTTCGTCAGGAACTACAGCAGCGCCAACGCCTTTTCGAACATTGCCAACTGCCACAGCAGGCGCCCGTGATCGCGCTTGCCGGCGATATGGTCTTCGGCGACGCGCTCCAGCGTCGTCCGCTCGAACCATCCGGTGTCGGCGAGACCGGCCAGCCGCCGCGCTTCTCCTGCCAACGGTCCCCGGAACCACGCGCTCACGGGCGTCACAAAGCCCATTTTGCGGCGATAGAGAATGTCATCGGGCAAAGTGCCGCGCATCGTGCGCTTCATCAGCCATTTGCCCTCGCCGCCGCGGAGCCGCATCGACACCGGCAGGGTCGCGGCGAATTCGACGAGGCGGTGGTCGAGCAGCGGTTCGCGCGCCTCGAGGCTCACCGCCATACTGGTGCGGTCGACCTTGGTCAGGATATCGCCGGGCAGCCAGATCTTGAGATCGGCATATTGCGCGCGGTCGAGTGGATCGCGGGCAGGCGCATTCTGCATCGCGGCGACATAGCGGTCCTCGGCGCGGTGGCCCTGAAGGCTGCGCTTGAAGCTATCCGAGAACAGCCCCGCGCGCTCCTCGAACGGCGTAACGCCCACGGCCCGGGCATAGGCCTCGCCGCCGCCCAGCGCGAGCGCGGCAAAGGTCGATTTGGCGCGGAACATCTGCGGCGCCCAGTCGGCCTTGGGATAGGCGCGCGCGAGGCTGCCGAACACCGGCTCGCGCCAACCCTGCGGCACGATGCTGCGGACACGTTCCTCGGTGTGTTGGAATTTATAGCGGCGATATCCGGCGAAAATCTCGTCCGCGCCGTCGCCCGAGAGCGCGACGGTCACGGTTTCACGAGCGAGCTGGCTGACGCGCCATGTCGCCAGTGCCGACGCGTCGGCGAACGGTTCGTCGAACATCCGCGCGACGGTGTCGGCAGCGGCGTAATCGTCCGACGCGACGATGCGACTGCGGTGGTCACACGCAAAACGCTTGGCGATTTCGGCAGCGTAGCGGGTTTCGTCGTGCGCGGCGCTGTCGAACCCGATGGCACAGGTCTGCACCGGGTGCGACGACGCCTCCGCCATGAAGGCGACAACGCTCGACGAATCGACGCCGCCCGACAGGAACGCCCCCAGCGGCACATCGGCAACCATCCGCGAGGTCACCGCCGCGCGCAGCCGGTCGCGCATTTCGGCTTCGAGGTCGGCAACCGTGCCCTTGGCGCGCTGCGTGAAATCGACGTCCCACCAAACGCGCGGGGCCGGGAGCGGTTTGCCGCGTTCGAGCAGCAGGAAGCTGGCGGCAGGGAGTTTCTGCACCCCTTCGATCCAGCAGGTGTCGTCGGGGACGTAACCGAAGGCGAAAAAATCCTCGATTGCCTGCGGATTGAGTTCACGACGTACAGCAGGGTTGGCCAGCAACCCTTTCAGTTCGGACGCAAAGGCAATGCTGCCATCGGCGAGCGCCACATAGTGCAACGGCTTCACGCCGAGCCGGTCGCGCGCCAGGAACAGCATCTGCCGCGCGACATCGAACAGCGCGAAAGCGAACATGCCATTGAGGCGCGGCAGCAGGTCCGGCCCCCAGACACGCCAGCCGTGGATCAGCACTTCGGTATCGCTGTCGGTGCGGAATTGCGCGCCTGTGGCCTGCAATTCGCGACGGACGTCGGCGAAGTTATAGATTTCGCCGTTGAAGACGACGACGACCTGTTCGTCGGCACTGAGCATTGGTTGCGCCCCGCCGCCCAAGTCGATGATCGAGAGACGCCGGTGGCCGAGACCCACGCCTTGCGCCGTCCACACCCCCGATCCGTCCGGCCCGCGATGGGCAAGCGCATCGGTCATCAGGACGACCCGCGCCGGATCGACGGGCTTGGGGGTACCGAGATGGAAGAGACCGGCAATGCCGCACATGAGTCTTTAGCGCCCCTTTGCCTGCGCCAGCATCGCGGCGACGCGCGGTTGCGGATCGCCCATGTCGTGCAGGAAGGCAACCAGCGCGTCATGCGCGCCCTTCCCCTGCGCCGACACGATCAGCGTTGCCGCCGACTGGTCGCTGCCGGTCAGGCGCGCCTTCAATGTCGCGAGCTTGACCGCGGCACGGCCCTGCATTGCCGTGCCGCCGACGAACCAGAAAGTCGCGGCCTCGCGCTCGGCCTTCTCCGGTCCCATGATGCGTTCGACATGGCCGATAGCGAGCGGCGGCAGGTTCGCGGCCCAGGCCCAGTGGCCCGAGGGGTCGGCGGCCCCCTGCCCGAACGCGACGATTTCGCGCCCGTGCGACTGCCAGCCATAGAGCGCGACGCCGACATCGACGCGCTGACCGGCAGAATTGCCATATCGGCCGAACAGTCGGTGATCGGCCCCGTCGAAACGCGGCGTCCATGGCGGCGACGGGCGATCGCCAACGCGGGTCCAGCCCTTCACTACAGGCAAATCGACCGGTGCGGGCAAGGCCATGCGCCCTGCCCGTGCGGCCCAATTGTCCCAAACGACGGGCACTGCCGCCGCAGCCACCGCCAGCGGCGCGACAAGCAGCACCGGCGCAACGGGCCGCCAAGCGGGGAAAACCTTCCCGCCGAGCCAGTTTTCGCCGATCCGCCGGTCGAAAAACGGCCAGGCCGCGCCCATGATGAGCAGCATCACCACGGCAAAGAATACCCAGCCATAGACGATATGGTCGAACCCGGTCGCGGCCTCGACCCCGATACTTTCGGCAGCATAGATCGTGCCCCAGGCGCGTACGCCATTGGCGAGCACCGGCACAACGATGGCCGCGATCATGAACAGCGTGCGGCGCAGCGGCGAGCGGAAACATACATTGGCCGCCAGTGCGCCATAGGCGACCATGGCAACGAGGAACTTCACCCCCGCGCACGCCTCCGCCACTTCGAACCAGCCGGCGCGCGTCGTGATGAACACGCCGTCGATGGTGGCAGGGACACCGGTCAGATGGAGCAGCCCCATCGTCATCTTCGCGGTCAGGGTCTGCATCGGGCCGGTGAATTCGTCGCCGAAGGGCACGAGGAACACGAGGTAGAACAACGGGAACAGCACCGCGCGGGCGACGGCAGGGCCGAGAATCGCGATCACGCTCGCCTGGATCATGCCGACCAGCCCGATATGGCGGACGATCGCCACCCCACCCGCTTCGCCGATCAGCCAGACCAGTGCTGCGCCTAAAACTAACGCGAGGCCGGGGGGCCATGCGGCGGGGGTGGTCTGCGCGACTTCCCCGCGCCGCAACCAGATCAGCCAGGCGATGATCGGCAGGACATACAGGCAGTGTTGGTAGGTTGAGATGTTCCACCACAGCGAGCCCATGTCGCGGGCGTCGCGGGCGAATAGCAGGAGGAGTGCGAGGATGGCGAGAGCCGTGGCAGCAAGCGGTTTGCGCCACGCGGGTTCGATACTCACGCCACCAACCCCGCCAGCGGGGCCAGGCACGCGGACCAGCTGTAGCGCGATCGCACGAGGTCGCGCGCTGCGGTCCCGATGGCGCGGGCGTGCAACGGATCGGCAAGCAGCGTACCGATGACCGCTGCCTGCGCCGCCGGTGTATCGGCGACAAGCAGTTCGGCCCCCGCCTCGGCATCTATCCCGTCAGCAGCGGCGGGTGAAGCGACAACGGCTTTACCCATCGCCATCGCTTCCAGCACCTTGTTCTGGATGCCCCTTGCGAGCGCGAGCGGCGCGACCACCACATCGGCAGCAGCAAGCCAAGGCCGGGTATCGGGCACCTCACCGGTAACGATCACGTTGGGCGCGGCAAGCGCCCTGACGGCAGCGGTCGGCGAGCGCCCGACGATGGCGAAAGTGGCGGTCGGCAGCGACGGCAAGACGTCCCTGACGAAGCCGGTCACCGCTTCGACATTGGGCGCGTAATCCATTTGCCCGGTGAAGACGATTAGGGGATGCGGGGCATCGGCTGGCTCGACCGCGTCAGGCGCAAAATGCGCGGCATCGACGCCGTTTTCGAGTGTCTGGGCGGACAGTCCCGTTGTCGTCCGGAACAGCGCGGCTTCGGCTTCGCTGACGAACAGCGCCGCGTCGGCGCGACGAGCCGTCGCGGTCTCGAATGCCAGCAGGCGTTTCGCCTCATGACGCAGCGCGAGGCCCGACAGGCCGTGGGCGCTCGCGCCCTGCTGCGCGAATTTCGCCGAATCCATGTCGACGAAATCCATGATGAAGCGCGCCCCGACCCCCAAGGGGACATAATGCGCCATTTGCCCGGAAAAGGCGAAGACCGTGCCGATTTCGCCCGATGCGAGCCGGTTGCGGACCGCCTGATGCAGAACCGGCACCGAAAACAGCGCGACCGAAGCGGGGAGACCCGTCAACAGTGCGCGGGCGACCGCAATCCCCTTCGATGACGGGCGCACGGCGGTGGTCACGCTGGCGGCCACGCTTTCGACCTTGGCGATGTGCTGGCGGTCTTCGGCGCTGTCGAGCGGCGTGACGACATGCACGGGCCGCAGCTTCGCCAGCGCCTCGAGCATGTGCCACGACCGGATACGGTCGCCGCGATCAGGCGGCCAGGGCAAGCGATGGGCGAGGAAGAGGATATCCGTTCCGCTCACCCCAGCCCCCGCGCGATCATCGGGCCGAGGCGATTGGCGACGGCCAGCGGCAGTTTGCTCCACAATTTGACCTGAAGGCTGTACTTCGGGTCGAGCGGATTGACGCTGCGCTTGGGTCGTCCATCGAGCGTTTTCGACGCGTAAACAAGCGGTTGTCCCTCAAACCCCCAATTGTGCTTGAAGGCCGCCGCGCCCGTCCCGGCTTTCGAGCGACCGAAGTCGAAGCGTGTGCAAGCCCGCGCGCGGGCATGGCCCATCAGCGCGAAATACATCAGGTCGTTGGCCCGCCATTTGCGCGCGTCCGCCGTGCCGCCGCCCCAATAGGGCATCACGATTCCCCGGTGATAGAGCGACAACACGCTCGCGAGCGGAACGCCATCCCTGCGTACAGTCAGGATATCGGCATCGTCGCCGAACGCGTCGAGCACTTCGGCGAACAGCGCCTTCGGGAATACCGGCGTACCGAGGTTGCGGACGCTGGTCGCATAGACATGGTAATGCGCGTCGCGGTCGCCCAGATCGGTGGTTAGCTCGAAGCCGAGCGCCTTCCGCACCTCGGCGCGCTGTTTGCGCGGGATGGCGAGCAGTTCGGCCTCGTCGTCGTCGGCGAGGTCGCGGACGAAGCCGAGATAGGTCGTGTCGTCGCGGTCCCAGCCCTGCGGCAAATACCCGCCGCGCAGCTCGACGCCGGGGACCGAAAGGCGCGCAGCCATCGCCAGCGCCTCGGCTGCAAGCGCCTCGCCGGTCGCCTCGTCATCGGCAAGGATGCCGCCGCCGACCGCGAACCCGCTGGACGCCAAGGCGCGACCGAAAAGAGGCGAGTGCAGCTCAGTCAGAGGAAGGATGCCGCACAGCTCCTCCCCTTCAGCGACCAGAACATGCGCCTTTTGCCCGCACCCCCTGGCCACCGCCCGTCCCCACTCCAGCCGGTGGAATGCCGTCGCAGCCGCATGGCCCGCGACATAGGCGGCGATGGCGGCATCGTCATCAGGGGTGGCGAGACGGACGTGCATCACGCCATCCGTGCGCGTTCGCGCTCCACGACGGTGTCGTAGCGGCCCCAGTCGAAGTCCTTCGCCAGTCGGCGCAGCTTGCCCGCCATGCGCGCAAGATTGGGGTAATGGCGCAGCTTCGAACGCAGCGGCGCATCGGCCACGAACGGCTGGCCCGGGTCCATGTCCCAGGGGTGGAAATAGAAAGTCGCCGGTCGCCCTGCCCCGTTCACTTGCCGCATGCCGTAGCGCGAAAGTGCATAGGGGAGCAGGCGAAAAAAGCCGCCGCCGGTCCCCAATGTCCGCCCCGCAATATCGACGACGGCGGGTGGCAGTTCGATCAGCTCGCTGCCCGCAGCGGGTTTCCAAGCACCGCGCGGTGCATCGGCCTGTCCGTAATGGTCGTGCTTCAGCGGCGCGACGCTCGACGAATAGGCATAGCCCTCGTCGGCGAGAATGCCGTGCGCCCAGGGCGTGCGCGCATCGATCGAAAAGCTGGGCGCGCGATAGCCGGTCACTGCCTGTCCCGAGGCATCCTCAAGCGTGGCGCGTGCGCGGCGCGTATCGGCGCGGAACTGCTCGGCCGTCATCTCGAAAACCCGGACATGGTCCCAGCCATGGCTCGCGACCTCATGACCGGCGTCCACCATCCGCCGGATCAGCGCGGGATGCGCCGCCGCGACACAGCCGAGGGTGAAAAAGGTCGCCTTGACGCCCGCATCGCCGAACAGGGCGAGCACCGCATCGGTGTTGCGTTCGACACGGACTTCTTTCGACGGCCAGTCGGCGCGGCTGATCGTGCGCTCGAACGCGCCGACCATATACCAGTCCTCGACATCGACGGAGAGTGCGTTGAGCATTGCCGCCTCCTTAGCGGAGTCAGGCAGGACGTGCGCGCGGCAAATCGTGGATTTGTGCTTCGTCGCGCTCGACCCAGTCGATCATCAGGGTCAGCACACGGCGGAGTGCTGCTTCCTGCGCCTCGACCTGCTGTTCGAGCAGCGTGATGCGCGCGGCGTGATCGTCGGTGCGCGGATCGTCCCGCAGCACCTCCACCGTCTCCGGGACCGCCGCCGTGACTGGCCCGGCCGCCGAGGCGAGGGCTGCCGGCGCGACGGCTTCGGATGCCACGACTTCGGAGGCCACGGCGGCTGCGAGGGGCTGCGGCACCGCAGTTACCGCCTTCTGGTCCGCACTGAGGTCGCCCACGACGTCGTCGATCAAGGCGCTGTCGATCAGTTCCGCACCCTCCAGCGCTGCCGATAGCAGGGCGCGCGTGGCCAGCTGGTTGATCCGGCGCGGGATTCCTCCCGATGCGGCGTGGATCGCGCGCGCCGCGCCGTCGCCGATCTGCGGACGGCCATTCCAGCCGACCACACCGAGGCGGTGTTCGAGATAGGGCTTCACTTCGTCGGCGGTCATGCCGTCGAGGTGGTGGGTCGCGATGACGCGCTGGCGCAGCTGCTCCATTTCGGGCGACGCGAGCCGCTCGCGGAACTCGGGCTGGCCGAGCAGCAGGATCTGGAGCAGCGCACGTCCGCCCGACTGGAAGTTCGAGAGCATCCGCAGCTCTTCGAGTGCCGACACCGGCAGATTCTGCGCCTCATCGACGATCAACAGGGTCTTGCGGCCTTCGCGGGCACGATCGATCAGATAGCTCTCGATCCGCCCGAGCAGCTGGGCCTTGGCGACACCCTCGGTCGGCAGGTCGAATCCCTGCGCCGCGAGACGAAGCATGTCGTCGCCCTCGACCTGCGTCGAAACCAGCTTGACCACTGCCACACGCGCGGGGTCGAGCCGCTCCATCAGCAGGCCGACCAGCGTGGTCTTGCCCGCGCCGACCTCGCCGGTGACGACAACAAAACCCTCGCCCTGCTGCAGCCCGTAGCCGAGGTACGCCATCGCCTTTTTGTGCGTGGCGCTCTCGAACCAGAAACGCGGGTCGGGCGTCAGCGCGAACGGCGCGGCGGTCAGGCTGTAATGATCGATGTAACTCATCTTGTCTTGCCCTGCCCCTAGAAGGTGTATCGTGCGCCGATCTGCGCCGCGCCGGTCAGGCTCGACTCGAACCCTTCGACCTGGCTGGAATATAGCCCCACCGCTGCCTGACCCGAGAAGCGTGGGCCGAAGTTGCGGCGATAGCTGGCGGTGGCACCGACACCCGTGACGCGCGGTGCACCCGCCACGCCCGAATCGTACCAGTTGATGTACGCCGAGGTATCGAGGTTCGACTTCTCGTCGATCTGGTAGCTGAGACCGCCCTGCACATAAACGCTCGAATCGGTCGCGCCGTTGATTGCA
Source organism: Sphingomonas sp. SUN039 (assembly GCF_024758725.1). Taxonomy (NCBI): domain Bacteria; kingdom Pseudomonadati; phylum Pseudomonadota; class Alphaproteobacteria; order Sphingomonadales; family Sphingomonadaceae; genus Sphingomonas; species Sphingomonas sp. SUN039. Next base: position 774,069 of record NZ_CP096972.1, on the reverse strand, counting down.
AAGCCCGCGACCGGCGGTGCGTAGAAGCGACGCTGCGCATAGCCCGCCGCCAGGCCCCAGCCGAAACGGCCGGCCGATTTGCGGTAGATCGCGCCGATGCCGCGGCTGCGATAAACGCCCTGCGACACCGATTGCAGCGCGGGCGACAGGCACGAACCGGCCCCCTGCCCTTCGCCGCCATAAACGCAGCCGCCGAACTGGTTGTTGAACGGATCGCTCGACACGACAAAGCGCGTCGGCACGCGCGACAGCGCGCCGCCGAGCTGCTGGCCGAAGGTCGTGACGCCGTCATAGGCACCGACCTGGAACGATTCATTCTCGCTCATCTGCCAGCTGAAATCGCCGATATAGGTCATGCTGCCATAGCGACGGCCGACCTTGGCCTCGAGCGAGGTGCGGCGGCTGGGCCGCCACAGGACGCCGGTATCCCAGATAAAGCCCGAGGTGTCATACGACAGGCGGCGCGGCGAACTCTGGTCGGTGACGTAGCGCCCCGACGGCGTCACCACCGGATTGCCGGTCGCATCGCGCACGGGATCGCGCTGGCTCGCAGTGATTTTCTCGTAACCGACCCCGCCGGTGATGGCGACGGTCGGCGTCACCGGAAGAACGACATCGGCGCGGGCGAACTTGCCTTCGTAGCGCTGGTCGAGCTGGCTGGCGTCCTCGCGCGAATAGCCGCCCGACACCGTCCAGCCGAACGGCAACAAGCCGCTTTTCATGCCGACGCTGAGACCCGCCGAATGGCCGACCGCGCTGTCGAACGTGCCGATGACCGGGCTGCCGGTCGCCAGCGCCGTGCGGGTTTCGCTTTCGACCTTGGTATAGCCGAGGCGGTAAAAGGCAGTGACGCCGAGCTGGCCGACATGCGTCGACAGCGACGGCCCGACATAGGCCGAATAGAGCTGGCTGGTGTTCGACGGATTGCCGAGGCCCGGATTGAGCGATGTGCCGCGAATGTCCGTGCGTGTCCGCGTGGCAAGCGCGCCGGCGTCGAGCTGCAACAGGTTCGGCACGACTTCGTAGCGACCGCGCGCGAGGCCCGAGATGACATGCGCGTCCTGGGCGTTGCGGCCCCAGCCTTTGCGGTATTCGTAGCGCGCGCTGATCTGCGCGTCGGCGCGCGGCGTGCTGGTATAGGCGTCGATGCCTGCCGCAACCGTCGTATAGGTCGAAACCGGCCCGCGACCCTTCAGGTCGGCAAGCGCGGTCTGGTCGACCTCGAGATAGGGGTGAAGCTCGGTCCGCTTCTTGGCTTCGGCCGAGGGCGCGAAGACGACGACTGCCGCGAGCGCCGCGATGGGAAGGCTCCGCATCATGACTGTTCCGATCCGTAATACGACCCGTAGGTCCGGTTGGTCCCGAAAAAGCTGGCTCCGTTGAGCAGCAGTGAAATGTCGTTGCAGCCGTCGAGCAGCGCGATGGCTTCCTGAAGATCCGATTCCTTGGTGCGGTCGGCACGGACGATCATCAGGATGCGCCCGACGCGGTGTGCGAGCACGGACGCAGGCGAGGCGGCGAGCGCGGGCGCCGAATCGATGATGACGATGCGGCGTTCGTTGGCGGTCGCGAGGCCCGCGATAATTTCCGCCGCGCGCGCCGATGACAGCAATTCTGTATCGTCGTTGGTCGCCCTGCCCGCGGGCAGGACCGACAATTTGGGAATATCGGTGCGGACGATCAGCCGCTCGACGTCGAGCAACGGATCGGCGATCGCGTCGATCAGACCGCCCGAACTGGGCAGGCCGAGCGTCGAGAGCACTTGCGGTTTGGCGACATCAGCATCGACGAGCAGCACTTCGCTGTCGCGCTCGCTGGCGAGGCTCAAGGCGAGGTTGACCGCGCAGAATGTCTTGCCCTCATTGGGCTGTGCCGAGCAGACGAGGACCATGCGGTCCTTCGCCGTGCGTTCGCCCGGCTGTGCAGTCGCGCGCAGCAGCAACTGACGCTTCACCAGGCGGAATTCCTCGGCAAGCGTGTCGATGGGCGAATCGGGGATGATGAACCCGTTGTCGCGCAGCAGGGTGCGGTCGATTGTGGCGACGGGGCCACGCTGTGCTCCTGCGAAAACAGGAGCGGCGGCGACGGGTGCAATCTTTGCGGTTGTCACGCGTTCGACCGGCATGGCTCCTGCCTCCGCAGGAGCACGGGGTTCCTCGATGACGGGTGCAAACCCGCCGCGTCCACGCAGTGCGGCCCCGAAATCATAGACTTCGGCGGCACGCTCGATCAGCGAGTCCCGGCGGTTGTCGTTGCTCATTGCTGCCTCGCTCACGCCACCATGCTCCGCCGGACGAATTCCACGACCATCAGCAGTGCCCACATGCCGACGAGTGCCGCCGTGCCGCCCGCGAACTGGCGCAACCGCTTGCGGCGGAACACGCGTTCGGACGAGCGGACGACTTCAGTGATCGTGCCGATGACCGGCAGGCCGCTGGCCCGCTCCAGCCGCGTTGCGGTCGGGTAGGTCGTTTGCAACTGGCCGTAGCCGAACGCCGCGCCGATACCGCCGCCGATCGCCGCCAGCAGGACAAGCGTCAGCAACAGCGGCCGGTTCGGCGACGACGGCACCGACGGCGCCGAAGGCGGGTCGATGACGTTGAATTTGACCGGCGACGTCTGCGCCTGGACCTGACCGCGCAGGCGCAGGTCTTCACGGTCGGCAAGTAGCTTGTCGTACTGCGTCTTCAGCACCTGATAGTCCCGGTCGATGCCGTTCTGCGCGGCGCTGAATTCGGGATCGGACGCCTGCAGCGACAGGATGCGGTTGATCTCGCCCTCAAGCTGCGCCTTGCGCGCGCCGAGTGCACCGGCTGTCGCCTGTTTTTCGGCCTGCATCGAGCGCAGGGTCACGTACATCGGGTTCTGGGTGGACGTCCCCGCCACGACCCGCGAGCCACCGCCGCCCGCCGCCCTGGCGCGGGCAAGCTGGCCGCGCAGGGCGACCATGTCGGGATGATTGTCGGTCCAGCCACGCGACTGGCCCTCGGAAATCTGGCCCTGGATCTGCGCGACGCGACCGTCGACGCTGCTGACGACCGAACCGGGCGTATTGTTGGTGGCCGGGGTGCTGGCCAGCTGGCCGTTGACCGCCGCGAGACCGCTGGCGGCAGCCGCGTAATCCGACGACACCCGCGACAATTCGCTGCGCGCCAGTGCGACACGCTCGGCAATCGAGCCGCCGCCGGGCAATGCGCTCAAATATTTCGATTCGAACGCGGCGCGTTTCGCCTCGACCTGCGCGAGTTGCACGCCGCGCTGTTCGATCTGCGCGTCGAGGAATTTCAGGCTGGTGCCGGTTTCGGTCCGCCCGTCGCGCAGATTGCCGTCGACGAACAGGTCGATCAGTTTCTGGACGACGGCCTTCGACAGCTTGGCGTTCTCGGCGTCGGACATGCTGCCTTCGGCGACGACCGCGCTGATCTTGAACAGATTGTCCTGCTCGGCAACGATGGTGATCGCCTTTTGCAGGCTGCCCGCCTTGCCCAAAATCTCGGCATCGCTCGACACATGGTTGGCGAGTTCGGTGCCGCGCACGACCTTTTGCAGATTGTCGACCGAAGTCAGCGTCTGGCGGACGGTTTCGATGTTCGCCTTTTGCTCGCCCGCCGACATGCCGACCTTGTCGGGCAGCAGCGAGGCGGCCTGCACATAGATGCGGGCTTCGGATTTATAGGTGTTGGGAATCAGGCTGACGACCATCCAGCCGAGCAGGCCGATGCCCCACGCAACCGCGAGCGCCAGCCAGCGCCGACGCCAAACGCCGTGGAGCGCAACCAGCGCCTCGTCGTAGATGTTGCCCACTCGATTCGACCCCTCAGAACGCGCTGGTCGGAATGATGATGACGTCGCCGGGCTGGAGCCGGACGTTCGCTTGCGAATCGCCCTGTTTCAGCAGCCGCCCGATGCGGAGCGCATATTCGGTCTGCTTGCCGGTGTTCTTGTCGAAACGGACCAGCCGCGCGCGGTCGCCCGCCGCATATTCGTTCAAGCCCCCGACCGCGATCATTGCGTCGAGCAGAGTCATATTGGCGCGGAACGGGATCGAGGCCGGCTTTTCGGTCGCCCCGACGACGCGGACCTGCTGCGAATAGGTGCCCGAGAAATTGTCGACGATGACCGAAACGATCGGATCCTTGACGTAGCGCGCCAACTGAACCTTCAAATCATCCTGCAGCTGCGCCGCCGTCTTGCCGACGGCGGGCATGTCCGAAATCAGCGGGGTGGTGATGCGGCCGTCAGGGCGCACCTGCACCTTCGCACCGAGTTCGGGGTTACGCCATACGAAGATCGTGAGCTGGTCGAGCGGCCCGATGACATATTCTTCGCCCGGACCCTCGGTCGCCTGCACGAAGCTGGCAGGCGGCAATTGCGGACCGCTACCCGATCCACCGGCGCAACCGGTGAGCGTCATGGCAGCCAGTCCGGCCCCCAGGAAAAGCGACGAACGCGTGCGCTGCATAACCCAAAATCCTTGCCCGTTTGATGGAATTCGACCCCGCGCCCGGACGTCCGGACCCGCGCCAACCCCATGAAAGCGTCCCCATCTAGGACGCGAGAGGTGAATATTGCGTTAGTGGTGACGTCAGTTGCGGACGTTAGTCAGCGGCACCGATGATATGTTCCGGCGCGGGGCCGTGGCCCAGAAACGCCGCCGGACTGGCGCTGGCCCCGTAAGCCCCCGCCATGAACACCGCGATGACGTCACCCACGTCCGCGCGCGGCATCGACACGCTGTCGCCGAGCTTGTCCAGCGGTGTGCACAGGCATCCGACAATGTTCACAATTTCGGACGGAGGTTCGGCGAAGCGCGTCGCGACGGCGATGGGGTAGTTGCGGCGGACGACGGTCCCGAAATTGCCGCTCGCAGCCAGCTGGTGGTGCAGGCCGCCGTCGGTGACGAGGAAAGTCTCGCCCCGGCTTTCCTTGCGGTCGATGACGCGCGATAGATAGACGCCGCACTCGCCGACGAGCCAGCGACCGAGTTCGATCGCGAAGCGGCTGGTCTTTAGGCTGTCGGCACGTGCGGCGAGGGCATCGCCGAGGCGCGCGCCGACGAAAGTGACGTCAACGGTTGCGTCGTTTGCGAAATAGGGGATGCCGAAGCCGCCGCCGAGGTTGACCAACGGCGGGGTCGCACCCGCTTCCTCCGCCAGCCGCCCGGCGAGTTCGACCGTGGCGGCTTGGGTCGCGGCGATGGCTTCGCTGTCGAGTGCCTGACTGCCGGCGAAAATGTGGAAACCACGCCAGTCGGCTCCGGTCTGGATCAAACGGCGGACGAGCGGCGCTACACGCTCGGCATCGATCCCGAAGGCCGCTGCGCCGCCGCCCATTTTCATGCCCGAGCCCTTGAGCGAAAAATCTGGGTTCACGCGAACGGCGAGTTTGGGGGCGATGCCGAGGCGGCTGGCAATGGCGAGCGCGCGGTCCGCTTCGCCTTCGGATTCCAGGTTGAGCGTGACACCGGCACGAATGGCCGCTTCGATCTCGCTGTCGCGCTTGCCGGGTCCGGCAAACGAGACGTGCGCGTGCGGCGCGGCGCTCTCGACCAGCGCAAGTTCGCCCGCCGAGGCAATGTCGAGGCCGTCGACGAGCGCGGCCAGCGCCGCGATGATCCCGGGAAGCGGATTTGCCTTGACCGCGTAATGAATGCCGACCCCCGGCGGCAGCGCCGCGCGCAATGTCGCGACCTTGTCGCGGACGATGTCGAGGTCATAGACGAAGCAGGGCGTCGCCACGCTGCTCGCCGCCAGCGCACGATCCATGCGCGCGGCATCCCACCAGGGCGGAATGGTGCCGAAGGGCTTCATGCGACTTCGCTCCGGATCGCAGAACGATCGATCTTCCCATTGGCGTTGCGGGGTAACTCGTCGCGCCACTCGATGGTTTTGGGTTGCATGTGCGAGGGCAGTTCGCGCTTGAGGTGCGCCGACAGAGCCTCGCTGTCGCCGGTGCCGCGCAGTACCAGCCGCGTCGCTTGTCCCGTTGCAGGGTCGGGGATCGCGTGCGCCACCGCCTCGGCAACGACGCCGCTCGCCAGTGCCGCTTCTTCGATCTCGAGCGGGCTGATGCGATGGCCGCTGGTCTTGATCATCTCGTCGTCGCGGCCGACGAAATAGAACAGGCCGTCAGCATCGCGCTTCACCGTATCGCCCGACCACACCGCCATGCCGCCGCTTTGCGACCACCCGGGCGCGGGCTTGAAGCGCACCGCGGTGCGTTCGGCGTCCTGCCAATAGCCTTGCGCGACCAACGGCCCGGCATGGACCAGTTCGCCCGGCTGGCCGGAGGCGGCCTCGCTCCCGTCGGGCGCGACCGCCATCACCTCGGCAAAGGGAATGGCGCAGCCCATCGACGAGGGGTGCGACGCGACCAGCGCAGGCGGCAGATAGGTCGAACGGAAAGCTTCGGTCAGGCCGTACATCGGGTAGATATCGGCGTTCGGTACCCGCGGGCGCAAGCGGTCGATGAGCGCAGGGGTGAGCGCGCCGCCGGAATTGGTGATGCGGCGGATGGATTGCGCGGGCGGCGCCTCGGTTTCGACGAGTTGCAGCCACAGCGGCGGCACCGCCGCCAGCGTGGTGATCCCCTCGCGCTCGATGGCACGCCACACGTCCTTGGGCATGAGGAAATCGAACGGATAGACTGCCCCGCCTGCTTTCCACGTCGAGAACAGCTGGTTCTGGCCGTAATCGAAGCCGAGCGGGAGCACGGCGAGCGTGCGGTCGTCGGGCTGCAGCCCGAGATAGTGCGCGACACTGACCGCCCCGAGCCACAGATTGGCGTGGCTGAGCATCACCCCCTTTGGTCGGCCGGTCGACCCCGAGGTGTAGAGAATGGCGGCGAGAGTATCGGGATCGGCGCTGGATGGCCGCAACGCTGTTGCATCGACAGCGCGCGCCTCCTCCTCCAGCCACACGGCACACCCCTCGGGCACGTCCCCCGCTTCCAGCGTCGCCGCGCGCGCCGCGCTGGTCAGCAGCAGCGATGCCCCGCTGTCGGACAGGATATGCGCGACCTGCGCGCGTTTGAGCACCGGATTCACCGGCACGTGCACCAGCCCCGCGCGCGGCGCGGCGAGCGGCATCAGGCACGCCTCGACCGTTTTAGGTAGCCATGTCGCCACCCGAGCGCCGGGTTCCGGCACGCGCGCCTGCAACGCCCCCGCCAGCGTCCCGACCATCGTTTCAAGCTGCGCGAAGCTTATGGTTACCGATTTGGTAACCAAAGCAGGTGCATCGCCGTCACCTGACAGGGCGACGTGGTCGATCGGACAGTGTTTTGACTCAAGGACTTGCACCCGGAACAGGCTCCAGCAACATGCGCGCGACGGCGGAGATAGCCCTATGTGGGTAAAGGGTGAAATATTTCGTGACTTCGCCGATGCGGAAAGCGCCGCGCGCGGTTCGCTCGACCGCGAGGCGGGGCGCAGCCTGTTCGACCGGCTCGACTGGTTCCGACGGACCTGGACGCATTGCACGCCCGGCGACCGCCCGCTGATCGTCCGCGCCCGTGCCGAGGGCAGCGACGCATGGCTCTTTCTTGCCGAGACCGGCAATGCCGCCAGGGGGCTGGCCAGCTGGTACACGCTCGCCTTTCGCCTGATCGTCACCGGTGCGCCCCCGGAAGCCACTGCCCGTGCGCTGATTGTCGCGATTGCCCGCCGTCTGCGTTCACGCCTTGCCTCGATCATGCTCGACCATGTTCCCGAAGCCGAAGCCGAATTGCTCCGCAGCGGCTTTGCCCGCGCCGGCTGGGTCGCCCGCGTCACGCCGCAGACCGCGAACTGGAGCATCGACGTTACCGGCAAGACCTTTGCCGAATTCTGGGCCGAACGCCCCGGCCAGCTCCGCTCGACCGCCAAGCGCAAAGCTGCCAAGACGCCGATGGAGCTGTCCATCCTCGACCGCTTCGACGCAGACGCATGGGACGATTACGCCAGCATCTACGCCGACAGCTGGAAACCCGAGGAGGGATCGCTCGATTTCGTCCGGGCGATGGCCCAAGACGAAGGCGCGGCAGGCGCGCTGCGCTTGGGCATTGCGCGCATCGAGGGTCGTGCGGTCGCGGCGCAGTTATGGACTGTCGAACACGGTGTGGCGATCATCCACAAGCTCGCGCACCGCGAGGACGTCGCCGAGCTGTCGCCGGGCACGATCCTGTCGCAGGCGATGTTCGAGCATGTCATCGACCGTGACCGGGTCGACCTGATAGATTTCGGCACCGGCGACGACCGTTACAAAGCCGACTGGATGGACACGCGCGTCATGCGAATGCGGGTCGAGCTCTATAACCCGCGCAAGCCGAGCGGGCTGATCGGTGCCGCCAAATCGGGGCTGCGCGCGCTTGTCGGGCGCGGGCGCAGCGGCTAACGGCGCGCGTCTATCTTCGCTAACGAGGGCCGGATGAGCGGGGCAAGCAAAGTCGAACGGGTGGTGCGCGGTGTCCTGCGCGATGTGCTCGGCATTTCGCAGTCGCGCGTCGATGCGTTCGACGTCGACACCGAGCTGTTCGGCAGCTTGCCCGAACTCGATTCGATGGCGGTGGCGGGGCTGCTGACCGAAATGGAAGACCGGCTCGGCATCGTGATCGACGACGACGATGTCGATGGCGATATGCTCGCGACCTTCGGTGCGCTGTGCGACTTCGCCGAGAGCAAGGTCCGCGCGTGATCCATCGCTATGCCTGGCGCGGAGACGAGCGCGAGGCGATGCTGAAATTCGGCCCCGACCATGCGCCGCTGGTGTTGGTCCTGCCCCCTTTGTTCGAGGAGGCGAACCGTACGCGGCATTTTCTGGTCGAGGTGATTCGTGGCCTCGCGGCAACGGGCGTCGCGTCGATGCTCCCCGATTTGCCCGGCACCAACGACAGCCCGCTCGCGACCGTCGATGCACGGTTCGCCGACTGGCGGACGGCGATTGCCGCACTGCCAGCGCCTGTAGCGACCGTCAGTCTGCGTGGAGGAGCCCTGCTCGACGGCTTTGCCGCCACTGAACGGCACTGGCGGCTTGCGCCCGAAACCGGCGCACGGCTGCTGCGCGACATGGTCCGCGCGACGGCGATGACGGCAGGGATCAAGGCGGGCGAACTCGAAGCGGCAGCGCGCACGCAGCCGACGGCGCTGGCGGGCAACCTCATCCACCCGGACCTGTTTTCCGCGCTCGAAACCGCCATTCCGGCCGCAGACGGCACGATTCGCACCGTGCGGCTGGAGGACGAAGCAGGGGACGCCGATGTGCGGCTTGATGGTACCCCCTTGTGGAGGCGCGCGGAGCCCGACCACGATCCGGCGCTCGCCGCCGCTGCCGTCACCGACATAGCTCAATGGATGACGTCATGCGGCGTGCGCTGACCTTTACCTGCGAGGGTGCAACGCTGGTCGGGTCGCTCGACGACGCGGCGGACAAAGCGGGACTGCTGATCGTCTCCGGCGGCAACGAAATCCGCAGTGGCGCGCATCGCGGCATGGCCGAACTGGCCGCGGCTATCGCGGCGAAGGGCTATCCCGTGTTCCGCTTTGATCGGCGCGGCGTTGGCGACAGCGAAGGCGACAACCGGGGGTTCCGCTTCAGCGGGCCGGACATCATCGCCGCACTCGACGCATTCCGTCGCGAATGCCCTGCCCTCACCCACATCGTCGCGTTCGGCAATTGCGACGCGGCAACCGCGCTCGCATTGCACGGGACGCCGGTCGATGCCCGCGTGCTTGCCAATCTCTGGGTCATCCCCTCGACGGGCGAAATGCCGCCGCCTGCCGCGATCAAGGACCGTTACGTGCGCCGCCTGCGCGATCCGGAAGCCTGGAAGGCGCTGCTCACCGGCAAGATCGATATGGGCAAGCTCGCGAAAGGGCTCGGCCGCCTCGCCGCCGCCAAGCCCGCGCAGCCCGATAGCCTCGCCGACAAGACCGTCCGCGCGCTGGAGGCATCGCCGATCCCGACGACGATCTTGCTGGCGACCGGCGATGCGACCGCAATCGCCTTTGCCGATGTCTGGCGGGGCGACCCGGCGGTGAAGGTGGAACGGATCGAAACGGCGTCGCACAGTTTTGCGGGCGAAAGCGAATTCGGAGGTCTGGTGCGGGTGCTGGAGACGGCACTAAGTGAGGGGTGACGACGCCCCTTCGCTTTGCTCAGGATTTCCGACGCAAAATCTTCCCCCGGACGATTTTGTCCGGTCGCTCGCCCTTCGCCTTCGGCTCGGGATTTCGCGCCCAAAACCTTCCACCGGAAGGTTTTGTGTAGCGCGAAATGGTAGCGGAGGAGGGACTTGAACCCCCGACACGCGGATTATGATTCCGCTGCTCTAACCAGCTGAGCTACTCCGCCCCGTTCGGACCCCGTCCGGGAGCGCGGCCTATACCAGCGCCGCGAAACGCGTCAACAGGGTGGCTTTATCGCGTGCCCGGTCCCGAAGGCCCACGCGCCGACGGGTTCCCAAGGGCCGCCTCGGTATCGCCAGACGGCCAGCCCGCCGATGCTGAGCGGACGTGGCGCAAAACCGGCGGACAGCGTCGCCAGCAAGGCGCGCGCGACATCGGCGGCGACCTTATTCTGCACGGTGATATGCGGACGCCAGCCCGCGCTATCCTGCGGGGTCAGTACCGCCGCGAACCGGTCGGCAATGCGCGCGCGCACTGCCGTCAGATCGGGGCTGTCGATCCGGTAGGCGACGCCGCGTCCCAGCGACACAACCGAAGCCAGCCGTGCGGCAGGCGCGGGCGCGCGCGTCTCGTCCTTCAAGAGGTCGCATAACTCGCGTGTTACCGACGGCGGCAAATGGTGGAACAGGGTGACATGCGCACGCAAGAAGTTCCGCTCGGGCGGAAAATGCGCGCGACGCAGGGCATCCGCCCAGGCGAAGTCCTCTCGTCCGAGCAGCGCTGTCACGATAAGGGGGGCCGGAGCGGATGGCTCCGGACCGCTCACTTCTTGAGGCTGAGACCGCCGAAACGCTTGTTGAAGCGCGCGACCTGGCCACCGGCGTCGAGCATCGTGCCCTTGCCGCCGGTCCATGCCGGATGCGCGAGCGGATCGATTTCGAGCGTCATCAGATCGCCTTCCTTGCCCCAGGTCGAGCGCGTCTCGAACTCGGTGCCATCGGTCATCTTGACCTTGATCATGTGGTAATCGGGGTGGCCGGTGCTTTTCATGTCTATTCCTGCGATGTCGCCGGTTTCCGACCGGCAGACCAAGCGCGGGCCGTTAGCACATTGTCTGCTCTAGGCAAGTGGCTCGCGTTCTGACAAACTCGCAATCGTCATGAGCTGGTTCCCTGCCATCGCGCGCCCCTGCCCTGTTGCCGACCGTCTCGACACGGTGATGACCGGGAACGACTGCAGGCATTGCGGCCAGACTGTTCACAATCTCGACGGCACGACCGAAGCCCAGCGGCGACGGCTGATGGCCAAGGCCGCAGGTGAACTCTGCGTCCGCTATTCGCGGCCGCTCGCCAAAGCGGTGCTCGCCACGGTGGCGCTGGGCAGTGGTGCGCTCGTTCATGCGCAACAGACGCCGCGCGTCGATGCCGACGCCGCAGCCCCGGCGCCAGCGGATGCCCGCATCGCACCGATTTCCAGCGTCGTCGTGAAACCGCTCGATGAGAGCGACGACGCCGCAAATATGGAAATCATCGTCGGTGGCGCGGCGCGACGTATCCCGGCCGGCTACGAATATGTCGAGTCGACCGCTGCCGAGGACAGACGCGACGAGAAGGCCGCAGAACGTGCGGCTGCCCGCGAACAGCGCCGGTTAGCAGCACGCGCCCGGCGCGCGGCCAAAACAACAATACCGGTAATCTAGAGCGTGATGACGCCAGATTGCACCGCCGTGACGGAGCGGATTTTGGTGCAGGGCGAGGAGCGAGGAGGCGAGCGGGGCTATGCCCCCGCGACCGACGAGCGACGAAGCCTTGCGCCAAAAGGCGACCGCCCCGAAGGGGTTGCCCTGTGAAGTCCACCGGGTGCGTCGCGACGCTGGCACGGGCCACCAGCCCGCGCTGCGCGCCGCTCCTTCCCGGTGAACTTCACAGGGCAATCACGACGGTGCAATCTGACGTCATCACGCTCTAGGCCGGTGCGTCCGCGATCATTGCGGTGAAGCTCGCTTCTGCGGCGAGCTTGTCGCCGAGCATCGCGCGCCCGGAGAATTTGCACACCGTCGCCCGCTTCTGGACGAAGGCGACCTCGAGCCGCAGCAGGCAGCCTGGCTCCACCGGCGTGCGGAATTTCGCACCGTCGATCGCCATGAAATAGACGAGCTTGCCCGAACCGGCGAGTCCGAGCGATTCGACCGCCAATATCCCCGCCGCCTGTGCCAGCGCCTCGACGATGAGGACACCCGGCATGATCGGGCGGCCGGGAAAATGTCCGGCAAAGAACGGTTCGTTGATCGTCACCGCCTTGATCGCGACGATACGTTCGTCGACGACCAGTTCCTCGACCCGGTCGACGAGCAACATCGGGAAGCGATGCGGCAGGGCCTCCATCACGCCCCGGATGTCGATCTCGCCCATAGCCGGACTTAACGTCCCGGGGCGGCTGCTGGCGTGGCGGGCGCGGCAGGGGCAATCGTCGAAACGCTCGGCAGCTGCGCGTTGAGCTGTGCCAGCACATCGTTGGTCGCGTCGAGCGCGGGCTCATAGGCGAGAATGATCTGCGGATTGGGATCGACCGCGACATTCGCACCGCGCACCTTCATGGTCGCCACGATGATCGGGTTCAGCTTGGCGCTGACCTGCTGCCCGACATAGGCGCGATTGCGGTTGAAGGTTTCTTCGCGACCGGCGAGTTCCTTCTGCGCGTCCTGCTGCCTGGTCTGGAACGCCGTGGCGCGTGCCTTCAGCGCGGCGTCGGGTTCTTTTCCATTCAACGCGTTGACAGCAGCCTGGATTGCCTGACCCTCGGTCTGGAGCGGGGTGGCGAGCGCCTGCTGGCGCGCCTGGATAGCGTCGGCCTGAACCTTGAGCGCGGCCTGCGCAGCCTTGCACGCGGTGCACTCGGCGAAAATCTTGCCGGTATCGACCACGATCATCATCGTGGCGGGAGCGCGGCTCTGTGCCGACGCCGGAGCCGTACCGAGCACGATCGCGGCGAGCGACGCCGCAATGAGGATGTTCTTCATCAGAATTGGGTTCCTACGTTGAAAGTGAGTGTTTTGGTCTGGTCGCCCTCTTCCTTGAGCAGGACTTTGGCGAGATCGATACGAAACGGTCCGAACGGCGAGTTCCAGTTGACGCCGATACCGATCGACACGCGCGGACGTGGCGAATTGCCGAGGAAGATTTCCTTGAACGCCGGGATCGAGCTGGCATAGTCGATCGTGCCTGTCGCGCAGCCGGTAGAGGGACGTACTGTCAGGGTGCTGTCGGTCTGGTTGATACACTGCGTATTGCCCGAGGTGTCGAGGATATCGCGGACGATCGGCGCGCCGAGTGTGTCGGTCAGCGTCGGCGTCCGGACACCGAAGACGGCACCTGCATCGAGGAAGATCGACGGGCGCAGGCCGAGTTCCTTGGCTCCCGAACCGAGCGGAATCTCCAGTTCGAGCCGGCTCATGTAATAGGCGCGGCCGCCGAGCGCGTCGTCGCCATATTGCGTCCGGTCGGTGCTGAGCGAGGTCGTCACCACTCCATTGGCATCGGTCGTACTGATATAGGGAACGCGCAGCACACGCGGACCGACGCCGCGAATATCGAAGCCACGGATTTGGGGCTCGCCGAGGAAAAACCGGTCTGTCAGGCGCACCGGATCGGCCCCGTTCGCGGGTGTCCCGGTAAGCGGCAGAATCGAACCGGCCTCCGCGCTGATCGACAGGATGAAATTGCCCAGCACCGGCCAGTATTTGGCGGCATTGATCGTCTGGCGCAGATATTTGACCGACCCGCCGAGACCAGCCAGATCCTGGCTGAAGACAAAGCGCGTGCCGCGGCTCGGGCGGATGCGGTTGTTCAGGCTGTCAAAAACGATGCTGTAGCCGACCGACGATGTCGAGCGGTTGCCGATCGCGTCGCACAGATAACGCCCGGCGATCAGCGGGTCGCACGCGCCGTTGTAGAAATAGGTGTTCGGGTCGAGCGATACCTCGTCGAAACTCAAACCATAGCGCAGCGCCATCGACCAATATTCGGTGAGCGGCAGACCGGCGCGGATCTGGAACCCCGTTGTCGTCTGGGCGTAAGTCGTGTTGCGCGTATTACCGACGAAGTTGAAGCTGTTGTAATCGCGCCGGAAAATATCGCCGCCCAGCGCGATATTGCGGTCGAACAGATAGGGTTCGGTAAAGCCCAGCTCGACCGATTTCGAATAGGTCGAATAGTTGACCGAAGCGCGCAGTTCCTGACCCTTGCCGCGGAAGTTGCGCTGGCGGATCGAGGCATTGAGGATGAAGCGTTCGAGCGACGAGAAGCCCGCCGACAACTGGAGTTCGCCGGTCGATTTTTCCTCGACATTGGCCTCGAGCACGATGCGGTCGGGGGCCGAGCCTTGGCGCTGCGCGATCTCGAACTTCTCCTGAAAGAAGCCAAGCGACTTGATGCGGTCTTCCGAACGCTTGACCGAAAACGCGTTGAACGCGTCGCCTTCGGCAAGGCGGAACTCGCGCCGCAGCACCTTGTCCTGCGTCAGCGTGTTACCGTTGACGTTGATCGCCTCCACGTACACGCGCGGGGTTTCCCCGACGCGGAACGTGATGTTCATCGTCTTGTCTTCCTTGTTCCGGTTGAACACCGGATCGACGTTGGCGAAGGCATAACCGAACAGCCCGGCAGTCTTGGTGATGTTCTCGACCGTGTCCTCGACCGCCTTGGCGTTGTACCAGTCGCCGGTCTTCATCGGCAGCTGGGCCTTGATCACTTCGGGCTTGAAGTCGCGGATTTCGCTCTCGGCGAGCACATCGCCGAATTTATAGCGCGGCCCTTCCTCGACAACATAGGTCAGGATGAAATCGCGCTTGTCGGGGGTAAGTTCGGCGACCGCCGAGATCACCCGGAAATCGGCATAGCCCTGCGTCAGGTAGAACTGGCGCAACTTGCCCTGGTCATAGGCCAGCCGGTCGGCGTCATAGGTGTCGCGCGACGAGAAGATGCGCGTGATCGACGATTCCTTCGTCGCCATCTCGCCCTTCAGCTTCTTGTCCTTGAACACCTCGTTGCCGATGATGTTGATGCGGCGGACCTTCGATTTCGGACCCTCGCTGATTTCATAGACGATATCGACGCGGTTCTGGTCGAGCGTGACCATTTTCGGCTCGACCGTCGCGGCAAAGCGGCCCTGGCGACGGTAGAGTTCGACGATGCGGCCGATATCGGCGCGCACCTTGCTGCGCGTGAAAATCTGGCGCGGCGCGAGCTTCAGCTCCTTGGAGAGCTTGTCCTCCTTCAGCCGCTTGTTCCCTTCGAACACGATGCGGTTGATGACGGGGTTTTCGCGGACGAGGATGGTGAGTGCACCGTTATCGTCGCGAATCTGCGCGTCGGCGAACAATTCGGTATCGAACAGGTCGCGGATCGCTTCGTCGCCCAGTTCCTGCGTGTACGGCCCGCCGGGACGCAGCTTGAGGTACGACCGCACCGTTTCGGGCTCGATACGCTGCGATCCGATCACCGTGATCGACGTGATCGTGCTGCCCGTCGTCGGCGCGGCGCGCGGCGGGGTCGGCACCGTGGTCAGGTCGACCGGCGCGGGACGGGCCGGACGCTGCTGCGCGGAGGCGATAACCGGCACGCCGGCCAGCATCGTCCCGACCATCAATAGCGAGATCGTGCGGCGACCCTGGAAACCCATAAGTTCAGCTTTCAACTCAAATCCCGCCACTAGTCCGTGAATGCCGCCACGCCCTGCCCGATGCCCGTCCGGCAATCAACCCGCGAACCGGCCGAACAGACCGAAGCCCGCCAGATCGTTGATCGTCACGAACAGCATGAACGCGAGCAGGACGATAAGACCCGACCGGTATGCCCATTCCTGCGCCGCCAACCCGACCGGTTTACGCTGGACCGCCTCGACCGCATAGAATGCGAGGTGACCGCCATCGAGCGTGGGAATTGGCAGGAGGTTAATGAACCCCAGATTTATGGACACCATGGCCATGAAGAACAGAAAGCTGACAAAGCCGAGCTGCGCGACCTTTTCCGACGTCGCGGCCATCTTCACCGGCCCGCCGAGTTCCTTGACCGAGCGATTGCCGGTGGCGATCTGCCCCATCGCAACTACCATCGTCCGCACCGAATAAACGATGAACCGCGTGGCCGCCCCGGGCAGTTCGACCGGCGACAACTTTACGCGTTCGATGCTCGATGGACCGATGCCGATCCGCCCCGTCGGGATGCCGACTCCCGTGATGTCTTTTATTGTCTCCCGGCGCGGCGTGATGTCGAGGACAACGCGCGTCCCTTGCCGGTCCACCACAAAGGTCGTCGGCTGCTCGGCACGCGCCTGCACGATCAGGCCGATGTCCTCGAACCGCCGGATCTCGCCGCCATCGACCGAGAGGATGCGGTCGCCGATCTTCATCCCCGCCGCTTGTGCCGCCGAATTGGCGGTGAAAACCCCGATCTGCGGCGCAATGCGCGGCTCGCCGTACACGCCGAACAGTCCCGCGAGCATGACAATCGCGAACAGGAAATTCACCGCAGGACCGGCGAACACGATCAATGCACGCTGCCATACCGGTTTCGATTGAAACGTCTTGTTGCGTTCCTCGGCAGGAAGGTTGAGCCAGGCCGGATCGGTCTGCCCCGCCGCGGTCATATCGCCTGCGAACCGGACGTAACCGCCGAGCGGGAGCCAGCCGATCCGCCAGTCGGTCCCGCGTTTGTCGGTCCAGCCCGCAATCCGCCGTCCGAATCCGATCGAGAAGACTTCGGCTTTCACGCCGAACCAGCGCCCGACGAGGTAATGCCCAAGTTCGTGAATGACGACGAGCGGGAAGATCGCGATCAGGAAGAACACGATGGCCCACAGGAAATTCGGGGTTTCGATCATGCGACAGCCCTGTCTTCCACAAAGGCGGCGGCAATGCGGCGCGCCTCGCCGTCCACAGAAAACACGTCCTCGACGCTGGCAGGAGCCGCAGGATCGTAGCGGTCGAGCACATCGGCGACCAAGGTGGCGATTTCGAGAAACCCGATCCGCCGTGCCAGAAACGCGGCGACCGCAATCTCGTTGGCGGCATTCAGTACCGCCGGACGCGCGCCACCGGCAGCAAGCGCATCCATCGCGAGCTGCAATGCCGGGAATCGCTCGAGATCGGGTGCCTCGAAATCGAGGCGTCCGATGCTGGGCAAATCCAGCGGCGTGCACGGCGTTTCCATCCGGTCGGGCCAGGCAAGCGTCGACGCGATCGGCACGCGCATATCGGGTGAGCCGAGCTGGGCAATGGTCGAGCCGTCGACATAATCGACCATCGAATGGATCACCGACTGCGGATGCACAACGACAGCGAGTTCGTCGGGGCGACACGCAAACAGGTGCTTCGCCTCGATCAGCTCAAGGCCTTTGTTCATCAGGGTTGCCGAATCCACGCTGATTTTCGCGCCCATCGACCAGTTAGGGTGTTTGACCGCGACCTCGGGAGTCACGCCCGCCATGTCCTCACGCTTCCAGGTCCGGAACGGGCCGCCGCTCGCGGTCAGCACGATGCGACGAACGCGCTCGCGCGGGCTTCCCGCGAGGCACTGGAAAATCGCGTTATGCTCGCTGTCGACGGGGAGGAGTTGCGCTTTCGACTCCGCCGCGACTGCCGTCATGACGTCACCCGCCGAGACCAGTGACTCCTTATTGGCGAGCGCGACCGTGCGCCCGCCACGCAGGGCGGCAAGCGTTGCAGGCAGCCCCGCGCACCCGACAATCGACGCCATCGTCCAGTCGGCGCCGCGCCCTGCAGCTTCGGTCACCGCGTCGCAGCCGCTGGCGACTTCGGTACGCGTCCCCGCCAGCGCATCTTTCAGCGCGCCGTACAGCGACGCATCGCCGATCACCGCAAGTTCGGCATCGGTGGCGCGCGCAGCCTTGGCCAGCCCGGCGACATCCTGATGCGCGGTCAGCGCGACGACGCTGAACTTTTCCGGCTCGCGCAGGATCAGGTCGAGCGTCGAGGTGCCGACCGAGCCGGTCGCGCCGAGAATGGTGACGCTGCGCCGGATCATGCCGGAGTCAGCCATGCGATGATGCCGCCGAACAATATGGCGACCGGCAACAGCCCGTCGATGCGGTCGAACAGCCCACCGTGCCCTGGAATCAATGCCCCCGAATCCTTCATTCCCGCCCGCCTTTTCAGCCAGCTTTCGAAGAAATCGCCCGCTTGGGCAATGACCGCGATCAGCACCGCGCCGATCATCGACAGCGGCAGGGCAATTCCCCATTGATTCGGATATTGCTCGGTGCGGTAGCTGAACACCACCAGGATGAAGGCGGCAACGGTGAGGATACCGCCGACCAGCCCGGCCCAGGTCTTCGACGGACTGATCCGCGGCGCGATCTTCGGCCCACCGATTACCCGCCCGAAGGCATAGGCACCGATGTCGGTCGCCCAGACGACACCGAACAAAACCATCGTGACGAAAAAGCCCTCTTCGGTGCTGCGCGCCACCCACAGGCCTGCGATGGCCGCACCGATATAGGCGATGCCGAACAGGCTCCACAAAACCCGTGCGGTGGACGACGGCCAGCCGCGCCAGATCAACCGGAGGTATTCGCGCGACAGGATCACGCCGCCGACGGCGAGCAAAGCGGCAAACCACCCTGCCCCCACCCAGACATCGCCGAATAGCAGCGCGGCAAGAATGACGCCCGACAATATGCGCTTGGTCAGCTCGCCCATCTACAGCCCGCCGAAACGGCGCTCGCGCAACCCGTAAGCCGTGACCGCCGCGCGCAACTCGTCCGCGCCGAAATCGGGCCAGAGCGTGTCGACGAACAGCAGTTCGGCATAGGCCGCCTGCCACAACATGAAATTCGACAGCCGGTGTTCGCCCGAGGTGCGGATCAGCAGATCGACCGGCGGCAAGCCAGAGGTGTCGAGCACGGTCTCAATGGCCGCAGCATCGATCATCGCCGGATCGCGTCCCGCTAGTGCCCGCGCGGCGCGGACGATCTCGTCCTGCGAGCCGTAATTGAGACCGATCACGAGGGTCGAACCGGTATTGGCCGCCGTCCGTGCCAGCGCGCCGTCGATCATCTTGACCAGATCGGGGGCGAACGCAGTGTGGTCTCCGATGACACGCAGCTTGACGCCTTCGCGCGCCAGTTCGTCGAGGTCGGATTTGATGAAGTGGCGCAGCAACCCCATCAGGTCGCTGATTTCCTCGGCCGGACGCCGCCAGTTTTCCGACGAGAACGCATAAAGCGTCAGTACCTCGATGCCGAGCGACCGCGCTGCGCGCGTCACGACGCGGACGGTCTCGATCCCCTTGCGATGGCCCGCGACACGCGGCAGGTGCCGCGCCTTCGCCCAGCGCCCGTTCCCGTCCATGATAATCGCGACATGACGGGGGGTCTCACCCTCTCCACTTTGTGGAGAGGGCGACCGCGCAGCGGTCGGGAGAGGCCCGGTCGCCGACGTCACAGGCCTCTCCTGGCTCCGCTTCGCTGCGCCGTCCTCTCCACGAGGTGGAGAGGATTTAGGAAGTCCGTCACTTCCCCAGAATCTCTTTCTCTTTCGCGCTCGCCGTCGCGTCGATATCGGCGATGGTCGCGTCGGTCAGCTTCTGGACCTCGGTCTCGTGGCGCTTGCGCTCGTCTTCGCTGATTTCATGCTTCTTTTCGTCGATCTTAAGCGCGTCCATCCCGTCGCGCCGGACATTGCGGACCGCAATGCGGGCCTTCTCCGCATATTGTCCCGCAAGTTTAGCCAGTTCCTTGCGGCGCTCCTCGGTCAAATCGGGGATCGGCAGGCGCAGCGTGGTGCCGTCGGTCATCGGGTTGAGGCCGAGCCCCGCCGCGCGGATCGCCTTTTCGCAGGGGCCGACGTTCGACTTGTCCCAGACCTGCACCGACAGCATCCGCGGCTCGGGCGCGCTGACGGTGGCGACCTGATTGAGCGGCATGTGCGCGCCATAGACCTCGACGGTCACCGGATCGAGCAGGTTGATCGAGGCACGCCCCGTCCGCAATCCGCCGAGGTCGCCTTTCAGCGATTCGACCGCGCCGTGCATGCGGCGTTCGAGATCCGATTTATCGTAAGCAGCCATTATCCATTCTCCCGGGTCACGATCGTCGCCACGCCCTCGCCCGCCAGAACCCGGGCGAGATTGCCCTGTTCGCGGATGTTGAACACGACGATCGGAATATTGTTATCGCGGCACAAGGCCACGGCCGACGCATCCATAACCTTCAGGTCGTTTGCGAGAACTGTCGAATAATCGATTGTATCATAACGCTTTGCCGAGGCGACCTTTTTCGGGTCGGCATCATAGACACCGTCGACCGAAGTGCCCTTGAACAGCGCATCGCACTTCATTTCGGCGGCGCGCAGTGCGGCACCGGTGTCGGTAGTGAAGAACGGATTGCCCGTCCCCGCCGCAAAAATCACGATGCGACCTTTCTCCAGATGCCGCTCAGCGCGGCGCCGGATATAGGGTTCGCAGACGCTCGCCATGGGAATCGCCGACTGCACACGGGTTTCGACACCGATGGCCTCCAGCGCATTCTGCACCGCGAGCGCATTCATCACGGTCGCGAGCATGCCCATATAATCGGCCGTAGCGCGCTCGAATCCCTTCGCTGCCGCAGCGATTCCGCGAAAGATATTGCCGCCGCCGACAACGACGCACAGCTCGAAGCCCATGGCCTTGGCATTGGCGATCTCGCTGGCGACGCGCGCGGTGACCTCGGGGTCGATGCTGAGGCCGCCCGGCCCCATCAGAACTTCGCCCGAGAGTTTCAGCAGGATACGGCGATAGGGCTGTGGCATGTCGGCTTTCGTCAAGAGGCGGCGCGAGCCTTAAGCCCGCGTCGCGCACTTGTGAAGCATTGGCTCAGTTGACGGGCTGCGGCACGCCCGACGCGGCGGCGACTTCGGCCGCGAAGTCGCTCTCGGCCTTTTCGATGCCTTCGCCGAGCTGGAATCGGACATAGTCGACCAGCGCAATGCTGCCGCCTGCGTCCTTCGCCGCAGCCGCGACGACGTCGGCGATCTTCGTCTTGTTATCCATGACGAAAACCTGGCTGAGCAGCGCATTTTCCTTGCGGAACTTCGCAATGGCGCCGTTGACCATTTTCTCGACGACATCGGCCGGCTTGCCGCTTTCGGCGGCCTTTTCCATGGCGATGGCACGTTCGCGGCTGACGAGCGCCTCGTCGAGGCCCTCTTCGTGCAGCGCCGACGGGCTGGCAGCGGCGATGTGCATCGCGAGCTGCTTGCCCAGTGCCTCGATGGCACCGGTGTTCGCATTGCCTTCGAGCGCGACCAGCACGCCGATCTTGCCCATGCCGGGGGCCGCAGCGTTGTGGACATAGCTGACCACCGCACCCTCGTTGACGCTCAGCGTCCGCACGCGGCGCAGCGACTGGTTCTCGCCGATGGTTGCGATGTTGGCGGTCAGCTTGTCCTGCACGCTTCCCTCGCCCATCGGCGCGGCGGCGAGCACGGCAATGTCGTTCGCATCCGTGGCGAGCGCGAGCGCCGTCACGTCGCCGACAAACGCCTGGAACTGGTCGTTCTTGGCCACGAAGTCGGTCTCGGAGTTGACCTCGACGGCCGCCCCCTTGGTCCCCGAAGTCGCGACGCCAACCAGACCTTCGGCAGCCGTACGACCGGCCTTCTTCGCCGCCGTTGCCAGCCCCTTGGTCCGCAGCCAGTCGACCGCGGCATCCATGTCGCCGCCGGTTTCCGACAGCGCCTTTTTGCAGTCCATCATGCCCGCGCCCGAAACATCGCGCAGTTCCTTGACGAGAGCGGCAGTGATCTCGGCCATTTCGATCTTCCTTATTATTGTGCCCCCGCGAAAGCAGGAGCCCGGGCGACAGGCGGTAGCGCTGGTCGCCAAGGCTCCTGCATCCGCAGGAGCACAGAATTGTTACGCTGCGGCTTCTTCGCCGGTCGCTTCGCCAGCAGGCGCTTCGGCAACAGGTGCCTCGACCGCAGCCACTTCGGCCGGAGCCTCAACGACAGCCGGAGCCGCTTCGA
Organism: Sphingomonas sp. SUN039; assembly: GCF_024758725.1. Taxonomy (NCBI): domain Bacteria; kingdom Pseudomonadati; phylum Pseudomonadota; class Alphaproteobacteria; order Sphingomonadales; family Sphingomonadaceae; genus Sphingomonas; species Sphingomonas sp. SUN039. The sequence goes on along the minus strand of NZ_CP096972.1, from coordinate 751,945 downwards.
CCGCAACCGGTGCAGCCTCGGCAACAGCCTCGACCAGCGCAGGTTCGACCGGCGGCTCGACCATCGCGCCGAAGTCCTGACCCTTGGCCTGTGCCGCCTGCGCGCCGTGACGCGTCGCTGCCGTTGCCAGCGCCTCGCAGTAGAGACGGATCGCACGACTGGCGTCGTCGTTCGCGGGGACCGGGAAGGCGATGCCATCGGGCGAGACGTTCGAATCGAGGATCGCAACGACCGGGATACCCAGCACATTCGCTTCCTTGATCGCCAGCTCTTCCTTGTTGGCGTCGATCACGATCATCACGTCGGGAATGCCGCCCATGTCGCGGATGCCGCCCAGCGACAGCTCGAACTTGTCGCGTTCGCGCGTCAGCTGAAGGACTTCCTTCTTGGTAAGGCCCGCCGTGTCACCGGCAAGCTGCTCTTCCATCGCCTTGAACTTCTTGATCGAGTTCGAGATCGTCTTCCAGTTGGTGAGCATGCCGCCCAGCCAGCGGTGGTTGACGAAATGCTGGTTCGAGGCACGCGCCGCGTCGCGGATCGGATCCTGCGCCTGGCGCTTGGTGCCGACGAACAGCACCTTGCCGCCGCCCGCCGCCGTCGCCGCGACAAAATCGAGCGCGCGCGCGAACAGCGGCACGGTCTGCGACAGGTCGAGGATGTGGACGCCGTTACGGTCGCCAAAAATATAGGGTTTCATCTTCGGATTCCAGCGATGCGTCTGGTGACCGAAGTGCGCGCCAGCTTCCAACAGCTGATGCATCGTGACGACAGGTGCCGCCATAGCCAATTCTCCTTACCCGGTTGAACCTCTGGGGAACGGAACCAGACGCAAAGTCCGGCACCGGTATGGTGCTCCCCATGTGGAATGGCGGCGCGCTTAACGGTCGCTATCGCGCTTGACAAGGGTGAAAGATACGAACAAAACATGAACATTGCCGATTCGGGAACAAAGCGAATCAGTAAATGTTCGAACCGGTCAGGGAGTGAAGACGATGATCTATCTCGTATCGATGCTGGGCGTGATGGCACTGCTTGCCGGTGCGCTGGCCGTGATTGCGGTCACGTTGCGCGACCATGCCGATGCCATGGTTGCCGCGCTTGCGGGTCGTTCGATCTCTGCGGCGGCGCTTGTTCCGCCGGTGACGCGCGTGCGGGTAACCGTCAGGACGACGGCGCGCCGTCCATCGTCGTTTCAGTCTCTGCCTCTGCGCGCCGCCGCCTGACTTTGGCATAGCTGCGCATGCTGAACGGTATGAGCGCCACATAGGCGACCGACACGCCGATCAGGGTCCATAGAGGTTCGGCGAACAAGGCCGTCCCGATGAGCGCGAGCAGCAGGATCGCCTCCAGTCGGATGTTGCGCCGTAGCCGGATCGATCCCCAGCTGAACGTCGCGACGTTGGAAATCATGAGTACCGCAACAAAGGCGACCCAAGGCGCAACGACGACGGGCGCGCGGAACCAGTCCTCTCCGGTCACGATCCACAGATAGAGCGGCAGGAAAGCAAGCCCTGCCCCGGCAGGGGCCGGAACCCCGGTGAGAAAGCCCGCCGATTTGTGCGGTTGATCGTCGACATCGATCCGGGCGTTGAACCGAGCCAGTCGAAGCGCCTGGCAGACGACGAACGCCAGCGCGCAGAACCAGCCGAAGCGGGGAAATTGCTGGAGCGACCAGAGATAGACGATCAGCGCCGGCGAAACCCCGAAGGCGATGACATCCGACAGCGAATCGAGTTCCGCACCGAAGCGGCTCTCCCCCCGGAACATCCGGGCGATGCGCCCGTCGACCCCGTCGAGGATTCCGGCGATGATGATCGACCCGATCGCCTTGGTCCAATTATCGAGGGCGAGCGCGCGACATGCCGCCGCAGCCATTTCCCGCGTACAGGTCGCGGGATCGGCCTCGATACCCGCTGCCGCAATCGCAAAGCGGATGCCGGTCAGTCCGAAGCACAGCGCCAGCGCAGTGATCGCGTTCGGCGCGACCGTCCGCAAGGGGATACCGCGCCGGAATGGCGGATTCACTGGCTGACGCCGCCTGCTGCCTGATTGTTGCCGATAGCGCCGAGAATAGTCTCGCCCGCAATCGTGCGCTGCCCCAGCGCCACGCGCGGTGCGGTCCCGGCAGGCAGATAGACGTCGACGCGGCTGCCGAAGCGGATCAGGCCAACCCGCTGCCCTGCGACTACCGTGTCGCCCGGCTTCACGAACGGCACGATCCGCCGCGCAACGAGGCCCGCGATCATCGTATAGCCGATCTTCAATCCGTCGCGCCGCTCGACGAGGATGTGCTGGCGCTCATTGTCCTCGCTCGCCTTGTCGAGATCGGCGTTGAGGAACTTGCCCGAGATATAGACGACTTGCCGGATAATGCCCTCGATCGGCGAGCGCTGGATATGGACGTCGAACACCGACATGAAGATCGACACGCGCGTCATTGTCGTGTCGCCGAGCCCCCCCTCGCCAGCCAGCTCTTTGGGCGGCGGCACATCGCGGATCAGCGTGATCAGGCCATCGGCCGGGGCAATGATCAGGTCGTCGCCCCGGGGCACGCTGCGAATCGGGTCGCGGAAGAACGCGGCGACCCAGATGGTCACGCCCAGCATCGGCCAGGCCAGCGTCTCCCACGCCATGAGCGCAAAGACGAGCGCGATGCCCGCTGCGATGACGACGAACTTGCGCCCGTCGGGATGGACGGAAGGAAAGCGCCAACGGACGCTCGGCGGCCCGTTATGGCCGATTTCAGGTTGCGACATTGTGACTTTGTAGTGACTCAGGGCGCGAACCGCAAACTTTGCGGCGAGAATGTCAGCCCGGTTGATTGCCCGCGCCGCCTTGCCTAGAGCGACCGCGACCTATTCCCCGAGGAAGCACGCATGGCCAAGATCAAGGTGAAAAATCCCGTTGTCGAAATCGACGGCGACGAAATGACGCGGATTATCTGGGAATGGATCCGCGAGCGCCTGATCAAGCCCTACCTCGATATCGACCTGCATTATTACGACCTGGGCGTCGAAAAGCGCGACGAAACCAACGACAAGATCACCGTCGATTCGGCCAACGCCATCGCCAAATACGGCGTCGGGGTGAAATGCGCGACGATCACGCCCGACGAAGACCGGGTGAAAGAGTTCAATCTCAAGAAGATGTGGAAATCGCCGAACGGCACGATCCGCAACATCCTAGGCGGCGTCGTGTTCCGCGAACCCATCGTGATCAAGAATGTCCCGCGCCTTATCCCCGGCTGGACCGACCCCATCGTCGTCGGCCGCCATGCGTTCGGCGACCAGTATCGCGCGACCGATTTCCTCGTCCCCGGGCCCGGCACACTGCGAATGGTTTTCGAAGGCGATGACGGCGCCGTCATCGACGAGGAAGTGTTCAAATTCCCCTCCTCGGGCGTCGCCATGGGCATGTACAATCTGGATGATTCGATTGCCGACTTCGCTCGCGCTTCGATGAACTATGCGCTTGGACGTGGTTGGCCGCTCTACCTGTCGACCAAGAATACGATTCTGAAAGCCTATGACGGCCGCTTCAAGGATTTGTTCGCCGAGGTTTTCGACAAGGAATTCAAGGACCAGTTTGCTGCTGCTGGCATCGTTTACGAACATCGTCTGATCGACGACATGGTCGCGAGCGCGCTCAAATGGTCGGGCAAGTTCGTGTGGGCGTGCAAGAATTACGACGGCGATGTGCAGTCGGACCAGGTCGCGCAGGGCTTCGGCTCGCTCGGCCTCATGACATCGGTATTACTCACTCCGGACGGCAAGACCGTGGAGGCAGAAGCCGCCCACGGCACCGTCACGCGCCATTATCGCCAGCATCAGCAGGGCAAGGCGACCTCGACCAACCCGATCGCCTCGATCTTTGCCTGGACCGGCGGTCTCAAATATCGCGGCAAGTTCGACGAGACGCCCGAAGTCGTTCGCTTCGCCGAAACGCTGGAACGGGTCTGCGTCGCGACTGTCGAGCAAGGGGCGATGACCAAGGATCTCGCGATCCTGATCGGCCCCGACCAGGCGTGGCAAACCACCGAAACATTCTTCGAATCGGTGCGCGCCAATCTCGAAACCGAGATGGGCAGCTGGAGCTAGGCTTTCGGTGAGCGGACGTGTTCCGACCGGAAGCCGATACCGATCACATAAGCCGGAATGCGCTGAAGGACAGGAAAGCGCTGCATCAGGCGCACTTGCCACGGCGCACGAGTAATCTGTACGTTCCTCAGGATGACGCCTGCGATCAACCGGGTTTGCGCGGCACGCTGCATAGACTGTACGAGCCGCGTCGGCAGCATCCGCCGACGCTGGACCTTGTCGAGCAAGCGATCGGCAGATCCGCCCGCCGCCAGCGGCCCCGCTAGGATATTGGCCGCCGCGACCGCATCCTGAATCGCGAGGTTGATCCCGACACCGCCGATGGGTGACATGGCGTGCGCCGCATCGCCGATCACGATCAGGCCAGGCCGGTGCCAGCGGTCGAGCCGGTCGAGCGACACGGTGAGCAGCTTGACCTGATCCCAATCCGTCAATTCATCGGCCGAGCCCGCCAGAAAAGGCGCGGTTCGTGCGACGTCTTCCCGGAAATCGCCAATCCCCGCTGCGCGCAGACGCTCGGCGCTCCCTTTGGCGAATACATAGGCACATTGCCAGTAATCGCCCCGGTCGAGCACCGCGAGTAACCGGCCCGTCGCGATCACGCCCGTGGACCGGTTATCGGGCGTGCGCGTCTTCGACAGTTTGAACCAGAACACGTCGATGGGCGCGCCGAGATCGGTCAGCGGCAGCCCCGACTGGCCGCGCAGGACCGACCGGCGGCCGTCGGCAGCAATGACGAGGCGGCTGCGGTAAGTGCGTTCGACGCCATCCTCAATGCAAGCGACTCCGACGATTTGTCCGTCCTCTTCGATCAGACCGGTTGCCTCCGCATTCATCCGCAATTCGAAAGCGGGGTGGCGGCGGGCGATAGCCGTCACACAATCCAGGAATTCCCACTGCGGCATGAGCGCAATGAAGCGGCATTTGCCCGGAAGATGGCTGAAATCGGCAATCGTCACTTTCTCGCCGCCGACGATGCCCCCCAAGACCTGCGCCTTGTCATGCGGTCGCGCGAGCAACGTGTCGAGTTCGCCGAGCTCGTCGAAAATCCGCAGAGTCGAAGGATGCACCGTGTCCCCACGGAAATCGCGCAGGAAATCGCCATGCTTTTCAAGCACCAGCGTCGAAATGCCCGCGCGCGCGAACAATAACCCCGCCATCATGCCCGCCGGTCCGCCGCCCACGATCACTACGTCAGCCATTGCGTGACATTGCACCCGCCCTGCCCCTAAAGTCGAGCCATGGCGCTCGATCCCTCCTCCGCCGGCCTCAGCGATGCGGTCGTCGTGCTCGGCGCGGCAGGGCTGGTCATTCCGGCGTTCGCACGCCTGCGGATTTCGCCGGTTATCGGATTCATTCTGGTCGGCATCATCGTCGGGCCGTTCGGGCTGGGCACGCTGGTCGATCGCATGCCCTGGCTGTTCTATGTGACGATCAGCGATCCCAAGGCCATGGCCCCGTTTGCAGAATTCGGCATCATCCTGTTGCTGTTTTCGGTCGGACTGGAGCTCAGCTTCCGGCGTTTATGGGCGATGCGGCGGGCGGTGCTGGGCATCGGCGCGGCGGAACTTGTCGGCAATGCGGCGCTCATCACTGCCGCGCTCATCGCCTTCGGTTATCCGCTCAACGCCTCGCTCGGCCTCGGCTTAGCCCTCGCGCTATCGTCGACGGCGCTCGTCCTGCCGATGTCGGGTACGACCAGCGCGGTCGGCAAGCTCGCCTTTGCCATGCTGCTGTTCGAGGATCTGGCGCTGGTGCCGATCATCTTCGGCCTGGGTGCGCTCGGACCGGGCGGCCGCGATCTTGGCGCGATGGGACAAGTGCTCGGCATCGGCATTCTCGTCGTCGTCGGGCTGCTCCTGCTCGGGCGGCTGCTCCTGCCGCGCGCCTTTGCCCAGGCGGCACGGACGCACAGCCCCGAACTGTTCTTGTCGGTAACGCTGCTCGTCGTAATTCTGGCGAGCCTGGCGACGCTGGTCGCAGGCCTGTCGCCGATTGTCGGCGCGCTGATCGCGGGGCTGGTCATCGCCGAAACCGACTATGTCCACGAGGTCGAGGGCGTCATCGCGCCGTTCAAGAATCTCGCGCTCGGTGTGTTCCTGCTCACTGTGGGCATGCAGCTCGACCTCGGGCTGCTGGTCGCGCAATGGCCCGCGCTGCTGGGTGCGGTCGCGATCGTGGTGACTTTGAAGGCGGCATTCACCAGCGGTCTGTTGTGGTTCGGCGGCGCGCGGACGGGGGTCGCGGCGGAGACCGGCATCTTGATGGCGAGTCCGTCCGAACTCACCCTTGTGGTGCTCGGCACTTCGCTCACCGCCGGACTGATCGACGCGCAGACCGCCACCTTCTGGTCGGGGGTCACCGCAATCGGGCTGATCCTCACCCCGCTGCTCGCCGCCATCGGCCACCGCGTCTCGGTACAAATCGGACGCGAGGGGAGCGACGCCGCGCCGCCGCCGGAGGGATCGGTCACCGTCGTGATCGGTTACGGACGCGTCGGCGAGATGGTCGCCGACATGCTCGACGTGCACAACAAGCCGTGGATCGCCATCGAGGCGGACGTCGATGTCGTCGCCGCCGCACGCCGGGCAGGCAAGTCGGTGCGTTATGGCGATGCCGGGCGCAGCGGCGCGACCGAAGCGCTGCACCTCGACCGGGCGGCAGCTGTGGTGCTGACGATGAACGACCCCGTCCAGAATGTGCGGCTGGCGCGGCGGCTGCGCGCCGATCACCCCGAGCTGACCATCGTCGCCCGCGCCCGCGATGCGGGTCATGCGGCGGAACTCTATCGCGCCGGAGTGACCGATGCGGTGCCGGAGACGCTCGAATCGTCGCTGCAACTGTCGGAAGCGGTACTTGTCGATCTGGGCGTCGCCATGGGCCCGGTGATCGCGAGCATTCATCAGAAGCGCGACGACCTGCGCGCGGAGATCAAGGATGCCGGGGGACTGAGCGAGAAGCCGAGGTTGAAGGCGCTTTAGCAACCCGTCGCCCCGGACTTGATCCGGGGCTTGGCTTCTTCTTCGCAGACATCGAAATGAACAAAAGCCTAGGCCCGGATCAAGTCCGGGCAGACGAGTCAAAAAAAGCTGGCCTAGGCTGAGACTGCGGCGCCCGCTATTACTGACTTAATCGCCTCAATCGCCTCGTTCGCTGCAGCACCATTCGGCCCGCCGCCCTGCGCCATGTCGGGGCGTCCACCGCCGCCCTGCCCGCCGAGCGCCGCAACCGCCGCCTTGACGAGATCGACCGCGCTCAGCCGGTCCTTCAGATCGTCCGTGACGCCGACCGCGACCGAGGCGCGGCCTTCGACGACCGTCACCACTGCCGCGACGCCCGAACCGAGCCGCGTCTTGGCTTCGTCGATCAGGCCGCGCAGCCCCTTGGGATCGAAGCCGTCGAGCAACTGCCCCTCGAACTTCACGCCCGCGATGTCTTCGACCGCCGGTCCCGCGCCGCTGCCGCCGCCGGTTGCCAGCGCCTTTTTCGCCTCCGACAGTTCGCGTTCGAGCTTCTTCTGCGCCTCGACCAGCGCCGCGACGCGCTGCGGCACATCGTCAGGCGCGGCCTTCAGCAGCGCGGCGGCTTCTTTCAGCCGGTCCTCGCGGGCGGTCAGCCAGTGGCGTGCGGCCTCGCCGGTCAGCGCCTCGATACGGCGAACGCCCGAGGAGACCGCGCTTTCGGACACGATCTTGAACAACGCGATATCGCCCAGCGCGGTGACGTGTGTCCCGCCGCACAGCTCGACCGAATAGGGCGCGTCCGCCCCCTGCCCCATCGACAACACGCGAACCTCCTCGCCGTATTTCTCGCCGAACAGCGCCAGCGCGCCCGCCGCCACCGCATCGTCAGGCGTCATCAGCCGCGTCGTCACTGCGTCGTTCTCACGGATGCGCGCGTTCACTTCCGCCTCGACATGCGCGATATCGGCGGGGGTGAGCGCGGCATTGTGCGCGAAGTCGAAGCGCAGGCGGTCGGGGGCGACCAGACTGCCCTTTTGCGTGACATGCCCGCCGAGGCGATTGCGGAGCGCGGCGTGGAGCAAGTGCGTCGCGGAGTGATTGGCGCGCAGCTGCGTCCGCCGCGCGACGTCGATGCCCAGTGTCACGCTGTCGCCGACCGCGATCCGTCCGCGCTCGACAACCGCCTGATGTGCGTGCAGCCGCCCGAGCGGCTTCGACGTGTCCTCGACCAGTACCGACAGTCCGTTTCCGCCGGTAATCCGCCCCGCGTCGCCCATCTGGCCGCCGCTTTCGCCGTAGAATGGCGTCTGGTTGGTGAGAATCGTCACCGCCTCGCCCGCTTCGGCGCTGGTGACGCGCGCGCCATCCCTAACCAGCGCCACTACTTCGCCGTCGCTGGTGTCGCCCGAATAGCCGGTGAATTCGGTGCCGCCGAGTTCGTCGGCGATGTCGAACCAGATATCGGCCGAGGCGCTTGCCCCCGATCCCTTCCACGCCGCGCGGGCCGCGGCCTTTTGCGCGGCCATTGCGGTGTCGAATCCGGCGCGGTCGACACCGATCTGCCGCGCGCGCAACGCATCCTCGGTCAGGTCATAGGGGAAGCCATAGGTGTCGTAGAGCTTGAACGCGGTCTCGCCGGGGAGTGTGTCGCCCGCGCCGAGCGCTGCGGTGGCCTCGTCGAGCAGGCCGAGGCCGTTGCGGAGCGTCTGGCGGAAGCGGGTTTCCTCCTGCAGCAGGGTCGCCTCGATCGCCGCCTGCCCGCGCACCAGTTCGGGAAACGCCCCGCCCATTTCGGCGACGAGGCTGGGCACCAGCCGGTGCATCAGCGGATCCTTCGCGCCCAGCAGATGCGCGTGGCGCATCGCGCGGCGCATGATCCGGCGCAGGACATAACCCCGCCCTTCGTTGGCGGGCAGCACGCCATCGGCGACGAGGAAGCTCGACGCGCGCAGATGGTCGGCGATGATGCGGTGCGAGCCCTGGTTTGCGCCTGTGGTTGCCGTCCGCGTCAGCTCGCCACTCTCGTGGATCAGCGCCTTGAAGGTGTCGGTGTCGTAATTGTCGTGCACGCCCTGCATGACGGCGGCGATGCGTTCCAGCCCCATGCCGGTGTCGATGCTAGGGCGCGGCAGGTCGACGCGTTCTTCCAGTGTCACCTGCTCATATTGCATGAACACCAAATTCCAGATTTCGACGAAGCGGTCGCCGTCCTCGTCGGGACTGCCGGGCGGTCCGCCGGGGATGTGGTCGCCATGGTCGTAAAAGATTTCGGAACACGGCCCGCACGGCCCGGTGTCGCCCATCGCCCAGAAATTGTCCTTGGTCGGGATGCGGATGATGCGCGCGTCGGGCAGGCCCGCGATCTTCTTCCACAGGTCGAACGCCTCGTCGTCGGTATGATAGACGGTGACGGTCAGTCGGTCCGGATCGAGCCCCCATTCGCGGGTGACGAGGTTCCACGCGAGCGTAATCGCGCGTTCCTTGAAATAGTCGCCGAACGAGAAATTCCCGAGCATTTCGAAGAACGTATGGTGGCGCGCGGTATAGCCGACATTGTCGAGGTCGTTGTGCTTGCCCCCCGCGCGTACGCATTTCTGGCTCGACGTCGCGGTGACATAGGGACGGCTTTCGAGGCCGGTGAACACATTCTTGAACGGCACCATGCCCGCATTGACGAACATCAAGGTCGGGTCGTTGTGCGGCACCAGCGGCGCGGACGGCACGCGCGCATGGCCTTCGTTCGCGAAATAATCGAGAAAGGAGCGGCGGATGTCGTTCGTCGAGGTCATGATGTGCGCTTAGGGGAGAGCAGGGGTTGGCTCAAGCGGCAGGAGATTTGGGCGCGACCTTCGGTGCGAACCCAATGTCAACAATTGGAGAAGTGCTGAGTTCACGGGCTAGAACCCTCTGCACAATTTCGTTCACGGCCTCTGCATAATGATGAGCCCAAACTGGCCACACCACCCTTAGCAGGTCCGCATGATAGCCGAGTTGATCCTCGACCGTGCGTAGCCAGGCCGATCGCGAGATTCCCCTCGTTTCAGCCGACAAGACCAGTTGCTCCATCGCGAATAGTACATAAGACATAAACCAGAGAGCCTTCTCGCCCTTGATCGTCGGACTTTCAAGAATGGTCTCGAAAGTCAGTGGTGAAATGAATTTCACCATCATGTATGACGAGCTTAGTTCGGGATGCTCAATACAAAGTCGCATGTAATCCTTGTGAGCGTCAAATGCTGTGGTTTGCCGCGAAACGCGGCCACTATAAATCGTCTGGATCAGCACGGCGATCAACGAAAGGCTAGCTATTAAAAGACCTAGACCGCCTGCCAAACCACCAATCACGGTCGCAACGGGAACCAACTGCTCCCAGAAAGTTGCGGCTTTAGACATTCAATCCCCCTACCGACGCTTTTTCGACTTCGGTCAATCCGCCGGCTATTCGATCGAGCGCTGCGGTTCGCTGAACCATTTCGGGCCGGCCTCGGTCATGTGGAAACAATCCTCGATGCGGACGCCGAATTTGCCCGGCGCGTAGATGCCAGGTTCGTTCGAGAAGCACATGCCGGGTGCCAGCGGCGTCGTCTCGCCATGGACGAGGTTCACCGGCTCGTGCCCGTCCATGCCGATCCCGTGGCCGGTGCGATGCGGGGTGCCGGGGAGTTTATAGCGCGGGCCATAGCCCATGCGTTCGTAGGCACCACGCACTGCATCGTCGACCGACCCAGCAGCCGCGCCGAGTTTGGCGGCGGCAAAGGCAATGCGTTGCCCCTCCTGCACCTGACCGAAGACTTTGCGCTGTTCGGTATTCGCGCCGCCGAGCACGAAAGTGCGCGAAATGTCCGACTGGTAGCCGCCGACCGAACAGCCGCAATCGATCAGGATGATCTCCTGTTTCACCACATGCTGCGGCTTGTGCGAGCCGTGCGGATAGGCGCTGGCCTCGCCGAGCAGCACCAGCCCGCCATCGGCCTCGCCACCCAGCGCCTTGGTCGCGGCCACGATCAGCGCGGTGATGTCGGCGGGCGTCATGCCTACTTCGGTGCGGGCGATGGCGTGATTTATCGCGCGGACCGTGACATCCGACGCGGCCTGCATCAGCGCGATTTCGGCCGACGTCTTGATCATCCGGCACCCGCGCACAACGGGGTTGGCGGAGACAAGCTTCGCGGCGGGGAGCGCGTGCGCGAGGCCATCGCTGGCGAAATAGCGCACGGTTTCCTCGATACCGATGGGCCGCTTGGCCAGCCCGCGCGATTTCAGGAACGCGGCGACCAGCGCGACGGGGCTTTCATCCTCCTGCCAGACCTTCACATCCGCAGACACCCCAAGCGTTTCGTGAATCGAGGGTTCCTCGAAAAACGGCGTTACGATGCAGGGCGTCCCCTCGACAGGGATGACGACGCAGGTCAGCCGCTCGCTGCGCCACCATTGCACACCAGTGAAATAATCGAGGCTCGACCCCGCCTCGATCAGGATCGCGCCAATGCCCGCGCGCCGCATCAGGCCCTGTGCCTTGGCAATCCGCGCCGCGCGATCGGCGGGGCCGATGCGGGGGACGTCACCGGTAATCGACGCGAGTTCGGGTGCGGCGGCCCATGCGGGGAATGCGGCAAGCGCCAGCCCTGCCCCACCCGTTGCCAATATCTGTCGCCGGTTGATCATGAGCCACCTCCGTTACGGACATAGAGCGCCGCGAGTTCGCGCACCAGCTTGGCAGCGAGGATCGCGGTGACTCCTGTCGGGTCGCGCGGCGGGCACAGCTCGACGATATCGGCTCCGACCAACGGCGCGGTCTGGCGGTCGAGCACCGCCAGCACTTCGCGCACCGTCAGCCCGCCGGGTTCGAGGTGGGCGACGCCGGGCGCGACGCTCGGGTCGAACCCGTCCATGTCGATGCTGATGTAGAGCGGGCCGTCGAGAATGGGGACGGCATCGACCGAAAAGTGCCGCATCTCGATAACCTCGACACCGAAACGCGCCGCTTGCTCGCGGCAGTGGCGGTTCAGCGTGCGGATGCCGACTTGCACGAGGCGCTTGGCGTGTCCCGCCTCCAGAATGCGCGCGAACGGCGACGCGTGGCTGCGCGGGTCATCGCCGTAACTGTCATAGAGATCGGGGTGCGCGTCGAAGTGCAGTATAGTCAGCGGACCATGCGCGGTATCGAGCGCGGCCACGACCGGAACCGTGATGGCATGGTCGCCGCCGAGCACGAGCGGCATCGCATTCGCGGCCATTGCGTCGATGACCGCGTTGAACAGCAACGCGTCGTCGGTGGCGGTCGATGCCAATGTGTCGGCAAGCGGCACATCGCTCCGGTCGTCGATCTGCAGGTCTATACCGAGTTCGACGCCCGATTCAGCGGCGGCATTGCCATGATCGCTGGAGAGCGCCGCGCGGATCGCTGCCGGCGCCAACGCGGCGCCGCGAATGAAGGACGAGTGGCAGTCGGTCGGTGCACCGATCAGCGCGACGACCGGTAACGAAAGTGACGTCATGCCGTCGCACGCCACAGCCACGCCGATGCAGGGAAACGGACTTCCCCGCCTTCGATATGCCCTTGCAGCCAAGTTTTGAGACGCGGTTCCAACGCTTGGCGCGCCGCCACGTCGAGCGTTGCGATATGCCGCGCAGCAGGTCCGATCCGCATGAAGAAATCGAGCGCGTCACCGACCGGATCGTCCCCGCCACCCGCGACATAGCGATAGTCGATCCGTTCGGATGTCGCGTTCTGCCAGCCCGATGCATCGAGTATCGCGTGCACACGATCCGCCTCGGCAAAGGCAAACGGCCCGGGTGCATAAGGATCGACCGGCAGCGGCGCGCCGATCAGTTCGGCAAGCTCGCTAGCCCAAAAATTATCCGCGCGCGCCGCGAAACAGGTGAAGGCAAGCGGGGCGTGCGGAGCCATAAGACTGCGGAGGTGGGTGAACGCCGCCACTGGGTCGTCGAAGAACATCACGCCGTGACGCGAGAGCGCGGCGTCGAAGAGAGCAGCGCCCTGCCAGTTGCTTGCATCACCTGTGGCGTAGGACAGATTGGACTGCCCCGCACCACGTTCGCGCGCTGCCGCAACCAATTCGTCCGACAGGTCGAGGCCGGTCACATCGAGATCGGGCCGCTCGCTCGCGAGCCGCAACGCGGTTTCACCCGCACCGCAACCTATATCGAGGACACTGCGCCGCGTCGTAAGGGCAAGCGGTGGGAGGGTGCTGCTAACGGCTTCGACGAGATGCCCGGTCAGTTCGGCAAAGCTGCGGTCGGTGCGGACCCATTCGGCAGCCCAGCTTCCGCCGACGCGCCCGCGCCATTCTTCGCCTGCCAGATTTTCGACCGATGTCATTATGGCTGCTCCCTCTGGAGCCGACGCCTAACACAGATCGGCGTGTTGGGCAGAGAACACGACCGCTATCGTTTAAAGGTCTCGTCATTGCGAGCGCAGCGAAGCAATCCAGCGCCTCTCGCGACGAAGTGGGTTGCTTCGCTGCGCTCGCAATGACGAGTTATTCGGTAACCCAGACCGCAAGTTCGCAGCCGCCGGGTTCGCGGAAGTGAAAGCGCCGCCCGCCGGGGAAAGCAAAGATATCACGGGTGAGTGTTCCGCCTGCCGCAATAACGTCGCTGCGAGATGCTTCGAGGTCGTCGACGCGGATTACCGCGAGCGGCGCGGTGGCGGATTCACCCGGGTCGCTGTCGAGACCGATATCGGTGTCGCCGGTTGTCGTCGCGGCATAGCTTGGACCGAATGCCGTCAGCGTCCAGCCGAACGCCGCCTCGAAGAAAGTCTTCGAGGCCGCGCAATCGGTGACCGGAAATTCGACGTAATCGAGGCGAGCTTTGCCCATGACCTAGGCGTCGTCGTCGGCGCTGGGACCGACCATCAGCGCTTCGGCAACGTCGTCGGTCTTGCTGCGGATCGCCTTTTCGATGCGGTCGGCAATCTCGGGGTTCTCGGTCAGATAGACCTTCGAATTCTCGCGGCCCTGCCCGACGCGGATCGAGTCATAACTGAACCAGGCGCCCGATTTCTCGACGATTCCGGCCTTGACGCCCAGATCGAGGATTTCGCCGACCTTGGAGATGCCCTGCCCGTACATGATGTCGAATTCGACCTGTTTGAACGGCGGCGCTACCTTGTTCTTGACGACTTTCACGCGCGTGGTGTTGCCGACGATGTCCTCGCGGTCCTTGATCTGGCCGGTGCGGCGGATGTCGAGGCGAACGCTCGCATAGAATTTGAGCGCATTACCGCCGGTCGTCGTCTCGGGCGAGCCGTACATCACGCCGATCTTCATGCGGATCTGGTTGATGAAGATGACGGTGCACTTCGACCGGCTGATCGACCCGGTGATCTTGCGGAGTGCCTGGCTCATCAGGCGGGCCTGCAGGCCGACATGGCTGTCGCCCATCTCGCCCTCGATTTCGGCGCGCGGGACGAGCGCGGCGACCGAATCGATCACCAGCACATCGACCGCGTTCGAACGGACGAGCGTGTCGCAAATCTCGAGCGCCTGTTCGCCGGTGTCGGGCTGCGACACGATCAGCTCGTCGATGTTGACGCCGAGTTTCTTGGCATAGACCGGATCGAGCGCATGTTCGGCGTCGATGAACGCGGCGGTACCGCCCGCCTTTTGCGCCTCGGCAATCGCGTGCAGCGCCAGCGTGGTTTTGCCCGAGCTTTCCGGCCCGAAAATCTCGACGATACGTCCCTTGGGCAAGCCGCCGATGCCGAGCGCGATGTCGAGGCCCAGCGACCCGGTCGACACTGCCTCGATCTGCATCGCCTCACGCGAGCCCAGCTTCATCGCCGAGCCCTTGCCGAACGCGCGGTCGATCTGCGCGAGCGCCGCTTCCAGCGCGCGCTGCCGGTCGGTGGGTGCTGTTGTTGCCATATCGCCGCTGATTACCTTGAGCTGAGCCGCCATTGCCGTTCCTCCTAACCGGTCGGCGCATCGGGTCAACGCGCCATTTCGGTCGTGTATCGCGTTTGTTCTTGCGGAACAAGAGGGGAACTCGGATTTTTGTGCAGCGTGATCTGCAGCGGTGCCTAGCTGCCCCTCTCGCCCTAGTAAAAACTATGCCCCCGATTGTCGGGAAGCAGAATTTTATGGATCGACGCCGGTCGTACCTCCTCGGCTTCGAGTTCCAATCTGGCCAACCCGTTTGCGATCCAGCCGGTTTGTCGATCCAGATTCTCCCGCACGCGACGGAACGCCGTCATACTGGCCGACTGTTCGGTCCGGGCCATAATATACCTGTGGCAGTAAAATCCGGACGCGCGACTTGCGCCGGATTCGACCGCATCGGCAATCCATTCCAGTTTTCCGTGAACGAATACGTAAAAACAGCGCATTTTCAGTATCTCAACGAGTGCGGCGATGTCCGCAGGCAGATCGAAGCATCGTCTTCCTTTGCGCCTTACCTTCTTCTTTGCGTCTTCGCGTTAAATCGTTGCTCTCCTTCGGGCGAGCACCGGTGCTGCGACGGTGCGCCGTTGTTTCACGCGAAGGCGCAAAGAAGAAGGAAAAGACGCGAAGAGGAAGGGGGCTTCGCCCGGACCAGCCGCACCGGGTCGGGTTTCACAAAACGGGGCGAGGCAGCCGTTGCAGCAGGGTGGGGTTCACCCGAAGCCCCTGAAAATTCAGTTCTTGCCGCTTCATTCCCGCGAAAGCGGGCACATGGCTCGTGCCGGTCCTTCGGGAGTTGGGTTCCCGCTTACGCGGGAATGACGGGGGACGGGCTGCCCTTTTCGGGGCTTCGGGTGAACCACCCTTCTTCCCTTCTACAACGCCAGCGTCGCCTGCACCGCTTCGGCCAGCGCCTTCACCGAGAACGGTTTCGGGATGAACCCCATCCGGTCGAGGTCGATCGTTTTCCGCAGCTGTTCCTCGGCATAGCCCGACATGAACAGGATCGGCAGGTCGGGGAACTCCGCCCGCGCCGCGCGGCCCAGCGTCGGGCCGTCCATCGTCGGCATGACGACGTCGGAGACGATCAGGTCGATCTTCGTGCCGGTGCCCAGGATCGCCATCGCTTCCTCGCCGTGCGCGGCGGTGAGTACCGTGTAGCCGTGGCGCACGAGCGCGCGTTCGGCGACCGCGCGGACCATGTCTTCGTCCTCGACGAGCAGGATCGTGCCGGTGCCCCAGAGCTCGGCGGGCTTGGCGGCGGGGGTGGCGACGGGCGCGGGTTTGGCTTCGGCCTCGAAATGGACGGGCAGGAACACCGAAAAGGTCGTGCCCTGCCCCAGTTCGGAATCGGCGAAGATGAACCCGCCCGATTGCTTGACGATGCCATAGACGGTGGAGAGGCCGAGGCCCGTTCCCTTCCCCACGTCCTTGGTCGTGAAGAAGGGTTCGAAGATTTTCGAAAGGTTTTCGGGTGCGATGCCGGTGCCGGTGTCGGACACGCTGAGCGCGGTGTAATCGGCGACGGGCAGGAAGTCGCTGTCGAGCTTGCGGACTTCGTCGGCGGTGACGCGGTAGGTCTTGAGCGTCACCTTCCCGGCCTTGTCGCCCTTGGCCTGAATGGCGTCGCGGGCGTTGACGACCAGATTGACGATGACCTGTTCGATCTGGCCCGGGTCGGCGCGCACCGCGCCCAGCGCGCGGCCGTGGTTGATGACGAGGTCGACGGTCTCGCCCAGCAGGCGCTGGAGCAGGTTCGAAACTTCGGACACTACGTCAGGTAACTGAAGCACTTGCGGGCGTAACGTCTGTTGCCGTGAGAAGGCGAGCAATTGCCGCGTCAGCCCCGCCGCGCGGTTCGAATTGTTGCGGATTTGCTGGATATCGTCGTAATCGCTGTCGCCCGGCGTGTGGCGCATCAGCATCAGGTCGCAATGGCCGAGGATGCCGGTCAGGATATTGTTGAAATCATGCGCGACGCCGCCCGCGAGCTGGCCGACCGCCTGCATCTTGGTGGCTTGGGCGACTTGGCGCTGGAGTTTCGATTCCTCGCTATTGTCCTTGAGGCTTAGCAGCACTGCCGCCTCACCCAGCCCGCGCGCGCCCGCGATAGTCAGCGCGACGGGGTCGTCGGGCCGGTCCTTCAGACGCACCGCAATGTCGCCCGAAACCGCTTGTCCATTGGCAAAGCGGCGCACGGCGTCGGCGACGGCGGCCTTGTCCTCGCGGATGACGAGGTCGCCGGGATAGACGGGGGTGGCATTGGGTGCGACGCCCGCCGCGCGAACGAAAGCGTCGTTCAGATAGAGAAACCGCCCGTCGCGGTCGGCAAGCGCCAACCCGAGTGGGAGCATCGACAACAGCATCTGCAGTGGAACGTCGGTGCCCGTGCCGCTGCCCCCCTCATCGTCGATCAGCACGATGATGCGGTCGCCGTCCTCGCGGCCCGTATCGAGCGGAATCTGGAGCAGCCGCAGCGGCAGGCCTGTCAGCCCTTCCTGCGCAAACCGGATCGCGCCGTCGCTCGACGAAGTCAGCAGGGTCACGAAATCGCGGCCCGCAATCGGGGCATCGGTGCGGCCGGTGGCACGCAGGATCATCACGCGATTGGCGGCGCGCACCCGCCCCTCGCCGCCGATCAGCGCAATCATGATGCCCGCCGCGCCCAGCCTGTCGCCCCAGCCGGTGTCGAGCAGCGCGGGCAGAGCGGCGGCGGGATTGCCTTCGACCCCCTCGCGGAACCGCCAGACGAGGCAATCGTCGCCCTGCCCGCTGCGCGCGATGTCGAGCGTGACATTGCGGGTGGCGATGCGGGCGGTGAGCGCGAGATGCCCGTCACGCCACGCCGCGCGGCCTGCGCCGACGAGATCGGCCCGTTCGGCGCCCAGGTCAGTCGGCACCGCGCTGCCAAACCACTGGTCATAGAGCGCATTCGTGCACACCAGTCGCCCGTTGCGGTCGATGACGGCCAACGCCGTTTCGCCATTGTCGGCGGCGTCGCGGACCAGCGCCCAGTCGGTCATCCGCTCGGCGCGCGCGGGTGGGGGATAGAGATGGCGGGCGAGCAGGAGCAACACGCCGAGCGCGATCACCGTGCCGCCGAACGCGGCGGCAATGGCTGGCTGGCCGACCGCCTTGAACACGATCCAGCCCGACAGGATGGCCCCGCCCGCGACCGCCGCGCCGACGAGTCGGTCGGCAGTCTGCGCGGGGATGCGCGCGGCGATCTTGGCGAGCTGGGCGGGGGCAGCGTTCATCCGCGATCCCGCAAAATGCGCGCGGATTCGCGTTTCCAGTCCTTTTCCTTCTCGTATTCGCGCTTGTCCTGATGCTTGCGGCCCTTGCCGATGGCGAGCTCGACCTTGGCGCGCCCGCGACCGTTGAAATAGATCGACAGCGGGACCAGCGTCATCCCCTCGCGCGAAATCGCCTTGTGCAGTTTCTCGATCTCGCGCTCGTTGAGCAGCAATTTACGCGGGCGTTTCGGTTCGTGGTTTTCGCGGTTGCCGTGGCTGTATTCGGGCACGTTGGAGTTGACGAGCCACACCTCGCCGCCCTTCACTTCGGCGTAGGATTCGGCAATCGACCCCTCGCCGAAACGCAGCGATTTCACCTCGGTGCCGGTCAGCATGATCCCCGCTTCATAGGTGTCCTCGATGGCATAGTCGTACCGCGCGCGCCGGTTCTCGGCGACGGTCTTGGCTTTCACTTGTTCGGGACGGGGGCGGGCCATAGCGTGGCGGCATTTAGGGCGCTCGCGGCATTATTCAAACCAATCCGCCACGGTCGATTTATGGCGCCCGCCGGTTGATCGTGTTATTGTATTATGTCACTAATACACACTGTTCATAAACATGGCGGGGAAAACGCATGAATCCGGATCGCGAGATCGCACTGCCACCGGTCGCCCTATGGCGCATCAATGCCATGCGTTTCCTTTTTCTGCTCATGGCACTGGTCATGGGCAGCGTCGTCTGGACGCAATTGCTGTTCGAATCGACCGACTGGCCTGTGATGCGCGGACTGGCCAAGTCGATGCTTGCGGCACTGGCGCTGCTCAGCCTGCTCGGCGTCCGCTATCCGATGCAGATGCTGCCCCTGATGCTCTACGAAATCGCGTGGAAGACGGTCTGGCTCACGCTGATCGCGTTGCGCGCCTGGCTCACCGGCCATTGGACGGCGGACATCGAGTCGCTGTTCGTCGACTGCATCGGCATCGTGATCGCCTTTTTCATTGTGCCATGGCGATATGTCTGGGCGTGCTACTTTGCTCGCCCGATGGAGCCACTGCGCCGCGTCGGTTAGGCGAGACCGGCCCAGTCGAGTGCCGCATCGATAGCGGCGCGCGACGCCGCCGACGGCGGGGTCATCGGCAGGCGAAGTTCGTCCGTCATCCAGTCGACCAGTCTGGCCATCGCGTATTTCGTCGGCCCGGGCGAGGCATCCGAAAACAGCGCATCATGAAGCGGATAGAGTTTGTCGTTGAGATCGCGTGCGAGCACATAATCGCCCGCCGCGCATGCCGCCTGAAACTCGGCACAGAGTTTCGGTGCGACGTTCGCCGACACCGAAATACACCCGACGCCGCCCGCCGCATTATAGGCGAGCGCCATGTCGTCATTGCCCGACAATTGGCAGAAATCTGTTCCGCAGCTCAGCCGGTGCGCGGCGATGCGCGCCATATTGCCGCTGGCATCCTTGATACCGATAATCGTCGGAAGTTCGGCGAGCCGCGCCATGGTTTCGGGCTGGATATCGGTTACCGTCCGCCCCGGCACATTATAGACGACAATCGGCAGGTCGCTGAGCCCCGCGAGATGCGCATAATGCGCGAACACGCCGTCCTGATTGGGACGATTGTAATAGGGTGCCACGACGAGTGCCGCAGCTGCGCCCGCAGATTTCGCGAATTCCATATGGCGCACCGCCGTGGCGGTATCGTTCGACCCGCAGCCCGCGATGACCGGCACCCGGCCCGCCGCCTGTTCGATGCACAATTCGATGACGCGATAGTGCTCGTCATAGCTCAGCGTCGCGCTCTCCCCGGTCGTGCCGCAAGGGACGAGCGCCGACGAACCGTTGTCGATCTGCCAGTCGACCAGCGCGCGAAACGCCGCCTCGTCGACCTTGCCGTCCCGAAACGGCGTCACCAGTGCCGGAATCGAGCCGGAAAACATGATCTTCTCCCTTCACGCACCTGTTGCGCTGCGGCATAGCGAGCCGATGAACCGAATTTACCCCCGCCCGCACCGTTCAGCGCCTGATAAGGACGCATGTCGCAGCATGTCCAGCATGACGTATCGCTTTGTCGCCTCCGCCCTGCTCCTCGCCGCGCCCGGGATCGCCGCCGCACAGGACTTGATGGCCGCGCCGCCGACGCGCTCGCTCGCGGTCGTCAACGATTCCGCGCTGGGCGTGGCGATTTCGGAATGGAATGCGGTGCGCCAGTCCGACGCCCTGCCCTTTTCGTCCTATGCCCGCTTCCTTGTCGCGCACCCCGGCTGGCCGGGCGAAGCGGCGATCCGCAAATCGGCTGAGCGCGCGCTCCGCACCGATGCCGAAGACCCGCAGCTCGTTGCAGCCTATTTCGGACGGTTTGCGCCCGCGACGGCGACGAGCGGGCTGCGCTATGCCGAAGCGCTCGATGCCATAGGCCGTCGCGACGAAGCAAAACTTGCCGCCAAACGCGCCTGGACGATGGGCGCGCTGTCGGCCGACGACGAAAGCCGCTTTGTCACGCGCTGGCCGGGCCTGCTGTCGACCGCCGATCACGACACGCGGATGGAGCGCTTGCTGTGGAGCCGCGCGACCAGCCTGGCCGCGCGCCAACTCTCGCTGACCAGCCCCGTGCGCCAGCCGCAGTTCGATGCGCGCGTGGCGATGCAGGCGAAAGCGCCGGATGCGGCGACCAAATTGTCCTATGTCGCCGCCAGCGCCACCGGCGATCCCGGCTTCCTGCTCGACCGCGTGACGTGGTTGCGCCTGTCGGGACAGGAATATGCCGCGCAGAGTCTGCTTGCCGCACCGCGGCGCCTCAACGCGCCGCCGCTCGATGCCGAAAAATGGCTCGATGTGATCGTCGCCGTCGCGCGCAACGCGGCGGCACAGGGACAGCTCCAGACCGCGTACGACATCGCGCGGCAGGTCGACGACACTTACCCCGCAGGCACGGTCGTGCGCGACCGCCCCATCGGCGAGCGCGACGAATATACCAACGCGACCTGGCTCGCGGGCACGACCGCGCTCAACAAGCTGGGCCGCCCCGCCGACGCAATCCGCATGTTCGACCTGTACGCCAAGGCCGCACGCTCGCCGCAGACGCGCGCCAAGGGGCTGTACTGGGCAGGGCGCGCCGCCGAGGCATCGGGCCGCCAGAGCGATGCGAACCTCTATTACGCCAATGCCGCGACCCTTTTCGACCAGTTTTACGGACAGCTCGCCGCCGAACGCATCGGGCGCGCACCTGCCATCCCGCCGATGACCGCGCGGATCGAGATTTCGCAGAACCAGCGCGCCGCCTTTTTCGATCAGGAAATCGTGCGCGCGGTCCAGATCCTGGGCCAGCGCGGCGACCATCAGACGCAGACCTTGTTCGTCCGCCAGATTGCGCAAGCCGCGACCAGCGACGCCGACCATGTGCTGGCGGTGGAGCTCGCGAGCCGCATCGCGCGGCCCGATCTGGCGGTGATGGTCGGGCGCAGTGCCGGGATCAACGGATACAATGATTACGTCCGCGCCGGATTCCCGGTGGTGCCGGTCCCTGCCGAGGCCGCCGGCAACTGGACGATGGTCCATGCGATTTCGCGGCAGGAAAGCCAGTTCGACCGTGCGGCGCTCAGCCGGGCGGGCGCGCGTGGCCTGATGCAGCTGATGCCGGGCACCGCGCGGGACACCTCGGTCAAGATCGGCGCGAGCTACGACCTGGGCGGGCTGACTGCCGACCCGCAGTATAACATCCGGCTGGGCAGCTGGTATTTCTCGCGACTGATGGACACCTACGGCGGCAGCTATCCGCTCGCGGTGGCGGCGTACAACGCGGGGCCGGGCAATGTGAACAAGTGGCTGCGCGCCAATGGCGACCCGCGCAACGGCAGCATCGACATCCTGCAATGGATCGAGGCGATCCCGCTGACCGAAACGCGCGGCTATGTGCAGCGGGTGCTGGAGAATGCGGTCGTGTACGACCTGATCGACCCGACCAAGGCGCGGGTGCGGAGCACGACGCCGCTGTCGATGTATCTGGGCAAACGGGTACCCGGTTGAGGCACGCGGGTTGAGCGACCCCATCACGCCCGCCGGGTTCGAGGCCCTTCGCGCCGAATATACGCAACTCATGTCGGTCGAGCGCCCCGCGACCGTCGATATCGTCAGTTGGGCGGCGGGCAACGGCGACCGCAGCGAGAACGGCGATTACATCTACGGCCGCCAGAAACTGCGCGCCATCGACCGGCGTGCGGGCTTTCTTGCCAAGCGGATGAAGGCGGTGACCGTGGTCGACCCCGCCGCTCAGACCGACCACAGCCGCGTCTGGTTCGGCGCGACGGTGACCTATGCCGACGCGGACGACAACGAACGCACCGTCACGCTGGTCGGCACCGACGAAGGCGACCCTGCGGCAGGCCGGATCGGCTGGACCAGCCCCATGGCGCGGGCATTGCGTGGCGCGGCAGTCGGCGATGTGCGGCGGGTAGCGTTGCCGGGCGGCGAGATCGAGGTCGAGGTCGTCGGGATCGACTATCCTTAAGCCCCTCCCCTTGAGGGGAGGAGCGTTAGACGCCCGCCGCCTTTGCCAGCGCCACCACCTCGGGATCGGCCTCCTTCGGCGTCATATCCACCGCCGCCTCCAGCCGGTCCGCGACATAGGACATCACCGCGATTCGCGCGGCTTTCTTGTCGTTCGCATCGATCACTTTCCACGGCGCCCAGCGGGTGTCGGTGCGCTCGAACATGGTGTGATAGGCCTTGAGGTAGTCGTCACGGCGCGCGCGATTGCGGTAATCGTCTTTCCCCGTCTTCCACCGCTTCCACGGATCGTCGAGGCGGTCGCGGAACCTTTTGTCCTGTTCCTTTTGCGTGATGTGCATAAACAGCTTCACCACGGTGACATTATTGTCCTTTTGCTGCGCCTCGAACTCGTTGATCTCGTCATAGGCGCGCTTCCAATCGGTCTCGGTGCAATAGCCCTCGACCCGCTCGACCAGCACGCGCCCGTACCAGGTGCGGTCGAAGATGTTGATCTCGCCGCGTCCCGGCAGCCGCTTCCAGAAGCGCCACAGGAAATGGCGCACGCGTTCTTCCTCGCTGGGGGCGGCAATCGGCCAGACCTCGTACCAGCGCGGATCCCAGCTCGCGGTCAGCCGCTGGATCGCCCCGCCCTTGCCCGAAGCGTCCCACCCCTCGACCGCAATGATCGCCGATTTGCCGTGGATGATATGCGCGGCCTGAATGCGCTCCAGCCGCGCCGACAGCTTCGCCAGATCGGCGTCATAGTCGCCGGCATAGTCCGCGCCGGTCTCGAAGTCTTTCAGATCGATAGCCATGCGCGACAGCCTAGCGCGGTGCCGGTTAAGGTTCCATATCGTGCGGCATGGCCGCTGTAACAGTCTGGTACGATGGTGCCTGCCCGCTGTGCATCCGCGAGATCGCGCTGATGCGGCGGCTCGACCGCGCGCGGGCCATCGCGTTCGTCGATGTCGCGCCGGAGGGAGCGGCCTGCCCCATCGACCGCGACCTGTTGCTTGCACGGTTTCACGCACGCGAGGGTAGCGGCCCGATCCTCGACGGTGCCGCCGCCTTCGCCGCGATGTGGCGCGCGGTCCCGCTGTTGCGTCCGCTGGGGCTGGTGGCGCGGAACGGCGTCGCGCTGGCGGCGCTTGAGCGGCTGTATCTCGCGTTTCTGAAAGTCCGGCCCGTGCTGCAACGCTGGGCGAAACGAGAACGCGACGCCCGCTGACCCGTCAGCTGATCTTTCGGAACGCCAGCATCGCCGGAATTTGCGTCGTCGATCCGTCATGGAACCCATTCTCGCCCTCCCACGCGCGCGGGTTTTTGAACGTGCCGAAGATCATATCGGGCAGCGGAATGTCGCCGTAGTTGTAAGCATGCACGCCGCGCTGGTGGTGGATCAGGTGGCTTTCGGGACGCTGGATAAAGTAGCCCAGCCAATGCGGCGTCCGCATATTGATATGCTGGAAAATGCCCGGGATCGTCGTCAGCACCGCGACGATCAGCGCCGCCTCCGCGCTCAGCCCGAAGATCCAGACGAGGCACAGCGACCCGAGTAGCGACCAGCCCAGCATGTCGAGCGGATGGAAATAATAGGCGCCCCAGATGTCCACCCGCTCGGCGCTGTGGTGCATCTGGTGTGTCGCGCACCACAACGGGTCCCAGCCGTGCATCGCGCGGTGCCAGAAATAAATGCCGAACTCGAGGATCAGGAACCCGCCGACGACCTGCGCCCAGAACGGCAGCACCGAGCCGTCGATCAACTGGTGCGCGCCGAAAAACGCGTCCCACACGAACGGCGCGAAGGTCGCGATAGTGAAATAGAGGATGGTCGAGACGACACCCATGATGCGCCAATAGCGGATATCGGGGAATTGGGTGCGCCGCCCAACGAAATCCGCCAGCGCAAAGAGGGCGAACAGGGCGATGACGATGTAATGGTAGGTGGTCATCGACGCGTTCCCCGACAGGCCGGTGGTTGGCGCAGACTATCATCACGGGGGCGGCTTCACAATGTGGTCAAACCTCAACCGCTGCCATCCCCCTTACATAGCGAGCGCGATGTGATAGGTTTCCGGCATGAATGCGCCCTTCAGCCCGCCAACCGCGACCGCCGAGCCGTTCCGCTTTACGGTAGATCAGTTCATCGCGCTGCACGAACAGGGACTGTTTGACGACTATGCGAAGAGCGAGCTGATCGAGGGGGAGATCGTCGTCATGAACGCGCAGTGGAGCCGCCACGCGCGGGTGAAGACAGACTTGGCATTCGAACTAGGCAAGGCGTTGCGAGACATGGGATCGCCGCTGCGTCCGCAAGTCGAAGTCTCGATCCGGCTATCCGATGGATCGCTGCCCGAACCCGACATCACGCTGACCGATTATCGCGGCGACGGCGCGGTGCCCTTGGCGCATGTCGCGCTGGTCATCGAAGTGTCGGACTCGACGCTCGAAACCGATCTGGGCCGGAAATCGGACCTGTATGCGGCGGCGGGAATTGCGGAATATTGGGTGATCGACCTCAACGAGAACCGCGCACTGATGCACGAAAATCCTGACGCGGACGGGTATCACGGCCAACTCGACGTTTTGCTCGGCGAGCGGCTGGTGTCTGCAACCATCGAGGGGCTGGAGGTCGATACCGAGACGTTGCTCGATTGAGCGTTGCGGGGTTAGCTTGAGCGCTATTGGTCTCTGATTTCCAGTTCGTGGCGTATAATTAGCACCTTCGGCACCGGGCGACCGGCAGCATCAACATAAGGTTTGATTGGTTTACTCGCGAGAATGTCGCGACACGGGCCGGTGTTTTCGCGAATGCCCGGTGGCGATAGCGTTTCACACTTCGTGATGGCACCCTCGGCGCTGACCTCGATACGCATAGTGAAAAGATAGGGTTCGCCCACGGTACCGACAAACGGAATTATCGGGGCATTTTTCATGATGCTCCAACGGAATCTCGACGAATACTCTCCACCGAACGGTCGACCTTTAGCGTCATAGCCCGGCAGAAATTTAGCGCGCTCCATCATCAGGGAACAGGTTTTATCGTCCAGAATGGACGATCCACTGGAGGCGGTAACTGTGCAGGAAGTTACCTTGCCCGCGCGATCGACACTCAACTTGAATCCAACAACGCCCTCGATGCCTGCTCTTTGAGCGGAAGGTGGATAGTCAGCGTTGGAAACCCATGTGCCCGGACTCTCGGCCGGCCTGATCTTCGATGGATCTGCTACCAACGGTGCAGACTGTAACAACATCGCAAGAATCATCATGTCTCTCCGACAGTATCAAGCTGAATACTATCGAGTGAGTTTTTTATAAGCCAACGCCGTCGGCCGATCCGCCGCATCGCCCAGACGGCGCCTTTTGTCCTCTTCATACGCGTCGAAGTTCCCCTCGAACCACTCGACATGGCTGTCGCCCTCGAACGCCAGGATATGCGTCGCCAGACGGTCGAGGAAGAACCGGTCGTGGCTGATCACCACCGCGCAGCCGGCGAAATTCTCGATCGCTTCTTCCAGCGCGCCGAGCGTTTCGACGTCCAGATCGTTGGTCGGTTCGTCGAGCAGCAGCACATTGCCGCCGCGTTTCAGCATCTTGGCGATGTTCACGCGGTTGCGTTCGCCGCCCGACAGTTTGCCGACGTTCTTCTGCTGGTCGCCGCCCTTGAAGTTGAACGCACCCACATACGCCCGCGTCGACTGGTCGTGGCCGTTGACCTTCATATAATCGAGCCCGTCGGAGATTTCCTCCCAGACGTTCTTCTTGTCGTCGAGGTGGTCGCGGCTCTGGTCGACATAGCCCAGCCGCACCGTGCTGCCCATGTCGATGCTGCCGGTGTCGGGCTTTTCGCTGCCGATGATCAGCTTGAACAAGGTCGATTTGCCCGCACCGTTCGGCCCGATAACGCCGACGATGCCGCCCGCGGGCAGCGTGAACGACAGATTCTCGAACAGCAATTTGTCGCCGTACGCCTTCGAGATATTGTCGACCTCGATCACCTTGCCGCCGAGCCGCTCGGGCACCTGGATGACGATCTGCGCCTTGCCGGGGGTGCGGTTCTTCTGCTGCTCGACGAGCTGGTCGAACTTGGCGATACGCGCTTTCGACTTGGTCTGGCGTGCTTTCGCGCCCTGCCGGATCCATTCGAGCTCGTTCTTGATCGCGGTCTGGCGGCTCGAATCCTCGCGGTCTTCCTGCTCGAGCCGCTTGGCTTTTTTCTCGAGATAGGTCGAATAATTGCCCTCGTACGGGAAATAGCGCCCGCGGTCGATTTCCAGAATCCAGCCGACGACATTGTCGAGGAAGTAACGGTCATGGGTGATCATCAGCACCGCGCCCGCATATTCCTTGAGGTGGTTTTCGAGCCACTTCACCGACTCCGCGTCGAGGTGGTTGGTCGGCTCGTCGAGCAACAGGATCGACGGCTTCTGGATCAGCAGCCGGGTGAGCGCGATGCGGCGCTTTTCACCGCCCGACAGGTTTTCGACCGGCCAGTCGCCCGGCGGGCAGCGCAATGCCTCCATCGCGACGCCGAGCTGGCTGTCGAGCGTCCAGCCATCGACTGCGTCGATCTTTTCCTGGAGCGTGCCCATCTCCTCCATCAGCGCGTCGAAATCGGTGTCGTCCTTGGGGTCGCCCATCTCGGCCGAGATCGCGTTGAAGCGGTCGACCAGATCGGCGGTCTCCTTCGCGCCCATTTTGACGTTTTCGAGCACCGTCTTGGTCGGGTCGAGCTGCGGCTCCTGCTCCAGATAGCCGACAGTGATGTACTCGCCCGGCCACGCCTCGCCGGTGAAGTCCTTGTCGACGCCCGCCATGATCTTCATCAGCGTCGATTTGCCCGCGCCGTTCGGGCCGACGATGCCGATCTTGGCGCCCTGATAGAATTGCAGGTTGATGTTGTTCAGCACCGGCTTGGGCGCGCCGGGGAAGGTCTTCGTCATGTCCTTCATGACATAGGCGTATTGCGCGGCCATCGGTCGGGTCTTTCGGGTCTGGGTGTTGCGGAGGTTGCCGCGCCGATAGCGTTTGGCTCATGCGAAGGGAAGAAGGGGTTTAACGCAAAGACGCAAAGGAGGAGGATAAGACGCGAAGATGTGCACACCGGCGCGACCGCGCCTCTTCAGATTCAAGCACGGGATTGGGTGCCGCTATCGCGGCGTAAAGCAACGCCTTTGCGTCTTATCCTTCTCCTTTGCGCCTTCGCGTTAAACCAATCATGCCCTCGCCACGTGACAAAAGCGGCGGTAGCTTGACCCCATGGGACGCGAGGCGATCTGTACGGCGACTTGGCAAGGCGCGACTTCCGAGGCGAAGGTCTTGCTCGAATCGACCGAAATCATCCTGCGCGGCGATTTGCGCGCGCGAATACCCCGCACGGCAATCACCGGCGTGGTGGTCGAGGGCGGTGATCTGGTCGTCGATGTCTCAGGCGCGCCGCTGACGCTCGAACTCGGGGCGGCGGAAGCGGCGAAATGGGCGGCGGCGCTGCTGAAAGCGCCACCGACACTGGCCGAAAAGCTTGGCCTTGCGGACGGCAAGCGCGCGTTTGTGCTCGGCACGGTCGAGGACGACGCACTCGCGACGGCGCTCGGCGGCGCGACTGTCGGTGCGCCTGCCGATGCCGACATGATCGTGGCTGTTCTGTTCGATGAGGCCGGTCTTTCCGCCACACTCGACGCCGCCCGCGCCGCCGCTCTCCCCGTCTGGCTGGTCGCGGGCAAGGCCAAGTTCGCGACCGTCGCCGACGGCACGATCCGCGGCTTCATGCGGTCGAACGGGTATATCGACACCAAGGTCAGCGGCATTTCCGACCGGTGGACGGCGACGCGCTATTCGCCTCGCTAATTCGTCATTCCCGCGAAAGCGGGAATCCAGCTTCTTCTTCGACAAGAATGCCAAGAAAAGAAGCTGGATTCCCGCTTTCGCGGGAATGACGGGCGGGTTAGGCAGGTCGAATGAAAAGCATCGTCCTCCCCATCGCGCTCGCCGTAGCCCTCGCCACCCCGCTCGCCGCCCAGCGGCCGACACCTCCAGCCCCTCCCCCGCTCGACCCGCAGGTGGCGGCGATGCGCGATGCCGCGCTGGCAGGAGACACGGTCGCCTGGGACATCGTCGAGGGGATCACGACTGAAGTCGGACCGCGCATGGCCGGGACCGAGGCAGAGGCGCGCGCCCGCGCCTGGGGGCTGGCCAAGCTGACCGCGCTCGGCTTCAAGAACGTCCGGATCGAGACCACGAAGATGCGGACCTGGGTGCGCGGGGGCGAGACCGCCGAAGTTATCAGCCCCTTCCCCCAAAAACTCCGGCTCACCGCGCTCGGCAGTTCTGGAGCCACCCCGCCTGAGGGTCTGACGGCGGAGATCGTCTATTTCCCCACCTTCGGCGACCTGCAGGCCGCGCCTGACGGCAGTCTCAAGGGCAAGATCGCGTTCGTCTCGAACGCCATGGTCGCGACACAGGACGGATCGAGCTACGGCAGTTTCGGCTCCGCACGCTTCGTCGGCCCCAATCTCGCCGCCAAAAAGGGCGCAGCGGCGATGATTATCCGCTCGATCGGCAGCGACCACGGGCGCGGGCCGCACACGGGCCAGACCAATTTCGAAAAAGGCGTGACGCCCATCCCCGCCGCTGCACTCTCGACTTCGGACGCCGACAATCTGTCGCGCATGGTCAAGCGCGGCAAGCCGGTCACGCTGCACCTGACGCTGACGCCCCGCGATCTGGGTATGACCGAAACCGGCAATGTTATCGGCGAAGTCCCCGGTACCGATCCGGCGGCAGGCCTGATCGTCGTCGGCGGGCATCTCGACAGCTGGGATCTCGGCACCGGTGCGATCGATGACGGTGCGGGCATCGCAATTACGGCGGCGGCGGCCAAACGCTTCCTCGACGGCCCGCCTCCACGGCGCACGATCCGTGTTGTCTGGTTCGGCGACGAGGAAACCGGCGGCGCTGGCTCCGACGCCTATTTCGCGGCGCACAAGGACGAACCGCACGCGCTTGCTGCCGAATCCGATTTCGGCGCGGATCGGGTGTGGCGCTTCGCGGTTGCCCTGCCCGACGGTGCGAAAGCGGTCGGCGACCGCTTGCAGGTCGCGCTCGCCCCGCTCGGCATCGTGCGCTCGAAGGAGAAGGCGGGCGACGGCGCCGACATCGAACCGTTGGTCAAGGCGGGCGTGTCCGTCGTCGATCTCAACCAGTCGGGCACCCGCTATTTCGACTATCACCACACGCCCGAAGACACGCTGGAGCGCATCGATCCGGTGCAGCTGCGCCAGAATGTGGCGGCTTGGACAGCGATGCTCGCCGTGGTGGCGAACGCGCCGGAGGCACTCGTCAAGCCGAAATGATCGACGCGATTGACTGGCGAATTGTGGCCGCTATGTGGCAGTCAAATATTTTCGGGACGCCAACATGACCAAGACCGCCACTGCTGTTGCCACCGGCCTTGCTGCCGCTGCGCTGCTCATTCTCGCTGGCTGTGGCAAGGCGCCGGATGCGACCAATGTCGCGGACACCGAGAACAGTGCCGGGGCCGCGCTCGAGAATTCGGCGGCGGAACTTGAGGCGACGACCGACAATCTGGCCGAAAACGAAGTCGCCAACGCCGGTGCCGAGGCGAACAGTGCGGCGCTCGAGGGCAATGCCAGCGGGAATGCGGCGGCCAAGTAAGGCGCGTTGCCTGTTGCTTCTGCGCCCGCTATGCGCGGCGCGTCCGGTGTCGGGGAGTGGCGCAGCCTGGTAGCGCATCTGCTTTGGGAGCAGAGGGTCGCAGGTTCGAATCCTGTCTCCCCGACCATTGGACCGGGTAACCGGTCCTACTCGGTTTTATCGGGCAATTGTGGCGGATGCTGTAGTGATGCGCGGCGCACCCGAGCGCGCATTTCGGTTCCGCAGAGGACGATCAGTAGATCGCCTTCAGGAACACGCGACGCGCCAACAGCACGACAACGATCATCAGGGCTTCGGCGATCATCGGGGGTAAGGTCGTAGCCACCATGCCGTCGATTGCGATGCTTACAAAGCGACCCGTCAGCGCCACGCCCAAGAGCACCAGCGGGACAAGCAGCGGTTTTGAGTCCGCGCGCCACGCACCGACCAGCGCGAAGACTCCCCCGGTCAGAAAGAACGCCGGGAAGTCTGCGCGGATTGTTGCCAGACCCTGAGTCCCAATCGGGGAGAGCGCAAATCGTGCGGCCAGTTCGACAGGGTCGAACAGGAAACCCAGCCCCAGCACGACGTTGAACAAGCCGACCAACGCGACCGCGACACGCATCGTTACCCTCACATCCGTTCCCCCGTTCAGCCTGTCTGGATCATCATATTGGCATTGCTAATGCCATTACAGGGCGCGATAGTCGAACCGCATCGATAAAAGACGATTATGCAGTCGCGGAACAAGCCGATTATAGGGTTGGTCAGTATCCTCCCGTCAGCGGAGGCGCGCGAATGGGGGGCAAAAAATGAAACTGCCGATGAAGACGTCGCTGGGCCTTAGCATCGCCCTGCTCGCGCTCGCCGCTTGCCAGCGCACCGGCAGCATGAACGGCAAGACCGATGCCGATGTGAAGCTGACCGCCTATCCCGAGCGGGTCTATTGGGGCGACACGCATCTCCACACCAGCAATTCGGTCGATGCGTTCGCTTTCGGGGCGAAGCTCGGTCCGGAAGACGCACTCCGCTTTGCGCGGGGCGAGGAAGTGACCGCGACCGGTGGCCTCAAGGCAAAGCTCGACCGCCCCCTCGATTTCCTCGTCATCGCCGATCACTCGGGCGGGCTGGGGGCGACGCAGGCGTTGTACGATGCGCCGCGCCTGTTCATCCGCGACCCGACCCTGCTGCGCTGGCACGATACGATGCACGAGGGACCGCAGGGGCGACTGAAAGTCACCGCCGAGCTCATCGACCTTGCGGGGCGCAACGCGCTACCCGAGGCCTTGCGCGATGTCGAAGCGCAAAAGAAGCGCACGACCAAGATCTGGACGACGCACAGCAGCATCGTCGAACGCTATAACGAGCCGGGCAAGTTCAGCGCGTTCATCGGCTTCGAATACACGCTGATGCCGCGCGGCGACAATTTGCACCGCGTCGTTATGTTCCGCGACGGCAAGGAACGGACGGACAAGGTGCTACCCTATGATCCGGGTCAGGGCGACACGCCGGTCAGCCAGCTATGGGACTATATGGACGCCTATACCAAGGCGACGGGCGGGCAGGTGCTCGCCATCCCGCACAACAGCAATGTGTCGAACGGCCTGATGTTCGAGATGGTCGGCCCCGGCGGCGGTCCGATGACAGCGGCCTATGCGCGTAGGCGTGCGGCGCACGAGCCGTTGGTCGAGGCAACCCAGATCAAGGGTGACAGCGAGGCGCATCCTTTCCTCTCGCCCAACGACGAGTTCGCCGATTTCGGGAAAGCCGGGTGGGACATCGGCAATCTGACGATGCAGCGCAAATCGACGCCCGACATGCAGGCCGGCAATTATGTCCGCGAAGCGCTGAAGCGCGGCCTTGCCATCGAGGCGCGTACCGGCGTCAACCCGTACAAGTTCGGCCTGATCGGTTCGACCGACAGCCATACCGGGCTTGCCACCGGCGACGAGAACAACTTCTTCGGCAAACATTCGGGTGTCGAGCCCGGACCTGCCCGCGCCTCCGCCCCGCAGAATTTGGGGAACACGCAGGGGCGCTTCGGCTGGCAATATCTGGCGGGCGGCTATGCCGGGGTCTGGGCGCGGGGCAATTCGCGCAGCGCGATCTTCGACGCGATGCTCCGCAAGGAAACCTATGCCACCACCGGCCCGCGCATGACGGTGCGCTTCTTCGGCGGCTGGGATTTCGGCAAGGACGCGCTGAAAGGCGACTGGGTGAAGGCGGCCTATGCCGCAGGCGTACCGATGGGCGGCGACCTGACCGGTCCGAAGGGCGCGCCGAAGTTCATCGTCTCGGCGCTGAAAGACCCCATCGGCGCGAACCTCGACCGTGTCCAGATCGTCAAGGGCTGGATCGACGCGGGCGGCAAGCTTCACGAGAAAATCTTCAACGTCGTGTGGAGCAGTCCCGAAACGCGCAAAGCTATCGGCGACAGACTGACACCGGTCGGCGATACCGTCGACATCGCGACCGCCAGCTACAGGAACACCATCGGCGCGCCGCAACTGGCGACGGTGTGGACCGACTCCGAATTCAATCCGGCGCAAAAGGCGTTCTACTATGTCCGCGTGCTCGAAATCCCGACACCGCGCTGGGTGCTGTTCGACGTGCTGCGCTACAAGGCGAAATTGCTGCCCGGCACGCGTCTGAAGGATCAGGAGCGCGCCTATAGCTCGCCGATCTGGTATCACCCTAAGGGATGATGCTGATTGAACTGGCCAAACGGCTTGTACGCGAGCCGCTGGTCCATTTCCTCGCGGCGGGTGCGCTGATCTTCGCGGTCTGGGGCGGTGGCAGTGACGTCGCCGACCGCACGATAACGGTGACCGAGGCGCAGGTCGGTGGGCTGACCGGACAATGGGAACAGCAATGGCACCGCCAGCCGACACCTGCCGAAGTCGACGGCCTGATCCGCGACCTGATCAAGGATGAGGTCTATTACCGCGAGGCGGTACGGATGGGCCTCGACAAGGACGACATCATCATCCGCCGCCGGATGCGGTCGAAAATGGAATTTCTGGTTGCGGCGCAGGCGGAAAACGAGGTGCCGGGCGACGCGGCACTGCAAAGCTGGCTCGACACGCACCGGCGCGACTATGCGACGGCTCCAGCGCTGAGTTTCGACCAAATCTACGTCGGGAGCGATCCCGAACACGCGCGGCTGGCGCTCGCGCAGCTAAACAAGGGCGTGGACCCGGCGACATTGGCGCAGACACTGTCGGTGCCGTCAAAGCTCGATGACGCGCCGTCCGGCGATATTGACCGCCAGTTCGGCGACGGCTTTGCCAAGGCCCTTGCCGCACTGCCGCCGGGGCGCTGGGCAGGGCCGGTGACGTCGGGATTCGGCCAGCACCTCGTCCGCCTGCGAAAGCTGACCCCCGGCGCGGTGCCGCCGCTCGCCAGCGTGCGGAAAGCAGTCGAAAACGACTGGCGCGAGGCGAACCGCGTCGCGCGCGAGAACGCCGCCTATCAGGCGCTGCTCGACGGCTATACCATCCGGATTGCCAAGCCCTGATGCGCCGGTGGCTGTGGATCGCAATGATCGCGGCGTTCGCGCTGGCCGGGCCAGCCAGGGCCGACGAACTCCGGCCCGGCTATCTCGAGATCACGCAACAGGATGCGCGCATCTGGCACGTCCGGCTAAAGGCACCGGTAAAGGGCGGCCTTGCGGCGAACGCTAACCCGGCGATGCCCGCCTATTGCAAGGCCGCGCCACCGGCCCGTCACCTCGATGAAGGCTGGCTTTATTCGGACTGGCGCTACGACTGCGCGCAGTCCTTGGTTGGCGCGAAAGTCGGCCTATCGGGCCTCGACAGGACCGTTACCGACGCACTGGTCCGGATCGCGCCGCTCGGCCGCCCGGTTCAGGCCGCGCGGCTTACAGCCACGTCGCCGATGACAGAAGTTGCGGCCCGCGCGGGGTCGGCACAGGTTGCGGGCACCTATTTCGTGCTCGGCATCGAACATATCCTCAGCGGCTACGACCATCTGCTGTTCGTGCTGTCGCTGGTGCTGCTGCTCGGCGGCGGCTGGGTCGTGGCGCGCACGGTGACGGCGTTCACCATCGCGCATTCGATCACGCTGGCGGGTGCGACGCTCGGCTTCCTCGGCGTCAGCCAGCGACCGGTCGAAATCTGCATCGCGCTGTCCATCGTCTTCCTCGCAGTCGAAGTGGTGAAGCGCGACCCCTTGAAGCCACGACTCTCCGAACGCATCCCCTGGGTCGTCGCTTTCCTGTTCGGCCTGCTCCACGGCTTCGGCTTTGCCGGGGCACTTGCCGAAATCGGGATGCCGGAAGGCGAAGTCCCGGTGGCACTACTGACCTTCAATCTCGGCGTTGAGGCGGGCCAGCTCGCCATCGTCGTCGCCGCACTCGCCGTGCTCGCCCTTATCGCCCGTGCATCAGTCCCGGCGCTGGCGATGTTCCGCCGTGCCGCCGCCTACCCCATCGGCAGCATCGCCGCCTTCTGGATGATCGCGCGGATGGTGGGGTGAGAGGCGTGTAGATGGCTCCTCTCCCCTTGCGGGAGAGGAAAGCGAAGCTTGGCAGCTTGCTGCCTAGCGCAGCTTGGAGAGGGGGGCGGCGCTGCGCGCCGCGCGCGGCATGGCCGCGCACCCCCTCTCCCCGCCGCGCTGCGCGCGTGTCGCCCTCTCCCGCAAGGGGAGAGGGAAGTCGCCGTCAGCTCACCCGCGTCGCCGACGACCGGAACAGCGGCCACGCCAGTTGCTCGGCGGCGGTCACCGGCGGCAAATTCTCGACGCCGATCTCCGCCGGGTACCGCCGCGTGATCTTGGCCGTGCCGAACAACACGTCCCAGAAGAACAGCAGATTGCCGAAATTGCCTTTGTAGTTGGTGATGCCGTCCGACGCATATTTGCCGTGGTGCGCGCTGTGCGTCGCGGGCGTGGAGATCGTCCGTTCGACCAACCACATCACCGGCGACAGCCATTTGACGGCATAGAGCGGCCGGTCCCAGCGCACGTCCGAATGCGCAGCGATGATGACCAGCATCTTCACGCAAACATAGGGGATATAGACCGCCCCCAGTCCGAGGTAGATCAGCGCGCCCGAGAACCACAGGCTGGGCATGGTCAGATAGTAGAAGAAGTTGTTCCGGTAGACGATCCGCACCGACATATATTCGCCGCTGTGGTGCGCGCGGTGGAGGTTGTAGAGCCACGGAAAGCTGTGCGACGCGCGGTGCCACCAATATTGCATCATGTCGTCGAACACGAGGAACAGCGCGACCTGTGCGAGGATCGGCAGTCCGGCCCACGCGCCCGCCGCGTCGGGCACGACAAGCGCCATCAGCGTGTAGGCCATCAGAAGGATCGCAGGTTGCGTCACGGTCAGCAGGACGACCGAACCCACGACTTCGACCCAGGCATCGCCGCGCGTCTGGCCCGGCTTGTGGAAGAAATCGGTCCGCCACATCTCGACCAGCGCGAAGGCGAGAAAGATGCCGGGTACGATGAGCGCCTCGACTCTCATGCCGCCTCCCTCCGCGCCAGCCCCTTTTGTGCCATCCGCCATTTCATCTGGTCGAAGCGATCCTGCCCGAAAAAGGGCTCTTTGTCGAAAACCATCAGCGGCACGCCGTAATGGCCGCCGAGACGCTGGGCATCCTGACTGGCCTTGATAGCACGGTCGTAGCGGTTGGGGTCAGACGCAATCTGCGCGTCGAGCGTTGCGAGATCGAGGCCCGCGCGTTCGGCGGCGTGGGCTAAGTGATCGCCCAGATGCCAGTCGCGCACCGCTCCGCCGAAGATCAGCGAGCTGACCTCGTCGAGGAAGGCAAGTCCCCTGCCCGCTTCCGTCGCCGCCTGCCCCAGTTGCGTCAGGCGATAGATATAGGGCTGCTCCTTGGGGTAGGTCCGCGTCGCCATGTCCATCACCACCGGATCGGGGCTCGGCCAGCCGAACGGCAGCCCCAGGAACTCGGCACAACGAAAAATGTCGCGCATGAAGTACGGCAGCCACAGCGGATCGTTCTTGTCGAAGAATTCGGGCTGGCGAACCGCGATCGGATAGACGACGCGCACGTTGCAGGTCACGTCGAAGTCGCGTTCGAGCGCCACCAGCCGCTTGGTCACGAAATAGCTGTAGGGCGAGCGGAACGACCAGTAGAGATCGTAGGAAAGCGTCATGCGCCTGCCCCCGGCTTGGCGACCTTCAGGATGCAATCGACGAACCCGGCGGGATCGTCTTCCTGGATGAAATGCCCGCCCTTGAGCGTCGTGTGTGGCTGTCCGGCCGTCCCCGGCACCCGCCCCACGAACAGAGCTTCGCCGCCGCGCGTGATCGGGTCGCTGTCGCTGAAGCAGCACAGGAAGGGCTTGTTCCAGCGGTCGAGCACTTCCCATGCCTTCAACTGGTCGGACACCGCGACATTCGGCCCCAGCGGCACAAAGGTCGGGAAGATCCGCGCGCCTGCCTTGTAGCGACCGTCCGGGAAAGGCGCGTCATAGGCGGCGACTTCGGCGTCGGACAGGCCGCGTCGCGTCCCCGTCTTCACGATCCGGCCGATGGGGAAGAGTGGGCTGTACTTCGAGAAGGCGCGCCAGATCGCAAAGGCGCGGGGCGCGGGCTGGCCCGCCGGCAGGCCGCCGTTGGACAGCACGACGCCATTGAACCGCTCGGGCATCTCGGCAACCAGCCGGAGGCCGATCAGCGATCCCCAGTCCTGGCAGGCCAGCGTGATATTCTGGAGGTCGAGTTGCTCGATCCAGCGCCGCATCCACGCGACATGCCGCGCATAGCTGTAGTCGCCCTTGCGCGCCGGTTTGTCCGACCGGCCGAAGCCGATGAGGTCGGGCGCGACGACGCGCAGGCCCGATGCGGCGACGGGGCCGATCATGTGCCGGTAGAGATACGACCAGGTCGGCTCGCCGTGCATCATCAGCACGACCGGGGCATCGCGCGGCCCCTCATCGACATAATGAAGGCGCAAGACCGTGCCGTCGCGCGGGTCGCCGATATCGGCATAATGCGGCGCGAACGGAAAATCGGGGATCGCATCGAAAGCAGCGTCGGGCGTGCGCAGGACTTTCACCGGACACTCCCGATCCGCCAATCTATTGGCATATCCAATGTCATTTCATCGCTGCGTGGTCAACTCGCACGACCACCGCCGCTAGCCTTCGGGCAGGTCGGCGAGCGCGTTGTGCAGCAGGCGATGGACCACGGCCTGTGCCTTATCGACCGCCAATTGCTGGTCGTGGCGCAACAGGCGCCATGTCTGGAAGCTGAGGATCACACTGAGTCCGCTGGCCGCTGCCTCGTCCTCTGCCACCGATGCAGGCAACTGGGCTTCGACCGCCGCAGTCTCGAGACTCAGCATCCGCCGATAGTCCTGCATGAGAAAGGCCGATTGAAAGCGCTTCAGATTGGCCGATATCCGGTAAGGAAGGATCGTCTCGAAAACCTTGGCGCGCCGCTCGGCGATATCGAACAGTCGCTGCTTCCAGGTCGCGCCGACCGGTGCTTCCGCAATGATCGGCCGGACGCGGGCCTCGATCACTTCACCCATCTCCCGGTAAAGCGCGTCCATGTCGTCGAAATGGCGAAAGACCGAGCGAAGGCCGACTTCCGCCTGCTCTGCGACCCGCGCGGCACTGGGGTTCACATCGCCGTTGCCGACAAGGTCGAGCATGGCCGCCACGATTTTCGCGCGGCTCGACCGGCTGCGCTCGAACCGCCCGTCCGACCGGCGCTCGTGGTCGCCGCGCTCCGTTCGATGGGCCTTGCCGTTTGTCATTTCGTCCAATGTCACGGCAAATCGCCGGTATGACAAGCGTGGTGGGCCCGGCAGGACTCGAACCCGCGACCTAGCCGTTATGAGCGGCCAGCTCTAACCAACTGAGCTACAGGCCCACACACCGGGACGCGCTAGCGGAAGAGCGTCGCCCCTTGCAAGCGACGTGCAGGTTCAGGCGGGTTGCACCTCGGCACGCGCGGCGACTGCGGGAAGCGCGAGCGCGAACCGGTCGGGCAGGATAACCAGACTGCCCCCTGCCTGCGCCGCCAGCCGGGCGACGAGCCGCAGGGTAAAGCCCAGCCCGAGCAACGGGGCATCGGGCCAGTCGCCGTCGGGTCCGTAACCGGGGTCGAGCAACGTCGCCTCTTCACGTCCCGCCAACGCCGCCGGACGCGATACCGCAAACACGACGTCGGCGGCGCGCGCCTCGACGTCGGCACTCACGCTTTCGCCCGGCGTCGCCACGGCACTTGCGGCAGCGAGCAGTCGCGCGATCATGCGCTCGACAAGGGTCGATGCTGCCGCCACCGGTGCGGCAAAGGCGGGGCCGCGCATAGCCAGATCGACGCCCCGCGCCGACAGTGTCGGCCGGTGCTGCGCGCAAACCCGCGCCGCGATGCCCGCGACATCGGCTTCGTCGGGCGCGTCTGCCGCGAGCCGCCCGCTATCGAGCCGTGCGCTGGTGTCGAGGTCGTCGACCATCGCCACCAGCCGTTCGGCCTCGCTCATGATCGTGCGTGCGCGCTCGCGGTACCTGAGCGCCGCCGGACCCAGCATCTGCTTGTCGATCATTTCGGCAAAGCCCTGGATCGCGTTGAGCGGGGTCCGGAGTTCGTGAACCAGCTGGCGCAGCGAATCGGGCGCGATACCGCCGACCCGGCTGGGGCCGTCGGCACGTTCGTCCTGGCGCGGGCGGCGCGCCGTGCCACGATAACCGCAGAAGCGCCCGTCAGCGGGATTGAACAGCGGGGCGCCCGAGATCAGCCAGTCGCCGCCTGCCCCGCCGAGTCCGGCGACCACCAGCCGCGCGTCGTGGAACGGTGCGCGGCGACGCCACGCACCCGCCGCCTGTCCGTCGACACCGGCAATGCCGAACGTCGCGGCATCGGCGATGCTCATGCCGACAATGGCTTCGCGGCTCGCACCGTCGATCCAGTCGATGGTCCCGTCGGGCATGGTTTCAAAAACAAAGCCGTCGGAATGTCCGGCATCGCCCTGCCCGACCTGCGGTTCGCCGGAAACCGGCTCGCCCAAATCCGGGTCGCCCGCCTGGGGCATCGGGACGCGCTGGCGATAGGCGGCAATGCGATCGACAAGCTCGCGAATCTGGGTGACGCCCGGCGCGGCCTCATCGACCTTTGCAGCGACTGTCGAGGGCGGCAAGGTGAGGTCTGCCGCCGCGAACCGCCCGAGCATCGTCACCGCCGCCTCGGGCAGGTCGCGGCGATTGCGCAGGATGTTGCGCGCGGCCGCAGGCATCGACGGGATCGCCTGTTGCCAGTCGACGGGGCCGAGGTCGGCACGGGCCAGGAACGGGGCGGCGACGGCAGGCTCGTCGCGGGCGAACAGGACCGCCAGCGCGGGGTCGGCGGTCCGTCCGGCGAGACTTGCCGCGGTCATCCGCCGGTCGGCCACCGGCACCATGTCGCGCAACGCCGCCAGCCGTTCGAACGCCGCGCCGCGCGCATCATGGTCGAGCGCCGTACCGGCCTGCGCGACGATATCCACGATCTGGCGCCATGACGCCGCACGCGCGCCGGCATCCCCGTCGGCCAGCCGCATCGCCGTGGTCAGCATCGTATCGAATCGCCCGGACATGCGCGGCCTGAAATCCCCGAAATTCGCGCACGACAAACCCATGCCGAAACCGGATTCCCTAATGGCTGTGCCCGCCCGCGCAAGCGTCCAAAATGGCACGTCACAAGCTGGGACAGGCGCGATGCGCGAGCAACAATATTATCCTATAGCCATGTCGCGCGGAATCTTGATACAGGCACGCCATGGCACGCCCCCTCGATCCGATCGACCGACAGATTCTGCGCGAGTTGCAGGTCGACGGTCGCATGACCAACGTCGAACTTGCCGGCCGTGTCGGCCTGACCGCGCCCCCCTGCCTGCGCCGTGTCCGCACCCTGGAAGAGGAAGGAACGATCCGCGGCTATCATGCCGAACTCGACGCCGGACGGCTCGGTTACGGGATCACCGTGTTCGCAATGGTGAGCCTGAAAACCCAGGCCGAAGCGGATCTGAAGGCGTTCGAAGCCCATGTCGCGGGCCTCGACCCGGTCCGCGAATGCCATATGCTCAACGGCGAGATCGATTTCATGCTGAAAATCGTCGCGCACGACCTGCAGGAATTCCAGGCGTTCCTGACGACGCACATCACCCCCGCACCCAATGTCGCCGGGGTAAAGACGTCGCTGACGATCCGCACGGCAAAGTCGCTGTCGGGCGTTCCGGTCCGCGCCGAGGACACGTACCGGTAACGCCCGACGTTCGGCTTCAGGCGGTCGTGGCCGGCACGTCCAGGTAAATCATCCACAGACCGGCGATTTCGGCACGCGGCCCCTTTACCGCGGAAAAGGCAGCGCGTGCGCCTTCCTTGTCGCCGCTCAGCGCCAGTGCGATCCCCAGCCGAGTGTTGATCGTGTCGGCATCGGCACCCGTCTTGGTCAGCGCCGAGCGATAGAGCGGCACCGCCTTGGCGTACTGGCCATAGCTCATATAGGCGTCGGCGGTGCCCATCGACGGCCGCGCTGCGGCCGAAGCAGCGGCGGTTCTTTCGCTGGCGGGCAGGCTTGCCATATCCGCCGTAATCTTTGTCGCGGCCGCCGAGCGCAGTTCCGCGAGATTCTTGCTGGTTGCGAGCTTGGCATCGCTGCTCACGGCCAGATCGACGACCGCCTTGGTCTCGCCCGGCAGACCGCGCTCGCTGGCGATCGCGGCATAGTCGAAATAGTCGCGCTCGCCCGCAATGCTCTTCGACGCGCGCATCAGGCGATAGAGATCGAGCGTAATCTGCCCGTCCATCTGCTTGCTGTCGCGATAGAGCACCAGCACGCTGCGCCAGTTGCTTGCCGTGGGATAGGCCTTGACCAGCATCCCGCCCCATTTGACCAGCTCGGGACCGTTCTTGGCGTTATAGGCGGCACCGAGCGCCCGCTCATACCAGTCTTGCGGCACCGGCTGACCTGACGCCTTTTGCGCGGCAATCCCCTGTTCGGCATAGGCGAGGCCGGGCACATATTGTTTCTGTTTGAAGCTGATATCGGCGGCCATGATGAGCAGCTCGGGCGGCTTGTTACCCAGCCGGATCGACTCGTTCAGATAGGCCAGCGACTTGACGTAGTCCTTGGCGAAATAGGTTTCGCGGCCCAGAAGATAATTGACCTGGCCTGCCTGTTCCGGCGGTGTGGCACCGCTTGCCAGCATCGCTTCGGCACCGGCGATCGACCCCGGCGTGTCCTTCAGGTTCGCGGCGATCTGATAAGCGAACAGCCCCGCATAATATTTGTCGTCGGGCGTCGTGGCGGCGGCCTGCGCGGCACCGAGCACCGCCCTTGCGCCGGCGAAATCCTTGGCCGTCATCGCTTTTTGAACCGGCTGCGCGGCAGCGCGGAATTCCTTCGACAGGTTCGGCCCCTTGACGGGCGCTGCGGCGGGCTTTTTCTGCGCCACAACCGGGGAGGCAACGACACCGAGCGCGAGGACGGCAGCAATCGCCAGACGGGAAACGGGTTTCACTCTTCTCTCCTTGCCTTGTCCGATACGGGGCAGACTCCCCGATTACTCCCCGCGCCGCACCGACACAAGCCAAGTGCACCTTGCGGAGCCTCGGACGAGCGCTAGGGACAAGCTGATGAACGAATACCGAACCGCAAAATCTTTGGTGGTGGGCGCGGGGGGCATCGGCCTGGCGCTCGCCGACCAGTTGCGGATGCGCGGCGAAGTGACAATCTGGAGCCGATCCAGCGGCATCGACGTCACCATCGAATCCGACATTGCGGCAGCGGCGCAATTATTGGCCGGCGATCTGGCAACCGTGTTCGTCACCACGGGCATGCTCCACGACGCGACCCAGCGCCCCGAACGCGCGATGCGCGAGCTCGACGCCGGACAGCTGGCGCGCAGTTTCCTGGTCAACACCATCGCACCCGTGCTGGTCGCCAAGCACGTCCTGCCCCGCCTGCCCCGCGACCGGCGCGCCGTATTCGCGGTGCTCGGCGCGCGCGTGGGGAGCATCGGCGACAACCGCACCGGCGGCTGGCACGGCTATCGCGCGTCGAAGGCGGCGCTGGTAATGCTCGTCAAGACGCTCAGCATCGAGCTGAAGCGCACGCACCCGCACGCGGTCTGCGTGGCGCTGCACCCCGGCACCGTCGACACCGCCATGAGCAAGCCGTTTCAGGGCAATGTCGCGCCCGATAAGCTGTTCACTGCCGAATTTGCCGCGGAACGTCTCCTTGCCGTGGCTGACGCCCTGACGCCTGCGGACAGCGGCGGGCATTTCGCATGGGACGGTACGCGGATCGCCCATTGACCGGCCCCGCGCGCCCGCGCGCATGCGAGGCTGGCGTTGGCCGGATGGGACCGTTAGGGCGATTGTCATCCAACCGTAACCCGAAAGATTCGCGCGTTCCATGAGCGACGACACACCTATCGCCGACCCTTCCGATATTTCGCCGATCAACATCGTCGACGAGATGAAGTCGAGCTATCTCGACTATGCCATGTCGGTCATCGTCGCGCGCGCCTTGCCCGATGTGCGCGACGGGCTGAAACCCGTGCACCGCCGCATCCTGTGGGCCTCGCAAGAAGGCGGCTTCGTCGCGGGCAAGCCGTACCGCAAGTCGGCCAAGATCGTCGGCGACGTGATGGGCAATTACCACCCGCACGGCGATTCGGCGATCTACGATGCGCTCGCACGCATGACGCAGGACTGGTCGATGCGGCTGCCGCTGATCGACGGCCAGGGCAATTTCGGGTCGATGGACCCCGATCCGCCTGCCTCGATGCGTTATACCGAAGCTCGACTGGCCAAGGTCGCCAATTTCCTGCTGGCGGACGTCGACAAGGAAACGGTCGATTTCCAGCCGAATTACGACGCGCAGCGTGAAGAGCCGCAGGTGCTGCCCGCGCGCTTCCCCAACCTGCTCGTCAACGGCGGCGGCGGCATCGCGGTCGGCATGGCGACCAACATCCCGCCGCATAATCTGGGCGAAGTCATCGACGCCTGTTTCGCCTATATGAACGACAGCAGCGTCACGTCCGAAGACCTGTATGCCATTGTCCCCGCCCCCGATTTCCCGACAGGCGGCTTGATCCTCGGCACCCACGGCGCGAAGTCCGCCTACACGACCGGACGCGGCTCGATCATCGTGCGCTCGCGCCACATCGTCGAGGAAGGGCGCGGCGACAAACGCGCGATCGTCCTCACCGAAATTCCGTTCCAGCTCGGCAAGAACGGCCTCGTCGAAAAGATTGCCGAAGCGGTCAAGGACAAGCGCATCGAAGGCGTCGGCGAAATGCGCGACGAATCGAACCGGTTCGGCGTGCGGATCGTGATGGAGCTGAAGCGCGACGCCAGCGTCGATGTGGTGCTGAACCAGCTGTGGCGGCACACGCCCGCTCAGTCGAGCTTCCCCGCCAACATGCTGGCGATCCGTGGCGGCCGTCCGGAAACGCTGACCTTGCGCGACATGATCGAAGCGTTCGTGAAGTTTCGTGAGCAAGTCATTACGCGCCGGTCGAAATTCGAACTCGCCAAGGCGCGAGAGCGCGCGCATTTGTTGCTCGGCCTCGTCGTTGCCGTGTCGAACGTCGACGAAGTCGTGCGGATCATCCGGGGTTCGGCCAGCCCTGCCGTCGCCCGCGACGCGTTGCTTGCCCGCGAATGGCCAATCGACGAGATCTTGCCCTATATCATGCTCGTCGAGGCGATGGAGCCGCAGGCCGGCGCGTCGATTTACAAGCTGTCCGAACTGCAGGTCAAAGCGATCCTCGACCTGCGTCTCGCGCGCCTGACCGCGCTCGGCCGCGAAGAAATCGGCGATGAATTAAAGGTACTTGCGGGCAGTATCTCGGAATTGCTCGAAATCCTTGCCGACCGCATCAAGCTCTATGCCGTCATGCGCGAAGAGTTGCAGGCGGTGCGCGACGAATTCGCGACGCCGCGCCGCTCGGAGATTACCGCCGCCTTCGACGGCATCGACGACGAAGCGCTGATCGAGCGCGAGGAGATGGTCGTCACCGTCACCATGGCGGGCTATATCAAGCGTACCCCGCTCGAAGCCTTCCGCGCGCAGCGACGCGGCGGCAAGGGCCGCGCCGGTATGGCGACTAAAGACGAGGATGCGGTCACTGAATTGTTCGTGACCAGCACCCACACGCCGGTGCTGTTCTTCTCTACCCACGGCAAAGTCTATCGCAAGAAGGTCTGGCGCTTGCCCGAGGGTGGGCCGAACACGCGCGGACGACCGATGGTCAACCTGTTGCCGCTGGCCGAGGG
Organism: Sphingomonas sp. SUN039; assembly: GCF_024758725.1. Taxonomy (NCBI): domain Bacteria; kingdom Pseudomonadati; phylum Pseudomonadota; class Alphaproteobacteria; order Sphingomonadales; family Sphingomonadaceae; genus Sphingomonas; species Sphingomonas sp. SUN039. Next base: position 707,332 of record NZ_CP096972.1, on the reverse strand, counting down.
CGAGACGATTTCGACCGTGCTGCCATTGCCCGAGGACGAGGACAGCTGGTCGGACCTGCATGTGATGTTCGCGACTGCTAAGGGAAATGTCCGGCGCAACTCGATGGATTTGTTCGCCAATATCCCGACGGCAGGCAAAATCGCGATGAAGTTCGAGGGCGACGATGCCGACGACCGGCTGATCGGGGTCGCGCTGCTGACCGAGGAAGACGATGTCCTGCTCGCCACGCGTCAGGGTCGTGCGATCCGTTTCAAGGGCGACGACGTCCGCGAGTTCCAGTCGCGCAACTCAACTGGAGTGCGTGGGATGCGGTTAGCTGACCGCGACGGAGTAATTTCGCTGTCGATCCTGCATCGTTCGGGGGCCACGCAGGAAGAGCGGGAAGAATACCTACGTCATGCACCTTGGAAAGAGCGTCGACCCGACCTTCCGCCATTGCCACAGCGTGAAATGTCGGACGAAATGTTCGACCGGATGCGCGACAATGAGCAATTCATCCTGACTTTGGCCAGCAACGGCATGGGCAAACTATCCTCGGCCTACGAGTATCGGCGAACCGGTCGCGGCGGCCAAGGCATCTCCAACATCGATATCAAGGGCGAAGTTGAGGTTGTCGCCAGCTTTCCTGCCTCTCATGGCGACCAGCTCATCTTGGTCACGGACCAAGCAAAGATGATCCGGCTTGACATCCAACTCCGTCACCTGCGGATTGATGACGAAGGATTCCGCGTCATAGGGCGCGGTACGGCGGGCGTGAAGCTGTTCGACGTGGCGAAGGACGAACATGTCGTGAGCGCCGCACGGATCGAGGAGAGCGAAGCCGAAGCCGTGCTGGTGGAGGGCGTCGAGTTCGAAACCGCGCCAGACGACGGCGCAACGATCGGCGACGACGCGGCGGAAGGGCCTGAGGACGGGCAGTGAAGCCCGGCAACAATCGCGTCCTGATCATCGCGCTCGCCGCCAATATCGGCATCGCTGTCGCCAAGTTCGTGGCTGCCGCAATCACCGGATCGTCGGCGATGCTGACCGAGGGCGTTCACTCCCTCGTCGACTCCACCAACCAGCTCCTGCTGATGTATGGGCAGAAGCGCGCGGCCAAGGCACCCGATGCCATGCACCCCGCAGGCTATGGCCGCGAGCTGTATTTCTGGAGCTTCGTCGTCGCGCTGCTGGTGTTCGCGCTGGGTGCGGGCGTGTCGGTTTACGAGGGGGTGCTGCACATCCTCGAACCGGAAGACGCCGTTTCGCCGCTTATCGCCTATGCCGTCCTTGCAATTGCCTTCGCCCTCGAAGCCGGATCGACCTTGGCAGCCTTCCGCGAATTCAATGCGGCGCGCGGGCCCAAGAGCTGGTGGCGCGCGCTCACCGACACCAAGGATGCGACGATCGTTATCGTCCTGCTCGAAAACGGCGCCGCGATGGCGGGGATTCTGCTCGCCGCCGTCGGACTCGGCCTTTCGCAAATCACCGGCGACCCGCGCTTCGATGGCATAGCGTCCGTCCTGATCGGCGTCCTCCTCGCCGTCGTCGCGATCTTCCTCGCGCGCGAGGCCAAGGGCTTGCTGATCGGCGAGGCGGCGGACCCCGAACTCGTTCTCGGCCTGCGCCGCGCAGCCACCCGTGAGGGCGTAATGGGCATCGGCGAGATCATGACGCTCCATAATGCGCCCGAACAGATCGTCGCCGCGCTCAACGTCGATTTCGACGACCGCCTCACCGCAGGCGATGTCGAGCGCATCGTCGACGAAATCGAGACAGCGGTTCAGGCGGAATTTCCGAGCGTCACCCGCGTCTATATCCGCCCGCACGAGGATGCTGGAATGAAATTCGGGCCGACGCGAGGGCGGCTGTGAACCCGATAACCGCCTACAAAATCCTCACAGCAGACCAATGGGCGACGTTCGAACGTGACGATGTGTTCACCGGTGCACCGGTCGATCTTGCCGATGGCTATATCCATATGTCGACCGCCGATCAGCTCGACGAGACGCTGGCCAAACATTTCGCGGGGCAGACAAACCTCACGATCGCCGAGATCGATCTGACCGCGCTGGGCGATACCGTCCGCTGGGAGGTGTCGCGCGGCGACCAGCTGTTCCCCCACATCTACGGTGTGTTGCCCATGACTGCGGTTCGCGGCACAGTCACCCGATAGCGGCGCGCAGCCGCACGAGGGGATAAGTCTATGATCGCTACGCTTTTGCTCGCCGCCGCCGCTGCCGCTGCCGCGACACCTGCTCCGAACGATTACAACCTCGGCCAAAACTGGCTTTGCCGCCCTGACCGCCGCGATGCCTGCACGATCCCGCTCGATGCCACCGCGATTACGCCCGACGGCACAATGACTGTGACCCCGTTTGTGCGCGCCAAAGCGCCCGAGGCCGATTGCTTCTACGTCTATCCTACCGTCTCGTTCGACCGCACCGGCAATAGCGACATGGTCGCGAACGAGGAGGAGCGCAAAGTCATCGAGGCGCAGTTTGCGCGCTTCGGGTCGCAGTGCCGGACCTTCGCGCCGCTCTATCGTCAAGTCACGCTGTCCGCGCTGCAATCGGTAATGTACGGCAGCCCGATCCCGCTCGACCGCGAGCTAGCCTATACCGACGTCCGCGCGGCGTGGCGGCATTATCTGGCCAACGACAATCAGGGTCGCCCGTTCGTCCTGATCGGCCACAGCCAGGGCTCGGGCGTGCTCAAGCGCCTGATTGCCGAGGAAATCGACGGCAAACCGCTCGCCCGCCAGATGTTGTCGGCGATATTGGCTGGCAGCAACATCCTCGTCGCCAAGGGCAAGGACACCGGCGGCGATTTCAAGACAACACCGCTATGCCGCAAAGCGACGCAGACCGGCTGCATCGTGACCTATGTCAGCTTTCGCGACACCGCTCCGCCGCCCGCCAAATCGCGCTTCGGCAAAAGCGACAAACCCGATCTGGAGGTCGCCTGCACCAACCCGGCGGCGCTCGGTGGCGGCAAGGCAGAGGCGCACAGTGCCTTTGCGGCAGGCCGCTCATGGGAAATGGCGCGCGACACCGGCCCGTGGAGCAAGACCGGCGCCGCCAAGACCGCGTTCGTCACCCTGCCCGGCCTGATCACGGCGCAATGCGCCAGCACCGACGGCGCAAACTATTTGTCGGTTCACGTCAATGCCGACCCCGCCGACCCACGCACCGACGATGTGCCGGGCGACGTTGCGGTGGGGAAGACCGTGCTCGCCGATTGGGGCCTGCACCTGATCGACGTCAGCCTCGCCTATGACGATCTGGTCGCACTGGTCCCGCAGCAGCTGGCGGCGTGGAAGGCGGGCAAACGCTAGCGCCGGTCCTGCGCCAATGTCTGGGTGATACCCCGGGCGATCAACACCTGTCCGCCGAAATACAGCGGCCAGATCAGCAGCCCCGGCACCGGCGACCCCGCCAGCGGGCCGAGCTTTGCAAAGATCAGCAGGTCCGACGCCACGAACATGACCGCGCCCAACCCCACGCGATAGCGCGGAAAGCGGCTGACCCAAGCCGTCGCCGCCATTATGCCGAGCCAAAATGCATAGGGGACGATGTCGATCCTGTAGGTAAGCACCCAAGCGATCAGCGGCGTGGCCAAAGCGAGCGTAACGGCGAGAGCCCGCTGCGTGCGGGTCCACACCGGGCGCTGATTGCGCCCATAAAGATGGGCAGCAATTAGATGCCCGAACAGGAACGCGAAGGCTCCCGCCGTCAGCCCGACCGCCTCAAGCAACACATCGCCCAGAGCCCCGAACGCCATGACGGCGGCGATCAGCCAGCCGTCGCGGTCCCTCGCCTGCAACGCGCACCATAATGCCAGCAACGCGACACCCGCGCCCTTCCACGCAATCGCCACTGGACCCGCGACGCCCAGCGGACCGGCGAGCAGATAGCTCGTCCCCGCGACCAGCGCCGCCGCGAAAATCCGGCGCAAGACCCGTTCATTCCCCATCGCCCACCCCTGCCCGCCACCCTGCTGCAACGCAACAGGCGACAAATTCGCAAAAGCCGTCTATGCGCGCCGCCATGACCTCCTTCAGCACTGTTCCCGCGCTTCTCGGCGAAGCCCTCGCCGCGCATGGCTATACCGCCCCCACCCCCGTGCAGGCCGCCGTGATCGAGCCCGAAGCCGACGGGCGCGACTTGATCGTCTCCGCCCAGACCGGCTCGGGCAAGACCGTCGCCTTCGGTCTTGCCATGGCCGCGCAACTGCTCGGCGAGGACGGCAAGGTGCCCTTCACCCTGCCGCCGCTCGCGCTGTGCATCGCGCCGACGCGCGAACTCGCGCTGCAGGTCAGCCGCGAACTGATGTGGCTCTATGGCAAGACCGGCGCGCGCATAGCGACCTGCGTCGGCGGCATGGATGCGGGCAAGGAACGCCGCAACCTCCAGCACGGATCGCATATCGTCGTCGGCACGCCCGGACGCCTGCGCGATCACCTCGAACGCGGCGCGCTCGACCTGTCGGCGCTGCGCGTCGCCGTGCTCGACGAGGCCGACGAGATGCTCGACATGGGCTTCCGCGAGGATCTCGAACAGATTCTCGACGCGACGCCGAATGTGCGCCGCACCCTGTTGTTCTCGGCAACGATGCCCAAGCCGATCGTGGCCCTTGCCAAGCGTTATCAAAGCGATGCGCTGCGTATCTCGACGGTGGGCGAAGATCGCGGGCACGGCGATATCGCCTATCAGTGCGTCACCGTGGCTCCGTCGGATATCGAAAACGCGGTTGTGAACCTGTTGCGTTTCCACGAAGCGGATTCGGCGATGCTGTTCTGCGCCACCCGCGACAATGTCCGCCATCTCCACGCGAGCCTCATCGAGCGCGGGTTCGCCGCCGTCGCGCTGTCGGGCGAGCACAGCCAGAACGAGCGCAACGCGGCGTTGCAAGCCCTGCGCGACCGCCGCGCCCGGGTCTGCGTCGCCACCGATGTCGCCGCGCGCGGCATCGATCTGCCGACGCTGACGCTCGTCATCCATGTCGAAATCCCGCGCGATCCCGACGCGCTCCAGCATCGTTCGGGCCGCACCGGGCGCGCAGGCAAGAAAGGCACCGCCGTCCTTATCGTGCCCCACCCGCGCCGCAGGCGGGTCGAGGCCATGCTCCGCGACGCCCGCGTCACCGCCGACTGGATTTCGATGCCGACGCCCGAGGCGATCCGCGCTCAGGACCACGAACGCCTGCTCCACGCCCTCCTCGAACCCGTGGAGACCGACGACGAGGACAAGGCGCTGGCCGCCCGCCTGCTCGCCGAACGCAGCCCCGAAGACATTGCCGCCGCGCTCGTCCGCATGCACCGCGCGAAAATGCCGCAGGCCGAGGAACTGATCGACGCGCGTCCGGCGAAAGCCCCCGGCCCGCGCGAGGGTTTCGAGGACACAATCTGGTTCAAGATGGACTGCGGCCGCCGCCATAACGCCGACCCGCGCTGGATTTTGCCGTTGCTTTGCCGCCGCGGCCATATCACGCGCGGCGAGATCGGCGCGATCCGCATTGCGGCGTCCGAAACCTATGTCCAGGTCAAACGCAGCGCCGCCGACAAGTTCGCCGACGCGCTGAAACGCACCAAGGGGACCGAAGGCGAGGACGGCATCCACATCGCCCCGCATCACGGGCCCACGCCCGGCGTCGATGAAGGCGGCGGCGGTCGTCCGCAGCGCAACGGCGCCAACCGCCCTGCCCGCCCGACCCTTTCGCGCGGCGCGCCCGGACCCGGCGGCGGCGGCAAGCCGCCCTACAAGGGTAAACCGCGCCACGCGTCGCGCTAACCGGTCATGGCGCTCGTCATCCTCGTCGACGCCGATGCCTGTCCGGTAAAGGACGAGATCTACAAGGTCGCGCTGCGCCACGAGGTCGCGGTAAAGATCGTCAGCAACTCACCCTTCCGCGTGCTCGTCCATCCGCTCGTCGAGCGCATTGTCGTCGGCAGCGGCTTCGACGAGGCCGATGACTGGATCGCCGAACGCGCAAACGCGGCCAGCATCGTCATAACCGCCGACATCCTGCTCGCCGACCGCTGTGTAAAGGCAGGCGCGACGGTCATTTCCCCGACCGGCAAGCCGTTCACCGCCGCCTCGATCGGCGGCGCGGTCGCGACGCGCGCGATCATGGCCGATCTGCGCGCAGGCGGAGATATCGTGGGCGGCCCGGCCCCCTTTGCCAAGGCCGACCGCTCGCGGTTCCTGCAAGCGCTCGACACCGCACTGGTGAAGCTGAAACGGGGCTGAAGGCGTCCTTCTCCCTGAAGGGGAGAGGGACAGCGCGGCGTTGCCCGCCGCGCAGGGTGAGGGCATGCGTGATTTCACAACCCCTCACCCTCGCTCGCTACGCTCGCATTTCCCTCACCCCTTCAGGGAGGGGGGCATAGAGCCTTGCCGCTGATGAGCGACCGGCCCAATGTTGTCGAAGGATGCCCGCAAAACTCGCCCTCACTGCCCTCCTCACCGCCCTCACGGCGCTCGCAACCTACGCGCTCGTCGCTACTCTCGGCCCCGACTGGACGCGCTTCCTCCCCGCGACCTGTCTCGCCACCCACTGCTTCTGCGAAGTCCCCCGCGCCGGAGAATTGATCCTCCAACCTGCCAACAGTTGGTCGTCGTTCGGCTTCGTCGCGGTCGGCTTCTGGATCATCCTCGTCGCAGGGCGCCCCAGCCCCCGCACGCCCTTTGCGGCCTTCCCCGCGATCTGGTTCGCGCTGACCGCCATATTGATCGGCGTCGGCAGTTTCCTGCTCCACGCCACGCTCACGCTGTGGGGCCAGTTCTGGGACGTCGTCGGCATGTATCTCTTCAGCGCCTTCACGCTGACATACGCCTTCCGCCGCTGGCGCGCGCTGGGCGATAGTGGCGCAGTCCTGCTCTACCTCGCGCTCTGCGCCGTCCTCATCGGCTTCCTGATCGCGATCCCCGAAACCCGCCGCTGGCTGTTCGCCGTCGTCCTCATCGCAGATATCGCCATCGAACTCACCTTCGCCCGCCCCAAACGCCCCGGCATCGAAGTCCGCTGGTATCTCTACGGCATCGCCCTGCAAGCCGCCGCCTTCGCCATCTGGATCGCCGACCTGACGCGGGTCTGGTGCGACGGCAACAGCCTGATCCAGGGGCACGCCCTCTGGCACTTGCTCAACGCGGCGGCGGTGTGGTGCGGGTATCGCTATTACCGGAGCGAGCGCCGCAGTTGACGTCGCCGTTTAAGTCTGTCATTTCTGTTTTTACAGAAATTACTGCCGAGTCGTGATCCCGTGGATATCGAACGTTTCCCCGAAGTCGAAGCCTTCATCCTCCACTGGGGCGAAATGGGCACGCAATGGGGCGTCAACCGCTCGGTCAGCCAGATTCACGCGCTGCTCTATCTCAGCGACCGGCCGCTCCACGCCGAGGAAATCGTCGACACGCTGAAACTTGCGCGTTCGAATGTGTCGACCGGCCTCAAGGAATTGCAGGGTTACGGCATCGTCCGTCGCACCCACGTCACCGGCGATAGGCGCGATCATTTCGTCGCCGAGACCGACCTGTGGGACATGCTGATGCGGATCGTTGCCGAGCGCAAGAAACGCGAGATCGACCCGACAGTGGCGCTGCTCGGCGAACTCGCCGCCCGTGCCCAACTCAACGACGCGCTGCCCAAGCACGTCCGCGAACGCATCGGGCGGATGCACGAATTCCTCGGCACGCTGTCGGGCTGGTACGAACAGGTCCGCAGCCTGCCCAAGCCGACGCTCGTCGCGCTGATGAAGCTGGGCAGCAAGGTCGCGCGGTTCATTCCGGGCCGCACCAAACCCCAAGACTGACGGGAGGACGCCATGACATGACACCAAAGCCATATCTCGCAACTTCTCTAATTACAGAAATGACGGAATGAAAGGGAATACAATGGTCGAAACTGCCTATGCCCTGTATCTCGCGATCACCATTGCGATCACGATCTGGGTCGCCCGCACACTGTCCAAAAACGGCGAGGTCTTTCTCATCCAGTGCTTCGGCCACAATGCCGACGTCGCCAAATCCACCAACCACTTGCTCGTGGTCGGTTTCTACCTCGTCAATATCGGCTTTATCACGCTGACGCTCAGCCTCGGCGCAGAACCGGTTACGATCACCGACACGATCCGCTTCCTTAGCAACAAGGTCGGCCTTGCCGTCATGGTGCTGGGCGCCATGCACTTCTTCAACATGGGTGCAGTCGCGCAATTCGGGCGCAAGGTGAACAGCTGGCTCTACGAACAGGGCTTGGCACAACCGGTTGCCCGGTGATGCGAAGGGGACACTATAGGGCGGGGGCGATGTTCGCATCGCTCGCCGCCGGCCCGGCATTTCTCGCGTCGTACGCGCTTGCCGCTTGGGCGACGGAAATGCCCGCGACCTATAAATTCGGCGCCAGTGCTGATGTCGCTGGCGGTGTGATCATGATGGTCTTCGCTTCGACCCTGTTCGGCTTCGTACTTTCGGTGGTGCCCAATCTGATCGGTACCTGGTTCATGCACGGTATCGGCATCGGCAATTTTGCCTTGCGGTTCCCGGTTGCCTGGGCGCTGGCCGGGGCCGGTTCGGCGGGGCTACCGTTCGCATTCATTCCCGACGCGTCGGGAATGTTCGGAGCTGCCTTTGCAATGACCGGCGCAAGCTGCGCTCTGGTGGCACACCGCCTGACGACATGGGAATAGTGCCTGGGAAAGCTTTACCCCGTCTTTCCCGTCCACGCGAAAATGACGAGGCTGGCAACAGCCCCTGTCCTACACGCAAGGTTCTTGCCATGTTCCCCTCGCGGTCGATTCGCTTAGGCGGGTCGAATTGCGATTTACAGGGTCGATGTGGGTGAGGTTGGTAATGTTACGCACGATCGTTCAAAGCTATCTGGTGCATTCCCGCAAAAATATCGGACCCGATTTTTGACTCACGACATCCACATCATCGGCGGCGGCATGGCGGGGTCGGAGGCGGCTTGGCAGCTGGCGCAAGCGGGATACCGCGTCCGCCTGTCCGAAATGCGCGGGGGTGCAGGCGGTGACGTCACCGCCGCCCACCGGACGACCGACCTCGCCGAGCTGGTCTGCTCGAACTCGTTCCGTTCCGACGATGCCGAGTCCAATGCGGTCGGTCTGCTGCATCAGGAAATGCGGACCCTGGGGTCGCTCATCATGCGAGAGGCCGACGCGCACCGCGTGCCGGCGGGGTCGGCGCTCGCGGTCGACCGCGACGGCTATTCGGGTGGGGTGACGGCGGCGATTGCAGCGCATCCCAATATCGACCTGATCCGCGAACGGGTCGACACATTGCCCGCCGGACCCGCCATTATCGCTACAGGGCCGCTCACCGCGCCGTTGCTCGCCCAAGCTATCGGTGCGGAGACCGGCGAGGAAAGCCTCGCCTTCTTCGACGCACTCGCCCCCATCGTCCATCACGACAGCATCGACATGGACATCTGCTGGCGCGCCGCGCGCTGGGACAAGGGGGGCGCGGACTACATCAATTGCCCGATGACCAAGGACGAATATCTCGCCTTCCACGCGGCGCTGATCGCGGGCGAAAAGACCGAGTATAAGGAATGGGAAAACGTCCCCTATTTCGACGGTTGCATGCCGATCGAGGTGATGGCCGAACGCGGCCTCGACACCTTGCGCTTCGGGCCGATGAAACCGGTCGGGCTCGACAACCCGAAGACCGGGCGCTGGCCCTGGGCCGTGGTGCAGCTGCGGCAGGACAATGCGCTCGGCACACTGTGGAATATCGTCGGGTTCCAGACCAAGCTGAAACATGCCGAACAGGTCCGCGTGTTCCGGATGATCCCGGGGCTGCAGAACGCCGAATTCGCGCGACTGGGGGGCTTGCACCGCAACACCTTCATCAAGTCTCCGGTGCTGCTCGACCCGACCTTGCGCCTGAAATCCGCGCCGCACATCCGCTTTGCCGGCCAGATCACCGGGTGCGAGGGGTATCTGGAGAGCGCCGCCATCGGTCTGCTCGCGGGGCGGTTCGCGGCGGCGGAGCTGGCCGGTGACGTCATTTCCCTGCCCCCGCCGACGACCGCGTTCGGCGCGTTGCTGGCACACATCACCGGCGGGGCGGACGTCGCGACCTATCAACCGATGAACGTCAACTTCGGCCTGTTCCCCCCACTGGAGCTGACCAAAAAGACCGGCAAAGCCGACCGCAAGCGGATGTATTCCGCCCGCGCGCGCGAACATCTGGGCGAATGGATCACTGCTCTTCCGGTGCATCCTCGGCAGCCGGTGCCGCAGCCGGAGTCCGTATAGCGGGCTTGCACGCGCATTTCGGCGCAGACTTGCGAACCACACGGGTCAGCGCGAATTCCGCCGGACCCAGCGCGCCGCTCTTGTCCTTGTCGGCGGCAGCGAATTTGGCGACTGCTTTTACGGCATATTCCTCGAACCCGAGCCGTCCGTCGCCATTGAGGTCGAGCTTGGCGAAATTCTTGCGCCGCGCGAGCAGATATTCCTCGCGCGCAACGGCCCCGTTTCTGTCCTTGTCGTACCGCGCGAACCGTTTCTCCTCACGCGTGCGTTCGCTGGCGGCAGGCGGTCCGGCGAGATCGGCAAGACCCATCGGCGCTTCTGCAGGGGTGGCTGCAAGCGCTGGTATTACCGTCCCGCGATCCGCCTGAGCGCGCCAGATGAAGAAGCCGCCCGTGACGAGCAACAATGCCGCCGCAACACCTGCAAGAAACCGCCCCATTCGACTCGCCCCTTCAAAGACAAGGCTAGGCGCGTTTGAAGTGGCTAGGCAACACTCCGCAACAATTTCCACCGCGACCGGACGGTTTTCTTGCCTGCGGTAACATCGCCCTGCGCCAACCGTACCAGAATCCGTAACGGTCGCGACAGTCGTCGGGGCTCGGCGGTTGCGAGGATTTCGCGTGCCAGGCCCAGCGCGCGCGATGACGTCACCGGATCCGAACAACGGAACCCGAAATCGGCCAGCGCCCACCCTGCCCCTGCTTCGGCTGGACAAGTGACGTCACAAATCTGTGCGGTCAGTGCAAATAATTGTGTCCCGCGTTGCGCCGCATAGGCCGCCAGTTGCGCCTCCGACAGCGGGAGCGGTTCGAGCAGTTCTTCCCATCCCTCGACGATCGTGCCGAGCGCTTCGGTGTCGATCCCGCAGGCCCGAACTGACGTCAGTTCGGCCAGCAAAGGATGGCCGGAAACCCCGGAAATCAGCACTTCCCGCCACCACAAGAGGCGCATCTGCCCGACCATCGGCTGGGTCGTCGAGGCGACGATCTGTCCCAGTTGTTCGTCAAGCGCCCACAGCGCCGCAACGGCTGCACGCTGCGCCCCCGGCACATGCCCCAGCGCAAAGGCGCGGTCGGGATCGGTCGGTTCGATCATGCAACAAAACAGGGCAAACCGGGAGTTAACCCTTTCGCTTCAGCCACCCTTATCCCTGATCGTCGCATCTGACGCCAAATACAGCTAATCCAGATGGGCTCAGGGGCATGAAATTCTCTCCGGCGACACAGGGCGTGCCACGCGAATACAGCGGGATATTGACCCGCCTGCGTCGCGACACAAGCGGCAATACGCTCGCGATGATCGCGATGGCGACGATTCCGCTCGCGGGCATGGTCGGCTCTGCCGTCGACATCGGCCGGTCGTACCTCATCAAGTCGCGCCTGCAGCAGGCGTGCGACGCCGGTGTCCTCGCGGCGCGGCGCTCGATGGCGGGCGCAACGCTCGATTCGAATTCGTCGCAACTGGGCAGCAAGTTCTTCAACACCAACTTTGCTACCGGCACGGCAGGCGCGACCAACATCGCATTCACCCCCGCAGCGACGTCGGACGGGCAGGTCGAGGCCACCGCGACCGCGCGAGTGCCAATGACGATCACGAAGATTTTCGGCACCGAATACATCGATCTGGCCGTCCAGTGCGAGGCCAAGCTCGAGATTTCGAACACCGATGTCATGATGGTGCTCGACGTCACCGGCTCCATGGCGAACTGCCCCGACGACAGCAATTGCGGTTCAGGTCCGGGTTCCAAGATTGTCGGGCTGCGCTCGGCAGTGCTCGATTTCTATGACACGATCAACAACGCGACGAGCAGCGACGCGCGCTTCCGGATCGGCTTCGTGCCCTATTCCGCCGCAGTCAACGTCGGACTCGATCCGTTCACCAACCAGGAAATCCTGCCGCTGAACTGGATGGTAGACAATTGGACCTACCAGTCGCGCACCGCGAACATGACGACGCCGGGCTACCACCCGACGACGACCTATAACGGCTGGACCAACCAGAACTACGGCAGCACGATCAGCAACACCAACTGCACCGCCTATGGCAACAACCTTGCCTTTTCGGGATTCAGTCCGAATCCGGCGGGCAATCCGACCTTGCCGACGAACGACGTATTCCAGCAGAGTGGTGCACCGGCGACGGTGACGCAGGTGTTCTACGAGCGCGTCTCGAACACTTACAGCGGCAACCAGACCTGCACGCGTCGCTATCGCACCGCGACGACCAGCTATGCGCTCAACGGCCGCTACGGCTTCACAAGCTGGGACTATAAGCCGGTCAGCTACGACGTCTCGACGATGCGGACGGGCACCGTCGTCAACGTCTACGCCGCCAATGCGACACCGACGGGATCGGTGCCGAATTCGGGCAGCTATGACATGGTGGCGCTAGTCAACACGCCGGGTTCGACGGTACCGGGTCAGTCCTCGGTTTATGACGGTTGCGTCGAGGAACGCGATACGGTCGCGCAGGCGACCTATGCGACGATCCCGTCGGGTGCCTGGGACATGGATATCCTGACCACGCCGTTCAACAATGCCACGATGTGGCGTCCGATGTGGCCCGAGCTGGTCTACGACCGCGACACGACCGCCACTGTCCTCAACACCACGACGAACCGCCCCGCAATCAGCGAATACGGGTCGGCTCAACCCAATCCGTGGCGCAGTGTGGCGACATGGTGCCCAGTCGCGGCAAGCAAGCTGGCAGTGCGCGCACGGGCAGATGTACAGAACTACGTCAACTCGCTGGTTGCCAACGGCAATACATTCCACGACCTCGGCATGGCATGGGGCGCGCGATTGCTGTCGCCGACAGGCATGTGGGCGAGCGAGAACACGACCGCACCCAATGGCAAGCCGATCAGTCGCCATCTGATCTTCATGACCGACGGCGACATGGTGACGCCGCCAAGCATCTATAACGCGCACGGCTTCGAGGAAATCGACCGGCGCGTGTCGGGTTCGGGCAACACGCCGTCGCAGAGCGACCTGATCAACCGCCACAACGCACGGTTCGTGGCGATGTGCAACGCGGCGCGGGCGAACAACATGACCATCTGGACGATCGCGTTCGGGACAAGCAATCCGCCGAACCTGGTCAGCTGCGCGGACAGCGGCAAGTCCTATGTGGCGACCGACACCGCCTCCTTGCGCGCACAGTTCCAGGCCATTGCGTCGCAGATCGCCGAACTGAGGCTCGCCCGATGAACGCGCTGATCAAACGGCTACGCGCCGACAAGCGGGGGGCGGCGCTCGTCGAATTCGCGCTGGTTGCTCCTGCCCTGCTGCTCGTCATCATGGGCCTGCTCGACATGACCTACCGGCTTTACGCCAAGGCCATGTTCGAAGGGGCCGTGCAAAAAGCCGCGCGCGATGCGACGCTCGAATCCGGCTCGGTCGCGACGGTCAGTGCCGCGCTCGACGAGAAGGTCAAGAACTCGTTCCGGCAGGTGAATGCGTCGGTGACCGACAGCAACTTCACCTTCACCCGGCGCAATTTCAAGGACTTTTCAAGTTCGGGCAAGATGGAACCGTCGACCGGCCCGGGCGGCCAGTGCGCGGCTCCTTCAGGCGGCACGACCTATACCTATGTCGACGTCAACAACAGCAACAGTTGGGACGATGGCGCACAGGCGGGCCAAGGCGGGGCGGACGATGTCGTGCTCTACACAGCCCAGGTAACCTATCGCTCGCTGTTCCCGGTCAATTCGCTGTTCGGCGCGTCGCAATATCAGACGATCAAGTCATCCACGGTGCTGCGGAACCAGCCCTACAACAACCAGGCCGCACGCACGACCGGCCCGACGAGGAACTGTACGTGACCGATATCGCCGCCTCGCTGCACCGCCGTTCCGGCGGCTTGCGCCCCCTGATGCGCGCGCTGCGCCGCGACGCGTCGGGGCTGGCGCTGATCGAATTCGCCTATGGCCTGCCGGTGCTGCTGGGCATCGGTCTGGGCGGGGTCGAGATCGCCAACCTCGCCGTCACCCGCATGCGCGTCAGCCAGATCGGCATGATGGTCGCCGACAATGCCGCGCGCGTGGGCGAGAACAACGGCCTTGCGCTCAAAAAGGTCTATGAAGGCGACATCAACGACACCTTCGAGGCGGCGCGCATCCAGGGCGCACCGATCGACATGCAGAACCGCGGTCGTATCATCGTGTCGAGCCTGCAGCAAAACAGCGCCGGCGGTCAGTGGATCGCGTGGCAGCGCTGCTGGGGAAACAAGTCGTGGAACTCGTCCTACGGGACGGCCGGCAACGGCAAGACTGGCACGTCATTCACCGGCATGGGCCTCGCGGGACAGCAGGTGCAGGCCCCGGCGAGCAACGCGGTCATCTTCGTCGAAGTCGCCTATGACTATGACGCGATCGTCGAGCCGTTCGCGCAGGGACTCCAGTACTTCGGGCTACGCGTCGACAACCAGGTCATCACCTATAAGGGCGCATTCATCGTCCGCGATCCGCGCCAGCTGGGCGTCTCGACCGTTGCGGCAACGACGTCCGCCGAGGATTTCGGACTGTTCCAGAACACGCCTGCCGTTACGCGGCGGACCTGCTGAGCCTCAGCAGTAGCAGACCGCCTTTGCCGCCGCGACGATGCGGTCGGCGTTGACCAGCATCGCCTTTTCGAGATTCGCGGCATAAGGCATCGGCACGTCCTCGTTGGTGACGCGCATCACCGGCGCGTCGAGGTCGTCGAAGCCCTGCTCCATCGCGACCGTGCAGATTTCGGACGCGATCGAGCACACCGGCCAGCCCTCCTCGACCACAATCATGCGGTTGGTCTTTTTGAGGCTCGCCAGCACCGTCGCGGTGTCGAGCGGACGCAGCGTGCGGAGATCGATAACTTCGGCATCGATGCCCTCGCCGGCCAGCCTTTCGGCGGCTTCGAGCGCGAGACCGACGCCGATCGAATAGCTCACGATGGTCACGCTCTTGCCGGGACGCATGATGCGCGCCTTGCCGATGGGGACGACGACATCGCCCTCCGGCACGTCGAAACTGCGTCCGTAGAGCAGCTCGTTTTCGAGGAAGACCACCGGATCTTCGCAGCGGATTGCCGCCTTCAGCAGCCCCTTGGCATCGGCGGCATCATAGGGCGCGATCACGATCAGACCGGGGACGCTGGCATACCACGGACCGTAATTCTGGCTGTGTTGCGCACCGACCCGCGCGGCGGCACCATTGGGACCGCGGAACACCACCGGACAGCGCATCTGGCCGCCCGACATATAGTTGGTTTTCGCGGCCGAATTGATGATGTGGTCGATGGCCTGCATCGCGAAGTTGAAGGTCATGAACTCGACGACGGGACGTAAGCCCCCCATCGCGGCCCCCGTGCCGATGCCGGCGAACCCGTATTCGGTGATCGGCGTATCGATAACGCGTCGTGCGCCGAACTCCTCGAGCAGCCCCTGGGTGACCTTGTACGCGCCCTGATATTCGGCGACTTCCTCGCCCATCACGAACACGCGGTCGTCGGCGCGCATTTCCTCGGCCATGCCGTCGCGCAGCGCTTCGCGGAGGGTGACTTTGACGGTCGGACCCGAAGGGACTTCCGGTGCGGCCACGACCGGCGCAGGGGCCGCGACAGGCGCAGGCACCGGAGCCGCAACAGGTTCAGGCGCCGCCACCGGTGCAGCGACGGCAGCAGGAGCCGCCGTTTCGCCTTCGCCCGCCATGGTTGCGATGACCGTGCCGACCTTCACATTGTCGGTGCCCTCTGCAACCAGAATGGTCGCAATCGTCCCCTCGTCGACCGCCTCGAATTCCATTGTCGCCTTGTCGGTCTCGATCTCGGCAAGGATGTCGCCCGATTTGACCGTATCGCCCGCTTTCACGAGCCATTTCGCCAGCGTCCCCTCTTCCATCGTCGGCGACAGCGCGGGCATTTTCAGTTCGATTGCCATTAATATTGCCCCACCAGCACGTCGGTATGGAGTTCGCTCAAATCCGGCTCGGGCGATTGTTCGGCGAAATCGGCAGCTTCGGCGACCAGCGTACGGATTTCCTTGTCGATGGCCTTCAGCGCATCGTCCGTGACGCCAGCCGCCTCGAGCGTTTTTTTCAGGCCCTCGATGGGATCGTGCTGGTCGCGCATCGACTGGACCTCGTCGCGGCTGCGGTATTTCGCCGGATCGGACATCGAATGTCCGCGGTAGCGGTACGTCTTGAGCTCCATCAGCACCGGCCCGTTGCCGTCGCGCACCCATTTGAATGCCGCCTCGGCGGCACCGCGTACCGCGAGCACGTCCATCCCGTCGACCTGGATGCCGGGAAGGCGGAAACTCTCGCCGCGCCGGTGGAAATCGGTTTCGGAACTGCCGCGCGCGGTGCTGGTGCCCATGGCATAGCCGTTGTTCTCGATGACGAACACGATCGGCAGCTTCCACAGCGCTGCCATGTTGAAGCTCTCGTAGACCTGCCCCTGGTTCGCAGCACCATCGCCGAAATAGGCAATCGCGATGCCGCCATCGCCCCGGTATTTATGCGCGAAGCCCAGGCCCGCGCCCAACGACACCTGCGCGCCGACAATGCCATGCCCGCCGTAAAACCCCTTGGCGACGTCGAACATGTGCATCGACCCGCCCTTGCCGCGCGATATGCCCGCCGCACGGCCGGTCAGCTCGGCCATGACCACCTTCGGTTCGATATCGCAGAGCAGCATGTGGCCGTGGTCGCGATAGCCGGTGATGACCGAATCCAGCCCGATGGTCAGCGCCGACTGCAGACCGACCGCAACCGCCTCCTGGCCGATATAGAGGTGACAGAACCCCCCGATCAGGCCGAGGCCGTACAGCTGACCCGCCTTTTCCTCGAACCGGCGGATGAGCAGCATCTGCCGGTAAAACAACATCATTTCTTCGGTAGTTGCCTGGTAGCGCTGCGGCTCTGGCGGACGGGCGATAGCGGATGTTTCTGCCTTGGCGGCGGCTTTTGCCACAGACGAGCCTTTCCCGGGTGCTGTTATCGACATTGCTATAAGCGCCCCGGCGATGACCGCGCAAGTTGACGCTACGGTAAAGGCGATAGTTTTCGTATCTGGCGTATTAGAAAAGTGTCAGGAAACCGTATCGGTTATTTCCAGCGAATAACCCGTTCGCCCGGTTCGACCAGCCCCAGATCGCGGCGCACCAATTCATCGGCAAGGTCGCGGTCGGCATGACGTCCGTCGAGCAACGCGACACGGTTGGCCAGTTCGCCCCGCGCCTTTTCGACGCGGTCGAGCTGGGCATTGCGTTCCTTGAGCTGGCGCGAATAATCGCCCCATGCCAATGCGCCATTGGGCCCTAGCAACGCATATCCGCCGAAAAAGGCGACGACAATCAGCGCTGCCGCCGGGGCAGCCGCTGCGCGCAGATTGATCCAGAAGGTTTTAGACTTCGCCACCAACCCCTTGAATCACAGCCGATTCGCCGAATCAACCCTGTTTCGTGGAAAAAATGGCACGGCCTGCATATTCGGCCTGCCCGTCGAGTTCTTCCTCGATGCGGATCAGCTGGTTGTACTTGGCCAACCGGTCGGACCGCGCCAGCGACCCCGTCTTGATCTGCCCGCAATTGGTCGCGACCGCGAGGTCGGCAATCGTCGCATCCTCGGTCTCGCCGGAACGGTGCGACATGACGGCCGTGTATCCGCTGCGCTGCGCGAGCGACACCGCAGCAAGAGTTTCGGTCAGCGTCCCGATCTGGTTGACCTTGACCAGCAACGAATTGGCGAGGCCCTTCTCGATGCCCATTGCCAGCCGGTCGACATTGGTCACGAACAGGTCGTCGCCGACCAGCTGGACCTTTCGCCCGATAAGATCGGTGAGCGCCTTCCACCCCTCGAAATCGTCCTCGCTCATGCCGTCCTCGATCGAGGCGATGGGGTATTTGGCGCAAAGGTCGGCAAGATAAGCCGCATTCTCGGCGGGGCTGCGCACGACGCCTTCCCCATCGAACCGGTATGCCCCGTCGCGGAAATATTCGGTCGCGGCACAGTCGAGCGCCAGCACGACATCGTCGCCGGGCTTGTAACCCGCCGCCTCGACGCTCGCCATGATGAAGTCGAGCGCCTCGGGCGCGCTGGCGAGGTTCGGCGCAAAGCCGCCTTCGTCGCCCACGGCCGTCGCCAGCCCCTTGTCATGCAGCTTCTTCTTCAGCTTGTGAAAGATCTCGCTGCCCATGCGAACCGCCTCGAACAGGTTCGAGGCGCCCACCGGCATCACCATGAATTCCTGGAAATCGATGGGATTGTCGGCGTGCATCCCCCCGTTGATGATGTTCATCATCGGCACCGGCAGCACATGCGCGCCGACGCCGCCGACATATCGATAAAGCGGCAGGCCGCGCGCGTCCGCCGCAGCTTTCGCCGTGGCGAGGCTGACGCCCAGGATCGCGTTCGCGCCGAGCCGTGCCTTGTTGGGCGTGCCATCGAGGGCGATCATCGCCGCATCGACTTCGCCCTGGTCCTCGGCGTCGAGGCCGACGAGTTCGCCCGCAATATCGCCGTTAACCGCTTCGACCGCCTTTTCGACGCCCTTGCCCAGGAAACGCGTCTTGTCGCCGTCGCGCAGTTCGACGGCCTCATAGGCCCCGGTCGAGGCCCCCGACGGCACAGCGGCACGCCCGAAGCTGCCATCCTCGAGAAGGACATCGACCTCCACCGTCGGGTTGCCCCGGCTGTCGATGATCTGGCGGGCGTGGATATCGAGGATTGCGGTCATGGTCGGCTGGCTCGCTGCTGGCTGGGAGGGAACAAAGCGCCCGCGCCTCTAGTTGAGCCGCACACACAGCGCAAACCGTAACGATTGGGGACTGGCAGTTCTTGTGCGCTGCACTATCTTGCTTGCACCTGCCGCCTGCCAACCAAGGAGTTTCACTCGATGGCCCGTACCCCCAAAACGAAGGAAGCGGTCGCCGAGACCGCAAAGGAAATCGTTGCCGTTGCCACGCCCGCTATCGACGATGCCAAACTGAGTGTGGCGAAGGTCAAGGAGCAGGCGTCGGCGCTCGGTTCCGAAGCCATCGATTCGGCGCGAAAGGCCGCGACGCAGGGCAAGGACATGGCCGCCGAGGCGCTCGGCGAAATCTCGAAGCTCGCGGAAAGTGCGGCATCGGTTGTCGATGAGCGCGTCGGCACCCAATACGGCGACTATGCACGAAAGGCCGCCTCGACCGTGTCGAACGCGGCGACGACGCTGCAGAACAAGGATGTCGACGACATTGTGGCGGACACCACCGCCTTCGTCCGCAAGCGTCCTGCCATCGCGATCGGTGCCGTCGCTGCCATCGGCCTTTTTGTCGTGTCGATGTTCAGGGGTTCCGCCAAAAAATCTTCCGACGATACCGGAGCCTAGAACTTGGCCGGGGCGACGGTCGATCCGGTCGATGACAGCCCCGTCGTGAACGGCGACGCCGCCGGTCGCCAATCGGTGCCCGACCTGTTCGCCGAACTGGTCGACGACGGTCGCGACTGGCTTAATGCCGAGGCGGCTGTGTTTCGCGCCGAGGCCCGGCGGCGGCTGATCGTTGCGGCGATCGGGCTCGGCCTGCTGACGCTGTCGGCAACGCTGCTGGCCGGAACACTGGTCGCCTTGCTGGTCGGGGCAATGTTCGCGCTGACGCCCGTCGTCGGTGCCGGCTGGGCGACCGCAATCGTCGTTGCAGTGGCCGTCTTGGTGGCGGCGATCGCTGCCCAGGCGGGACGGCTGCAATTGCGTAAGCTGACCCGGGAAGGATAGGCCGATGAAGGAAACCCGCGAGCTCGAAGCGGCCACCGAGGCACGCGATTCGGCGCGACAGGCGATGATCGACACCTCGCACAAGTTGCGCGGGCGTCTGGCACCGCGTTTGCTGGTTGCAGAGGCCGCAGAATTGCTCGCGGCACGTGCCGGTCGCGTCCTGCTGAAGCGCGGTATTACCAAGCGGCGTCGTATAACCGCGGCAGTCGGCGGCGCAGCGGCAATCGCTTCGGCCATCGTGCTACGCGCCGCGCACCGGACCAGGATCAAGAAAAGCGGTGATTTGCCGTCGGAATGACGCTACGGCGCGGCGCATGAGCAAACTCCACCTCGTCTTCGGCGGCCGCGTGACCGACCCCCAAACCCTGGATTTCAAGGATCCGTCGAAACTCGACGTGGTCGGGATTTTTCCCGATTTCAAATCCGCCGAAAAAGCATGGCGCGGTGCGGCGCAAAAGACGGTCGACGATGCCGAGATGCGCTATGTCGTCGTGCACCTGCACCGGCTGCTCGAACCGGACATAACCGCCTAGCCGTAGCGATACCGCCATTCGAGTAGCGGATAGGCCAGCGCCAGCCCGGTCACGAACCCGCCAATATGCGCGGCGAATGCAATCGGCGAGGCGGTGCCGCCGCTGGCGAAGCCGATGCCCCATTGCAGGATCGTCCACGCCACCGCGAGCCACAGCGCACGCACGACGACCCCCGGCACCGGGCCGATGCGTTTGACCTGCCCGCGCCCGAACATCAGCGCGTATGTCCCGACCACTGCCGATATCGCCCCGCTCGCGCCGATCATCGGGCCGGTCGAGCCGGGATCGATCAGGAACTGTCCGAGCGCCGCACCGTAAGCGCCGACAATATACAGGATGACCAGCCGCAGCCCGCCGAGCACGCCCTCCACCTGCCGTCCGCAATAGACGAGCATTAGCAGGTTGAACCCGAGGTGGAGCCAGCCGCCATGCAGCAGTGTTGCAGTCAACGGCGTCAGCGCAAAGGGGACAGCGGTGAACGGCGCGACTTCGCTGAACCGCGCGGGAATGAATCCGCCCTGCAAAATGACATGCGGACCGGCGAAACCCTGCGCCACGAACGCCAGCGCCGTGACAACCGCGATGGCCGCCGTCGCCCGCAAGGGACGGGACGGCTGCACGTTCAGATAAACTCGATCTTCGACACCGAATAATAACGGTCGCCGGCGGGCACCGAGACTTCGATGTCGTCACCCGATTTGCGCCCGATCAGCGCACGACCGAGCGGCGAATTATACGAAATGCGGCCCGCCTTGGCATCGGCCTCGGTTTCGCCGACGATCTGGTATTTGACCGGCTTGTCGTCATCGTCGAGCAACGTCACCGTCGCGCCGAAGACGATCTTGTCGCCCGACAGTTCCTTCGGATCGATGATCGTCGCGCGGCTGAGCTTCGACTCGATATCGACGATCATCGCCTCGATCTGGCCCTGACGTTCCTTTGCCGCGTGATATTCAGCGTTTTCGGACAGGTCGCCGTGCGCGCGCGCTTCCTCGATGGCGTCGATCACCTCGGGCCGCTCGGCTTTCAGCAGCACCAGCTGTTCGTTGAGCATCCGCTGCCCCTCGATCAGCATCGGCATCTTGTCTACCGTCGCCATCTTCGCAAAACCCCTCGGTCAAAACCCTGTTGAGACCCCGGTAACGCACCGGAGCCTGTCATCGTCGCATCTGTCGGGAGTCAGCTTGCGAGCCGAAGATGATAAGACTGAAGAGGCCGAACTTCAAGGTCGCTGTTTTGCAGTGCAGCAATCGCCTGTACTGCTGCGACAGACGCCGATGCCGTGGTGAACTGCGGCACCTTGTTCATCAGCCCTGCCCGGCGGATACTTTCGCTGTCTTTCAGCGACTGCCAGCCTTCGGTCGTGTTGAAGATCAGCGCGATATCGCCATCAACAACGCGATCGACGATGTGCGGGCGCCCCTGGGCGACCTTGTTGACGCGCTCGACCGTGACGCCCTCGCCCGCCAGATAGCGCGCGGTACCGTCGGTCGCGATCACGGTGAATCCGAGGGCCGCGAGTTGGCGTACCGCTGGCAGGACGACCGGCTTGTCGGTGTCCTTGACCGAAACGAACAGCTTGCCCGAGGCAGGCAGGATCGTGCCTGCCCCAAGCTGCGCCTTGGCAAAGGCACGCGCAAAATCGCTATCGATCCCCATGACTTCGCCGGTACTTTTCATTTCCGGTGAAAGAACTGGATCAACGCCCGGGAAGCGCGCGAACGGGAAGACGGCCTCCTTCACCGCGATATGCGGGATGTCGAGGTCGATCGGCGGCAGGTCCGCCAGCATCTCGCCCGCCATCACACGCGCCGCGATCTTGGCGATGGGCGCGCCGATTGCCTTGGCGACGAACGGCACCGTCCGCGACGCACGCGGGTTGACCTCGATGATATAGACTTCGCCGTCCTTGACCGCGAACTGCACATTCATCAGGCCGCGCACCGACAAGGCCGTCGCCAGTACTTCGGCCTGCCGCGCGATCTCGGCGACGATTTCGGGGGCGAGGCTGTACGGCGGCAGCGAGCACGCACTGTCGCCCGAATGGACGCCGGCCTCCTCGATATGCTGGAGGATACCGGCGACAACCACCTGTTTTCCATCGGCAATCGCATCGACATCGACTTCGACCGCGTCGCGCAGATAGCGGTCGATCAGCACCGGCGCATCGCCCGACACCTGCACGGCGGTCGCAATATAATGCTCGAGCTGCGCCTCGGTATCGACGATTTCCATCGCGCGACCGCCGAGCACGAAGCTGGGCCGCATCAGCACCGGGTAGCCAATGCGGGTTGCGACCGCGACCGCCTCGTCCCGGCTGCGCGCGATGCCGTTGTCGGGCTGTTTCAGCCCAAGCCGCGTGACCAGCGCCGCAAATTGCTCGCGGTCTTCGGCGAGATCGATGGCTTTGGGGCTGGTGCCGAGAATCGGAATCCCCGCCTCTTCCAGCGCCTTGGCGAGGTTGAGCGGCGTCTGCCCGCCGAACTGGACGATCACGCCCTTCAGCGTGCCGTTCTGCTGCTCGACGTGCAGGATTTCGAGGACGTCCTCAGCGGTCAACGGCTCGAAATACAGGCGGTCCGACGTATCATAATCGGTCGACACTGTCTCCGGGTTGCAGTTGACCATGATCGTCTCATAGCCCGCATCCGCCAGCGCAAAGCAGGCGTGGCAGCAGCAATAATCGAATTCGATCCCCTGCCCGATCCGGTTGGGTCCGCCGCCCAGAATGACGATCTTCTCGCGGTCGCTCGGCGCGGCTTCGCACTCCGGCGTGCCGAAACTCGGCGCTTCGTAAGTCGAATACATGTACGCGGTGGGCGCGGCGAATTCCGCCGCACAGGTGTCGATCCTCTTGAACACGGGGCGCACGCCCAGCCGGTGGCGCAGCGCGCGGACATCGGCCTCGCTCGCCCCGCCGGTCATCGCGCGCACTGCCTCGCCGATCAGGCCCGACGCGCGCCCGAAGGCCTGCCGCGTGCCCTCGCGCAGGCCCGATCCGCGCAGCGCGAGCCAGGCGAGACGCTTGTCGGAAAAGCCCATCGCTTTCAGCCGCCGCAGCCCGTCGGCATCCTGCGGCAGGCCGTTCGCAACGACCCCGTCCTCCGCCGCGACGATTTCGGCCAGCCGGTCGAGGAACCACGGGTCGAATTTCGACACCGCATGGATGTCCGCGACGCTCAGACCTTCGCGCAACGCCTGTGCTGCGACCAGCAGCCGGTCGGGCGTCGCGCGGCTCAGCGCGGCAATGATTTCGTCGCGCGGCGCACCGACCAGCGCATCGACCTGGTTGAAACCCGACAAACCAGTTTCGAGGCCCCGCAACGCCTTTTGCATCGACTCGTGAATATTCCGCCCGATGGCCATGACCTCGCCGACGCTCTTCATGGCGGTCGAGAGCAGCGGCTCCGCCCCCTTGAACTTCTCGAAGGCAAAGCGCGGGATTTTGGTCACGACATAATCGATGGTCGGTTCGAACGACGCGGGCGTCGCGCCGGTGATGTCGTTCATGATCTCGTCGAGCGTGTAACCGACCGCGAGCAGCGCCGCGACCTTGGCAATCGGGAACCCCGTCGCCTTCGACGCCAGCGCCGAGGACCGCGACACGCGCGGGTTCATTTCGATAACGATCAGGCGGCCGTCGGCGGGGTTTACCGCGAACTGCACGTTCGACCCACCGGTCTCGACCCCGATTTCACGCAGGCACGCGATGCTCGCGTTGCGCATGATCTGATATTCTTTGTCGGTCAGCGTCAGCGCGGGCGCGACGGTGATCGAATCGCCGGTATGGACGCCCATCGGGTCGATGTTTTCGATCGAACAGATGATGATAGCGTTGTCGTTTTTGTCGCGCACCACCTCCATCTCGTACTCTTTCCAGCCGAGCAGCGATTCCTCGATCAGCACCTCGGTGGTCGGCGACGCATCGAGCCCACCGCGCACGATCTCCTCGAACTCGGCACGGTTGTACGCAATGCCGCCGCCCGTCCCGCCCATGGTGAAGCTGGGGCGGATAACCGCGGGCAGCCCGGTGCGCTCGAGGATTTCCAGCGCCTCATCATATGTATGCGCGATGCCCGAGCGCGCGCTTTCGAGGCCGATCTTGGTCATCGCCTCGCGGAACTTCATCCGGTCCTCGGCCTTGTCGATGGCCTCGGCATCCGCACCGATCATCTCGACGCCGTATTTCGCCAGCGTGCCGTCGTTGAACAGCGCGAGCGCCGTGTTGAGCGCGGTCTGCCCGCCCATCGTGGGAAGGACGGCGTCAGGGCGTTCCTTTTCGATGATCTTGGCGACGATTTCGGGCGTGATCGGCTCGATATAGGTGGCGTCGGCCAGTTCGGGATCGGTCATGATCGTCGCCGGGTTCGAATTGACCAGGACGATACGATACCCCTCGGCCTTCAACGCCTTGACCGCCTGCGTGCCCGAATAATCGAACTCGCACGCCTGCCCGATGACGATGGGCCCGGCACCGATGATGAGGATGGATGAGATGTCAGTGCGTTTGGGCATTATTGCTTTTCAATCAGAGGAGCGACGAACAATGGCGACGGCGCCTTATCGTCCTTGAGGCAATTTAGTTGTGCCGACGTTGCAGATCTTGCAGGAGTAACCACAAAAAATGCCGCGTCTTGCACGATGACAATCGCGTCTCTGTCCTTGTTTGGCGACGGATGTCTGTGAGTGTAGGGTCCAAAAGTGACGCTTGTTCCACAATGCGCCGCTCGGGATGAAATAGCCTGCTGCCGACTGGAACACGTGTCGGATCGGGTATTACAAACTGTGACGAAGGCGTTGGCAGACAAAGTAAGGGCTAGCAAAGCAATCACTTTGCCATCTCCCCCACAAACCGTTCGAACAGGTAATGGCTGTCCTGCGGGCCGGGGCTGGCTTCGGGGTGGTATTGGACGCTGAATGCCGATGTGTCGGTCAGTTCGAAGCCGCAGTTGCTGCCGTCGAACAGCGACACATGCGTTTCGCGCGCGTTGGCGGGCAGGCTTTCGCGTTCGACCGCGAAGCCGTGGTTCATGCTGGTGATCTCGACGCGGCCGTCGGACAATCGCTTGACCGGGTGGTTCGCACCGCGGTGGCCCTGGTGCATCTTGGTCGTCCGCGCGCCCACCGCCAGCCCGAGCAGCTGATGGCCCAGACAAATGCCGAACAGTGGCTTGCCCGTATCGAGCCATTTGCGGATCACCGGCACGGCGTACTCGCCCGTCGCCGCAGGGTCGCCGGGGCCGTTCGACAGGAACAGCCCCTGCGGCTCATGCGCCATGATGTCGTCGAAACTCGCGGTCGCGGGGACGACGGTGACGTCGGCGCCCGCATCGACGAGGTTGCGGAGGATGTTGCGTTTCAGGCCATAATCGATGGCGATGACGCGCTTGCGCTGCGAGGAAGTTTCTTCGCCGAGCGCCAGCGAGGTGCCCGGCCGAGCGCCAGCGAGGTCAGCGCTGCCCGTGCTTCTCGCTGGCGCTCGAAGGAGCACCTCGCTGGCGCTCGGCGAAGCGTAACCGGAACCCAGCCGCCACAGCCCCTCGTCCCACTGGTACGTCTGCAACGTCGTCACCGGCTTGGCGAGGTCGGTGCCCTCCAGCCCCGGCCAGTCGCGCGCCAAGGCCACCAACTCGTCGACATCGAACGCGCCGTCCTTGCGATGCGCGATCACGGCGTTGGGCGGGCCGAGCTCGCGGATGCGCCGGGTCAGCGCGCGGGTATCGACGCCTGCCAGCCCGATACGCCCGTTGAGCTTCATCCACGCATCGAACCCGCCCGCCGCGCGCCAGTTCGACGGCGCGGTCACATCCTCGCGCACGATGCAACCGACCGCGTGGGGGTTGGTCGCCTCGATATCCTCCGGATTGACCCCGACATTGCCGATATGAGGAAAGGTAAAGGCGATGATCTGCGCCGCATAGGACGGATCGGTCATTACTTCCTGATAGCCGGTCATCGCGGTGTTGAAGCACACCTCGCCCACCGCGACGCCCTCTGCGCCGAAGCCGCGCCCGCGAATCGCGGTGCCATCGGCGAGCACCAATATGCCGGTCGCAGTTGTGGCTTCGGGCATGCGAAGAGGCACTCCGTTCGGGGTTGGTCCGGCGATGTCGCTAAGGGTCGGCGCGTAGGGCCGCATTGCGGTGCGGTCAACCGCTGCGTATAGGCCGCGGCCATGATCAGAGAAGAAATTCAGGCGGCCCAGACCGCATCGATGAAGGCCGGCGACAAGGACACGCTGGCGACCGTCCGGCTCATGCTCGCGGCGATCAAGAACCGCGACATCGAGATGCGGACCGGCAAAGGATCGGACGACGACGATGTGGTCGTGGTCGAAGTCCTTCAGAAAATGGTCAAGCAGCGCCGCGAATCGGTGCAGATGTTCACCGACGGCGGGCGGCAGGAACTCGCCGACAAGGAAAGCGCCGAGATCGCGGTGATCGAACGCTTCTTGCCGCAGCAGCTGAGCGAGGCCGAAACCACGCTCGCGATCGAGGCGATCAAGGCCGAGCTCGGCGCGTCGGGCCTGAAGGATATGGGCCGCGTGATGGCGGCACTGAAGGAACGCCACGCGAGCCAGCTCGACATGAGCAAGGCGAGCGCGCTGGTGAAGGGAGCGCTTTCTTAAACCCTCTCCACTTCGTGGAGAGGGCGATGCGAAGCATCGGGAGAGGCACGACCGCCTCCACATCATTCCTCTCCCGGCTGCGCTTCGCTCCGCCGCCCTCTCCACGAAGTGGAGAGGGTAAGCCTACCCCAGCCGTCCCTCGTGCAACCGCACCACCCGGTCCATCTTCGCCGCCAGCCGCTCGTTATGCGTCGCGACCAGCGCCGCCGCGCCTTCGCCACGTACCAGCCGCAGGAACTCCGCCAGCACCTTGTCCGCCGTCGCCTCGTCGAGGTTGCCGGTCGGCTCGTCCGCCAGGATCAGCGCGGGCGCATTGGCCAGCGCGCGGGCGACCGCGACGCGCTGTTGCTCGCCGCCCGACAATTGCGAGGGCTTGTGCGTCAGGCGTTCGGCAAGGCCCAGCGACCCGAGCAGCGACGCCGCGCGCGCCTCCGCCTCTTCGCGCATCTTTCCGCCGACCAGTTGCGGCAGCACGACATTTTCCGCTGCGGTGAAATCGGGCAGCAAATGGTGGAACTGGTAGACAAAGCCGACATTGTCGCGGCGCACGCGGGTACGCCCCTCATCGTCGAGCCGCGCGACTTCTTCGCCCGCGATACGGATGCTGCCGCCGAAACCGCCTTCGAGCAAGCCGACGGCCTGAAGCAAGGTCGACTTGCCGCTGCCCGACGGCCCGAGTAGCGCGACAATCTCGCCCTGCCCGACATGCAGGTCGACGCCGCGCAGGACGTGGATCGTCGTCGCACCCTGAATAAAATCGCGGGTCAGGGCTGAGACAGCGAGGACGTCCGTCATCGAACCCCTTCCACTTGTGGAAGGGGTGGCGCAGCGAAGCGCAGCCGGGAAAGGAACGATCCGGTCACAATCGAGCCTTTCCCGATGCTTCGCATCGCCCCTTCCACGATGTGGAAGGGGTTCATGAGCCTATTCATAGCGCAGCACCTGCACCGGATCGGTCCCCGCTGCCTTGGCCGCCGGATAGAGCGTGGCAAGGAAGCTAAATCCAAGCGCCATCACCACGATGATGGCGACTTCGACCGGATCGGTCTTCGACGGCAGCTCGGTGAGGAAGCGGATCGACGGATCCCACAGATTCTGCCCGGTCACGAACTGGACAAAATTCACGACGCTCTGGCGAAAGAACAGGAATACGAAACCGAGCGCCAGCCCGGCGACCGTGCCCAGCGTCCCGATCACCACACCGACCGACATGAAGATTCGCAAGATCGACCGGCGCGGCACCCCCATCGTCCGCATGATCGCAATGTCGCGCGTCTTGCCGCGCACCAGCATGATCAACGACGACAGGATGTTAAGGCCCGCCAGGATCATCAGGAACGACAACACCACGAACATGACGACCCGTTCGACCGCCAGCGCCTCGAACAGTGCGGCGTTCATCTGGCGCCAGTCGGTGACGACCGCGCGCTCGCCCACCTGCTTGGCCAGCGGGGCCAGGATTTGCTGGACGTTATCGGCGTCGGTCGTCTGCACCTCGACCATGCCGACCTGATCGCCGAGCAACAGCAATTGCTGCGCGTCGGGGATTGGCATCATTACGAACGCCTTGTCGTAATCGTACAGCCCGATTTCGAAGATCGCGGCCACGCGATAGCCGACGATGCGCGGGACGCTGCCGAACGGGGTCGTCTGGCCGTCGGGCGAGATCAGGCTGATCGTGCTGCCGACCTGCGCGCCGAGCATTTCCGCCAGCCGTGACCCGATGGCAATGTTGCCGCTGCCCACCGTCACATCGGCCATCCGCCCCGCCTTGACTTCGAAGGTCTTGTTGCCGCGCATGTCCTCCAGCCGCTCGCCGCGGACCAGCACGCCTTCGACCCGGCCGTTGAAGGTCGCCATCAGGGGTTGCTCGATCAGCGGGGTGGCCGAGGTCACCCCCGGCGTCTTGCGTGCCATTTCGGCGATTTCCTGCCACCCCGCGAGCCGCCCGCCATAGCCCTGCACCACGGCGTGACCGTTCAGCCCGATGGTCTTGTCGAACAGTTCGGCGCGGAACCCGTTCATCACGCTCATCACGATGACGAGCGCGGCAACGCCGAGTGCGACCGCGACCAGGCTGATCGACGCGACGATTGCGATAAACGCCTCGCTGCGCCCCGGCAGCAGATAGCGCCGCGCGATCATGGTTTCGTAGGGGGTGAGCAGCATCGCGGTTTCGCTTAGGGACGGACGACGGCACGGGCAAGCTTGCCGCAATCCCTAGCGGCACACCGGGTGTTGCGCGATTCACACAGGTGACGCCCAATCGTTGCGCCGACGCGCATCGGCGGATGACTTTGTAACAAGCTGTCCCTAGCACTTGAGTCCTGACACGACGGTTATGGCCGCGGTTCAGGGAAGTTTCGGTTCCGCACGCCCACAGGGGAGCGCGTCGAGCCGGAGCGAACACAGTCAAGGGGGCTGACGAGCAATCGTCACGCGGGTGCCCGGGTCGCAAGATCCGGGCATTCGGCGTTTGTGGGGCAGTGCCCTGCCCCTCTCCCCTTGCGGGAGAGGGCGACACGCCGAAGGCGGCGGGGTGAGGGGTATGGGCGCGTCTGCGCCCGAAAAGGACGACGCGCCTTTGGGCAGGAGGCGGCTTTTTTGGCAGCGGACGCTGCCAGCCCCCTCACCCCGCCGCGCTGCGCGCGTGTCGCCCTCTCCCGCAAGGGGAGAGGGGTTAAGCGAGCACCATCCTCAACACCACCCCGCCCGCCGCAGCGACCGCCAGCGTTTCGAACACACTGCGCTTGAGCACGAACAGCCACAGCACCGCCAGTACCGACAATCCCGCCGCCATCGGATCGATGCTGGCGGGGACCGGCGCATCGAACGTCAGCGGCCCTGCGCG
Source organism: Sphingomonas sp. SUN039 (assembly GCF_024758725.1). Taxonomy (NCBI): domain Bacteria; kingdom Pseudomonadati; phylum Pseudomonadota; class Alphaproteobacteria; order Sphingomonadales; family Sphingomonadaceae; genus Sphingomonas; species Sphingomonas sp. SUN039. The sequence continues at coordinate 677,336 of NZ_CP096972.1, read as the reverse complement.
TACCGTCTGCACCCGCGCAAACAGGAAATGCAGCGCGAACCATATCGCGAGATTGAGGATCACCCCCACCACCGCCGCCGTGATTGCGCCCAGCGCGGAGGCGAGCGCTGTGTTCCCGCGAAGCCGCTCGATGAAGGGGGCGCCTGCAAAAATCCAGACGAAGCACGGCAGGAAGGTGACCCAGGTGGTGACCACCGCGCCGAGCGTGCCTGCGAGCAGCGGCGGCAGACCCGTCGAGGCACGGAACGCGCCCAGAAAACCGACGAACTGCGTGACCATGATCAGCGGCCCCGGCGTGGTCTCCGCCAGCCCCAGCCCGTCGAGCATCTCGCGCGCGCTCAACCAGCCGTAATGATCGACACCTTGCTGCGCGACATAGGCGAGCACCGCATAGGCACCGCCGAACGTCACCACTGCCATGCGGCTGAAAAAAGTCGCAATGTCGGTCCACACGCTTTGCGGTGCGAACAGCGCCAGTGCCGCAACGGGCAGCAGCCACAGCGCCGCCAGGACCAGCGCCGCATTGCGGGTGCGCGAGGGCGGATGCAGCACCGGCCCGTCGCCCAGCGCCGAATCGGCATCGGCCAGCCCTGCCCCCGACCCGCCATGCCCGTCGCCCGAAAAAGCGTGGCTCCCGCGCCGTCCGGCAATCCAGCCGATCGTGCCCGCCACGACAACGATCAGCGGGAACGGCGCGGCAAGGAAGAAGATCGCGACGAAGGCTGCGGCGGCGAGCGCGCGGCTCTCGACCGACTTGAGCGCCCTGCCCCCGATCCGCACCACCGCCTGCACGACGATGGCGAGAACGGCAGCCTTCAATCCGAAAAACAGCGCTTCGATGGGGCCGACATTGCCGTAGAGGACATAGATCCACGACAGCGCGAGGATTGCCACTGCCCCCGGCAGCACGAACAGCAATCCGGCGATCAGTCCCCCGCGCACGCCGTGGAGCAGCCAGCCGATATAGGTCGCGAGCTGCTGCGCCTCGGGCCCGGGCAGCAACATGCAGAAATTGAGCGCGTGGAGGAAGCGCCGCTCACCGATCCAGCGTTTTTCGTCGATAAGGATGCGGTGCATCACCGCGATCTGTCCGGCAGGCCCGCCAAAACTGAGCAGCGCGATCCGCCACCAGACCGAGGTCGCTTCGCGCAGGGTAATGCCATGCGTCATCGCGGCTTGCTCCCTTTCGCCACCGCAAGACTGTCGAGCAGCGCGTCGATCCGCCGGTCGAGATCGGCGCGCGCGGTCGGCCACGCATCGTTGACCGAAGGTACTGCCGACCAGTCGCGCAGCTTTGCCGAGCGATAGGCGGCGGGCAGCGGCGCGAACGTCACCACAATATCGGCACGGCGGGCGTCCTTCGGTTCGAGCACGGCAAATCCGTCGCGCCGCGTATCGATGGCCTCGGCATCGAGGCTCTGCCTGAGCGGCGGCGAGATATGGTCCTCGATGGCCTTCGATCCACGCGAGAAGGCGGTCACGGCAATCCCGCGCTCGCGGGCGCGCTTGCGGAACAACTCGCGGGCAATGGCGCTCTTGGCCGTGCCGAACTCACAGACGAACAGCACGGTCGGCGCATTGGCGGCTGCGAGCAGCGGCGCAGCCATCCCGACAGCCGCAACCGCCGCCATCCCGCTGAGCAGGGTCCGTCGCCGCATTATGCCCGTGCCTCGGCATAACGGCGGTCGACCGTTTCCCAGTTCACATTGGCCATAAAAGCATCGACATATTTCGCCGCCGCCGCGCCGTAATCGATGGCAAAGCTGTGTTCGTACATGTCGAGCGCGAGCAGCGGAACGCTCGCCGCTGCGCTGTGCATGTGATCGGGCGCCCAATGATTCTCGAGCGTCCCGAAATGCGGGTTCCAGCCGAGAATGCACCAGCCCGACCCGCCCGCCAGCGCCATGGCGGTGCGGCGGAAATCTGCTTCCCATGCGGCGAACGACCCGAACGCACTCGCAAGCGCCACGGCGATGCCCCCGCCCGCTTTGCCGTCGCCGCCCAGTCCCGCGAAATAGAGTTCGTGAAGGACGACGCTGTTGGTGCGGTTCAGATATTCGCGCTTCAGCCCGCCATGGACGATGGGCGGCAGGCTCGTGTCGGCCAGCGCCGCTTTCAGCCGCCCCGCGATCATGTTGAGCGCCTTCACCGAGCCCATATAGTTGTTGTCCCAATGCGAGCGGATCAGGCGTTCGGACAAGCCAGTCAGCTTGGCCGGATCGACCGGCAGCGGTGGCGGGACGTAATCTTCACGGAACGCGCGGGGCGCGGCCGCCACACCTTTCGTCGCAGCCAAGCTCGGCGCGGCGAGGCCCGCCGCACCCAGAACGATTGCAGATCGCCGGTCGATATCGTTCATATTCAGCCTTCCTGTCGGCTTCGAGCGGAGGAAGGCTTGCGGCACGCGCAGCTTCCCACCCCCGGAACCGGAGACGGGGCAGCGCTTGGGCGGAACATCCACCTTGAAACGTCGGGCGACTGCCGTAGGCCCGATGAGAAAGAGCTATGCTGCCAGATCGGCCGCGTCAACGCCGGCTAGAACTTCTTCGCCACTGTCACCCCGAACGTGCGCGGATCGCCCAGTTGCCCGACGACCAGTCCGTTGTTCCCCGGCTGGTTCGACAGGAATTCGAAATAGTGCGTGTCGAACGCATTCTTCACCCAGGCGAACACGTCCAGATTGCTGTCGTCGCGGTATCCAGCGCGGAAATTGGCGATGCTGAAGCCATCGACCACGAAATACGGCGAAGGCGTCGCGTTCGAGGAATAGGACGAGCGATAGCTGGCATCGGCCCCGACATAGAATTGCCCGCCGTTCGGGCCTGCCGGGACATTGGCCTCGCCGCCCCAGGCCAGCGACCATTTCGAGACGCCGGGGAAGCGTGCGCCGCTGATGTCGATCGATTGCGCGGTGCCGCCTGTGTTCTCGGGGGCGACCGGCGCATCGGGGAAGCGAGTGAAGACGCCGTCGTTATAGGCGAAGTTCAGGTAAGCGGTGAACCGGTCGTTCGGGCGCAGGCTGAACTCGCCCTCCACCCCCTGAATGCGGACGTCCGCGTTGGCGAGATAGCCACGCACGATGCCAATCGCGCCGTTGCTGACGGTGGTCTGATAATCCTTGATGTCGGTGTGATAGGCCGTGAGGTTCGCGGTGATCTTGCGGTCCCAGAACTGTGCCTTCACCCCCCCTTCGAAATGGGTGACGCTCTCGGGTTTGACCTGCGCGAGCGCCAGCGCCGGGGTCACGCCATCGGCCAGCGCGGGCAGTCCGTTAAGGTTGAGTCCGCCCGATTTGAAGCTCTTCGAGGCAACCGCATAGAGCAGCACATCGGGCGCGACCCGCCACGATATGTTGATATCGCCCGACACGTTGAACGCCTTGTAGCTGGCGGTGTAGGATTGCGCGGGCAGCGAGGCGTTCTTCTGGGCCTGTTGCGCCGCCGTCGGATTGGCGATGCCGCCGCTCTGCGTGGCGTTGTAGGTCGCGTCCTTGGTATCGAAATTGAATCGGATACCGGGCTGGACGCGGATGCTCTCGGTCGCATTCCAGGTGAGCTGTCCATAGGCGGCAAGGCTGTTGTTGGCGTAGTAGATCGCGGCACGCTGGGTCAGCCCGTCGAGCACGGCGGGATTCGCGGTCGGGCCGTTGGTCCACTGGTTCGCCGCCGCCCCTTGCGCGGTCACGCTGTCGGTCGCGATGGTCTGGCGATAGCCGAAGATGCCGCCGGTGAAGTCGAGTTTGTTGTTGCCGCTGGTCGCGAAGCGAAACTCCTGCGTCAGCTGGCGCTGGTCGCTGTTGTTCTCCGACCGCGTGGTGATCGGCAGGCCGATAAAGTCGCGGTCGTTCTTGGGCCGCCACGTCCAGAACCGCCAGGCGGTGACCGAGGTGACGGTGTTATCGCCCGCCGCCCATTCGGCGATCAGCGACGCGCCGCCCTGGTCCTGGTTCGACTGCAGCGGCGCATCGACATCGGTGACGCGGTCGAACGGATCGGTCGTCGGCAGGCGATAGCCGAGCGTCGTCGCCAGCGCCCCGAACTGGCGGTTGGCGGCGCGCAAAGTCGGGAAGGTGCGGACGGCAACCTGGGTGTACCCGCGCGGACGCTGCTTGTTGTAATCGATGGCAAGCGTCAGGCTCAGGTCCTCAATCCCCTTGTACAGGAATGACGCGCGCAGCCCCAGATTGTCCTGCGAATTGGTCCATTCATTGGTGCGGACGTTGCGGACGGTGCCGCGCCGGGTCGACCCGACCACGGCGAAGCGCGCGGCAAGCGTATCGCTCAGGGGGCCGGACACGCTGCCCTTGCCCTGAAAGAAATCGTAATTGCCGCCGGTCAGCTCGACCCGTGCCTCGGGCGTAAAGCTGGGCGCGCGGGTACGGATGTTGATCGCGCCCGCCGTCGTGTTCTTGCCGTAGAGCGACCCCTGCGGCCCGCGCAGCACCTCGATCTGTTCGGTATCGATGAAATCGAGCGCGGAAGCCGCGGGGCGGCTGTAGTAGACCTGGTCGATGTACAGCCCGACCCCCTGCTCGATGCCATCGTTGGTGAGGCCGAGCGGCGCGCCGAGTCCGCGAATATTGATCGCCGAATTGCGCGGGTTCGACGCGTAATACTGGATCACCGGCTGGATCTGCGCGACGCGGGCGATGTTGTAAGCCCCGGTCGAGGTCAGTTGCTTCTCGCTGAACACGCTGACGGGCAGCGGTACATCCTGCAACGATTCCTCGCGGCGGCGCGCGGTAACGACAATCGCGTCGCCTGCCTGATCGGCGTCGGCTGCGGCAGCGGCAGCGGGCGGCAAATCCTGCGCGACGGCAGGCAATGGCAGGGCAAGCAAGGCAATCAACAGGGCGCGGCGCATCGACGACTCCTCATGGGGTAGGTCGATACTCCACTGAAACTATCGGAATTAGGAAACGAGCAAAACTTGTGGCGCTGAAAGCCGGAGCCGCATGACAGCGGTGTCGGTCAGACCAATCGGCTCTGTTTCACCGCTGCCTGAATGAAGCTCGCGAACAACGGATGCGGGTCGAAGGGTTTCGACTTCAGCTCGGGATGGAACTGCACGCCGACGAACCACGGATGGTCGGGCCGCTCGACGATTTCGGGGAGCATCCCGTCGGGCGACATGCCGCTGAAAACGAGGCCGCCCGCTTCCAGCCGTTCCTTGTACGCCGTGTTGACTTCCCAGCGGTGGCGGTGGCGTTCGCTGATCTCCGTGTCGCCGTACACGCCCGCGACCACACTATTGCCGCCGAGCTTGGCCCCGTACGCCCCGAGCCGCATCGTGCCGCCGAGATCGCCGCCCGATTCGCGCTTCTGCACGCCTTCGGCGCTCATCCACTCGGTGATGATGCCGACCACCGGTTCGTCGGTCGGGCCGAACTCGGTCGAGCTGGCCTTTGCAATACCGGCGACATTCCGCGCACCCTCGATGCACGCCATCTGCATCCCGAAACAGATACCGAAATAGGGGATTTCGCGCTCGCGGGCAAAGCGGACGCTGGCGATCTTCCCTTCCGCGCCGCGTTCACCAAAGGCGCCGGGGACGAGGATGGCGTGCAGCGGCTCCAGCCGCGCGGCGACGTCGCTGTCGGGCTGTTCGAACAGCTCGGCATCGATCCATTCGACCTTCACCTTGACCCGGTTGGCGATACCGCCGTGCACCAGTGCCTCGTTGAGCGACTTATACGCGTCGGGCAGGCCGACATATTTGCCGACGACGCCGACAGTGACTTCGCCCTCGGGGTTCGCCAGCCGGTCCTCGATTTCGGACCAGCGCGACAGATCGGGATCGGCGGTCGGCTCGATCCCGAAAGCGCGCAGCACTTCCTCGTCGAGGCCCTCGCGGTGGTATTGCAGCGGCACCGCATAGATCGTCTTGGCGTCGAGGGCGGAAATCACCGCTTCCTTGCGGACGTTGCAGAACAGCGCGATTTTGGCACGGTCGCTGTCGGGTAGCGGTTGTTCGCTGCGACACACCAGCACATCGGGCTGGACGCCAAGCGCCGCCAGTTCGCGAACGCTGTGCTGCGTCGGCTTGGTTTTCAGCTCGCCTGCCGCTGCGATATAGGGGACCAGCGTCAGGTGGACCGAGACGCTGTTTCCACGTCCGAGATCGTTGCGGAGTTGCCGGATCGCCTCGATGAAGGGCAGCGATTCGATATCGCCCACTGTCCCGCCGATCTCGCACAGTACGAAATCGACATCATCGGTTTCCGCGCGCGCAAACGCCTTGATCGCATCGGTGACGTGCGGGATCACCTGCACAGTTGCCCCCAGATAATCGCCGCGCCGCTCGCGCTGGATGATCTGCTGATAGATGCGACCGCTCGTCACATTGTCCGACTGGCGCGACGCGACGCCGGTGAAGCGCTCGTAATGGCCGAGGTCGAGATCGGTCTCCGCCCCGTCATCGGTCACATAGACTTCGCCGTGCTGGTACGGCGACATCGTGCCCGGATCGACGTTCAGATAAGGATCGAATTTCCGGATGCAGACACGGTAGCCGCGCGCTTGCAGGAGTGCCGCAAGCGATGCCGCCATCAGCCCTTTGCCAAGCGAGGAAACCACGCCGCCGGTGATAAAAATGAACCGCGCCATGGGAGGATGCGCTTAACCTGCCCGGCCCGCAAAGGGCAAGGCAGCGAATCCGCGCGGACCGAAATTAGTTGCTGTTGGCGGGCGGACCCTGGGTCGTCGGAGCGGGCGCGGTCGACGGGGCGGCTTTCGGAATCGACGGCGTCACGGTCGAAGTAACCGGCGGCGGCGTCACCGTGGCAGCGCGCGGTGTTTCGGTGCGTGCTGCGGGGCGCGTCGTGCGCTCGGGACGCGGCTCCACCTTGGGCTTCGCCGTCGCCATCGGTACCGCGACCGGCGCTGGCGCGGTCGTCAGCGGTGCAGGCGCAGTGGTCACCGGTGCCGGCGCACCCGCCACCGGGACAGTCGGTTCGGGCGCGGGTGCCGCGGGGGCTTGTGGCCGGGCCAGCGACGTATCGATGGTCGAGACCCCGGCACCCGTCCGCGTCGCAAGCACAGCGTGCAGGATCGACAGCCCGATAAACAGGGTTGCCAGGATCGTCGTCGCGCGCGTCAGGAAATCGGCGGCACCGCGCGCCGACATAAGGCCGGTCGGACTCCCGCCCATGCCAAGGCCACCGCCCTCCGACTGCTGCATCAGGATGACGCCGACAAGCAGTACGGCGACGATCGCCTGGACGACAAGGAGGAAGGTGAGCATGGGATGGTCTATTCTGAAACGGGAAAGAGGCGCGCAGATAGCGGCGTGGGACGGTTGTTACAACCGCCACCACCAATTCCTCCCCAGCGCAGCGCAGGGGAGGTGGCGCGACAGCGCCGGAGGGGCGCGAGCGGAGCGAGCGGCACTGTTGCGGCGGGGGCGTCCCGCCGCTGGACGCGGCGGCCCATCCGCCCTTCGGGCACCTCCCCTGCGCTACGCTGGGGAGGAGTATTATCTGACTGAGACCGCCTCGATAATCGGCACGAAATCCGCTGCGGTCAGGCTAGCCCCGCCGACCAGCGCGCCGTCGACATTGGCGACATGCAGCAGTTCCGCAGCATTCGACGGCTTGACCGACCCGCCATAGAGAATGCGGACGTCCGGCCCGACGACAGCACGGATCGCGGCATGCATCTCGGCAACGTCGGCGTTGGACGGGACAAGGCCTGTGCCGATGGCCCAGACGGGTTCATAAGCGATGGCAAGGTTGTCGCGCGACGCGGGCAGCGACCCCGCCAGTTGAGCCTCTACCACTTCCACGGCCTGCCCTGCTCGACGCTGTTCGACAGTCTCGCCTACGCACAAGATCGCTGTCATGCCCGCTCCGATCACCGCATCGGCCTTGGCCTTCACGTCGGCGTCGGTCTCAAAATTGTCCGCGCGCCGCTCGCTATGGCCGACAATGCAATATGCCGCCCCCGCCTCGACTAGCATCGCCGCCGACACACAGCCGGTGTGCGCGCCCTTTGCGGCGGCATGACAATCCTGCGCGCCGATAGCGACACCGCGTCCGGTTGCACGCGCAATTAGCGTAAACGGCGGGCAGATCGCCACATCGACGTCGCGCCCCTTGGCGGCTGCGGCAATAGTGTCGATCTCGGTCAGCACGGACAGGCTGCCGTGCATTTTCCAGTTTCCAGCGATCAGCTTGCGAAGTGTCATGCCGCGCCTCTATGGGGACATTTCCACGCGCTCAAGGTCCAATCATGCTCGGTTTTTTCCGTCGTTTCTCCAAATCCCCCATCGGCATCGGCATCTTCGCGCTGATCCTGATTGCGTTCGTGGTCACGCTCTATGAGGGCAAGAGCGGTTTCGGCCTGCCCGGCGTCAGCAGCAGCGCGGTTGCGACGGTCGGTGGCAAGGACATCGACGAGGGCGAACTCGCCCGTCGCGTCCAGAACCAGCTCGAAGGCGAACGACGGCGCAATCCCGAAATGGACATGAGCCAGTTCGTGGCCGGCGGCGGTGTCGAGAAAACCGTCGATCTGACGATAACCGGCCGCGCGCTCGAAATCTTTGCCGCGCAGCAGGGCATGGTCGCGAGCAAAAAGCTGGTCGATGGCGCGATCTCCAGCATTCCCGCCTTTTACGGCCCGACCGGCCGGTTCGACCAGACGACCTTCGCGCAAGTGCTGGCGCAGCGGAAACTGAGCGAGAAAGTGGTCCGCGACGATTTCGCGCGCGAGGCACTGACCAAGATGCTGGCGATCCCGGCAGCAGGCGCGGCGCGGGTGCCCGAAAAGCTGATCCTGCCGTACGCGTCGCTACTGCTCGAAAGCCGCAGCGGACAGGTCGCAGTGGTGCCGAGCAAGGCATTCGAGCCCAAGACCGCCCCGACCGACACCGAATTGCAGACCTTCTATCAGCGCAACATTGCCCGCTACACGCTGCCGGAGCGGCGCGTCGTCCGCTATGCACGTTTCGACAAATCGCGCGTGACCGCCAAATCGGTCGCGACCGATGCCGAAATCCAGAGCGCCTATGCCGCCGACGCCAGCTATGCCGCGCGTGACAAGCGGGCCTTTACCCAGATCATCGTGCCGACCCAGGCGCAGGCCAACGACCTGCTGAACAAGGTCAGGGGCGGCATGTCGATTGCCGACGCGGCAAAGTCGGTGCAGCGCGAGCCGCTGACGGTGGCCTCGACCGACAAGACAGCCTTTGCGCAATTGACCGGCGCACGCGTCGCCGACTCCGCCTTTGCCGCCGCCAAGGGAGATTTCGCCGCCGTCGAACGATCGGGGCTGGGCTTCCATGTCGTGCGCGTCGATGCGGTCCAGGGGATTGCCGCGACGCCGCTGTCGGCGGTGCGCGCCAAGCTTGCGGCCGAAATCACCGAACAAAAGGAAAAGCGCGCGATTGCCGACCTGATCGTCCAGATGGAGGATGACGCGGGCAACAACGTCACCTTCGATGAACTCGTCAAGAAATACGCACTGACCGTGGAGACGACACCTGCGCTGACCGGCGGCGGGACATCGTTCGACGTGCCGGGTTACCGGGCGGCGCCCGAAGTTGCGGCATTTCTGACCGATGCGTTCCGTGCCGAGCCTGACGACGATCCGGCGGTTGCCACGCTCGCCGGAGACGCGGGCTATGTCCTGTGGAAGCTCGACCGCAAAGTGCCCGCCGCGCCCAAGCCCTTGGCCGAAGTGCGCGCGATGGTCGTCGCCGATGTCCAGGTCGACAAAGGATCGAAGGCTGCCAAGATTGCTGCCGACAAGATCGTTGCTGCGGTCAATGCGGGCACGCCGCTGGGCACGGCGCTGCAATCGGTCGGGGTCGCTTTGCCCCCGGCGCAGCCCGCCGGTGCGCGCCGCCTCGAACTCGCTCAGGCGCAGGGCAAAGCTCCCCCGCCGCTCGCGATGATGTTCGCGATGCCCGAAAAGCGCGCGCGCACCCTGCAAGTCGAGGGCAAGCAGGGCTGGTATGTCGTCTATGTCGACAAGATCGTCGCCGGCGATGCGCGGACGGCACCCGGCCTGATCCAGGCGACGCAGCAGCAGCTGTCGGGCGCCATCGGTGACGAATATGTCGAACAGTTCGCCAAGGCGGTCCGCGCCGAAGTGGGCGCGACCAAAAGCGATGCCGGGCTCGCCAAGCTCAAGGCTTCGCTGACGGGCAGCGGCGCTCGATGAGCCCCGACGTCGCTGCGCGCGACGCGGCGGCGGCGCAATTGCTCGCAGCGGGCAAACCCGCGCTCGTCTGGCGCGATATGATTGCCGATACCGAGACCCCGGTCTCGGCAGCGCTCAAGCTGATCGAGTCCGGGCGTGGCGATTTCCTGCTCGAATCAGTGGAGGGCGGTGCCGTGCGCGGGCGCTACAGCCTGATCGGCCTTGCCCCGGATCTGGTGTTCCGCGCGCAGGGGGCCGCTGCCGAGGTCAACCGCCACTGGCTGACCGACCGCAACGCCTTTGAGCCGCTCGCCGAGACGACGCTCGACGCGCTGCGGTCGCTGGTCGCGACGTGCCGCATCGACGTGCCCGAGGGCCTTCCGCGCGCACTCGCCTGCCTCGTCGGCTATTTCGGTTACGAGACGGTCGGGTTGGTCGAGGATTTGCCGCGTCCCCCCGCAAACCCGCTGAACCTGCCTGACATGATGTTCGTGCGGCCGACGGTGGTGCTGGTGTTCGACCGGCTGGCGGACCGTCTGTTCGTGGTCGCGCCAGTATGGCCGGGCGGGCGGCTGGACGACGCGGTCGAGCGGATCGAAGCGACTATCGCGCGGATTGCCCAGCCCTACGTCGCCCCGGCGGAGGCCGGGGCCGCCACGAACGGGCGTACTCCATCGACAGCGGCCTCGGCCTCCGCCGAGGCGACGCCTGTCCTCCCCCCCGGTCGCTACGCCGCGATGGTCGCCCGCGCGAAGGAGTATATTTCCGCCGGCGACATTTTTCAGGTCGTCCTCGCCCAGCGCTTCACTCTGCCCTTCACCCTGCCCCCGTTCGATCTCTACCGCGCGCTGCGGCGGATCAATCCGTCGCCGTTCCTCTATCACCTCGATCTGCCCGGCTTTTCGCTGACGGGGTCCAGTCCCGAAATCCTCGTCCGCGTCCGCGACGACGAGGTCACGATCCGCCCGATCGCTGGCACGCGTCCGCGCGGCAAGACCGCCGTCGAGGACGCCGAAAACCGCGCAAGCCTGCTCGCCGACCCCAAGGAACGCGCCGAGCATTTGATGCTGCTCGACCTCGGCCGCAACGATGTCGGGCGCGTCGCGACCGCAGGCAGCGTCACCGTCACCGACAGCTACACTGTCGAATTCTACAGCCATGTCATGCACATCGTCTCGAACGTGGTCGGAAAGCTCTCGCCCGCCAAGGACGCGCTCGACGCCTTGTTCGCGGGGTTCCCGGCAGGCACGGTCAGCGGCGCGCCCAAGGTCCGCGCCTGCGAGATCATCGCCGAGCTCGAACCCGAAACGCGCGGGGCCTATGCGGGTGGCGTCGGCTATTTCAGCCCCGACGGCAGCATGGACAGCTGCATCGTCCTCCGCACCGCCGTGGTGAAAGACGGTGTCATGCACGTGCAGGCCGGTGCGGGCATTGTGGCGGATTCGAACCCCGACTACGAACAACGCGAGTGCGAGGCGAAGGCTGGGGCGCTCATGGCTGCCGCGCGCGAAGCGGTTCGTGTCGCCAGTGAAGCAGGGTACGGCCAGTGATTCTCGTCATCGACAATTATGACAGCTTCACCTGGAACCTCGTCCATTATCTGATGGAGCTGGGGGCCGAGGTCGAGGTCGTTCGCAACGATGCCATCGGCGTCGGGCAGGCGATGTCGAGCGGCGCGGAAGCGTTCCTGATCTCGCCGGGGCCGTGCACCCCGAACGAAGCCGGGATTTCGCTCGATCTGGTCGCGGCCTGTGCCGAAGCTGCGCGCCCCCTGCTCGGCGTGTGTCTTGGGCATCAGGCCATCGGCCAGCATTTCGGCGGCAGGGTCGTGCGCGGCGGATTGATGCACGGCAAGACCAGCGCCGTGACGCACGACGGGACCGGGCTGTTCGCGGGGCTGCCCTCCCCCTTCACGGCAACACGCTATCATTCGCTCGTGGTCGATGACATTCCGTCGGACCTCATCGTCAACGCGACCAGCGATGACGGTCATGTCATGGCCTTCCGTCATGCGACGCTCCCCATCCACAGCGTCCAGTTTCACCCCGAAAGCATCGCCACCGAACACGGCCATGCGATGCTTGCCAACTTCATGACGCTCGCGGGCTTGAAAGTCGCGGCGCGGGCATGACACTTCCCGATGCCAGCGCGCCGCTTTCGGCGGAGGACGCCAGCGCGGCGTTCGAGGCGATGCTCGACGGCGCAGCCAGCGACGACGCGATCCGCGATTTCCTGCTCGCCATGTCGCTGCGCGATGAAACCGCGGTCGAAATCGCCGCCGCCATCACTGCCATACGCGCGCGGATGATCCCAGTCGCCGCACCTGCCGACGCCATCGACGTCTGCGGCACCGGCGGCGACATGTCGAACAGCGTCAACGTCTCGACCGCCGTCGCCATTGTCGTCGCGGCGTGCGGCGTACCGGTCGCCAAGCACGGCAACCGCGCAGCGTCGTCGCAGGCTGGCGGCGCGGACACACTCGAGGCACTCGGCCTCGATCTCGACCGTGCGGCAGCGACGGCGGAAGCAACGCTGGCCGACCTCGGCATCGCGTTCCTGTTCGCGCAGAATCACCACCCCGCGCTCGCCCGCCTTGCGCCGATCCGCAAATCGATCCAGCGGCGCACGATTTTCAACCTGACCGGCCCGGCGTGCAACCCAGCGCGCGTGACGCGCCAGCTGATCGGTGTCGCCCGGCCCGACTTTCTGCCGGTTTATGCCGAAGCACTGAACTTGCTCGGTATGGCGGATGCGATGCTGGTGGCAGGGCACGAGCCGCTCGACGAACTGTCTGTCGGCGGGACCAGCACGGTCCTGCGCCTTGGCCAGCTACCCGTCGACATCACCCCCGAGGACGTCGGCCTCTCCCGCCACCCGCTCGTCGCCCTGCGCGGCGGCGATGCCGCGTATAACGCAGCGGCCCTGCGCCGGATGCTGCTGGGGGAGGTCGGCGCGTATCGCGACGCTGTCCTTTTCAACGCCGCGGGCGCGCTGATCGTGGCGGGGCACGCCCACGATTGGCGCGAGGGGATCGAGGAAGCCGGTGAGGTCATCGACCGGGGCCTTGCCAACACTCTGCTCGACTGCTGGATCGCGTATCGATGAACAAGCTCGACGAAATCTGCGCGACCACCCGCGAGGAAGTAGCGCGGCGTAAAGGCGTGCGGTCGCTTGGCGATCTGGATGTGCTTGCCGCCGCGCAAACGCCACCACGCGGTTTCCATGCGGCGCTGAAAGCCAAGGCCGAAACCGGCTTCGCGCTCATCGCCGAGGTCAAGAAGGCCAGCCCCTCCAAGGGCCTGATCCGCGCCGATTTCGACCCTGTGGCGCACGCCGCCGCTTATGAAGCCGGGGGCGCTGCCTGCCTGTCGGTGCTCACCGACGCGCCCTATTTTCAGGGCCATGACGACTATCTCGTCGCGGCCCGCGCCGCCTGCACCCTGCCAATCCTCCGCAAGGATTTCATGCTCGACCCGTGGCAGGTCGCCGAGGCGCGCAGCATCGGCGCGGATGCCATCCTGGTCATCATGGCGGCCGTCGACGACGCGCTCGCTGCCGAGCTCGAAGCCGCCGCCCTCGAACACGGCATGGACGTACTGGTCGAAGTCCATGACGCGGCAGAACTCGACCGCGCGCTGCGCCTGAAGTCGCGGCTGATCGGGGTGAACAACCGCGACCTGCGCGATTTCTCGGTCGATTTCGCGCGGACCTATGAACTCGTCGGACGCGCACCTGCGGATGTCACTTTCGTCGCCGAAAGCGGCCTCACCGGCCACGCCGACCTGCTGGCGATGAGCGCGCACGGCGTCCGTACCTTCCTCGTCGGGGAAACCCTGATGCGGCAGGCCGATGTCGAGGCGGCGACCCGGGCCTTGCTCAATGGCTGACCTCACCCACCTCGACGAAACCGGCGCGGCGCGCATGGTCGACGTCTCGGCAAAGGCGGATACCGCCCGTGAGGCGGTTGCCGAAGGCCGCATCGAGATGTCGCGTGCCGCGCTCGCCGCGATCCGCGACGGCACCGCCAAAAAGGGCGACGTCCTCGCCGTCGCACGCGTCGCGGGCATTATGGCAGCGAAGAAGACCAGCGACCTCATCCCGCTCTGCCACCCCATCGCGCTGTCGTCGGTCACCGTCGACCTCACCCTCGGCCAAACCGCAATTACCGCCACCGCCACTGCCCGCACGACCGGCCCGACCGGCGTCGAGATGGAGGCACTGACCGCCGTCTCGGTCGCACTGCTCACCCTCTACGACATGGCGAAAGCAATGGACCGCGCGATGCGGATCGAAGGAGTCCGGCTGCTGTCCAAAACCGGCGGCAAATCGGGCGACTGGCACGCATGATCACCCCCGACGAAGCGCAGGCACGCATCCTAGCGCTCGGGGTACCGGTGGCGGTCGAGACCGTGCCGCTGCTGGAGGCGACGGCGCGCTGGGCCGCCCACGATGTGACCGCCCGCCGCACTCAACCCGCGCGCGATCTGTCGGCAATGGACGGCTATGCGATCCGCTACGGCGATCTGCCGGGGCCGTGGCGCGTTGTTGGCGAGTCGGCGGCGGGAATGCCGTTTGGCGGCCATGTCGGTACAGGCGAGGCCGCACGCATCTTTACCGGCGCAGCGGTCCCCGACGGCGCGGACACGATCATCATCCAGGAAGAAGTCGCACGCGAAGTTGACGCCCTGACGCTCACCGGCGAAGGCCCACCGCATCAGGGCGCGCATATCCGCCGTGCAGGATCCGATTTCGCCAGCGACAACCGGCTAGTCACCGTTGGCGACCACCTCAACCCAGCGCGTCTGGCGCTGGCAGCGATGGGCGGGCACGGCCACCTCGACGTCCACCGCCGCCTCCGCGTCGCGATACTGTCAACGGGCGATGAGCTGGTTCTGCCCGGAGCCGACACAGGCAACGACCGGCTGCCCAACAGCAACGCGCCGATGCTGGCCGCGATGCTCGGCCCCCTGCCGGTCGAACTCGTCGACCTCGGCATCGTCCCCGACGACCGCGCCGCGCTCGCCACCGCCTTCGCCCGCGCGCACGACTGCGACATCCTCGTCACCAGCGGCGGCGCATCGGTCGGCGATCACGATCTCGTGCGGCCGGTGCTAATCGACCTCGGCGCAAGCCTCGATTTCTGGAAAGTCGCGATGCGCCCCGGCAAACCGCTGATGGCGGGCACGCTCGGCACCACTATCGTCCTCGGCCTCCCCGGCAATCCGGTCAGCGCGTTCGTCACCGCGACCTTGTTCTTGCTCCCGCTCGTCCGCCACCTGTCGGGCGCGCGCGATCCGCTGCCGCGCCGCATCCCCGCCAGCTGCAACGCCCCCCTGCCCGCCGTCGGCCCGCGCACCGATTTCGTCCGCGCGCGCTGGGTGGGCAGCGCACTCGCCCCCCTGCCCTCAACCGACAGCGGCGTCCTGTCGAGTCTCGCGCAAGCCGACGCCCTGATCGTCCGCCCCGCCGGGTCCGAAGCGACCCCCACCGGTCAACCGGTAGAGGCCATCCTGCTCGGCTGACACAAGCTATAGGGGCCGGAACAAAAGGGGCTTGACGCTGAACCTGATGTTCCCTACACGTTTCGCGTTCGTTCCCAAGGAGCCACCGCGATGCTGACCCGTAAACAGCACGAGCTGATCTGTTTCATCAACGACCGCCTCGCCGAAACCGGCGTGTCGCCCTCGTTCGAGGAGATGAAGGACGCGCTCGACCTCAAGTCGAAATCGGGGGTCCACCGCCTGATTTCCGCGCTCGAGGAACGCGGCTTCATCCGCCGCCTGCCGAACCGCGCCCGCGCGCTCGAAGTCACCAAGCTGCCCGAGGGCGGCGTGACCAAGGCACCGGTGGCGAAACCCGACAACGTCATCGAAATGCCGAAGCGCCTGCCGCAGCCCGCCAATGACATCATCGAGCTGCCGCTGCACGGCCGCATTGCGGCGGGCATGCCGATCGAGGCGATGGAGCGCGACACCACCCTCCCCGTCCCCGCCGCGCTGCTCGGCCCGGGCGAACATTATGCGCTGGAGGTGTCGGGAGACTCGATGGTCGAGGCCGGCATTCTCGACGGCGACTATGCGCTCATCCGCAAGACCAGCACCGCCCGCGACGGCGAAATCGTGGTCGCGCTGATCGACGAGAACGAAGCCACCCTCAAATACTTCCGCCCCGACGGCGCCCGCGTGCGGCTCGACCCCGCCAACGCAGCGTATGAGCCGCAGGTGTACGGCGCGCATCAGGTGCAGGTGCAGGGGAAACTGGCGGGGCTTTTACGCCGTTACCATTAAGGCGGTGGCCTCCTTTTCTCCCTCCCCCTTGTGGGGAGGGCTAGGGTGGGGGCCAGCGGCGTCTGCCGCTGAAAACAGCTTACAAGCGGGAAGAGTAGTTGCGTTTTTGAGCCGCAGACGCGGCTCGCCCCCCACCCAGCCTCCCCCACAAGGGGGGAGGAGGAGCTACGGCCTGACGCTGGACGAACAATGACCCCGCATTATCACATCAACATCTTCTGGCACGAACCCGACCGCTGTTGGATCGCCGACGTCCCCGACCTCGAAGGCTGCAGCGCGCACGGCGACGATCCCGAGGAAGCCGCGCGCGAGGGACGCGTCGCCATCGACGAGTGGATTGCCTCTGCCGTGGCGCATGGCGACCCCGTTCCGGAACCGCGCTATCGTCCTGCAATCTACGCGATGCTGTCGGCGGCGTAGCCGAATAGACCACGCACAAGTTACACCCCCGAGCGGCGCCGCGAGAGCGACCATTATCTCCTTTGTAATTTTGCTATTCCAGCTTCGAGGAAGCCGGATAGGAGGGCGTTGGACGCTTCCATAACATTGGTGGAGTCGTCCGCTCGCAATTTTTGCGCCTGTTCGACAAAATCTAACATCAGCTCTCGCAAGTCGTCAGGAGCTGCTAAAAGGCGTCTCAATGCCTTGAGATTGTTGAATGCATAGCCAAGAAAAGTTGCATTTTGCTCTTTGATATCGGCTAACATTTCCGAATTGATGCGATCCTCCGGGGCGACGAAAGCACCTTCAACCCAATCGACATACAAGGAGGCATTTTTCGCTTGGTTAGAACTGGCGTGGAACTGGCTTTGCGATTCCTTGAACAGCTCAGAAGCCGTTTTCCAGTCCCCGCTTGCCCGAGCCTCGAACTCCTCCGGGGAGACTTCTAGCATGTAGGCGTTCATCTTGTTCTTCGAGGCATGTCGGGAAAGTGCGGCCAATACTTTCTTCTGATCGACTTCGAAACCCAACACTAAGCTCGTTGTCCAAGCTCCTAGGCTGTCGACCTTGGAGCACTCCTCAAGAGAAATCTGGTGCAAGCAAAGTGCACGTGCTGTCGCGCCGATCCCGCCAAGAATCTCAGCTTCGTGAAACAGCTTTTCGGCGTTCTCGAAGGTCTTTTCCGCCCCTTGTAATAGGACTGATAAGAGAGTGTGATCGCCTTCGGTCACTTTGTCAGGCACGGTTCGTTCTCCTAAAGCCACTTTGTGGGTTTTCAGCCCCCTACCTCGGCAGCCCCAGATGCACCTTAATCGCCTCCTCGACCCCCTCCATCTCCGCCCGTGACACCACCCCGAGCCGACTCTTCAGCCGCACCTTATCCGCAGCCATGATCTGGTCGGCCATCGCCTTGCTCTGCGTCCCCGCCATGCTGACCAGCGCCTCGCCGGGATAAAGCCGTGCCACGTTCGACGACATCGGGATCACAACCACGCGCGACAGATTGCGGTTGGCGGCGTCGTTGCTCAGGATGATCGCGGGGCGGGTTTTGCGGATTTCGCTGCCGATGGACGGGTCGAACTCGACCCACCAGATTTCACCGCGCTTCATCGACACCGTCGGCGGCAAGCGCTTCGATCCATTCGGCTGCTTCGCCCTCGCGCTCGGTATCGGCAGCCATCGCGCGATATCCGGCATCGAGCGCGGTGCCGGAGACATGCGGGCGCACCAGATCCTCTATAAATTGGCTCATCCGGCGTTTGCCGACGGTGCGATACAGGCCGTCATAGACCGCCTCGTCGAGCGTAATCGTCATCCGCTTATGCACTTTGGCCTCCAAATGTGCATAGTGCATAACATACTATAAGTTAATTCGCAATGTGCCGATGCGAGATGCCCTTCCCGCAGATCGGCAAAAAGGCACTTTCCTACAGTATTTGTTTCTGTTATGTTCCACATTTCGATTCGTCCTTTTGCTCTTTCAAATCGTCGACGCGCTGCATGAAACGATTTGGCATCGCCCCAATAAGTGCGGCCCAATGTCGACCAATGACAACATGTTTCAGGTGTGACCTTTGTGACCTTTGGCGGTTTTCTGCGGCTTATCGAGCCCCTCGCCGCGCCACCACCCAAGGATGCTCCCCCTCCCCGTCGGCCACCGTCTCGACCTTCGCCCCCGCAAGCGTCACCGCCAGCCCGCCCGTCTTCGCCAGAAACACCCGATCCGCCTTCAACCATTTCGGCGTGCACCACGGCGGCAGCCTTCGGTCGCTGACCACGATATCGGCGGCGGCGCATTCGTTGCGGAAGCTGGCCCCGGGCAGCAGGTAGCGGCTGCGCGTCGCGACGATGCGCCACACCCGCCCGCCGCGCGTCAGGTCGAGGCGGCAGACGTCGTCGCTGCATACCGCACCGCTCAAAGTATCGAGATCGTCGAGTTCGCCGAGATCGCCGAAGCGTTCGCTCATCACCGAGCGCACATAATCGCCTGCCCGCGAACGCAGTGTGGCAAGCCTGCCGTCATCGCCGCGCACCGCAAGGTGCATCCCGTCGCCGGTGACGAGCAGGTCGGGCGGCGGGGTCGCCAATGCCCAGATCGCGCCGGCCGCGAACGGCACCAGCCCCAGCGTCCGCACCCGCCCCTTCCAGAGCATCAGCCACAGCCCGCCATAGATCATGCCGGCAAACGCCCCGACCGGCACAGAGGGCAGCGCCGCAACCGCACCCGGCCACCCCGCCACCGTCCGCGCGATCCACAGCAACAGGTCGAGCGACAGCCCCGTCAGCCACCAGAACGGCGCGCCCAGGCCAACCGCATCGAAAATCAGCGCCATCGCCTCGAGCGGCATCGTCACGAACGTCGTCAGCGGGATCGCGACGATGTTCGCCAGCGCGCCGAACAGCCCCTGTTTATGGAAATGATACAGCGCGATGGGGGCCAGTGCCGCCTCGACGACCACGCCGGTTGCCAGCAATGAGACTAGCCCGCGCCCGAGCTTCATCACCGGCCCCTCGTCGCGCGGCGAGGTCAGCCGCTGCATCACGCCCCATTCGTGGAGCGCCACGATCGAGGTGATCGCAGCAAAGCTCAGCTGGAAACTCGGCCCGACCACCGCCTCGGGCCAGAGCAGCAGCACGACCAGCGCGCCGGTCGCGACCAGCCGCAGGGTGAACGCCTGTCGCCCGAGCATGATGCCGATCACGATCAGCACAGCGGCGACGCACGACCGGATCGTCGGTACCTCCGCGCCGGTAAGCAAGGTATACCCGATCCCTGCCAGCGCCCCGACGCCTGCCGAAATCGCTACCAGCGGCAGGCGCAAGGCGAGCCACGGACTGAGTGCCAGCAACCGCAGCGCAAGGAACATCGCCGCGCCGACCACTGCCGTGATGTGCAGCCCGCTGACCGACAACAAATGCGTGAGTCCCGAGGCGCGCATCGCTTCCTCGTCCTCGGTTGCGATCCCGCCCCGGTCGCCGGTCGCAAAGGCCGCCGCGATCCCGCCAGCGCTGCCCGGCACCTGGTCGCGGATATGCGCGGTCAGCCGCGCCCGGAACGGCGATGATCCGGGCGCAGCGGCAATGCGTTCGACCTTCCCCATCGCCTTGCCCGTCGCGCCCAGCCGCAGGAACCATGCGGTGCGCGAGAAATCATAGCCTCCCGGGATGCTCGCGTTCGGTGGCCCAACCAGCCGCGCGCGCAGCGACAGCGTGTCGCCCTCGGCCATTCCCGGCGGCGCATCGGCGGTGTCGATGGTAACGCGGACCTTCGGCGGAAGCGTAGGCATGCCGAGGGGTAGCAACGTAACCCGGTAGCGGTCCTTGGCTGCCTGCACCTCGACATCGACGACCTTGCCCGTGAAGGTGGCGACCACGGGCCGTGCCAGTACGGGGGCGGCGACCGACTCGGCCCGCCACCATGCCCCCGCCAACCCCAATCCGCCCGCCAGTCCCGCCACCAGCAACGCCCGCCGAGCCCGTCCGCCGAGCGGGAACGCCAGCGCCGCCGCGACCAGTGCCGCCATCGCGACCAGCCAGCCGGTCCACGCCCCCGGCGATGGCAGGGCGAACCACGCTGCTGCGCCGGTCCCGAACGCCACCGGCAACCACAACGGCAGCTGGTCGCGTTGCACTTCCAGCCACGTCTCGACGCGGTCGCGCCCACCCGATTTGCGCGGTGCAGCATCGGTGCTAGGGGCAAAATCGAACACCGCATCCATGATGCAATTTCTGGAACACCCCTCGCGTGAACGCAACGCCTGCCTCGAAACCGCCCGTCACCCGCTTCGCCCCGTCGCCGACGGGGTTTCTCCACATCGGCGGCGCGCGGACGGCGCTGTTCAACTGGCTCTATGCGCGGCACCACGGCGGCAAATTCTTGTTGCGGATCGAGGATACCGACCGCGCGCGCTCGACCGATGCCGCAATCGAGGCGATCCTCGACGGGATGCGCTGGCTGGGCCTCGATTGGGACGGCCCCGAAATCTACCAGTTCAGCCGCGCCGCCCGCCATGCCGAGGTTGCAAACGCGCTGCTGGCGAATGGTCATGCCTATCGCTGCTATGCGACGCCTGAGGAACTGACCGAAATGCGCGAGGCGCAGCGCGCGGCGAAATTGCCGATGCGCTATGACGGGCGCTGGCGCGACCGCACCGACACGCCCGACCTGCCCTTCGTCGTCCGGCTGCGCGCCCCGCAAACCGGCGAAGTGACCATCGAAGACCGCGTGCAGGGGCCGGTGACCGTGCAGAATGCCGAGCTCGACGATTTCGTCCTGCTGCGGTCGGACGGCACGCCGACATACATGCTCAGCGTCGTCGTCGACGATCACGACATGGCGGTGACGCACGTCATTCGCGGCGACGATCATCTGAACAATGCGTTCCGGCAGTTGGCGCTGATCCGCGCCATGCAATGGCCCGAGCCAACTTACGCCCATGTGCCTCTCATCCATGGCTCCGACGGCGCGAAGCTTTCGAAGCGGCACGGCGCGCTGGGTGTTGAGGCCTATCGCGACGAACTGGGTATCCTGCCCGAGGCACTGAACAATTACCTGTTGCGGCTCGGCTGGGGCCACGGCGACGACGAGATCATCACCCGCGAACAGGCCATCGCCTGGTTCGACATCGATGCGGTCGGGCGGTCGCCGTCGCGCTTCGACACCAAGAAGCTCGACAACATCAACGGTCATTATCTGCGCGAAGCAGACGATGCGCGACTGGCCGGGATTGTCGCGCCGATGGTCGGCACCGGCGACACCGGGCTGCTGACCCGCGCAATGCCCGTTCTCAAAACGCGGGCGAAATCGACAGTCGAGATCGCCGACGGCGCGCGCTTCCTGTTCGACACGCGACCGCTGCCTCTCGACGAGGGCGCGGCGGCTCTGCTAACATCAGATGGGATCGCGCTGGTCGGGCAAGTGCGTAACGCGCTGGCCGATGCAAGCGAATGGACCGCGACCGCACTCGAAGAAGCCGTGCGGCAGGTCGCCGGGGATGCCGGACTTGGTCTTGGCAAGGTCGCCCAGCCGTTGCGCGCGGCGCTCACGGGGCGGACGACCTCGCCGGGTATTTTCGATGTGCTGGCGCTGCTCGGGCGCGAGGAGACGCTGGCGCGGCTTGACGATGCGATTTCGGGGCGCAATGCGCGTCCCGCAGCTTAACACAGGGACCATGGGCATGGCGGATTCGGCGAAACTTTCGGTCGGCGGCAAGGAGTTCGATTATTCAGTCCGCAGCGGCAGCGTCGGCCCCGATGTCATCGATATCCGCAAACTCTATGCCCAGACCGGTGCGTTCACCTTCGACCCCGGCTTCACCTCGACGGCAAGCTGCGAGTCGGCGATTACCTATATCGACGGCGACGAAGGCATTTTGCTCCACCGGGGCTATCCCATCGACCAGCTCGCCGAACAGTCGAGCTTCATGGAAGTCAGCTATCTGCTGCTCAACGGCGAGCTTCCCGACAAGGCAACGCTCGACAAATTCACCACCACCATCACCCGCCACACCATGCTGCACGAACAGATGGCGACTTTCTATCGCGGCTTCCGGCGCGACGCGCATCCGATGGCGATCATGTGCGGTGTGGTCGGCGCGCTGTCGGCGTTCTACCATGATTCGACCGACATCACCGACCCGCACCAGCGCATGGTCGCGTCGCACCGCCTGATCGCCAAAATGCCGACGATCGCGGCGATGTCGTACCAGTACAGCGTCGGGCGGCCGTTCCTCTATCCGCGCAACAGCCTGTCCTACACCGGCAATTTCCTGCGTATGACCTTCGGCAATCCGGCCGAGGAGTATGAGGTCAACCCGGTCGTCGAAAAAGCGATGGACAAGATTTTCATCCTCCACGCCGACCATGAACAGAACGCTTCGACCTCGACTGTGCGGCTGGCGGGATCTTCCGGCGCAAACCCGTTTGCGTGTATCGCGGCGGGCATCGCCTGCTTGTGGGGACCGGCACACGGCGGCGCGAACGAAGCGGCGCTGGAGATGCTCCGCGAGATCGGAACGGTCGACCGCATTCCCGAATATATCGCCCGCGCCAAGAACAAGGACGACCCGTTCCGCCTGATGGGTTTCGGCCACCGCGTTTACAAGAATTTCGACCCGCGCGCGACGGTGATGAAGAAGACGGCCGACGAGGTGCTCAAGGAACTGGGCGTCACCGACCCGATTTTCGATGTCGCACGCGAACTCGAACAGATCGCGCTCAATGACCCCTATTTTATCGACAAGAAGCTCTACCCGAACGTCGATTTCTACTCGGGCGTGATCCTGTCGGCGATCGGTTTCCCGACGACGATGTTCACCGTGCTGTTCGCACTCGCCCGCACCGTCGGCTGGGTCGCGCAGTGGAACGAGATGATCAGCGATCCCGAGCAGAAGATCGGTCGCCCGCGCCAGCTCTACACGGGGCCGGTGCAGCGCGACTATGTTCCCGTCGGAAAGCGCTAGACGACCGGAAGCGTCAGCACGAACCGTGCGCCCTGCCCCGGTGCGCTGTCGAGCGTGATGTCACCGCCCATCGCCCGCGCCAGCCGCCTGGAAATGTAGAGGCCGAGCCCGCTGCCCCCCGGCTCCGACGGATCGACGCGTTCGAATTTGTCGAAGACGCGCGCATGGTCTTCGGGTGCTATGCCCTTGCCCTGATCGGCCACCACCACCACGGCACTGTCGCCATCCTGCTCGGTCCGCAGCCACACCATCCCGCCCGACGGGGTGTAACGGACGGCATTGGTCAGCAAGTTGACGAGGATTTGCAGCACGCGACGGAAGTCGCCGCGTGCGGTCAGCACTTCGTCCACGTCGGGGCGGTCGATGCGGACCTGTTTGTCCGCCGCGCGCACCCCGAGCAGGCCCGCCGCCCGCCGTGCGACATCGGCGAGATCGACTGGTTCACCCGCAATCGCAAATTCCGATCGTTCGACGGCTTCGAGGTCGGCGAGATCGTCGACCAGCGCCAGCAAATGACGTGCGGCACTGCCGATATCCCCGGCATAATCGGCATAGTCGCGGCGCAACGGCCCGTCGGCCTGCGCGCTGATCGTATCGGCGCGCGCGACGATCCGGTCGAGCGGCGCACGCAACGCCTTGCCCAGCCGCTCGGCAAAATCGGCGCCCGTGGTGGCGGCGGGCAGGTCGTCGAGCGCGACGGCTTTGGGCGCGAGTGCGGTGGCCCTCCCTTCGAATCCGGTAAAATTGCCCGCTGCGTCACGGCAGGCCTCGCCCGACAGTTCGATTTCGGCGTCGGGACGGTCGCGGCGCACCGCGCGCTGTCCGGAGAAGGACGAGGCCGTTGCCAAGGCAGCGAGGATCGGCAGGTTGCCCTCTTCGTTCTCTACCAGCCGCACCAGCCGGGTCAGCGGCTGGCCGACAATCCCGGAGGCCGCCGTCATTTCTTCGCCGGGTACGAAACTTGCCGCCGTCACACGCAAGGCCGCGTCGGTTGCCCAAGTCCAGTCGGCATCCGCTTCGCCGCCGGTGACCGGGCGTTTCCAGTCGGCGACCAGCCACGACGAGCGCGGCGCACGCGGCGTCCATCCGCCAATGTCGAGCGCGACACCATCGCCGTCGGGCCGCGCCTGCACCTGCAACTCGACATCGCGGTCGCCATCCGCCGCCAGCACGATGCGCGACACCGGCATTTTGAGCGTTGCGGCGAGATGCGCCAGCATCGCCAGCGATGGCACCGCGACCAGCGCACCGACCGCTCCTCCTGCGCGCGCGTTGAGCGCTGCCAGCCGCGCATCGGCGGCCTGCAGGCGTCCAGCGGCATCGACCCGGCCCTGATCGGCGGGGATGTCGGTCACGCAATATTCCGGACAGTGTTCGGCATCGTGCCGGTCTACTGCGCCGAGGTTAAGACCCGGCTAAGCCTGTTTTGCAAAAAAGAGAGGCTGGCGAGGCCGTGCAGCGCGCAAAATGCGAGACCGCCGACAACGCCCGCTGGGCCGAAAATACTCGCGCCCGACAGGATGACGGCATGACCGGGCGCATCGGCAATCCAGCGGGGGTCATTCACCCGCTCGAGGTCGATCAACCGGTCGGCGAGCGCTATGAAAGCAACGGTGCACAGGGCAAGCACGCCGGGCGTCAAATCGGGCAGGCCGAGCACGGCGATATGGGCCAGCAGGACGGTACCGCCGATGTCGCGCACCGGCCGGAACAACCGTTCACCTCGCCCCGCAATGCCGGTCGCCGTAGCGGCAAGTTGCGCGGCGGTGGCAACCAAAAGGGCGGCCAGGAAAACGATCAAGGCCGCCGAAGTCCATTGGCGCAGCTGGATCACCGCCGCCAATACGACTGCAGCCATCGCAACCCATGGCCCGAGACGCGCCAGCGAGGGCAGGATTGCCGGGAATTGCCGGACGGCCAGGCGCGCAAGCGGCGCGATGATCCAGCGCGCGCCCCATCCGCGCACAAGCGGCCCTGCCCCGGCGACCAGCGACCGCGAGGCTGCGGTCGCACCCGCAGGGTCGGACGCATCGCCAAGCATCTCGCCGGGCGCGAGCGCGATCCGGCCCGCCCGCGCGGCCACCGCCTTGCGGAGCAGCATCGACCCCAAATCCCAGTCACCTGCCATGCTCGCGGTCGCGCGGATTTGCGCGCCGTCGAGCCGCGCCATGCCGACCCAGTGGCTGTGGGCATCGATCAGTTCGTGCCCCGTCCCGGCGCGATCCGCCCCGATGCACAGCAACGCCGGTTTGGGCTCGGCGAGCAATGCCTTCATCCGCTCGTCGGCAACGATGCTGCTGCCGGTCAGCAGCAGTACCGCTTCTTGCGGGTGAAACAGGTCGGCGACCTCCGCCGTGCTGCGCGCGAGCGTCACCGGCAGCCCCTCGCCACGAAGCCGGTCGATAGCTTCGACGACGTCGCGCCCGACGCGGTCGGCGACCAGCACAAGGTGTAGCGCTCCGGCGCGCACCGCACGGCGCAGCTGGAATTCGGGCCAGGACAGCCCGAGCACCGACGACGTCGGTCCGTCGTCTTCCAGAATGATCAATGCCGCCAGTGTCACACGCGCCCCCGAACCGGGCCGCGCGCTACGCGATCACGCCTTGAAGCGCAAAGGGCGTGCGACCGTCAGCCGCCATCCGCGGGTCGAAGCACCGACAGTGCCCGCTCGATCCGCTGGAGTGCGCGGGCGTCGCCGCAAGGCACCGACGTCGCATCGCGCGCGGCGTCCATGACACGCTGGAGTCCGAAACTGGCTGCCAAGCTCCGCAGACGCAGCGCCGCCTGTTCCCACACCGGCTGCGCGGTCGCCGCTTTCATCGCGGTCACATGCCCGTCGGCACCTTCGAAAAACGCTGCGCGCAACTCGGCAATCAGCGCGCCCTGCTCGCCCGCAACGGCGGCCAGCGTGGCTTCCAGGGCTCCGGGATCATAGGCCATTCGGCGATCTCTATCGACACAGGCTTAACGCTGTGTTTCAACTGTTTTCGCAAAAACGAATAAATATGGTAAACGGGGCGCATGAACGGGGGATCGCAAGCTGCCAGCCAATGGCTTGGCCATGAGGAGGATGCGGCCATTGCGCCGCAGGCCGAACCGCCTTTGCTGCTTGAGGACGAGATCGATGCGCCACCGTCCGATCGGTTTTCCGTAGTCGCCGGTGCGCTTGCGCTGGTTGCGGCACTGGGCTGGCTCGTTATTTTCGGCCTTGCCAATCAAGCGGTTATTGACGGACCCCTGACATTGTTGGGCGCGGTTGCGCTGGTCGAAGGCGCGGTTCCACCGCTCGTCCTGATCGCGCTGCTTTATTTGCTGGTCGTCCGCACCAGCCGCAGCGAGGCCACCCGTTTCGGTCGCGTATCGGCGGCACTACGTGGCGAACAGGGGCGGATCGAAGCGATCTTCGCCAGTGTCACTGCCCGCATCGAGACCGAACGGGCCGATATCGCCGAGCAGGCCGACCGGCTGACCATGATCGGCGAGGACGCTGCCGAGCGCCTGCGTGCCGTTGCCGAGCATCTGCGCGGCGACATCGCCACCCTGTCGCGCGACGCCGAGGCGCTGCACCACTCGTCGCAGGGCGCGCGCAGCGAATTGACCGCGCTGCTCGGCGATATGCCCAAAGCACAGGCCCAGACGGTCGAAATGACCGCCACGCTCGATGCCGCCGGCCTTGCCGCGCACGAACGCACCGGCGCGCTCGACGCCCAGATTGCCGCGCTGGTCGCGCGCAGCCGCGAGGCCGACGAAGTCGCAGGCGGTGCCGCGCAGAAACTCGCGGCCCATCTCGCCCGCGTCGACGGCGTCAGCGAAGCCGCCAGTGCACGGCTGGTCGAAGCGGCGGGGACAATGACATCGGCGATCGACGCTGCCCTGCTTCGCGCTGCCGAAGCGGGCGATGCCGCGCGCCAGGGCATGGAAGCGCAGGGTTCTGCCATGCGCGCGCTGGTCGAACAGAGCGAAGCGGCGCTCGCCCGTACTGGCGAAGACGCCGGCGAAGCGCTGTCGAAGCGCGTCGAGGACGTAACGACGCGACTAAACGCGCTGGGCGCCCTCCTCGCCAGCCATGAGGAAAGCAGTACCCGTCTGATTTATGGCGTCTCGTCGGGGATCGACCGGATCGATGAGCGGTTCGGGGTGATCGACGCTGGGGCCGAGGCGCGCCACGACCGACTTTCGACCGCGCTGTCGGGTCTTGCCAGCCATGCCGATACACTGGCTGGCGCATTGGAACGCGGCGGCACTTCGGCAGAGGCAATGATCGGTAAGACCGAAACCTTGCTGACCGCGCTCGATGCGGTGGCACGCGATGTCGAAGAGAGCCTGCCGACCGCTTTTGCGACGCTCGATACACGGGTCGAAGCAAGCCGCACCCGGATCGCCGAAATCACGCCCGAGGTGGCCGACATCGAACGCGCCGCAAATGCGGCGCTCGACCGGCTGCTCGATGCGGAGAAACTGCTGGCCGGACAGCGCGCCGCGCTCGATTCGCTCGGCGACGAACTCGAAACGCGGCTTGCTGCGGGCAAAGCCTCGGCCGACGACCTTGTTGCCGCTGTGGAGGGGGCCGATGCGCGCACCCGCGACATTGCTGAAGGGGCGACCAACACACTCGTCGAGGCCATGCTGCGCGTCCGCGAAACCGCGCAGGTCGCCGCCGATCGCGCGAAGGACGCGCTTGCCGCCGTCGTCCCCGACAGCGCCGACCGCTTGTCCGCCGCCGTCAAGGAAGCGTTGCAACAAGCCGTGACCAGTCAGGTCGAGGCGCAGATCGGCGAGCTTGCCGCGACCGCCGAGCGCGCCGTCGCCTCGGCCAACAGTGCATCGGACCGGCTGATGCGCCAGATGCTGACCATTGCCGAGACCAGTGCGCAGATCGAAGCGCGGATCGGCGAGGCACGTGGCGAGATCGAGGATGCCGACCGCGACAACTTCGCGCGCCGAGTCGCGCTGCTGATCGAATCGCTCAACTCGACCGCCATCGACGTAACCAAGATCCTGTCGAACGACGTCAGCGACAGCGCCTGGGGTGCCTATCTCAGGGGCGACCGCGGCGTCTTTACCCGCCGCGCGGTCCGGCTGCTCGACGCCGGCGAAGTCCGCGAGATCGCGCGGCATTATAACGACGAGCCCGAGTTCCGCGACCAGGTCAACCGCTACGTCCACGACTTCGAGGCGATGCTGCGAAATGTGCTGGCAACCCGTGCAGGCTCGCCGCTGGGAGTGACCTTGCTGTCGTCGGACATGGGCAAGCTCTACGTCGCACTGGCGCAGGCCATCGAGCGACTGCGGACCTGAAACGGCGGAAATCTGCCAAAGGTCACAAAGTTCACACCTGAAACATGTTCCCGGCGAGGCTTGCGACACTGCCCTGAGGCGTATCGGCCATTGCTCGTGCGCTTCGACGATTTGAAAGAACGGGCAGACGAATCGGTATCTGGAACATAACAAAAACAAACTGTGTAGGAAAGTCTGTCTTGCACCGCATCGCTAGCCAACCCGCGTCGCCCTGTTCTCGATGCAGCGGGCCACCCTTGAGGTCTGCCCGCCGACAGGTTCGTTCATCGACTATGGCGGCCAAAGAAGCCTAACCCCGTGTCAAGCACGGGGCGACGAGCGAGGAGGGGGCGGGATTTTTCTGGGACAGATGCAAAAGCTGACAGACGGCTTTCGCCCCACTTGCGCACGTAGCGCGTATCCACGATGCTGCCCCAATGAAGCCGTGGAATATGACAGTCGGGATCGTGATCGGGTTGGCGGTGGGATTACTGCTATGGTGGGGTAGCTACGTCCCCGGTGCAGGTGTGTTTCAGAACCTCCAGCTCATCATAGGTCCTGCGGCTGTCTCGATCCTCATCGTGTCCGTTCGGAACAAACGAAAGAAGGTCGGCCCGTATGATCCCGAGGTGATCGCCCAAAACAAGCGCGGCAGGATATAGCGTTCGTCCGGATTTTCTATCTCGGGGCCAAAAGCAGCCTGTCCGTTCCCACCACTTTCCGCCATCTCGCCCCTAATTCCCGCGCAACTCGCGCGGCGTGAACACGTCGAGCGATTGCGGCGTCACCCAGCCATAGGTGTAGTTCAGCAGGAACAGTCCGAATGCGATGCTGGCGACCACGGTCGTGCGGCGCACGATCCGCCACGGCTGAAAGTTGAAAGGCGCGCTGTCGGCCTGACCCGGCACTTTCGCCGCCCCCGCCTCGTCATGCGTCCGCACGCCGAACGGCATGACGACGAACGCGCTCAAGACCCAGAACAGGGCGTAGATCGCGATCGCCGACTGGATTTTCACGCCTGCAGCACCATCACCTCGACAATCGGTTTCTTGCCGGTCCAGTCGGTCGCGACGCGGCGCACCGCGAGCCTGATCTTCTCGCGCAACTTGTCCTCGTTGCGCTCCTTGCCGATAGCCGCCGCGGCTTCGTCGCGCGCTTCGGACAGGAAGTCGTCGCGGTCCTCCTCGACGGGGACGCCCTGGATGCGGACCTGCGGGCTGCCGACGAGCTGCCAGCTGCGATCGACCGCCACCGCGACGGAAATGACGCCGTACTGCGACAGCCGCCGCCGTTCGCCGATAGTGGCACCGTCGGCGGGCAGGATGACGTCGCCGTCGAGCACCAGTCGCCCGGTGCGCTCCTTGCCCGTGATCGACGGCCCCTTAGGCGCGAGGCGGACGACATCGCCGTTCGACTGGATCAGCGCGCGCGGCACACCCTGACTCAGCCCGAAGCGTGCCTGTTCGGCCATATGACGTCGTTCGCCGTGCACCGGGATCAGCATCTCGGGCCGGATCCATTCGTACATCTTGGCAAGTTCGGGCCGTCCGGGATGGCCCGACACATGCACATGCGCCTGTTTCTCGGTGACCATGATGACATTCTTGCGCGCAAGGGCGTTCTGGATGCGGCCGATGGCGACTTCGTTGCCGGGAATCTGTTTCGACGAGAAGATGACGGTGTCGCCGTCGGTCACCTTGATCTGGTGCTGGTCGAACGCGATGCGCGCGAGTGCCGCGCGATCTTCGCCCTGCCCCCCGGTCGCGATGACGAGGCTCTTGTTTCCCGGCAACCGCATTGCCGTGTCGAAATCGACAGTCTCGGGGAAATCCTTCAGGTAACCGTTCTGGCGCGCGGCGTTGACGATACGGTCGAGCGAACGACCGGCGACTGTCAAGGTACGCCCGTTCGCCTTCGCCACCTGCCCCAGCGTCGCCAGACGCGCCGCGTTCGAGGCGAAACTGGTGACGATGACACGCCCCTCGGCCGCTCCGACCGCCTTCATCAGGCCGTCACGCACGCTGCCCTCGGTACCCGATGCCTCGGCGTTGAACGCGTTGGTGGAATCGCACACAAGCGCCAAAATACCCTTGTCGCCGATGGCGCGCATCTCGGTCTCGGTCGCGGACTTGCCGAGCACTTGGTCGTCGTCGAGCTTCCAGTCGCCGGTGTGGAACACGCGGCCATAGGGCGTCTCGATGAGACACGCGTCCATATCGGGGATCGAGTGCGCGAGGCGGACCAGTTCGATGCCGAACGGCCCGAGCTGTAGCTTCTGCCCAGGCTTCACGACGTTGACTTTCACCTCTTTGGATAGGCCCTCTTCATCGAGTTTCCCTCGAATCAAGGTTGCGGTGAACGGATTGGCGTAAAGCGGCACGCCGAGATCGGCGGCAAGATACGGGATCGCACCGATATGGTCTTCATGGCCGTGGGTCAGGACGATGCCGACCAGATCCTTGCGGCGGGCCTCGATAAATTCGAGGTCGGGCAGGACAAGGTCGACGCCGGGATATTCGTTGTTCGCAAAGGTCAGGCCGAGATCGACCATCAGCCATTTGCCGTCGCACCCGTAGAGGTTGACGTTCATGCCGATTTCGTCGGACCCGCCGAGCGCGAGGAAGAGGAGTTCGTTTTTGGGGGTGGTCAAGAAATTTCCATTCGTAATCTGTCTACTTTCCGCCGAACGGAAAGCATGTGCTCCTGCGAAAGCAGGAGCCCTGCCGACCGGAGATTGGGAAGTGTTGCCACGGCTCCTGCCTTCGCAGGAGCACGGCTCACCTGTTACATAGGCGCTTTAACGCTTCGCCGCCAGAGCAGCGACAATCCCTTCAGCGTCAGGTCGGCGTCGACCGAATCGAACAAATGCGAATGTTGTTGAAACAAAGCGGCCAGCCCGCCGGTGGCGATCACCTGTACGGGCCGTCCGATCTCGGCCTTCATCCGCGACACCAATCCCTCGATCATCGCGACATAGCCCCAATAAATGCCGATCAGCATCTGGCTCTCGGTCGTGCGCCCGATGACGGTATCGGTGGCGGGGGCCTCGATCGCGATGCGGGGCAGTTTGGCTGCCGCCGCGACCAGCGCATCGAGCGACAGGTTCAGCCCCGGCGCGATAATCCCGCCCTTATACGCGCCGCTGAAATCGACATGGTCGATGGTCGTCGCGGTACCGAAACTGATCACGATGAGGTCGCCCGGGTGCCCGGCATGCGCGGCAATCGCGTTGCAGGCACGGTCGGATCCCACGGAACGCGGCTCGTCGACGTCGAGCGCGATACCGTATTCCAGCGGTGCGCGCCCCGCGACCAATGCCTCGACGCCGAAGTATTTCAGGGCGAGCGACTGGATGTTGTAGAGCGCGCGCGGAACGACGGTCGAGATCGCGACATCGGTCACCACCTCGCGCGTCAGCCCTTCGAGCTCGATCAGGCGGATCAGCCACACCGCATATTCGTCCGCCGTGCGACGCGCATCGGTCGCGATCCGCCAGCGACTGCGCGGGGTGCCGTCGTCATTGACCAGCGCGAACTTGATGTTGGTATTTCCGGCGTCGATGGCGAGCAGCATAATTGGTCTCAGATCAGAAAAACGTCGCCCGCGTGAATGACACGGGTCGTGCCATCCGCCAAGCGCAGTTGCAGGGCACAATCGGGGGTAAGGCCGTCAAAGCTGCCCTCTATGCGGGTGCCGTCGGGCAGTGCGGCGGCGAGTGGCGTGCCAACGGGGTGGGCACGGTCGAGCCAAGCCGTACGGATCGCGGGCAACCCTGCGGTGCGCCAAAGGTCCAGCCAGCGAGCAAAGGCCGGTACCAGCGCCGAAATTGCCGTATCCGCAGACATCGTCACACCCAAGGCTGCCAGGCTCATCGTCGGACGGTCGGGGAGATCGGGAAGATGGGCGAGGTTGGCCCCAACACCGATCACGACCGCGTCGTTTTGGCGTTCAAGCAGGATGCCGGCGAGTTTGGCGCTCCCCGCCAAAACATCGTTCGGCCATTTCAGCGACACCCCCGACACGCCCAGCGCATCGACTACTGCTAGACCCGCAATCAATGCCAGAGTTGACGCTGGCGGGTCACCCGCGCGCAGTTCGACTAGCCCGCTCGCATAGAGATTACCCGGTGGCGACACCCAAGCCCTGCCCTGCCGCCCGCGTCCGGCGGTCTGACGTTCGGCGATCAGCCAGTCCCCCTCGTGGACGCTGCCACTGGCAGCAAGCGCGAGCATATCGGCATTGGTGGAGCCCGTCTCGACGACGCGCAGGATCGTCAGAACAGCGCCTTTGCCGCGTTGTTCGTCAGCGCGTCGAGCCAGCCGATCAGCGGATAGCCACCGGCGATCACGACTGCCGATACGGCGATCAGGGCGTTCTCAATTTTGCTGGCAGGCGGTGAAAATGCTGGCGCTGCATCATCGAAGTACATGATCTTGATGATCTTGATGTAATAGAACGCGCCAATCACCGATGCCGACAACCCGAACAGCGCGAGCAGCAACAGGTTGGCGTTGATAGCAGCCGAGAACACCGCAAACTTAGCCCAGAAGCCGAACAGCGGCGGGATGCCCGCCAGCGAGAACATGAAGATCGCCAGCGCCGCCGCGAGCCAGCCGTTGGTGCGCGACAAGCCTGCGAGCGAGGAGATGCTCTCGACCTGCTCGCCATTCGCATCGCGCATCTGCAACACGCAGAGGAAGCTGCCGAGCGTCATGACGATGTAGATCGACATATAGGTCAGCACCGATGCCGCGCCCTCGGGCGTTCCCGCCGCGAAACCGATGAGCGCGAAACCGATGTTGTTGATCGACGAATAGGCCAGCAGGCGCTTGATGTTGGTCTGGCCGATGGCACCCGCCGCACCCAGTACGATGCTGGCCAGTGCCGCGAAAATGACGATCTGCTGCCACGCATCGGTTGCCGACCCCATGGCGCTCATCGCGATCCGGACGAACATCGCAATTGCTGCGACTTTCTGCGCGCTGGCGAACAGGGTCGTCACTGGCGTCGGCGCGCCTTCGTAAACGTCGGGCGTCCACATGTGGAACGGGACCGCCGAAATCTTGAACGCGATCCCGGCGAACACGAACACGAGGCCGAAAAGCAGGCCCCAGTTGTCGGCTGCGCCCATTGCATAGGCCTTGGCAATCCCCGCATAACCCGTCGTGCCGGTGAAGCCGTAGGTGAGCGACATGCCGTAAAGCAGAATGCCGCTGGCGAGCGCGCCGAGCACGAAATATTTGAGACCCGCCTCGGCCGAGCGCTGGTCGCGGCGCATGAAGCTGGCGAGGACATAGCTCGCGAGCGATTGCAGTTCGAGCCCGACATAGAGCGTGATCAGGTCGGTCGCCGACACCATCATCCCCGCGCCTGCCGTCGCGAGCAGGATCAGTACCGGATATTCGGGCTTCAACTTCTCCATCGCGAAGAAGCGCGGGGCGATGAGGATGCAGACGCCCGTCGCCAGATAGATCAGGCATTTGGCAAAGGCCGAGAAAGCATCGGCGCGGTACAGCCCGTCGAACGCGATGCCATAGCCGGTGACCGGCATCGCGGCGGCAAAACCGGCCGCGACCAGCAGCGCCACCGATATGATCGAGATCGTACTGGTCGATTTCTCGTCGCCCCATGCCGCGACCAGCATGAGGACAATTGCACCCATGCTAAGGATCAACTCAGGCAGCGTGAAAAGCAGGTTCGCGCCCATCAGTGATGCCCCTCGGCGGGTGCCGCCGTTTCGCCGTGATGTGCCTCGGCCGGTTTCGCCACGCCCATGGCGAGCTTGGCATCGCCGCCCGGGTTCGCCCGCTCGATCCGCGCGAGCAGTGCGCCGACATCGCCGCGCATCGGTTTCAGGAAGCTCTCGGGATACACGCCCATCCAGAACACCGCAGCGACAATCGGGGCGAGCAGCGCGATTTCGCGCAGGGACAGGTCGGGCATCGCCTTCACATCGTCCTTGTCGAGCGTGCCGAACACGACGCGGCGGTAGAGGTAGAGCATATAGGCCGCGCCGAGGATGATGCCGGTCGTCATCACGAACGCGACCCAGCTATTGGCCTGATACGATCCGGCGAGGCTCAGGAATTCGCCCACGAACCCGCTCGTGCCGGGCAGGCCGACGCTCGCCATGGTGAAGACCATGAAGAACAGCGCATATTTCGGCATATTGTTGGCGAGGCCGCCGTAGCGTGCGATTTCGCGCGTGTGCAGCCGGTCGTAGATCACGCCGACGCACAGGAACAATGCGCCTGAGACAAGCCCGTGGCTGAGCATCACGAGCATCGCGCCCTCGATCCCCTGCCGGTTGAACGCCATCAGGCCGATGGTGACGAACGCCATGTGCGCGACGGATGAATAGGCAATCAGCTTTTTCATGTCCGATTGCACCAGCGCGACGAGCGATGTGTAGACAACCGCGATCATCGACAGGCCCATGACGAGCCAGAACCAATAGGCGGTCCCTTCGGGAAACATCGGCAGCAGGAAGCGGATGAAGCCGTAGCCGCCCATTTTGAGCAGCACGCCCGCAAGGATGACCGACCCCGCCGTCGGTGCCTGCACGTGCGCGTCGGGCAGCCAGGTGTGCACCGGCCACATCGGCATCTTGACCGCGAACGACGCGAAGAAGGCGAGCCACAGCCACTTCTGCGCCTCTGGCGTGAAGTCGTATTGCATCAGCACGGGGATTTCGGTCGTCCCCGCCTCGCGCACCATCCACAGCATCGCGACGAGCATCACGACCGAGCCGAGCAGCGTGTAGAGGAAGAATTTATACGCGGCATAGATGCGGTTGGCCCCGCCCCAGATGCCGATGATCAGGTACATCGGGATCAGGCCGGCCTCGAAGAAGATGTAGAACAGGAAGATGTCCTGCGCGGCGAACACGCCGATCATCAGCGCCTCCATCAGGAGGAACGCCGCCATATATTCGCCGACGCGGTCGGTGATCGCTTCCCATGACGCGCCGATGCAGATGGGCATCAGGAAGACGCTGAGCATGATCAGCATCAGCGCGATGCCGTCGATGCCGAGCGCCCAGGCGAAACGGCCGAAGACCGGCGAAAATTCGGTGAACTGCCACTGCGCGCCGCCGGGTTCGTAATTCACCCAGAGCAGACAGCCGAGACCGAAGAGCACCAAAGTCGTGCCGAGCGCGGTCCACCGCGCGGTGTTCGCGGACACGAACAGGCAAACGACTGCGGCGAACAGCGGCAGGAAGATCATGACCGAGAGAATGGGAAAACTCACCGCGTCATCACCCAGCTTGCCGCCGCCGCGAGGCCGAGCAGCATCACCAGCGCATATGTGTAGAGATAGCCCGACTGGAAGCGGACCGCCGCGCGGCTGCCCATTGCAACAACAGCGGCCGCGCCGTTGGGGCCGAAACGGTCGATGGTCCCTTCGTCGCCGGTCTTCCAGAACAAGCGCCCGAACGCGAAGGCGGGCTTCACGAACAACCGGTCGTACAGCTCATCCCAATACCATTTGTTGAGCAGGAAACGGTAAAGGCCGCCCGCCGACGCGACGAACCGCGCTGGAATGTCAGGCGACTTGATATAGGCAAGCCACGCCGTGCCGAAGCCGAGCAGCATCACGATGGTCGCCGACAGCTTCACCAGCGCGGGCACCTCGTGCATCGCGTGCGCCAGATGCTCGCTAAATGCGACGCTACCCCGCCAGAACTCGGGCGCTTCTGCGGCTTCGAGGAACATGCCGTGGAAGACGTACCCGGCGAACACCGCGCCGACCGACAGCAACGCGAGCGGCACCAGCATCGACCACGGGCTTTCGTGCGGGTGGTATCCTGCGGTGCCGTCATCCACCTTGGCGTCGTGATGGGCGGGCGCGTGGTGGTCGTCATGGCCGTGATGCGCGTCATGCGCCGCATGCTGGATATGCTCGCTGCCTGCCCAGCGCGGTTTTCCCCAAAATGTCAGGAACATCAGCCGCCACGAATAGAAGCTGGTCAGCAGCGCCGCGAACACCGCGACCCAAAAGGCGACCGTCCCGTGCGGCGTATTGCTGGCGTATGTCGCCTCGATGATCGCGTCCTTCGAATAGAAACCCGCAAAGCCGAACACCCCCGCGATACCGACGCCGGTGATCGCCAGCGTCCCCGCGAGCATCGCGTAGAAGGTCAGCGGGATGTGCTTCCGCAGGCCGCCATAATAGCGCATGTCCTGCTCATGGTGCATCGCGTGGATCACGCTGCCCGCGCCGAGGAACAGCAGCGCCTTGAAGAACGCATGGGTGAACAGGTGGAACATCGCGCCGCCGAACAGCCCGACGCCCGCCGCGAAGAACATATAACCAAGCTGGCTACATGTTGAGTATGCAATCACGCGCTTGATATCGGTTTGCGTCGTGCCGACGGTCGCGGCGAACAGCGCGGTTGCGGCACCGACATAGGTGACAACGGTCATTGCGGTCGGCGACGTCACGAACATCGGCGACAGGCGGCACACCATGAACACGCCTGCCGTCACCATCGTCGCGGCATGGATTAGCGCGGAGACGGGCGTCGGCCCCTCCATCGCATCGGGTAGCCAGGTGTGTAGCCCGAGCTGCGCCGACTTGCCCATCGCGCCGACGAACAGCAGCAGGCACAGCAACGTCATCGTATCGACGCGCATCCCGAGGAAGCCGATGCTGCTCCCTGCCATGCCGGGTGCGGCTTCGAGGATCGCCGGGATCGACACCGTGCCGAACACCAGGAACGTCCCGAATATCCCGAGCGAAAAACCGAAGTCCCCGACGCGATTGACGACGAACGCCTTGATCGCGGCCGCGTTCGCGCTGGGCTTGTGATACCAGAAGCCGATGAGCAGGTAGGACGCGAGGCCCACCCCTTCCCAGCCGAAGAACATCTGGACGAGATTGTCGGCCGTCACCAGCATCAGCATCGCGAAGGTGAACAGCGAGAGATAGGCGAAGAAGCGCGGCTGGCTTGGGTCTTCGGCCATGTAGCCCCAGCTATACAGGTGGACGAGCGCCGACACGCTGGTGATGACGACGAGCATGACCGCGGTCAGGCTGTCGATGCGCAGCGACCAGTCGACGACCATGTCACCCGAGCGGATCCAGTCGAGCACCGGCACGACCTGCGCGGGCGCGCCGTGCATGTACTGTGCGAATATGCTCCACGCGATCGCGCATGAGGCGAACAGCGCGCCGGTGGTCACGGCCTTGGCAGCGACAGTGCCGATCACGCGGTTGCCAAGGCCCGCCACGAGCGCGGCGAGCAAAGGCAGGAAGACCATGAGCTTGATGAGCGTCACCGGCTTACCCCCGCATCCGGTTGACGTCGTCGACCGCGATGGTCGCGGCGCGGCGGAAATAGATGACGAGGATGGCCAGCCCGATGGCCGCCTCGCCCGCCGCCACCGTCAGCACGAACATCGCGAACACCTGTCCGACGAGGTCGCCGAGGAAGGCACTGAATGCGACGAGGTTGATGTTCACCGACAGAAGGATCAGCTCGATCGCCATCAGGATGACGATGATGTTCTTGCGGTTGATGAAGATGCCCAGCACGCCGAGCACAAACAGAATCGCGCTGACGGTGATATAATGGTGGAGGCCGATCATAGGGTTTGCTCCTCGCCGAGCGTAGCGAGGTGGCCCTTCGAGCGAAGCGAGAAGCACGCTGCAAAGGTTCTCGCTGACGCTCGAACGAGCACCTCGCTGGCGCTCGGCGAAGAGTGGACCTGACTCACAGCTCCACCCCCGCACCGACCGGCTGATCCTTGACGATCCGCACCGCGTCTTCGGGGCGACGCTGGACCTGCCGCGAAATATTCTGCGCCTTCACCCCGCCGCGCGCGCGGTGGGTCAGGACGATCGCGCCGATCATCGCAACGAGCAGCACAAGGCCCGCGCCCTCGAACACATAGACATATTTCGTGTAGATCAGCGCCCCCAGCGCCTCGATATTCGGCATGGCCTGCGGCGTCACGCCCGCGCGATTGGCGAGCTGGATCGGGCCCGCCTGCCACGCGGCCGTCGCAAACAAGGTCTCCGCGATCAGCACGACGGCGACCAGCAGCCCGAACGGCAGATACTTCGTGAAACCTGTACGCGCCTCGGCAAAGTCGATGTCGAGCATCATCACGACGAACAGGAACAGCACCGCGACCGCGCCGACATAGACGATCACCAGCAGCATCGCGATGAACTCGGCGCCGAGGATCAGCATCAGCCCCGCCGCGTTAAAAAACGCGAGGATCAGCCACAGCACCGAATGCACGGGGTTGCGCGCGCTGATCGTCAGCACCGCCGACGCGATGACGACGCTGGCGAACAGGTAGAAGGCAAGGGTCTGAATCACGCTGCGCGCCGCCTAGCGATACGGGGCATCGGCGGCAAGGTTCGCGGCAATCGCGCGTTCCCAGCGGTCGCCATTGTCGAGCAGTTTCGCCTTGTCGTAGATCAGCTCCTCGCGCGTTTCGGTCGCGAATTCGAAATTCGGCCCCTCGACCACGGCATCGACCGGGCACGCCTCCTGGCACAGCCCGCAATAGATGCACTTGGTCATGTCGATGTCGTAGCGCGTCGTGCGGCGGCTGCCGTCGGCGCGCGGCTCGGCCTCGATGGTGATCGCCTGCGCCGGACACACCGCCTCGCACAGCTTGCACGCGATGCAGCGCTCCTCGCCGTTCGGATAGCGGCGCAGCGCATGCTCGCCCCGGAAGCGCGGCGAAATCGGGTTCTTCTCGAACGGATAGTTGATCGTGGCCTTCTTCTTGAAGAAGTAGCGCAAGGTCAGCGCGTGCGCCTTGACGAACTCCCACAGGGTGAAGGTTTTGATGAGGTGGGCGACGTTCATTGTTTGAAACTCACGGCAGGGCATTTTCCAAGGTCAGATTCGCCGTCATGGGTCACCCAGCCCTTGCCGGACTTCTGCTCGGCGGGACCGCTGCAGTTATAGCGGTTGATCATCAGATACCCGCTCACCAGCACCACCCAAATCAGCGACAGCGGCAGGAAGATTTTCCAGCCCAGCCGCATCAACTGGTCGTAGCGGTAACGCGGGACGGTCGCCTTCACCCAACTGAACAGGAAGAAGAAGACAAGGATCTTGAGGAACAGCCACAGGATGCCCGGCACCACATAGAGCGGTGCCCAGTCGACTGGCGGCAGATAGCCGCCCCAGAACAGGATCGCGTTGAGCGCGCACATCAGGATGACGTTGGCGTATTCGCCCAGCCAGAACAGCGCGAAGGCCATCGACGAATATTCGGTCTGATACCCCGCGACGAGCTCGCTTTCGGCCTCGGTCAGGTCGAACGGCGCGCGCGCGGTTTCCGCCAGCGAGCTGATGAAGAACACCACCGCCATCGGGAAGAACAACGGGTTGAAGCCGAAGCCGTTGGTGATCCACAGATGCGAACGCTGCTGCTCGACGATGACCGAGAGGTTGAAACTGCCCGCCCACAGCACGACCGAGATCAGCACGAAGCCAATGCTGACTTCATACGAAACCATTTGAGCAGCGGCGCGCAACGCACTGTAAAACGGGTATTTCGAGTTAGACGACCAACCCGCCATCATGATCCCGTAAACGCCGAGCGAACTCGCCGCGAGAATATAGAGCAGCCCGACATTGATATCGGCGAGCGCCATCCCCGCATCGAACGGGATGACCGCCCAGACGATCAGCGCCACAGTGAAGGTGATGATCGGCGCGAGCAGGAACAGCCCCTTGTTCGCGCTCGACGGGATGATCGTTTCCTGCAGGAACACCTTCAGTCCGTCGGCAAACGACTGGAGGATGCCGAACGGGCCGACGACATTCGGCCCCTTGCGAAGTGCCATCGCCGCCCAGATCTTGCGGTCGGCATAAATGATCATCGCGACCGCAAGCATGACGGGAAGCGCGATGAGCAACACCATCGCAATGTTGAACGCCAGCCAGCCTGCGGTGTAGCCGAGATGCGATTGCGCCCAGGCGGTCCAGGTCATGACACTCCTCCCCCTCTCCCCTTGCGGGAGAGGGCGACACGCGCGAAGCGCGGCGGGGTGAGGGGTACGCCGCGTCTGCGGCGCAAAAAATCTTGCGATGTCGAGCGAGGCGAAGAGTCTTTCAGCCGCAGACGCGGCTGGCCCCTCTCCCTGCCCTCTCCCGCAAGGGGAGAGGGGAAACGATCACGTACGATCATTCCGCCGCCTCCAGCATCCCGGTCTCGCCATGCACAATCTCGCGCGAACACGCGGCCATCGTCGGCGACGCGCGGCAGATGGCGTTGGTCAGGTAGAAATCCTTGATCGGATAGCCCGTAATCTCGCCCTTCGGCTTCGACGGCAGCTTCGGCGCCGACCAGCCGTAATCCGCCAGCCCCTCGACGCCGAGCGCCGGGACCTCGCCCGCCATTGCCGCGCGAAGCCCTTCGAAACTGTCGAACGGCAGGCGCGCGCCCAGCACGTCGCTGAGCGCGCGCAGGATCGCCCAGTCCTCGCGCGCATCGCCCGGCGCGAACACCGCGCGTTCGGCCATCTGCACGCGGCCTTCGAGATTGACGTAGGTCCCCGCCTTTTCGGCATAGGTAGCGCCCGGCAGGATCACGTCGGCAGCATGCGCGCCCGCATCGCCGTGATGGCCGATGTACACCTTGAACGATGAGCCGAACGCCGACCAATCGACCTCGTCCGCGCCCAGCGCGAACACCAATCTGGTTCCGACCAGTGCAGATATACCGTCGGGCTGGGCATAGCCGAGCATCAGCCCGCCCATCCGCGCCGCCGAGAAGTGCAGGACGTTGAATCCGTTCCACCCTTCCCTCACCAAATTGAACTTCTCCGCCAGCGCGAGTGCCGCGCCGTGCACACCGTCCATCTTTAGCGCCCCGCCGCCGACGATAATCGCAGGTCGTTCCGCCGCACCGAAAGCATCGGCCAAATCCTTCGGCAATTTGGTCAGGGCGCCGACGTCGCTTCCAAGCCAGTGCGCCTTATAAGTAAGATCGGTCTCCGGCCCGATGGCGAAAACCCTGGCCCCGCGCTTGATCGCTTTCCGAACGCGGGTGTTCACCAGCGGTGCTTCCCAGCGCAAATTCGTGCCGACCAGCAGGATGACGTCCGCCGTCTCGATCCCCGATATGGTGGTGTTGAAATTCACCGCCGACAGCGAAGAAACATCGTATTTCAGGCCCGTTTGCCGCCCTTCGAGCAGCGACGACCCCAGGTTCCGCAGTAGCACCTTCGCCGCATACATGGTCTCGCAGTCGACCAAGTCCCCCGCAATAGCGGCAACACTGCTACCCGCATCGACCGCCTTGATCGCTGCGAAAGCTTCGTCCCATGACGCAGGCTGCAACTTGCCGTTCACGCGCACATAGGGCCGGTCGAGCCGCTTCCTGACAAGGCCGTCGACCGCATGGCGCGTCTTATCCGAGGCCCATTCCTCGTTCACGTCCTCGTTGATGCGCGGCAACGCGCGCAGCACTTGCCGCCCGCGACTGTCGAGCCGGATGTTGGTGCCGACCGCGTCCATCACGTCGATGCTGTGGGTCTTTTTCAGCTCCCACGGCCGCGCCTCGAACGCATAGGGCTTGCTGGTCAGCGCGCCCACCGGACACAGATCGACGACGTTGCCTGACAGTTCGGACTGGATTGCATGTTCCAGATAGGTTGTAATCTGCATATTCTCGCCGCGCCCGATCGCGCCGATGTCCTCGACACCCGCGACTTCTTCGGCAAAGCGGATGCAGCGCGTGCACTGGATGCAGCGCGTCATCACCGTCTTGACGATCGGCCCCATGTATTTCTCGGTGACCGCGCGCTTGTTCTCGTCGTAGCGGCTGTTGCCCTTGCCATAGGCGACGCTCTGGTCCTGCAGATCGCATTCGCCGCCCTGATCGCAGATCGGGCAATCGAGCGGGTGGTTGATGAGCAGGAACTCCATCACCCCCTCGCGCGCCTTCTTCACCATGGGCGAATCCGTCCGGACCATCTGCCCCTCGGCAGCGGGCAGCGCGCACGACGCCTGCGGCTTGGGCGGCCCCGGCGCGACCTCGACTAGGCACATCCGGCAATTGCCCGCGATGCTCAGCCGCTCGTGGTAGCAGAAGCGCGGAATCTCCTTCCCCGCAGCCTCGCAAGCCTGCAGCACGGTCGCGCCCGCAGGGACTTCGACGTCGATGCCGTCGACGGTCAGTTTAGGCATCTCCGTGCTCCATGGAACCGAACTTCACTTTGCTGCTCCCGCGCCGGCGGACGCCAGCGACAGCCGGTACATCCCCTCGGCCAGTGCGCCGCGCACGATGGCCTTGGACATGGTCAGGGTCGAGCCCTGCACAACGCACGCGCCGATGCGCGGGTTGAGCAGCGCGAACTGTTCGCGCTCGGTCGACGAACCGGGTAGCGACAGCAATAATTTGCGCGCTTCGACAGGCTCGGCGCGCGCAATGCACTCGCCGAATTGCTCGAGCGTCAGCGCTTGCCGCGCTACGGGCGACAAAGGCGTCGGGTAGAGCGCGACATAGTTTGTCTTCAGTTCGGGCGCGAAGCTGGTCGGCCCGCCGTATTTATAGTCGCGGATGTACAACGCCTCGAACACTGCACCGGCGAATAACGTCGAATTGAACGCCAGCCCGCCATCGCTCAGGCATTCGTCGTCGGTCGTGTCGAACAGCTTGTTGGCGATCCGGCGGTATTCGGCATTGTCCACGGGCAGTTCGAGCATCCGCGCAACCCGTCCCTTGTCGCGCGACACGATGCACTGTGCGAACTGGAACATCGTATTGCGCGCGCCTGCAGGTGAGGTCGAATCGATCTGCGCGGCGCGGCGCTTCTGGATCAGCGAGCCGGTTTCCTGCGCCAGTGCAGGCGTGACGAGGGTGACGCAAGCGAGCAGCGCGAGAAGCGGTTTCATTCGGCAGCCTCCAGCATCGGCGGGGCGTTGCGCTCCGCCATACGGCGTTCGAGTTCGGGGCGGAAATGGCGGATCAGGCCCTGGATCGGCCAGGCCGCCGCGTCGCCCAGCGCGCAGATGGTGTGGCCTTCGACCTGTTTGGTCACTTCGTGCAACATGTCGATATCGGC
The DNA here is from genome assembly GCF_024758725.1 of Sphingomonas sp. SUN039. Classification (NCBI taxonomy): domain Bacteria; kingdom Pseudomonadati; phylum Pseudomonadota; class Alphaproteobacteria; order Sphingomonadales; family Sphingomonadaceae; genus Sphingomonas; species Sphingomonas sp. SUN039. Next base: position 633,689 of record NZ_CP096972.1, on the reverse strand, counting down.
GATTTCGCCGTCGCCGACGCGCAGGCGCTCCATCATCCGCCACATCCAGCCGGTGCCTTCGCGGCACGGGGTGCACTGGCCGCAGCTTTCGTGCTTGTAGAAGTAAGACAGCCGCGAAATGGCGCGGACGATGTCGGTCGATTTATCCATCACGATAACCGCAGCGGTTCCAAGGCCCGAGCCGAGCGCCTTCAGCCCGTCGAAGTCCATCGGCGCGTCGATGATCTGCGCGGCGGGGACAAGCGGCACCGACGAGCCGCCGGGAATGACCGCGAGCAGATTGTCCCACCCACCGCGAATGCCACCGCAATGCTTGTCGATCAGTTCGCGGAACGGGATGCTCATCGCTTCCTCGACCACGCAGGGCCGCTCGACATGGCCCGAAATCTGGAAGAGCTTGGTGCCTTCGTTCTTCGGCGTGCCGATCCCGGCGAACCAAGCAGGTCCGCGCCGCAGGATTGTGGGCACGACGGCAATGCTTTCGACATTGTTGACCGTCGTCGGGCAGCCATAGAGGCCCGCACCAGCCGGGAACGGCGGCTTCAGGCGCGGCTGGCCCTTTTTGCCCTCGAGGCTTTCGAGCATCGCGGTCTCTTCGCCGCAGATATACGCGCCCGCGCCCCGGTGGACGAATACATCGAAATCATAGCCCGATTTCGCCGCGTTCTTGCCGAGCAGCCCCTTGGCATAGGCCTCAGCAACCGCCGCAAACAGCGTCTCGGCCTCGCGGATATATTCGCCGCGAATGTAGATATACGCAGCGCGCGCGCGCATCGCGTAACCGGCGATCAGCGCGCCTTCGATCAGCTTGTGCGGATCGTGGCGGATAATCTCGCGGTCCTTGCAACTGCCGGGCTCGGACTCGTCGGCGTTGATGACGAGGAAGTTGGGCCGGTCGGGCTTGGGTTCCTTGGGCATGAAGCTCCACTTCATCCCCGTCGGGAACCCCGCCCCGCCGCGCCCGCGCAATCCGCTCGTCTTGATGCTGTCGATGATCGCGTCCTGCCCGGCCGCCATCAGCGCCTTGGTATCGCTCCAGTCACCACGCGCCATCGCGGCGTCGAGCGACCACGGCTGGAAGCCATAGAGGTTGGTGAAAATGCGGTCCTTGTCAGCGAGCACAAACCACCTCCAAGCGCCGCAGGCCCGAATCCTTCTTAGCGCCTTCCCTTTCTTCTTCGCGCCTTTGCGTGAAACAACGTCTCTCCATCGCCGCACTGGCCTCGTTGCGGCAGGGGGACAATGTTTCACGCAAAGGCGCAAAGAAGAAGGAAGGCGCAAAGGAAGAAGGGGTGAAAGCCGCTGGCGCGGCGAAGAGGGTCATGCCCATTCCTTACGGTAATCGTGGTTAGCCGCGACCATTTCGACGAGCGTCGTCGGCCCGCCGAGCGGCTCGACCGTGTGCCGCCCCGGTTCGTGCGTCCCCGTCTTGGGCGTCTCACCCGCCGCCAGTGCGTCTAGGATCGCGGTCATGCGGTCGTAGTCGAGGTCCTCGTAATTGTCGTCGTTGATCTGCACCATCGGCGCCGACGAACAATTGCCCATGCATTCGACCTCGGTCAGCGTGAACAGCCCGTCGGGCGTCGTCTTACCCTTCGACAGCCCCTTGTTCTGGCACGCCGCCATCACATCGTCCGACCCACGCAACATGCACGGCGTCGTGCCGCAAACCTGCACATGGAACTGCCCGACCGGGGCCATGTTGTACATCGTGTAGAAGGTCACAACTTCGTACGCGCGCATATAGGGCATGCCGAGCTGCGCGGCGACGAACTCGATCACCGGCACGGGTAGCCACCCCTGCGTGGTCGTCTCCGCGCCGACCTGCCGCTGGGCGAGGTCGAGCAGCGGCATCACCGCCGATTGCTGGCGACCGGCGGGATAGCGCGCGATGATCTCGGCGGCCTTGGTGGCGTTCGCGGGCGTCCAAGCAAAGCTGCCGGTTTCGGCCTCGTCGGGGATGTGGGGTGCGTCAGCCATCAGCGCCGTCATTTGATCTGAGGTGCATCAAAGCCAACGCACCGAACATCATTGGATTGATCAACTTTGCGACGGCTACAACGCCGTCCCAAGTCAAACCCAATTGGGCGGTCAGTTGACTAAAATTTCTAGCAACGTCTGCACCGGAAACCAGAGCAAAGAGAGCAAAGGCGCAAACGAAAAGCATCTGCTTCCGCTTCGCGCTTCGCGCCTCCTGCGAGGAAACCCAGTTGCTTCCCTGGCTCACCGGTCGCACTCCCCGAACACGATATCCATCGCGCCGAGCACCGCCGTCGTATCCGCAAGCATGTGGCCCTTCATCATGAAGTCCATCGCCTGCAAATGGCTGAACGCGGTCGGGCGGATCTTGCAGCGATACGGCTTGTTGGTGCCATCGGCGACCAGGTAGACGCCGAATTCGCCCTTGGGGCTTTCGGTCGCGACATAGACTTCGCCGGCGGGGACGTGGAAGCCTTCGGTGTAGAGTTTGAAGTGATGGATCATCGCTTCCATCGACGTCTTCATTTCGGCGCGCTTGGGCGGCGCGACCTTGCGGTCGTCGGTCAGGATCGGCCCCTCGGGCATGTCCTGCAGGCATTGCTTCATGATGCGCGCCGACTGGCGGACTTCCTCGACGCGGCACATGAACCGGTCGTAGCAATCGCCGCGCGTGCCGACGGGCACGTCGAAATCGACCTTGGCATAGACGTCATAGGGCTGCGATTTCCGCAAATCCCAGGCGATGCCGCTGCCCCGGATCATCGGGCCGGAAAAGCCCCAACGCAGCGCATCGTCCTTCGTCACCACGCCGATATCGACGTTGCGCTGTTTGAAAATGCGGTTGTCGGCGACGAGCGAAATCGCATCCTCGAACAGGCGCGGCAGCCGCGTGTCGAGCCAGTCGGCGATGTCGGTCAGCAGCTTCAGCGGCACGTCCTGATGCACGCCGCCGGGCCGGAAATAGGCGCTGTGCATGCGCGCGCCCGACGCGCGTTCGAAGAAGTTCAGGCAATCCTCGCGCACCTCGAACATCCACAAATTCGGCGTCATCGCGCCGACATCCATGACGTGCGAACCGAGATTCAGCATGTGGTTCGATATTCGCGTCAGTTCTGCAAAGAAGACGCGAAGGTATTGGGCACGCAGCGGAACTTCCAGATCGAGCAGTTTCTCGATCGCCAGCACATAGCTGTGCTCCATGCAGAGCGGCGAGCAATAATCGAGCCGGTCGAAATAGGGCAGCGCCTGCAAATAGGTCTTATACTCGATCAGCTTTTCGGTGCCGCGATGAAGCAGTCCGATATGCGGATCGCAGCGCTCGACGATCTCCCCGTCGAGCTCCATGACAAGGCGCAGCACGCCGTGCGCGGCGGGATGCTGCGGCCCGAAATTGATCGTATAATTGTCGATCGCGGTGTCACCGGGGGTTTCGCTTCCCGCCTGATTGCCGACCGTTACGATGCGCCGCGTCGAGATGGCGTCTTCGAGAACCTCAGCCATTACGCGGCTCCCTTCGGCGCACGCGGTTTACGCGGGGCGCGCGGCTTGGCGGCGGCGACTGTCTTCGCATCCGCACCGCTGTCGCCGACTTTTTCGGTGACCTTGGGCTTGGGCGGCGGCGCCTTGGCGGGGGTCGCGGCGGCATCGGCCTTTTTCACCTGATCCGCCGTCACAGGCGACGGCGCGCCCTTGGCTTCGGGCAGTGCCGCCTTCTCGTCGCCCGGCAGCGCGTATTCGGCACCTTCCCACGGCGACAGGAAATCGAAGGTGCGGAAATCCTGCGCCAACCGTACCGGTTCGCTGACCACGCGCTTGGCTTCTTCGGACCAGCGCAGTTCGGTGAAGCCGGTCAGCGGGAAATCCTTGCGCTGCGGATGTCCCACGAAACCGTAATCGGTGAGGATGCGCCGCAGGTCGGCATTGCCGCTGAACAGCACGCCGTACATGTCGAACACCTCGCGCTCGAGCCACCCGGCGACCGGCCAGATGCCGGTGACGCTTGGCACCGGCTTTACCTCATCGGTTGTCACCTTGACGCGGATGCGGTGGTTCTTGGTCACGCTGAGCAGGTGATAGACCACCTCGAACCGCTCAGGCCGCTCGGGGTAATCGACGCCCGCGATTTCCATCAACTGCTGGTAACCGGCATCGCGCAACGCAGTCATGGCGGCGACGAGGCCATCGCGTGCGACAAGCAACGTAACCTCGCCGACCTTGTCCCACGCATCGAGCACCGCCTTGCCGCAAAGCTTGCGGGCAAGATCGATCGCGCCGTCATTGGCGGCATAAGCGGGCGCGGGATGTCCCATTAGCGTTCGATCGTCCCGACGCGGCGGATTTTCCGCTGTAGCTGCATGATCCCGTACAACAGCGCTTCGGCCGTCGGCGGGCACCCGGGCACATAGATATCCACCGGCACGATCCGGTCGCAGCCGCGCACGACGCTGTAGCTATAGTGGTAATAGCCGCCGCCGTTGGCACACGACCCCATCGAGATAACGTATTTCGGGTCCGACATCTGGTCGTACACCTTGCGGAGCGCCGGAGCCATTTTGTTGCAGAGCGTTCCCGCGACGATCATCACGTCGCTCTGGCGCGGACTGGCGCGCGGCGCCACGCCGAAGCGTTCGAGGTCGTAACGCGGCATGTTGACGTGGATCATTTCGACCGCGCAGCACGCCAGCCCGAACGTCATCCACCACAGCGAACCGGTGCGCGCCCAATGGAACAGATCCTCGGTCGACGCGACGAGGAAGCCCTTGTTGTCGAGTTCGCTCTGCATGTCGGCGAACAGCGGATCGCTCGGCATGATTAGCCGCCCCTCGGCGGCGGCGCTGCGGGCCAGTTCTACTCCCACTCCAGCGCCCCCTTCTTCCACGCATAAGCCAGGCCCAGCGCAAGCTCGGCGAGGAACACCATCATCGCGGTCCAGCCGGTCCAGCCGCTGTGCTGAAGACTGACCGCCCAGGGATAAAGAAATGCCGCCTCCAGATCGAAGACGATGAACAGGATGGCGACGAGGTAAAAGCGCACGTCATATTGTGCGCGGCTGTCCTCGAACGCGGGGAAGCCGCATTCATATTCGCTGAGTTTTTCGGGGGTCGGATTGTACGCGCCGGTAAAGCGCTGCGCGACCATCGGCCCGAACACGAAGACACAGCTGATCGCCAGCGCAATGGCGAGGAACAGCAGGATCGGCAGGTAACCCGCCGCGACTTGCGTCATGCACACGACTCCGAACGGCAGGCGCGCGTGCCCGCTTTCGACGCGGCTTTAGGACAGGGGATATTGCGGTGCAAGGTGAGTGTGGCGCGTTTCGATATACCCCAAATGGGAGTGTTCGCGCTATTTGAAGCGCGCTAAACGCGTCTCGCATTCAACAGGGGGACATGCCATGAAACTTCACTACCTCGCCGCACTCGGCGCACTGGTACTCGGCGCTGCCGCACAGGCAGAAGCGATCAGCGCGACCAGTCCGCAAAGCATCGTCAGCGCCATGCAAAATGCGGGCTACAAGGCGACGCTGACCAAGGACAACAGCGGCGATCCGATGATCAACAGTTCGTCAGGCGGTAGCAATTTTTCGGTGTTCTTTTTCGGTTGCACCAAAAACACCGATTGCCGCACGGTCCAGTTCTATGCGGGATACAGCGACCGCAAGCCATCGCTCAGCCAGATGAACGACTGGAACTCCAAAAAACGGTTCTCGCGCGCCTATATCTCGGACAGTGGCAATGCACGAATCGAAATGGACCTCGACCTCGACGACGGCGGCATGTCGACGAAGCTGTTCGAGGACAATCTGGAATTCTGGGTCGCTGTGATGGGTGCATTCGAAAAGCACATCGCGGGCTGAGCACGCGACGCCGGGGCGTTACCGCAACGCCCCGGCAATCACCTTATGCAGACGCGAATGGACCTGGTCGTTGCCGGCGAGGACTTCCTGCCGCTCGATGGCGCGGTCGCCGCCGCGGAAGTCGGTGACGAAGCCGCCCGCCTCACGCACGAGCAAAATGCCCGCGGCAACGTCCCAACTTTGCAGCGCGCTTTCCCAATAACCGTCATACCGACCCGCCGCGACCCAGGCCAGATCGAGCGCCGCCGAGCCGAAGCGGCGGATGCCCGCGACATCAGGCGCGACTGCGCCGAAGATACGGCTCCACTGCGCGAAATCGCCATGGCCGAGGAACGGAATACCGGTGGCGATCACGCAATCGGCAAGGTCGCGGCGAGACGACACGCGGAGACGCCGGTCGGTCAGCCAGGCGCCCTTGCCCTTTTCGGCCCAGAACGCCTCGTCGGTCAGCGGCTGATAGACGAGGCCACTGGTAATCTCGCGCTTGCCCGATGCCATCGGCTCTTCGACCGCAATCGAGATCGCGAAATGCGGCATCCCGTGAAGGAAATTCGTGGTGCCGTCGAGGGGGTCGACGATCCAGCGCGGCTTGTTCGGGTCGCCCGCGCGCTCGCCGCCTTCTTCGCCAAGGAACCCCCAGTCGGGGCGTGCCCGGCTGAGTTCCTCATACAAAGTCTCCTCGGCGGCCTTGTCGGCCATCGATACGAAATCGGCCGGCCCCTTGCGGCTGACCTGCAGCTGCTGGACCTCGTTGAAATCGCGCCGAAGCTTGACCGCCGCCTTGCGCGCGGCGCGATCCATGACGGTCATGACACCGGAGTGGGAGGGCATGGCTTAGCCTTCCGCCCTTCTCACATAGGTCTGCTCGTACACATCGACCACGATCCGTGTGCCTGCGCCGATATGCGGCGGGACCATCACGCGGACGCCATTTTCAAGGATCGCGGGCTTGTACGACGACGACGCCGTCTGTCCCTTCACCACCGCATCGGCCTCGACGATCATCGCCTCGATCGTATCGGGCAGCGCCACCGACAGCGCCTCGTCCTCGTGCATTTCCATGACGACATCCATGCCATCCTGAAGGAACGCGGCGGCATCGCCGAGCAGGTCGCGCGGCAGCGTCACCTGGTCGTAGGTTTCCTTGTTCATGAAGACCAGATCGTCGCCCTCAGCGTACAGGAACTGGAAATCGCGCTGGTCGAGGCGAACGCGCTCGACGCTTTCGGCGGAGCGGAAGCGGACATTGGTCTTGCGGCCATCGCGCAGGTTTTTCATTTCGACCTGCATATACGCGCCGCCCTTGCCGGGCTGCGTGTGCTGGATCTTGACCGCGCGCCACAGCCCGCCTTCATATTCCAAAATGTTGCCGGGGCGGATTTCGACCGCGTTGATCTTCATGCGTTCACCTGTGGAAAGAGCGAGCGGCGCGTCTAGCGGGCGTCGCGCTTTCCCGCAAGCAAGGGGTAGGGATTGACCGGTGCACCCTCATACCAGCGGTCGCCCGGTGACATGCGGTGCAGCGCGAAATGCAGGTGCGTGTTGCCTTGCCCCGCATTGCCGGTGTCGCCGACAAATCCGATCTGCTCGCCCGCGGCCACCCCCTGCCCTTCGCGCAGCCCCGCTACGTAGCCGGACAGATGTGCATAATAGATGAGCCAGCGACCGGATGTGTCGCGGATATAGACGGTCAGGCCGCCCCGCGCGCTGTCGAACAATTTCTCGACATGTCCCGCCATGGCGGCGACGACCGGCGTACCGCCGGGTGCAGGAATGTCGATCGCCTGATGCACCCGCGCGCCGCCCTCGCGCGACTGTTCCCAGGTGTCGGCGAGTTTATGCGCGCTTACGCCTTCGACCGGGATCACGAGAGCCGTCGCTGACGGCGCACCCGCATCGGTTGCCGCGCGCGGTGTTCCCCTGCCCCCACCGAATAGTGCCAGTCCGGCGACAACGGCCAGCAACACCGCAAAGCCCCAGCCGAACCGGTTCACGGCTGGAAGATTGCGGGCACCCCCGCCTTCACCATTAGCGACAGGCGCGCCGCATCCCAATTGGTCAGGCGAATGCACCCATTCGATTCCGCGCGACCGATCTTGTCCGGGTCGGGCGTGCCATGGATGCCGTAGTGCGGCTTCGACAGGTCGATCCACATGACGCCAACGGGATTGTTCGGGCCGGGCGGAATCCGCATTTTCGGATCGGACTTGTCGGCGCGCTTCAGGATCGCGGGATTGTATTGCCAGTCGGGGTTGTAGCTGATGCCCCTGATCGTCCAGCGACCGATCGGCAGCGGATCGGTCTTCGATCCCATCGTCGCCGGAAATTGCGCGACCAGCTTGCCGCCCTTGTCATACACGCGCAGCACGCGGTCGGACTTGTCGACGACGATCTTTGCCGCTTCGGGTTGGGCGGCGCTGACATTGAGCGCATTGAGCCGTGCACGCCAGACGTTGTCTTTGGTGTCGTAATCGCGCGACGACGGCAGCGCGTTGGGGAACACCACCTCGACCCCCGGCGCCAGCCGCGTATCGCCGCCGTTGAGCGCGATCAGCGTCGCATTGGTGGTGTGAAAACGCTCCGCCAGCGCCTCGAGCGCGTTGCGGTAGTCGAGCGAGGCGAGCTTGGACTTGTCGGCTTCTTCCTTCGGGAACGGCGAGGTGAAGGGACCGCGCAACGATACGTCGGTCAGGGTGAGCCTCTTCGTCGGTTCAATGCTGGCGTAGGGGGCCAATGCTTGCTGCGTTGCCGTGTCGAGCTTGCCCGATTTCGCCAGCCCGCGCGATTCCTGAAAGCCGCGCACGGCATCGTTGAGCGACTCCCCACTCTTTCCGTCGAGCACGCCGGGCGAAAAGCCCAGTTTCGCCAACACCACCTGCAGCTGCAGAATTTTCATGTCGGGTTTGACGGGTGCCGCCGTGGGGGCGGCAAAGGCAACGAGCGGGAGCAAGGCTCCGGCGAGGAGGAAGTGTTTCATCGCGGGGTGAAACGAGCGGGGAGTCAAAGGGTTGCGCGCCCTTCTTCCTCCCTCTCCCTCTGGGGAGAGGGACCTCGCGCACCAGCGCGGGAGGGAGAGGGATTGCGGTGCTTCAATTGGAGCAGCGCTATCCCTCACCCCGCCGCGCCTAGGGGGCGCGTGTCGCCAGTTTCGGGTGAAACAGCCCAGAGGGAGAGGGAGGTTCAGCCAAGCACTTCCGCGAATGCCTGCACCGCCGCTGCCTCATCCCCGCCCCACACCGCGTTCGACACCGCGATGAAATCCGCTCCCGCCGCAATCAGCGGCGCGGCATTCTCCGGCGTGATCCCGCCGATGGCCACGCACGGTGACGCAAACAAGGTCGTCCACCAGCCGAGGATTGACGGATCGGGGCGATATTCGCTGGGCTTGGTCGTCGTGTCGTAGAACGCGCCGAACGCGACATAGTCCGCGCCGGCCTCGCCCGCCTCCATCGCGAGGTGGCGGCTGTCGTGGCAGGTGACGCCGATCTGCGCCTCGCGCCCCAGCATCTCGCGCGCCTCCCGCACATCGCCGTCGCCCTGCCCCAGATGCACGCCGTCCGCACCCAACCGCTTCGCCAGCGACGCCGAGTCATTGACGATGAACGCGACGTCGGCATCGGCGCAGATGCGCCGCAGCGGCTCGCCAAGGCGGACGGCCTCGTGCTGGTCGACGCCCTTCACCCGAAACTGGAACGCCGCCACCGGCCCGGCGTCGAGCGCGCGGCGCAACCGGTCGGGGAAAGTGCCGCTCACGTCGAGGGGGGAGATGAGGTAAAGCTGGCACGCGGGGCGGCGCTCGCGGGGGAATTGGGCGGCGAAGTCGTCGGCTAAAATGTCTTCCATCCGCACCGCTCTAGTGCGGAGTGCCGAAATGTCAGCCCTCACCCGTCATTCCCGCGAAAGCGGGAATCCAGCTTCTTCTTTCGTTCAGTCGCGGTAAGCTGCCGGAATGTCCGCCTGGGTGTACATCCTCGCCAATCGCTATCGCGGCACGACGTATATCGGCGTCACCCGCGATATCGCACGGCGAACGTGGCAGCATAAGACCGGAACGGGATCGAAGTTTGCCCGACGCTATGATGCTTATCGGCTCGTTTATGTCGAGCAGACCGAGCTGGTTGTGGATGCCATCGCCCGCGAGAAGGCACTCAAAAAATGGAACCGCGATTGGAAAATCGAGCTCATCGAACAAGCGAACCCGAACTGGGAAGATCTGTTCGACCGGCTGAACGGGTAGAAGAAGAAGCTGGATTCCCGCGTTCGCGGGAATGACGGGGCTAAGTGGCCGATGCCGTGCTAATTTCACTAATCGCCCCGCCCAGCGCGCCGTTGAATTCGTCATCGCCCATCTGATGCCGGAGGTCCTCGAGCAGCGCGCGGCTGAAGCTCGCGATCATGCCGCGGTTCTTGGCGAGTTCGGCACACGCCTCGGGCCGCGCGAAGCCGCCCGACAGCGCGACGACGCGCAGCACTTTGGGATGATCGACGAGCGGGACGAACAGATTTGGTTCGCTGGGAATCGACAGCTTGAGCATCACGGGGTCGCCGTCATGCGCGTTGAGCGTCTTGAGCAATTCATCGCGCAGGATCGTATCGGCGGCGGCGCGCTCTGGGGATTTGATGTTCACCTCGGGCTCGATGATCGGCACCATGCCGTGCGCGAGCACCTGTCGCCCGATCTCGAACTGCTGCGCGACGATGGCCGAGATACCAGTCTGGTTCGCCAGATTGATGACCGACCGCTCCTTGGTCCCCGCCACACCGAGCGCTTTGGCGCGGGTCAGCAGGTCGTCGAGCCCCGCGATCGGCTTCATCAACTGGACGCCGTTCGCTTCGTCCTCCAGCCCCTTGTCGATCTTGATGAACGGCACGACGCCGCGCTCGATCAGCGCTGCGGGCGTCGGCTTGCCGTCGACATGCCCGTCCATCGTCCGTTCGAACAGGATCGCGCCGAGCACTTTCTCGCCATTGAAGCACGGCGAAGTGATGATCCGCGACCGCATGTCGTGGATCAGGCCGAACATCTCCTCATCATTCGAAAATGCGTCGGCCTCGATGCCGTACCCCTTAAGCGCCTTGGGCGTGGACCCGCCGCTCTGGTCGAGCGCAGCGATAAAGCCTGCGCCGGAACGCAAACTGTCGAGGGTGGCAGTGTCAGGCATGATGGCTCCGCATACGTATGTGCTGGCGGGCCGATAGCGGGGGGAACAGCCAGGGGCAACTGCGTTGCGACCTTCGACTGAAGCCCGGTTGAAACTGAGGGACGGGTTTCACGCAAAGGCGCAAAGAAGAAAAAAGGCGCGAAGGGTTCACGCTTCCGGCCACATTCCGCGAAGCGGATTTGGATTTAGCTGTCGCCGTCGAGTAAAATGAAGCCGCTTCGCGGAGAGGCCGAAACGAGTGCACCCTCTTTGCGCCTTGGATTTCTTCTTTGCGCCTTTGCGTGAAACCCGTCTCACTGCCGCAATAGGGAACCCCTACCGCCGCGAACCCAGGCCCATCCCCTGCAAGGTCGTCTGGTCGAACTTGAAGCGCAGCGTCACGAACGGCCCTTTGCGCGTATAGCGCGCGTCGGCGTAATCATTGTCGTGGAAGCCGAGGACGTTGTAACCGACCTGGATATAGCCGCCCTTGAACGGCGAGATGCCGATGGCGGGGCCGCCCGAATAGCTGATCGCCTTGCCGCCCGCGCTTTCACGAACCGTACCCGACAGGCCGATATCGAGCGTTTGCGACAGGTCCCAGCGCGCATCGAGGCCGACGAGGTTCGACCAGCCCTTGATATCGTCCGCGCCGACGCGGTCGAAGACATAGCGGCTGCCCCAGAACAGCGCGATTTCGCTACGGCCGAGATACCGCCCTTCGCCTTTCGCCACCGGCGACCAGTTCAGGCTGAAGCTGTTGACGATGCGGCGCGAGGTCGCGTCGCCCGACACCAGCAGCGGCGCGCCGCCGATGGGGCCGGGAACGCCCTGGATCGCGTTGCGCAGGATGTCCGAGCGCAGTTCCAGCTTTTCGAGGAAAGCAATGCGGCTGTCGTCGGGGCGGTGCGCCCAGCTGAGCGCCAGCGCCGTCGTCTCGGTGGTCGTACCCGCCTTCTCCGCCGCGCGGAACCAGCTAAAGGTGCCGCCGATGGCCTGTCCCTCGCCGAGCTGACGCAAGGCCGAGGTGATGACGCCGTAGCGCGTCGTGCGGTCTCCGCTGCGATATTCGCCGCGCCCGGTCCAGCTCCAGCGGTCGCCGCGATAGGTCGCGCCCGCCGTCACCGCCGTGAAATCCTCGGTCAGCGTGCCGTCGGTGCCGACCAGCCCGCCGGTCGCCACCGGCTGCGCCGGGTTGAGCACGCGGTTGGGGTCGATCCCGCCCAGGGTCTTCGACCCGTCGAGCGTGAAGTCCACCGTCCAGCGCTTGCCGAGCGGCAGCGACTGGGCAAGGCCGTAATCGGCAAAGCTGCGCGGGCCGTATTCGCCAATGGTCTGGCGATTGGCCGCCGCGACGATGCGCGCACCCGCCCAGGGCCGCACGTCGAAGCCGATGCGCGCCGTGTCCGCCTTGATGCTGTCGCCGCGCGCGATCTCGTACGAGCCGACCACGGCCACTTCGGGCGTGATCGCGAAGCGTGCGCCCAGGCGGTGCTTCGCCGGGAAATCGATGCTCGCGCTCTTGCCCAGCGCGAATTCGGCCTGGGCATCGACTTCGAGCCGGTTGTCGAACATCCGCTTGGTCGCGCCGAGCTGGGCGATCGTCGATCCGGCTTCGGTGCCGTTGTCGAGCCGGTCGTTGGCAAGGATGAGGCCCGCATGCAGGTCCATCGTCTTGCCGCGATACTCGATGCCCGCACGGCCCGCCTGACGGCGCGCGACGCTGTTCAGATAGCTTTCCTGCCACGCGCTGCCGATCAGCGAGAGCTGTTCGGACAGGCGCAGCCGCCCGTCGAAGCCGAACTTGCGCGTGCCGTTTTCGCTCGCGCCGAGCTGGCCGACGCCGAAGCCGCCCTCCTGCTGGCGCGCATAGGCGAGCAGATCGTATTTGGTGCCGTGATGCTCGGCCTCGACCAGCCAGGCGGTGCGATTGCCGGTGACGGGCAAGGTCGTGCCGGGCTTGGCGGTCGCGCGGCTCATCGCCAGTTCGGCGCGGATCTCGGTCGAGCTGTTCGGCTGGTACCGCACATCGACGCCGCCGACATTGGTCTTGGCCGTATCGCTCTCGTCATGGATGACCGATGCGCCGACCTGCAATTTCTTGTCGGCGGTGTTCCACGTCGCGCGGCCACCGGCGTTGAGCACGCGCTGGCCGATGCCGTCGACTTCATAGTCGATGACGATGAACTGCGGATCGAAGCCCGACGAGCGGCTGAGCACCGGCGAGCGGAAGCGCAGCGTCCCCGCGACATAGTCGATGTCGTAATCGATATGACGGGTGAGCGTCTTGCGTTCCACGACCCGGTCGCTGCGGAGCCGGTCGCGCGTTTCGAGCACGATGACTTCGCTGTTGGGCAGAATGTCGCGCGCGCCGAGACCGTAAGGACCGCTCAGGCCATTGCCCTGCAACTCCTCGTGGCGGTGGCGATAGGGCGTGTCGGCGGCAAACGCGGTCGCGCCGACCTGCTTGCTGCGGTACTGCGCCTTCACGCCGTTGAATGCCCGGTTGTACCGCGTCAGCTGCGTATCGCTGAGGTCGGTCTGGTAATCGCCGAACAGCGCGTAGAACTGCGGGCGCTCGAGCTTCAGGTACAGCTTGCGGACCGAGGTGGCGTCGTAGCGGCGCTCGCTGCGGTCGGCGTAGATCGTGTAGTACGACGTCGGGTCGATGACGCCGCCGAAACGGGCATCGTCGCCCTTCTTCGCGCTGTCATACGCCAGCGTCATCAGCCATTTGCCGAGGATGCGGCCCTTGGCATAGAGCGCGAGGCGACCCGAGGTCAGCCACTCGCGGCTGTTCGCGGGGAGATCCTGCAGCTGGCGTTCGACGCTGTTGAACCCGATCGTGCCCTCGGCCAAGCCGACGAGCGTCCAGGGGCGATTGCCCGGATCGAGCCACAGGTCGATTTTTTGCGCGCGCGTGATCTGGCCGTCGCGGAACGGCAGAGTGACGGTCAGCGCACCCGAAGCGGTCGTCGCCTCGAGCTCGATATAGGCCATGCCCTCTTCGCCCATCACCTGATAGACGGGACGGGCACGTTCGAGACCGGCGAGCTGGCGCGCGGCTTGGGCATCGACCTCGACGGCGGCGGCATAGGGCGCGGGGACGCTGAAATCGCCCGTGATGCCGTGGTGGACGGGCTTTCCGTCGCGGTCGGTCAGGCGGATCGCGATGACCGGGCGCGTCACGCCATCGGCGACGAGCACCGATTTTTCGCGGACGAATTCGGCGTACATCGCAGCGGGCGAATAATGGACAGTGCGGGTCAGGCGCTCGGCGACACTGCCGTCGGCGTTGGTGACGACGGCGCTGAGCACCGTGTCGCGGTCGCCGATGTCGATCGCGCGCCACAGGCTGACGAGCACCTGGCCGTCGCCCGACTTGCGGTCGCCGTCGAACGACAGCGGGTTGGCGGGCTTGCCGTCGACCGACAGCGCCACGGTCTGGCCGGGCAGATGCTTGATTGCGACGCGGATCGCCTTGGTACGCGGATTATGGTCGGGCGCTGGGAAGACCCAACCCACGCCCGGCGCCTCGCCCGACACCCAGTCACGGTTGGCACCGGCGGCTTCGGGGTCGCTGACCGGCTTGGCCCGCGCGGCGGCTTTGCCTTGTGGCAGCGCGGTATTGAGGCCCGACTTGGCACGGAAATCGGCGCGGAGCAGCACGCCGCCCTGCCCGGTCACGAAGCGCGAGATCGCGCTGCCCGCGCTGCGTGCGTTCTCGGCGCAATCGGACGGCACCAGATTGGGGCCGAGTGTCGAGGGATCGATCTGGACGACGTGCGTGCCGGGCAGGACGCCCTCGAAATGATAGCGCCCGTCGATGTCGGTGACGGCATAGCTGCCGTCCTCCAGCATCACACGCACCCCGGCGACGCCGTTGGCGGCGTTCGGATCGACCGCACAGCCGCCGTCGGTGACGCGACCGATGATGGTTAGCCGGTCGCCGATGCCGTCGCGCGCAATGCGGACCATCGCATCGGCAACCGCACTGGTCGTGCCACGGCTGTCGGTCGCCTGCGCCCGGTTCATCGTCTGGCCCGATGGCGCGTCTGGACGCACTTCCAGAAGATAGGTCAAGGTGCCCGAAGCGCGCGCGGCAAGGCTGCCGACCGGCACCGACAGACGTTTGCCGTCAGTACTAACCGTATAGGCTGCACGAATACCATTGTAGCGAACCGATTGCGGCGACAGGCGCATCGTGTCGGGCAGGAAGTCGGTAATCGTGATCGCGCCCGTCGCGCGCGCCGCGTCGCCGTTGGTCACGATAACCTTGTATTGCACGCCGTCGCCGGGGACGACGACCGCTTGAGACGCCGTCTTGCGAATCGCCAGCGCGGCACCCGGCCGGTCGAGCGGAATGTCGATCCGGACCGGCTGTGGATCGTTGAGCACGAAGATGCCGCCGTACGACCCGGCAACGACCGCATAGGGTTCGCCATCGGGGCGGCGCAGGTTGGCGAGTTCGGCCGGCGTCGACAGCGACGGCGCGGTATAGGGCGAGGGCGGCCCGACGACGAGGCGGTAGCGCCCGGGGGCAACGAACGGGAAGCGATAGTCGCCGATCGGGAAGCGATAAACGAGCCCGCTTGCATCGGTAACGGTCGATCCGGTGAGCAACGTCGAAGGGAAGCGCGACACCGCATCGTCGCCGAAGACGATCGCCGGCTGGCCGGTGTCGGCGTTGATCAGCGTAACCTGGACGCCCTGCACAGGCGCACCGTCGCCGCTGTCGAATGCAATGCCGAACGGGTCGATCAGGACTTCGACGGGCGACGACGCCACCAGCGATCCGTTTTCACGGCTGGTGGACAAGGTCAGCGAGTCGCCCGGACGCACCGACAATTGGCAATCGCCGCGAACCGGATCGGGAGGAACCGCAACGGTTCGTATCATGCCGGCAAAATAGCCGGTATTCGCACCGGTTTCACGCAGGATGACGGTCTCGGCGTCGCCTGCGGGCGTTGCCAGCACGACCGTCATGGTATCCACGGCATCGACATCGCGGTTGTCGGCGGACGACGTGATGCCGACAACCAGCGGCTCGCCCGCCCGGATGCGCATGGTGCGCTCGACGGACGCTGGATCGAGCGGGGTGCTCGCAAAGGCTCCGGTCAAGGTGACGGGGATTTCGCCGCCGGTGCCGCGACAGATCGTCTCGGGCACCGTCAGGCGTTCGGCGTTCGGATCGCCGGAAAACTGGAAAGTGGACAGCGACAGCACGGGCGTCGGCGTCGATCCGACGATGATATCGACGCGGTTCGAATTGCGGACCACGGTGCTGGACCCGGCCTGCCACTGGACGGTCGCGGTGTTGCTGATCGTCGTATTCTGGGCGCGCAGGTCCGTTCCCGCCGACAGGGTGGCGAGGGCGGCGACGGCGGAGAAAACCGTCCTGATATGGTTAAGCCCGGTACGCATGTTTTTTTCTGGCGGGCGGCGGTCCAACTTCGACCGCCGCCCTTTGTCGTCCTCAGTTGATCGTTGCGCGGAAGTAGAGGGTGCGCGTCGCGCCTGCGGCGACATCGCTCAGTGTGCCCGACACCGTGGTGGTGCCCGCTGTGTAGGTGCCGCCGGTCGTCCCATCGGCGTTGCAGACGCCAGCCGTGACCGTGCCATTGAGCTTGATCCCGAAGGTAGCATCATAGGTGGTTTGCGCCGGTACGACGTCGCTGACCGACGGTGCCTGCGCGGTTGCGCCACCCGCCGCATTGGCGACCTGAATGCAATATTCCACCACGGCCCCCGGAATCAGCTTGGGATTTGTCGTCCCGTTCTGCGGATCGGAGATAACCTTGCTGGTTTTCGTAATCGTCAAAGTTGCCGCCGAAACGGTGTAATCGTCACGCGCCGAGATCTGGCCGTCGCGCGCCGCATCGGTCGCGCCCGCCGCATCGGCGAACACCGTATCCATCGCGGCCGTGTTCGCACCGGCTGTCTCGGTCACCACGGCACCCTGCGTCCCTGCAGTGCCGCTTGCGCGCGCCTGTGCTGTCAGGGTGACACCGGCGACATCGCCGCTGACCCGGGTGATCGGCACCGTTGCAAGGACGAAAATATACTTGGTCGCGTCGGCTGCGAGCTCGTCGATATAGGTGACAGGCGTCGAGTTTGCCGGGTCATAGGTCGCGCTGCCGACGCTCGGACCGGTATTGATCCAGAAGGTCGGCACCGTAACGTCGAAATTGTCCGTGCCGCCGTGCGCCGCCGTACCACCGGCCGGCTGGGCAAGCGCCAGGCCGAAATCGAGCGCCGCGTTCGACGTGTTGGTCAACAGGAAGGTCGTAACCTGGTTCACCGCGCCCGGAGACACGCTGGTCGTGGCATTGCCCGGCTCGGTCAGCGTCATGCTGATCTTGCGATCGACCACGAACGTCGCCGTGTTCGATGACACCGCCGTCTGCGCCACGCCACCAACCGAATAGTTGAGCGTGGCGGTGTTGTTGATCGACGAACCCGCCGTTGTGCCCGCGGCAAAAGCCGGTGTGGCGGCGAGGAGCGCGGCGGCCAGTGCCCCGGCGCTCACGAAGGTCGAACGAAGTGTCATGTCTGGTCCCCGGAATTAACGTCGCCGCCTTCGGGCAGCATGCGGGCCGGCGCGTTCCCCAACGCTCCGGCCCGCCCCCGCATCAGTTGATCGTCACGCGGAAGTAGAGCGCGCTGGTCGAACCACCCGCGATGTTGTTGAGCGTGCCCGACACGGTGGTCGTGCCCGCGTTGTACGAGCCGCCGGTCGTGCCGTCGGCGTTGCACACGCCCGCTGTGACGGTGCCGTTCAGCTTGATGCCGAACGTCGCGTCATAGGTCGTCTGCGCCGGCACGATGTCGGTGATCGTCGGCGCGGTCGCGGTCGCACCGCCGGCACCATTGGCCACCTGGATGCAATATTCGACGGTCGCGCCCGGGATCATCTTCGGGTTGGTCGTGCCGTTGAGCGGATCGGAGATGATCTTGCTCGTCTTGTTGACCGTCAGAAGCGCCGCCGAAACGGTGTAATCGTCGCGCGCCGAAATCTGGCCGTCGCGCACCGCATCGGTCGCGCCCGCCGCATCGGCGAACACCGTGTCCATACCGGCGGTATTGGCACCGGCGGTTTCACCCGACACCGCACCCTGCGTGCCCGCCGTGCCGCTGTCGCGCGCCTGCGCTGTGAGCGTCACACCCGCAACGTCGCCATTGACTCGTGCGCCGGGCACGTTGGCGAGGACGAAGATGTACTTGGTCGCATCGGCGGCCAGCTCGTCGATATAGGTGACCTGCACCGAATTCGCCGGGTCATAGGTCGCACTGCCAACGCTGGGCCCGGTGTTGATCCAGTAGGTCGGCGCAGTAACGTCGAAATTGTCCGTGCCGCCGTGGGCCGCCGTGCCGCCCGCCGGCTGGGCAAGCGCCAGACCGAAATCGAGCGCCGCGTTCGACGTGTTGGTCAGCAGGAAGGTTGTCACCTGATTGCTCGACCCTGGCGCGACGCTGGTCGTGGCATTGCCCGGCTCGGTCAGCGTCATGCTGATCTTGCGGTCGACTACGAACGTCGCCGTGTTCGACGACACTGCCGTCTGCGCCACGCCGCCGACCGAATAGCCGACAGTCGCCGTGTTGTTGATCGACGAACCCGCCGTCGTACCCGCCGCATAGGCAGGCACAGCCGACAGGGCCGCCACCGCAATGAAGCTGGATACCGCCAGCAGTTTCACTTTGTTCGTCATGATCCTAATCCATTCTTCCTGGTCGTTCGATCGATGCCATCCCCACCCGCCGGCATCGAAAAAGCGGATAAGCTGTTACTTTACAGTGCCTTTGAAACTGAACTTGCCACTGCCACCGACCGGAATCGGGGCTTTCAATGCCCAACGGACATGCGTGACATCCTCGGGACGGGCAGCGCGGACCGTGCCGTCCGCCGCACGGAACTTGGCGAGGGCCAGCGGGCCGAAGCTCTTGCCGCCATCGACCGAAACCACGGCGATCGCGTCGTCGCTGCCAGTGTACTCGACGCCCGACGGGATCGGGTTGGTCATCGCGAAATTGGTCGCCGGTGCCTTGCCGCCGTTGCGATAGCTGTGCGTGAACACCAGCTTCGTGCCCGGGGGGCCTGACTTCTGCTTGACCAGCACGATTTTCGGCTTGCCGGCCTGGACGACCGTCTTCTCGACGAACATCTCGCTGACGACAGCGACTTCGTTGGCGGCATAGGCCGCAACCGGCGACGCGATCAGGGCGAGAGCGGTGAGTGCGCGAAACATGTTCATGGTCCTCAGTTGATCCTGACTTTGAAGGTGACAGTGCGCGTCTGGCCGCCCGCGACGCTGCCGAAGCGGACCGCAACGCGGTTGCCGGCGAATTCGCCCGCATCGCCGTCGGTCGCGTCGCTGATCGGCGCGCCCTCTGCGGTGATGCTCGTCGGTTGATAGGTCGTGGCCGCCGGAACCGGATCGCCCACGGCCAGATTGGCGATCGTGCCCGACCCGCTGACGGTTGCGACCAGCGTGTAGGTGATGATCGACCCCGGAACCGATTTGCTGCCGCCGAACGGGTCGAGGACGGTGGCGCTCTTGGCCAGTGCCACGGTTGCGGCGCTGATGACGAAGAAGTTACGGTCGCGACCGACAGCCGTCGTGGTGCCGACTACCGCATCGCCGCCGCCTGCACCCTGTCCGGCAAAGGTCGTGCCCGCAGGCCCGCTGCCGGTCGCTGCGGTTGCCGTCAGGTCGATCTGGCCGCGCTGCCCGTCGGTTGCCGAACCTGGCACCGTCGACAGGATGAAGACGCGGATCGAGGTATCGGGGGCCAGGACAGGATCGTTCGAACCCGCCGAATAAACGGTATCGACACCGGGATCGTACACGCCGTTGCCGTTGGTATCGAGCACGATCGACGTCGCCGCCGGATCGAAATTGTCGCCACCGATCGCGGTAATCGGTGACAGGCGGAATGCCTCGCTGCCGTTGCCGGTATTGGTGACGGTGTAGCGCACAACCTGATTGGTCGAGCCCGGCAGCGCCGCGACATCGCCCGATTCGGCGGTCGCGACGGTCACATTCAGAACCTCGTCGACGCGGATGTTGACGGTGTTGGAGGGAATGGTGACCGGATTACCCGTCGGGTCGGTGTAGGTCGCCGATGCCGTGTTGCTGATCGTGGTTCCCGCCGTCGTACCGGTGGCGTGCGCCGGGACCGAAATGGCCATGGCAAAGCCGAGCGCGGCAAGGCTCGCCAGACGGCGATCGACGATCGAAATACTGTTCGCGGACATACAAGACCCCATTGATTGCAGGGGGCTTCATCGGCGAAATGAGCAAACATCCGGTTAATGTCCGGCAAGGGCCGCAGAAAACCGCAGAAAATCGCATTTGTTGACAATTAACCGGGTGGTACACCGGGATGAATTGAAATCGATTGCAGGAAATTCCGCCAGCCTTGACAGCTTTCGGACCCTCGCCTATCCGCCGCGCCTCGCTGTCCGAGAGCGGGTGTAGCTCAGTTGGTTAGAGCGCCGGCCTGTCACGCCGGAGGTCGCGGGTTCGAGCCCCGTCACTCGCGCCACGGCGCAGGGCGCGACGCAAAATAGCGAAGCTATTTTGGCCCCGCCCAAGCCCGGCCAGCGCGGAAAGCAGCGCCACAAGGCGCGGCTTTGCCGCGACTGACGGCGCAGAGCATAAATATCTCGATCTCGAAAGGCCCGGCGCGGCAAAGCCGCGCCGTCGGTCCTTTGCTTCGCCAAGGCCGTCCGAGCTTGCCGCGTGCCGATTTAGCTCCGCTAAATCGTGTGCGCGTCAGCGCTCCATCCACCTCAGCACCGGTTTCAACGGCAAAATCCACACAATCCCCGCCACCAGATACACCACCGTCTGCACCGGCCACCACGCCCGCCCGATCCACGGCGAAGCAGAAATCACAACCGCCGCCCACATCACGACAATCGCCAGAATAAACAGCACGCCCAATGGCTTGCGGATCGACGGCGTACTCATGTTTCGATCCAGTCCGTTTCGGTCGCGACGCCGTGCAACGGCACGTCCCAGCTTTCCTCGGCAATTGCCGCCACCTGCTGCACGCTCCACGCAAGGCCGATCCGCCGCGCTTGCGGGAGCGCCGCAAATGCCCGGTCGTAGAACCCTGCGCCATAGCCGAGCCGGTGCAGCCGCGCATCAAACGCGAGCAGCGGCGTCAGGATCAGGTCCGGCACAAGTTCGTGCGCATCGATGGCGGGTTGCCGTAGTCCCATCGGTCCCGCAGGCAGTGGATCGCCCGGCGTCCATGCCAGAAACCGCATGACGCTCCGGCGTGACGTCACATGCGGCAGCGCAATGGCCAGTCCGCGCCGTTCGAGGCGCTCGATAACCGGCAACGTATCGATCTCGGACCCGATCGGCAGGTAGAGGGCGACGGTGCGCGCATCGCCCAGCTGCATCTCGACCCGTTCGGCAAGCATGACGGCGGCGACACAGCGTTCGGCCGGCGTCAGCGCGGCGACGAACGCCTGTCGCCGGTCCTTCGCTGCGCTGCGTGCCTGTGCCTTGGTCATGCGCTCACTGTCAGAAGCAGGTGACGGGACCGCCATGGCCGTTTGCTCGGATATCCTCTGACGCACGGTACGTCAGGTGGGAACCATGTGCTTCGGGCCAGGACCCGGGCAGGGACAGCCCCCAAGGATTGATGAATAGCCTCAGGGATATGATGAGCTCGTACCGGGCAGTGCCCGCCACCCACCAATCTAGGGAGTCGGGGGGCCTTGCTCAAGGGTGTCGGCGAGCGATTCCATGCGCGCCGCGAGGCTGGCAAGCGCGTGGACGGTGTCGGTATCGGGTGCCGCACCGTTTGCGCCGTTGTGGGCAGCGCTTTTCGCCTCGCTGAGGTCGTCGGCAAGGAGCAGTGCCGCGAACAACAACTGGCGGACTTCGCTCGCGGTACCGACGGCGCCGCGTGCTTCCTCGACCTTGGCATCGACACGGGCGGCAAGCGCGCGAAGATGGTCTTCGCCGCCATCGCGGCACGCAATCGTGTAGCTCCGGCCGCCGACGGCGAGGACGACCTCTGCCATCAGGCGCGCGCCTCTTGCGCGACCCGCGCGATTACGGTGTCGAGCTCGGCAAGCGCCGCTTGCGTCCGCTCGCGCAAACGCTCGTAGCGACCGTCTCCGGTGTTCGCCGCGACCGGCGGTGCGGCAGCGGCGGCCCGCTCGATGCGGGCGAGCGCAGAATCGATGCGCGAAAGGGCTGTGGCAACGTCGTTCGTCATGGCTTTCAAGGGAATAGCAGCAGTTGGCTTGCCTGCAAGCGAAGACCGCATCGGCCCCCAAGTTGACGCCCGCGCGCGACCGCGACAAAGGGGCGGTCCATCGCGCCTCCTTGCGCGACTCGCATCAGGGACATCCGCATGACCGCATCGCCGCAAGAGATGGCCAACGCGATCCGCGCGCTTGCCATGGATGCGGTCGAAGCCGCCAATTCGGGCCACCCCGGCATGCCGATGGGCATGGCCGATGTCGCGACGACACTCTTCACACAATATCTGAAATTCGATCCCCAAGCACCGAAATGGCATGACCGTGACCGCTTCGTCCTGTCGGCGGGGCATGGCTCGATGCTGATCTATGCGCTGCTTTATCTGACCGGCTACGGCGCCCCTACCATCGACGATATCGCGAGGTTCCGTCAGCTCGGTAGCCCTTGCGCGGGACATCCCGAGAATTTCGAGCTGGCCGGAGTCGAATGCACCACCGGCCCCCTGGGTCAGGGGCTGGCGATGGCGGTCGGCATGGCGATCGCCGAGCGGCACCTGAACGCAAGTTTCGGCGATGACCTGGTCGATCACCGTACCTGGGTCGTCGCAGGCGACGGGTGCCTAATGGAAGGGATCAACCACGAGGCCGTCGGGCTTGCGGGACATCTCGGTCTCGGGCGGCTGAACGTCCTGTGGGACGACAATCGTATCACTATCGACGGCGCGGTCTCGTTGTCGTCGAGCGAGGACATCCCAGCGCGTTACCGGGCGAGCGGCTGGCACGTCGTGGCGTGCGACGGCCACGATACCGCCGATATCGCGCGCGCGCTCGACGAGGCGATTGCCGACCCGCGCCCCTCACTGGTCGCGTGCCGCACGATCATCGGCAAGGGCGCGCCGAACAAGCAGGGGACATCGGCGACACATGGCGCGGCCCTCGGCGCTGCCGAAGTCGCCGCCGCGCGCGAGACGCTCGGCTGGACCGCCGAACCGTTTGTGGTGCCGCAACCGATTCT
Source organism: Sphingomonas sp. SUN039 (assembly GCF_024758725.1). Taxonomy (NCBI): domain Bacteria; kingdom Pseudomonadati; phylum Pseudomonadota; class Alphaproteobacteria; order Sphingomonadales; family Sphingomonadaceae; genus Sphingomonas; species Sphingomonas sp. SUN039. Next base: position 610,470 of record NZ_CP096972.1, on the reverse strand, counting down.
CGACGCGTGGCGCGCGACGGGGCAGCGCGGTGCGACTGCGCGTGCAGACTGGCAGGCGCGCCTCGGCGGATCGTCACAGGGAACAGAGCTCGATCGCCGGATGGCCGGCGACCGGACATCGCAGGACTGGCTGAAGCCCTATCTCGACAGCCTGATCGCCACCCCGCAAAAGGTCGCGACGCGCAAGGCATCCGAACTCGCACTCGGCGCGATCAACAACAGCATCCCCGAAACGATCGGCGGGTCGGCGGATCTGACGGGTTCGAACAATACCAAAACTTCGGCTACGAAGCCGCTGACTAAAGACGATTATTCTGGTCGTTACATCTATTACGGCATCCGCGAATTCGGCATGGCCGCGGCGATGAACGGCATGGCGCTGCACGGCGGGGTCATTCCCTATGGCGGCACGTTCCTGGTGTTCTCCGACTATTGCCGCAACGCCATCCGCATGTCGGCGCTCCAGCGAACACGCGCCATTTATGTAATGACCCACGACAGCATCGGCCTGGGTGAAGACGGCCCGACGCACCAGCCGGTCGAGCACATCATGTCGCTGCGCCTCATCCCCAATCTCGACGTCTATCGCCCGTGCGACACCATCGAGACCGCCGAATGCTGGGCGCTGGCGCTCGAAAAGGCCGATGGTCCCGCACTGCTCGCGCTCAGCCGCCAGAATCTGCCGCAGCTTCGCACCGATATTTCGGAGAATTGGTCTGCCCGTGGCGCCTATCGTCTGCGCGCCGCCAACGCCGCGCGCCGCGTCGTCATCGTCGCGACGGGGTCCGAAGTCGAAATCGCGATCTCGGTCGCCGACCGGCTCGAACAGCACGGTTTCGGCGCGGATGTCGTGTCGATGCCCAGCTGGGAGCGGTTCGACGCGCAGGATGCCGCCTACAAGGCCGACGTCCTCCCGCACGGCACCCTGCTCGTTTCGATCGAGGCGGGCAGCACGATGGGCTGGGAACGCTACGTCCATGGCGGGCTGCGCTTCGGCGTCGACGGCTTTGGCGCTTCGGCCCCGATTGCCGATCTCTACGCGCATTTCGGGCTGACCGCCGACGCGATCGCGCCGCAAATCCTCTCGGAATTGAATAACTGATTTATAAAGGGAACTGAACGACATGGCTGTCAAAGTTGCGATCAACGGGTTCGGGCGTATCGGGCGGCTCGTCGCGCGCGCCATCCTCGAGCGGCCCGACTGCGGACTCGAACTGGTCGCGATCAACGATCTGGCGGATGCGAAATCGAACGCCATGCTGTTCAAGCGCGACAGCGTCCACGGTGCCTATCCCGGTACCGTGACCGCCGACGGCAATGACATTGTCATCGACGGCAAGCGCATCCATGTTACTGCCGAGCGCGACCCGGCCAACCTGCCGCATGCTGCGAATAACGTCGACATCGCACTTGAATGCACAGGCTTTTTTACCGATCGTGAATCGGCGCAAAAGCATCTCGATGCCGGAGCCAAGCGCGTGCTGATCTCCGCTCCGGCGAAGGGCGTCGACCTGACAGTCGTATTCGGTGTCAATCACGACAAGCTGACCACAGAGCACACCATTGTGTCGAACGCATCGTGCACGACCAACTGCCTCGCGCCGGTCGCCAAGGTGCTCAACGACAGCGTCGGCATCGAACGCGGCCTGATGACCACGATCCACGCCTATACCAACGACCAGAAAATCCTCGACCAGATCCACCCCGACATGCGCCGGGCGCGCGCGGCGGGGATGTCGATCATCCCGACGACGACGGGGGCCGCACGTGCGGTGGGTGAAGTGCTTCCCGAATTGAAGGGAAAGCTCGACGGTTCGGCGGTGCGCGTACCGACGCCCAATGTCAGCCTTGTCGACCTGACCTTCACGCCGAAGCGCGACACGACGAAGGACGAGGTCAATGCGATTTTGAAGGCCGCGTCGGAATCCGGCCCGCTGGCGGGCATTCTCGCCTTCACCGACGAGCCGCTCGTGTCGATCGACCTCAACCACAATGCTGCGTCGTCGACGGTGGACAGCCTCGAAACGGCGGTTCTCGACGGCAAGCTCGTCAGGGTGGTCAGCTGGTACGACAATGAATGGGGTTTCTCGAACCGCATGGTCGATACCGCGGGAGCCATCGGAAAGCTGATCTGATGGCGTTCCGCACGCTTGACGATATGGGTGACGTGCGCGGCAAGCGCGTGCTCGTTCGCGAAGACTTGAACGTGCCGATGGCCGATGGCGTCGTCACCGACGACACGCGGATGCGCGCGACGATCCCGACTATCACCGAGTTGGCAGATGCAGGCGCTATCGTGCTGGTTTTGGCGCACTTCGGTCGTCCGAAAGGTCCGAGCGCCGAGTTGTCGTTGTCGCATATCGTCCCGGCTTATTCGGCGGTGCTCGGACGCCCAGTGCGTTATGTCGACTGGGAGGGAGACGCTGCCGCCGTGGCCGCACTCGCGCCCGGCGACATCGCCGTCCTCGAAAACACCCGCTTCTTCGGCGGCGAAGAAACCAACGATCCCGCCGTTGTCGCGCGGTTCGCTGCACTCGGCGACCTCTACGTCAACGACGCGTTCAGCGCCGCCCACAGGGCACACGCCTCGACCGAAGGGCTGGCGCACGCCCTGCCCGCCTTCGCCGGACGCGCGATGGAGGCCGAGCTGACCGCGCTGGACAAGGCGCTGGGCAGGCCCGAGCATCCGGTGGCGGCGGTTGTCGGCGGCGCAAAGGTGTCGACCAAGCTCGCCGTCCTCGAACACCTCGTCGCCCAGGTCGATCGCCTGATCATCGGCGGCGGCATGGCCAATACTTTCCTCGCCGCGCGTGGGGTCGATGTCGGCAAGTCGCTCTGCGAGCACGATCTGGTCGGCACCGCCAACGCCATCTTCGACGCCGCGGACAAGGCCGGATGCACGATTCACCTGCCCTATGATGTTGTCGTCGCACGTGAACTCCGCGCCAATCCCCCAACGCGCACCGTCAACGTTCACGAAGTCGCAGCCGATGAAATGATCCTCGACATCGGCCCCGCCGCCGTCGAGGCGTTGGCAGATGTCCTCAAGAATTGCCGCACTCTGGTCTGGAACGGCCCGCTGGGCGCGTTCGAGACGCCGCCGTTCGACACCGCGACTGTCGCGCTGGCGCGCACAGCAGCCGCACTGACCCATGACGGCAGCCTTGTCTCGGTCGCCGGCGGCGGTGACACCGTGGCCGCGCTCAACCAGGCGGGCGTGGCGGACGACTTCACCTTTGTCTCGACGGCAGGCGGCGCGTTTCTCGAATGGATGGAGGGGCGCGAACTGCCGGGGGTGGCGGCGCTTTCGAACTAGCCTAGGGTAGGTGCATGACCGACGCTGTCTTCCCCGTTCCCGCCGCATGGGCCGAAAGCGCCCGTATCGATGCCGCCGCCTATGACCGGCTTTACGCCGAGGCACAGAGCGATCCGGAGGGCTATTGGCGACGCGAAGCGGGCATTGTCGACTGGATCCGGCCGTTCGACCGCGCTGCCGACTGGTCGTTCGCCAAAGACAACTTCCATATCCGCTGGTTCGAGGGCGGGCAGCTCAACCTGTCGGCCAACTGTCTCGACCGCCATCTTGCCGAGCGCGGCGATACGGCGGCGATTATCTGGGAAGGCGACGATCCCGCCGACAGCCGCACGCTGACCTATGCCGAGCTTCATGCCGAAACCTGCCGCTTTGCCAATGTGTTGAAGGCGCAAGGTGTGACGAAGGGCGACCGCATTACCCTGTACATGCCGATGATTCCCGAGGCTGCTGTCGCAATGCTCGCCTGCGCTCGGATCGGAGCGATCCATTCGATCGTTTTCGGCGGGTTTTCGCCCGAGGCGCTGGCAGGGCGCATTTCGGATTGCGGCTCAAGGATCGTCATCACCGCCGACGAGGGCCGACGCGGGGGCAAGACCGTACCGCTGAAAGCCAATGTCGATGCCGCCATCGCGCACGCCCCCAGCGTCGAGCGGGTCATCGTGGTGCGCCACACCGGCGGGGCAGTAACGATGCAGGGTGGCCGCGATATCTGGTACGACGAGGCGCGCACCACCGTTTCGCCCGACTGTCCGCCCGAAGTCATCGACGCCGAAGACCCGCTGTTCATCCTTTACACCTCGGGGTCGACCGGCAAGCCCAAGGGCGTGATGCACACCACGGGCGGCTATGCCGTCTGGGCCGCCTGGACGCATCGCGCGGTGTTCGATTACCGGCCGGGGCAAATCTACTGGTGCGCCGCCGACATCGGCTGGGTCACCGGGCACAGCTATGTCGTCTATGGCCCGTTGATGAACGGTGCCACGACAGTGATGTTCGAGGGCGTGCCCAACTGGCCCGACCACAGTCGCTTCTGGCAGATCGTCGACAAGCACCGGGTCGAAATCTTTTACGCCGCCCCGACCGCCTTGCGCTCGTTGATGCGCGAACGCGACGACTATGTGACAAGAACGTCGCGTAGCACGTTGAAATTACTTGGTAGCGTCGGCGAACCGATCAACCCCGAGGCATGGGACTGGTATCACCGCGTCGTCGGCGACCGCCGCTGCCCGATTGTCGATACCTGGTGGCAGACCGAAACTGGCGCGACCCTGATTTCGCCCCTCCCCGGGGCCACAGCGCTCAAACCCGGTTCGGCCAGCAAGCCGCTTCCCGGTGTCGCGCCGCAGATCGTCGACGCAGAGGGGCAAGTGCTCGAAGGGGCGTGCGAAGGCAATCTGGTGCTCACGACCAGCTGGCCCGGCCAGATGCGTGGCGTGTGGGGCGACCCCGACCGGTTTTTCACGACCTATTTCACGACCTACCCGGGCAAATATTTCACCGGCGACGGCGCGCGGCGCGATGCCGACGGCTATTACTGGATCACGGGCCGCGTCGACGACGTCATCAACGTGTCGGGGCACCGCATGGGCACCGCCGAGGTCGAAAGCGCGCTTGTCGCGCACACCGCCGTCGCCGAAGCCGCAGTTGTTGGTATGCCGCACGAGATCAAAGGCCAGGGCATTTACGCGTTCGTGACCGTGAATGCCGACGTGACCCCCGACGGCGCACTCCACAGCGAGCTGGTCAGATGGGTCCGCACCGAGATCGGCCCGATTGCCACCCCCGACGCGATCCAGTTCGCGCCTGCGCTCCCAAAAACCCGCAGCGGCAAGATCATGCGTCGTATTCTTCGCAAAATTGCTGAAGGCGATGTCTCGTCGCTGGGCGACACATCGACGCTCGCCGATCCCTCGGTCGTCGACAGCCTGATCGCGGGGCGCGCCGCATGAGTTTGCCCCTTGTGGCGGACGGTCGCGCGACCATCGGCGACGACTGGCTGCAGGGACGTACCGCTTACGGAGGCGTGTCGGCGGGCATTGCGCTGACGACTGCCAAGGCTGCTTATCCTGACCTGCCACCGCTCCGCTCGGCACAGATCGCCTTTGTCGGGCCGCTGGCGGGCGATATTACGGCCACACCGACCCTGTTGCGGCGCGGCAAGAACAGTGCCTTCATCGGTGTAGATATCGCGGGCAGCGACGGTGTCGGGCTGCGCGCGCTGTTCCTGTTCATGGCAAACCGCGAATCCTCGATCCGCCACGGCGATCTATCCCATCGCGATGCGCCATCGCCTGACGGCACGAAGACCGACGGCACCAGCATCGGCCCGGGCTTCCTGTCCAATTTCGAGCTCGCCAAGGGAGGCGATCCACTGCCGGGCAACTGGTTGCGCTGGGTGCGGTTGAAGGAACGCGACGCGCTCGACGCCGAAGTCGAATTGGTCGCCGTCGCGGACGCCCTGCCCCCGGCGGCCATGTCGCTGGCGAAAGCCTGGGGGCCTATTTCGACGACGACTTGGCAGCTCAATCTGGTCGGCGTGCCGGAAACGCGCGACGGCTGGTGGCTGCTCGGCGCGGAAGCACTTCACACCGCCGATGGCAATTCCAGCCAGACAATGACGATCTGGAACCGCGACGGCGCGGCTGTCGCCACCGCCACACAGAGCGTCGCGCTTTTTATCTGAAGTTTCACCGGTACTGCAACCAATTGACGACGTTGCGGTTGTGTAATGGACTCGTCGATCTTGTGATTGCCCGATGGTGAAATGCGGCATTGCAACATGAGAAGGAATTTCCCTTAATGCGGCGATGGACGACGCGCTCGATTCTTGTGGCAAATTCCGGATGATACGCAGCCTCGGCGGAATCGCCGTTTTAGCAGCGATCGCCCTGGGCGGCTGTAGCAAGGGCGAGTCGAAGCGGACACCGACGACCCCCGAGGCAGGCTATGTCGTCGTCAAAGCGCAGTCGGTTGCTGTTCCGGTCGTCCTGGCCGGACGGACGGCGGCGTTCGAGATGTCGGAGGTTCGCCCGCAGGTATCGGGCGTCATCCAGTCGCGGCAGTTTGCCGAGGGGTCGATGGTGAGCGCCGGACAGACGCTCTACCAGATCGACGCGGGCATTTACCGCGCCACCGCTGCCGAGGCCCAGGCAAGCCTCGCAAGTGCGGAGGCGGCGCGTACCGCAGCAGCGGCCAAGGCAGCCCGTTACCGCCCCCTCGCCGACATGGAGGCCGTCAGCCGCCAGGATTACAGCGATGCCGTCGCCGCTGCCCGTCAGGCGTCCGCTGGCGTGGCGCAAACCCGGGCGCAGCTCGACGCCGCGCGGATCAATCTCCGCTATACGAGGGTGCCTGCCCCTATCAGCGGACGTATCGGCCGGTCGCTGGTTACGACCGGTGGGCTTGTCACCGCCAATCAGGCCGATGCGCTGACGACGATCCAGCGGCTCGACCCGATTTTCGTCGATATCCAGCAATCGAGCGCGGATTTACTCGCCCTGCGCCGTTCGCTCGCCCAGGGGGGAACGAGCGCGTCGTCGACGACAGTCAGGCTGACGTTGGAGGACGGCAGCGCCTACCCCTATGCCGGCACGCTCCAGTTCGCCGAAGCCATGGTCGATCCGAATACCGGGACGGTAACGCTGCGCGCACGTTTTCCCAATCCGCAGGCGCTGTTGCTGCCCGGCATGTACGTTCGCGCAGGGTTGAGCCAGGCAACGCTTTCCAGCGCCATTCTTGTGCCGCAAGCGGGTGTCTCACGCGATGTGCAGGGCCGGGCGACCGTCTATGTCGTCGGCCCGGGCAACAAGGCGCTACGCAAGACCGTGACGGCGGATCGCACCATCGGCGACAAATGGCTGGTTACCGCCGGTTTGAAGCCGGGCGAACGCGTCATCGTCGAAGGACTGGGCAAAATCCGCCCGAATGCCGCCATCGTACCGGTCGTGGCAGGGTCGAAGCCGCGTCCGCGCCCCGATGGCTCTGCGCGCAGCTGATCCGGACAGATGCTCTCCCGCACCTTCATCGACCGTCCTATTTTTGCCTGGGTCATTGCCATTGTCATCATGCTCGGCGGCCTCGGCGCGCTGACGACACTGCCCGTCGAGCAATATCCCGATATCGCCCCGACCTCGGTCAACATCCGCGCCAACTATCCCGGTGCGGCGGCAGAAACAGTCGAATCGAGCGTCACCCAGATCATCGAGCAGCAGCTGACCGGCATCGACGGGCTGATCTATTTCAATGCAACGTCGAGTTCGTCCGGCTCGGCAGCGATTACCGCGACCTTTGCCAAAGGTACCGACCCCGACATCGCGCAGGTGCAGGTCCAGAACAAGGTCCAGCAGGCGCTGTCGCGCTTGCCGCAGCAGGTCCAGCAACAGGGGCTGACCGTCACCAAGTCGAACAGCGACTTTCTGATGATCGTCAGCGTTTATGATTCGACCGACCGGACGACCAACAAGGACGTTTCGGATTTCCTCGTCTCCAATCTGCAGGACTCGATCGGACGGTTGCAGGGCGTCGGCGACATCAACGTTTTCGGCTCGCAATATGCCATGCGGATATGGCTCGATCCCTATAAACTGGCCGCAGTCAAACTGATACCGGGAGATGTTACCGCCGCGATTCAGGCCCAGAATACGCAGGTCGCCGCCGGTCAGATCGGGGGCCAGCCATCTGCCGACGACCAGATGTTGACCGCAACCGTCACATCACGGTCGCGCCTCAACACGCCGGAACAATTCCAGCGGATCGTCCTCAAGACCCAGAGCGATGGGTCGCGCGTCCTGCTTCAGGACGTTGCCCGTGTCGAACTGGGCTCCGAAAACTATGGTGTCGTCAGTCGGTTCAATACCCACCCCGGCGCCGGAATCGCGGTCCAGTTGGCGCCCGGCGCGGACGCGCTCAAGACCGCCGAACTCGTCAAGGCGGAGATGGTCCGCCAGTCGGGCAGCTTTCCCGAAGGCTACAAATATGCCTTCCCGCTCGACAGCACGACCTTCATCCGCCTGTCGGTCAACGAGGTCATAAAGACATTGTTCGAGGCGATCATCCTTGTTGTCATCGTCATGTTCGTATTCCTGCAAAGCTGGCGCGCGACGTTGATCCCGGCAATTGCTGTCCCGGTCGTCCTGCTCGGCACCTTCGGCATCCTCGCTGTCGCAGGTTTCACGATCAACACGTTGACATTGTTCGGCATGGTGCTCTCGATCGGCCTGCTCGTCGACGACGCCATCGTCGTCGTCGAAAATGTCGAGCGTGTGATGGAGGAAGAACCCGATATCACGCCGCGCGATGCCACGATTAAATCGATGGCGGAAATCCAGACCGCGCTGATCGCCATCGCGCTGGTGCTCTCCGCCGTTTTCCTGCCCATGGCGTTTTTCGGCGGGTCGGTCGGGGTTATTTACAAGCAGTTCTCGATCACGATTGTCGCGTCGATGGCGCTGTCGGTGGTGGTGGCGTTGATTCTTACCCCGGCGCTGACCGCTACCCTGTTGAAGCGGCGCGATCCCAATGCGCCCGAGCATCGCTGGGTGGCGCGCGCGCACGGCTATGGCGAAAGGTTCAACCGCTGGTTTGCCCGAACCTCGGACCGTTACCGCGACAGTGTCGCGCGCGCGATCGAGCGTCCGAGGCTGCCGCTGATCGGCTATGGAGCGCTGGTCGGCTTGCTCGTCCTGCTGTTCTGGTTGCTGCCGTCCAGTTTCCTACCTGTTGAAGATCAGGGGCGGGCCCAAATCCAGTTCACGCTCCCTCCGGGCGCGACCCAGCCCCGGACCGATGCCGCGGCGCGGGGGATCGAGGCCTATTTGCAAAATCCCGCGACAAAAGGCGTCGCCGGTTTCTACACGGTGGCCGGACAAGGCGGCGGTGGCGGCAGCGGGCAGAATGCCGGACGCGGCTTCATCCTGCTCAAGCCTTGGGACGAGCGCACAAGCACTACGCTCAGCGCCGATACGCTCACCAAAAAGTGGACACGCGATATCAGCAACCAGTTGCGAGATGTTGAATTTTTTGCTCTTTCCCCTCCGTCGGTGCGCGGCCTCGGTCAGTCGAACGGCTTCACCATGCAACTGCTCAACAACGGCGGGCTCAGCCGCGCCGAGTTCAAGGCGCGGCGCGATGCGCTGTTGCTCGCGGCGCAGGACGACCCGGGGCTGAGCGCCATCCGCCTGGGCAGCCTTGAGGACAATCCCACGCTCAAGGTCGATATCGACGATGAAAAGATCGGCGCGCTCGGACTGACCTCGACGCAAGTCGACCAGACGCTCGCAACGGCCTGGGGTGGCAGCTATGTGAACGATTTCATCGACCGCGGCCGCGTCAAGCGCGTCTATGTGCAGGGCGACGCCCCTTATCGCAGCCGCCCCGAGGATTTGTCCTCCTGGTATGTTCGCGGATCGAGCGGCGAAATGGCGCCCTTTTCGGCGTTTGCCCGCACCAGCTGGAATCAGGCGCCGTCGAGCCTGTCACGCTTCAACGGTGTCCCCGCCTATCAAATTCAGGGACAGGCGGCCGACGGATACAGCTCCGGCGACGCGATGAACCGCATTGCGGCGCTCGCGGCACAACAACCCGGCGTCTCGGTCGCCTGGTCCGACCTGTCCTATCAGGAACGTCTGTCTGGCAGCCAGGCCCCGTTCCTTTACGGGCTGTCGCTGCTCGTCGTGTTCCTGTGCCTTGCCGCGCTTTACGAGAGCTGGTCGATCCCGCTCGCTGTTCTGCTGGTCGTCCCGATCGGCCTTGTCGGCGCCGCCCTCGCGGTCACACTGCGCGGGCTGGAAAACGATGTTTATTTTCAGGTCGGCCTGCTGACGACGATGGGATTGTCCGCCAAGAATGCGATTCTCATCATCGAATTTGCCGAACAAGCTGAAAAAGCGGGAAAATCTGCCGTCGACGCGGTGATCGAGGCGGCCCGCCTGCGCTTGCGCCCCATCCTGATGACCAGCCTTGCGTTCATTTTCGGCGTCCTGCCGCTGGCGCTGTCCACGGGTGCGGGCGCCAAAAGCCGCGTCGAGATCGGCACGGCGGTGATCGGCGGCATGCTGACGGCGACCGCGCTCGCGATTTTCCTCGTGCCGCTGTTCTTCGTGCTGGTGCGCCGCGCCTTTGCGGGTCGCCTGAAGGAAGCGCCCGCGCAAGGTATCGCGACATGAAGCATCCTTGGCCCCTGATCGCCGCCAGCCTGCTCGGCGGATGTAGCGTTGCGCCCAAATATGTCGCGCCGCTGCCCGCCGTACCGCAAGGCTGGCCCGTCGGCGACACTGCCCTGAGAACCAGTGAGGCTGGTCTTCCGGCACTCGGCTATCGCGATGTCTTCCGCGACGAACGCCTGCAGCGCCTGATCGTAGTAGGGCTCGAAAAGAACCAGGATATCCGGATTGCTGTCGCGAATATAGCGACAGCGCGTGGACTCTACCGCGTCCAGCGCGCCGCGTCACTGCCGTCGGTCGATGCATCTGCATCCATATCGGTTCGTCAATCTGGATCGGCAACGGCAAGCAGCAGCACGCAGTACAGTGTCGACATCGGCGCTTCCGCGTTCGAGATCGACCTGTTCGGCCGGGTCCGCAACCTGAGCAATGCGGCTCTCAACAGCTATTTTGCGACCGAAGCCGCCGCGCGCGCCGTCCGGTTGACGCTCGTCGCCGATATTGCCGACGCCTGGCTGACGCTTGCCACCGACCGGACGCTGCTTGGCATTGCGCGCGAAACGGCAACGAGCGCCGAGCGGAGCGTCGCGCTCACCCGTGCCCGCCTGTCCGGCGGCATCGCGCCACGCACCGATGTGCGGCAGGCCGAAACGGTACTGGCAACCGCCCAATCCGACGTCGCCAGCCTGACCACCATCGTCCAGCAAGACCGCAACGCGCTCGACCTGCTGGTGGGCGCGCCGGTTGCCGAGACCGACTTGCCTCCCTCGATCGAGGCTGTGGAGAGTGCCGTCGCGCCCGTCGCAGCGGGACTCGACTCGTCGATCCTGCTCCGCCGCCCCGATGTCGTCGAGGCCGAGTATCGCCTGCGCGCCGCCAATGCCCAGATCGGCGTGGCGCGCGCGGCATTTTTTCCCCGGATTTCGCTGACCGGACTGGCCGGGTTCGCCAGCACGGCGCTCGGATCGCTGTTTTCAGGCGGCGCATTCAACGCCAGCATCACCCCCAACGCGACGCTCCCGATTTTCGACGGTGGCGCAAACCGGGGCAATCTCGACGCCGCCCGCGCGCAATTCGACGCGGCGACCGCCACCTATCAAAAGTCTATCCAGTCGGCGTTCCGCGACGTCGCCGATGCGCTGGCGCGCCGTGCAACCATTGCCGACCAGGCTGGCGCGCAGACCCGGCTCGAGGCGGCCGCGCGCGACACCGCGATGCTGACCGACGCGCGCTACCGTGGCGGCGTTGCCTCGTTCCTCGAAAGCCTCGACGCGCAACGGTCGCTGTACAGCGCGCGCCGCTCGCTCGCCTCGACCCGCCTGGTCCGCGCGCGCAATCTCGTCGATCTATACCGTGCCATCGGCGGCGACCCGACCCTAGGCTGAGCGGGCGGTCGCGTCAGGCATGGCGCGGAACTTCGCGTGACGGCCACAGCTCGGCCGAATCCGAAAACGACGCCGCGCAGACGCCGGTTCAGCGCGGATGCGACACGATCCACCGGCGTGCCGCCGTCATGCACGGATCGCGCCCGGCAGCGATGTCGGCGATTGTCGGTTTGACAGCGACATCGGGCAGCACGCCCCGGTCCGCCTGCGGCACCTGCGCGAAATTGCCGATGATCGGCATATCGAATTCCAGCCCGCTGGCCGGCAAGCGGACAAAGAAATAGCCGTTGCCGTTGATTCCACGCAGATTGCCGCCGCTCTGTTCGCCGAACAGCCGCACCAGCCCCGATTCGCGCGCGCGACGGGCAAACGAGAAGGTCGCCGAGCTGCATACCGGCCCGACCAGCGCCGCGACCGGCAGGATCAGGCGCGGCCCGACGACCGGAATCGTATCGCTCTCCTCGATCCCGAGTTCGTAAAACCCGTTGCCGACGTCCCTGCCCTTCTCCCCGATGGTGCGGAAACTCTCGTCCCAGGTGTCGAGATACGGATCGAGTTCCTTCGGCGTGCGGCGATAGCGGACCAGCTGGCGATAGCCCTTGAAGCGAAGGTCGCGGTCCGACAGGCGGGCGAGAATCGCGTTGCCGCATTCGTTGCCGCCCTCATTGTCGCGCAGGTCGAGGATCAGCCCTTTCGCGCCTTTCAGCGCGCTCAGCCGGTCGTTCAGCCAGCTCTCCCAGTCCCAGCGGCTGTTGTACATCACCCAGCTGGGCATGGTGAGAACAGCAACATCGTCCTTCATTTCCCAGGTCCAGAACGGCACCGACGTGCCGCCGCCGGTTTCCAGCGTATGGCGCGTCGTCCGCCGCGCCTCGGGCGTCAGTGCCGCGACCTCGGCAGCACCGGTGCGACCGTCCGGCGTCCGATAACCTATGCGGTACACGCCGTTCGCGGGCGGGCGGATGATCCCCTGATAGATATCGAAGGTCTCGAACCGGTCGGTGTTGCGCATCGCCATCTGCACCACCCGCTTGGCGTCATTGCTGCCGTCGGCGCGCGCATAGGGCAGCAGGCCCGCCAGCAACCGCGAGGTCGCTTCGCCCTCGATCAACAAAATCTCGGTGCCGCGCGCAAGCCCCTGCCCGCTCCGGTCGGCCAGTACCACCATGCGTCGGTCGATCCAGTCGAACTCGAACGGCAGTTTCGTCGGGCGCTCGAACAACGCCTGCACCACGGCCTTTTTCTGGTTGTACGGGTTGCACTGGCTATGGCCGCAACGGATTTCCGCCATGAACGCCGACAGCGCCAGGAACTGGCGGTCGAGGCTGCCCGACGCGGCATAATCGCGTTCGAGCACTTTCAGCCGGTCCTCGATCTGACGCGGCGTCTGGTATCGATAAAGCCCGGGATGAAGCGCCAGAGTGCGCCGCACGATGTCGATGTCAGTGCGCAACTCGCCGGTCGAAGGCGCGGCGCGCAGAATGGACGCAGGGGTAAGCATCGCTGCGCCGCCGACGGCGAGCAGGTGGCGTCGGGTGAGGGTCGTGGTCATATCCGTCCGGCTGCCATGCCGCCCACGGCCGGTCGCCTCAAAACCGCCCATCGGCAGGATTATTTTCGATTTGAGCCATGCGCGCGCCGGTAGCTCGACGGGCTGCAGCCATAAGTCGCAAGGAACGCCCGGTTGAAGCTCGCCTTCGAGCTGAACCCGCATTCGAGCGCCACGTCGAGCAGGTCGTCCCCGGTCCCGTCGCGCAGTCGCGCCGCCACCTCTTCGCACCGCAGCCCGTTGATGAACCCCGAAAAATTATGGCCCAGCCCTTCATTGAACGCGCGCGACACATAGGCGCTGTTGGTGCCCAGCGCCCGCGCGAGGCGCGGCACGCTCAACTCGGGATCGGCATAGAGCCGCTCGCTGCGGACCCGCCCGGCCCATGCCTCGGCCTTTGCCACCCAGTCGACCGTCGGCGCGGGCGGCAGTTCGAGTTCGGCCAGATGCGGAAAGGGTAATGCGGCATGTCGCCACCCCTCGATCCCGAGAAACAGAGCAAAGGTGGCAATCGCCAGATACAGGCCCATGAGCCCGCGATAGCCCAGCGGCTGGATCAGGTCGTACATGCCGTAAACCGCCCACACCGCAAGCAGCGCGAATAGCGCGCCGACCGCGCGGGCGAGCCAGGACAAGGCGAACCGGTGATCGTCGCTCCGCTGGCCCGACAGGCGTTCGCGGTAGAGGCGGATGAGCGAGCGGGCAGCGAGACCATAGGCCGCCAGCCCCGCCACCACGCCGCCGCCTGTAATCGCATCATAGGCAAGGCTCGACTGCGCCAGCCATTCGTTCTTGAACGGCTGGCGCAGCAGGACGAACGCCGCAGCAAGATAAGAGAACTGGATTGTCGCCGGGACGAGGTGCCGCCACCCGTGCGTCGGCCAGCGCCCGTGAATCAGCGCGTGAATATACAGCCAGGCGAGCGGGGCAACCGCGAGCGAGATCGCAAGGGGCGCAAAGCTCAGCCATTGCCATTTGTCGTAGAAGCCCGCGAACCCGATCATCCACGGCGTGATCATGCCTGCGAGCACGACGAGCAGCACCGCGAGGGTCCGGTTGGCGACACGGTTACGGATCGGTCGCGTCAGCGCCGCCGCCAGCAGCAGGAGCTGAACGAAAGCGATCGACAGGACCGCCGACCGCCAGCCGAAAACAAGACCGTCGAGCATTGCCGCGATCTAGCACGCCACGCGCACAGACCAAGCACACGGACCGTAACCGTCAGGCCTGTTAGATTTCGACTCTCTCAACCGGCCCGACAATGAACACATAGGCCGCCACCCCGACCAGCCCCAGCGCACCGACATAAGCCAGCGCACCGTAAAAGCTGCCGGTGCTCTGCACCACGAAGCCGATCACGATCGGCGTCACGATTCCCGCCAGATTGGCGCACAGGTTGAACACGCCGCCGGTCAACCCGACCATCGATTTAGGCGCGACGTCGGAGATCAATGTCCAGCCGAGGTTGCACATCCCCTGCCCGAAAAACGCGACCGACATGATCGCGATGACCAGCGTGTTGCTCTCGACATAGTTCGCCGCGATCATTGTCGAGGTCATCAGCAGGCCGACGATGATCGGCAGCTTGCGGCCCAGGGTCGCATTACCGGTCGCGCGGATGATCCGGTCCGAAACGAACCCGCCGAGCAGCACGCCGACCGATGCGGCGATATAGGGAAGCGACGCCGCAAACCCCGATTTGATGAAGGTCATGCCGCGTTCCTCAGCGAGGTAGCTCGGGAACCAGGTCAGGAAAAACACCAACGTCGAATTGCTGCAAAACTGCCCGATGGAGGCACCCGCGATCTGGCGCTTCGACAGCAGCTTGCCGATATTCTCGAACGTAAACGGCACCGGCGTCTGTTTGCAGGTCGATCCGCCACCGGCCGCGATCAGGTCGAGTTCGGCCTGTCCGACGCGCGCATGCTCATGCGGGTCGCGGTAAAGCAACCACCAGACGATCCCGTAAACGACGCCGATGCCGCCGACGATGTAGAACAACTCGCGCCAGCCCCAGTTGGTCACGATCCACGCCAGCACCGGCAACATGAAACCCAGCCCGACATATTGGCCGACCGAATAAACCCCGGTGGCCCGGGCACGCTCGTTCTGCGGGAACCAGCTGTTGAGGATGCGGCTGTTCGACGGATAGCAGGGTGCCTCGGCCAGCCCGAGCGCGAGCCGCGCCGAAAACAGCCCCGCGACATTGGTCATCAGGCCATGCGCAAGCGTCGCCACCGACCACAGGACCAGCGAGGCCGCATAGGTTAGCCGCACGCCCAGTTTGTCGAGCACCGCCCCGCCCGGAATCTGCGCCAGCGCATAGGTCCAGCTGAACGCCGAAAAGATGAACCCCATGGTGGCGGGGCTGATCGCCAGTTCTTCGACCATCGCGGGCTTGGCGACGCCCATGACGCTGCGGTCGAGATAGTTGAGCATCGTCGCCAGCGTGACGAGGACGAGAATGCCGAGGCGAACCCGTCCGGGTTTTGCGGACAGGCCGGTCATGCCGCGGAGGTGCCGGGCAAACCGCGCCCGGGTCCGTTGAGGACGTGAATTGTGCCGCGCATCGGCTCTCCCTGACGTCTTTCGACATTTGGGCGGGTCCGGCGCTCCGGCCTGCCTTCATAGCTTTCGATAGCGGTACGGTAACGCAATGCCAAGAAAAATGTACGAACTAGTTCATACCAACGCTCGGGCGTCAGCGTTGCAGCGACGCCAGCACAGTATCGATGATCTCGGCACGGCGTGCCGCCTTGATCGCGCGCTTGTTCAGATCGATCCCGAAGTTCGCCTTGAGCGTCGCGCGGTTCGATACGCAATAGAACGACATCGCACTCATCGTCATATGCAGCGCCAGCGGGTCCATCCCCTCGCGGAATACGCCTTCGGCAACGCCGCGGTCGAGGATCGTCCGGATCGTTCCGATCACCCGCCGGTTGCGCTCCTTCAACCCCTCGATCTCGGCAACATGCGCGCCGTGCAGGATGTTCTCGTTCATCACCAGACGCACGAATTCGGGGTGCTGGTCGTGATAGTCGAACGTATGCCCGACCAGCGTCCGCATTGCGGTGACCGCATCCATCGCGTCGAAATGCTGCTCGGCCTCGCGCGTGCGGATACCGCCATAGGCACGTTCGAGCACGGCGCGGTACAGGCCGTCCTTCCCGCCGAAATAATAATAGATCATCCGCTTCGACGAATCGGTCTTTTCGGCAATCTCGTCGATCCGCGCGCCCGCCAGCCCCTTGTCGGCGAATTCCTGCGTCGCGACTTCGAGGATGTTGAGCCGCGTCGTTTCCGCCAAATCGTTGCGGAGCTGCGCCTTGGTCTTCTTGATCGTCACTGACTGCCCCTGCTCATGCCGCCAAATCGCTTTTGAACCGCGACTGCGCCGCCAACCGGATTCCGGCATTGGCCGCACCGTACCCCGCATAGTCGCGGCGCTCGACGATTTCAAAAAATACCCGTTTGGCAAAGGCGCGGCTGTAGAACTGGAAATATTCGGCATCTCCATCACGGTCGTACAAGATGCCGAGTGCCGCCATCCGCTCGACCAGCGCACCGTCGAGCCCGTAGCGCGCCTGCAGATCGTCGTAATAGTTGCGCGGGATGTCGAGCATCGCGAGGCCCTGCGCCCGGGCGGCCTCGGCCGCCGCAAACGCATCGGGACAGGCAAAGGCAATATGCTGCACGCCCGCGCCCATATAACCCGCAACAAATCGGTTCGACAGCGTCTGCTGCGCCAGCGACCCGTTGAGCGTGATCCTGAGCGCCTTGTTCCGCGATTCGACCGCCTGGCTCTGCACCAGCCCCAGCGGGTCGGCGATCTCGACCTGCGGCGTTTTGGTCACGTCGAACAACGCGACGTAATAAAGCAGCGCGCCGAGGAATTCCTCATATATCATGGTTTGCGCGATATGGTCGATGGCAGTCAGGCCGATGCCGGGTGCCGCGACGCCGGTCGCCACAAACTCGCGCGCCCACACCTCGTCCTCGCCGCCCGCCGCTATGAAGTAGATCAGGCTGCCACCGATGCCGCGCACCGACGGGATTTGCATTTCATCGGGTCCGACGGCTTGTGCGAACGCCGGAATTGCCAGTGCCGCCGCGCGCGCCATCGCCGCCTCGACATCGGGAACGACCAGCCCCAGCGCGCACACCGAGCCGCCGTGGACGACATCATGGCTGTGCGCGAAACCTTCGACCTCGGTATTCAGGACGATATTGATGTCGCCCTGCTGCCAGCGCACCACCGACTTGCGGCGATGTCGGCCCGTTGCCGCAAACCCCAGCGCCGACAGCATGTCGCCCAGCGCCGCCGCTTCGGCCTCGTCGACGGCGAATTCGATGAAGGCGACGCGCGACACATCGGCCGGGACGGGCATGACCGGGGCAAAGGGCGCGCGGGGCACGCGCGCGGCAGCATCCTGCATTACCTGAAGCGAGCGATAGCCATCGGTCGCCACACCCGAGGCAGAGCCGGCGCGGAACCGGTCGTTGAAAATCTCGAGCGACCAATAGCCGTCATAGCCGATCCGCATGATTTCGGCCGCGTATTCCGCCACCGGAAACTCGCCCTGCCCCGGAAAATTGCGGAAATGCCGCGCCCAGGACAGATGGTCGAGCTGCATAAGCGGGGCGTCCGCAATCTGGACGAGGAACAGCTTGCCCCGGTCGATGTCGCCGATGCTCGACGAGGGAATGCGATGCGCGAGCGAATGGAAGCTGTCGAGGATCAGGCCGATATTGGGATGCGCGACATCGCGCACGATGCCCCAGGCTTCGCGGTGGTCGAACACATGCCGCCCCCACGCCAGCGCCTCGTACCCGACGCGCAAGTCCCGCTTCGCCAGCCGCTCACCGAGTTCGGAAAAATCGTCGATGATGCGGTTGCGGTCGCCTGATGCGTGCGGCGACACATTCGAACAAACCAGCATGAGGTCGGTGCCGAGCGCCGCCATCAGGTCGAACTTGCGCTCCGCCCGGTCGAACGTCCGCGCGCGCAATTCGTCCGGCATCCCCTCGAAATCGCGGAACGGCTGAAACACAGTACACACCAGCCCCAGGTCGCGCAGCATCTTGCCGATATCGGTCGGCGACAGCGGGCATGACAGCAGATCGTTCTCGAAAACCTCGACGCCGTCGAACCCCGCAGCCGCGATTGCCCGCAATTTGGTGTCGAGTGTGCCGCTGATTGAAACCGTCGCAATCGAGGTAAGCACGTCCGGCTCCAACTGTGTACGAACTGGTTACATATCGCGGAAATCTCGTCGAGTCACGCAATCGTAATCCGCTTGTAAAGCGCATGCAGTTTCGCTGCCGCCGAAAGGGCGCTCCGTTCCGGGGGGTGGACAAGCTTTGGCTATTGTATTAACCAGTCCGTACATAAAAATGCCCAGAAACGGTGTTGCGATGTTCGCCGGTCTTGCCGGTGGAACGGGCAGCAATCCGAACCGGGCCGTCGAAGGGAAAGGACTGAAATGATCCGTGCACTTCTCCTCGCCGGTGCGGCAACCGCGCTCATTGCTGCGGCACCCGCCCAGATTCCCGAACGATCGATCCAGCCGGTCGTTGGGGACCCCGTGGCGACCGACAGCGGACGTGTAGCAGGCACACAGCTTCCCTCCGGCGTTCATGCCTATCTCGGCATTCCCTTTGCCGCGCCGCCGACGGGCGACCTGCGCTGGGCGGCACCTCAGCCGCTGAAATGGACGGGCGTCATGCCCGCCAACCGCAAGGGGGCCGCCTGCATCCAGGTGCTGCGCCCGCACGACATCAACCATTATTTCGGCGAAGAGGCGACCAGCGAAGACTGCCTCTACATGAACCTGTGGTCGCCCGCCGCCGCGACACCCGCCTCGAAGCTTCCCGTGATCGTCTTCATCTATGGCGGCGGCTTCACCATCGGTTCGTCGGGCATGGCGAACTACGACGGCGAGAGCGTGGCGAAGGCAGGCGCGGTGTTCGTCAATTTCAACTACCGTGTCGGCGCAATGGGCTTCATGGCGCATCCCGAACTGACCGCCGAACAGGGCGGGCATTCGGGCAATTACGGCCTGATGGACCAGATCGCAGCGCTCAAATGGGTGCGCGCCAATATCGCGAAGTTCGGCGGCGACCCCGACAAGGTGCTCATCATGGGCCAGTCGGCGGGCGCAGGATCGGTGATCAGCCACATCTTCTCGCCGCAGTCGAAGGGCCTGTTCCGCGCCGCCGTCATGTCGAGCGGGTGCAACTACAAGACCGACGGGCAAACGCTTGCCGAGGCTGAAAAGGCCGGGCTTGCTATGCAGGAACGCTTCAAAGCGTCCTCGCTCGCCGCGCTTCGCAATGTCCCTGCCGACCGCATCTTGGCCGCGCAGAGCGAGAACCAGCTGGGGCTCAGCGTCAGCGGCGTCCGCATCGGCGGGCCGATCATCGACGGCTTCGTGCTGCCGGTGAAAAAGGCCGAGGCGCTGGCGGCGGGCAATATCAACCGCGTGCCGGTCATCGCGAGCTATAACAGCAACGATTTGAGCTTCGGCTTCGAACCGCTGCTCGCGGCGAAGACGGTGGCGGACTACACTGCCGCCGCGACGAAGCTATGGGGAGAGGCCGCGCCCGAATATCTCAAGCTCTTTCCCGTAAAGACCGACGCCGACGTTCCCGCCACCGCCCGCCGCGCTGCGACCGAAGCGGGGCTGGAGAGCAGCGCGCGCTTCTGTGCCCGCGAACAGGCACGGCTCGGCCTACCTGCGTGGATCGACGAATATGCCCGCGTCCATCCCTATGTGCCGGGCGTGCGCCTCGCCGACCAGAATACCGCGACGGTCGGCGCCTACCACACCGCCGACATCCCGTATTTCTTCGGCACGCAGGATGCCTACAACATGTTCCGGCCGACGCGGAATTGGACGCCCTGGGACCGCGAATTGTCGGCCAAGATGATGGGATCGCTGATCGCCATGGCCGCGACCGGCTCGCCCGATACACCCGCGATGCGCTGGTCGGGTTGGACGCCCAAGGCGGAGAGCAAGATCGTGTTCGGCGACAGCATTTCTACCGTCAAGCTCGACCCGAAACGCCTCGACTGGCTCGCCGCGCACCCAGCCTCGACCACACCGGTCGTCCGCCCGCGCGGAGCGAATCCGATCGATTAGGCGGCATCGGTCTCCTCGTGGAACTCGAGGATATCGCCGGGCTGGCAGTCGAGTGCCGCGCAAATCGCGGCGAGCGTCTTGAACCGCATGCCCTGAACCTTGCCCGACTTGAGCAGCGAGAGATTCTGTTCCGAGATACCGATCAGCGCCGCCAGCTCTTTGGAGCGCATCTTGCGGCGCGCGAGCATCACATCAAGCCTGACGATGATTTCCATGATCAGACGAACGACTTATTTTCGGCATCGACCCGCCGAAGCTCGCGCAAAATCATTACGAAAAGGAACAGCATGATCGCCCAAAGCATCTTGAACAATACCGTCTGCGACAGATCGACACCCCAATTATGCGGCGGAGGCACATCGGTCAGGAAGGCCACAAGCGAATAGAGCGTGCGACCGAATATGGCGAGCAGTGCGCCCAGCGAGGAAGCAAGGCCTAGCCGGATCACCCTCCTCTCCATCCCCTCGGTCATTGTTTCGCCGCGAACCAGCGCACCGAACAGACCGAACAGTTCCAGAAATGCCCAAGCCGAAATAAACAGATCGAGCGCAAGCACGATACCAAAACCTACCCAGGTTTCATTCGAGATCAGCACGGGCATGTTAGGTGCCAGTCTGCTGATATAGTACCTCATTGCCTCACGGCTCGACCCGTTTTCGAACACGAACATCACCCGCGACGCCACGCCAGCGAGGCAGATGCCCTGAGCGACGCGCGCGAGCTGTACGGCGCGGCGGCTGGTTCTAAAGGCTTCGTGCGTCATTAAAATTAGCCCTTGCAGGTTATGAAATTCATGTAATACATTAATTATCAGTCGTCAAATGGTGATTCGTTGCAGCAATGCCCGCTCTCCCGGTTCGCCCTGGCTTCTCGCATTGGGTGACACGGTCGTCGAAATTGGCAGCAATGGAAGTATCTGAAATGAAGGAGCTTACATGATCAAATTTGCACTGGCCGCCGCCGCGCTTGCAGCGCTTGGCACGACCCCGGTTTATGCGAAGGGCGAGGGCCGGGTCGAAGCTCGTGGGGGCGTCGCCTTCGCAAGCGGGACGTCTTATGCTTTTGCCGGGATCGGCGGCGGTTACGATTTCGATCTCGGGGACAAGGCGTTTGTCGGCGTTGATCTGGGCATCGACAAAGTCCTTGCGAGGGGAACCGAGGTGTTCGGGAGCGTTGGTGGCCGGGTCGGTGCCAAGGTCGGTGAGAACGGTCGCATCTACGCAAGCGGCGGCGTGGGCTTTTGCTGCGGCGGGAGCGATCCCTACATTGGTGCTGGTTATCAGCACCGCCTGGGTCGCAATATCTACGGCAAGATCGAATATCGCCAAGCGCTGAGCTCTGTTGGGGCGAACGTCAATTTTGCTGGAATCGGTTTGGGTGTCAGCTTCTAATGCCGGAATCCCGACACTGACCAGGGAGCCGCGTTTAGGCCACTTTCCTTGGAGCGCGAACACCGCAACCTCGTCGCAAGCGGTCACTCACCGATGGCCTCCCTGCCTAATCCTGCTCGCGGAAGGTCAGCTCGACCTTTACCCCGTTCGGGTCGCGCAGGTTGAACTGAACCATGCGCGCGTGGGGAAACGGCACGGTTTCCCAGGGTTCGTTCAATGCCGCGAGATGCGCCTCCATCGCGGCGCGATCCTCGACGTCGAAAGCGAAATGATCGACATGGCCCTTCGCCGTCCGCACATCGCCGGGCAGCAGCTGGTTGACGTGCACGCACGGACTGCCGCCTGCATCGTAGAGCCACAGGTTCACCGCCGTATCCGGATTCGTATCCGCCACGGAACGCCGCAAGCCCAGCACCCGCTCATACCACGCCACTGTCGCCTCGAGCGAAATCGCCCGGATGTTGACGTGGCCCAGCTTCACCCTCCCAATCATAACATGGGTCGTCACGCAGCCTCCGCGCGGTCTCCTCCGCTCGAGTCCCCTGCCACAAAGGCCTTGAAGCTGTCGAGCATCCGCGCCCGGTCTGCCGTGCGGCCGGTGAAGATGTCGAACGCCGCTGCGGCTTGATACACCGCCATGCCGCTGCCATCGAGGGTCCGGCATCCGCGCGTCCGCGCCTCGGCGAGCAGCCGCGTCTCCAGCGGGAAGTAAACAATGTCGGCGACCCACAGCGCGGGCCGCAGAGCCTCTGCCGGCACGGGCACACCCGGATAATTCGCCATGCCGACCGGCGTCGCATTGACCAGCCCGTCGGCACCGGTGAGCGTTGCGACAAGATCATGGCCCGCGACCGCGCGTCCGGCACCGAATCCGGCATTGAGCTTGGCCACAAGGGCCGCGCCGCGCGCCGGATCGGTATCGAAAATATGCAGCTCTTCCACCCCCAGGTCGAGCAATGCATGCGCGGTCGCGAACCCGGCCCCCCCGGCACCCATCTGGACGATGCGTGCCCTCGCGACCCCGGGCAACCCGTTCTCGATGCTTTCGGCAAAGCCGATGACATCGGTGTTATGGCCGATCCGCCGACCGTTCTCGAACTTGACGGTATTGACCGCACCCACCCGTCGCGCGCCGTCGGACAACCCGTCGAGAAGGGGAACCACCGCCTGCTTGTACGGATGGGTCACATTGACCCCGTCGAGCCCGACCAATGCCGCGGCATCGAGAAAGCGCGGCAGGTCGGTTTCGTCCCACCCGCGCGCCGCGAAATCATAAAGCGAATAGACCAGGCGCAGCCCCTGCGCATCGGCCTCACACTCGTGCATCCATGGCGAACGCGATGCCTGGATATCGCGCCCGACCAGCCCCGTCAGAAAGCCGGTATCCGGCGCGGAAAAGGGCGAAGGGGCAAAACTCAAGACACCGGCTCCGTACTACTCTCGGCAGATTATTCTGTGCGACCCGAAAGGCGGGCCCGCTTTTCTCCACGTGGTTTCGAAGAAAAGCGGACCCTGACTTGGCTTAGAACTTCGTACGGATACCCAGCGTGATCACGCGCCCGATCGGGTTGGCGTTGGTCCCGTCATATCCGACCGCCCCGTTGAGCGTGAAGGTGTTGTAGAACGGCGGTGCCGCGTCGAAGAGGTTGTTGGCATCGGCATAGATCTGCAGGCTCTTAAACGGCCCGGTGTCGCTGAACGTATAGCCGAGATGCGCGTCGACCGTGACGAACGCCTTCACAACATCGCCGCCGCCGGTCGGCAGGCCGTTGGTGTTGATGCGGGCATTCGCCGGGTTGCCCCAGTTGATATAGCCGCCGGTGTGATTGACGAAGACGTTGGCGTCGAAGCCCTTGTAGTCCCAGCCCACACTGTAGCGCCCCTCGTACTTCAGCGACGGGAAGGTCAGGTTGTACCCCGCCACGCCCAGCACGCTGAAGGTTGCGCCGGTCGCGCCGAAGAACTGGTCGAACTGCGTCTTGCGCGAGAAACCGGCGGTCAGCGTGAACTTGCCCATATTCTCGGTCTGGATGCGGTACGACGCATCGAGATCGATCCCCGAGACGTTCAGATTGAGGACGTTCTGCTGCTGGTTCGAATAGATGAAGTAGGTCGGCGACAGCACCGTGCCCGTCTGCGGCAGGGTTGCCGTCAGCGCGCCGATCTGCGCCGCGGTTGCCCCTGTCGGATAGACGGTCAGATATTGCGACAGCGCCGCCGAATTGGTCACCAGCGCGATCTGAGGCGCGGTGATGCCGCCGCGCAGTTCGTTGTGCCAATAGGTCACCGCGATCCGCAGCCCTGGCACCTGCACCGGTGCCAGATCGACGCCGATGCTCCATGCCTTGCCCTTTTGCGGGACGAGGTTGCCGTTGCCGCCGTTGATCTGGATGCCGTTGATGCCGGTGGCACCGCCGACCGAACACGAGGTAGCCGTCGCAACGCAGCCCGGAATCTGTGCCGCTGTCGGGAACAACGCATAGGGCAAGGTGACCGCCGGACCGCCGGTGAAGCCCGATTCACCGGTACGGCCTTGGGCGTTCGACCCGATGCTGGTCAGCGCCGGCGCAACGAACGACCGCGCCCAGTTTCCGCGCACGCGCAGCCCCTCGACGATTTCCCAGTTCGCGGCGATTTTCGGATTGGTGGTCGATCCGACGTCGCTGTAGCTGTCGACGCGACCCGAAATGTTGAGGTCGAACTTGCGGATGCCCGGGATGTTCTGCTCGGGGCCGATGACCGGCAGATACAGCTCGACATAGCCCGACTTCACGTTGCGCTTGTAGTTCAGGTTATAAGCCAGCGAGTTGAACGAGGCTGCACCCAGCCCGTTCGGCTGCACGGTATCCTGGTTGATCTTGTAGCTGCTGTACTCGCCGCCGATCGCGACCTTGACCGGGCCGCCGGGCAGCTGGAAAAGGTCGCCGTCGATCTTCGCATAGAAATTGTTGATCGTCTGGTCGCCGACTTGATAAATCCGTGAATCGGTCAGTGTCGCCAGCGTTCCTGCCTGCGTCCCGTTGCCGCCGAACACGTCGATGGCATTGGTCGCTGTCAGGGCCTGCGACACCGTGGTCGAAATGCCGTTGAGCACCGCCGTCGCGCGTCCGTTGAGCGCCAGCTGGAAGCCGCTGGGGTTCAGGCGACCCAGCGTTTCGACCGACGATTTGTCGCGCCCGATCAGGCCGCCGACGTTGAAGCGCCAGGTATCGCTGATGTCATATTCGGCATCGAGACGCCCGTAGAAGGTCTCGTCGACACCGATGATCTGCGCCCCGCGCCCGAGCAGCGTGTCGCCGCTGAAATTGACCGTCGCGCTGGTGATCGCCCCGCGACCGGCAGCAGTTTCCGCCGCATTGACGGCGGCAAAGGCAGCCGTTGCAAACGGATTGTTGGATGCACCGGCGGGCGCGCCCGAAAGGTACACTGTTCCCGATGCGACGCCGCGCGAGATATTCTGAACGTTGCGGCGGCTCGAATAGATGAAATCACCGGTCAGGCGCAGCCGGTCGCCAATGTCCTGATGGATCGACACCATGGCGTTGTGGCGCTTTTCCGACGGAATGATGTCCCAATACTGGCGCAGGTCGCACTGGCCGTTCTGGTTGGCGATGGGGTTCGCAACCGAGCCCGACACATAAGGCACGCCCGACGCACCGCCTGCCGTGTACGGCGCATAATAGGTGCGCCCGTTGGCGACGATCGTCGCAGTGGTGCAGTTGGTGTCGGCGAAATTGAACCCGCCGCGCGCGACCTGGTTGGCCGCCGTGAAGCTGCGGTCGGCCGCATTCAGGTTCGAGCGATTGGAATAGGCATAGCCGAAGACGACCGACCCCGTGTCCCAGGTCTTGCCCGCGACGATCCCGGCGTTGAAGGTGCCATACTGCTTGCCGAACCCCTTTTGCACGTTGAGCTCGAGGCCGTCGACCTTGCGGCGGGTGATGAAGTTGATGACGCCGGCGACCGCGTCCGACCCGTAAACCGACGATGCGCCGTCGGACAGCACTTCGACGCGCTCGAGCATCATCGGCGGCACGATGTTGGGATCGGCGAGCACATGGTTCGCGCCGCCGACCGGCAGGCGGTGGCCGTTGAGCAGGATGAGCGTCGAGTTCGACGCCGAGGCCCCCAGGCTGTGGATCGTCGGTGCGTTGGTCCCTGCCCCGTCGAAGCTGCCGAAACCGCCCTGCCCCGGGCTGTTGAGACCGACAATGGCCGGCACCGATTTCAGCACCTGCTGGACGGTGTTGGCCCCCAGATTTTCGATATCGCCGCGGTCGACGGTGACGAGGTTCGACCCGACCGGCGCAACGCCCTTCAGGCTCGATCCGGTGACGACGATTTCGGCCTCGGTCGGCGCCGGTTCATCTGCGGCAGGCGCAGGTGCGGGTTTGGTCTGCGCCATGGCAGCGCCCGACAGGCTGAACAGGACGAACGGAATCGTGGACGCGGTCAGCCCGAGTCGGCGTGCGCTAAACATGGCATTCTCCCCAGTTTTTTGTCTTACTAACTGTTTCGTTCAATAGGTAACCAGTTGGTACACGTCAAGCGCTTTTGCAATCGTGTGCGTGTTTTTTCGAGGCCGCCAGACCGGCGGCCATCGAGGCCTATTTAGTCCGTCCCCGGACCTCGGCGATATGGCGGACAGCAAGCGCATAGCCGTGCACGCCCAGCCCCGAGACGATCCCGGTCACAACCTGCGTCATGATCGATTTCGACCGCCATTCGGCTTCGCGGCGATGAATGTTGGAGATGTGCACCTCGACGATCGGGCAATCGCACAGCTTCAGCGCGTCGAGCACCGGATAGGCGGCATAGCTGAATGCCGCCGGATTGATGACGATGCCGGCGGCATCCTTGCGGGCAGCCTGGATCCAGTCGACCATTTCGTGCTCGGCGTTGGTCTGGCGAAACTCCAGCGCATATCCCGCCGCATCCGCCTCCGCGCGGCACATCGCCTCGACATCGGCCAGCGTGTCATGTCCGTAGATCGCGGGTTCGCGTTCCCCCAGCAGATTGAGGTTCGGGCCGTTCAGAACATGGATGGTGCCGCGCATGGCGATGTCTCCCCCTTTTCTGTGCGCCTTAGCCACGTCCGGCCTTGCATCAAAGCGAAAAGTGTACGAACTAGTCCATAACAATAATGCCAAGGCAATGATTAGGAGTTCGGGATGCGTCGGGTGCTGCTGCCGATATGCTTGAGCCTTTTGTCCGGGGCTGCGGTCGCTGCCCCCGGCGACTGGCCGACCTATGGCCATGACAAGGGCGGCCAGCGCTTCTCGCCGCTCGCGCAAATCACGCCGGCCAATGTGGCACAGCTTAGCGCCGCCTGGGTCTATCATATGAAGCCGCCGGCCGAGCCCGTAGCGGCACCGACCGCCACCGACACGGTCCAGCGCGCTGCCGAGGCAGTCGGTCCGCCGACCCGCCGTCGCAGCCGGTTTTCGGGATCGCAGGCAACGCCGCTGATCGTCGATGGAAAGCTGTTTCTGACGACACCCTATGGTCGCGTCGTCGCACTCGATCCGGCCACCGGCAAGGAGCTATGGGTGACGCCAATAGCCGGCCCCGGGCAGCCGAGCCTGCGCGGCCTCGAATACTGGCCAGGCGACGCCACCACGCCGCCGCGCCTGTTCTTCGGCACCCGCGACGGACGGCTGATCGCACTCGACGCCAAGACCGGCATGCCGGTCGCAGGGTTCGGCACCGCCGGAACCGTCAACATGGCGACTCCTGAGGTCGTCGGCAGCGGCAACCCGCAATTCTATGGCATGACCTCACCGCCCATCGTTTACGGCGATCTGGTCATCACGGGGTCCGCCGTGCAGGAGTTTCCGGCCAAGGGTGCGGCGGGCGACGTACGGGCGTGGGACGCTCGCACGGGCAGACTGGCGTGGACCTTCCATTCAGTCCCGCGAAAGGGCGAGGCAGGCTACGACAGCTGGCAACCGGGCAGCGCCGAGGGGCGCTCGGGCGTCAACGCCTGGGGTTTCCTGACCGTCGATGAGGCGCGCGGCATCGTCTATATGCCCTTCGGCGCCCCCGCCTTCGACCGATACGGCGGCGACCGCAAGGGCGACAATCTGTACGGCACATCGCTGGTCGCAGCCGATGCGAAGACCGGAAAATATCTCTGGCATTTCCAGGTCGTCCATCACGACATTTGGGACAATGACTTGCAAGCCCCGCCGTTGCTGTTCGACGCGCAGGTCGGCGGCAAGACCATTCCGGCGGTGTCGGTCGTATCGAAGAACGGCCTGATGTTCATCCTCGACCGCGTCACCGGCAAGCCGATCCACGCTGTCGAGGAACGTGCGTTCCCGCCGAGCGATGTCCCCGGCGAGGTCGCGCCGCCGACACAGCCGATCCCGGTGGTCACCCCGCCACTCGCGCGCACAACCTTCGATCCGGAAACCGACATTGCCGATGTCACTCCCGAACTCAAAAACTGGTGCGCCAAATGGATTGCCGATAACAAGATGGTCGCAGGCGGCCTTTACGTTCCAGTGAAGCTCGACAAGTCAACGATCAGCTTCCCCGGGCTTCAGGGCGGCGCGAACTGGGGCGGCAGCGCCTATGATCCGACGTCGGGGTTGATCTTCACCAACACCAGCGACCTCGGTCAGGTGACGTCGCTCGTTCCCTCCGACGGACCGCTCCCCTATGCGCGCGGGACGGTCAGCGGGCGGTTCCAGCAGGACGAGCCCAAAATGATGTGCCAGAAAACGCCCTGGGGCCGCCTGAGCGCGGTCGACAGCAGGACCGGCAAGCTCGTCTGGCAGGTACCGCTCGGCATCACCGACGATCTGCCGCCCGAAAAGGCGAAGACCGGCCGTCCCAATATCGGCGGTGCGATCGCGACTGCCTCGGGACTCGTCTTCATCGGTGCGACCGACGACAGCCGTTTCCGCGCTTTCGACAGCGCGACCGGCAAGGAACTCTGGACGACCAAGCTCGATGCTTCGGCGCATGCAACGCCCGCGACGTATCAGGGGGCGGACGGCCGACAATATGTCGTGGTCACCTCGACCGGCGGCAGTTTCCTCGACAGTCCGCTCGCCAGCGATACCGTCACTGCCTTTGCCCTGCCGACCGGGAATGCAACAAAATGAAGCGCCTGCTCCTCGCCGCAACCGCCCTGCTGTCGCTAACCGGTCAGGCGCCCGCCCCCGAACGCAAACCGCCGCCCGGGTACGAAGACCCCTATGCCGGCAAGAAGCGCTTGCTCGTCATCGCCGATCTGTCGACCGGCAACCAGAGCGCGCACATGGCGGTCAGCCACGCCGCTGCCGTCATCGAACAGATCGGTCGCGCCTCGGGTGCCTATGTCACCTTCATCCGCACCGATACCGACTGGATCTCGGCACAGGAAACCTGGGGCAAGGGCGACTATGCCAAGGGCGGTCCGAAACAGGCGCGCGGCAAGAACCTGTCGTATTTCGACGCGGTGCTGTTCTATACCAATGGCGAAACCAGCCTGAGCGAAGCGCAAAAGGCCGACCTGCTGGCGTGGATCAAAAGCGGCAAGGGCTTCGTCGGCGTCCACACTGCAACGGCAACCGGCACGAAATGGCCCGAATACGGCGACATGATCGGCGCCTATTTCGACAATCACCCGTGGATGATCGCAAACGCGAAAATCATCGTCGAACGCCCGAAATTTCCCGCGATGAAGCCCTTTCGCACCGGCATGGCGCTCCGCGACGAGCACTACCAGATGCGAGCGCCCTATGACCGCAACAAGGTCGATGTCCTTGCCCGTCTCGACCCTGCCAGTGTCGATCTGAAAGCCCCGATGGTCCACCGCACCGACAATGACTTCCCGATCGCGTGGATCAAAAGCTACGGGAAGGGCCGCGTGTTTTACTCAGGGCTCGGCCACACCGACGCGAGTTGGGACGATCCGCGCATGCGGACGATGTACCTCGAGGGAATTAAATGGGCACTGGGCAGCGGCGACACCGTACCCCATCCGCATCCGATTCCGGCGAAGTGACTATTTGCCCGTCCCGAAATTCTTGACCAGATAATCGACGACGCCGTCATATTCGGCGTCAGACACCTTCGCACCCCGGTCGATCATCCGGTCGAGCGAGACCTCCCATTGCGCGCGGCTTTTGCGCGCGTTGAGGACGATATCGGGCGCGTGGCAGCCACCGCAGGCCGTCGACACCTTGGCCATTGCCGGACCGGGCGGGAATCTTGCGGCGACACGTTTGACCGGCGCCGGCGCGGCCAGCGCAACGGTCGGAAGCAGGGCCGACAGCACAAATATTACTCGACGCATACGGACGCTCATTTCTTGTCGAACAGGCGGTGGAAGAAATCGAAACTGGCGTTGATGGCCGTCAGCGACGCGTCGCGCGTCGCCTTGGGCGTTGTTCCGATGAAGCTGTGGTCGATCCCGGTGAACACGATTTTGTCGACCGGCACCCCGACGGCTTTCATGCGGTCAAAAGCCGTTAGCGACTGATCGACCGATACCACTTTGTCCGCATCGCCATGGATCAGCAGGAACGGTGGATCCTTGGCATCCAGATAGGTCAGAGGGCTGACCGCGGCGATCTTGTCCGCCGGGCACGACGCCCCCGTGGCACAGCCGAGCAGTCCCACCGGTGCCCCTTCGGCGCGAGCGACCAGCGGGGCGAAGTCGAACACGCCGTACCAGATGACGGCGCCCTGCACGCATTCGGATCCCGCCGGCTGCGGCTTGGCATCGATCCCGGATGCACCGCACGACAGCGCGCCCAGCGCAGCGAGATGACCGCCCGCCGAACCACCCCACAGGGCAACCCGCGACGCATCGATCCCGTATTTCGCTGCATTGCCCTTCAGGAAACGGATGGCGGCCCGTACATCCTGCAACTGCGCGGGGAAACGCGCCTCGCCCGCCAACCGGTACTCGAGCGAAGCGACGACAAAGCCTTCGCTGGCCAGTTTCGCGAGCACGCCGGGGAAGTTCGAGAATGCTGCGGCCTGCCGGGTATGGCCGCCGACCCACCCGCCGCCATGGATATAGATGACGAGCGGCCTGGGCGTTGCGACTTTCCCCTTGGGCGGCAGATAGAGATCGACGATTTCCGGGCGATAGCCAGGGATCGACGCATATTCGACATCGGCAAGACCGGTAACGCCGCCAGGGAAGCGGGTGACCCGGTCGGGATAGACGTCGCCGGGAACCGGTTTGGCACCGACCGGAAAATCGCGGGGCGGCGCAGCCACGGCCGAACTACCGATCAGCACCAGCGCCGCCACCATCGATGATATCGCTCCACGCACTTTCGCTCTCCCTTTATGAACTGGTTAGTACATAACGAGAGTCTTGTTGGCAAGCGGGTCGTTTGCACGTCGCCGCACCCGAACGCCACCCGCCCGATCGGCGCATTGACCGTCGCGTTGTTGCCGGGAACGGTCGCGATGTTCGACACCAGCCCGGAAAGCCATGTCGCATTGTCGGTGAGCCAAAGACCGATTAGCTGCCCGACAAGGTCGTTTCCCTGATGCGCGTTGGCGCGCTATCGCTTCCATCTAAGGTCGAGAGAGTGGGGGCTACTGACCAATGTGGGCCGTGTTCTACATCCTGATGTTTACTGCCGGCACCGTTGCGGCTGCCATCAATGCCCTGGCTGGGGGCGGGCCGGTCCTCACGCTTGGCATATTGAGCCTGACGGGGATCGACCCCCGCATTGCCAATCTCACCTCGACCGTTGCACTCAGCCCCGGACAGATCTTCGCCGGAAACGCCGCACGATCCAGCCTGGAAACTGCAAAGCTGGACCGGCCATGGCTGCTTTTTGCCATCTCGCTGGTCGGAGGGGCTGCCGGTGCTTTACTACTGTTGCTAACCACCGGCACGGCCTTCAGGGCCATTGTCCCCTGGCTCGTCCTCGTCGCGACGGCGATCTATGGGTGGAGCAGCTATCGTCCTGTTCCCATCGATGCAAAACCGCGCAACGCGACAAAAGGCCTTCCCGCCATTTTGGCACCACTGGCGATTTACGGCGGCTATTTCGGTGGCGGTAACAGCTTTCTGGTCCTCGCGCTTCTTGGCATATCGGGACATGCACCTCGCGAAGCCGGCGCGATCAAGAACGCCCTCATCGCGGCGATCAACCTCGGGGCCGTCGTCGTCTTGGTCTTCTCCGGACTTGTCGAATGGCGCATCGCGGCGGTGCTGGGCGCGGGGGGGGTGTTTGGCAGTGTCATCGGGGTTAAGATGCTTGGCAAGATCCCGGTTAGGGCGATCCGCGTGCTTGTCATTGCCTTCGGGCTGTTCTTTTCGGCTTGGATGTTTGTCCGCTGACGGCTCAGCGGCGGCTGCGGTAGTCCGCCGGATCGATCCCGTGCCGCACAAGCTTGTCGTAAAATGTCTTGCGCGGCAGGTCGAGTTCCGTCGTGGTGGCGACAACATCCCCCTTGTGTCGCTCGAGCGCTGTCCGGATCGCCGTCGCCTCGAAAGCTGCCGTTGCCTGCTTCAGGCTGCCTGCCGCGCCTGTCGCAGGCGGCGCGGCGCTACGGTCCTCCAGACCGAGGGCGAAGCTCGCGGCAAAGCTCCGCAGTTCGCGAACGTTGCCGGGCCAATCATGATCGTGCAGCCGCCGCCACACAGGGGTACTGAGCGCGGGCGGTTCGCGGCCGAGCCGCGCTGCTTCTTCGGCAAGGAAAGCCCGGAACAAGGTAACCACATCGTCGCCGCGCGCGCGCAAGGGCGGTAGGTCGAGCCGGTAAATGCCGAGGCGGTAGAATAGCGAAGGCAGGAACATGCCCTCGCGGGACATTGCCTCGACATCGGATGCGGTCGCCGAAATCGCGCGAAATTGCGTCGATTGCGGTTGATTACCGCCGATGGGTGTAACCGATCCGGTTTCGAGCACCTGTTGCAATCGCGCCTGAAGAAAGGCGGGCAGGCCATCCACATGATCGAAAAAAACGGTTCCAGCATTGGCTTGCAGCAACTGGCCGGTCCGCGGAAACTGCGCGCCCGCAAACGCGCCGCTCACATGGCCGAAGAGCAAGCTTTCGGCCTGTTGTTCGGTCGAGAGCGAGCGGCAATCCACCGTTACCATGGTTTTGCGCGCGCGCGGGCTACGTCCGTGAAGCGTGGCGGCGACCAGAGTCTTGCCCGTGCCGCTTTCGCCCGACACCAGAACGTCGATATCGGCCTGGACCAGCTGGTCGAGTGTGTGGCGGACCTTTTCCATCTGCGGTGAATCACCCAGCAAGGGGCTGGTCTTTTCGGGCTGGGGCTCGCGCAGTCTGCGATTTTCGAGCACGAGCGCGCGCTTGTCGAGCGCGCGGCGGACCGTGGCTGTCAGGTGATCGGCGTCGAAGGGCTTCGACAGATAGTCATAGGCACCGCGCCGTACCAGATCGACGGCGGTCGCGATGTCGCCGTGACCCGAGATGACGATCACCGGCAAGTCGGGATCGAGCCGCGCAACGCGGTTGAACAAGCCCGTGCCGTCGAGGCCGGGCATGCGGAGGTCGGTAATGACGACACCCGCGAACTCTGCGGAAAGCCGGTCGAGCGCGCCTTGGCCGTCGGCGAACTCCAGAACCGTCATGCCCTCGATTTCGAACGACTGTCGCAGGGCGCTGCGCACTTCCGCCTCGTCGTCGACCACGATGATCGTTGCGGGCGTGACGCTCGTCATGGCGCCACTTTCAAGGTCATGACAAACGTCGCGCCGCCGGGGCCTGGTGCGAGCGACAAGTCGCCGCCGAGGTCGATCATGATGTCGCGACAGATCACGAGTCCCAGGCCCAGACCGTCGGTCTTGGATGACGAAAACGGCTGGAACAGGCGCTCGCGCACCGCCTCGGATATACCCGGCCCCGTATCGCCGAGCCGGATCGTCGCAACGTCCTCGGCCGCTGAAACCAGGACGTCGATTGCTCCGCCGCTGCCCATGGCGTCGAGTGCGTTCTGGACGAGATTGACCAGCACCTGTTCCAGCCGCCCCTGGTCGCCGATGACCACGACGTCGGGTCCGGCAACCGTCAAGACCGTCCCGGCAGAGCGCAGCCTGTCGCCCAAGAGCAACCGAACGCCATCGAACACGTCGGAAAGGGCGACTTTGCCGACTTCATGGCGCGTCCGCCGCGCGAAGCGCCGCAGCTCGCCGGTGATCGCCCCTGCCCGTGCCACAAGCGCGCCGAGCTCGTCGAACACGCTGGCAGCTTCATCAAAACGCCCCTTGTCGATCAACTTGCGCCCATTCTTCGCGCGGATACCGATCGCCGTCAGCGGCTGGTTGATCTCGTGCCCGACACCAGCGGCGATCTGGCCCAGCGACGAGAGCTTGTTCGCCTGAACCAGGCGGTCCTTCAACTCGGCTGTCCTCGCCTCGTTTTCACGTGCCGCCTGCGCCACGATCGAGCGCGCGCGGAACAGGAAAGCGATCACGATCCCCGCGACCATCGCGAAAGTGAGTGCAACGACCAGCCGACCGAATGCGCGGGCATCGGCAACCGCATTGCCCAGCGGCTGGAGCACCTGCACGGTCCAGCCATTGGGCAGCCGATCGGTTGCGGCCACGAACTGTGCGCCGCGCCGGTATTGGGACCCCGAGCGAATGATGTTCCCACCCGCGAACAGATCGCCTTGCCGGAGCGGGGCATCGCCATATTCGACTTGCGCGGTCAGGCGCTTGCGTGCGCCGGCATCCAGCTTGCCGATGGTCTGGAACCGCCACTCGGGCTTGCTTGTGACAAGAATGACGCCTTGCTCGCTGGCAACGAATGCCGTGCCGAGCGTACCTGCCCATTCGTTTTCGAGCCGGTCGAAACGGATCTTGACCACGATGACGCCGCGCGTTCCACCAGCCGTCGTGACACGCCGGGCGACGAACAGGCCGGGAATGCGGCTCCGCGTCCCGAGCGCATATTGTTCGAACCGGCCCTGCGCCATTGCCTGTCTGAAATAGGGGCGGAACCCATAGTTCAGGCCGACAAAACTATCGGCTTGCCGCGAGTTGCTCGACGCAATCGTCGTGCCGCTGTCATCGATCAGATAGATCACCGACGCATCGAGCGCCGCCGTCAGCCCGGCCAGTCGGGCGTTCAGGCGGGTCGCGGAATCACCCGCGCGACGATCGAGCAGATCGACGACGTCGGGATCGGCCGACAGGGTCGTCGCAACCAGTTGAAACTTGTCGACCTGTCGCTCGTACGACGATGCCGCCAGCTTCGCGATGGCCGTCAGCCGGTCGATTTCCACCGTCACTGCGCGACGTTCGGTAAACCGGTCCGCGCCAATGACAGCTGCGGCGAGGAAAACCACGACCAGCGCAGCGATCGCAAGCCGCCGAAATCCCGCCAAGCTCTTTCGCCCTGCCCCCATGATTCGCACTTTGGCGAAAAGTCGCTCATTCCGCCAGCATCTGTGCGGAAAACCGCACAGCTTGATGATGTTCGTTTCAAACTAACCAAATAGAAACAGGTACTTACCGCGATTTTTATTTCATTGGGTCTGCCGCCGGGTCCGCGGCATCAACCCCGTGGGACGCAGGATAGCGTCCGGATCAGGAGAGACATGGCGGTTATCCCGGCAACCACCGTGGGCACGCGGACCCCTTTTTACGCGAGCCTGTATTTTCAGGTGCTGACCGCGATCGCCTGCGGGATTGCATTGGGCATTTTCGCCCCCGATCTGGGCGTCGCGCTGCAGCCGCTCGGCGACGGCTTTATCAAGCTTGTGAAGATGGTGATCGCGCCCGTCATCTTCCTGACGATCACGGTCGGCATCGCCGGAATTGGCAAGGTCGGCCAGGTCGGCCGCGTCGCGGGGAAGGCGTTCGCCTATTTCTTCGTTGTGTCGTCGTTCGCGCTGCTCGTCGGCATGATCATCGCCAATGTCGTACAGCCGGGCGCGGGGCTGCACATCGACCCGGCCACGCTCGACCAGGCTGCGGTGAAGACCTACACCGAAAAGGCGCACGACGCGTCGATCTCGGGCTTCCTGCTCGACATTATCCCGACGACGTTAGTCTCGGCGCTCACCGGAGGGTCGATCCTGCAGGTGCTGCTCGTTGCCGTACTTACCGGCATTGCGCTCGGCATATCGGGGGAGCGCGGCAAGCCTTTCCTGCATGTTCTGGAAAGCGCGAGCGATGTCGTGTTCCAGCTCGTGGCGCTCGTCATGAAAGCAGCCCCCATCGGCGCGTTCGGCGCGATGGCGTTCACGATCGGCAAATACGGGATCGGCACGCTGGTATCGCTCGGCGCGCTCGTCGCCACATTCTATGCGACCTCACTGTTTTTCGTTCTGGTGGTCCTCGGCGCCATTGCGCGGCTGAACGGTTTTTCGATCCTGGCGCTGATCCGGTATCTGAAAGCCGAACTACTACTCGTTCTCGGCACGTCGTCGTCGGAGGCAGCACTGCCTTCGCTGATGGAAAAGCTCGAGGGTGCGGGATGCGCGAAATCCGTCGTCGGGCTGGTCGTGCCGACGGGTTATTCGTTCAATCTCGACGGCACGAACATCTATATGACGCTCGCCGCGCTGTTCATCGCCCAGGCAACCGGGATCGAGCTGTCGATCGGCGAGCA
Organism: Sphingomonas sp. SUN039; assembly: GCF_024758725.1. Lineage (NCBI taxonomy): Bacteria > Pseudomonadati > Pseudomonadota > Alphaproteobacteria > Sphingomonadales > Sphingomonadaceae > Sphingomonas > Sphingomonas sp. SUN039. The sequence continues at coordinate 573,977 of NZ_CP096972.1, read as the reverse complement.
GCTCGCCCTGCTCGGCGTCGCCATGATCAGTTCGAAAGGTGCGGCCGGCGTGACCGGCGCGGGGTTCATCACACTTGCCGCGACGCTCGCCATCGTGCCGTCGGTTCCCGTTGCCGGCCTCGCGCTGATCCTCGGCATCGACCGCTTCATGAGCGAATGCCGCGCGCTGACGAACTTCATGGGCAATGCCGTCGCCACCGTCGTCGTGGCGCGCTGGGAAAATGCGCTCGACCGCGACGCTCTCGCCGCGGCGCTCGGCGGGCAGAACGCGATACGGGACCAAGTCCTGGCACCCGCGATGGAACGCGACACCGACTGAACACGCAGAAACGACAAAAAAATTGGGGAGAAAGACGATGACCAAGACCGACATGACGCACAAAGCCTTCTGGCTGGTGTCCACTGCGATGCTGCTGGGTCTTTCCGCAAACGCCCATGCCCAGGGGGCCGCACAGGAAGCCGGGGCGGCGCCCGCCGGCGAGGCTGAGATCACCGTGATCGGCTCGCGCGGCAAGGCGCGCACCGATGTCGATCGCCCCGTCCCCGTCGACGTCGTCAGCTCGAAAGACCTGACGTCGACCGGCCAGACCGACCTCGGCCAGCAGGTCCAGTTCTCGTCGCCGTCGTTCAATTCGGCAAAATACGGCGTCAACGGCGCGACCAACTTTGCCGATCCTGCCTCGCTGCGCGGCCTCGCGCCCGACCAGGTGCTGCTGCTTATCAACGGCCACCGCCGCCACCAGTTCTCGGCGCTCAACCTGAACGTCTCACCGGGCCTCGGCACGGTCGTATCCGACCTTAACAGCATTCCGACGGCCGCCGTCGAACGCATCGAAGTGCTGCGCGACGGTGCGGCGGCACAGTACGGATCGGACGCGATTGCGGGCATCGTCAACCTCGCGTTGAAGAGCAGCGACGAAGGCGGCTCGGTCGGCTTTACGGTCGGCCTCAATCAGCGCGGCGACGGCTTCACGACCAAGGCCTCGATCAATCAGGGCCTGAAGCTCGGCAGCAATGGCGGCTTCCTGAATTACACGCTCGAATATTTCGGGACCGAGGGGACCAACCGCTCCGACACCTACAACGGGGTCCTCTACCCGGCGACGCCCGCCAATTACGCGACGACCGGGCCGACGACCGCCTTCCCGTACACGACCGCGAACCCCCGTACCGACCGCGGCGTCTATCCGCAGACGCCCTTCGTCGTCGGCAACTATGGTGCGAACAAGAACCGCACCTATCAGGCGTTCATCAATGCCGAAATTCCGTTCTCGGACACGGTTCGGATGTTCGCGTTCGGCGGCTATTCGCGCAAGGACATCCGGGCATTCGGCTTTTTCCGCGCACCGGCCACGACTGCCAACGCGGTCCTGTCGATCTTCCCGGATGGCTATGTGCCGATCCTGCCCGGCCGTTCGATCGATTATTCGATCAACACCGGACTAAAGGCCGAGCTTTCGGGCTGGAAGGTCGAACTGGCCTATGGTTACGGCAAGAACTTCCTCGACCAGAACGCCGAAAACACGGTGAACGCGTCGCTAGGGGCCGCCAGCCCGACGAGCTTCTATGTCGGCCGGACGCAATTCAGCCAACAGGTCGCCGAACTGACCGCCTCGAAGAATTTCGGCGCCGTCGGTTCGCTCAACAATCTCAACGTGGCGATGGGCGCGCAATGGCGCCGCGACAATTTTCAGGTGCTGCGCGGCGACCCCAACAGCTATGCGGTCGGCCCGCTTGCCATTTCGGGGCGGACTGCCGGCTCGAACGGGCGACCGGGATACGCCCCCGCCGACGAGAATAATCTCAGCCGTCGCAACATCGCCGCGTTCATCGACGTCGAAGCCGATTTTTCCGACGCCTTCCTCGTCACGACGGCGTTGCGCTACGAAAACTACAGCGACTTCGGCGGCAATTTGTCGGGCAAGCTGGCGGCGCGTTACAAGCTGAGCGATCAGATCGCCATCCGCGGATCCTATAACCGCGGCTTCCGCGCGCCGTCGCTCGCGCAAATCGGCAACCGGGTGAATACGTCGACGGTCCAGAACAACCAGATCCTGCAAACGCAGCAGATCTCCAGCGACGACGCGCGTCTTGCAACGCTTGGCATCGGTGTGCCCAAGGCCGAAATCTCGAACAACTTCAGCGCGGGTATCACGGGCAATCTGGGCGCGTTCACCTTCACGGTCGATGCGTTCCAGATCGACATCAAGGACCGCATCGCCATCACCGACGGCATCCTTGCCGCGAATTTCCCGGCAGTTGCGGCACTGTTTCCCGGGGTGCGGGAAATCCGGTTCTTCACCAACCAGATCGACACCCAGACGCGCGGCGTCGATGTGGTTGCGACGTGGAAAAAGGAAGTCGGGCCGGGCATGCTGCGGCTGACGCTGGCGGGCACGCATGCCGCGACAAAGGTCAAAAGCCAGCGCGCGACGCCGACGGCGCTGGTGGCGGGTGCCTCCGCGGCCAACCAGACGCTCCAGCTCGTCGGTCCGACCGCGATCGAACTGATCGAGGTCGCCCAGCCGCGCACCAAGATCCTGTTGTCGGCCAACTACGAAACCGGGCCGCTGACCCTCGGCCTCCGCGCGAGCTATTTCGGCTCGGTCAAGGCCTTCAGCACGGGACTGAGCGCGTCCGACGCCAACGTCACGTGCGATGCCGCCAACCGCTGCGCGCAGACGTTCCGCGCCAAAACCATCTTCGACGCCAACGTCACCTATGCCTTCTCGGATCGCTTTTCGCTGACGGCTGGCGGCAACAACCTGTTCAACGCCTACCCCGACAAGTGGAACAACCTGCGCGACGGCAATGTGGGTGAGGCGGCGTCCTATTCGAACGGGCAAACCCCCTATACGCGCAACGCCAACCAGTTCGGGTTCAACGGGGCCTATTATTATCTGACGGCGAACGTGAAGTTCTGATGGGGAGCTTAAAGGATCGGCCGCGCCGGTTCCACGCGGATTGACCACGCCTGCCGCCCTTGTTAGGGAACGCGAATATTCGTTCTAATAACAAAACGGCGGCATGGGAGGCGATGGATCGCATGGAAAAGGTGGCCGCATTCTGGCGCGACCTGACGCTGAAACCGCAAGGCTTCACGATCGTTGTCGCCGCCTTTCTGCCAATCATCGCCATCGTCGCGATGGGGCCGGCAGTGCCGACGATGATCGAGCACTTTGCCAATGATCCCGACGCGCGGGGCAAGGTGCCCGCGATGATCGGGGCACCCGGACTCGCCATGGCGATCCTCGCGCCATTTGCCGGGATGATGGTCGACCGGTTCGGGCGTCGGCCGATCCTGCTCGTCTCGACGCTCTTTTATGCGATTTTCGGCGCGGCACCGTTGCTGCTCGACAGTCTCGACCAGATTTACGCATCGCGGCTGTTGCTGGGCGTGGCCGAAGCCGGGATCCTCACCGTCGTCAACACGCTGATCGGCGATTACTGGGAAGACCGGGCGCGCAAGAACTGGCTGTTCCTGCAAGGACTGCTCGGCCCGTTCATTGCCGCCATCTTCTCGCTGATCGTGGGCTACGCCAGCAAGGCGCAGTGGAACGGCGTATTCTACGTCTACCTCGTCGCGCTGCCGATCTTCGTGGCGATGCTGCTGTTCCTGTTCGAACCCAAGCGCGAAGTGGCTCCTCTGGCCCAAGTCGCGGCACCGCCCGCAACTGCATTTCCGTGGGCCAGCGCCCTGCAGGTTGCTGCCGTCACCCTCTTCGCGTCGATGCTCTATTATGTGTTCATCATCAACGGCGCGCTGGTGTTCAAGGAGGTCGGCGTGACGGAGCCGGTGCGCTATGCCGCGCTGATCTTCGTGCCGAGCCTGTTCATTCTTGCCGGTGCAGCAATCTTCCGCTTGCTGGCGATGCGGGCGAACCTGCTCCAGCTCGGGGTGTTCATGCTGTTGCTGGGGGCGGGGCTCACCGGCATGGGACTGGCCACGACGGTGCCGGTGATGATCGCCTGCCTGATCGTCCAGCAGACGGCGGCCGGCATGACGGTGCCGACGCTGATCGGCTGGACGCAGGGCAAGTTCGGCTTCGCGCATCGCGGCCGGGCGATGGGGATATGGACCGGCGCGTTCTTCCTCGGCCAGTCGCAATCGCCGCGCCTCGTGCACGCGCTCGATGCGAGCCAGGGCTCGATGCAGAATGCGTTTCTGACAATCGGACTGGTCGGGCTGGCGGGGGCAACCGTCGCGCTGGCACTGCTGGCGAGTGGAAGGAAATCGGCATGAAAAAGGTGTTTTTCACGGCACTGGCGCTGGGGGTCAGCATCTGCACCCCGGCGAGCGCGCAAGAGAATATTGTCCTTAGGTTCGAGGACAGCCGCAAGATCGATTACCCGGGGGAGGTCGCGCTTGGCACCGGCAAGGGGCAGCCCAAAGAAGAATGGTTCCGCGAAAGCGGTTCGCTGCAGGTCCGCAACGTCGAGAGCGCCACGCTGACGCCCTTCCTGCCGCCCGCAGGTGCGCGAACAGGGGCCGCCGTGATCGTCGCGCCCGGCGGCGCGTTTCTGGGGCTTGCCATCGAGGAGGAAGGCTATCGGGTCGCCCGTTGGCTGACCGATCACGGCATTGCGGCCTTCGTCCTCAAATACCGCTTATTGCCGACCCCTGCCGACCCGGCGACCTTTCGCAAGGAAGTGAGCGACATGCGCACCGGCAAGGGCCCCGCCAGCTTTCGCCCGCCTGCCGAGACCCCTCCTGAAGCGCTTGCCGACGGGCAAGCCGCCATCCGCTACGTCCGCGCGCATGCCGCGCAATTCGGTGTCGATCCCGATCGCGTCGGCATGATGGGCTTTTCCGCAGGCGCGATGACCACAATGAGCGTCGCGCTCGCCAACGCTCCCGACGCCCGCCCCGCCTTCATCGCTCCGATTTACGGCAGGCAGGATGCGGTCACTGTCCCCGCCAATCCCCCGCCGCTGTTCGTCGCGCTCGCGACCAACGATCCGCTGTTCTGGAAGGGCGGAACCGGCCTGATCGACAGCTGGGGCAAGGCGGGCGGCAAGGTGGAATTCCACCTCTACCAGAATGGCGCGCACGGCTTCGGTCTCGGTGCTGCGGGCACGACGACGGTGGACTGGATGAACGGTTTCCGTCGTTGGCTGGAAGTGAACGGGCTGCTGGTCTCGAAAAACTAGCCCGACAAGGTAGCGGGAAAACCCTGCGCTTCGGCCCCGCGGGCGAGGCGCAAGGGTATGTTTTCGGGCAGCGATTGCCAGCCATCCTGCCAACGCCGCAACATCTTCGGCTCGGGCCGCACCACCACCCGCCGCTCTTCACCCGGTTCGAGCCGCACCTTGGCAAAACCGATCAGGGCGGTTTCGGGCGCATCGCGGTACAACTGGATCACATCCGATCCGGCACGATCCGAGATATTGCGGACGGTGACGGCAACGCCCCCATCTTCCGCCACAACATCGTGCCATTCGAACCGCGCATAGCCCATGCCGCTGCCTAGGGTATGGCGGGCGGGGGTGCCGTTCGCGATCAGGCCGCGATAGCCGAAATTCACGCCCTCTGCATAAACGAGGTCGCCGTCGGCGTCGGGCGTGGTCGAATAGCCGCAATAATCCACCTCTTGCCGGGCGATGCTCACCGGCATCCGCCCGCCGGGTTCGCGGTCGCCCGCGAGCACACTGGCGAGTGCAGGTGCGAACCCCTGCCCCGGATACCAGACGAGCATCAACGCGGCGGCGCGGTCCTCCCATGATGTATCGAAGGCGTGGCCAACATTGGCGACGATGGCGGTCTTCGGGTTGGCTGCCGTCACCGCCTCGATCAACGCGACTTGTTCGGGGGCGAGTTTGGTGTCGGCGCGATCCTTGCTCTCGACGCTCGAATCGCTGGTCTCGCCGACGATCAGGAAAACCGCATCCGCATCGCGTGCCGCCGCGATGGCGCGGGCGAGCATTGCTTCCGGACTGTCGGGCGAACGGATACCATACCACAGCCCCTGGCAGCGCGCGCCGGTATAGGCGAATTCGACAACGACCTCGATCTGCTGCCCCGCCGCTAGCGCCAGTTCGGTCATGTCGGCATCGCCGCGCTTGAGCGTACCCATGACATCCTTGGCGTCGAGCACCCCGCCGGTCGCAAGCAGATCGTTGCTATCGACGCGCATCCGGACCGTGCCCGTTCCGCCGAGATAGAACTTATGGACGCCCGCTTTCTCCGCCGTAAAAATGCCGGTCGCACGGATCGAGCCGGGTTCGTTGAAAACCGACTGCGTGTGCTGCCCCTGAAACCAGACGAGCGAGTTGGTCGTGCGGGTTTCGGTGAAGTTTGGCGAACCGTCGAGGTCGGGATTGGTAAAATACTCGACTGTCATCGGCATCGGCATCGCGGGGAGGCGCGGCTGCGGATCGACGCCGGGTTCGAAAATAATTTCGGTCTGCGCGCCATAACGCGCGCGGATGGCATCGATGGGGGTCGGTGTATCGGGGGCAACCGCGATCTTGGCAAAAGTACCGCCCTGATAACAGGGTGCGGCGGCATTGGGGCCGATCACCGCAATGCGTTTCACGGCACCGGGGGCAAGCGGGAGGAGATCGCCCTCATTTTTCAGCAGCACAAAACCCTCGGCGGCAGCGTCCTCGAGGATCGCCTGAGCTTGCTCGATGGGGAGGGGCGTGGATTTGGGACCGGTCACTTGCCGTGCGGTCGCCGCAACCCGGTTTGCCGCCGCGAACACACGGTCGCGTTCGATGCCGCCTTCATCGGCCAGCTTCGGCCCCATGAAGCGCGCCGGTCCTGGCATTTCGAGGTCGAGCCCCGCGTCGATGCAGCCTGCCCCCGAATGCGTGCCGAACCAGTCGGACATGATCACTCTGCCGAAGCCCCATTCGCGCTTGACGATATCGGTCAAGATGGGCGTGCTTTCCGAGCACCAGTCGCCGTTGACCTTGTTATAGGCCGCCAGCATCCCGGCGCAGCCCGCTGCTGCCGCCATTTCGAACGGCAGCAAGTACACTTCGCGCAGGGTGCGTTCATCGACGACGGCATTGACGCGGTCGCGCTCGGTCTCGCTGTCGTTGCACACGAGGTGCTTGGCGACCGCGCCGGTGCCGGTCGATTGCAGTCCCCCGATCCACGCCGCGCCCAGCACGCCCGCGAGCAGCGGGTCTTCGCTGAAATATTCGAACGCGCGTCCGGCCAATGGGCTGCGTGCGAGATTGAGGTTGGGCGCGAGGACGGCGTCGATGCCGCGCTCGATCGCGTCGCTGCCGACGACAGTGCCGACCTTGCGGACGGTTTCGGCATCCCAGCTTGCGCCGAGCGCGGTAGGACAAGGGGTGAGCAACGAAACCTCGCGCTCGTCGATGTTGCCGCTGGTCACGCCCATCGGGCCGTCGGCCATGGTGAAGGCGGGGACGCCCGCGTCGGGAATTTCGACACTGCGCCACATGGCAGCGCCCGCCGTCAGCGCGCAGGCTTCATCGAAAGTGAGCGGTCTAGAAGAGTTTTCGGGCATCGAGCATGCCTCCAAAGGGGTCGATGTTCGCCGCGCCCGCGATGTCGTCGGCAATCGGCGCGGGCCGTTCGCAACTGGTTTTCAGGTCCACCCGCTGCCCCGTCTCGCCCGACAGCCGGATTGCCTCGATCACGTCCATGACATGCAACGCCATGTCGGCGCTCGCGCGGTGGGGACGGTTATCGGCGATGGCATCGGCCATGTCGGCAAGGCCGCACAGCCGGTAATAGCCCACTTCGATCCCGAAGAAGTTGATCATCGTCGGCTTGTGGAAAGGCCTGCCCGAGTGGTCGAGCTCACGCTTCCCCTCGCGCGTTTGCAGCGTCACCTTGCCGTCCGACCAGTTCGGGTCGGGATTGTGCAGCGTGCCCTCGCTGCCGTAAATCTCGATGGGCGCACGGCCGTGCGGGCCGACATCCCAGGACATCGCCAAGGTCACCAGTGTGCCATTGGCGAACGTCAGAGTGCCCGCGATGCTGGTATCGACCTGCGTCTCGAAAACCTCGCCCGCCCGCGCCGCATTTCGCATCGTCCGCAGCGGAAAGGGCCTCGCGCCTGCCGCGCTGACCGACGCCACCGGCCCGAGCAGGTTGATCGCCTGCGACAGGTAATAGGGGCTGTGGTCGGACACCGGCCCGCCGCCCGTGCTGTAAAAGGGTTCGGGCTTGGGATGCCACATCTCGACCCCGGCATTCCCGAAGAACAGCGCCCCGCCGACGGGTGTGCCGATCGATCCGGCATCGATGGCGGAACGAGCCGCCTGATGCGCGCTGCCGAAGAAGGTATCCGGCGCACAGCCGATGCGAAGGCCCTTGGCGCGGGCGAGGGCAATCAGTTCCGCCGCTTCGGCGAGCGTTGCGGCGAGGGGCTTTTCGGAATAGAGATGCTTGCCTGCCGACAGGATCGCCTTCGACGTCGCGAAATGCGCCTGCACCGGCGTGAGATTCAGGATGACGTCGATTTCGGGATCGGCGAGCATCGCGTCGAAGCGAACTGCCGCGATCCCGTATTTCGCGGCAGCGGCTTCGGCACTGGCCATGCCCTTCGACGCACAGCAGCGCAGGTCGAGCTGCGGCCATGCCTGCATCGCCATATAATAGGGCGGCGCAATCGCGCCCGCCCCCAGCACCCCGACGCGAAGCGGCGTCACTTGCCGAACGCGGGCATGACCTTGCGCGACAACAGGTCGAGCGTCTGGTCGGCATAGGCGAGGCGCGCCGGGGTCAGCGGCCCCGTCGTCGTGCCGCACAGAATGTTGCCGATGCCGAGCTCGGCATAGGGCTGGAGATGCTCGATGACTGTTTTCGGCGATCCGTAGAGGCACCAGGTGCCGATCCAGCCTTCGTCGAGCGCGTTGATGTTGATGTCTTTTTTCTTGTTCGCCGCGTCCCCTTCGGCGCGCGCATTAAACTCGTTCTCGCGGTCGACCGCTTCCTGATAGCCTTTCAGGATGATTTCGAGTTCGGCACGCGCCTGATCGTCGCTCTCGGCAACATGGACGCATTGGTAGGTATGGGTCGACCAGCCGAGGGCGTCGGCGACCACGGCATCGCTATGCCCTGCTTCCAGGAGCATCCCCTTATAGACGTCGAAGTATTTTTTGACGTGGGTAAAGGGCTCGTTCCCGTAAATCTGCGGCGGGGTGAAAGCCGGAATATAGGCGGGCCAGCCGTTGACGGCCGCGCGGCGGGCACTTGCCTCCTTCATCGCGACCGGCATCAACCGCGCATGGCCAGGTGTAAAGGCCGCAGGGGCAATCCGCTGAATGACGCGGCCCTGATGCGGGCCGTTGTCGATTTCCACCGCCGGATCTTCCATCCGCTTCGCCCAGAGCGCCTCGGCGAGTGCCAGATTCTGTTCGGAGATCGCGCCCGCATCCTTGTAGTTGACGCCGAAGCCGATCATCTCCTCGGGTGTCGTCCCCGACCCCACACCGACAAGCAGCTTACCCTTGGTCAGCTGGTCGAGCAGGTTGATCCGCTCCACGAACCGCACCGGATGATGCAGCGGCACCGACACCACCGAAAAGCCGAAATGCATGTGCGGCATCTGTGCCGCGAGGTACGCAGCGAACATGAAACTGTCGCTGGCGGTCGGCATATAGCCGTTGAAATGGTGATCGGGCTGGAAAATGGCATCGAAGCCAAGCGTGCTCGCCTTGAGCGCATGTGCCTCGAGATCGAGCATCAGCTGTCGGTCGCCCTCGGGGCCCATCGAGCGCGCATTGAGAAAAACAGAAAACCGCATATACCCGCTCCATCTGCTCCGTTTAACGCAGCTTGTCGTCAATTAGAATTGACGTTCCTGTTTTATTAAGGCCACACTAGCTTCCATGTCAACTGCTCTCGAAGCCGACCCCGTAGTCGCTGCCCCTGCCGTCAGCCGCAAACCCCAGCAGGGGCGCAGCAAGGCCTCGCTCGAACGGATGCTGGCCGCCGCTGAGCAGCTGATGATCGAGCGCGGCTGCGAGGATTTCACGCTTCAGGAAGTCAGCCAGCGTGGCAACGTGTCGATCGGTTCGATCTATCTGCGCTTCGACAGCAAGGACAATCTGGTTCGCGCCGTGATTTCCGACCACCTCGAGCGGATGAAAGAAGAAGAGGACCGGATGCTGGCCGTCGTGACCGAGTCGGCCTCTCTGAACAGCTTCGTGGCAGCCTATGTCGAAGCCTATGCCGAACTGTTGAAGCAGCATGCGCCGTTGCTGCGACTGACGATGAAGCGCGCTGAAAACGACCCGCAGGTGTCGGAACCGGGCAAACGGGTGGCACTGCGGGTGGAAGACCTGTCGACAGCGGCAATGATGGCCTATGCCGACGAAATGGGTGGCAAAGACAAAGAGCTGAAAGCCAATTCCTCTTTTCACGTCATCTTTGCGACCCTTGCCCGTCAACTCAGCCTCGGCTCAACCGGCGAATCGGTGCATGACTATGACTGGAGCCAGTTGAAGCGCGAGCTGGGCCGGATGTGTCTGGCCTATCTCAAGCACGCCCGATGACGTCGCCCGCCTAGATTAAAATATTGATTTTAATTTTCCGCCAGACCGCTTATGGTGTGCGCCATAGGAGAGCGGCAGCATGGCACAGCCTGCGTCAATCGAACGTCTGAGCTGGCCGCAGCGGCTGGCGTGGATGGTGTGCGCCATGCCCGAACTTCTTAAATCCTTCGCCTGGGATTTCTTCGTCCTGTTTTTCTACGCCCAGGTCGTCGGCTTGAACGGCTTTCTGATCGGCGTTGCGGTTGCCATCATCATCGTCTTCGATGCGCTGGTCGATCCGTGGATCGGGGCGCTGTCGGACCGGATGACCGGTGCGCGCTTCGGGCGGCGGCACACGCTGATGTTTGCCGCGATCCTGCCGTTCATGATCGGCATTTACGGCGTCTTTGCGCCGCCGTCGGGCATGAGCCAGTTTGCGATTCTTAGCTGGTTGCTCGGCTTCGGGCTGCTCGCGCGCTGCGGCATCTCGTTCTGGACGGTTCCGGCTTATGCCTTGGGGGGCGAACTCTCGTCCGATGCGGACGAACGCCGGTTGATCGCGGTGCTGCGCAATCTCGGCAACCAGATCGTGATCCTGTCGGTGCCCGTCGTCGCGTTCGCGGTGTTCTTCACGCCGACCCCTGCCTTTCCCCGCGCGCAGCTCGACCCGGCCCCCTATCCCGGCTTCGGCCTGTTCGTGGCACTGCTTGGCGGGGCGCTGATGCTGACCGGCGCGCTCGGCACCTATCGAAAGGCGCGCGCGCTGGAAACGAACATGCCCGCGCCGCAAGTGAGCGAAGAAGCGGGCATTGGCGCGCTGCTGTCGCGCTTCTGGCGCGCCTTCCGGATCACGCCCAACATCGGCCGGGTGCTGATGGTCGCGTTTCTGGTGCTGTTCGTGAATTCGGTCATCAACCAGCTGACGCTGCATCTCGCGACCTATTTCTGGCAGCTCGACCATGAATGGACCCCGCGTATCCAGATCGGTGCAACCCTCGGCTCGATCCTTGCGATGGCACTGGCCCCTGCGTTCACGCGCGCGCTGGGCAGCAAGCGGGCAATGCAGGTGGGATTGACCGCGTTCTTCGTCGCGCAGGCGAGCGCGATCGTCCTGCCGCTCGCCGGATTGGCCCCCGCGGCGGGAACAGCAGCCATCGGGCTGCTCATCGTCGCGCTGCGCTTTCTGGGCGGGCTGGCCTATGGCCTGTACGTCGTGCCGTTCTGCATCGTCACCTATGACATCGGCGACGAGCATGAGGCGAATACCGGCGAACCTGCACAGGGGCTGGTCGCCAGTTTCATGTTCGTCGGGCTGCAACTGGGTAGCGGTGCGGTTGCGCTCCTCGCCGGATCGTTTCTCGGCCTGATTGCCTTTCCCGCCGGATTGCCCGTAGCGCAAATGCCTGCCGGGAAGGTGCAAGAGCTTGCGGTCTTCGTCCTGGTACTGATCCTCATAGCGGGCGGCACGATGGCCTGGCTGGTCGGTACGTTCCGACAACGCGCGGTAGCTGTCGAACCGCTGCCCGCTTGACAGTGTTGCCGCTTACATATAAAACCAGCATTCTAATTACAGTTAGCTGACTAATCGGCGGCTCTGGGGAGGATGACGTATGACAAGGACAATTTTGCTGCGCGCGCTGCTGGCGGGCACCTGCGGTCTGGCGATCAGTTCTGCGGCGTTTGCCCAGACCCCCGCACCGGCCGACACAAACGACGCCGAGATCGTCGTCACTGCCCAGAACCGCGCACAGAATGTCAACGACGTGCCGATTGCGATCAATGTGGTCAGCGCCGAACAGCTCAAGGCGGTCGGTTTTGGCAATTTGAACGACATCGACAAGATCGCGCCTGCGGTCCAGCTCAACCAGGATCAGGGCACCGTCAAAGTCACTGTCCGCGGTGTCGGCACGAACTCGAACGACGAATCGCAAGACACGTCGGTCGTCATAAACATCGACGGCGAGTACCTCAACCGTCCGAACGCGCTCGGCTCGGCATTGTTCGATATCGACCGTGTCGAAGTGCTGCGCGGGCCGCAGGGCACGCTTTACGGTCGCAACTCGACCGGCGGCGCGATCAATTTCATCACGCGCAAACCCGGCAAGGATTTCGGCGTCAACGCGACGGCGAGCTATGGCAACTACAATGCGATCCGTCTGGACGCAGGTGTCGACGTCCCGCTCGGCAGCGTCGCTGCCGTTCGCGTCGCCGGATTCTACGACAAGCGCAACGGCTATGTCAGCCACCCGGCCCGCGCGGCATTCGGCCCGTTCCCGGCATACGCCGGTGGCAGCACCGACGATAACGACGCCTATGGCGGACGTATTTCACTGCGGCTCGACCCGACCGAGCAACTATCGATCAATCTCGCAGGGGAATATGCCAAGCGCAAATTCACGCCTGCCGTATTCGCCTATGCAGACCTGAACGCAGCCGGGAACGGCCCGACCGGCCCCGGTTGCAATGCCAGCGGCTATACCCGCGTCGCGCCCGCTTTCGCCCAGACGCTGTGCGTACCCAACAACACCAACTTCCTCGGAACGATCGACCGGGGGACTTACGCAGCGCCTGGCTTCGGTACCGGCAATATCGCGCAAAGCACCTATGCCATTCGCGGACGACTGGCATACGAGTTCAGCGACGCCGCGATCCTGACCTACACCGGTGGCTACCGGAACTTCTCGGTCGACAACAGCTTTCTGACGCTACCTGTCAGCTATCGGTCCTATAATTATCTCAGCAAGACCGACACGCAGAGCCACGAGCTGCGGCTGAACGGCGTCATCGGCGGCATCACTTACCAGCTCGGCGGCTTCTACTTCAAAGAGAAGATCGCGAGCCTGTCCGGCTTCGTCATTCCGATCGGCAGTGCGCTCGGCACCACTCTGTCGTATTTCGGCCGTGACATCACGAGCGAAAGCAAGTCGATCTTCGGCCAGGTCGAAGTTCCGCTCGGCGACAAACTGACCGCCGTCGGCGGCCTGCGCTACACCGACAACAAGCGCACCGCGCTCTATCGCAACGCCTCGCCGTTCGGTGCCGGTCCGCCCGACTGCTTCACGTTGGGAGCTGCGGCCACCACGACCAACTGTCTGTTCGGGACCGGCCCGGGCGTAAAGAACTACGACGCCCTCCCCTATAGGACGACGCTCAACCTCGGCAGCAAAGAGAACAAGGTGACGTGGCTGGTAGGCCTGAACTACAAGCCGAATGCCGACACGCTGATTTATGGCAAGGTGTCGACCGGCTTCAAGGGCGGCGGTTTCGACGCGGTCGGAACCTATAAGCCGGAGTCGAACACGGCCTATGAACTGGGCTGGAAGCAGAGCTTCGGCGAGCGGTCGCAGCACCAGTTCAACATGAGCACTTTCTACTACGACTATCGCGATCTTCAGGTCTCGGTGTTGCTCAATACCGCGCTGGGCGGACAGACGTTCAACGCGGGCAAGGCGACGATCAAGGGCGTCGAGGCCTCGGCCGACATCGCGCTCGATCGGCTCACCAATTTCCATGCTTCGGTCAATTACCTCGATGCCCGCTACGGTGAATTGTTCGCGCAGTTCAACGTCTACACCGTGCCAGGCACCGGCGCCGACGTGAATGGCATCGGCGACCTCGACCCCGTCACGCCGGGCATTCAGCAGCCCAACTTCGCCGGCAACCGCCCGCCATTCTCGCCCGAGTGGGTCATCACGGCCGGGCTCGATCACAAGTTCGAGCTGGGCGACACCGGAACGCTGACGGCCGCCGTGAACACGACCTTCAAAAGCGCGTACTTCACCGATTTCTACAACTACCGCGACGGCAAGCAGACCGCGTTCAGCCAGACCGACCTGAGCTTGTTGTACAAGCCGGTGAGCGAGAAGTTCTCGGTCCAAGCCTACGTCCGCAATCTCGAAGGCACACGGCCGCTGACCTATGGCAGCTTCGTCTCGGCGGGATCGGACGACATCTTCAACTGGCAGTTCGGTTCGCCGCGCACCTACGGCGTACGCGTAAGCGTCGATTTCTGATCTTTAGAGACAAGGGGGAAATTCGGGCGGTTCCGGCGTGCCGGGGCCGCCCGAATTATTTATGGCATTCACGGTAACCGACAGCGCCTCTGCCCTGAGCCCCGCCCGCCGCATGTGGGCGGTGGGCGTGATTGCCTGCGTCATGGTGCTCGAACTCATCGACATGACGGTGCTCAACGTCGCTATCCCGACCTTGCGCGACGATTTCGGGGCCAGTCCGTCGCACGTCCAGTGGATGGTGGCGGGCTATACGACCGTGTTCGCGCTGCTGCTGATTACGACCGGCAGGTTGGGCGACATTTTCGGGTACAAACGCATGTTGATGCTCGGCATGGCGGGCTTTACCCTGTCGTCGTTGCTGTGCGGCATCGCCCCGACACCCGACACACTGGTGGCCGCACGTTTGCTGCAAGGGTTTACCGGCGCACTCATGGTGCCGCAGGGGACATCGCTGATTCAGGTGATGTTCGCGCCGCACGAAAGGATGAAGCCGCTGGCGATCTATGGCCTGCTCGGCGGTCTGGCGACGATGCTGGGACCGGTGATCGGCGGCGCCATCATCGGCGCGAACTGGTTCGGGCTGGGCTGGCGACCGATTTTTCTCGTCAACCTGCCGATCGGACTGGCAGCGCTTGTGGTCGCCTCGCTTGTGCTGCCGGAGGGGCGATCCTCGTCCGCGCCAAAGCTCGACTGGACGGGCACCCTCCTCTCGATGGCTGCGCTGTTCGCGCTGTTGTTTCCGTTGATCCAGGGCAACCGGTCGGGCTGGCCGCTGTGGAGTCTGGCGATGCTGGCCGCTGCGGTTCCGCTCGGCTGGCTGCTGGTGCGGCATACACGCGGACGCGCACAAGCCGGTCGCCCGACGCTGATCGAGCCAGCTGTCCTGAAAGTGCATCCATTCCGCGTCGGCCTGTCGGTGACGATCCTGTTCCAGATCGCCAGCACCGGGTTCATCTTCATCCTGCCGGTCGCGTTGCAATCGGGCCTCGGCTTGAGCGCGACCGACTCGGGGCTGGCGCATTTGCCGATGGCGCTCGCTGTGGCCTTGGGCATCGGCCTGTTGTCGCGGCGCTTGCTGCCGCGCCTCGGCACACGGATGATGACCTTCGGCAGCTTCATCATGATAGCCGGGATCGCGTTGGTCGGGCTGGTCGTCAGAAGCGGCAGCCTTGCCGGTCCGGACGCCCTTTACGGCCCGATGTTCCTGACCGGCTTCGGCATGGGCCTTGTCGTCGGGCCGCTGCCGCCGTGCACGCTGTCGGACGTCGATGTCGCGCATGCCGGAGCGGGGTCGGGCCTGCTCAAGACCGTGCAACAGCTTGGCGCGGCGCTGGGCGTGGCACTGGTCGGCAATCTGTTCTTTTCGCTCGGCGGCAGCGGGACAGGTGCGGCGATTATCGACGCTTATTTGCAGACGCTGGTCGCGATTGCCGCGTTGCTGCTCGCCGCAGGTCTGCTGGCGCTACGTTTCCCTGGCAACCTGCGGCTGCTCGCGCCTCAGTCCCCGGTTGCAGCCGCCGCGCCATAGAAGCGGACGACGCCGCCGCTGTTGCCGGACACCATGATGCACAGTTGCACGCCGAAGCGTGCGGTCAGCGGCGTCGGCAGCGGCAGGTCGGACAGGATGCGGTTCATCGGCGGATAGCGGTCGCGCCACAATTCGGGTGGCTCGAACGGAACGACCTCGCCCGATAACTTGGCCAGCCGTTCGGTCAGCGGCAACCGTTCCGACCCGCCATGGTGCGCGACCGCCCAGCCGATCCGTGCTTCGCCTGCGGTCTCCCACAACAGCCGGAAACCGGTCACCTGCGCGCCCGCCACGATCTGGAACGGCCAGTGAAACCAGATTTCCTTGTCCGGCCGGATCGCAAAGCTCGACGAAAAGCCCCGGTGATAGCCACGCCCCCCGGTCCAGGATTCGCCATCGACGGCGTCGAGCCAGTCGGTGCCCGCCTGTTGCGGGACGACTGCCGCCGGGGCGAGCCAATGCTCGGTCACGCCCATGACGGCTCGTTTTCGGGCAGCCATTTGATGCTGCAACCCGCACTCGGGCGCTGGTCGGTCGGTGGTGCCTCCCCTGCCAGCAGAGCATCGACTGCACGCTGCAAGTCCTCGCCGGTCACCGGCAGGTCATGGCGCAGCGGCGGCAGGCCGGGCACCGGGGGCCGGTCGATCTTGGGTCGGCTGGAGTCGTATTGACCGGCATAGAACAGCTTCAGATCGCCATCGAACAGGAAGAAATCGGGCGTGCAGATCGCCTCATAAGCGAGCGCGGCGCGCTGGTCGGCATCGTGAAGATAGGGAAAGCTCAAGCCCCGTTCGCGCGCAAAGGCCGGCATGAAATCGGCCCCGTCTTCGGGAAATTCCGCCGTGTCGTTCGAACTGATCGCCACCACACCCAAGCCTCGCGCCTGCCAGTCCCGCGCGCTTGCAGCAAAATGATCGATCAGGTGCAGCACGAACGGGCAATGGTTGCAGATGAAGGCGACGACCAGTCCCTTGTCGCCGCGCACATCGGCAAGGGTACGGAGCACGCCGCCGGTATCGGGCAGCGAGAAGTCGGGCGCTTGCGTCCCCCGCTCGAGCATTCGCGACATCCGCAGCATCGTCCCTCTCCCTTCGACCCGTTGACAACAAAGCCGACTCGTTCGTATAAGAATATTAATTCCAATTCAAGGAATGCGAGAGGCATGGCTGGAATCGACAAGCGGACGTTCCTGCAAGGGACAATGAGCGTTGCGGCGTCCGCGTTCCTGTGGGGGTGCGTCGGCAAAGGCGAGCCGGGCGGGCTGACGGCCACGCAATTGCAATTGCTCGGCCAGGTCGCCGATCTCGTCATTCCGCGCACCGATACGCCCGGCGCGGTCGATATTGGCGTTCCCGCCTTTGTCGCGCTGGCACTAGCGCACGGGTTGGGCGGTACAGACGATCCTAAGGCTCCGGGCGCACCGCCGGACAACGACTATGGTGCCTGGCTTGAGGCAAAGCTGGGCGCGAATCCGGCGATGACACTGCCCGCGCTCGACGCGGCCGCCTTCGCAAAGGACACCCCGCCCTCCCCCTGGAAAGCGATCAAGGGCCTGATCCTGACCGGCTATTTCACCAGCGAAGCGGGCGCGACCAGGACGCTCCGCTACGAACTCTTGCCGGGGCGTTTCGACCCCGATCTCCCGCTCAAACCCGGCGACAAGAGCTGGGCGAGCGACTGGACAGCGGTGGATTTCGGATGAGCGATTTCGATGCGATTGTGGTGGGTTCGGGCATCACCGGTGGCTGGTCCGCCAAGGAGCTGTGCGAAGCCGGCCTGAAGGTGCTGCTGATCGAGCGCGGCCGGATGATCGAGCATCAGTCGGGCTACACCAACGAGATGAAAAACCCTTGGGAAATGCCCTATCGTGGGGTGGGGGACGCCGCACTCTTCGCGCGTGAATATGCGGTGCAATCGAAGAACCGGCACTTCACCGAATTTACGCAGGACCATTTCGTCAACGACGCCGAAAATCCATACAGCACCGCCGACGGCACCGACTTCACCTGGTTCCGCAGCTATCAGCTCGGCGGCCGGTCGCTGACCTGGGGTCGGCAGTCCTATCGCTGGTCGGACTATGATTTCGGCGCGAACAAGGCCGACGGCAACGGCACCGACTGGCCGATCCGCTACGCCGACATCGCGCCATGGTACGACAAGGTGGAGAGTTTCATCGGTGTGTCGGGCGCGAAGGAAGGGCTGGCATCGCTTCCCGACGGCGTGTTCCAGCCGCCGATGGCACTGAATGTCGTCGAACAGCACGCGCGCGACAAAATCGCGGCGCGATGGCCCGACCGGCGGCTGACTATCGGCCGAACCGCCAATCTGACGCAGGAAAAGGAAGGGCGCAGCAAGTGCCAGAACCGCTCGATCTGCGCGCGGGGCTGCTCCTACGGGGCCTATTTCAGCACCCAGAGCTCGACGCTTCCGGCGGCGCAAAAGACCGGTAATCTCACGCTGGTCACCGACAGCATCGTCGAGGCGGTCGACATCGACCCCAAGACGCGGCGCGCGACCGGGGTGCGCGTGGTCGATGCCAAGACCGGCAAAAGGACGACCTATGCCGCAAAGATGGTTTTCCTGAACGCAGGTGCGTTCAACAGCGTCCATTTGATGCTGCGGTCGAAATCCGAAGCTTTCCCCAATGGGCTGGCCAACTCCAGCGGAGTGCTCGGCACGCATATCATGGACCACGCGACGACCTTGTCGGTCGCAGCGCTGATCCCCGGGTTCGAGGATCGCACGACGTTCGGCAACCGCCCGACCGGGATCGTCATTCCGCGCTTCCGCAATCTCGACAAGAAGGACGGCGATTTCCTGCGCGGCTATTCCTATCAGGGGGGTGCGCTGCAAAGCGGCTGGACAGCGGCCAAGCGCGAGGCGGGCCTCGGTGCCGACTTCAAAACACGCGCGACGCAAGTGGGGCCATGGCGGATGGTTCTCGTCGGCTTCGCCGAAAGCCTGCCCCGCGCATCGAACCGGCTGACGCTCGATGCGGCGAAGACCGACAAGCACGGCATGCCGCTGCTCCACGTCGCTTTCGCCCATGGCGACAACGAGGCGAAGGCGCTCGCCGATGCCAAGGCCGAGGGCGCGAAGATGATGGAAGCCGCCGGTGGCAAGGTGCTGATGGGCTTCGACCGGGCGGGTGCCGGCGGCACGGCGATCCACGAAATGGGCGGCGCGCGCATGGGCAACGATCCCGCCACCTCGGTGCTCGACCGCTTCAGCCGCGCGCATGATGTGCCCAATCTGTTCGTCACAGACGGCGCACAGATGGCCAGCTCGGCCTGCCAGAACCCGTCGCTGACCTACATGGCGCTGACCACGCGCGCCTGCGACCACGCCGTCGGGCTGCTGAAAGAAGGAAAGTTATGAAGCTTTCGCCCTGTATCGAATGGCAGTTTGCCGACGAGTACCCCGAAATGCCCGATCGTATCCGCGCCATCAAGGCAGCGGGGTACGACCACGCAGAATACCATCTGTGGCGCGACAAGGATGTCGATGCGGTGGCGGCGGCACTCGATGAAACGGGGATCAAGTTGACCGGCATCTGCGTCGATCCGCGCCGCAGCATTGTCGATCCCGCGCAGCATGGCGAATTTCTCGACGCCGTGCGCGACAGTCTGATCGCCGCGAAAAAGCTCGGGTCGCCGCCGATGATCGTGGCGTCGGGTTTCACCCGCGAGGGCGTGAGCGCCGAGGAGCATTTCGATACCGCGGTCGTCGCGCTCAAGCAGGCCGTTGCGCTGGCCGAGGCATCAGGGGTGATGCTCGTCATCGAGCCCCTCAACGACCGCGTCGAGCATCCCGGCATGTATCTGGTCAGCACCACGCTCGGCCTCGACCTGATCGAGGCGGTCGGCAGCCCGAACCTGCGAATGCTCTACGACGTCTATCATTCCGCGACGATGGGCGAGGACATGGAGGAGGTGCTCGCCGGCCGCATGCACCTCGTCCACCATATCCAGGTCGCCGACATGCCGGGGCGTAATGAGCCGGGAACGGCGACGCTCGACTGGCCCGCGACGATCGCGACGCTGCGGCGACTGGGCTATGAAGGCGCGCTAGGGCTGGAGTACCGCCCGACCCTGCCAACGTTGGAATCGCTGGCCAAATCGCGCGCGGCGCTCGGCCTATGAATGCGGCAAGGCTCAGCCTCAAGGAACGCCTGAGCTATGGCTTCGGCGACCTCGGCTTCAGCCTGCCGTACAATATGGCGAGCGGGTTCCTGCTCTATTATTACGTCAGCATCGTGAAGCTGCCCGCCGTGTCGGTAGGAACGATCTTCCTCATCGCGCGGCTGATGGACGCAGTCATCGACATGCTCGTTGGCATCGCGGTCGACAAGACTCGCAGCCGCTGGGGACGGACGCGCGGCTATATCCTGTTCATGGCGCTGCCCTACGCGCTGTTGTTCGTGGCCGTGTTCAGCGTGCCCGACTGGGGCCAGAACGCGCAGCTCGTCTATGCTTTCCTGACCTTCAAGGGGCTCGGCATCCTGATGTCGCTAGGGTCGATTCCCTATACCGCGCTGATGCCGATGATGACCGACAACCAGGACGACAGGCTCAAACTCAGCGGCGCGCGGTCGATCGGCACATCGGTATCGGTGGTACTGGGGACGGCCGCGACCACGCCGCTGGTCGGCCTGTTCGGCGGCGGCGACGAGCGGCGCGGGTTTCTGGCGGTCGCGATCCTGTTCGGCGGGATTTCGCTGATCGCGCTGACCGCGCTGTTCCGGAACTGCAAGGAGCGGATCGAGGACAATGCATCGCCCAGATATCCGATCCTGCCGGCCGTCGGCGAGATGCTCCGCAACCGCGCCTGGCTCGTCGCATTCGGCTTCTGCCTGATCTACTTCGTCCGCTTCGGCGGGATGATGGCCACGACGCCCTATTTCGCCATCGACGTGCTGGGCAAGCCGTGGATGATCTCGGTGATGATGCCCGCCATTGCCGGGATGCTGCTGCTATCGTCGTTCATTGCGCCGCCGTTCTATGCGCGGTTCGGCCTTCGCAACGGGTGTATCGCCGTGCTCGGCGCGGCGGCGCTGCTGTTCATGGCCCTGCCCTTCTGCGAAGGGAATGCGGAGCTGTTCCTCGGCGTGTACATCGCCGCCTGCCTCGCAACATCGATCACGATCACCGCAGCATTCACGATGATCGCGGCGACCGTCGATTTCCACGAAGCGCAATTCGGCACCCGCAAGGAAGGCCTGCTGTCGGCAGGTGTCAGCCTTGCGACCAAGGTCGGCATGGCGCTGGGAACGGCCGGGATCGCGTTCATGCTCGGCGCGGTCGACTATGCCCCGCAGGCCGTGACCGGCACCGCGCGCGAAGCGATCCGCTGGTCCTATTATGGCGGGACGGTGGTGCTGCTCGGACTACAGGTGCTGGTCGTGATGTTCTGGCCGATGAACGATCGAAAGGATGCCGCATGAAACGCACGCTCGCTCTGCTCGCGCTGATCGCTGCGCCGGTCCTCGCCCAGCCCATCGTCCAGTCGACCTATCGCCCGCCGGAAACGGTGCAGCGCGTCGCGGTTCCCGTCGATCCCAAGGAAGCACGGCTTCACGTCCTGATCATCAGCGGCCAGAATAGCTACGAGCACGACTGGACCGGCGTGAACAACCTGCTGCGCAAACAGATGCAGGATACCGGCCGTTTCGACGTCCGCGTCACCGAGGATTTCGACGAGGGCAACGTCGCGATGCTCAAAAAATATGACGTGGTGCTGCTCAATTATTCGAGCCGCTGGAATTACAGCGACGAGAAGCAGCACCTCTGGAGCCCGGCCGCGTTCGAGGCGCTCTATCAATATGTCCGCGAGGGCGGCGGGCTGGTCGCCTATCACAGCAGCTTCACCTGGGGCCGCGACATCCCCGAGTACAAGAAGCTCGTCGGTGCGACGATGCAGCCCGGCGTTTCGCGCCGTTCGCCGCCCGATGCGTTCCTTTTCGAACTGACCGACCGCGAGCATCCGGTGACCAGCGGTCTGCGCCGCTACCACTGGACCTTCACCGAAGACATGTACACCAACATGGTCTTCGCTCCGGATGCGAAAATCCATGTGCTGGCCACGGCCTATGACGATGCGGAGGCCTACACGCCCGAAAAGGCCGGTCCCAAATACCCCGTGGCCGCATACACGCCGGAAAAACTAAAGGCGATGAAGGGCCTCAATGCCAGCCATCCGCAGATCTGGGTGCAGGATTACGGCAGGGGTCGCGTATTCTCGATCACGCTGGGACACGGTCCGGACACGCTGATGTACGACGGTGTGAAATCGCTGATAATGCGCGGGACCGAATGGGCCGCGACGGGTAAGGTCACGATCCCGCCGTTCGACAAGGCTGCTGACTTTCCCGTCCCGACCAGCGAGAGGAAATAATGATGAAGCGCATGATGATCTGCACGGCGGCGATGTTCCTCGCTCCGGCCGCAATGGCTCAGCCTGCGGGCATGTCGCCGCCGAAGCGCGTCGCCATCCAGCCCGAGCCCGATGCGATTCCGCTCTATGCAGGCGTCGCCCCGGGCTTCGAGAACGCGACGCAGAAAGAAGTATGGACCGGGTTCAACGACGAGATCTGGATCCGCAACGTCACGCGCCCGACCCTGACGCCGTTCCTGCCCGCCAAGGGCAAGGCAACCGGTGCGGCAGTGCTCGTGATTCCGGGCGGCGGCTTCCGCTTCGTTTCCGCGACCAACGAAGGGTGGCCGATCGCCAAATGGCTCGCGGCGCGCGGCGTCACCGCGTTCGTGCTCAAATACCGGACGATGGCGACGCCCGATGCCGAGGCGGATTTTTTCGGACCCATGGCAAAGCTGTTTGCCACGCCCCGCCCGAATGCCGACCGCGAACCCGAGATGGTCGCGGCAGGCGAGGTCGCCCGCGCCGACGCACAGGCGGCGCTCCGCATGATCCGCCGCGATGCCGCGAAATGGGGCGTCGATCCCAAGCGGGTCGGCATGCTCGGCTTTTCGGCGGGCGCGATGACGACGATGCTGGTGACGCTCGCCGACGCACCCGATGCGCGGCCCGACTTTATCGCCCCGATCTACGGCCAGATGATCGCGGTGACCCCGCCCGCCAACCCCCAACCGATGTTCGCGGCCCTCGCCTCCGACGACATGCTGTTCAACAAACAGGGCTTCGGCCTTGTCGAAAGCTGGCAGAAGGCAGGCGGCCCGGTCGAGCTGCATTACTACAGCGCGGGTGGCCATGGCTTCGGCAGCTACAAAAAGGGGACGACCAGCGACCTGTGGTTCGATCAGTTCATGGCATGGATGGGCGCGAAAGGGTTGCTCAAGGCTGCAAAGTAAGGCGCGCCCGTTTTGGGGCGCGCCTGTCGTCTTCAATACTCGAACGTCTCGCTCATCGTCCGGTACGGCTCCGGCGGCCGCGCATCCAGCGTCTGCGAGCCATCCGTCCGGTACGGGTTGTTCCGCACCGTCACCGGCCCGTCCGGCCTGGGCATCATCACTGGTTTCCCGTCCTCGCCGAAATACATCAGGTCATCGCTGAACGGGTTGTTCTGGCTCTTCGACGCAAAGGGAATCCAGCCCATGCCGTGCGGCGAGCGGGCGACCTCGAAGCAGTGGAAGTGCCAAATCTTCCACACCCCGTCCTGCTTGATAAAATCGACGCCGTATTTGACCAGCACCTCGTGCATCCACACGCGCTTGCCGTCGACCAGCACATCCTTTTCGAACATGAAGTCAGGGGCCTGTTTCGCCGCTTCGAGATCGGTCACGCCCGATTCCACGCCACCCATCACCCACATGCCCTTGGCGGTCTTGCCGTCCGCCGCGACTTCGATCAGCGGGCTGGCGACATAGTGGAACGTCAGCTTGCCCTTCGGCGCGGGCCGCTGGGCATGATAGGCCATGATATTGTCCCAGTTCGTATAGACGCCGTTGTTGCTGTATTGCGCGCGGACACCCGGCGTCCCCTTCTTCGCCCAGAGCGGTATGATCTGCGGGTCCATGAAGGCGTTGTGCAGATACATGTAGCGCGAAAAGAGATTGGCAACGTCGCCGCGGTCGACCGACGATTGTGCCTTTGCGGTCAGCACAGCGACCTGCTTTTCCAGTTCCGCAATGCGCGGATCGGGTTTGGCGAGCGCCGGTGCGGTCCATGAAAGCGCGGCCAGCGAGGCGGCGACCGCGACGAATTTCCTGTTCATGGCTTCTCTCCCTGTTTCAATCGGAACCCTGTTTGCAGATGCGCGCAATGGCATCGGCATCGAGCGGCCGGATCATCGCATTGCGGAATTTGATCTCGGCCCATTCGAGTTCGAGCGCGATGCGGCCTTTGGTCATCGGGACCAGCGCACCGCTGGCATCGCGCTTTCGCATCTTGAACAATGTGTTGACGATCCGGCCGTTGACCAGATGCGCCGCCTGGTCGCCGAAGGCGATGAGGTCGAGCGTGTTCCATCCGTCGAGCCGCTCGAAATTGCCCGATTGCCGGTGCCACTGGCGCGCATAGCGCCCGGCCCTGACCGGCTCCTGATAGGTCGAGGGAAACGCCTCGATCCAGTTCGGCCACAGAGGGGTGCCGCCGAGCAGCGGCCCTTGCAAAGCCAGCGTATTGACCATGATGGCATCGCCAACATCGCTCTCCTGCACCTGGAACTCGACGCAATCGGGGAATAGCCGGTCGCGCTCCGGACCCATGTGATAGAGGACGCCGCTGTTACGCCGCTGGATCGCACGCGGTGCCCAGCGTCGCGGCCCCCAGGCATAGTCGACGCGCAGGTGATAATTCTCGAATTCGCCCACCGTCGCGATGTGGCCCGGCGGCGCGTCGTCGCGGACAAAGGCGGGCGAGAGGAAGCGCAATTCGCCGTTCGCGATGACGACCGCCTTGTTCAGATCCTTGTCGCCCACGCCTTCCTGATAGAAGGTCCAGCCGTCGAGCGATTTGCCATCGAACAGCGGCTTCCAGCCTGTGCGGGGCGCTTCGCGGGCAAGGACATGCCACGGCAACGCCGCGCCCGCCGTCAGCGCCGCAGCACCCTTCAACAGGCCGCGCCGGTTCATGCCAATTCTCCTGCCGCTGTTGCCTTACGAACGGGCCAGACGCAGACCGCAAAGAGAGCGGCCGCCATTGCCATCCGCTGGCCGTTGGCAGGGAGCGAATGGGTCTCGCCGTAAAGGATATGGATCGTGCCCGCGACGATCTGGCTGACGAAAACATAGACCGCGCCCCATTTCGCCGCGACCCGCCAGCGCGGCACGATCCCCGCCAGCAGCGCCAGCGCACACAGCATTTCGGTCACGCCCGCAATCCGCCCGAGCCATTCGGGCAAATGAACGGTGTACGCGCCGTGCTTGACCAGCTCGGCAAGCGGAGAAAATGCCTTGTGCCAGCCGACAAAGGCGAAGAACGCAGCGAGCGGCAACGCCAGTACGGCGCATAACAAGGTTCTGACCACGGCCGCCGTTCCTCTCCAGCTATATTAGAACAAATATAATGATTCATATCGTGTCAAGGCGATAATTGGCGCTTGACAGCATCGCCGGTTTATACGAATATGTATTCCAATTAGGGTTCAGGCCCCAGGGAACGCACGCATGGCGCGGCTTTTCCCGTTCCAGACAACCGTTGAACCAACAGCGAATGGAGAGGTGAATCGTGACCAGTCAGATCAAGCGGGGCGTCAGCCTCTACAGCTTCCAGAACGACACGTTTCAGGGCAAGATGACGCTGGAGGATTGCATCCGCACCTGCGCCGAAATGGGCGCGTACGGGATCGAGATTATCGGCGAGCAGACCTTCTGGGGCCACCCCGAATATGCGGTCGCCGATGCCGATGTCGACAACTGGCATGCGCTGATCAAGAAGTACGATTGCGTGCCAGTCAGCCACGATTACATGCTCGATTACAAGCGCTACAAGGGCCGCGAAATGCCGCTCGACGAGCAGATCGCGAGCGTGAAGCGCGACATCGACTTCGGCGTACGGCTCGGCGTTCCCTATATCCGCTCGCTGGTGTCGATTGCCCCCGAAGTGCTGGTCGGCGCCGCGCCCTATGCCGAGGAAAAGGGCATCATGCTGCTGACCGAAGTGCACGCGCCGCTGCATTTCGACCACCCCTGGATCGTGCGCCTCGCCGAGGCCTTCCAGAAAAGCGGATCGCCCGCGCTCGGCTTCCTCCCCGACATGGGCATGTTCCTCGATAAGTTCCCGCCGGTCTGGAAAGAAAAGTTCATGCGGGTCGGCGTGCCCAAAGCCATCGCCGACTATATCGAAAAGGCCTATGAGGACCGCGTTCTCAGCGAATATGTCATCCTGAACGTCCAGCAGATGGGCGGTGTCGGTCCCGCCATCGCCATGGCCGAAACGCTGCGCCACAACGCCGCGTTCGAGCCGAAGCGGATGCTCGACTACATGCCGATGATCCGCAACATTCACGGCAAGTTCTACGAGATGACTGCCGACTATGTCGAACCCAGCATCCGTTATGACGAGATCGTCGCGGTGCTCAAACAGGGCGGCTATAACGGCTACATCTGTTCCGAATACGAGGGCAACCGCTGGGTCGAGGACGCGATGGAGCCGGAATCGGTCGAACAGGTCCGCCGCCAGCAGGTTATGCTCGCCAATCTGATCGGTGAGCCGCTGCCCACCGCGCTTGCCGCTTAAAGGAGTCCTTCGACATGATGGACAACAAGATGATCGTCGAGAACAGCCTCGAGAGCAACGACAACGGCTTCGCCTTCTACGGCCGCCTGCCCTATTACCGCGGCCTCGGTCTTTCGATGGTCGAGGACATCGCCGTCTCCGCCGACGGCGAACCTGTCGCGCGCGAGGATGTGCGCTTCCATGTGCGTGGCAAGACCTACACGCTCGACCAGATGGAAACGGTTTACGACGACCGCTGGAACTTCGGCGAAAAGGCCAAGATCATTGCGATGAAGCCCGGCGGCTTGAAGCCCGGCACGCACAAGATCGACTTCGCGGTGCGGATGCGGGTGAGCTACCTGCCCTTCGTGCCGACGACAAAGGACAGCAAGGAGCTGGCGCTCGCCGCATGAAGCGGGCGCGTACGCTCCTCCTCCTGGCGTTGACGCTCGGCGCAGCGACGAAACCCGACAACCGCGCGATCGTGACCGACTTCGCGCGGTTGTTCTACACCGAGCGCGACGTGAAGCGCGCGTTCGAAACCTATGTCGTGCCCGACTATATCCAGCACAATCCCGGCCTCGCCGACGGGCGGGCCGCGGCGGTCGCCGCGCTTGCGCCGATGTTCGCCGACCGGGTCAAGACCTTCGAAATCAAGCGCATACTCGTCGATGGCGACATGGCGGTCATCCACATCCATGTGCGGCCCACGCCGGACTCGCGCGGGGCGTCGGTGTTCGACATGTACCGGCTCAAGGACGGCAAGATCGTCGAGCATTGGGACGTCATCCAGCCCGTGCCGGAGAAATCCGCGAACCCGCATCCGATGTTCTGACCGGCCTAGGCTTCGTTTGCGGCGACCGCTTCGCTCCGTCGCATCTGCATCAATCGACGTCGCGCCCGGATGGCACCGGCATCGCTGGCAAGGATCAACGGCCGCGCGTCCCAGAAGTCCTGTCCCGCCAGCGCTTCCTCGGCAGACTCGATCATCGGCTCGTCTTCTTCGAGGAAAACGCGGCGCGCCTGTGCCGCCTCGGCCTCCCCCGGCGCGTGGTCGTAGAAATAATGCGACGTGCCTGTCGTTTCCGGCGTCACGATATGCGGATTGCGCAGCGGCGGCACCACGAGTTCGGCCCGATTGCTGTCCGCCTTCGCGATGCCGATGCTCAGGTCCATATTGGCTGGCGCGTGCCAACGCATGTGCAGCCATTGATCGATCTTTGCCCCCTCCTCCAGCATCGGCGCGGCCCAACCCGGCGGTTCTGCGCCTGCGATATCCCAGTTGTTCCAGATCGCGCCGTCGGGCTCCTGCTTGACGCTTTGCTTGCCGATGAAGATCGATCCGTTGGTGCCGAAGCTTTCGACATGGATGAACTCGGCGTGTGTCAGGTCCATCAGATTGTCGGTCATCAGCTCGTAATTGCCCTTGATGACCAGATGGCCCCGCTCGGCGGGACGGTCGCCATCAAGATAAGCGTAATCGGGAATCGAAGCCGGATCGGCCAGCGCCGGGTCGCCCGGCCAGAACCAGATGCCGAGGTGGCGTTCGACGGCGTACATCGTCGCGACCTGCGCGCGGGGCTGCACATCGGGAAACGGGCTGTGGACGCACTGGCCGGTGCTGTCGAAGCCGAGCCCGTGATAGCCGCACACGACGCGGTCGCCATCGCGTCGCCCTTTGCTCAGCGCCACGAAGCGGTGCGGACAGCGGTCTTCGATCATCGCAATGCTGCCGTCCGACAGGCGCCAGATCAGCCACAGTCGGTCGAGCAACCGACGGCTGAGAAATCCGCCGTCGGGCACCTGCTCGGCCCAGGCCGCCATATACCAAGCGTTGCGTACATAGCTCGACATCAACCGGTCTCCATCTTTCGGCGTTGAGGTGCCCGACCCGCATCTGCGGTGGCGAAATCGTCAGTCGCCCGATAGACGAAGCGGTCGAAGCGGACGGTCCCCGTACCCGCCGCGAACAGGGCCACGCGCAGGCTGGTCAGGTCCTGCATGGTATTGGCGTGGCATCCCGACGTCTCGGCCCGGATTTCGTGCCGCGTCCAGTCGCGGCCGTCGAGGCTCCAGTAATAAGTGACGATATGATGGTCGTTCACGACGCGAAGGTGGATTTTGCGGGTCGGGGGCGCAGGTTCGCGCCAATGGCCGGGCTGTCCGCCACCATAGGTGATCATGCGCTCGCCGTTGTGGCTGATACCGAGGAACAGCCGGTCGCTGAAAAACAGCAACAGGCCACCCTCCGCGCCTTCGCCGAGCGACATGGTGACTTGCGCCTGATAGGCGCGATCGCCTGTCTGCTGCGTCAGGACGGTCCCGTTCTGCGGACCGGAGCCTTGGGCCTTAAGCCACAGGGCATTTTCGCGCACTTGCGCGAGCGAACGATCGGGTTCGCCGTTGATGTGCAGGGTCCAGCGCGTCCCGATCGCGTCGGTGGAAAAATCGTCGGACAGCAGCAACGGCGGCCGCGGCGAGGGACGGGCCTCGACAGGCAACGGCTTTGACAAATCCCCGCCCGTTGCGCGCGGCCAGCCGTCCGCCGTCCACACCATCGGTTCCAGCAGCGTCTGGCGACCGAGCGTCTGGTAGCCGTTTTCATAGCCATGATAGACCAGATACCATTGCCCGCCCGGCCCTTCGACAG
Organism: Sphingomonas sp. SUN039; assembly: GCF_024758725.1. NCBI lineage: Bacteria > Pseudomonadati > Pseudomonadota > Alphaproteobacteria > Sphingomonadales > Sphingomonadaceae > Sphingomonas > Sphingomonas sp. SUN039. The sequence continues at coordinate 544,693 of NZ_CP096972.1, read as the reverse complement.
CGGTGGCATGGCCACGCGAATGCCAGGGTTCGGCAGCGTTCCAGGTCCGGACAATCGGGTTGTGCGGACAGTTTTCCCAAGGCCCCTTCGCCGAGCGCGACCGGGCCGCGATGACCATATGCCCGGTCGGCGGACCGCCGGTGCCGCCGACAGCGCTGATCAGGTAGAACCAGTCGCCTTTGCGGAGCAGTTTCGGTCCCTCGAGCGAATAGCCTTCGACGACCCAGTCGTCGGGATAGCGCCAGCCGTCATAGACTTTTTCGATCGGGCCGGCCGGAGCAAGCCCGTCGGGCGTCAGCAGGACACGGTGAATTCCCGACAGGTAGAGATAGCGCTGACCGTCGGTATCGACGACATGGCCGGGGTCGATGTACCCGCCGATCCCGGTATCGACAGGCGCGCTCCACGGCCCGGCGATGTTATCGGCATGGATAACATAGATGTTCGCAAAACTCTTCAGGCCGGAAGACCACGGCGCCTTCATGAACGGAATATAGATAAAATACCGACCGCCGTGCCTGATCAGGTCGCACGCGAATACGGTGCCGATCGGCTTGGGCAACGCCGCGCAGACCGGCGACCAGTTCACTAGATCGCGCGAATGCCAGATCAAAAGACCGGGCATGGCATCGAAGGACGAATGCGTCAGATAATAGTCGTCGCCATCCTTAAGGATGGTGGGGTCGGGATAGTCGCCCGGCAGCACCGGATTGCGGTAATGACCATTGCCGAGATCGGCCTTGCGCCGCCCCTCGGGTGTCCTGCCCCAAATGACACGCGGTGCCGTGCAGTTCGCGGTCCTTGCCTCGGCCGCTGTGCCGGTCGCGGCCAGCGCATCGGCTTGCCCGACAGTCAGCGCAGCGCCTGCGCCGATCGTCATCTTCAGGGCATCGCGCCGCGAACTGCCCATCTTACCCGATCCCCATCAGCCGCTTGTTGAGTTCGCGGTCCGCTCCGCCCGCGGCGAAATCGTCGAAGGCGCGTTCGGTGACGCGGATGATGTGGCGGTCGATGAACGGCGCCCCCTCGGCGGCACCCTGTTCGGGATGTTTCAGGGCACATTCCCACTCGAGTACCGCCCAGCCGGCGAAATCATTGGCCGCCATCTTCGAAAAGATCGCGGGGAAATCGACCTGCCCGTCGCCGAGGCTGCGGAACCGGCCGGGCCGGTCAACCCAGGACTGGTAGCCACCATAGACACCCGAGCGCCCGCTCGGCCTGAACTCGGCATCCTTCACATGGAAGCATTTGATGCGGTCCTTGTAGATGTCGATGAACGCCAGATAGTCGAGCTGTTGCAGCACAAAATGGCTGGGGTCGTAGAGGATATTTGCGCGGGGATGGCCGCCGACGCGGTCGAGAAACATCTCGAATGTCACACCGTCGTGCAAATCCTCGCCCGGGTGAATCTCATACGCCACGTCGACGCCGTTTTCGTCGAACACGTCGAGGATCGGCTTCCACCGCCGCGCGAGTTCGTCGAAGGCGTCTTCGACCAGCCCCGCAGGCCGCGCGGGCCATGGGTAGAAATAGGGCCAGGCCAGCGCCCCCGGAAAGCTGGCATGGGCATTGAGGCCAAGACGTCGGCTGGCCTGTGCGGCGAGTGTCATCTGCTCGACCGCCCAGGATTGCCGCGCCGCCGGATTATTGTGGACCTGCGTCGGCGCGAAACCGTCGAACTGGGCATCATAGGCCGGGTGAACCGCGACCAGCTGCCCCTGCAAATGCGTCGACAGTTCGGAGACCGCGAGCCCCTTGTCGGCGAGCATGCCCGTAATCTCATCGCAATAGGTCTGGCTCTCGGCAGCTTTGGCAAGGTCGAACAGGCCCGCCTCCCAGCTGGGGATCTGGATACCCTTGTAGCCATGCCCCGCCGCCCAGTCGGCGATGGTGTCGAGCCGGTCGAACGGCGCATCGCTCCCCGCGAACTGTGCGAGGAAAATCCCCGGTCCCTTGATCGTCTTCATCAGGTCGGTCCTTTCAAACGGTCAGCGGAACCCAGCCGGCACGCGTGCGGCTGGCGGTCACGGCAGTATCGACGAACGTCATGCCGCGCAGGGCATCCGCGATTCCCGGCAGCAATGGAGCCGGCTCGCCGCGCAGGACGGCGGCGAAATCGCGGTAGAGATTGGCAAAGGCTTCGAGATAGCCCTCGGGATGCCCGGTCGGCGTGCGGGTCCGCGACACCGCGTCGGGGCCCAGTTGCGCGCCCCCGGCATGGATGATCTCGGTGCGCCCGTCGAGCGTGTGAAGCATCAGCGTGTTGGGCGTTTCCTGCTTCCAAATCAGCCCGCCCTTTTCACCATAGAGCCGGATACGCAGGCCGTTCATCTCGCCGACCTCGATCTGGCTGGCGAGCAGGACGCCGCGTGCGCCGTTTTCGAAGCGGAGCAGCACGGTGCAATCGTCGTCGACCGGTCGACCCGGGACGACGGCGGCGAGATCGGCCAGGATCTCGGTGACCTGTAGTCCCGACACGAATTCGGCCAGCTGGAATGCGTGCGTGCCGATGTCGCCGATGCAGCCGCCGGGCCCCGAGCGCGCGGGGTCGATCCGCCATTCGGCCTGCTTGCCGGTCGCCGCCCCTGCCAGCCAGCCTTGCGGATATTCGACGACGACTTTCCTGATCGTCCCGAGCGCGCCAGCCGCCACCCGGGCGCGGGCCTCGCGGACCAGCGGATAGCCCGAATAGGTGTGCGTCAGCGCATAGGGCAACGCCGATGACGCGACCAGCGCGGCCAGCTCGTGCGCCTCTGCCAGGGTCGCGGTCGCGGGCTTGTCGCTGATGACCGGAACTCCGGCGGCAAGCGCGGCGCGTGCGGCGGGCAGATGATGATGATTGGGCGTGACGATCGCAACGAAGTCGATCGCATCGCTGCGGTCGCGCTCGCGCGCGAACAGGGTATCGAGATCGGCATAGGCGCGCGCCGGGTCGATGCGGTAACTTTCGCCGGCCTCGCGGCTGCGCCCGGCAGCGCTCGAAAAGCAGCCGGCAACCAGCTCGATCTCGCGATCCATTTCGGCGGCGATCCGATGGACAGGGCCGATAAACGACCCCGGTCCACCGCCGATCATCCCCATCCGCAATCGCCGCATCGCCCTCTCCGGATTTGCATGTTTATAATGATCGTTCTAGTTTGATGGAGAGCGCAGTGTCAAGTTGCGCCACAACCGAAAAGGCATCAGGCCCGCCAGTGGCGGCCGCCGGTTCCGGGAGAGGAAGCACATGTACCTGGGGATCGATGTCGGCACGTCGGGCGTCAAAGTCGTCGCGGTCGCACCCGACGGCAGCTTGCGCGCGCAGGCGACATCACCCCTCTCGGTGGCGCGCCCTCACCCCTTGTGGTCCGAACAGGACGCGGACGACTGGGTCGCGGCGACCGAGGCAGCGGTGCTCGAACTGCCATCCGCGATCCGCGCGAAGGTGCAGGCAATCGGACTTGCGGGCCAGATGCACGGCGCGACCCTGCTCGGCGCGGACGACCGCCCGCTGCGCCCGGCGATCCTGTGGAACGACGGCCGCAGCTTCGGCGAATGCGGCGAGCTGGAAGCCACCGTGCCCGAATCGCGCGCGATCACGGGCAACATCGCGATGCCCGGCTTCACCGCGCCCAAGCTGCTCTGGGTCAGGAAGCATGAACCCCGCGTGTTCGACGCGGTGCGCACAGTTCTGCTGCCCAAGGACTATGTCCGCCTGGCGCTCACCGGCGACAAGGCTTCGGACCTGGCCGACAGCGCAGGCACGCTCTGGCTCGACACAGGCAAGCGTAGCTGGAGCGACGCGATGCTGGCGGCATGTCATCTGGACGAAGGGCAGATGCCGTCGCTCCACGAAGGCAGCGCCGTTACCGGGCACCTCCGACCCGCGGTGGCCGAACGCTGGGGCATGGCGCGCGTGCCGGTCGTCGCGGGCGGCGGCGACAACGCTGCCGCGGCTGCAGGCGTCGGTGTCGTCGACGACGGCGACGCGCTGCTGTCGCTCGGTACATCGGGCGTCATCTTCGTCGCGACGCGCGCGTTCAGACCCAATCCGGCGCGCGCTGTCCACGCGTTCTGTCACTGCCTCCCGGACATGTGGCATCAGATGAGCGTCCACCTGTCCGCCGCAAGCTGTGTCGACTGGGCCGCGCGGCTCTGCGGAGTCGATGTCGCGCGCATGTTCGCGCTCGCCGAGCAGGTCGGCACCGGGACCGGGGACGAACTCTTCCTGCCCTATCTGTCGGGCGAGCGGACGCCGCACAACGATCCGCATGTACGTGGCATGTTGCTCGGGCTCGATAACGATTCCGACGCGGGGCGCATTGCTGCCGCCGTTCTTGAGGGCGTCGCCTTCGCGCATGCCGACGGCCTTGCCGCCTTGCGCGAGGCGGGAACCATGGTCGAAACGCTGGCGGTTGTCGGCGGCGGTGCGCGCTCGCAGCATTGGGGACGCGTGATCGCGGCGGCGCTCGACGCGCGGCTGACCTATCTCGACGGTGGCGAAGTCGGCCCCGCGCTGGGGGCCGCACGGCTCGCGCAGATCGGGGCGACCGGCGCGACCATCGCCGATGTCTGCACGCGCCCGCCGGTCCGCGCCGTCATCGAACCCGAAGCCGAACTCGCCGACCGCCTCGCCCCTCGACTCGAGCGGTTCCGCGCCGCCTATCCCGCCCTGAAATCGATCTGAAAGGACTCCCGATGTCTGCCGATTACTTCGCCGAATTTGCGCCGGTCCGCTACGAAGGGGCCGACACCGTCAACGACCTGGCCTATCGCTGGTACGACAAGGACCGCATCGTGCTCGGCAAGCGGATGGAGGACCATCTGCGCTTCGCTGTGTGCATGTGGCATACGTTTTGTTGGCCGGGCAGCGATGTGTTCGGCGCAGGCACCTTCTCGCGACCGTGGCACGCAGGTGCCAATGACGCGTCGGCCGCCAGGGCCAAACGCGAGGCGGCACTCGCCTTCGTCGAGAAACTCGACGTGCCCTTCTACTGCTTCCACGATGTGGATGTCATGGCCGATGCCGAGGGGATAGGCGCGTTCCGCAAGAGCTTTGCCGAAGCCGTCGATCATCTCGAAGCGCTCCAGCACCAGCATGGCCGCAAGCTGCTCTGGGGCACCGCAAACCTGTTCAGCCACCCGCGCTACATGGCGGGAGCCGCGACCAATCCCGACCCGGAAGTCTGGGCATGGGCGGCGAGCCAGGTGCGCGATGCACTCGAAGCGACGCACCGGCTTGGCGGCGCGAACTATGTGCTGTGGGGCGGACGCGAGGGCTATGACACGATCCTCAACACCGAGGTCGGGACCGAGCTCGATAATTTCGGCCGTTTCCTCAGTCTCGTCGTCGATCACAAGCACCGGATCGGCTTTACCGGCACGATCCTGATCGAACCGAAACCGCATGAGCCGACCAAGCACCAATATGATTTCGACACACAGACGGTTTACGGCTTTCTGAAGCGCTTCGGTCTCGAGGACGAGGTCAAGGTCAACATCGAGGCCAACCACGCGACCTTGTCCGGCCACACTTTCGAACACGAACTGGCCATGGCGCGCGCGCTCGGCATCTTCGGCTCGATCGACGCCAACCGCGGCGACCACCAGAATGGTTGGGATACCGACCAGTTTCCCAATTCGGTCGAGGAATTGACGCTGGCGGTATTGGAGTTGATCCGCGCGGGCGGGTTCACGACCGGCGGCTTCAACTTCGATGCCAAGGTCCGCCGCCAGTCGATCGACGCGGTTGACCTGTTCCACGGCCATATCGGCGGGATCGATACGATCGCGCATGCCCTAATCACGGCCGAGGCGATCATCGGGGACGGCAGGCTCGATAGTTTTCGTGCCGAACGCTATGCCGACTGGCAGGGCGCGCTCGGCCGGTCGATCCACGCACCGGGCGCAACGCTCGCGCAGATCGCCGACATCGCGATCGATCGCGACCTCGCGCCGGTACGCAAATCGGGTCGTCAGGAATGGTGCGAGAACCAGATCAACCGGTTCTGAACAGCATCGCCGTCAGGGAAAAATCGTGCCGGTCAAACCAGTCGCACGGTAGCCGCTGCACCCTGCAGGCCGTCGGCCCGCACCTCGATCCGCACGGTTCCCGGCGCGCCGCGACTGCGCAGGATCGCCATCGCGCGGCCTTGGAAACTTTCGGCCTCGCGCGACTGGAACGAGCCGACCGCGAGCGGGTTGGCGCTGCCAAAGCCGATCAGGTCGGCGGGTCCGTCGACCGTCACGTTCAGCTTGCGCTTCTCGTCGGGAACGATCCGTCCCTGCGCGTCGACGATGTCGATGGCGACATAATGGAGCGACTGGCGTGCGCCTTTGCCTTTGGGCTGTTCCGCCGTCGCCCGCAGCCTGGCGGGTGCCGAGACCGTCTCCAGGGTCCGGCGTCCGATGACCGTGCCGTCCCGATAGGCGACGGCTGACAGCGTGCCGGGCGCATAAGCAACGCTGAATTCCGCCTTCGATTTGTCGGCAGGCTTCAGGTCTTTCGAACCGACCTGCTTGCCGTTCAGCAACAGCTCGACCCGGTCTCCGCGCGAATAGAGCCGTACGAGAAGCGGCTTGCCCTCCGATCCCGTCCAGCTCCAGCTCTGCAGTTCGTCGGACCAGCCCCAGGGTGCGATGAATTCGACCTTTCCTTCAGGCACCGGCCGCTGCACCGCGAATTCGAGCGGACTCAGCCCCCAGGCGACATCGCGCGCGCGCGACGCAGCTTTCTGGTGTCCGATCAGGTCGATGTCGCCGCAATATGCATTCACCCAGGGATATCCGGCGATGTAGAATGGAAATGCGCCGGCCTTCAGATGCGTCGCAATTCCGATACCCGCTTCGCCGACGTAATCCATCGCCGTCCACACGAACTCCCCGAGGAAATACGGCACCCGCTCGGTCAGTTCGGCATAGTCGAACACTTCCTTGGCGAACGTCTCGGACGCATAGACGACGCGTTCGGGATGGCCGGCATGTTCGGCTTCGATATCCTCGAGCCGGTAGTTATAGCCGGGGACATCGAGGAAGATCGTCGAGGCATTGTCGACCTTGCCCCCGCGACCGCGCCGCGCACTCGCCTCATCCGCGATCATCGGCGCACCAAGCACACCGTTGAGGCCCGCCGTCACCGGGCGCGTCGGGTCGATCCGCTTGACCGCATTGGCGAGTTTCCACGACCATTCGAGCCCTTCGTCGGTGGTGCGATAGGGGATTTCGTTGCCGATGCTCCACATGATGACGCTGGGGCTGTTGCGTGCGCTGAGCACCATTGCCGACACGACTTCGGCCCAGTGATCCTTGAAGCGGGTCGAAAAATCCTGCGGCTCCTTGGCCGAATGCCAGACGTCGAAAGCTTCCTCGATCAGGAGCATGCCAAGCCGGTCGCAGGCGTCGCGCAATGTCCGCGACGCCGGATTGTGCGAACTGCGGATGGCATTGTAGCCGCGCGCCTTCAGCAGCCGGACGCGGCGGTCGTCGGCATCGGCAAAGGCGCACGCGCCGAGCAAGCCGTTATCGTGATGGATACAACCGCCGCGAAGCTTCATCGCTTTGCCATTGATGGCGAGGCCCCGCTGCGGGTCCATCGTGACGATACGGATTCCGAACGGCTGGACCATGCGGTCGACGACCACACCGCCCCGCTGCAATTCGGTTTCGAGGCTATGGAGAAGCGGACTGTCAGGGGACCAGAGGCGGGGCGCGCGCACGACGAGCGCCTGCTTGACTTCGGCCGCCACAGGCGACGTTGTTTCGGCGACCACAACGCCTTTCGCATCGCGCAATCGTGTGACCAGTTCGAGCGCGGCATCGGCACTCTCGATCCGGGTCGTGACATCGATTGCGGCACCCGCGCTGTCGATCTTGCGCGTCCACCCCCCGACGCCCCACCGGGCAATTCGCGCGCCCGCTGGAACGACGTCCAGCTTGACCTGCCGGTAGAGCCCCGAGCCGCCATACCACCGGCTGTTGCGACCGAGATTGCGGACCCGCACGGCAAGCACATTGTCGCCGCCGCGATCAAGGAACGGCGTCAGGTCGAAGGCGAACGGCATATAGCCGTGGACGTTGCTGCCGAGGCGCTGCCCGTTCAGCCAGATGTCGCTGTCGAGATAGATGCCGTCGAACAGCACCTCGACCCGCGTATCGCGGGGCAGGCCGTCGGTGCGGAAGCGGCGCCGGTACCACCCTACCCCGCCGACGGTGAAACCGGTCGCGGTGCCGCCCTTCGACTTCTTGTCGAACGGGCCGGCGGTGCCGCCGGGCGCGTCTTCAATGCTCCAGTCGTGCGGAAGGTCGACACTGCGCCAGCTACTGTCGTCGAAGACGGGCTGCTCATAGCCTTCGCCCGCGCCACGGAAGAACCGCCAGTCGTTGTCGAACGGCTGATCGCGCCCGACACGCAGCGATGAAACGGGATCGGCAGCCAGGGCCGACGTTCCCATGGCGAGGGTCAGCGCCGCAGCTCCGGCCGTAATCGCCATGGCTTCGCGCCGATCCGTGCAGAATTCATTGCCGGTCATCTTGCCGACCCCAGCGCCTTCAACTGCGCGTCGATGCGGTCGAGGTCCGCGGCCTTCACCACGCCGAACTGGGTGAGCGACCGGAACGAGAAATTGCCGAGATGCGGTTTCAACTGCTCGTTGCCGATGCGCTGCTGCATATTGGGGATTTCCTTCAGGACGATCGCCCATGCCTCGGGGATCGCCATCAGGTCGGCGATAGCCGTATCCTTGGTATCGAGCGGGCGGTGAACACGGACCGGTTGCACATAGGCGGTTGCGGGCGGGTAGAGCGGCGCATCCATAGTCAGTTTCCCCAACCTCGAAGCACAAAATTACTTCCCGGCGGGGAGTTTCGCGAGATCGGCGTCGATCTTGGCAAGCGCCTCGTCGGTGATCTTGTCGGCGGCATAGGCCTGGATCGCCTTCAGCGTCATGCTGCGCGCCATGTCGATCTGCGGGTTGGCCGTGAACCCCGGCATATGCTTTTCAAGAATGGCTTTGGCGGCAGGATCGTCGAGCAACGTGCCGATGTCCGTGTCCGTCGTATTGTAGGCAGCTTTTGCAGCGGGCGCGGTCGGTGCCGGCGCAGTCTGTGCAGCGACAGCTACCGGCGAAAGCGCGGCAGCGAACAGGGCAATTGCGAACATCTTGCGCGTCATCTCGAACCATCCTCTTCCGTTTTTAAGTTCATATCTTGAACTATCTCTCCATGAACCGAAGTTCTGCCGTGAGTCAAGCCGCAAGCTCGATCAACGCGAGTCCCTCGGGCGGCAGATCGAGCACGAGATCCCGATCGGCGCCCAGCCTCATCGACACGGGCGGCGCAATCTCGGCCGCCTTGCGCAGCGCCACGAGCTGCGCCGATGTTGGATATTGCGGCGACCCCATCTTGCGCCAGGCCGGCATGGGCGATCCGCGCTCCTGATCGACGTAGCGAACCTTTGCGACCGCCCCGGCTTTAGCCCCGTCGAAGTGCACATGCAGGCGTCTGGCGTCGCCGACCTGCTTGCGCGCCGCGCCCGGAACCGGAACGCCCGACGGCTGTGAAACCTCGGCGAGATTCCAGACCAGTGTCGCGGTCGAACCGTTCGCGTGGCTCGATGCCAGCGCAGGTCCGTCCGCTGCCAGCTGCTGCGTGCCCAAAGCGCGCATCAGCTTGAACGCATTGAAGGTCGGCAGCGCGATCTGCTGCACCATCGGCGCGTAACCGATGCCGCCTTCGTTCAGGATATGGTCGCGCACCCCGAGTTCCTCATAGGTACCGCTCATCACCCAGTGCGACATGCCCTGCACATGCGGCAGGCACCCCTTGACGATATGGGCGACCATGGCCGGGCTGTCCGACGACCATTCGGACAGGTACAGCGGCTTGCCCTTGTGCGGCGAGGCGTCGATCTCTCCCCGTGCCTTTTTCATGGCGGCCGGAATCACGTCGGACTGCAGCATCTTTGTACCGGGTCCGAACACCTTGGCCTGATTGTCCGAGGCGTAGATGTGCGTGGCGAAGAAATCGACCGGTGCGTTGTTGGCGGCAGTCCATGCCGCGAAATCGCCGATCCACGCGGCTTGCGACGTGGCGGGACCGCCGACCTGCAGCTGCGGGTCGATCGCCTTGATCGCCACGGCCGTCGCTTTGTACATGTCGAAATACTGCTGCTGCGTGCCGCTCCAGAAAAAGCGCAGATCGGGTTCGTTCCACACCTCGAACGGCCATTGGCGCACGGTCGCCAGGCCATAGCGCGCGATCAGCGCGCGCACGAACCCGGCGACGAAGGTGGCCCAGGCCTCGTTCGAGGTCGGCGGGCTGGTATTGCCATTGTAGAAACCGAAACCGGTGTCGGCTGACGCGAGTGCCTTCGGCATGAAACTGAGTTCGACATAGGGCGCGACGCCGCGCGTCAGCAGCCCGTCATACACCTCGAACACATTGCGGAAGTTCGGCTTGGCGACCCTGCGATTGAGGATGCTCGGCGCATAGACACCCATTTCGTCGCAAAAGATGCCATGAAACCGCACGCGCTTGAGACCGATTTCGGCCTTCCATCGATCGAGATCCTTGCGCCAGCTTTCGCGCATCGTGATCGCCGCGCGGTCGGACCCCGCACATTCGGTCCAGACATGCGGCAGCGCGCCCACCGTATTGCGTAAATCGACGCGAACCCGGACGGTCTGCACCTCGGCAAGCGCGCGCGTCGGTATCGCAGCTGCGGTCGCCAGGGTAGCGCCCCGGGTAAGAAAGCTCCGGCGATCCATAGCCTCTCCATTCGGGTGAACGGGCATAGACGATGCCCCCGGCCCCGCATGTCACCGATGCACGAACAGGCTTGGTGTCATCAATTGCTTTGATCGCGAGGCGATGTTGCGTACCCGGATATCCACCATGACACCGCCCCGGCGATGCGGCACGGACGCGAATTGGCCCGCGGCCGCACGCCTACCCATGTTGCAGAGCTGGTCGTGCCAATGAATGTCGGCTTGCTCGCTGCCCGACCGGGCAAGGACTTCCCGCTTGCTGTATCGGCAACTTGTCGGCAACCCTGGTGCGGGCGGTGGGAATCGAACCCACACTCCTTGCGGAACCGGATTTTGAGTGGGGCGAGATTTCCATAAATCATTGATAAGGTTATGTATTATGGCCGGCAAGTAAAAACTGCGTAAGAGTATGTGTAAGTTTGACTTCCAGTGCGCGTTTGCTTCGCGCCCTAGAACCGGTCATTCAAACTCGTTTGATATACACCGAAAGCGGACATCTGATTTTGGTCCCCGCAACGCTGCAAATCGAATGTCGCCCACGGCCAGCATTAAACGCGCATGATAGCGATTAGGCGCCGTCTGTTCATTTACCAAACTGGCTTGGGCCGCTTTCAGGTTAACATCCGACAGCCTTAAGACTAAACTGCGGGCCGACGCGCATACCAGCCAAAGCTTGCGATGACAGCATAGCAAAGCGCTGGCAGCACGAGTGCGGTTGCCAGGCTTCCGGTCGTGTCGGCAATCGCGCCGGTCAGCAGCGGAATGACCGCTCCGCCAAAGATCGCCACATTGATGATGCCAGACCCGTCTGCCGCGCGGGGCCCGAGTTTCTCGCACGCCAGCGAAAAAATCGTGGGGAACATGATCGCATTCATCAGCCCGATCGCCAACAGGCTGTAGCCCGCCGTTGTGCCGCTGGTATGCGTGGAGATCGCCAGAAGAGTGATCGCGCCAACCGCGACAGCCGAGAGCACTTTGCCGGGGCTTACGACGCGCAGAACCGCCGACCCGATGAATCGGCCAACCATTGCCCCACCCCAGTACAGCCCGATCAGTTTGCCGGCTGCTTGCTCATCGAGCCCCATGACGTGCGCCTGTTTGAGGTAGTTCACGATCAGCGAGCCAATGGAAACCTCCGCGCCCACGTACAGGAAAATGCACAGGGCACCGAAACCGAACCGGTGTCGCTTCAGCAAATCGAGCCCGGCGAGGCCCGTGCTCGGGGCGTGCCGTTCGTCCTTCAGCGCATTGCGGAACATCCAGACGGCACCTGCCACAAGCAGAAGCGCCACAGCGATACCGAGATAGCCCATGACGATCGCCTGGCTCTCCGCCGTTCGGTAGGCGTCAAGCTCGGCACCGGAAAGCTGGTTGACACTCACCTTTGCCAGGCCACCGAGGATCAGGATCGAACCGAAGTAAGGAAAAACCGTCGTGCCAAGCGAGTTAAAGGCTTGGGCGAACGTCAGCCGGCTGTGTGCCGTGGCTGGTTTGCCGAGAAGCGAGATCAGCGGGTTTGCAACGACCTGAACGATTACGACTCCACTGGCGAGGACAAACAGAGCGAGAAGGAACACGCCATAAGTCGCGGTCTGGCTGGCCGGAATAAACAGCAGGCAACCCACCATCATCGTCAGCAGGCCCGCGACCGCGCCGCGCATATAGCCGATCCTCTTGATCAGCCGCGCGCCGGGAATCCCAACAAGCGCATAGGCCGTGAAGAAGCAGAATTGCACGAGCATGGCCTGGGTGTAATTGAGCGTGAACAACTCCTTCAGCTTGGGAATGATCACGTCATTCAGGCTGGTGATCCCGCCGAAGATAAAGAACAGGCCCATGACGAAAAGCTGCAGCTGCGGCGCATCGATATGGCCGCCATCGTCTGCCGCCTGGGCGTTGTCAGAACTGCCGGTGGCAGGGGCGCCGATTGCCATGCTTCGATCTCCTTGGGGCTATTGCGCTTTTGTGGGGCAGGAAATCGCGCTGCCAACTGGCTCGATGCGGATGTCACGCAGGGTTGCAACAAAGCCCTTGTTGGCAGTCAGGCGCAGAGGCGTACCGACCGCGCGAAGATCTGCGCCTGCTTCCTTGAAACAGCGCAACGGAATGCGGGTCTCAATCTTTGTGCCCGGGGGACTGGTCTGCAGCTGCGAAGCGAGATCGAGACTTGCCCCCCCCAAACCGACCAGAAGCGGCCCTGCGGGCAGAGCATCGATGCGCCAGTCGATGCGAAGCACAAACCCCTCATCCAGCTGACGCGTGAGATTGACTGCGGGACCGTCAATCGCAATCGAACCGTGATCGGCCCAGTTGAACTGACGGGCATCCTCCTGCGCGGTGAGGTCTAGCGCGCGCGCCGTTACCGCGCTGTCGAGGCCCAGGCGCCAGGGCGATGGCACCTGCCCTCGTGTCAGGTAGGTATCTTCGCTCGCCGACGCGACGAGATCCACCCTGGGCTCTTCGTTGACTGGCCCCATGTTTTTAGCATTTGAATAGTTCAGCCCATACCCAATGGGAAACAAGGGAGATTTGACCGGCGACAGCGCATCAGCCGGCCAAGGAAACGGCAGGCGGCCGGTAAAATCGCGCGCCGTCTTGCCATTGCTGCGGGCAACCAAAACGTCGGCGACGCCATTGCCCTGCGTACCGGGCAGCCATGCGGCAACAAACGCATCAGATGCATTGATCTGCGTGCCGGTAAACATCGGGCGGCCCGAGAGAAAGACAGAGACGACGCGAATGCCCTGAGATTTGAGCCGCAAGATCAGGTCCTGCTCGCCCTTGCTGGCACGGAATGCCAGGTCCGGAGCATCACCCTGATATTCGGCATAGGGCGTTTCGCCATAAACCACGACCGCAACGTCCGGGCGTACCGACCAGCTGCCATCGGCGGAAATGGCAGCATGGCCACCAGCATCGCCAACGGCGGCAGCAATCGCGCGGCCTATCGTTTGGCCGTTCGGAAAATCAGCAGCTGTTGTATCCGTGCCCTGCCACGTAATCGTCCAGCCGCCGGCCTGCATTGCCATGCTGTCGGCTCCCGGCCCCGTGATCAGGACGTTCGCGCCCGGGCGGAGTGGAAGCACCCCATCGTTGTTCTTGAGCAGAACCAGTGATTTTGCCGCCGCTTCCCGCGCAAGGGCAAGATGATCGGGTGCACCAATCTGGGCATGATCGCCGCGGCGAACGGGGGCCGTATCGAGCAAACCAAGCTTGGCTTTGACGCGCAGGATACGCGTCACGGCATCGTCAATCCGGCTCATGGGGAGCGAGCCGTCGCGCGCTTCGCGAAGTGTGGCTGCAAAAAGGCCCTTCCAGCTGTCAGGCGCCATGGCGAGATCGAGGCCGGCCCTGAAACTTGCAGGGCAGTCGGTGACGGTGCACCCCGGCACCTGTCCGTGGCCGTTCCAATCACCAACAACGAGCCCGGCGAAACCCATCCGGCCCTTCAGCACGTCGGTCAGCAGACTGGCATTGCCGTGATTCTTGACGCCATTCCAGCTTGAGAAGCTGGCCATCACCGTCAGGGCTCCCGCATCGATCGCGGCAGGATACCCTTGCGCATGGCGCGCAACGAGCTCGCTCTCAGAGATATCGGCGTCACCCTGATCTTTTCCACCGGCCGTTCCCCCATCGGCAAGGAAGTGCTTTGCGGTCGCAGCCACATGGCTTGATCCCATGGACTGGCCACGAGTGAGTTCACCTTGCAGGCCGCGCGTCATTGCTCGGGCATAACGGGCCACCAGCGCCGGATCGGCACCATAGCCTTCATAGCTGCGTCCCCAGCGAAGATCCTGAGGTACAGCGAGTGTTGGCGCAAAAGTCCAGTCGATGCCGCTTCCCGCGACCTCGGCAGCGGTCGCGGCTCCGATCCGCTCAATGAGCCCATCGTCATTCGCCGCACCGAGCCCGATGTTGTGCGGGAAGATCGTGGCGCCCGGCAGGTTAGAATGGCCGTGGACGGCATCGACACCAAAAATTATCGGGATTCCCGCGCCGCTCTTGCGTGAGGCCTCGCGGTATTCGCTGACCATTTGGTCCCATTTCGCGCCGCTGGCACGCTCGTCGCCATAGGGTCCGGAATTGCCCCCGGCGAGGATTGAACCAAGTGGATAGGTTTCAAGGTCTTTTGGCGTGATGGCCGAAATATCGGCCTGGATCATCTGGCCGATTTTTTGTTCGAGCGTCATTCGCGCGAGGATCGTTGCGATCCGTTGTTCGGTTTTGGGATCAGAAAAAGCGTCCGGGCTCTTCGCCGCCGGCCAGTTGGCGGGGTTTGCCTGAGCGGGCGGCGTCGGCGCGGCAGCTGGCCGGTTCTGCTGGATCGATGCAGAGCATCCCGAAACAAACAAAGCTGCGACCAGCAGCGCGCGCGCGGCAATCATTGATACCCTCTTCCCGCATTCTTGTGAACGTTCTCATCATTCACTTGCATGCAAGAGACACAAAATCAAGCAAAGGCCTCGGATTTGGCAGCCCGCGGCCACAGGATAACGCTCGCAAGCGCAGCGAGGATCGCAAACAGGAGGAAGAGAGCAGGAAACCCGAACCGGGGAACCAGTGCCAGCGTCAGCCAGGGCATGATCAGCGACGGAACGGTATTCGTCAGATTGAAGAGCCCGAGATCGCGGCCCCGCCGATCGGATCGCGGCAAAACGCGAAGCGCTTGCGCCGAATGCAGCGCGAGGAAAACCGACGTTGCCAGCCCAAACAACGCATACGTGGCAATTGCCAGTGGCAGTGTGGGCGCGACGGCCATACCGATCAGGGCCATGGCCGAGATCGCAGCGCAAATTGCCAGTGGCAGAAACGGCCACCGCATCCGGTCTGTGAAGTGACCGGTGATCAGTGCCAACGGCGCCGAAAGAACGAGCACCACGCTGAACACGCGCGCCGTCTGGCTGTCGTCCATCGAAGGGTCAATCGAACGGAACCAGAAATAGAGATAGGCGAACAGGGCAGCCTCGGCGATCTGTACAAACAGACGCGCCACCCACATGCGCGTGAATGCATGCGGCCCGATATCGCCGCTATAGGCGATGCGCTGTTCGCCGACATCAACGGTAGACTGTCGCTGCTCACCGATTGCGGGCCGCATGCCAAAAACCAGCACCGGCATGACGCAGCAAGCGACAAAGATCGCGACGAGCCCTAACCGCAGGGCGGGCGATGCCATTCCAGGAAAGGTCACCAGTGCACCAGAAAGTGCACCCAGGCCCGGTCCGAACGCTAGTAGCCCACCAAGCAAGCCCTTTTGTGAATCGGGAACGCGATCCCCCGCCCATGCCGCAAGCGGCGCGAGCATCATGTTTAGCGCGACTTGCCAAAGCACCACCAACACCACCAACGCCGAAAGATCGTCCGCAGTGCTGATCGCGAGCAGCAGCCCTGACGAAAGCACCATGCCGCCCCAGATCCAGGCGCGTCGGTTGCGCGTGATATCACTCAGATAGCCGAACGCGATGTTGCTGATGCTGGCCGCAATCGCGCCGGCGAAGGCGATATAGGCCAGCCAGACGACCTCCATTCCTCTTGGCGCGAGCGACGCAACGCGCAACGGAAGCAGGATCGTCAGGAACGGGACGAAGGCAACGGCCCCGCCACCCCAGGCAAGACCGTATAGCAGCAGGAAGCGCGTCGACTCAGTTCGCGGTGTCAGCGGCTCAGCCACCCAGTCGGTCGATGCAGTCGGCGACCGAACCCCGTTCAACCAAATCAGCCGTGATCACGGTCAGTGCTTCTGGACGGGCTTCACCCTTATGGGCGGCAATTATCAGTTCCACAGCCTTCGACGTCGTCGAGGCGATCGGCTGATCAATCGCAGTCAGAGGCGGCTGGGTGAAATGAACCAGCGGCGTGTTGTCAAAGCTGATGACTGAAAGCTGGCCTGGGACATCTAGGCCCAAAGACCGGGCAACCTCTAATGTCGCAAGCGCCATCTGATCGTTGCTCGCGACGATTGCAGTAGGACGGTTCATTGATTCCAAGAGCTGCCGGGCCGCGGACTCGCCCGACGAATAGCTGAAATCACCCTCGGCAAGGAGGCCATCTGTCGGAAGCCCGGCGGTTGCCATCGCGGCTTTCCACCCATCCACACGCCAGCCGCTGAGGTTATATTCAGGCGAGCCGGCGATGAAGCCGACACGCCGGTGCCCACGCCCCAAAAGATATTCTGTGGCCATGCGGGCTGATCCATGGTCGTCCATCGAAACGGGAATTCCAAAGCCGTTCTCATGCGAACCGATCCTGGCGAACGGGATATTCTGCTTGGCCAGGAAGGAAACGATCTGCGGATTGTCCGAATGCGGGGGAGTCAGGATGATGCCATCGGGCTGGAGCGCCGCAATCGCGCCCAAAATTTCGCGCTCGATATGGTCGCTGTGCGTGTCAACCAGTTCGAAGATCATGCGATAGCCGTGCTCGGCGCACATCAGCATGCCACCGAGCAGCATCTGGTCCACCCAGTCCGTTCCCTGTCGCGCGCGCCAATCTGCAATGGTGCGATCACGATCGTTAAGCGCGAGGATAAGGTAGGAGCGGGAACCGCTCATCCGCTGCGCTGCGATGGAGGGCACATAGCCAAGCCGGTCGATTGCGCCCTGCACCCGCTGCTTCATTTCCGGCCGCACATTGGGCTCGTTGTTGATCACGCGGCTCACCGTTTGCAGGGAAACCCCGGCATCTGCGGCGACGTGCTTGATCGTTACAGCCTGGCGCCGTCTCGCCATGCGCTACTTGCCCTCTTCGCTCGGTTGCCCGGTCGGCGATCTATCCGTCCTGTCGCGCTTCTGCCAGACACGAATCCAGTCCATTGCAAAGCGTTTGGGGAAGCCGCCTGTAGCAACGCCACCTGTTCCCCTGCTCTCTGCAAGGCCACCGCCAATGGCCAGGTTGACGATCAGGTGAAATTTTCGATCAAAAGGCGCGCCGGGAGATTTGGATCCGGTCGTCGACCATTCGTTTGAAGATCGCTCGGCATAGGTGTGGCCGTCGATTTGCCAGATCATGCGATCCCTTTGCCATTCAATCGCATAGTTATGGAAGCCCTCCAACACTTCAGGGGCATGTACCTCTGTTCCCCTATGCAGGTTTGCTGGCCATTTGCCGCCGAAGTGCAATGTGCCGAGGATCGTATCCTCCCGTCCCGTAAGACACGTCTTGCAGCGAACGCCCAGATTTACCGCCTCCAGAATATCAATTTCGCCCGATGCCGCCCATGGGCCATAGGCACCCTCTTCGGGCAGCATCCAGATCGCTGGCCATGCCCCCTGCCCCTGCGGCACGAGGGCCCGGACCTCGATACGACCGTAGCGCCATGACGCCTTGCCGCGCGTGGTCAGCCGCGCTGAGGTGTAGTCACGCGCCGCTGCAGCGGTGCGCGTGGCGGCAGTGGTTCGCTGGGACTGGGGGAAAGCTGAGCCGCTGGCGCGTTGGCGCAATGCGGTAATGACCAACTTGCCGTCGACAATCGCGGCATTGTTGCGGCTCTCCGTGTAGCACTGCCGCTCGTTATTGCCACCGCCCCAGCAATCGACGTCAGAGCTCCATTTGGTCGCATCGATTGTTGGCTGGTCAAACTCGTCGGACCAGACAAGCTGCCAGTCGTCGGCGCGCGCTGTCGGGACTATTGCCAGAAGCGCCAGCGCCAAACATATTTTGACGCAACGAACGATCACGCGGCGACGGCATTTTGAGCGCCACAATAATGGGCGACATAGGCGTCATGCTGCGGCAGGCTCGCCACTGTCTTTGCGACACTATCGCGAAGCCCGGCCAGAAGGTGGTGAAGTTCTTCGTCCGAAAGCTTTGTTGCCACCGGGTGATAGGCTTGCGGCGTGATCCCCTGCCCCATCATCACCTGAACCCAGCTGTTTTCGGCAAAAAGCTCTTCATTCTTCCGGAACACGCGGCCGGTTTCGCGGAACAGCTCGATCTTTTGCGTCAGGCTTTCGGGAATTTCCATGTCGCCGCACTGGCGCCAGAATGGACTGTCGCGCCGTTCGGTCGCCTTATAGTGCAGGATCAGGAAATCACGGACCTGTAGCATATCGGTCATTTGCTGCTCGTTGAACTCGGCAACGTCGCGTTCACTCACCGCGCCCATCGGCATCATACGGATCAGGCGCAGGACGGCGCGCTGGATCAGGTGGATGCTCGTCGATTCCAGCGGCTCCATGAACCCGCCGGACAGCCCCACCGCCACGCAGTTACGATGCCATTGCTTGCGCCGCGCGCCAGTCACGAAGCGGATGAAATTCGGTTCGGTCAGCCGCGTCCCCTCAACCGTTGAGACCAAGCGATCGAGCGCCACCTCGCGGTCAAGATAGCGGCTGCAATAAACGATTCCATTGCCCTGCCGGTGTTGCAGGGGGATGCGCCACTGCCAGCCCGCATCATGGGCAATCGCACGCGTATAGGGGATCGGCGGGCGGACACTCGATGTCTGCACGGCGATCGCGGAGTCACAGGGAAGATAATGGCTCCAGTCGTCATAGCCGACCTGCAGCGCGCCCTCGATCAGCAGCGCGCGAAATCCCGTGCAGTCGATGAACAGGTCGCCTTCGACGCGCGTGCCTGACTCGAGCACCAACGCGGCGATATCGCCCGATGCACCATCAAGCTCAACGCGTGCGATCTTGCCTTCGACCCGCCTGGCCCCATCGGCCTCTGCCATGCGCCGCAAAAAGGCCGCATAGAGCGACGAATCGAGCTGATAGGCATAATTCATCCGGTTGTCCGGCAGATGCGCGAACCGGCTCGCATGAGCTGCTTGCAGTTCGAGGCAATAGTCGTCGTAGGATGCCGAATGGCCCTTGGTCAGCCCATGCATCCAGAAATGCTGAAAGCCCGCAGACCAATGATCGCGGCCCGTCAGGCCAAAGGAGTGGAAATAGGATTCTCCATCGCGTTTCCAGTTTTCGAATTCGATGCCCAGCTTGAACGTCGCCTGGGTCTCACGCATGAAATCGGCTTCGCCGATCCCAAGCAATCGGTTGTAGGTGACCAGCGGCGGGATCGTGCTCTCGCCCACGCCGACCGTACCTATGGCATCGGATTCAACGAGCGTCAGTTCGATCGCATCACCCATCGTCCGCGCCAGCGCGGCCGCGGCCATCCAGCCGGCAGTTCCGCCGCCAGCCACAACAATCCGGCGTTTGGTGTATCCGCTCATCATCGGCTCAAAGTCCTCAAGAGAAAGGCGCGCAACCGCCCCGCGGTCTCCGCCGTCAGGGGATCAAGAACGCCACGGGCGTTTTCGGGAATATGCGCAGCCACGGCAGGGCCGCTTTCGAACACGTAATGCGCGAACATGTCGCGCCAGATGGCCTTGTCTTCGGCGGGCAGATCGCGGATCGCGAGGATAGCGTGGTTGAGGGCATCCTGCGGCTGGCCCAGGTAGCGCGGCGTGTCGCGCCACCAATAGTTGAGCAGAATGTTGAACGGCGCGAGCCCTTCAACATGGTGCCACCACATTGAGGGAATGAAGAGGGCATCGCCTGGCTGGAGCTCGGCAAGCTGCGCCTTGGCAAGCGCGTCAGCGAAGCGCGGGTAGCGGTCGAAATCGGGCGCATGGAAATCGACCATGCTCACAGCACGACCGGCCGGCGTGTTGTCGATCGGCCCGAGGTAGAGATTGCGAAATTGCTCGGGCGGAAAAAGCGTAAAGCGGCGTGCACCGGCAACACAGCAGGCCAGATTGTCAGGAAAATCATTGTGTGCCGCGATCCGCGTTGGCGTCCCTATCCACAAACTCACCAGTGGCTCGCGCGAACCCAGATCGAGCGGATTTTCCTGCTCTATGCCCACAAAATGCGTCGGGACGTCGATCGAGGCAAGATAAACGCTGGGCGGGTCGCGACGCCCCTCATTCGCGTCGATCCCACCGAAAATGTCAGTCAGCTTGCCCCGCGCCGTCCGGAAATTCATATCCATCGCCGCATCATAGAACATGCGGCCATTATGCCCTGGCTGTCCGACCGAAACCGCAAATGGCACGTCTCGCGCGCGCTCTATCAGATACTGCCTGACCTCACGGGGTGCGCGAAGGCCGGTCTGGACCATGGGCCAGTCGGCCACCAGTCCTCGGATCACAAAGGGAGACCGGCATCCCCGCAGCAATGTGTCGAGCGCCTCCGGGGTTGCCGCCTCTCGCTCGACAACCGAAGGGATCGCAGCAAAAAATATCGGATCGGCGTCAGCCACCGACAATCCGTGCGTTTTTGCGCGCGACCAGTTCGCCGAAGCGCGAAAGCGAAGCCATTGCCATGAACAGGGGCGACAAATGCCCCTCAGCATTCAGTTGGCCGAGCGCTTCCCCGTCAAGCTCTGCAAGGCGGCCCTCGTTGATCGTGTGATATCCCACAAGCGAATGACGCGAGCCGTCATTCAAAGGCACTTCAAGCGTGAACGGTTCGATCAGGTCGTAACGGATAAGCGCCTCGAAGAAGGCCGGGCTCTGCCGATGAGCATAGTCGAGGTTGCCAAGGCGCTCGGCGATCAGTTCCAGATAGGGACTCGGGCGGCCGTCTTCGTCGAACACGCGCATTCCGTCTCCACCCATCGCGATCCGCGGATGCCTCGTATCGACATGGACCCGCGGCGTATCGAACCCCTCGGCAGGGCGGCCAATAAGGAAAGGCTGGATTGCGAGCGCCATCGGGCGATAGCTGGCTGCCCAGGTCTCGCCCTGAAGGAATAAATTCTCACCGCTCTCAAACCCGAAAAGCGCCACGGCTCCAAATGCGCCGGTCTCGATGTCACGCCGGAAGACAATCGGGAAATGGCCCTGAATCTGCCGAAATTCCGCTGGGGGAGCGAGGCAAGCCATCACATTGTCGCCATATTGGGCGCCGGCGCCGGTGTGCACTCTGAGGTCGCCGTGATCGGCACTGTTGAGGATCCGGTGGTTGCTCATGTTCGGGCCATTGCTCCCTGCAGGGCGTGCGGCTTGGCTTCAACCGCGACTGCCGACAAATATGTGCGATTGGTCGGCAAGGCAGCAGTCAGGCCGCGAGATCGCTCACGCACATCAGCAAGACTCAAGACGGCCGCCGCCGACGGCTTTCCGTGCTGAGGCGGGGCGGAAAATCCCATGCCGTAAAGGACATAAAGGTGGCTTGCGGCTGGAAAGATCTCATCGATCTGCGGAAAATCCCATGAAGACGGTGGCTGTTCACGCCAAAGAACCAGCTGTTCTGTCAGGCGGGGCGGGATCGTTTCAGCTGTGCGCTGCGCCTGCCAATAGGGCTCGGGACGACGACTGAGAACATAATGCAGCTTCAAGAAATCCACGATCCGATCCCACCGGTAGCGAAACAGCGTGTTGAACCTCGCAGCGTGGATTTCCATTGTCGCCCGGCTCGCCGGAAAGTTGTCGCTTAGCGCGTTGAGCGACAGCTCGATCAAAACGATCGCCGAGGCTTCGAGTGGCTCGATGAAGCCAGCGGACAGCCCAATGGCTAGGCAATTCCGCGTCCAAAATTGCGCACGATGGCCTGTCCGAAATGAAAGCCTGCGGCGGGCAAGGTGACTGGCGTCAAAGTCTGGAAACTTCGCCCTTAGATAGCTTGCGAGCACACGCTCGGCTTGATCATCAGCCATAAATCGCGAGCTGTAGACGCAGCCGACACCGCGACGTGTCGGCAAGCCGATGTCCCATAGCCAACCCGCCTCATGGGCCGTGCCGATAGTTTGTGATGCTACAGCGCTATTTGCCGTTACGGGCACTTGCACAGCCAGCGCCCGATCATTGAATGACACATCCGACCGATCAATCCAGTCCGCCTTGCAATAGCCATCAATCAGTATTGCGGCCTGCCCCGAGCAGTCGATAAAGAAATCTCCTGCGAGTGCTCTTCCATGGCGCAGTTCGAGCGCAGCGATGTCGCCATTGTCCGACGGGACAACGCCTGTGACGTCATCCGCAATTCGAGTGATACCAAGGCGCTCAATTGCATGCTTTGCCAGCAATGCGGCAAATTTCCCGGCGTCGAGATGGTACCCATAATTCAGTGCGCCAGCATAGTCAGGCATCGCACGCTGCCGTGGCGCAAGGTCACGCGCGCAAATCGCATGCTGCGATGTCATTGCCGCAGCAAATGGCATTGTGCGACCCGCCTCGTGCCAGGCAGCCAACAGTTCGCGCGCGTCTCCAGGGGGCAAGCCAGTGAATGGATGCAGATAGCTGTCGTCAGTCGTTCCATCGATCCAGCCATCGAAACGAGAGCCCTGCTTGAACGATGCGTCGCACGCCTCAAGGAACTCCGTCTCGGAAATGCCAATGCTCGCCAGAGTTGCGCGCATCGTCGGCCAGGTGCCTTCGCCAACGCCGATTGTCGGAATGTCAGGCGATTCTACCAATGTGATCGATAAATCGGGTCGCCTGGCAGCGAGCACACACGCAGAGAGCCAGCCGGCTGTGCCGCCGCCTACAATGACAACCTGTTGAACCGAGCCGACCATCACTCCGAAACCATAGCGGACATTCGCCCAAACCAAGGAGAAAAAGAGCCGCGCTGGCGTGCAGCGCGGCTCTTTGGGTCACAGAATATGCTGATCAAGTCTCAAATGTCAGAACCCGAAACGGACGCCCGCTGCATATCGGGCATAGCCAGGAGCTGCGAAGAACACAGTCTGGTTGTTGCGCTGATGCCCGCGACGGTCTGCATTTGTGATGTTGATGCCTTCGGCAAAAATCGTGAGCCCCTTGCGGATCTCATAGCTCGCGCTGGCGTCAAACTGGCCATAGGATTCGATGTAATAGGGATCGAAGCCATAGCCCGAAAGGAAGCCGGCACGCCAGTTGTAAGCGATGCGGGCTTGAACGCCCTTTTTGTCATAATACAGCACGGCGTTCGCGCTGTTGCTGACCCCGTTTACGGCAAACTGTGGCACAGTATAGCGTACGGTATTATCGAACTGCGTGTCGCTGTTGACGATCGTGTAGTTCACGATTGCGCCGAACCCGGTTTCCCAGAAACTGTGCTGGACGGCGAATTCCCAACCCGAGAGCTTGGCTTTCTGGGCGCTGTTGGTTGGCTGCGTGATGATGAAGTTGACGAGCGGATCACCTGGTTGTCCAATGATACCATTGGTTGCCACATCGAAGCTCGCCGGAAAACGCTGCGCGATATAGGCGACCAACTGGGCGGCGGTCGCGTTCGGTCCGAGTGCTGCCCGGGCCGCTGCCGCATTTGGCCCGCCCGCTGCATTGGTCAACCCGAAGGCAGGCTGATTGACCTGCGTCTGGCTGATAAAATTCGAGACGTCCTTGTGGAAGTATCCCACCGAAATATAGCTCGTCGGCGCGTAATACCACTCTGCCGAAAGATCGATGTTCTTCGACTTATAGGGCAGCAGGCCGGGATTGCCGCTAGCACCGGTGCTGCCACCTATACGGATCGGCGAATCAAGCGTGGTACCGCCTTGCAGACTTGCATAATCGGGGCGTGTGATCGTGTGGCTGTACGACGCACGCAGTCTGACGTTCCGCACTGGCGTCATGTCGAAATCGATAGCCGGTAACAGGTTTCGATACTGCCCCGTGAGCGTCGTAAACGCCTGGTTGGCGCCATAGATGATCGCGGTTTCGTTGCCACCCGTCCACACTGTGCGGTTCGGGATCGGCACGAGGGCGGAAGAGTCGATCTTAGTGCTTTCATATCGCAGGCCGAGCCGGAGATGGGCCGGACCATCGAGAAGATCGAACGTATGCGACGATTGGATGTAGGGAGCCCAAGTGCGCTCGTGGACCGTGCGATCGGCAGTGAACTTGGCAAGGCATGTGCCCGTCGCCTGCGCAGAGGCGCAGATTCCCAACCGGCTGTTCAAAAGCGTAATCAGCCCAACCGTGTCGATCTTGAAATAGCTCGGAATGATCGCCGGATCGCCCGCACCTTCCTGACCGCGCGCATCATTGGCCAAGCCGGTGATGGTATAAAGACTGTCTGGCGTATCTGCCGCCGACAATGTGCCACCCCAGGTGTCGTTCTGGATCACGCCGAACGCCGAGCGCACCCGGTTGTCGGTCATGGTGACACCGAAATCGAGGCTGTCGATGAACGAAGAGTCGAAATCATATCCGCCCTTCAACGAAACCTCGTTGATCTCGTCGCGCATGTAGGCGTTGCGGAACGCATTGCCTGCGGGGCGGATGTTGGCCGCCGTGATCGCCGAGCCTGGATACATGGCGACCGAAATGACCGGTAGTGCATGGGTAAAATCGACGCGTTGCGACTGGACGCCGAAAATTGCGCTGCCGACTGCGATGGCGCTGCCATAGGGCGAGGTCGGCTTGCTTTCCGCCGTGGAGTGATGGCCGTCGAGTTCGAGACGAAGACCGCCCGGACCATCCCATTTGATATTGCCGCCGATCGATCGGTTGATCGAGCGATTGGCCGCAACTGCGCCAGTGATGGCGAGATCCTTGCCTTCGGCCGCAGTAAATGTCTCGGCATAGAAGTTCGGGCCTGCGGCGGGCCCATCGGTCCAGCTGCTGCTCGTATTGTTGTGATTGAACCATACACCGATGCTGTTCGTGCGTGCATCGACTGTGTTCTGGGAGAAGGTGTAATCCACGGTGGCAACCAGCGTATCGGTCGGCTTCACCTGCAAAACTAGCTGGCCGTTGATGCGTTCACGCGTAAATGTCGTGAAGTCATAGCCGGCGTTCTGGGTGACCTGATAGGTCGAATTGGGACCGGGGCGATTGGCGATGTTCGCGTAGCGCGGATCGCCCGGCAGTGCCAGCGAACCCCAGTTGTTTTCGTTGCCCAGATAGCCTTCGCGCCAGCCCGCATTGAACTGGGCCTGGCTCCCATTGCGCTTCTGGTAAGACCCACTCACGAGGATGCCGATGCGGCCATCCGCAAATGTATCGCTGATGATGCCTGAAATCTCAGGCGTGATCTTCTTACCGTCGAAGCTCGACGTATCGTAGACGCCTTTCGCGCCTATGCTGCCATGGAAGCCCGGTCGGTCCAGCGGGCGCGCTGTCTTGATGTTGATAACCGAGCCAATGCCGCCCGTGGCAAGCGTTGCCCTGCCCGACTTGTAGACTTCGACTCCCGCGATTCCTTCGGACGCCAGATTGCCGAAATCGAAACTGCGCGAGGCTGGCGCGCCATTGCTGCCGCCAAGGCTCGAGGCTGGCATCTGGCGCCCGTTGAGAAGGACAAGGTTGAAGTCCGGCCCAAAACCACGAACCGTGACCGTGGAGCCTTCTCCACTGTTACGGTCGATCGACACACCGGTGATGCGCTGCAGCGACTCGGCAAGGTTGGTGTCAGGAAATTTTCCGATGTCTTCGGCAGAAATCGCATCGACAACACCCTGCGCATCGCGCTTGATATCGAGCGAGGCGCGAAGACTTGCACGGATACCGGTGACGACAATTTCGTCTGCAGTTGAAGGGGTGTCCGCCGCAGCAGTCTGTGCCGCGACCGGCTGTGCTGCGAATCCGATCGCGAGCACCGAAGCTCCCAGCAAAAGCTGCCCAAATGCGGGTTTGCGCAATGCCTTCATACCGTTTTTCCTCCCCAAATTCGTTCGCCCGATGCCTCGGATCGCCGATTGTGAACGTTCACCTATCTGATAACGTTCACTTGGTCAAGGATAGATCAGCTCAATCAGGGCCGCACCTTCTTGGCGAACATTCTCAATCGGTAGATTCGTTGGCTCGCGTTTTGGGGGCAGTTTGGTGTCGCGTCGCGCCGTCGCTGACCGGACATTATCATAGCGCGCGGGAACGACATTAGTAAATTCCGTCACGAGTTTGGCCGGCGTATCTGCCTAGATCGGAGAGTGTGAGGTCGACATCACGCTGGAGCACTGACGGCTCCGAAATTACCCGCAAACAAATTGTGACGTCACAGGGTCACGCTCGTCTGCCGAAAGCAATCGAAGCGAGTACTTGAATCCGGCATTTTAATGTATTTTTCCAGGTGGTGCGGGCGGTGGGAATCGAACCCACACTCCTTGCGGAACCGGATTTTGAGTCCGGCGCGTCTACCAATTCCACCACGCCCGCACAGGCTGGGACGCGCCGCTTACGACGCGCGCCCCGCGCCTGCAAGCGTCAGCTGAACACGGTTTCGAGGTCTCCGCCCGGGTCTTTGGGGTCGGGACCGAAGCGGTTGGGGCCGCGGGTTCCTTCCAGGCACATGAAGACGAGCAGCATCACGCCCAGCACCAACACCGCCAGTCCGCAGATGCCGATCAGCACGGCCGCCGACGCAGCCGTCGTCGTCTCGTTTGCGCCGCCCGATGCGGCCATGCCGATCATGCCGAAGCTCAACACGAAAATCGCCACATAGGGCGCCAGCGGGGCCAGCAACCACCAGCCGCGCCGGTCGGTGTCGTGCAGGCGCCGCACCCCGACCGCGATCGACGGGATCAGCATGGCGAGGCTGAACAGCACGTTGAGAAGATAGATGATGCCCACCGCGCCACCGGCGGCCATCAGTGCCGCCGGATTGGAAGTATCGCCGCCCGCGCCCGCCGCGAACAGCGCGGCCCCGCCAAAGACCAGCATCAGAACCAGAAAACCGAGGCCGACGAGGATGTTGAACAGGAAGAACATCCAATATTCCTTCCGCCGCGAACGCCCGCTGAATTCGGCGTACCGCTTCAGCGGCATGATCATCCATTCCATCGTCTAGCTCCCCCGTTTCCCCGTCAATTCCTTGGCGCCTGCCGTCGGTAACTCAGCGCCTCGGCTATGTGTATGCGGCCCACACCCTCGCTGCCAGCCAAATCGGCAATAGTGCGGGCGACGCGCAGGATGCGGGTATAGCCACGCGCGGACAGCCGCATCGCTTCGGCGGCTTGCGCCAGCAGGCGACGACCGGGCTCGTCGGGAGTTGCGTGCTTTTCGAGGACTTCGCCATCGGCTTCGGCATTGGTGCGCGGACCGCCTTCGCCGTAACGTGCCGACTGCACCGCGCGCGCCGCCGCCACCCGGGCACGCACTTCCGCAGAACCTTCCGACGGCGGCGGCAGGACGAGATCGGCGGCGCTGACCGCAGGCACTTCGACGTGCAGATCGATGCGGTCGAGCATCGGCCCCGACACTTTCGCCTGATAGTCCGCCGCGCATTTCGGCGCACGGCTGCACGCCAAAGCCGGATCGCCGAGGTGGCCGCAGCGGCATAGCCGCGTTGCGTCTATGCCGTCAGTTGCTTGAAAAGGGAGGTGGAGAAGCATGATCTCGACATCCTCCTTTCCGATAACGATGCGGTCGGTGATCGCTTCGATGATTTGACGTTTTTCAAGGTGTGGAAGGTCGTTCCATCTTTCAGCCAGATCACGCGCCTCTCCCATCAATTCGTTCCGCGAGACGGAGGCGATTTTCAGTAGATCGAGTTGCGCTTGAACCTTGGGAAGTTCCTCGGACAGTTGCCCTATGCGCTCGCTAAGCGGGCGATGGTGGCGACCAAAATCTTCGGTCGGAATTTGTCCACTGGCGTGAAGCTCGAATATCACCCGTTCGTCAGCTTCAATCTTTTTGCGCTCGGCGACGAGAGTTTCGAGCAGGCGTTCTTTGTCGCGCATTGCCTCTTGCGCGGCGCGGTTGTGCGCTTCGATTTCATCAGGCTCGATGAGGAAATGGCGAAGCTGTTCCTGAAACACTGCTTCCAGATCGGCGACGGGAATTTTATTGCGGCAGGTGTCGCAGATGTATTTTGGCGAGTTCGACGGCACCATCATTTTGCCGCCACACTGACAAAAGGCGTAGCCCGAGAACAACTGGACATTGCGCCGTGTGATTGGCTTTCGTCGGGCTGCTACCGCTTGGAGAATGCCCTGGCATTCGTCCCACAGCTTTTCGGACACAATCGCCTCGACCGGATGATACACCCACTCGGTTTCGGGCTTGAGCGCCCATGATTTAGTGCGGTCGTCGCTGTATGTGTAATTGGCGCGGTGCAGACCCTTTGCGGTGGGGTCATCAAGCAGGTTGCGAACTGTGGTATCGGAAAACTTCGACCCGTTGCGGGTGCGATATCCGCGTTCGTTGAGGATGCGGGCGACCGTGCGCTTGCGTTGATGTTCGACGAACAGTTCATGGAGGAGCGCGCGAACCGGCGCTTCCTTAGGATCAGGCACCAACTGCCTATCGACCCAGCGATACCCAAACGTGGCACCACCGCCGAGCGGCTTGCCCATCTTGGCGCGCACCGGCACCGAGGCCCGCACACGGTCGGCAATTTCCTCGCGTTCCCATTGCGCCATTGCGGCGATCATCGTGAAGAACAAGCGACCGGCGGGAGAGCTTGTGTCAATGGCTTCTTGCAGCGAGATCAGGTCGGCGTTCGACGCGCGGAACAGTTCTGAAAATTCGAGAAGTTCACGGGTGTTGCGCGCAAGGCGCGCGAGCTTCGAGAAGACCAGCCCCGTAATATGCCCGCGCTTGATGTCGGCGAGCATCCTCTTGGCTTCGCTGTGATGCATCACCGCCTTGCCGCTCACGGCATCGAGACGATACACTTCGACGACCTGCCAGTCGCGACCTTCGGCATATGCACGCGCTCTGCGTTCGTGGTGTTCGGGGCTTTCGCCCCTCACCTGATCCTCAGTCGAAACTCTGATCCAGATACCGACACGCTTGGGTGTACCGTCGCTTGGCATATGCCGCCCTTCCCGCTTTGAACAGGAATCTTAGGAGGATCGGAGTCGGGGGCAAGGAGGTTTTTGCCTACGACATCACGCCGTCAAAACTCGAAATGGCACTCAAATTCGAGGGGGAGCAGCCCATCCAAGGGGCAGCCTACCGACAGTTATGCACCATCTGCCGACCCTAGGTTGATTAACTTTTTGGTAACCAATAAACCATTTGTTCACTTAGGGAGATTGTCGTTGGCTCGTTGCCTAGACACCCAGATGTTTGAGCGCGACAGGCCGCAGCAAGCGTCGCTTACGCCCCCGTTCACCAGACTCTGCAAGACATTTTAATGTCTGAAAGACTACGCTGCTTCGGCCAGAGCCTACTGAAAGCCGGAGACTGAAGATGGCAGTGCGCACAAGGGCTTGGAATGTAGCACGACAAGTTAAAAGCGAAGCGATCCGTGTGCGCGATTATGTGCAATCAGTAAGCGCGTCTGATACAGTATTAGGTGGGCTGTTGGGAGTGTTTGCATTTGCAAGCGACCAACATCCAAAAAATAGAACCGTGAGACTGCTAAATGTGGGGGCTGTTGCCAGCTCCCGCAAAGGGAGTTTGACGGCACCCCTCCTTGACGAAGGGAGGAGAGACATGAACGCATTTTGGGAAAGGTTGGATGCTGTTGCCAGCCAAGCCAAGCAACACTATGCGAAACTAGAAGCTACGATTGAGCCACTGCATTTCGGTGAGTGGGTTTCCATCGATGCTGAATCGGGGGCATATGTTTTTGGCGGAACACGGCGCGAGGCCTGTGAAAACTTCGAGGCTCGCTTCGGCGCAACGACCCCATCATGGACGACACAGGTAGGAATGCCTGCAAGTGTCGGTTTCGCAGACGGGTCACTATAGCCAGCGCGGGCATCCGCTCATCGAACTTGCTTTCTATGGCAAGGACGATGGTAAACCGGTCACATCACCGTTGATGGTGGACACAGGTTCTTCGTTTCAGCTGTTGGTTTTCGAGGACTGGGTGTCACTTCTAGGCTGGCCGATCACCCAACAAATCAGTTCTGCAACGATGATGGACGGTAGCGACGTCAACGGATTCGTCACATCGGGTTACGTTGGTTGGTTTGAGCAGATGACGCAGATTGAGGTTTTCGTCTGCCCATACGCGAGCGCTGCGTCGAAACGACAGCGGCGAGAACACGTAGGATATATCGGCATGGGGCTGCTAAGGCAGACCGAAATCCACCTCGCAGGATCAAGTGTACGTATTTTGAAGTCAGGGGAGGCGTAACAAACGCCTCCCCTTTTTGATCTTCATTCGGGTCAGTACCGTTCAATCGCAGATCGTCCGTTCTGGACACTCAACGAGACAGATCGTCGAAAAGTGTTAGCGCACCCATTTGGTAGTGGGTCAGGACAAGTGCAGCGGCGCAAAACATTGCCATGCGCCGATCCTCGCTCTGCCATGCCTTGCGCGGTTTTGGCTTTCGATACCCGAAGGCATCAATCTGGCGGGCAACACTTTCGGCAATTTCCTGCCGGGTCACGGCCCCCACACTGGCAAAACATGCCTTGATGTCGCCGAGGGTATAAACGGCGATATCTATGTTGCGACTGACGCACAGACTGGCAATCGCCTTATAGAGGCGAGCAATCCGTTCGCCTCGCTTGGCGACACTTTTGACATCTTCGAGCAGCAGGGTTTCCGGCAGAAAGCGATCCAGCATCCGTTCCAGTTTCTGTAAGCAGATGCCGTTCTTATCCCCTCGCGCGATGACCGTTCCCCAGTCATAAGGCGCGAACGGGCCTTCAAAGACGACATAACCGAACCCGCGCGAGGTGGCATGAAGCGCAAAGATAAGAGAGTTCTTTGGCATCATAGCTCGGTGGTTTGAGAGGTCGCGCGCTTGACCATATCGTCGAGCGTCCGCAGCTTTCTAAGTGATCGCGCGTCGGTTTTGTCGCGGAGCTTTTGATCGAGCGAAGCAGCACGGCCCATTACGGCGTTTTCAATACGGGCATATAGAACTGAAAAGAGCTTTCGGGGTTGCGTCCCGAAAACGACCTGGAGGGCAAGTGCGGTGTCGAGGCTCGTCGCCTCTCGAAAAAGCTCAAGCTCGCTAAGCGTCGATTGCGATATATCGACCAGATTGCACAGCTCTTCTTGGGTGAGGGCGGAACGATTACGGACACGGCGCACAGAATTTTTGTGAGGCATAAGGGTTGGAATTATGGCTGCGACCTAAACGGTCGCTCCATTCATCATCGCGTCGCACCCGTTTTCGCGGGAGACGTCACAATATCGGTCAGGCCGATATTTTTGCGCTTCGCGCAAGAAATCCCAGCGCCGCAATCTCCGGTGCCGCTATCACCATTTCGGCCGGCAAACCAAACCTGTCCGCGAGCGCGTCGATTTTACCGCGTTCGCTTTGCGGGATGACATAGACGCCTCGCGTCTTGGTTGTGACCAGTCCGAGCTTCCCGCGCACCAACCAGCCCGTTGCCTTGCTCTCGATTGGTGCAGCACCATGCTCGGCCATCGCATCGTTGAACTGCGCGGTGATGTCAGCGAGCGTCAGATACGGTGTCGGTGCCACGCGGAACATCAGTCGCAAGACCTTGACCATCGTGGCGTCCGCTGAGGCGGCGCGTTTTGTTGTCACACGCGCCTCGCAAGCCACGAGGTCGTCCGCGATCTTAGTTCGCAGCGGTTCGTCGTCGATCAATGACAGCAGTGCCAAAGCCGACTGGTTACCCCGTGGAGACAGACCGTCGACCAGTCGACGAGGGTCAGGGCCGACCGCGTGTCGGGCCTGAAATCGCCATGCCAACAGCTTGTTACGAAGCAGCAGCGCATCAGACTTCATCGTATCGCTCAGATGGATATCAATGTCGGGACGCAGTGGCGCGTTACCGGTAGATTCGGTGATGAAACGGCTTTCAAGGGCATCGTCCGCAAAGGGTGCACGCATGGCGACGAGCTTGGGGCCGAAGACCTTGAACGCTTGCGGATTGAGTTCGCGATACCTGTTGGTCATGGTGCGGAGCACCGGCAAACCCTTCATCGTGCCGTTGTTGAGAATTTTGGTCAGATCGGCAGTGGCGTCCGAAAACCGTAGATCGGCTTCGTCGAGTATGAGGGTGCCACCAAAGGCATCGAGCACATGGAATATAGGGGAAACCGTGGATGCCCCCGATGCAAAGAAGGGCTTGTAGCAGAGCGATCCTATGGCGAGCAGGCGGCGGGTCTTGCCGCTACCGGGCATTCCTAAAAACCTGAGATAACCCAGTTCGTTGAACGCATCGTGCACCCATGTCAGCAGAACGTAATGAACGGCGATGTCTTCGTACAGTTCTGGCAGATCGACATGACGGTGGATGAACGCCTTGATGTCACCGATCAGTTCCGCCTTCGATACGCACTCGCCGACCGCTGACGGCAGCAGCACACATCCCGAGGTCAGCAGGTTATTGGTGGCGGCATACGGGATGAGGCGCTCGCCGGTCGGAAGATCGACCTGGGCCTCGACCGTTATCGAGCCATCAGGTGCACAGACGGCAAGTGCGGTGGTTGCCGTATCGGCGTCATATAGCAGTTCGACCATCGTCCCATCGGGGCAGACCCGCGAAATAGTCGGTATCGTGGTATCGGTTTTGGCAGGTGTCATTCCACCAGCATGAGGGGGACGGCACCTTAACGACAGGCGTCACAATACCGGTATGAGAGGTATTGTGACGCCTGTTGCTCGCTGTCTGTTCGTCGCACGATGGGGATAGCGCGATTCGCGTGAATCGGATTCAAAGCGTATGATTCCGGCGTTACCTACCCATGCACTCCCTACTCCCTATTTTCCCAATATTCCTCCTAACTTGCACAACGTCCGCGCGGATTCATAGCGACGGTTCGGAGGGACTTAGGGACGTAAGGGACGTATTCCGGCCCCTATGAGATATTTTCTTTATTGCCGAAAATCGTCCGAGGCTGAGGATCGACAAGTCCTTTCGCTCGAATCCCAACAACAAGCGATGCTACGTTCGTTCGGCGACCGGGATGACATCGAGGTCGTCCAGACCTTCGTGGAATCAAGGAGTGCCAAGTCCCCCGGACGACCGATATTCGCCCAGATGCTCGCACGGATCGAGCGTGGCGAGGCCGAGGGCATCGTCGCTTGGGCACCCGACCGACTGGCGCGCAACTCCATCGACGGCGGGCAAATTATCTATCTGCTCGATTGCGGCGTGCTGCATGACCTGAAATTCTCGACCTACACCTTCGAGAACAACTCGCAGGGCAAATTCATGCTGTCGATCATGTTCGGGCAATCCAAATACTACAGCGATGCCCTGTCGGAAAACGTCAAACGCGGCAACCAGACGAAGCTCGAAAAGGGCTGGCGACCCAACCATGCACCAATCGGCTATCTCAATTGTCCGGTGACGCGCACGATCCTGCCAGATGCAGATAGATTTGCGCTGGTGCGACGAATATTCGACATGTTCCTGACGGGCGTGCTTTCGCCGCGTCAGATCGCCCTCATTGCCCGCGACGAATGGGGTTTTGTTTCTCCCCGCAAACGACGCAGCGGCGGCAAACCGCTCGCTCTGTCCACGATCTACAAAATGCTGGGCAATCCATTCTATGCGGGCAAGATACTCTGGAAGGGACAGATATATCCCGGCCAGCATCAGCCGGTCGTCACCAAAGACGAGTTCGCGCGGGTCCAGTGGCTCTTGAAGCGTGACGGCATTGCCAAATCTTCCCGTCACGACTTTTTATATACCGGCCTCATTCGCTGTGGAACGTGCGGCATGATGGTGACTGCCGAGCAAAAGACGAACAGATATGGCTCACGCTACACTTATTATCACTGCACCAAACGCGGGTTAGGGCCGAAGTGCGTGGAACGCTCGGTCGAACAGGATGTGCTCGAACAGCAGTTTATCGCCTTCTTGTCATCCCTCGCCATTGATCGCGATGTTGAAGAATGGGCGTTCGATGCGTTGGAGCGCGAACGGGCTTCCAATCAAGAAACATTGGAAACTCAGCGTCGATCATGCTTGGCCGCTATGGACGAAAATGCGTCGCAAATACGCGAACTCACTGCCATGCGTTTGCGTCGCATGCTGTCCGATGACGAGTTTGTCCTTGAGAAAGCACGGCTCGCATCCGAGGGTGAAACGCTTCAAAAAGGGCTTGCCGAACCAGATCCACAAAATCGGTTCGAACTTTTGCGCGACGTGATTTCGTTCAGCAGATGCGCCGTGGATTGGTTTTTGCAGGGTACAAAAAGTGATCGTCAATTAATCATCAAAACGGTCGGTTCGAACTTTTTACTTAAGGGCAAAATACTGAGCGTTGAGGCCATGAAACCCTTCTCGGTGAACCCATTTTTTGGGCAAATTCCACGTCGGTGCACTGTCGTAGAGGATGTTAGAACTTTTTCTGACCAGACGATGGCGACCGGAAACCGGCTTCTCAAGGACATATCGGACAGCCTCGCAGACCCGAACAGGGAAATCGAGCTGCGTAGTCTTAAGCTGCTTCGGGATCGGTTTGCACCGGATGAGAGTCCGTATCTGGCAAAGGCCGCGTGATGAGACGGTAGAGATCGACGAGGCCAGTAGCGATCGGACGGGCATCTTCACGGGTCAGGCGGTCGCCGAACGCTCGTTCATACCGGCAAATGAAATCGTCGAGGTGTTCGTCGGCAATGAGCATGACGCTCTCAGTGTCATGCACCAGATCGAATGCTGCACGGCGGCAGATTATCGGGACAACCGATAACGCCGAAAATGGTGAGGTCGATATGTTCCCCGGAATAAGTCCCTTACGTCCCTAAGTCCCTCGACCCGCACCAGATCATCGGCCCAGCCGATATTGTGCCCCCGTGCCGACATCGGCCCCCTGCCCCACACTGAACCTCGGAACCTCCCTCGCAATGGGGAGCGCCTCAATCCTTGGGACGCTCCCGCTTGTGCAGGAGGAAAATATGAAATCCGATGTTCTTTCGAGTGAACGGTTCGATGTATATCGTGCCGTCACCAACACTATCGTTGCCGCAATCGAAGCGGGAGCCGGTGAGTTCGTTATGCCGTGGCATGGAAACGGTGTTGCCATCGCAAAGCCGCAGAACGCTCATACGCATATGGAATATCACGGCATCAACGTCATCGCGCTTTGGGCGCAGGCGTATGAGCAGGGATATCGCAGCGGGTATTGGGGAACATACCGTCAGTGGCAGGAGGTGGGCGCTCAGGTCGCCAAGGGCGAGAGGGGTTCCACCATCGTCTTCTTCAAACGGATCGAGGAGGAGTCGAAAGCCCAAGGGGACGAGCCTTCCATTCGGCTCTTTGCCCGAGCATCAAGGGTGTTCAATGCCGATCAAGTCGAAGGTTGGACGCCGCCGGAGGAGAGGCGTCAACCGGGAACCGGCGAGATCATGGAATCGGTGGCGTTGTTCGTGCAGGCCAGTAAGGCCGACGTGCATATCGGCACGATGGCTCGCTATAATATCCCCGGCGACTATATCGAAATGCCCGAGATCGGCCGTTTCATCGACACGCCGACAAGCTCCGCCACTCAGGCATACGGCGCAACGGTCCTCCACGAACTCGTACACTGGGCCGGGGCAAAGCACCGTCTCGATAGGTTCGGTGAACGATTGAAGATGGAAGACGTTGCCGCCGAGGAATTGGTGGCCGAGATCGGTGCAGCATTCCTATGTGCCGACCTGGGCGTGAGCAACACGCCTCGTCCCGACCATGCCGCTTACGTCGGGCATTGGCTGCAACTGCTCAAAAACGATACCCGTGCGATTTTTACAGCCTCCCGGCTTGCCAATCAGGCTGCCACCTATCTGCATGAGATTGTGGCAGCGGGAGAATGGTGACCTACAGCCTCCCTAGCGGGAGGCTGTTTTTCATTCGGGTTGGTCAAACAATGGCAGATCAAAAGCCGTTCTATATGCCTTCCTCATCGCATCGAAATCTTCAAACGACAGCCGAGTATCGCCCACGGTCGGACTGGCAGCATGAGCCGACACGATGGCAATCAGTGCTTCAATCGACGCTTTGAAGGCCTCGAGAAGGCGAAGGGACTTCATCGCCTTCGTC
Source organism: Sphingomonas sp. SUN039 (assembly GCF_024758725.1). Lineage (NCBI taxonomy): Bacteria > Pseudomonadati > Pseudomonadota > Alphaproteobacteria > Sphingomonadales > Sphingomonadaceae > Sphingomonas > Sphingomonas sp. SUN039. The sequence continues at coordinate 508,228 of NZ_CP096972.1, read as the reverse complement.
TTTTCGTCAGACTGGAACTCGGAGAAAATACGTGTGTAGGTAAGGATAAGCGCCGTCGGCAAACCCATACTCCGAGCCGCAATTTCAATATCGCCATAGTGAATATGCTTTTCGTTTCTCGTCGCTAGGTACAGCCACTCCGCCGTTCGTGGGTAGTGATAAAGGCGCTGCTCGTTAGGAGTTATTCGCGAAATGGCCCACTGGATCGCATCCGCAAACGGAACCGTATCCTTGCCGTAGTCATGCGCGATCACGTCAAAAAAGAACTTCCGAATCGAGTCGGGGTTTTTTCGCTCCATACCTTTCGTTATAGGCTTCCATCGACCGATTCGCCGATGCAGTCGCTGCTTGGCCTTTGGCACGTATTCCCCCCATTTACAGTATCGCTGGCAGTACCAGCCTAGCCCCGTATTTGGACGATAGTATCGTTTTCAGACTCATCCAAATGTCCGATTGCCTTCATCAAAAAATTTGGGGATAGCTTTCTACATCTGGTGGTAAATGGGGGGTATCGCCACCAGATGGTGCCATCTTGGCATACCGGCTGGCCCCGCCCAGCGCCACTCCAACGCTCGCCCTGCGGGACGTGCGAGCAACTAGAAGCCTTGCTTCTCTTTGGGTGGCGGTTTGTGTTTTCCACACCAAAGAAAGACCCCCAATCTTCCGCGCCATAGCTCGGAAAATCAGGGGTCTAGGTGACTGGGTTGCGGTTGGCGCCGCGCCCCCAGCCTAGCGGGGCTAGTCAACAACAGTCAGTCTAGGAGATTGGCCATGAGTCGAAATGCCCCGCATGCCATAATACTAACCCTCTTTTCCGGCCTTAGCCACTATGCCCTGTTGACATCCGACCTAGCGCATATGCTTGCTGGGCACGGTTCTATGCCAGAGTGGTTGGCACTTACAGATCAAGCTTGCCAGTTCCTGTTCTGGCTTGGTTCAGTGACCGTCATTGTGCACGCTACACCCTATATCGCAAGGTTCATTGTCTGCTGCGCCGAGGCCGTTATCAAGTTTTGGGAATTGAGTGGTCGCGCCTTTGATTTTCTGTGGCACCACACGTGGAGGCTGACGCGAAAAGCACTTCGGACAATGTTTTCGCGCCTTGCAACCAAACTTGAGGAACGCGACGGAGATTGCGTCACTACCGAGACGACAACGATCAGAGGGCCGTCGAACAGCCTTTGAAGACCGGCAGCCGCGCTTACGGGAGACTGCCATTTTGACGATTGTCGGGGATCAGAACCCGTTGGCTTGTATCTGCGATACGCGCCAGCCCGATTCCCAATGCTCAATCTGGAACTCGTACGTGACGTTGTAGGGTTCGTTGATATTCCAACCTGGGTGAGCGAACCCGTAGCACGCCTTATCCGGTGCCGTCTGCTGACCAAAATGCGTTTCAGGGTTGGTGACGATTATGGGAATGATCATCTTCACCTTCCCCGTGTCCTTCCCGAGGGTCGTGTCGACAATTTGCGGATCGCCGACCGAAAAGACGTCCGAACACATACTCATCTGAAACAACTGAGACTGCCATTTTCTGGCAAGGAGGCGCGCCTTGGCGTCGGCCATGATCCCCGTCTTGTCGGCGGCGCTAAGCCCACTGGCCCCCGAACAGGCTCCAAGGACGAGGACGCCAACCAGCGTCGTTCCAGATCGCAACACCTTACCCATCCGCCTTCCCCACCCATCTGTTCCCATTGCGAATGCTCAGCGCAGCTCGAAAGCAAGTCAATAGTCTATTTTGCACTATTCTAAAATGGCCTGCGAATGGGCGTGACTATGCCGTATTCACGCAAGTCCGCCTTCGAGCAGCCGTACATCGACATCATCGACCGGCTGATAGCGCGGCGGCAGGAACTCGGCATCACGCAAGCCGACCTCGGGGCGATGTTCGGCGACACCCAATCGGCGATCAGCAAAATCGAGCGGCGTCAGCGACGTCTTGATGTGTACGAATTCGTGAGATTCTGCCGGGCGCTCCAGATCGCGCCTGACGAGATTCTGCGTCCGTTGTATGAAGGCCAGCCATAGAGCGGATATTCTGCCCCCGTGTCAGTGTGGCTGCGTCCGCGCACAATGGCCCGATGGACATATCCTATTTCGCCGAAACCAACTCCCGCAACCGGTTCACGCGCTTCGGAATTAAACAGACCGACCGGCTGTCGCACATGTATATGCTGGGAAAGACCGGCGTCGGGAAATCGACGCTGATCGAGACGCTGGCGCGATCCGATCTTGAGCATGGCCGAGGGTTTGCCCTCATTGATCCACATGGCGACCTTGCTGAGCGGATGCGGGATGCCGCCAGCTTGAGCAGACGCCCGTTTATCTATCTGGACGCCGCAGCACGCCATCAGCCCTATGGATACAACCCGCTACGTCGGGTGCGCGAGGACAAGATACCGCTGGCGGTTAACGGTCTTCTCGACGCCATGAAGAAGCTATGGGGCGATGCTTGGGGCGTTCGCATGGAACACGTCCTTCGCAACTCCCTCTATGCCTTGATCGAGCGCGACGGTTCTGTCCTTCCCGATGTTCTCCGCCTCTACGGCGACAAGACATTTCGACAGGGGGTGGTGCGCGGGATTAGGAGCGACGTGGTGCGTCGCTTCTGGCTTGACGAGTTTGAACAGCTACCGGATCGTTTGCGCGCGGAGATGGTCGCACCGATTCAGAACAAGCTCGGTGCGCTCCTTACCGATCCACGATTGTATCGGGCATTGGTCGCACCTGAAATCCCCATCAGCTTCCGCTCCGTTATGGACACCGGCGGCATCTTGATCGTGAATCTCGCCAAAGGACGGATGGGTGAGGACAGCGCCAACATTCTCGGTAGCATTATGGTGGCAACGATCGGACTGGCAGCACTCAGCCGATCAGAGACGTTCATATCCGAGCGTCGTCCGTTCTTCCTGTATGTCGATGAGTTCCAGACGTTCACCACGCTCGCCTTCGCCAACATGATGCCGGAAATGAGGAAGGTGGGCTTGGGTTTGGTCGTCGCACACCAGTATCTCCATCAGCTCGACGACGACGTGCGACATTCGGTGCTGGGTAACGCAGGGACGCTCGTATCTTTTCGAGTGGGGCCGGGGGATGCCAGCGTTCTAGCTCGCGAGTTTCAGCCGACCTTCGACGTTCTCGATCTGCTCAATCTGCCCAACCATGCCTTCTATATCAAGCTGATGATCGACGGGACACCAAGCAGGGCGTTTAGTGGTCGGACATTTGCACCGGGCGCTATTTGAACTTCACCAGCGTTCCGCAGACCAACACCCTTCCCTTCGCGCCGACCGAATTGGGCGTCTCCCACGAAATCGTCATACCGACCACGGCATCGGCCCCGTTGCGCTTGGCGACATCGGCCAAGGCCGACTGTGCATTGTTCAGCGTCTTATCGAACCCATCCGCCATGGTCATCGGCGGATACATTGCCGCCGCACAAGCACCGTCGATGACGGTATGTGGCCGACCGACGTCGGAGATCGTCACCATCTGAATCGTCGCCGCTTTAGGACTGGCAGCGAGCGCTATCGTCGAGAACGAAGCCGCTGCGATGGCAACAAGGTGACGTGCATTCATATCCGACAACCCCCGCATCAGACCAAAGTATATGAATATCATATATCCGAAGATCGTATCTATCGGAAGTGGCTCAATTTCACCTGTCCCAAGGTGCGTGTGCCGAAATCTGTGTTCACTCCCGCATATGCCGTGCTGCTCGACGTGCTCGTCTCGGCAAGGAAGTCTGCGGGTGTGACCCAGCTTGAACTGGCAAGGCGCTTAGGGCGACCACAGCCGTTCGTTTCCTATATCGAGCGTGGGGAACGTCGGATCGACGTGATCGAGTTTTACGTCATTGCCCGCGCGCTTGGCTGCGATCCGCGCGCGCTGTTCGAGCGCATTGCAAGCCAATTACCCAAGGACGTGACCATATAGCTTTCATCTAAAATCCGGGGGGACAAAACCATGAAGCTGCTCATTCGCCGTAGCCAAAAATCCAGCCTTATGGGCAAGGCTATGTTCGTGTTTGAGGTTCGGGCCGAGATCACGGATGCCGAGCGCGAACATATCGCGCGATACAAGCTCGGCGACACCCTGCTTTATGAAAGGAGCGACACGCGGGCCAAAGGCACGGGCGTGATGGGCTTCACGGCCGCCGTTGCCGCAAACATCGTGCTGGCTTCCATGAACATCTCCGTGAAGGTGAGCGACCTCACCAACGGCAAGAAGATCGAGTGCAAGGACATCATGGAAATGCTCGCCGTCGAGGGGCAGATCAAAGAGGCAGCAGCAACCTTCAAGCAGGTGCTCGACGCCGCCGCGACCTTTGGCGGCGAGGAGGTCTTGGAACTCTGAGGTGGCATGGGGCAATCTCAAATCGCTGTTGAGTGCCAATCCTCGAAGCACCGAGCTTCGCGATACCCGCGCAGCATGGGATAGTGTGCAAGAGCGCTGGCACACATCGGTGTTCGCCGAGACTCCGCCCGAGGGATTTGTCGCCAAATGGCTCAGTGACGCAACCGACAGCGTCAAGCGCGCGCCCGCGACCGAAATCTTGGTCGAACTCTATATGGCAAGCGATGCCATATTGCGGCGCGAAGATATCATGCCGGTCGCCGCATTGTGGGAGAGCATCGAGAGCGATCTTGAGGTGGCGGTGAACTTCCGCGCCATGATCGAACGACGCAAACGCTGGATCAGCGACCCCGACTATTTGCTGGGTATCGTCGGCAGGCGCTTCACCTCCCTCTACGAAAGCGTCTTTGCTGCCCTTCCCGAGCCGTGCTTTTCGCCCTGGAGCGACGATGCCTTTGGGGTGCCTTTGATCGAAATGGTCGAAGACCCCCATGAGCTTCTGAGCAGCATCATGCTGTTTCCGTATGACGACGACACGATACGATACGGGCTATTCGACGATCTACAGCGCACCCTCACCCGCAACCTTATGGTGGCGTCGGGATTTAGCCCAACTGACAACCCGCACGAACGCGCCGAGCGATTGAAGCACCCGACCCACCGCGACATGTCAGGAAAATCGCTCGACGAATTGGTCGAACTCTATTTTGCTGACACGCCTTTCCTGAAATTGCTGCGGTTGCCGGTGCCGTTCCACGTTTCTGACGAGGCGCGCTTCGAACATTGCCACATCGTCGGCGGCACCGGGCACGGAAAGACCCAGTTGATGCAGCGAATGATCTATGCCGACCTACGGAAGGCGCAAAGCGACGAGCGATCGGTTGTCGTCATCGACAGCCAAGGCGACCTTATCAACAAGCTAGTGCGGCTCGACCTGTTCGATCCCCTCGCACCGAACTCGCTTGCTGAGCGCCTCGTTTTGATCGACCCGTCCGATGTCGACTACCCCGCGTCGCTCAATCTGTTTGCAACGAACACCAAGCGGGTGGACGGATACGATGCTGCCGACCGCGAGCGGGTGTTGAACGGCGTTATCGAACTCTACGAAACCTTTTTCGGTGAGATGCTCGGTGCGGAGCTAACCCAGAAGCAGGGCGTCATCTTTCGCTATCTGGCGCGGTTGATGCTCACCATCCCCGACGCGACGATCCACACGCTCATGCAGCTAATGGAGGATGGCCGACCGTTCAAAGAACATATGGACAAGCTCGACGGGTCGGCGCGCTATTTCTTCGCCACCGAGTTCTTCCATCCGTCCTTTGCCGCGACCAAAAAACAGATCCTCAAGCGCCTATGGGGTGTGCTTTCGACCCCGGCCTTCGAGCGCATGTTCGCGCAGACGGCCAACAAGCTCGATTTGTTCGCAGCACTCCAATCGGGCAAAATCATCCTCGTCAATACGGCCAAGGACATGCTCAAATCCGATGGCAGCAGCCTATTGGGACGCTTCTTCATCGCCATGCTCGCCCAAGCCGCGCTTGAGCGTTCGACTGTGAAGGCAAGCGAGCGAACGCCCACCTTTGTCTATATCGACGAGGCGCAGGAGTATTTCGACGACTCAATTGAAACGATCCTCTCGCAAGCCCGTAAATACCGGGTGTCGCTGACCTTGGCGCATCAAACGCTCGACCAGCTCTCGACGGGACTGCGTTCGAGCTTACTTTCCAATACCAGTTTCAAATGCGTGGGCGGTGTGTCGAACAAGGATGCCCGAACGCTTGCGGGCGAGCTTCGCACCACGACCGACTTCATCGAGGACATGCGGCGCAAGGGTGATCGCAGCGAGTTCGCGGTCTGGCTGAAACACGCGACGCCTCAAGCTATCCGGCTGTCAGTGCCACTGGGCTTTGTCGAACGACAGCCGATCATGGCCGAAGAATCCTACGCGGCGCTGCTTGCCTTGAATCGCAAGCGATATTGCGGGACGCGCGCCGATATCGTCGATTTTGCACCCATCAGCATTCCGAAAGCGACGACCGAACCGGTGACGCAAGCGCCGTCACCCCCTTCCCCACCTCTCGATACAGTGCCGCCGACCCCAACAGAGCGTGGCATCGAGCCACTTCCCGAGCCGGTCGAATTCACGCCCGATGGGATCGGACCGACCACAAGCGAGCTTGGCAAGGGCGGGCCGCAACATCGCTACGTCCAACACCTAATCAAAGGCATTGCCGAGGAACGGGGCTTTCGCGCTGTGATCGAGCAGCCGGTCGAAGGCGGCAGTGTCGATGTCGCCTTGTATCGCGACGGCATTGCGCTTGCCTGTGAAATCTCGGTTACGTCCAAAGCGCCATATGAAGCGCACAACCTTGCTAAATGTCTGGATGGTGGTTTCAGCCGTGTCTTTGCGATTGCCACTGACGCCAAGCGCCTGCGCGCCATCGAAGACGCTGCCAATATCACCCTATCGGACGAAGAACTGGCAAAGATTGAGTATGTGACACCCGATGCGTTCGCCGAAACGCTTGATGCGCTATTTGTCCCCCCAACCGAAACAACCGTGCGCGGATACAAGGTCAAAGTGTCGAAAACCCGTGTCGGCATTACCGAAGCACGGGATCGCCGCGCTGCCGTTGCTCGGGTTATCGCCGGGTCATTGCGAACGCTGCCGAGCGAAGGCTAACAGCCAGTCCGGCGCAGCATTCGCCGCGATTTCATTGCTGCGTCTGGACGACTTTTTGCCCTGTCGCACTCGCAGCGATGACGATATTTCCGTCCCAACCGGTGGAGAAGATCGCCTTCGAGATAGTTTCAGATTCAAAGACAGGAGGCTTCGTACTGTTTGGCGCTTTGCCCGAGACCCCAACCGGAAACGTCCCCGTTGGTCGAGTCATTGAGACGCCGAAGGTCGGATTGCTCAAAAGTCCAATCGCAATCTTGTTTGGATGTCCAAAATTATAGGCGGAGAACCCCGGTTCTTTGGCAGCCGGATTGCCCGCGCTCACGACCGCTATTTCAGGCTTGATGACCTGTAGCAGTTGAGCGGTGGTGCCGTTCTTCGATCCATGATGCCCGACTTCGTACACATCGACGTCGATAATGTCGGGATTGAGGCTGTAGGACTGGAGAAATTCCGGTTGAGCATCATCTTCCAGATCGCCGGTAAACACAAACGAACTTTCGCCGAAATCGACACGCACCACGACACTATCGTCGTTCTGATTCTTCGCCCACGTATGGCCCTGATTGTCCGTTCCCCAGAGAACGCGAATGTCGGGATCGACCGGTGAACAGGCCAACGGGTCGATGCTGGTTGTGGTGAGGCCATCTGACCTGACGATTGACTCGTTCGAGACGAGCGTCACGGGGACACCTTTGGCCGCCCCGTAATCGAGCAACTTTTTCTGGCCGACCCAGCCAGAACCGGATGTACCCGCATTCGTCACAATATTGGATATGGTGAACTGGTTTGCGCCGCCTTGCGTGAGCGCGGCGACGCCTGATGTGTGGTCGCTGTGCGGATGGGTAAGTACAACCAGCGCTATCGTGCGATTGAGATCGGCGCGGCGTGCAAAGACACCGTTGAGATACGCAATCAGTTTCGCCGTTCCAGCTGGCCCCTGCCCGCCGGTATCGATCAGCGCGACCCCGCAGCTGAACTCCAAAAGTGTCGCATTGCCCTGCCCGACATTGATGTAGTGCGCGAGCATCCAGTCAGGTCGCAACTTCGGCGAGACAGACAATGCCGGGGCCGTCAGGTGCGCCGAGAACAGTGCCTCGGTCGTCCCGCTGTGAAGAACACGCGGGCGTTCATCGACGCGCCCTGGACGATTGGTGCGATCCGTCGGCGATGCCGCTCCACCGCTAATAGCAATCGACGTAATTAGCGGTGTATCAGGAACGCCAACCGCAGCTTCGGCGGGAAACGCCACGTCAGGGCTGTGCCGAACCACTAACGGTTGCTCAGGTTCAGCAAACACTTGGGACGGAAGCACCAATGCAAAGAGTGCGGTTGCTGCAACGAATTTCGCTAGAGTGCGACTGGGCTTGCGATGCACGGTCATTACATTTCCCCCTGCAACTTTTATTAGAACTTCCGAGGAAATTCGATGTCTCCGCAGTCGAAATCGACTCCGCTTCCTCCGTTTCAATATTTGCTCAATCGTAGCGATGCGCAAACGAAAAAACCGCCCTCGGCGTTTCCCTACAGACCTTCGCCCACTGCGAAGTCGCGCACCCATCGCCGCATCGCTCGCATCGCTCGCATCGCGTGTCGCCGAACTGCTAATTTTGACGCAAGAGCCGCAGACGGTTGAGTTCTTGAAAGGATTCAGTGCAACGAACCCAAGTCAGTCATAAGACTCACTTTTTCTTTGATAAGCGACAGGCGACACCGTTGGCGTTCAACCTCGACGAGCACGATAAACCCATCATGTGTCGGAAACCGATGTAGGCCAGTTTCAAGTGGACCATTGGTCAGCATGTCAAAGGCTAGGCGCGCAACGCAGCGGGCGATCTCTTGGCGTTCTGATTCATGCTGCGGCAGTCCGATCAGCTCTTGGCCGACGTAGTGGCTAAGATTGAGACTCGAAACTGCCGGAATGCCGAGAGCAGGCGCGTTGAAATCAAACGAGATCAACTGGTGGACTGGAACAACCCCAAGATTTGCCCACTCAGCCAAATGCGCTCGAGCGTCAGATCGATCCAATGGGCTGCCCCCTTGCCACGATACCAGCGTGTCATCATCGCTTGACCGAAGCGTCTCTTCCAGCAGATGACACGCAGCGCGCGTTCGGGCCGATAGTGCGCGTGGCCAATTGGGCGTAATCGTCGCCACGTTCGATGACTCGCGGGAAATGCAAGACGTAAGACTCTCACGAGCGGGTGGATTAGCAACCCATCGTTCGCAGCTCACATCGCTTTGAAATGTCAAAACAAGCGTCGGAGCGGCGTTCATAGTATGAGAAATCGGTTATTTTGCGCGCCGCTGCAACTACACTCGTATCAAAGATATAAATTACTCGGCGCAGTGCACGATTTGTCCAATGCGAGGTTCCCGGATATCGACCCATAAAGCATGTTTGGCCGTTGATAGAAGCGATGCCGACAGTCCTAAATCAGCGCGCTCAAGTCGTTTCTGAAGAATATCCATTTCGGCGCGAATCTCGCGCACCTGTGCTATGCGGTCAAATGCATTCACGATGGAACTCCGTTCAAATTTTCATGATGTCGCCGAATTGTCGGTCACTTGCCCACGCATGGCGAATCAGAGTTTGATATTTGTGCCATGTTTGTAACCGCTTGATCGAACCGTCTCCGTACCAATTATTACATCACTCAAAAACGACTGCGCGGACGAGCGAGAGCAGGTTCAACTCATTGGCTTGTGTCCCAAAATGTTACACTCTGTCACCGTGGACGACCCGTTTGAATCTTTGACCGAACGCCAGCTCGAATGCCTCGAACTGGCTTCGTTACCTATGACGGCCAAGGAGATCGCGCGCTCCCTTTCGATATCGCCAAAGACAGTCGAGGCTCACTTGGCCGCCGCGATCAGTCGGCTTGGCCTCGCCAATCGCAACGAAGCAGTGCGTCGGTTGCGCGAGCGCCGCGCCGCATCGGGAGAAATCCCTAGGGACGTAACCCCCATATCCTACGGCATCCCGACCGCCCCATCACCGGAAACGGAAATACCGATGACAGTGGGCAGCGAGCTTCATGAACCAGCCTCATTCCGCACGTTTGAGGATATATGGATGTTCAAACGCCCCTCGTTCACCGGCCCGGTGAAAGGAGCGACGCGCGATGACCTGACCATATCCGACCGGCTGGTATACATCCTGATATCGGCCGTCTTCATTGCGCTGTGTCTGGCAGCCGCCACCAACCTGCTTGCCGATACCTTGATATCGCTGAGCACGACCCTTTCAAAGTTGCCCTAGGGCAGCCGACGCGGCCCCTGCGCCGCCCCGAGGAGAAACCATGAGAATGCAGAAGGAACAAGCGCTCGCACAGCGCGCCGAGGCGGCTGCGTCCGTCGCACAATCGTTGGCCACAGCCGAAGGCGATTTTGACCGTGCCATGGGAAGCCTCGCTGCGCTTACCACGGCATTGCTCAACGCTCGGGCCATGACTGGACTGTCGCCGGTAATCGGACAATCGGCGTTCGACCGTATCGGTGAATCGACCGCGTTGATGTTCCAAGCGCGCAGCCGGATCATCGACGCCCATCATTGCCTGAATGCAACACGCGCCGAGATCAACTTACCGGCAACGGCATTCGGGCCGTGGCAAGACTGCCCGCCACCGTCAGCCGCCGAAGGCCGTACCGTGCTCAAGATTGCTGCCTGAGCGCCTATTGTTGACCGGACTGCGAAAGCATGTTCCGGTCAACCAATGGTGCCGATGGTTATCATCACCAGCCTGTTCGTCGCAGCCTGTCTGTATGCCGGGATATGCGGTGGCGCACCGGAGCGACTGACTGCCGTTGCATTGGTCGCGGCAGCACTCGCGACCTTCATTTTTGGCTCGGGTGCCTACACCGGAGGACAGATTCGCTGGGCGATTTTCGCCATCGACGCGACCCTGTTGCTCGCCTTGGTGCTGATCGCCCTTCGTGCAAACAGGATATGGCCGCTGTGGATGTCAGCCCTGCAACTCATTACGGTAGCGGCGCATGTCCTGAACATGATTTCGTCCAACCGGAATCCGTGGGCGTATGTGGCCTCCATCACCGTGACCAGTTTTCTGATGCCGCCGGTCCTAGTTTACGGGACTTACTCACTGCAACGACGCCGGAGAGTTCAGGGGCCGCAAACCTCTTGGAGCAGCTTCTTGCGGCGGCAGGGATTCCCGAAGCGGAAGCAATAGCCCGCCTCCTTATCGACAGTTTCGGGAGTTTGCGCGGCGCACTCACGGCGCGCCCGTCGCGCCTACACAGCGCAATCGGAAAAGGGAGCGCGGCACTGCCCTTTTTGAAGCTGTGGCGACAATGCCTGTTATTCAGTCAGCGCGAGCAGCTTAGGCTACCGGTGCGGTGTTCGTCAGAACAGCTTGTCCCCTTCCTTCAAAATCGCATTGGGCAAGAACCGATCGAAGTCGCCTACGTCATTCTGTTCAACGCGACCGGTGGTCTGTTATGGGATGGCGAGATCGCGCGGGGTTCGTTTCAGCACTGCCCAGCCGAGCCAAAGGAGATTGCCCGCAAGGCGCTTGAGGTCGGTGCGGCGCTGGTCGTCCTCGCACATAATCACCCGGGCGGCGATCCTACGCCAAGCACTGCCGACCGGACATTGACGCGGCGTGTGTCGGATACCTGCCGACTGGTCGATGCGGTGCTGTTCGATCATTTGGTGATCGGCGCGCAATCGGTGACGAGCTTTCGGGAATTGGGATTGCTGTAGCTAGAATGGCTTTGGCGGGGAGCGGCGACCGCTCCCCGCCATATGGTTATACGGGTTTGGCACCGGGCGAGCCGCACTTGGCAAACTTGCCATTCGCTTTGCACCGGACGGCCTTGGCCGGAGCCGTCGGGCATTTCGTGAACTTGCCCTTGGCATCCCTACAGGGTGCAGCCAGTGCCGGGGCAGCAGCAAAACCAATCACCATCGAAAGTGCCAGCGCACTCCCTACAACACGGCGGATCATCACAATTCTCCTCGTCCGAGTCCGCCAGTCGGTTGGCGCGACCAAGAGAGGCTAGCGGTCGGAATTGAGCGCAGCAAGTAGGGTGCTAAAGGAGGACAACTTGTGTAACATTCAGCAGATCGAAATCACCACGTGTGCCGGTTACGCGCACCCGACGTCCGATCAGCTTATAGAACCGGCTTGCCATATCGAGCCGCCACTCGCCGCCGCCATCCACGCGCAAAACGGGAAGCGGCGAACCAGACAGCAGCAGCCCGTCAACGGTGTGCAAGGTTCCGCGCGGCATGATCGAGGAAACCGCTGCTTACCGCCCTACTTGGCCGCAGTGAACCCGCACTGCCCCTGTTCCATCGAAATCTGCTTGGTGATGCGGGTAGCGTTCTGCGCGTAAGCCTCTGTGACGGAGCCTTGATTCACCGTCTTGCCACGGAGCGGACTTACCCCTTGGCACAGATGGAAGACATGCGGCGTCGAAGCCGTCTTGGCCCCGTTTTCAGGTGCGATCCAATACACGACATCCAGACCGGCGGGATTTGCGGCGCTCTTTGTCGCAGCCGCCACATCAGCCGAGTCTCGAGCGATGTCCTGTGCTTGAGAAGCGACCTCGGGCGAGCAGGCCGTCGTCGGCTGACTGGCTTTGATCTGCGCCGCGCAGGCGTTCATATCCTGCGTGTATTGCTCAACCGAAGGCGGCTTCCAGCTTACCCCGACAAGTGTCGCACCGATCGCCAAGACCGCTCCGATTCCACCCGCAATCTTTTTGTTTTTCGGGTCCATGTCCTTGTCCATGAAGATCAGGACGAGGAGCGGCAGGAACGCGATCACGGTGATGATTGCGCCGAGCTGATTCTGGAAAAAGAACTTTGCCGTGTCGGATGCACGCGCCGGGTCTTGCTTGTTTGCGGCCTTCCACAACAAGCTGCCGCCAATCGCAAAAACCGCTATCACAACCAAGATGCCGATCAAAAGCGCGAGGTTGCCGTGATCGAACTTGTGCTTGAGGAGCAGCACAACCCCCGTGATTTCCGTACCGATGGCAACGGCCCACGAAAGCCCAGCGAAGATGCGAAGGCGTTTGGCGGCGGCCACCTGGCCTTGCGCGGCTCGCCATTCCCTCGTGACATCGACCTCGCCAGTCGGCTTATCATCGGACATACCCGTTCCCCCATGCACTCTGTCGATTCAACGAATAGCCCGATGTCGAACCGTTCTTCAATGGGGCGATGATACGAGATGGCTGAGCCAGCCCGTCATGGGCAAACGATTGCTGCCATCTCGCCATCGGAAACGAAGGCGGAGAGCGTTTGCCACATGAGCAAAAGCAGCAATCGAACGAGGTTGGACATGTGCTTGACGACAGGTCGCAGTCGCGTAGCGTTCTATGTCGTCGGCTAGGGATATGCACATGACGGTTGCCAAATGGGAGTACTGGTCAGTCGCCAATATGATGGTGTCGGCACACGGCGAAAATGTCCACGCCGCCGTAGCACTACGTCTTGCCGAGGCCAAAGTGAGCGGACACGAAAGCGACATCATCGTCTGGAACGAGGTTGCCAAGCGGCTGCCCGAGATCATCGCCGAGCGATCAGCGGCCCAAGGCGATGCAGGATGAGGAAGGTTCTTGCTATTGCTATGGCGCTTGCCTTGCTCGCGCCGTCAACCGGCATCGCGCGCAGGACGCATCACACCACGCAGAGCTATCCCAACACCTACGGGAGTGAATACTACACCGCTCGCAGCGGCCACCGTGTGCACCGTCCCGTTCGTGCAAACCGTGCGCCAGCGGGAGCAAGCGCGCAATGCAGGGATGGCACGTGGAGTTTTAGCGAAAGCCATCGCGGCACCTGTTCGCATCACGGTGGTGTTTCGCGCTGGCTGTAATCCTGTCCGCCGTGCCTGACGAACGTGGAATTCGATTGCCCTTGTGACCGCCACCTGTAATCCTCGTTAAATAGACTCCGAGTGAGTAGGTTGCGAACGAGGGAGAGTATGATGACAAAAATCGGTCTTACGCTGGTAGCCATTACAGTGATCGTCGGTAGCAGCATGTCGCCCGCGGTGGCGCGCCGAAGCTCTTCAAGCACGTATCACGCGCCAAGTACCCGTTCGAGCGAGCACGTCGTGAGTGGATACACTCGCTCAAACGGCACCTATGTCGCTCCGCACTATCAAACCAATCCCAACACGACGCGCAACGACAATTATTCGACGCGAGGGAACACCAACCCGCATACCGGCACCGCAGGCACTAAGCCCCGCGACGGAGAAGCCAGTCCAAACTGACTCGGTGCTTTCACATGGTTGATGGAGAGGAAGATGATGAAACCGCTGTATTTCGCTTTGGCGCTGGCTATCCCGATGATCGTTGCAGCGCCCGCGAGCGCCCGCAATTACGACTGCACCAAGGCAGGCAATGCCAACAAGGCAGCCTGTAAGGGCGCAACACCTGCCTCAGCGCCCGCTCCGAAACCCGCAGCCGCGACGGCTCCGGCTGCCAAGGGTGCACGCAACTATGATTGCTCGAAAGCTGGCAATGCCAACAAGGCCGTCTGCAAAGGTGCAGCGCCAGTGGCACCAGCGCCTGCAGCGAAGGCCGCACCTGCACCGCGAGCAGCCCCCGCGCCTCGCACCGCGCCCGCAAAAACCGGTCAGGCTACCAGTGTTGGCGGGCCAAACGGTGCGACGGCCAAATGTCGTGACGGCACCTATAGCCAGTCGGCACATCGCTCAGGCACGTGTTCACGCCACGGCGGCGTCGCGCAGTTTTATTGAGATCGAATTGACGCTGTGATTGGCGGGCCAATATTTCGGCCCGCCGATTTCATATCGAGAAATGCCCCGAGACGACGCATCGACGGCTTGGTCGGTCGGCGCGTCCCACGCTCCCACGACATCCACGTCCCTTCATCAAACCCGTGCGAAGCAGCAGCGCGTTTGATCGAAAGACCGTAACGGCGACGTTGTGCCATCAGCTTTTGCGGCAATGTTTGCGGAACAGGCCAAGGCTCATACCCAAGAAACGCAATGACCAATGGGTAGTAGCGAACCGAAGGTTCGCAGACCCCCTTCTCCCATTTTGCGTAACCTTCCTCGCAAACGCAAAGCAGCTTGGCAGCGTCCTTTTGAAACAAGCCGAGATCGAGCCGTCTCAGACGCAGGTATGAGGCAATGGATTTTCCACCATCCTTTTGAAACTCTTTGCGAAATGAGCGAAGAGACACTTCGACGTATGGCAACAAGGCAACGCGGCCACACGGATTCATCGCAGCGACCAGCTGCACCCGCGCCGGAAAGGTCACATGCGCGTTGGCGCGCGCCACACTGACATTGCCGGTCTCGAGCGGCTGACGCAGCGAATCGAGCACCGGGCGCTGGAATTCAGGCAGCTCGTCGAGGAACAGCACGCCCAGATGCGCGAGGCTGACTTCGCCCGGTTTGACGCGCAGGCCCCCGCCGGTCAGCGCCGCCATCGACGCCGAATGATGCGGGCTACGGAACGGGCGCGTCCGGATCAGCCGCCCGCCCGTCAGCTCCCCCGCCACCGAAGCGACCATCGACACTTCCAACGCCTCGCTCGCGGTCAAGTCCGGGAGAATGCCGGGAATGCACGCCGCCATCAGCGATTTGCCCGAGCCTGGCGGCCCCACCATCAACAGATTATGCCCGCCCGCTGCCGAAATCTCGACCGCGCGCTTGGCCGTCTCCTGCCCTTTGACCTGCGCCAGGTCCGGGCCATGGTCGCACGGTTCGACTTCGCCTGCCGCTGGCGGGGGCAGCAGAACGGACCCTTTGAAATGGTTGAGCAGCGACAACAAATCGGGCGCGGCGATGACTTCGACCTCGCCCGCCCAGGCGGCTTCCGGCCCTTGCGGTTCGGGACACACCAGCCCCTGCCCCGCACCCGAGGCGTGAATGGCGGCGAGCAGCACCCCCGGCGACGCCGCGATTCGCCCGTTCAACCCGAGCTCGCCGACCACGACATAGCCCGCCAGTGTCTCCGCATCGACGATCCCCATCGCCCCGAGCACCGCGAGCGCAATCGGCAGGTCGTAATGCGACCCTTCCTTGGGCAGGTCGGCCGGCGACAGGTTCACCGTGATCCGCTTGGGCGGCAGCGCGAGGCCGAGCGAGGCAATCGCGCCGCGCACCCGCTCGCGGCTCTCGTTGACCGCCTTGTCGCCGAGCCCCACCACGTTGAACGCGGGGAGGCCCGCAATCAGCGATGCCTGCACCTCGACGCTGCGCGCCTCCAGCCCCAGATAGGCCACCGTCGGCACGGTCGCTGTCATCGTCGTCCCCCCAGCTGCACGCCCGCAGGCTATGCAAAAATTGATCTAAGCCGGTCTGCCTTGCGGATGCAACCGGCGCTGCCCACATCGCGGTCATGTCGATGAAGGACCGATGGCGGGCGTTCGAGCGCAGTCCCCTGGGGCGCAACCTGCTGGTCGCGGCGGGCATTTTGCTGTGCATTGTCGCGGTAATCATCGGGCCGTTGCCGGGGCCGGGGTTTATTCCGCTGTTCGCGGCCGGGCTGACGCTGTTGCTGCGCTACGCCAAATGGTCGAAGCGGCTCTATGTGCGCCTCAAACGGCGCTGGCCCAAACAGGGTGCCTTTGCCGACCGTGGTCTGCGCCGGGGAAGCGCGAAACGGCGGGCGGCGTTGGCGCGCGCGCAAATGGCGGACGAGGCCGATTGACTTTTGCCGTCGCTCCGCATAGGCGCACCTCCATTGGCGGTCGTCCGTTCGGCGGGCGGCCTTTTTCTTGTTCCGAATCCGAAGGCATGAGCGATGAAGCGCACTTTCCAGCCCAGCAATCTCGTCCGGGCCCGTCGTCACGGTTTCCGTCACCGGATGGCGACAGTGGGCGGCCGTGCCGTGATCCGCGCGCGTCGCGCCCGCGGTCGTCACAAGCTCTCGGCCTGAGCGATTTCGAGGTGGACCGCCGGTCCACCGACTCGGAAATCGCGACCACGAAGATTCAAACATTACGCAAGCGTAGCGACTTCCTCGCGGCGAATGCGGGGAAGCGTGCGCCGATGCCGGGATTCGTCCTGCTTGTCCGCGACCGCGCCGACGATAGTCCTGACATGCGCGTCGGTTTCACCGTTACCAAGAAAATCGGGAATGCCGTCGTCCGCAACCGCATGAAGCGCCGCTTGCGCGCGCTCTCGCGTGAAGCGCTGACGAGCGAAGGTGTCCCCGGTGCCGACCACGTCCTGATCGGCCGCGCGGGCGGAATCGAGCGCGACTATGCCGCATTGAAAGCCGAGCTCGCCAAAGCACTGGCCAAGGTAAAGCGGTGACGCCCTCCTTCTTCTTCGAGCGCCAGCGAGAAGCCCCGCCGAGCGCCAGCGAGGTGCCTGGCCGCAGCATCGCGTTCTCGCTCCGCTCGAAGAGGGTTCTCGCTAACGCTCGAACAACGGTGACGCGGTGATCACGCGCCTGCTCATCCTGCTCGCGCGCGGCTGGCAAATCGGCCCGTCGCGCGTCCTGCCGCCCAGTTGCCGCTATATGCCCTCATGTTCGGCCTATGCGATCGAGGCGCTAAGCCGCTATGGGGCGCTCAAGGGGGGTTGGCTGTCGGCCCGCCGCCTTGCGCGCTGCCACCCCTGGGGCGGCAGCGGCTTCGACCCGGTTCCCTGATTAGTTCCCAAGTTTCCCAGCGAAAGCAACGCACTCGTGCAGTCCGAACAACGCAATTTCATTCTCGCCATCGTCCTGTCGGGTCTTATCCTGTTCGGGTGGAGCACGCTTGCCAGCCGCTGGTTTCCGCCCGCGAACCCGCCGGTGACCAAGGTTCAGGGCGGCAAGACCACCCCCCTTCCCGCACCCGGTGCACCGCCGCCGGTAACGGCACAAGCCGCAAAGCAATCGCGCGACACGGTCCTCGCTGCCTCGCCGCGCCTGCCGATCCGTAATGCCAAGGTCAGCGGCTCGCTGAACCTGAAAGGTGCGCGGATCGACGATCTGATGCTGACGTCGTATCAGGAGACGGTCGCGAAGAATTCGCCCAATGTCCGTTTGTTGTCGCCGCAGGGCGCGCCGCAAAGCTATTTTGCCAGCTTCGACTGGATGGGCACCGGCGTCGCGGTGCCGAACGCCGATACGGTGTGGACCGCCGACAAGGCCGAACTGACGCCTGCGTCGCCGGTCACGCTCCGCTGGGACAATGGCCAAGGGCAACTTTTCATCCTGAAGATCGCGGTCGACGATCAATATATGTTCACCGTCGACCAGCGTGTCGCCAACACCAGCGGCGCACCGGTCGTGCTGCGCCCCTATTCGGTGGTCAACCGCGCCGAAAAGCCGGCCGACCCCGATAACTGGATCGCGCATATCGGGCCGATGATGGCGGTCGGTGGATCGGTGAATTACGACATCGACTATCATTATCTGACCGCGACCGAGGTCGGTTTCTGGGACCGCATCTTCGGGACCAAGGCCGTCCCCGGGGTCAACAGCGCCAGCGGCGTCGGCGGCTGGCTGGGCTTCGGCGACAAATACTGGCTGACCGCGCTCGCCCCGCAGGGCAATCCCCGTATCGATGCCGCCTTCCGCGCCGACGCAGGCAGCTTTCAGGCCGATGTCGTCCGCGCGCCCGTGACCGTCGCGCCGGGACGTGCCGCCGCCGTCGTCACGCATTTCTTTGCCGGGGCAAAACAGATCAACGTGCTCGACGGCTATGAAGCCGACCTCAAGATACCGCTGTTCGGCAAGGCCATCGACTGGGGCTGGTTCGAGATCTTCGAAAAGCCGCTGTTCCATTATCTCCACTGGCTGTCCGGCATCATCGGCAATTTCGGTCTCGCGATCATGGCGCTCACCCTGACCGTCCGCGGCCTGATGTTCCCGATCGCGCAAAAGCAGTTCCAGTCGATGGCAGCGATGCGGATCGTCCAGCCCAAGATGAAAGCGATCCAGGACCGCCACAAGGACGACAAGGCACGCCAGCAGCAGGAGATCATGCAGCTGTACAAGACCGAAAAGATCAATCCGCTGGCGGGCTGCCTGCCGGTCTTCATCCAGATGCCGATCTTCTTTGCGCTCTACAAAGTGCTGATGCTGACCATCGAGATGCGGCACCAGCCGTTCGTGGGCTGGATCCAGGATCTGTCGGTCCCCGATCCGCTGACGCCGGTGAACCTGTTCGGCCTGTTGCCGTTCACCCCGCCGCACATCATCGCCATCGGCGTGCTGCCGATCATTCTC
Source organism: Sphingomonas sp. SUN039 (assembly GCF_024758725.1). Classification (NCBI taxonomy): domain Bacteria; kingdom Pseudomonadati; phylum Pseudomonadota; class Alphaproteobacteria; order Sphingomonadales; family Sphingomonadaceae; genus Sphingomonas; species Sphingomonas sp. SUN039. The sequence continues at coordinate 489,012 of NZ_CP096972.1, read as the reverse complement.
GGCGTGACGATGTACATCCAGTTCAAGCTGAACCCGCCGCCGCCCGATCCGGTGCAGGCGCAGATGTTCTCGATCATGCCCTGGGTGCTGATGTTCGTAATGGCCCCGTTCGCGGCGGGCCTGCAGCTCTATTGGGCGACGTCGAACATCCTAACGATCGCGCAGCAGAAATGGCTCTACTCGCGCTATCCGGGGCTCAAGAACTCGCCCGCCGCGCCGACAGTGGCGTAGTTTTCTTCGAGCGCCAGCGAGAAGCCCTGCCGAGCGCAAGCGAGGCACACCGACGCGCTTCTCGCTGGCGCTCGAAGGAGCACCTCGCTAACGCTCGGCGATGAACACCGAAGACACCGACCTGACCGAGCAGGCGAGAAAACTCTTCTCCGGCCCTATCGCTTTCCTCAAATCGGCGCCCGCGCTCGTCCACCTGCCCGACCCGGTCGCCCCCGAGGTCGCGTTTGCGGGCCGGTCGAACGTCGGCAAATCGTCGCTGCTCAACGCGCTGACCAACCGCAATGGTCTGGCGCGCACGTCGAACACGCCGGGACGCACACAGGAGCTTAACTTCTTCGACGTCGGGGAGCCGCTCCGCTTCCGGCTCGTCGATATGCCCGGCTATGGCTTTGCCGAGGCACCCAAGGACGTCGTCAAGAAGTGGCGCTTCCTGATCAACGATTATCTGCGCGGACGGCAGGTGCTGGGTCGTGCCTTCGTCCTGATCGACGCGCGCCACGGGGTGAAACCGGTCGACGAGGAGATCATGGGAATGCTCGATGCCGCCGCCGTCAGCTACCGGATCGTTATAACCAAGGCGGATAAGGTAAAGGCAACGGAACTGGCCGATGTTACGGTCCGCACCGCCGAAGCTGTCCGCAAGCGCGCCGCAGCCCATCCCGATATCATTGTTACATCGAGCGAAAAGGGTATGGGCATTCCCGAACTTCGCGCCGCGGTGTTCGAGGCGGCTTCGCTCTGACATCAATCGAAATCGCTTGACATAATTATCCTTATAGGTTATTTTTTTGCCTCTACTGATTCGAGCGTCCGATCAACGCAAAGGGTTGGCAGCGCGAACGGCGACGTTCGTGACATGCGACCGGCGCGGAGCCATCCGGTTTTTCAAAGCCGATGCATCGCCGTCGGATCGCCGGTGGCCCGGCTATCCGGGGTGTACAGAGCCCGAAACTTCTTTCGCGGTCCTGCGGGACTTAAGACTGCGACCGACGCGGCATGAGCGAAAAGACCGACCTTGCGGCAACGACCGCAACACAGTTCGTCTCTATAGGCACTCTTCGGCGCAGCCACATCCAATGCGAAGCCGGGCACAAAGGCGATACGGCACCCTCTAACCAAGCGTGCCTGACTGGAACGACCCACAAAGTCGTCCCGCCCGGATGCCCGTGGCAGGACGCGCCGGTCGCATTTTCGCGCGTTCGGGCTGCAGGAGCCGAACTGCGCCTGCCATTGTAGGAGATTTCTCGGCGCGAAGCAGAAGGGGCTTCGACAAGCTCAGCCAAGACGGGTGGAGAGCGTCGTTCCCAAACCGGCTTGGCTGAGCTTGTCGAAGCCCCCTACTTCTTCCGCTTCACTTCTCTTCAAACCCGCGTCTTGGCGTAATCTGTCCCGTCCTTCGTCGTATATCGATTGTCGGCGGTGAACATCATATCGATGTCCGAATAGCCGCCGCCGGTGCGCTCCCCGCCGCCAATGGCGACAAACACGCAGTCAATGTCGCTGCGGTTGACGATATGGTGTCCGTTGGTGCTGCCCTTCGGCCATGCCGCGCAATCGCCCACGCGCAACACCGTCTCGCCCGCATCCTCGATCAGCACGCCTTCGCCCGCGATCATCACGACCATTTCGTCCTCGCCGTCATGCCAGTGGCGCTGCGACGACCAGGCGCCGGGCTTGAGCACGACATGGCTCGCGCCGAAGTCGGTCAGCTCCGCGACAGGGGCCAGGCGACGGTACCAGCGGCCCTGCACTTCCGCGTCGAACGGCGCGGGATAACCGGTGGCGTTGGTTTGCGGGATTGCGTCGAGCACGATCTTGGGCATGAGGGGGACTATGACCGACGCCCTGACGCTCGCCAAGTCCCTGATCGCCGCGCCCAGCGTCACCCCCGCAACAGGCGCGGTGTTCGATGTGCTGGCGGCGGCACTTGCGGCGCAGGGCTTCGACGTCGACCGGTTCGTTACCGGCGAAGCGCCCGACGGCCCGGTCGAAAACCTGCTGGCAACGCGGGGCCGCGACACGGGACCGCATTTTGCGTTCGCGGGGCATCTGGACGTGGTGCCACCGGGTGCAGGCTGGGCCTCGGCCCCCTTCGAACCGGTGGTGCGCGGTGCCCTGCTCCACGGGCGCGGTGCGGTGGATATGAAAGGCAGCATCGCTGCTTTCGTCGCTGCGGCGGCGCATAAGCCCGACCATGCCGGGCGGCTCACGCTTATCATTACCGGCGACGAAGAGGGCCCGGCAACCTATGGCACGGTCGCGCTGATCGAACGGATGCAGGCGCGCGGCCTCATCCCCGATCTGTGCCTCGTCGGCGAACCGACCTCGGCAAACCGTCTCGGCGACACGATCAAGATCGGACGGCGCGGATCGGTCAACATCTGGATCGAGGTGGCGGGGACGCAGGGACATGTCGCCTATCCGCACCTCGCCGATAACCCGATTCCCCCGCTCGTCCGCATCCTGTCGGAGATCGAAGCGATCCATCTCGACAACGGCAACGACTGGTTCCAGCCGTCGAACATCGAAGTCACCACCGTCGATGTCGGTAATCCTGCAACCAATGTCATCCCCGCCAGCGCCACCGCGCGGCTCAGCATCCGCTTCAACGACCTGCAACGCGGCGACGCTCTCGTCGCGCGCATCCGCGACCTCGCGACGTCGATTACGCCGCGCGCGACGGTCACCGCCAAAGTCTCGGGCGAGGCCTTTTTGACACCCCTTGGTGCGCTCAGCGCACTTGTCGCCGGTGCTGTCCGCGACGTGACCGGTATCGACCCCGAACTCTCCACGACCGGCGGCACTTCCGATGCGCGCTTCCTGTCGAAACTCTGCCCGACCGTCGAATTCGGGCTGTGCAATGCGACGATGCACAAGCTCGACGAGGCGGTCGCGCTCGACGACCTGACCGCGCTCACCGAAATCTACGCGCGCATCCTGTCGGCAGCCCTTCCCGCCCAAACGCGGTAATCGGCCTCGATCATGGGCGGTGCAATCGCATAGCCCTGCGCCGCGTCGCAGCCCATGACCCGTAGCATGTCATATTGCCCGGCGGTTTCCACCCCCTCGGCAATCGCCTTGGCGCCAAGGCCATGGACCAGCGTAATCACTGCCTGCACCACGTCGCGCGCGGCCTGATCGCCTTCCATGCCAGCGATCAGGCTCGCGTCGAGCTTGACCGTATCGAATGGCAGCGAGCGCAACCGCGCGAGGCTCGACAGGCCCGACCCGAAGTCGTCGATCGCGATCGTGGCCCCGTCGCGGCGCAACTGCCCGATCCGGTCGAGCACAGCGGGGCTGCATTCCATCAGCACCGCTTCGCTGACCTCGAATTCGATCAGCGACAGCGGTGTCCGGGCACGCGCCAACGCGCCGTTGAGGCGCGTGAAGAACTCGGGACGGGTAATCTGGCGGGGACTGAGGTTGACCGCAAAACGCGGCGCAATCGGATCATCGGTCCAGTGCGCGACGCGGCGCGCAATTTCGTCTATGGCCCAGTCGCCGATCTCATGGATCAGTCCGCTTTCCTCGGCACAAGCGATAAAGTTTGCGGGCAAGCGCAGACCGTCGGTCGGATGATTCCACCGCAACAGACCCTCGGCCGCCTGTACCCGTCCGTCGGCCAGTGCGACTTGCGGCTGGTAGGCGATGGTGAATTCTTTGTGTTCGATGGCATGACGCAGTTCGACCTCGAGCAGCGTCCGTCGCGCCATCCGCTCGGCCAGCAATTCGGCAAAGAGCTGATACTGGCCGCGCCCGCTGGCCTTGGCATGGTACATCGCCACGTCGGCGGCGCGGATCAACGGGGTCAGCATTGTGCCATGTTCGGGCGAGAGCGCCAGGCCGATCGACGCGCCGACGGTGACCTGCTGGCCACCGATATCGAACGGCTTGGTCAGCGCATCGAGCAAAGCCCCGCCAAGCCGCGCCGCGTCGTCACGCCCCTCCACATGCGGAAAGAACAGCGCGAACTCGTCGCCGGCGTGACGCCCGACAATCGGCTCTCCGGCAGCACCCGACTGGCGCACCACTTCGCCTGCGGCCACCGCGCGCAACCGGTTCGCCACCATGACCAGCGCCTGATCGCCGCTGGCATGGCCGAAGGTGTCGTTGACCGCCTTGAAATTGTCGAGGTCGATGAACGCCAGCACCGACATGCCGCCCGTCGGCACGGCTTTCAACGCGCGTTCGGCCTCGTGGCGGAAATGGGTCCGGTTGGCGAGCGAGGTGATCGGGTCGAACAACGCCAGCGTCGTCGCGCTCTCGAGGTTTTCGCGGACCTGTGCGAACATGCCGTCGAGCGCCCCCGAGAGCAGCGGCAGCGCCTCCTCCACGGCAGACGGCGTACGGCTGGTCAGGTCGCCTTCCGCAGCCTCGACGATCCGGGCCGTCGCGACATCGACTGCCTCGGCAACGCCCGCCAGCGCGCGTTCCGCCGAAGCCCAGCTCATGATGGCACACACGATCGCGATGGCCACCGCCCTGAACACACCCGGCGCATCGGGCGTGGGGTCGGCAAGCGCAATGAGCGCAAGGATGAACGCGGTCGCACCGACGCAGAACGCGAAGGCGACGGCGCGCGATTTGAGCGTCACTCCTTCCATGCGTCCCAAAATCCCTGCTGTCCCTAACAAGGGCGGTCGTCCCAACCGCATCGGGCATCGTCGCACGGGCGCGCTTAAGAAAGCGTTGAGATTTGAACCTTCAGCGACGGTCCGAGCGTCGCAAAACCACATAAAGCGCGCCCGATCCCCCGTGACGGGGATGGGCGGGACGGATAGCGGCAATCCGGTCGGCAAACGGCGCGGCCTGCATCCAGTCGGCAATCGACGCACGGATGATGCCGCGCAGCGGCGTATCGAGGCGGCTTGTGCCGGATGACGGTGCCTTCCCGGTCACCACGACAACCAGCCGCTCCCCTGCGGCCACGGCCTGTTCGAGCGCGTCCAGCGCGCGGTCGTGCGCGCGCGCCAGCGTGCACCCGTGGAGATCGACGGTCCGGTCGGGCGACAGCTTGCCGCCCTTGAGATCACGGTCCCATTTGCCGTCGAGCGTCGCACGCGGTGCGGTCGGGCGTGGCAGCGTAGGGCGCGCGACGGGATCGGCTTTTCGGTGCAGCGGTAGCGGTTTCGCCGCGCGCACCGTCGCGTCATTGCCCTCGATTCCGCCCTCGCCGCGCACATCGGCGGTCACCCGCCGCCACAGCGCGCGTTCGTCAGGGCTGAGGACGCGCGGCATCGGCATTCAACCGCGCAAGCGTGCCGCGCGGAACCAGAATCAGCGCCGAACCGCGCCCCGACATTCCGCCCGCGATCCGTCGCGCCTCTTCGCCTGCACCCCAGAAGGTATCGACACGGTTCGCGCCCTTGATCGCGCCGCCGGTGTCCTGTGCGACCCACAGGCCGTCGGCCTCGGCGCGATCGAGGTCGAGCCACACCGGTGCACCAAGCGGAATGAACGCCGGGTCCGCCGCGACGCTCGTGCGGGCAGCGACCGCGACACTCAACGCGCCGATCGGTCCCGCACCGGTCAGCTCGCGGAAAAAGACCCAGCTCTTGTTTTCGCGCATGATCGCGCGGCCTTCCTCCGGGTGGGCGCGCAGCCACGCCATGATGCCCTGCATGGAAAGCTGCCCCGGGCCGACCAGCCCGCGATCACGCATCAAGGCCCCGATGCCGGTATAGTCGCGGCCGTTCTGGCTGTTGTAGCCGATCCGCATCACCGATCCGTCGGGCAGCCGCAACCGCCCCGAACCCTGCACCTGGAGGAAGAAGAATTCGATGGGGTCGGCGGCCCAGGCGATCTCCAGCCCGCGTCCGGCAAGCGCCCCTTCCTCGATCTGGGTCCGGTCGAAATAGGGGACGAAGGTGCCGCCGGATATCCGTCCCCGGATCGTCTTGTTCTTCAACCCTTCGGCAAAATCGCCGAGATCGAGTTCGACCAGATCGGCAGGCTTGCCATAAACCGGCACCTGGTTGGCGGCATCCCGCGTGCGGCTGCCCGCGATTTCAGGTTCGTAATAGCCGGTGGCAAAGGCCTGCCCCGTCCCGACCCGCACCGTTTCGAACTGTGCAGCAAAAAAGGCACGCGCGTCGGTTGCCGTCGATGCGGCGCTACAGGCCGCAGTCCAATCTGCGCCACGCGTCAGGCCCGACAGGTCGTTACGGCGCTGAATCGCCGGACAACTCAGCCGAAATGCCGCGAGGGCGCGCGATGCCGCCTCAGGCGAAATCGCGAGCGTCGCCACTTCCGGTCCTGCGACGACGCCGGCTTTCACAGCATTGGCCGTCGGCGGGATCGACGCAGGCGGTGCGACGGGTTTGGGCGGTGTCGGCTTGGGCGCAATCGCCACGGGCGCAGGCCGGACAGGTGCGGGAGCCGGAGGCACGATCCCGCCCGCGCACGCCGACAGGAGCAGCATCAGGCCCCCCGCGACAATCCGCATCAGGCGGACTCGTCGGTGTCGGTCAAAATCCAGTTGGGATCGTCGCTCTTCAACGTGCGGCTGAACGTCCAGACATCGACGGTCGGCACGGCATCGGTCAGCGAACCCGCCACGACAGTGCCGTCGGCATCGCGCGTTACCGTCGCAATATCGGCGTCGAACGCCACCGTCACCCGCGCCTCGCGGCCCTCGACCCCGGCCGCAACAATGCGCGCCTTCTCGATCGTCACCAAACGGTTGTCGAGGACGTGACCCGCCGTCGTCCGGTCGGCAATGGATTCGGCAAAGGCGGCGCGCACGTCGTCGCTGGTCAGTCCCGCCAGCTCACCGGCGTTGCCTGACCAATAGGCCTCGAGGATCATCCGGTAGGCACCCTTGGCCCCGTCGATAAACCGCGCCACGTCGAACGATGGCTCGGTCGCGATGATCGCCCGCACGCCCGCCGCGGCACCTTCCTCGAAAACGGAATCGGGCGCAGCAAGCGGCGTCCGGCTGGGTGAAGCCACCGTAGGATAGGCGACAGGCGGGCTGTGTTCCTCGACCGGTGGCAACGGCTGTTCATGGCCGGTGCGCTTGCCGAGCACGGCATAGAGCCGAAGCGCGAGGAACCCCGCGACCATCGCCAGAACCACGATTTCGACCATTGTCGACACAACTCACTCCAGACACGTCGCTACCTACATAAGCGCAAGGGGCCGACACTTCAAACGGGCATTCGCACGCGGCGCGAAACCGCCATCGACAGTCGAGCCTTGCGGTGCCGGTTGCAGCCATGTAACCGCGCCCGCACCCAACTTCACCTGACGAAAGACCAAAGACGATGGCCGACGACGCGGCACCTGAAATCACCAATACCGAACCGCTGAGCAACGGCGAAGACACTGCGCCGCAGGCCGGACTTTTGTCGCAGTACGTCAAGGACTTGTCGTTCGAAAATCCCAATGCGCCGGCCGTATATCAGTGGCAGGGGCAGCCACAGATCGACATCCAGTTCAACATCGCGTCGGGACAGGTCGGCGAGGATGCCTATGAAGTCATCCTGAAGGTCGAGGCGAAAGCCGTCGCCGCCGACAAGGTCGCGTTCCAGGTCGAGCTGTCCTACGCCGGGCTCTTCGCGCTCCGCAACATTCCCGAGGATCAGCTCCAGCCGTTCCTGCTCGCCGAAGCGCCGCGCATCCTGTTCCCCTTCGCGCGCCGCGTGCTCGCCGATGCCGTCCGCGACGGCGGCTTCCCGCCGCTGCTGCTCGAACCGATCGACTTCGGCCAGCTCTATGTCGCGCAGGCCGAACAGGCCGAGGCACTGGGAGCGCCGGTAGGCCAGGCTTGAACCCGAATTGAACCTCGTCCGCGCCACCGCGTCGATCGGCGGCCTGACTCTCGTCAGCCGCGTGCTCGGCATGGTGCGCGACATGCTGATGGCGCGCTACGTCGGCGCGGGGCTGGCGAGCGACGCCTTCCTGATCGCGTGGCGCCTGCCGAACCTGTTCCGCGCGCTGTTCGCCGAGGGCGCGTTCGCCGCTGTCTTCGTGCCGATGTACAACCGCCGCATGACACAGGCCGAGCAGGAAGCGGCCGAGAGCGGACTTGCGGCGGCCAACGAATTCGCCGGGCAAGTCCTCTCGGTCCTGCTCCCCTTCCTCATCCTGTTCACCGCGATCATGATGGCCGCGACCGCACAGATTGTCTGGGCCATGACCGGCGGGTTTCCGGACGGCGGTCCCGAAAAGTTCGACCTCGCGGTTCACCTCACCCGCATCACCTTCCCCTATCTGGCCCTCATCAGCCTCGTCTCGCTGCTCGGCGGCATCCTCAATTCGCTCAACCGCTTCTGGGTCAACGCCGCCGCGCCGGTGCTACTCAACATCGCGATGATCGTCGCGATCCTGTTCTTTCGCGGCACCAGCCAGGCCCAAATCGCCGAGACCCAAGCCATTGCCGTCACCGCTGCGGGCGCGCTGCAATTGCTGTGGCTGGTCTGGTCATGCCGCCGCGCCGGTGTCGTCCTGAAACTCGCGCGGCCCCGCCTGTCGCCCGATGTGAAGCGGTTACTGCTGTTGATCGGCCCCGCCGCCCTCGGCCAGGGGGCGATCCAGTTCAACCTGCTGATCTCCACGAGTCTGGCAGCGCGCTTCCTTGAGCAAGGCGCTGTCAGCTACCTCTATTACGCCGACCGCCTTAACCAGCTCCCGCTCGGCCTGATCGGCATCGGCGTCGGCACCGCGATCCTGCCGACTCTGTCGCGCCAGATCGGCGGCGAGGACCATAAAGCCGCCGCGCATACCCAGAACCGCGCGATGGAATTGTCGCTTTTGCTCGCCCTCCCCGCCGCCGTCGCGCTGGTCGTCTCCGCGACCCCCTTGGTGCGCGGCGTGTTCCAGCATGGCGCGTTCACCGCCGCCGATACGCTGGGTGCATCGGGCGCACTCGCCGCCTTCTCGCTCGGCGTGCCCGCCTATGTGCTGATCAAGGTGCTGACCCCGGGCTTTTACGCGCGGCAGGACACCAAAACGCCGGTGCGGCTCGCGGTCGTCTCGATGCTGGTCAATTTGGCGGGCAATCTGTTGTCGGTGCTGGTCCTCGACGCGGGCTTTACCGGAATCGCCCTGTCGACCGCCCTCGCCGCCTGGGTCAATTTCGCGCTGCTCTATGCCTGGCTGCACCGCCGCAACCATTTGCAGCTCGACGCACGGTTCAAGGCAAAGGCGCTCCGCATCATCGCCGCCAGCACCGCAATGGGTGCAGCGCTGTTCGCGCTCAACCCGTGGCTCGATCCCTTTATGGCGGGCGGCTGGCAGGAGCGGGTCACCGCACTCGTCGCGCTTTGCGGCATCGGCGGCGCGGTCTATGGCGTCGCCGTCCTGCTGCTCGGCGGGGCCAGTCTCGGCGAACTTCGCCGCCAGTTCACACGGAAAGCCTGATCCCCATGCGCGTCCTTTCGGGCATTCAGCCCACCGGCAACCTCCACCTCGGCAACTACCTCGGCGCGATCCGCAACTGGGTGCGGATGCAGGACGAGGTCGCGGCCAAGGGCGGGCAGAGCCTGTATTTCCTCGCCGATCTTCACTCGCTGTCGGACCATATGACCCGCGAGGCGAGGCGCGACGCGCTGACCGATATGGCCGCCGCGCTCGTCGCCTGCGGCATCGATAGCACCAAGTCGGTTCTTTTTAATCAGGCTCGCGTACCGGCACATGCGGAATTGTGCTGGCTGCTCAACGGCACCGCGCGGATGGGCTGGTTGAACCGGATGACGCAGTGGAAGGACAAGGCGGGCAAGAACCGCGACGGTGCCAGTGTCGCGCTGTTCGACTACCCGGTGCTGCAGGCGGCCGACGTGCTGCTCTACCAGACGACGCATGTGCCGGTCGGCGACGACCAGAAACAGCATCTGGAACTGGCGCGCGACATCGCGGTCAAGTTCAATGCCGATACGGGCCGCGAGGTGTTCACCCTGCCCGAACCGACCATCCCGCCCGCGGCCGCGCGGATCATGTCCTTGCGCGACGGCAGCGCGAAAATGTCGAAGTCCGACCCGAGCGACATGAGCCGGGTAAATCTGACCGACGACGCCGACACGATCGCGCAAAAGATTCGCAAGGCAAAGACCGACCCCGAGCCGCTGCCGGGCGACGTCGCGGGGCTGGAGGGTCGACCCGAGGCGAAGAACCTGATCACGATCATGGCCGCGCTTGACGACCGCAGCGCCGATGCAGTGCTGGCGGAATACGGCGGCGCGAATTTCGGCCCGTTCAAGGCGGCGCTGGCGGAGCGGCTGGTGGTGGCACTTAGCCCAATCCGCGAGCGGTATTTAGGGCTGCGCAGGTCGCCGGAAATCGATGCGATTTTGATCGACGGCGCAACGCGCGCGGGGGCACTGGCCGCGCCGACGCTGGCGGCGGCATACGATGCGCTGGGGCTGGTTTCGGGTCGCTAGATCTGCACCTGGCTGCCGAGTTCGACGACGCGGTTGGTCGGCAGCTTGAAGAACTCCATCGCGCTTTCGCTGTTCTTCGACATCCAGGCGAACAGCTGTTCGCGCCACAACGCCATGCCCGGTCGTTGCTTCGACGCGATCAGCTTCTGACGACCGAGGAAGAAGCTCGTCGCCATCATGTTGAACGGTTCGCCGCAGGTCGAAATACCGGCGAGATCGCGCGGGATGTCGATTTCCTCCATGAATCCGTAGCGGAGCACGACGCGGAAGAAGCCATCGCCAAGCACGGTGACTTCCGAGCGGGCATCGGGCTCGACGTGCGGCACGCCTGCCACCTGCACCGTCAACAGGATGATCCGTTCGTGCAGCACCTGGTTGTGCTTCAGATTGTGGAGCAGAGCGGCGGGGATGCTGTCCGGCGTTGCCGACATGAACACCGATGTGCCGCGCACGCGGTGCACCGACTCGGCGGCCGAGGCGATGAACGCCGAGAGCGGCATTGCCCCTTCGTCGAGCCGGTCGCGCATGATCCGCCGCCCCTTTGCCCAGGTCGTCAGCAGGGTGAAGATGACGAGGCCCATCAGGATGGGGAACCAGGCACCCTCGAACAATTTGGCAAAGCCCGAGGCGAGGAAGAGGAGATCGACGGTGATGAAGGTCGCAAAGCCGATCGCCCCGCGCCACAGCGGCGCACGCCAGATGCGGAACACCACGATATACTGCATCAGGGTCGTGATCAGCATCGTGCCCACCACGGCGAGTCCATAGGCAGGCAACATTGCGGCGGAATGCTGGAAGGTGACGACAAGCAGCGCGACCATCGTTGCCAGTGCCCAGTTGATCACCGGCAGATAGATCTGGCCTTTCGCCTGCGACGAGGTGTGGAGAATTTGCATGCGCGGGATGAAGCCGAGCTGGATCGCTTGCTGGGTGACCGAGAACGCGCCCGAGATTACCGCCTGGCTGGCGATGATCGTGGCCAGTGTCGCGATGACGAGCAGCGGGATGGTCAGCGACGGCGGCACCATATGAAAGAACGGATTGTCGGCAAACGCAGGGTTGCGGAGCAGCATGGCCGCCTGCCCCATATAATTGAGCATAAGCGCAGGCATGGCGATCGACAGCCAGGCGAGCGTGATCGGCTTGCGACCGAAATGGCCCATATCAGCATAAAGGGCTTCGGCCCCGGTCACGGCATAGACCACCGCGCCAAGCGACAGGAACGAATAAAAAGGATGCGCGGCGAAAAAGCCCCACAGGTGCACCGGGCTAAGGGCACCGAGCACTTGCGGATAATCGACGATATGGACCACGCCCATCGCCGCAATGGTCGCGAAATAGACCAGCATGACCGGGCCGAAGAATCGTCCGACGCGGTGGGTGCCGTGACGCTGGATTGCGAACAGTCCGATCAGGATCGAGAGGGCGATCCAGACGATATAGGGCTGGAATGCCGAGCTGACGACGCCCAAACCTTCGACGGCAGAGATCACCGAAATCGCGGGGGTGAGCATCGCGTCCGCATAGAATAGCGCGGTCGCAAACAAGGCGAAGATCAGCAGCCAGCCTTTCGGTGCCGCCGCGCCCAGCATGCGCTTGATCAGCGCATAGAGCGCAAGGCTGCCGCCCTCGCCGTGATTATCGCAGCGCATGACGATGAAGACGTATTTCACCGTGACGACGAAGACGAACGACCAGAAGATCAGGCTGACGATACCGTAGAGGTCGGTCACGTTGACCCCGAGATGGTAGCGCGGGTCGAGTGTCGCCTGCAGGGCATAGAGCGGGCTCGTTCCGATATCGCCGAACACGACGCCGAGCGCGCCGAGCGTAAGGGCCGAAGTGCTGCCTTGAGGCGAATGCGAATCCGTCGCGCTCTCGGCAGCAGGCGGTAGAGTTTTGGTGTTTTCCATCGCCGCGCAATGGTGCCGAACCGCATTAAAATTCCATGTGGAATCACATGCAAAACTTCCCGACCCCCTCGACGAAAGGGCCAGGCAAGTTCATTTTGGGCGCATGGAACACCATGCCACGACCCTGAGGGGCGACACACCTGCGCTGTCGGTGTCGATCACGCGCTATGCCGCAGCGCTGTTGGCTGTCGCCGTGGCAACCCTTGCCGGCTTGCTCGTTTCGGAGCGATGGGGTGCTGAGCCCGTCGTGCTGCTCTACATTCCCGCTGTGCTCGCAGCGGCAATCTATGCAGGATTGCGGCCTGCGCTCGCTGCTGCCGTGGCGTCTGCACTCGCGTATAATTACTGGTTCACCGCGCCTTATCATACGCTGCGGATCGATCGTCCGGCGGATATCGTCACGGTCGTCGTCCTCTTTGTGGTCGCAGTCGTCACCAGCCAGCTTGCGGCGCGCCTGCGCGAGCAGGCCCGGATCGCGGCGGCACATGCGGCGCGCAATGCGGCGATTGCCGGGTTCGCGCGCCGCCTGCTCTCGTGCACCGACCGGGACGGCATTTCTGCCGTCAGCGTCGACGATCTCGCCCGCCTGTTCGGGTGCAACGCAGTCATGATGGCAGGGCCGCCCGAAGCGCCCGTGTGCATTGCCGGGGCACCGGGGATCGCCTCGCTGGCGCCCAGCGATATCGCGGCGGCCGGCGTGGCGCTCAGCAGCGGCGATCCGGTAGGTCGTGGCGTTAAACGTCTGAACCTGGCCGACTGGCAGTTTCGCCCGGTAACATCGGATAGTGCCATTTTGGCCGCCGTGGGGCTGGCGCGCGACGATGGCCTCTCCCCCGTCGCCAACGACCAACTGCCGCTGCTCGGCAGCCTGCTCGACCAGATTGCGCTGGCGATGGCACGCGCCGCAGTCGAGCGCGAAGCGCGCGAGGTAGTGGCGCTGCGTGAACGCGACCGGATGCGGTCGGTGCTGCTCGGCTCGATCGGCGCGGACATCAAGCCGCGCTTGAACGCCATCGGGGCGGCCGCGCGCGCCTTGCGTCGCGAGGGGACAGCCGACAAAACGCTCGTCGCCGAGGTCGCCGCCGAAACAGTGAAACTCGACCGCTACATCGAATCGCTTGCCGATCTCGGCCCCGGCCCGGACCACGATCCGCTGAATTTCGGCGATGTTGTCGTCGATCTCCGCAGCCGCGCGGTATCGCGGGATGGCATAACCATCCACCTGACGCCGAAGGAATATGCGGTGCTCGCCGAACTGGCGAAACATGCCGGGCGCGTGTTGAGCCACGCGCACCTGTTGCGTGCGGTCTGGGGCCCGGCGCAGGTCGACCATATCGACTATCTGCGCGTTGCGGTCCGCACCCTCAGGCAAAAGCTCGAGGTCGACCCGTCGCATCCGAGACTTATCCTGAACGAACCCGCAGTCGGCTACCGGCTCGTCAGCACCGCTTGAACTTGCGCGCGGTCCACGCGTTCACCACCCGTTCAACGCAGATCGACCACATCCGGTCGACTTATGATAAGAGGGTCGCCATGAACCGCTTTCTCACCGCTCTCGCCCCCGCCGCACTCCTTGCCCTTGCCGGGTGCGCCGCGCCGTTTCAGGCGCAGGTTTCGCGCTTTCAGCAACTGCCCGCGCCACAGGGTCAGACGTTTGCCATTATCGCCGAGAACCCGCGGCTCGATAACAGTCTGGAGTTCGCGCAATATGCGAACACGGTAGCACAGCGGCTGGCAGGCTATGGCTATACGCGAGCGGTTGCGCCGGGGGACGCGAACCTCGTCGTGCGGCTCGACTATGGCGTCGACAAGGGGCGCGACCGGGTGCGGTCCGTGCCGGGGTTCGGGCCGGGCGGCTTCGGGGCAGGCTATGGCCCGCGCTTTGGCTATTCGAACGGCTGGGGGCCGTATCGACCCTATTGGGGCTTCGGTCGCCGCGCCTGGATCTATGGCTATGACGATCCGTTCCTCTACGGATCGCGCTACGACGAGGTCGAAAGCTACACCGTCTACCAGTCCGAACTGACGATGAAGATCGAGCGCAAGGGCAGCCGCGAGCGCGTGTTCGAGGGGACGGCGAAAGCGATGTCTTCGGACAACGACCTGACGACGTTGGTGCCGAACCTGATCGAAGCGATGTTTACCGGGTTCCCGGGGAACAGCGGCCAGACGGTGCGGATTACGGTGGCGCCGCCGGAGCGGCAGAAGCGTTAGCCTTCGAGGCTTCGAAGCAGCAACCGCACGTCGGCGTCGATCTCGGTGTCCGCCGCGCGGAGCTTTTCGATCTGCTTGACCGCATGGATGACCGTGGTGTGGTCGCGCCCGCCGAAGCGGCGCCCGATTTCGGGCAATGACCGCGGGGTCAATTGCTTCGACAAATACATCGCGATCTGGCGGGGCCTTGCGACCACGCGGGCACGCCTTGCCGACACCATTTCGGCCTGACGGATCTTGAAATGGTCCGATACGCGCTTCTGGATTTCGTCGATCGTCACGCGCCGCCGCCCCGCGCGGAACATGTCGGCCAGCGTGTCCTCGGCAAATGCCTCGTCGATGGGGCGGTCGTTCAACGCAGCATAGGCGACGAGCCGGTTGAGGCCGCCTTCGAGTTCGCGGATGTTCGAGGCGATGCGCGCGGCCAGCAGGTCGCGGACCAGCGGCGGAATCGCCTGCGGCATGGCATTCGCCTTGGCCTCGACGATGGCGCGGCGCAGCGCATAGTCGGCGGGCTGGATATCGACGACGAGGCCCTGCGTCAGGCGCGAGAGGATGCGCCCCTCGATGCCGTCCAACTCGTGCGGCGACCGGTCGGCGCTGATGATCAGGCGACGCCCGCCGCGCATCAGTTCGTCGACGGTATAGAGGAATTCCTCCTGCGTCGTTTCCTTGCCCGCGATGAACTGGAAATCGTCGATCATGAGCAGGTCGACCGAGCGCAGCCGCGCCTTGAACGCCAGCGTATCCTTGGTCCGCATGGCATGGACGAAATCGATCATGAACCGTTCCGCCGACATGTACAGCACGCGGGCGTGCGGTTTGCGCGCCATATAGCCGTGGCCGATGGCATGAAGCAGATGCGTCTTGCCCTGCCCCGTCGGCCCATGCACGAACAGCGGGTTGAACCGCATCGGCCCGCCCTCGGCAATCGCGCGCGCGGCATTGTGCGCGATACGGTTGCTGTCGCCGACAAGGAAATTGTCGAACGTCAGACGCGGGTCGAAGCGGAAGGCAGGTTCGACCGCTGCGGCGGGCGTTTCGGCAACGGCGGCCGCCGCCGTGAAATTCTGAACAACATCGCCATCGTCGGCGAGGATGCGGACCCCGGTGACATCGGGCAGCGCCGTGCGCCAGGCCAGATTCAGCCGGTCGGCAAAATTCTTTTGCACCCAATTGGCCATGAACGCGGACGGGAGCGCGAGCGCCACGGTGCGGTCGACCTTGCAAAAGCCGTCGTAACGGGTGCGCCCGAGCCACTGGTCGAAACTGCGCGCGCCGATATCGCGACGCAGACCGTCGCGGATCGTCGGCCAGACCGCCGCCGCGCGATCCTCGATAACGCTGTCCAGATCATCCCCCGACGCCAATTTTCCCCGCCTCTCCGTCCCGCATGCCTTGGGATCGGACCCGAATCGCCACGCGCACAGCACACAAGTCCCGAACGCAGAAAAGCCGTTTATTTCTGCGAACTTCGACACTGGTGCTGGTCGCGACGGGTGAGTCGCGTCGTCCCTCGCCGACTTTTTTGAGCGCCGATGCGGGGCCGCGCAAGCCATGCAGCCTTAAAAAAAATGAAATATATCGGTTGACGCGCAGGACTCACGGAATTGCGCCAAATTCGGGTCAAGTGGCTGTTTTACGCCATTTTTCGCGAGTGTAACCGAATGTGAACCGCCCGAATCGCGGGAATCCCTGACTTTTTTCCGTCATCGATTTGCAACGTAAAAAGCCCCGCCGGTCGGGTGACCGGCGGGGCCTTCGAATCCCTCTCGTCCCGTATCGGGACGGCGATATTCAGGCGAGCGCCGCGACCCGCTTTGTCAGGCGCGCGAACTTCCGCGACGCGGTGTTCTTGTGCATCACGCCCTTGGCAACGCCACGCGCAATTTCGGGCTGCGCGGCGGCCAGTGCCGCTGCCGCTGCACCCTTGTCACCGGCGACCAGCGCCAGCTCGACCTTCTTCACAAAGGTACGAATGCGACCGACCCGCGCGCCATTTACTTCGGCGCGACGGTCGTTGCGCCGGATGCGCTTTTTAGCCTGGGGCGTATTCGCCATGAAGTCCTCGATAAATCTGTGTTCGGAATGAAGGCGCGGCCCATAGCCACGAGGGTGCTGTCGGTCAACCTATCGCTGACAGGCAGGACACGAAAAGGTCGAACGCCCGCTGTCGATCAGCCGGACCACCTTCCCCTTGCCGCACGGACACGCCTCGCCTTCGCGGCCATAGACGCGCCATTGCTTGGCGAAATAGCCGAGCTGGCCGTCGGGGCGAGCATAATCTCGCAGGGTCGATCCGCCCGCCTCGATAGCCGCGAGCAGGACGCCCCGGATCGCCTCGACCAGCGCATCGAGGCGTTGGCGCGGTACCTGTCCGGCGGGTTTGCGTGGACCAATACCGGTCAGGTTGAGCGCCTCGCACACATAGATGTTGCCCAGCCCCGCAACGATTCGCTGGTCGAGGAGCATCGCCTTGATCGTGGCCATGCGTCCTTCGAGCACCCGCGCCAGATACGCGCCTGTCAGCTCAGGCCCGAGCGGTTCCGGCCCCAGCGCCGCAAACGGTGGCCACGCCTCGAGCGCATCGCGCGCCACCAGATCGACCGACCCGAACCGCCGCGCATCGTTGAGCGTCAGCCGGTGGCCCGACCCGGTTTCGAGCACCAGATGGTCGTGCGTCCCGATCTCTTCGGGATCGACCCGCCAACGCCCCGACATGCCGAGGTGAAACACCATCGCATCGCCGCGATCGGTCTCGACGATCCCGTATTTCGCGCGACGTGACAGCACCGTCACCCGCGCGCCCGTCAACCGCTGCCGCAGATCGACTGGAAAGGCACGGCGCAGATCGGGACGGCGCGCCTCGACCGAGGCCAGCACCTGTCCCTCAAGAAAGGGCCGCAGGCCGCGCACGGTGGTTTCGACTTCGGGAAGCTCGGGCATATCGGTTCGCTGACGCGTGCGCCATCGGCGGTCAAGCGCGAGCTGCGGTGGTACCAACGCATTTCTGCACATGATGAAAACTTACCAATGTCCCGAAACCTCAGCATCTGGTATGCGTTAGGCCTATCCAACGACCGATTGTATTGCTTGCCTCTAGACCTTGACATAGTCGGCTTGGAACATATATAGAACATTAACCTGCCATTGACGTCAGGAGGCGATCATGTCCATTGTTGGCGTTGCAGACACAAAATTGGGGGTAAGCGGAATGATACCTGAAAGCATCGCTACCAAACCGCAGATTCTTGAAACCCTGCTTACACCGAGAAAGCCAGCAACCCGAGCTGACCTTTTGGCAGAAAGAGTATCCTATATTTATGGAAACCTGCCGGGAAGCAGCGAAGTAACACGCGACAAGGTTTATGCACGATTGACTGAACTGGAAGGTTCTGCAACCTAGTCGTATGTACATTTACGATTTGGTCGGTAGGGACGAGCAAAACCCCGCATACCAGAATTTGGCGATTGAGAATCTTGATCGCCAATATACGTTTTTGCGGTCGTTCGTGAACGCCTCTTTGGCGCTGCAACGCGACATGGTGTCGCTCGAATTTTTTCTGTCGCTGAACCACCATTCCATATCATGTTTGCACGCATCAGCTGGTCAACTTAGACCCTGCGGCGTCAGGGTCGGCAAATACGAACCCCCACCTCATTACCAAGTCCCCGCACTGATGCACATGTTCATCGACGAGGTGAATAGGAAGTGGGAAATTGTCGATCCTGTCTTTCTGTCGGCCTTTGTTCTGTGGAAGCTCAACCATATTCATCCCTTTGTTAACGGAAATGGGCGGACAGCCCGCGCGGCATGCTATTTTATACTCTGTATGAAGCTCGGTAAATGGATAGACGGCAATCCCATCCTTCCGGAATTGATACGGAAACGGCGCCCGGACTATATACAAGCTCTTGAAACAGCGACAGATTCTGCCGAAAAAGGTACGCCAAATTTGCGACCGTTGCACGCATTGCTTGAAGAGCTCCTGCAAGAACAGGGTAACCAGGTTCGCCCGTAAGGTTCTGATCGGAACCCAGTTTGCGGCACGTCATAGTCCCCGCTAGAGGCGTGCTCCATGAGCGAAACAGTTTCCTTCGGCTATGAAGACATTGCCCCCACCGAAAAGACCGCGCGGGTGGGTCAGGTCTTCACCAGCGTCGCGCGCAACTACGACCGGATGAACGACGCGATGTCGGGCGGGATGCACCGGCTATGGAAGGACCGCTTCGTCCGCCGCGTGAAACCCCGCGCAGGCGAGTTCATCCTCGATATGGCAGGCGGCACCGGCGATATCGCCTTCCGCATGGACGCGGCAGCGGGCGGCGACGCGCATATCACCGTTGCCGACATCAACCCCGACATGCTGGGCGTCGGCATCGACCGCGCGGCGGATCGCGGCATCGACGGGCTGGTGTGGACCGAAGCGAACGCCGAGACGCTGCAGTTCGAGGACAAGAGCTTCGACGCCTACACAATCGCCTTCGGCATCCGGAACGTGACCGACATCCCGAAAGCCCTGCGCGAGGCGCACCGCGTGCTGAAACGCGGCGGGCGGTTCTTTTGCCTCGAGTTCTCGACGACCCTGTGGCCGGGCTTCGGCGAGGTTTACGATGCCTATTCGCACCGGCTGGTCCCCAAGATCGGCGGGATGATTGCGGGCGACGAGGATAGCTATCGCTATCTGATCGAATCGATCCGGCGCTTCCCCGATATGCCGACGTTTGAGGCGATGATCGGCGATGCGGGCTTCGTGCAGACCAATGTCGAGCCGATGCTGGGCGGGCTGGTGGCGATCCACAGCGGCTGGAAGATTTGACCCGCCCGGCAACGCATTTGTGGCGGCTGATGAAATGGCTGCGGACGCTGGCGCGGCATGGCGCGCTGGCGGGGATCGAGCGCGATCCGATGACCCCGCCGCCGGTCAAGCGCCTGATCCGTATTGCGCGCTTCGGGGCCAGCGTGCCCAAAGTGCCGCAATATGCCGAGGCGTTTCAGGCATGCGGCCCCGCCGCGATCAAGCTGGGCCAAGCCCTCGCCACGCGGCCAGATCTGGTCGGCGAGGAAGCGGCGCACGACCTGCTGCGCCTGCAGGACCGGCTGCCCGCGCTGCCCTACCCGGTCATCAAGGCCGCCATCGAGCGCGGTCTCGCCCGCCCGGTCGACGAGGTGTTCGCCAGCATCGAGGAAACGCCTGTCGGGGCGGCCTCCATCGCGCAGGTCCACCGCGCGGTCACGACCGAAGGCGTCACGGTTGCGGTCAAGGTCGTGCGCCCCGGCGTCGAGGCCGAATTCGCCGCTGCCCTCGAAACCTATGAATGGGCTGCCGCGCAACTCGAAGAAATCGGCGGCGAATTCGCGCGCCTGCGCCCGCGCCTGACCATTGCGACCTTCCGCCAATGGACGCTGCGCGAGCTGGACCTCCGGCGCGAGGCGGCCTCCGCCTCCGAACTTGCCGAGGGGCTGACCGCCGAGCCCGGGTTCCGCGTGCCGACCATCGACTGGAAGCGTACGTCGCGCACCGTGCTGACGCTCGAATGGATCGACGGGATCAAGCTGTCGGACGTCGCCGCCATCGACGCCGCCGGGCACGACCGACGGGCGCTTGCCCATACGCTCGTGCGCGGCTTCCTGCGTCAGGCGATTGCCGAGGGCTTCTTCCACGCCGACATGCATCAGGGGAACCTGATGGTCGCCCCGGACGGCGACCTCATCGCCATCGATTTCGGCATCATGGGGCGGATCGACCGGCGCGCGCGGCAGTGGCTCGCCGAAATCCTGTTCGGCCTGATTACCGGCAACTACCGCCGCGTCGCCGAAATCCATTTCGAGGCGCAATACGTCCCCGCGCACCATAATGTCGCCGAATTCGCGACCGCGCTGCGCAGCGTCGGCGAACCGATGCGCGGCCAGCCGGTCAAGGACATGTCGGTCGGCAACATGCTCGACAGCCTGTTCGCGATCACCCGCGATTTCGACATGGTGACCCAGCCGCATCTGCTGTTGCTGCAAAAGACGATGGTGATGGTCGAAGGCGTCGCGACCGGCCTCGATCCCGACATCAACATGTGGGAAGTCGCCGAGCCCGTGGTGCGCAACTGGCTGCGCGGCGAATTGGGACCGGAAGCGCTGCTCGCCGACCGGATGGTCGAGGACATCCGCACGCTCGCCCGCCTGCCCGACCTCGTCCGCCGCATCGAGGCGGCTTACCCGGTCAAGGGCGGCGCGCCCCCGGCGCCGCCGCTGGCGCCGGTCGAGCCGGTGCGCTTCGGCTGGGGGTGGCTGGGCTATGTCGCTGTGGCGCTGGTCGCAGGCGCGGCTGGCGCGGGCGTGATGCACTGGCTAGGCTAGAGTAATGGCGCTTCGTTCGCTCGCAGCCGGACTCGCGACAGAAAGAGTCGCCGAGATCGATCGTCGGCTGGCAACGATCCGCCGCGATGACAAGGTGTCGATCCTGATCGCTATCGAGAGTGGTAGTCGGGCGTGGGGATTTCCCTCGCCCGACAGCGATTACGACTGCCGTTTCATCTTCGTTCGACGTCCGGAAGATTACCTGTCTCCTTGGCCGCTGCGCGATGTCATCGAAACGCCGCTTGTCGATGAGATTGATCTGAATGGCTGGGAGTTGGGCAAGGCGATCCGCCTGCTACTTAAAGGCAATGCCGTCGTACTCGAGTGGCTGATGTCGCCGATCTGGTATGAGGGCGATGCCTCGGCGCGGGATGCGCTGATCGCGCTGGGCAACGCGCATACCCACCGGACGGCCATTGTCCGCCACTATCTCCACCTCGGCGAACGGCAGCGGCGAACCTATTTTTCGGACGAGACGCCGTTTCCGGCGAAGAAGCTGTTCTACGCGCTGCGCCCCGCAATGGCCCTGCGCTGGTTGCGGATGCACCCCGATGCTAAGGTGCCGCCGATGCATTTGCCCGATCTCGTTGCCGAAGCCGATGTGCCGCCAGATGTCGCGGCGATCATCGTTGATTTGGTGGCACGCAAGGCCGTGACGCGGGAACTGGGAAACACGTTGTTACCGGAACCGATTTCGGCGATCATCGCCAGTGAGTTCGAGCGCGCTCATGAAGCGGCGGGTCGGGCACCGCTGCCGTCGACCGAAGCCAAACGTGTGGGCGCAGAGGTGTTTCGACGGCTGGCGAATGAGGCTTTTCGATGACCGCCCCGCGCATCCTCCTCATCGTCGGCGGCGGGATTGCGGCGTACAAGTCATGCGAGCTGGTGCGGCTGATCCGCAAAGGCGGGGGCAGCGTGCGCTGCGTCCTGACTCCCGGCGGCGCGCAGTTCATCACGCCGATGACACTGGCGGCTCTCAGCGAGCAGCCGGTGCACACCTCGCTCTGGGATCTGAAGGACGAGGCCGAGATGGGCCATATCCAGCTGAGCCGCGAGGCCGATCTGGTCGTCGTGGCGCCCGCAACCGCCGACCTGATGGCGAAGATGGCAGCGGGCATTGCCGACGACCTCGCGACCACGTTGTTGCTGGCGACCGACAAGCCCGTGCTCGTCGCGCCCGCGATGAACGTGCGGATGTGGGAACATGCCGCGACTCGCCGCAATGTGGCGCAATTGCGGGCGGATGAGCTGACCGTGCTGGAGCCTGACGAAGGGCCGATGGCGTGCGGCGAATACGGGCCGGGGCGGCTACCCGAGCCGGAGGCGATTTACGCCGCGATCCTGTCGCAACTCGCGGGCTGACCGTTGCACATCATCGTCACCGCCGGCCCCACGCATGAGCCGATCGACCCGGTGCGCTACATCGCCAACCGCTCGTCGGGGAAACAGGGGTTCGCCATCGCCGCCGCGCTCGCGGCGAAGGGCGCGCAGGTAACGCTTGTCGCCGGGCCGGTGACGCTTCCCACCCCGCAAGGCGTCACCCGCATCGACGTCGAAACCGCGCGCGAAATGGCCGCCGCCGTCGAGGCCGCGCGCCCCGCCGATGCCGCAATCCTCGTCGCTGCCGTTGCCGACTGGCGCGTCGAAAGCGCGGGGCAAAAGATCAAGAAGGACGGCAGCGGCACCCCGCCCGTCCTGCACCTCGTCGAAAACCCCGACATCCTCAGCGGTCTGGCGCGCAGCCCGCAGCGCCCGCGCCTGCTAATCGGATTCGCCGCCGAAACCGAAAATGTGGTGGCGAACGCGCAGGCGAAACTGGCGCGTAAGGGATGTGACTGGATCGTCGCCAACGACGTCTCGGGCGACGTGATGGGGGGTGCCGCGAACACCGTGCATGTGGTGACAGCGGATGGCGTTGAAAGCTGGGCGGAAATGTCGAAGGAGGAGGTTGCGGCCCGCCTCGCTCAAAGGATCGTCGATGCCCTTGCCTGAAATCACCATCCCCCTTCTCCGCCTCCCCCACGGCACCGACCTCCCCCTCCCCGCCTACGCCACCGACAGCGCGGCGGGCATGGACATTGTCGCCGCCGAAGACCTCACTCTCGCTCCCGGCGCGCGCCATGCGGTCGCGACGGGGTTCGCGATGGCGATCCCGGCCGGATATGAGGTGCAGGTCCGCCCGCGCTCGGGGCTGGCGCTCAAGCACGGCATCACCTGCCTCAACACGCCCGGCACGATCGACAGCGACTATCGCGGCGAAGTGAAGGTCATCCTCGCCAACCTCGGCAGCGAACCGTTCGAAATCCGGCGCGGCGACCGCATAGCCCAGCTGGTCCCTGCCCCCGTCCAGCGCGCGACTTTGCAGGAGGTCGACGGCCTCGACGATACCGCGCGCGGCGCGGGCGGGTTCGGATCGACGGGCACCAAATAGCGTGCTCACCGACGACGAACTGACCCGCTACGCCCGCCACATCGTCCTGCGCGAGATCGGCGGGGCGGGGCAGATGAAGCTGCGCGGGAGCCGCGTGGCGGTGGTCGGTGCGGGCGGAATCGGGGTGCCGGTGCTGCAATATCTCGCGGCGGCAGGCGTCGGCGCGCTGACCGTGGTCGATGACGATGTCGTCAGCGCGTCGAACCTTCAGCGGCAGGTGCTCTACACGACCGGCGATGTCGGCTCGCCCAAGGCATTACTGGCGGCACGGCGGCTGTTCGACCTCAATCCCTTCGCCACCGTGACGCCGGTGGTGCAGCGGATCGAAGCGGCCAGTGCCGACACCTTGCTGGCCGGACACGATGTCGTCGTCGATGGGACCGACAGCTTTGCGACCCGCCTGACCGTCGCCGATACGGCGTGGCGGTTGCACATCCCCCTTGTCTCCGCCGCCATCGGGCAGTTCCACGGACAGGTCGGCACCTTTACCGGCTGGCTAGCCGACGCGCCGTGCTATCGCTGCTATGTCGGCGACGCCTTCGACGCCGATGATTGCGATACCTGCGCCGAGGACGGCGTGCTGGGCGCGATGACCGGCATGGTCGGCAGTATGGCCGCACTCGAGGCGATCCGCGCGATTGTCCCATTCGGTGAACCTGCAACCGGCAAACTGCACATCATCGATGGCCTGACCCCGTCGATGCGGACGATCCGCATGCCCAAGGATCCTGGCTGCTCGACCTGCGGTGCCTGATTACGCCATTTCGGCGTTAACGGCTTATAAGTGTTAACGCCTTACAAGCGGCCCGTTAGCAGGGGGACCGTAAATGTCTGGATTGACCAATGTTTCGCTGAGCTTGGCTACCTATAAGGCGATCGAGGCGCAGCGACTGTCGTTCGGCGAGAGCCACGACGCGATCATCCGCCGGGCGCTGGCGACGCGATCAGGGCAGCGGGCGCGGACGGCCGGGCGTGCGGCGCTGCTCGCCCGTGGGGCACCGCGCAAGCGCGGTCGCGTCCGGGTCACGCTGTTCGGGCGCGAGCAGGACGTTTTTAACCTACGTGATGCCTATCTGGTTATATTGACGGCGTTGACCCGGCATAAGGCATCGTTGCTGCAACTCCTTGCCAACGAGGGCAGTACACGACGGCGCTGGGTTGCGCCCTCGGCGGAGGCGCTGTTCGTTACTGCGCCGCATCTGGCGCACGAGCACGCTCATGAAATTGCACCGCAATGGTTTGTTGATACGAATGTCTCGCGCGCGCAGATCGTCGCGCGGCTGACGGTCGCGGCGCGACTGGCGGGGTATAGCTACGGCGAGGATATGCGGGTGATCGAGGGGTAGGCTGAGAAGGCAGGGGCTTCGACAAGCTCAGCCAAATCGGACGAGAGACGATCTCCCAAGCCGACTTGGCTGAGCTTGTCGAAGCCCTTTCCTTACTTCTTCTTCACCGCCGCCTTCTTCTTCGGTGCCGCTTTCTTCTTGCCCTTCTTCGCCGGTGCCGCCGCCGCGCGCGTGTCGATTAACTGCGCCGCTTCCTCAAGCGTCAGCGCCTCCGGCTCCACCGATTTCGGCACCGTCGCGTTGGTCGTGCCGTCGGTGACATAGGGACCATAGCGTCCCGCCATCAGCTTGATCTCAAGCTCGGTGCGCGGGTGTGCGCCCAGGACTTTCAACGGGGCCGTGCTCCCCCGCGCCGGACGCCCGCCGTTCGCCGCCGCTTCGGCCAGTTTCACCACGGCGGCATTCATGCCCGTCTCGAACACTTCCGCGGTCGAGGTCAGCCGCGCATATTTGCCGTTGTGCTGGAGGTACGGGCCATAGCGACCGATGCTCGCCATGATCTTCTCGCCGCTCTCGGGATGCACGCCGACTTCGCGCGGCAGGCTGAGCAGCTTGAGAGCCAGTTCGAGGTCGAGTTCGCCCGCATCCTTGGGAATCGACGACCGCTTGGCGTCCTTGCCATCGCCCAGCTGGACATAGGGACCGAAGCGCCCGGACTTCTTCGCGACCTCGAGTCCGCTTACCGGATCGGTTCCCAGCACCGCATCGCTGCCGCCATTCTCGGCCTCCGCCGACCCGCCTTGCGCGAACTTGCGGGTGTATTTGCAGTCGGGATAGTTCGAGCACGCGACGAACGCCCCGAACCGCCCGCCGCGCAGTGCCAGCCGCCCGGTCCCGCAATTCGGGCAGATACGCGGATCGGTGCCGTCTTCCTTCGCCGGAAACAGGAACGGCGACAGATATTCGTCGAGCGCGACCGTAACATCGGACGGCTTGGTTTCCATGACCTCGGCAGTCTTCGGCTTGAAATCGCGCCAGAATGCTTCGAGCACCGCCTGCCAGCCCTCGCGCCCGCCCGACACATCGTCGAGGCTTTCCTCCAGCCCGGCCGTGTAATCGTAACTGACATAGCGTTCGAAAAAGCGTTCGAGGAACGCCGTGACCAGCCGCCCGCTCTCATTCGGGGTAAAGCGGTTCTTGTCGGTGGAGACGTAGTCGCGGTCCTTCAGCGTCTGCAAGATAGACGCATAGGTCGAGGGCCGCCCGATACCGAGTTCCTCCATCCGCTTAACCAATGTGGCTTCCGAATAGCGCGGTGGCGGCTGAGTGAAATGCTGGTCGGCACGCACACCTTTTTTCGCGGGGGCATCGCCCGATTTGAGGCGCGGCAGGCGGCCGTCATCGTCGCCGGTATCGTCGCGGCCCTCTTCGTACAGCGCGAGATAGCCGGGAAAGATCACGACCTGCCCCGTCGCGCGCAGCCCGTGCTGGCCGGTGCCATCGGCCAGTTCGACCGTCGTGCGTTCGAGCCGCGCCGACGCCATCTGGCTTGCCATCGCGCGCTTCCAGACCAGATCGTACAGCCGCGCATGATCGCCCGAACCGGCGCGGTCGCGGCCGAAATCGGTCGGACGGATCGCCTCATGCGCTTCCTGCGCGTTCTTCGCCTTGGCGGTATAGTGGCGCGGCTTGTCGGGCACATAGCTCGCATCATAGCGGTTCGCGATTGCGCCCCGCGCCGCCGTGATCGCGCTGCCGTCCATCTGCACGCCGTCGGTCCGCATATAGGTGATCGCGCCGTCCTCGTAGAGACCCTGGGCGAGCCGCATCGTATGGCTCGCCGAGAAGCCCAGCTTGCGCGCCGCCTCCTGTTGCAGGGTCGAGGTCGTGAACGGCGGCGCGGGGTTGCGCGTCAGCGGCTTGGTCTCGACGCTGGCAACCGCGAAACGTCCGCCTTCGACAGCCGTTTTCGCGGCCTCGGCATCGCTCGCATTGCCGAGCGTCATCTTGTCGACCTTGTCGCCGCGCCAGCGCACCAGCCGCGCCTCGAACGGCGCCCCGTCATGTTCCAGATCGGCGATCACCGACCAGTATTCCTGCGCGCGAAATGCCTCGATCTCGCGCTCGCGATCGACGATCATCCTGAGCGTGACCGACTGGACCCGCCCTGCAGACTTGGCCCCGGGCAATTTGCGCCACAGGACCGGCGACAGCGTGAAGCCAACCAGATAGTCCAATGCGCGGCGCGCGCGATAGGCGTCGATCAGGTCGTTATCGAGCTCGCGCGGAGCCGCCATCGCGCTCAACACGGCAGGCTTGGTAATCGCGTTGAAGGTGACGCGCTTCACGTCGCGGGGCAGCGCCTTTTTCTTCGCCAGCACCTCGCGCACATGCCAGCTGATCGCCTCGCCCTCGCGGTCGGGGTCGGTCGCGAGGATCAGTCTGTCGGCCCCCTTCGCCGCATCGGTGATCGCCTTCAGCTGCTTGGCCTTGTCGGCGTAGTTTTCCCATTCCATCGCGAACCCTTCATCGGGGTTCACCGACCCGTCCTTGGGCGGCAGGTCGCGGACATGGCCGTAACTGGCGAGAACTTTGTAGTCCTTGCCCAGATATCCCTCGATGGTTTTGGCCTTGGCAGGCGATTCGACGATGACCAGATTTTTCAAGCGTGGGTGCCCCTCATACGTACGCGCGAGGGTGGCGGGGGGAATTGGGCAGCGTCAAGCGGTGACGGATATCTTGTTGTCACTGGTGGTGCAGTATATGATCGCCGCTAGGGGGTAAGCTGACATGCAGTCCGATATCGACGTGTTCACCTATCTTATCGTGTATAAAATTGCGATTTTGATCGCGGGCGTTGCATTGGCGTACATGGGATTTCGTCTCTTTCTGGCGGACAAGGCAACGGCTGCGGGTGAATTCTCAGCAAAAGCAAATCTGCTCGAACTCAAGTTGTCCGGCGCAGCACCTGGTGTGTTTTTCGCGCTTTTTGGCGCTGCTGTCATATGCTTCTCTATTTTCAAGGGTGTGCAATATTCCAGCGAGCCCGGGATGGACGCGGTTAGCTCACCTGTTGCGGAGGCAACAAATACTGCCATTCCCGTCGTGATTCCGGAGGCAGCACCGAAATGACGCTGATCAAACCTGTCTGGATGACGTTCTTGGCGGCCGTCGCACTAACGATGCCAAGACAAGCATTTTCGGAGACGCCCGCCGAGATGTATGCGCGAGGGTATGCTGCCGCGAGGGCAGGTGATCGCGCGATGTGCGTCAAAGCGCTTCAAGACTATCTGGCATCGGGTCCCGCCATTTCGAATGCTTTGAGAGCGCAGATCCAACTGCAGATTTCACTGTGCAGCGGCGTCTCCATTGCGCAATTGCCGAACATCTCTCGATCGGGAAGTGCGATGCCGAACCCGAGACCGCCAAAGATAATCATCAATGGACACGGGACGCTAGGCGGAGCCAGAATGACCCATTCGGTAAACTAGTTATTCGCTGACCCGCCCGCCCGCGTGACGCGTAACCCTGCCCGCGAGTTCGAGTTCAAGCAACACGGTCGCCACGACCGCCGGATGCGCGCCCGATTGGCGGACGAGTTCGTCGACTGCGACCGGTGTGTGTCCCAGCAAGTCGGTAATCGCGCGGCGGGCCGCGTCGTCTGCCTCCACATCGACCGGTCCCGCGCGCCAGCGGTCCACGGGCGCGCGCACTTGCGAGCTCATCGGGCGGATCGCCTCCAGCACATCGGCGGCGTTCTGCACCAATGTCGCGCCTTCGCGGATCAAGGCGTTGCAGCCCTGCGCGCGCGGGTCGAGCGGGCTGCCGGGGACGGCCATGACTTCGCGGCCTGCCTCGTTCGCGAGCCGGGCGGTGATGAGGCTGCCCGATTTCGGCGCGGCCTCGATCACCACCGTCCCCAGCGCCATCCCCGCGATAATCCGGTTGCGCGAGGGAAAGTGCCGCGCGAGCGGCTCGCGCCCCGGCGGCTGTTCGGCGATCAACACACCGTCACGCGCGATGCGGTCCTGCAGCTCGGCGTTTTCGGGCGGGAAGGCGATGTCGATGCCGCTGGCGATAACACCGACGGTGCCCGCATCGACCGATCCCTGATGCGCGGCCGTGTCGATGCCGCGTGCCAACCCCGAAACGACGAGTACCCCTTCGCCGGTCAGGTCGTGCGCGAGGCCGCGCGCGAAGCGGCAGGCGGCGGCGCTCGCATTGCGCGCGCCGACGATCGCAATGGTCGGGCGGTCGAGCAGATCGAGCCGACCGCGCACGATCAGCGCAGGCGGAGCGGTGTCGAGCTCGGCGAGCAAGGGCGGATACAGCCCCTCGCCAACGAACAGATACCGCGCACCGAGCCGTTCGACCGCGCGCATTTCCGCCTCCACATCGGACAGGCTGGCGATCTGCGGCGCGCGCCCGCCGCCTCGCGCGGCGAGATTGGGGATGGCCTCGAGCGCCGCCGCCGCGCTGCCGAACCGCGCGATCAACTGAAAATAGGTGACCGGCCCGATATTGGCCGAGCGGATCAGGCGGAGCTTGTCGCGCGCCGCGCTGTCAGTCGCCAACCGGCTGGCTCTTTTGCCCGACGCGCGGCTCGGTCCCCGCCAGCAGCCGCGCGATGTTGTCGCGGTGCTTCCACAACACCACGAGCGTCAGCGCGATGAACAACGCCGTTGTCTCGAACGCCCCCCACCAGGCTGCCGCGACCGGCGCGGCAAGGGCGGCGAGCATACCGCCAAGCGACGAGTAGCGGGTGATCGCCAGCACCGCGATCCAAGCACCGGCATAGACCAGCCCGACCGGCCAGAGCAGCGCCAGCGCTATGCCCGCATAGGTCGCAACCCCCTTGCCGCCCTTGAACCCCAGCCAGATCGGATAGCAGTGGCCGAAAAACGCCCCTGCCGCACCCAACGCGCCGTAATCGGGATTGATATATTGGGCGAGCAGCACCGCCGCCGCGCCCTTCGCGCCGTCGAGCAACAACGTCGCCGCCGCCAGCCCCTTGCGCCCCGTCCGCAGCACATTGGTCGCGCCGATATTGCCCGATCCGACCGCGCGCAGATCGCCGCCGCCCGCCATCCGCGTCAGAATGAGGCCGAACGGAATCGCGCCGAGCAGATAGCCCAGCAGCAAGGCCGTCGCCGGAGCGATCCACACTGCGTTCACGTGTTCAATTCCCCGCCGCTGCGCCCAAGTATTTGTAACATAAAGACCGCAGTCGCACGCGCAACAATTTCATGTCATTGAGACCGGGCGTTTTCGTCGGCGTAAAGCCACGCTAAGGGGCGAGCAATGGAAACGGCGTCACCCATTTTGTTCTTCGACTCGGGCGTCGGTGGACTGTCGGTGGTCGCGCCGACCCGCGCGCTGCTGCCGACCGCGCAGTTCGTCTACGCGGCGGACACGGCCGGGTTTCCCTATGGCACGAAGAGCGAGGCCGAGATCGCGGCGCGGGTGCCCGCGCTGCTTGGGCGGCTGGTCGAGCGATACCGGCCTCGGCTGGTGGTGGTGGCGTGCAACACCGCCTCGACGATTGCGCTGTCGGCGGTGCGCGGCGCGCTCGACGTGCCGGTGGTCGGTACCGTTCCCGCGATCAAATCCGCTGCGGAGGCATCGACGACCCGCGTTATCGGGGTGCTGGGGACCGATGCGACGGTGCGGCAACCCTATGTCGACCGGCTCTCGGCGGAATTTGCCAGCGACTGCACCGTGGTGCGGCACGGATCGGCGGCGCTGGTCGTGCTCGCAGAAGCGAAACTGCGCGGCGAACCGGTTGCGGTTGCGGAGGTTCGCGCCGCGATTGCAGGCCTGTTCGACGGGCCGCACGGGGGCAGTATCGACACGGTGGTACTGGCCTGTACCCATTTCCCGCTGCTCGCCGAAGAACTGGCCGCCGCAGTCCCGCACCCGGTGCGCTTCGTCGATGGCGGACCGGGCATCGCGCGGCGAATCGCGCATCTGACAGCGGGGCAGGACTGGCCCGACACCGCACGGCCGGGCGTGGCCGTGGTGACACGGCTGGATGATGCGGCGCGGACGCTCGCTCCGGCGTTTGCCGCGCGGGGATTTCCCGAATTGGTGCAGCTCTAACTTCTTCCCCGAGCGAATACGAGGGGCACTGCCGAGTGAAGTCGAGGCTCTTGCCACCGGGGCAACTTCTCGACTTCGCTCGAAGAAGTCCCTCGTCTTCGATCGGGAAACAGCAGTGCATTCGGCTCAGTTGCGAGACGTTCGCACTGGCACCGCCGCCCGAGTCCGATTATTCGCCCGCCCCGATGGATTATAACCGCGTCTTCGCCCAGGCTATCGATCGGCTGCACGCCGAGGGCCGCTACCGCGTCTTCATCGACATTTTGCGGAACAAGGGCAGCTATCCCAACGCACGCTGTTTTGCCGGACACAACGGGCCGAAACAGGTCACCGTTTGGTGCTCGAACGATTATCTCGCGATGGGCCAGCATCCCAAGGTCGTCGCGGCGATGGAGGAAGCGTTGCACGACGTCGGCGCAGGCTCCGGCGGCACGCGCAACATCGGCGGCAACACGCACTATCATGTCGATCTCGAGGCCGAGCTCGCCGATCTCCACGGCAAGGACGGCGCGCTGCTGTTTACCAGTGGCTATGTCTCGAACGAGGCAACGCTGGCGACGCTGGGCAAGATCCTGCCCGGTTGTGTCGTCTTTTCGGACGAACTCAACCACGCGAGCATGATCGCGGGCATCCGCAACTCGGGCTGCGAAAAGCGGGTCTGGCGGCACAACGATCTTGCACACCTCGAGGAATTGCTCGCCGCCGAGGACGCCGACACGCCGAAGCTGATCGCCTTCGAGAGCGTCTATTCGATGGACGGCGATGTTGCGCCGATCGCCGCCATCTGCGACCTCGCCGACAAGTATAACGCGCTGACCTACCTCGACGAAGTCCACGCCGTCGGCATGTACGGCGCACGCGGCGGCGGGATCAGCGAGCGCGACGCCGTTGCCGACCGGGTGACGATCATCGAGGGGACGCTGGGCAAGGCGTTCGGCGTGATGGGCGGCTATATCGCCGCGTCGCGCGACATTGTCGACGTGATCCGCTCATACGCGCCGGGGTTCATCTTCACGACCAGCCTGTCGCCGGTGCTTGTCGCGGGCGTGCTGGCGAGCGTACGCCACCTGAAGGCGTCGAGCGAAGAGCGCGACGCGCAACAGGCCGCCGCAGCGACGCTCAAGCGCCTGTTTGCCGAGGCAGGTCTGCCGGTCATGGACACCGTCACCCACATCGTCCCGCTGATGGTCGGCGATCCGGTCAAGGCCAAGCGGATCAGCGATATCCTGCTCGCCGAATACGGCGTGTACGTTCAGCCGATCAACTACCCCACGGTCCCGCGCGGCACCGAGCGCCTGCGCTTCACGCCAGGGCCGGCGCATACGACAGAAATGATGCAAGAGCTGACCGGCGCGCTCAGTGAAATCTGGGGACGGATGGAGTTGCGCAAAGCGGCCTGAGCAAACCGTATCGGGGGGACGACCATGGCGATCATCAAATCGTTGCGCTGGAAAGAGAGCTTCCGCCAGAACCCGGTATATCAGAAGTTTGCCGCCGAACGGCTGCGCGCGCTGAAGGCCGCCCTCCGCGCCGAGGTCCATGGCGAGACGAGCGAACACAGCCTGCGCCTCGCCACGTGGAACATCATGCATTTCGGCGATGGCGGCGGTTACGACCGCACCCCCGAATCGATGTTGTACATCGCCGAGATCATCGACGCGTTCGACCTGGTCGCGGTTCAGGAGGTCAATCGCGACCTGAGCAAGTTTCAGGAATTGCTCGAGGACCATCTGGGCAACGAGTGGGACTATCTCGTCACTGATACCACCGGTGGCAAGGCGTCCGACCATGGGCCGGGAAACAACGAACGCCTCGCCTTTCTCTACCGCAGGTCGAAGGTGCAGTTCTGCAAGGAGACCGGCGAAATCGTGCTGCCCGACGGTCAGGAAATCGTTGCCCCCGGCGCGACGGCTGGAACCGGCTCGAAAGTGCAGTTCGCCCGCACGCCCTTTTCGGTCTCGTTCCGCTGTTCCTGGCTCCGGTTCAAACTGTGCACGGTCCACATCTTCTTCGGCGAGGGCGCTGCGGGACTCGCGCAGCGCAAGGATGAAATCGAGAAGCTCGCACAGTTCCTCGCCGACCGTCAGCAGGACGAAGGCGATGCCATG
The DNA here is from genome assembly GCF_024758725.1 of Sphingomonas sp. SUN039. Lineage (NCBI taxonomy): Bacteria > Pseudomonadati > Pseudomonadota > Alphaproteobacteria > Sphingomonadales > Sphingomonadaceae > Sphingomonas > Sphingomonas sp. SUN039. Next base: position 455,999 of record NZ_CP096972.1, on the reverse strand, counting down.
GTCAGGCAAGCCAAGGCGCGCAAATGGACGCGGCCCGAGGATGCGCGCTGGGACTCCAACTATATCCTGCTCGGCGATTTCAACATCATCTCACCCGAGCACGAGACGATGAAGGCCCTCGAAGCAGCAGGTTTCGTCGCGGCAACCAAGACCAACCCCAGCAACCTCGACGGGACCAAGCATTACGACCAGATTGCGGTCAAATCGGCACATCCCGGTTTCAAGGTCGTCAAAAGCGGCGTCTTCGACATGCTCAAACATGTCTACCGCGACGAGGATGCGGCCTTTTACGTCGATACGGTCAAGCCGCCGATCATGGCCATCGACAGCAAGAAGCAGCCGCGACCGCGCGACAAACAGATCGCCTATTTTGCCGACACCTATCGCAAAAACCAGATGTCCGACCACAAGCTGCTCTGGTGCGAACTCCGCGTCGACTATGCCGAAGCCTATCTCGACGACATCATCAAGGCCGCGACGCCCTGACGCAAAACGGCCAAGCGCGGCGACAGACTGCCTGTCGTCGAATCTGGGGTAGCTTGATGCGGCGGGCCATAGCCGCTGCCGGGGAACGGTGGTCGCACAGCTCGGTGTGTGGCGACAGTGATCGCTCTAGCGTAAAGTCTCTTTTCGCGATGTCGACACGCGCTAACGGGTCGCAAGCAGCAGGGTCAATGCTCCAAGCCCCGGTGAGAGAATGAGACGCAATCCAAGCAGGTTTTTGTCGATCAGCCCCAGCTGAAACAACGCACGATCGACCAAAATCGATAGCAACAGTGCAATTCCGAGGAGCACCAGGGACGGCCCCGGCCATGTCGTTCCGTTCATCCAAGGAATGCCGCTGGCGAACGCGATCAGGCTCGGCGCAACTGCGGCGACGTAAAGCCATTCCGGTGCCTCCTTCCGGCTCGCCGCCACGCCCCACCACAAACCGCCGAGAAAGCTGAGAATCAGGGCCGCATAGAAATATCCTGCCGCAAGACCGATGAAGCGATCAGCCTCGCTGAACGTGGCCAAAACTGCGGCGATCTGTGGCAGCAACCCAGCCAGACCGAGAACGGCAGCCATGCGGGGCAACGGTGCTGCGCTCATCGCCGCAACTCCCCGCTCCATGCATAACCGCGAAACAGCGGGCGGCATGCAAAGGTGGGATCGAGCGACTTCAGGAAATCGAACAGTCCGGCACGCGGCTCGACATCGAACTTCGTGAGCCACGCTTTCATGCCGCGTCCGAACCACCCCGGCAGCCGTTCGAACTGGCCGAAATCGATGAGGTGCAGAGCGCCGCCGGTGACGCTCGCGCCTTGACGCAACGCAGCCTGCCAGTCGGGGATCATCGACAGGGTATAGCTGAACAACACACGGTCGAAAGTTGCCGCGCCGAACAACGCAGCGGCATCGAAATCGGTCGCATCGGCCTGTTGCAGCACGATCCGATCAGACAATCCGGCGCGGGTGACGCTGGCGCGAGCGGTGGTCAACATTTCCTCGCTGATGTCGAGGCCGTAGAGTTTTGCTGCCGGATAGCGCTTCGCAACAGCGATCAGGTTGCGCCCGGTGCCGCAGCCAACCTCGAGCACGGTCCCGCCCGACGGCACGTCCAATCGCGCAATCAACCGGTCACGGCCGAGCAGGTAATATTTGCGCGTCAGATCGTAGAAATGCCGCTGGCGCGCGTAGATCGCATCCATCCGCGCCTTGGTATCGGCCACGTCAGCCCTTCAGCACGTACAAGTGCACACCGCCGTAGATCGACGAACGATCCCGCTTCGTAAAATCGAGCGACTCCGCCGCGCGATAATCCCAGCGATCCAGAATCGCGTCGGGCACCCGTCCCGGCAGCAAGGTCGGCGCTGCGGCCGTGCGGAACAGGACCCGCGCACCCGGTTTCGCCGTGCGCGTGATCTCGCTCCACAGCGACGTCAGCAATTCGTCAGTCATCCAGTCCTGCGCGTCGAGCAGAATGTAGCGGTCGCGGCTCGCAGCGGGCAGCGACGCCAGATGCTCGATGAAATTGGCGTGGAGCATCTCGACGCGGTCGATGCGCCCCTTCACCGCGTCGTAATTCGCCGGTTCGAGATACGGGGGCAGCGAGGCACCCGCGCCGCGTTCGTAGCGCCGCCCGAATGCCTGTTGCGCGAAATAATTGTCCTTCACATCGAAATCGCAGGCGAGCTTTTCGAGCCGTTCCTTCAGCACCGCACGGATGCCGTTGGGACTGTCCCCGGCCAGCGCTTCGTACTGCGCAGGCGGAATGCCGAGGCCGAACAGCGAAGCCGGCTGGTCGATCAACCACCGCACGAATTTCTTGTCGAACACCGGGGCCAGCCGCGTCTCGAAAATGCGGCGCTGCTCCTCGACCGATCCGGCGTCGAGCACTTCCTTTAGGTCGATGCCGTACAGCTTGCCGAGCAAATGGGCGGTGCCGATAAAATTGCCGAGCAGCCCGCGCTTGTAGATATTCTTCGCGAATCCGCCGATCCGCCGCCGCCCGACCATATCGCGGCCCTCCCAATAGCGGCGTGTCGGTTCGTCGAGGTGGGGACGCAGAAACTGGCGGTAAGCGGCAAGATTTGCCTTACTGTCCGCCGCGCCGAAGAAGCGGTAGAGCGCGTCGTAATCCGGCAAGTGGCGGACAGCCGCAATCTTGAGCTTGTTGTATGCGACATGCGCGGTGTTGAGATCGACTGCGGTGATCGCCTTCGGATCGGCGGTCAGGTAGCTCAGCACATTGCACCCGCCGCTGGCGATCGTGACGATATGACTGTCGGGCGTAATCGCCAGCGCTTCCATATCGACGACGGGGTCTTCCCAGATCTGGGCATAGACCAGACCCCGGAATGCGAAGGTGAAAGCGCGCTCGAGCAACCCCGCTTTCGATGCGGCCTCATGCTGGTGGACGGCCTTTTGCACGGCGGCGTTGCGCGGTGCCTTGGTCGTAACGGTCGAGGACATCGGGGTCGGGTCTCCAGGGCGCTCGCGCATGGCGCGACTATGTCCGCGCTGTGACGCCGCCGTGACGGTTTCGCAAGCCGCAGTCCGCGCTGCGCCTATTGTTCGCCACGATCCTTTTTGGCGGCCTCTTCGTCCTTGCGGTCCTGTTCGCTGCTCTGGACCGGCACGGGCGCGGTGCTTTCGGCCGGGGGAGCGGTGGCGCTGTCATCCTGCACCTCGGTCACATCGTCGGCGATCATGTTGTTGGCGGCAACATCCTGGACGTTGTTCTGGGGCGGGGGAGATCCGCAAGCGGCAAGGGCCAGGAGCGGTGCAGCGATGATGTAAATTTTCATGTTCGACAGATTGGACAGATTGAATGCAGCGGTCAACTTCTCCGCAAAGCGGGTGGCAATCATTGCACAGTCTGCCTAGAGGGCAGTTGCAATGACCGCCCGCCCCGCCCCGCTCGCAATTGCGCTCGCTTCCGACCACGCCGGGTTCGAGATGCGGACGATGCTGGCGGACTGGCTGCGGATGCAGGGGCATGAAGTGGCCGACCTCGGTCCGCACGACACCGCCTCGGTCGATTATCCCGACTATGGGTATAAGCTCGCGTCTAGCATCGCGTCGGGCGACGCGGCGTTCGGGGTCGCGGTCTGCGGCTCGGGCATCGGGATATCCATTGCGGTCAACCGCAACCCCGCGGCGCGCTGTGCGCTGGTGTCCGACACGCTGTCGGCGCGCTTGGCCCGCGAGCATAACGACGCCAATGTCATCGCGTTCGGCGCGCGTCTGATCGGTCCAGATACCGCCAAGGATGCGCTCGCCACTTTCATCGCCACGCCCTTTGCCGGCGACCGCCATGTCGGACGCGTCGCCAAATTGTCCCAGCCAACGCTCGCCTAAGGAACCCGCATGAGCAGCCAGCCCCTTTCCGCCGCCCATGACATGCATTCGGACGGATTCTTCACGCGCGGTCTCGCCGAGGCGGACCCCGAAATCGCGGGCTGGATCGGCAAGGAACTCGGCCGCCAGCGCGACAAGATCGAGCTGATCGCGTCGGAGAACATCACCAGCCTCGCCGTGCTCGAGGCGACCGGATCGGTGCTGACCAACAAATATGCCGAGGGCTATCCGGGCAAGCGCTATTATGGCGGCTGCGAATATGTCGACGAGATCGAGACGATCGCGATCGAGCGCGCCAAGAAATTGTTCGGGTGCAATTTCGCCAACGTCCAGCCCAACAGCGGTAGCCAGATGAACCAGGCGGTGTTTCTGGCGCTGCTCCAGCCCGGCGACAGCTTCATGGGCCTCGACCTCGCCGCCGGGGGCCATCTGACCCACGGGTCGCCGGTCAACATGAGCGGCAAGTGGTTCAAGCCGATTCCGTACACCGTACGCCAGGACGACTGCCGCATCGACATGGGCGAAGTCGCACGAATCGCGCGCGAGAACCGGCCCAAGCTCATCATCGCGGGCGGCACCGCCTATTCGCGCGAATGGGACTGGGCGGGCTTCCGCGCAATTGCCGATGAAGTCGGCGCAGTGCTTATGGTCGATATGTCGCACATCTCGGGGCTGGTCGCGGGCGGCGCACATTCGTCGCCGATCCCGCACGCGCATGTGACAACATCGACGACGCACAAATCGCTGCGCGGCCCGCGCTCGGGCATCATACTGACTAACGACGAAGCACTAGCGAAGAAGTTCAACTCGGCGATCTTCCCGGGGCTTCAGGGCGGGCCGCTGATGCACGTCATCGCGGCCAAGGCCGTGTGCTTCGCCGATGCGATGACCCCCGAGTTCAAGCACTATGCGCGTGCCGTGGTCGAAAATGCCAAGGCGCTCGCGGCCAGTCTGGAAGAGCAAGGCCTCGACATCGTATCGGGGGGCACCGACAATCACTCGATGCTCGTCGACCTGCGGCCCAAACAAGCCAAGGGCAAACATGCCGAGCATGCGCTCGACCGCGCTGCAATCACCTGCAACAAGAACAACATTCCGTTCGATACCGAGAAGGCGACCTTGACCTCCGGGCTGCGGCTCGGGTCGCCGGCGGGTACGACGCGCGGTTTCGGCCCCGCCGAGTTCCGTCAGATCGGCGTATGGATCGCCGATGTCGTCGAGGGTCTCCGCAAGAACGGCGAAGCGGGCGACGCCCAGATCGAAGCGCGGGTGGCGCGCGAAGTGACCGAGTTGTGCGGACGTTTCCCGATCTATCCGACGCTCTCTTGAACGAGGTGTATTAGATTACTATAACAGTTGCTCCACAACCCAAGGAGTGAAAGCCATGGACCCGACCGAAAACGACACGCTGAAGCCCGAACCGACCGCGAGCGACGCAAAATCCGTCGGCACGAAAATCGTCGAGACGCTCGACGCTGTCATCGACGACACCGGCGACCTGATGGGCGGATCGAAGGCGGCCAAGGTCGCAGGCGGTGCCGCCATCGGCGTGGTCGCGGGCGTGATCCTGCCGTTTTCGATCCTTACCGGCGCGGTGATCGGCGGTGCCTATGCCGCGTGGCGCCAGTCGCAGCGCAAGGACGCGTAGAACCGCGTGCGCTGCCCCTTCTGCGCCCATGACGATTCGCAGGTAAAGGACTCGCGCCCGACCGAAGACGGCGCAGCGATCCGGCGGCGGCGGCAGTGCGAAGGGTGCGGTGCGCGCTTCACGACGTTCGAGCGCATCCAGCTGCGCGAATTGACCGTGCTGAAAAGCGAGGGGCGGCGCGAGACGTTCGAACGCGACAAGCTGGCGCGGTCGGTTGCGCTCGCCTGTCGCAAGCGCCCGGTGACGGGCGGGCAAATCGACCAGATGGTGTCGGGCATCCAGCGGCAGTTGGAGACGCTCGGCGAACAGGAAATCACCACCGCGCAGATCGGCGCGCTGGCGATGGAGGCGCTCAAACGCCTCGACAGCGTCGCGTACATCCGGTTTGCGAGCGTCTATAAGGACTTCGCAGAGGCGCGCGATTTCGAGGAGTTTGCGGGGAGCGTGAGGGAAGTGGCGGATCCCAACCATCCCGTGCTGCCAATGGGGGACGGGTGAGTTTCTGGACGTATATGCTGCGCTGTGCGGACGGGACGTATTACGTTGGTGAAACTGCGGACCTCGACGCACGGGTTTGGCATCATCAAGAAGGGGTGGTGCGCGGCTACACCTACTCGCGGCGTCCTGTTGAGCTTGTCTGGTCCGAAGCATTCGAAGAGCGCGCACAGGCACGAGAAGCTGAGCGCGTTCTCAAGGGCTGGTCGCGCACCAAGAAAGAAGCCTTCCTCGCGGGCAACACCGAACGCTTCAAATTTTTCTCGCGCAAGCCCGCCGAAAGAAAGCTCTTCGCCGAGCGCCAGCGAGGTGCTCCTTCGAGCGCCAGCGAGAATGTGGTGGGAGAGAACCTCGCTAACGCTCGGCGGAGCACCTCGCTAACGCTCGGCGAAGAGCAATCTGCGGCCACGACGTCTCCCCAGCCCGCCATCGTCCTCGTCCGCCCCCAGCTCGCGGAAAACATCGGCAAGGCGGCGCGCGCGATGCTCAATTTCGGGCTGACCGACCTGCGCCTCGTATCGCCGCGCGATGGTTGGCCGAACCCCGATGCCGGACCCGCCGCTTCGGGTGCGGATAGTGTCATCCGCGATGCCAGACTCTACGAAACCGTTGCCGATGCCGTCGCCGATTGCGCGCATGTCTATGCAACCACTGTCCGTAAGCGCGGCGTGACCAAGCCGGTCGTCGACCCCGCAGAGGCGGCTTTGCTCGTTCGCGCCGCACCCGAACGCTCGGCGATCCTGTTCGGGCCGGAACGCGCAGGCCTCGAAACCGATGATGTCGCACTCGCCCGCACGATCCTGACCGTGCCGATCAACCCCCAGTTCGGTTCGCTCAACCTCGCGCAGGCGGTTATTCTCGTCGCCTATGAATGGTCGAAGGGCGCGAGCCTGTCGCAACCGCCCAAGGTCGCGACCGAACCGCCCGCGCCGCAGGACGAACTCGAAGGGCTGGTGCTCCAGATCGACGCCGCACTCGACCATGCCGGATTCTACTTCCCGCCGGACAAGGTGCCGACGACCAAACGCATGGTCCGCTCGCTGCTGACCAAGCCCGGCTGGAGCACCTACGAGGTCCGCACCCTGCGCGGGATGATCGGCGCGCTGGTGACACCGCGACCGAAGGGTTGACCAAAGCCCCTTCCCCCGCCATAGGCGCGCGCTTCGCAATTGACCCCGCACGCCTGGTGAAGCGGTGGTCCTGCCCGGTCCCTCCAGATCGACGTAGCGCGGACCCAGGCAACTAACAGCCCGACAAGGGCACGCAATTGAAGGATGACTTATGTCGAAGCGTCAAAGCGCGAAGCACAAACTCGACCGGCGTATGGGCGAGAACATCTGGGGCCGCCCCAAATCGCCTGTCAACAAGCGCGAATACGGCCCCGGCCAGCACGGCCAGCGCCGCAAGAGCAAGGTCAGCGACTATGGCCTGCAGCTGAAAGCCAAGCAGAAGCTGAAGGGCTATTACGGCGAAGTCACCGAAAAGCAGTTCAAGAAGCAGTATGTCGAGGCCGCGCGGATGAAGGGCGATACGTCGCAGAACCTCATCGGCCTGCTCGAGCGTCGCCTCGACATGATCGTCTATCGCGCCAAGTTCGCGCCGACGATCTTCGCCGCGCGCCAGCTGGTTTCGCACGGCCACATCCGCGTCAACGGGGTGAAGTGCAATGTCGCGTCGCGCCGCTGCGACGTCGGCGACGAGATCACGCTAGGCAACAAGGCGCAGGAAATGGCGCTGGTTATGGAAGCCCAGAGCCTGCCCGAGCGCGACATCCCCGAATATGTCGTGATCGAGGGCACCGCGAAAGCGACCTTCAACCGCGTCCCGACGCTGGACGAAGTGCCGTATCCGGTGAAGATGGAACCGAACCTCGTCGTCGAGTTCTATTCGCGCTGATCCCTCGGTCGGCACCAGACAAAAAAAGGGCGGCCCGCAATGGCCGCCTTTTTTATTTCATCCCCATGCTGGTCCTCAAAAAGGCGTCGCTTCGCCGCAGCAAGTCTGCGCGCACGCCCGAATCGATCAGGCTGTGTTGCAGCCCGGGATACAGGATGAATTCGACCGACTTGTTTGCCGCTTTCAACCGCTCGTTCATCAGCTTGCTCGCCGAAACCGGCACATTCTGGTCGAGATCGCCATGGGCGAGCAGGACCGGTGCGGAAATTCTGGCGGCATTCTGTGCCGGCGAACCCTCGACAATGTGCGGACCCGAACCGATGAAATCGCGGGCCATGTCTTCACCCGAATATTCCTTGAGATCGCGTTTCAGCGAAGCGAGGTCGGTTACCGGTGCAATCGCGACAATTGCCTTGAACAGACCCGGTGCCGTCACCCCCGATTGCAATGCGGCATAGCCGCCATAGGACCAGCCGACGATGGCGAGCTTGGCCGGATCGGCGATCCCCTCAGACACCAGCCAGCGACCCGCGTCGTTGACGTCGCCGATTGCGGCTTTCCATGATTTGAACCCGTTGTTCTGGAACCAGCTGTCGCCATAGCCGGTAGAGCCGCGGAAATTGGGCTGGAGCACGGCATAACCGCGGTTGGCATAATATTGCGACAGCCAGTCGAAGCCCCATTCGTCGCGTGCACCGGGCCCGCCGTGCGGCATGACAATGGCGGGCAGCTTCTTGCCGTCCGACCCCGGCGGCAAGGTCAGATATCCGGGCACGAGGGTGCCGTCCGCCGCCTTGACCTGCACCGCCTTCACCGTCGCGAGCGGAACTGCGGAAAGTTCGGAACGGCTGAGCAGCAGCGGTTTCAGCTGCTTGGTCGCCTTGTCGAATAGAAAGTAGCGTCCGGGATCGTTATCGGCACCGGCCCAGATCAACAGCTTTTGTTCGTCGTCGCTTGCCCCCATGAAATTGATCAGCGGCGTTTTGGGCAGGGCCTTGGCGAGGCCCGCCGCCAGCTTGGCCAGGCCCGGATCGAAATAGACGGCCTGCCGCCGCTCGGTGGCAAAGGTCACGCCGACGATGCGCTGTGCACGACCCAGCCGCATCAGGCCGTCGATGTCGACATCGGGCCGCGCAAAGACCAGGTCTTCGCGGCTCGATCCGTCGAGCGCGCGCTTGAAAATCGCCATTCGTCCGTCCTTGCGAACGAAGCCATAGGCCTCGTCGGCGACGCCATCGACCGCAATGGGATTGAATCCCTCGTCGGTCACACGTTCCAGCCGCCCGAACGCTTCCCAATCGGTCTTGCCCTGCCGCCGGAACTTGTAATCGACATAGCGCAGGTCGTAGCCATAGCCCCCGCCGCTGGGCAGGACGCCCATCATGCGGACGGCCCCGCGTCCGTCGGTAATAAATTCCAGCGCGGATTTGACCGGCTTGACCACCCGTTCGCTGGCCAGGCTTTCGGTGTCTACACGTTCGACAGCGACACCGTCGATGCTGCCGCCGATCGCTTGCACATCGGCACCTATCTTTGGAATGACAACGCGGGTCAGCAGGACCGACCCGTCCTTTCCGGGCATCCAGTCGATCACATCCCCGCCGAAATAGGACAGCATGATCTGGTTCGAGGTGTCGCGCTTGGAGATCATCTTCACATTGGTGCCGTCGAAATTGATGCCGACCATGCGCGAGCCCGTGGTCGGCACACCTCCCTCATTCTGGATAGAATAGACCTGACACACCACGCGCGTATTCGACGCCCAGTTGCACCGCCCCAGATGTTCGGGCTCGCCCGTGGCGACCAGAGTCCGCAGCGGCTTTTGCGTACCCGCCACGTCGGTGAAGTACAGCGCACTGCCCTTCGTCTTGTCGGGCGTGACAAAGGCGATGCGCGTCCCGTCGGGCGATAGCGCGACGGATGAGATCGATTCGCGGGCACCGAAAGCCACCGCCGGATCGGTCTGTGCGACTGCCGGGGTCGCCACCAGCACCGCACATATTCCCCAAACCCGATTCATCGCCCGCTCCCCGTGTCGCAAGATTTGCGTCATCGTCGCGCGGTCGCCTGCCCCCTGTCAACCGCCATTGCCGATGCGCCAAGCCTTTGTCACAAGGGGGCAATCAACCGATTTCAGGAGGTTCGCCCTTGCCCCGTTTCATGCTCGTATCGCTGGCGCTGCTCGCGTCGACGTCCGCCCTTGCCGCCCCGTCAGGCAAGGCCCCGACCGTCCCGGTCCAGACACTGAAGGACGTCACGCGCATCCTGTCGTCGGACGCCTATGCCGGTCGCGCACCTACGTCGCCGGAGGAAGCCAAGACGATCGCCTATATCGTCGCCCGCATGAAGGCGGCGGGGCTGAAACCCGGCAACAAGGGGTCGTGGACGCAGGACGTGCCGATGGCCGAGGTCTCGGCGAACCCCACCCCGCTGACCTTCACGGTCGATGGCAAGCCGCCGCTGGCGCTCGCCTACAAGACCGACATGGTGATCGGCACGTCGCGGCTGGTGCCGAACGTCGACATCAAGAACAGCGAGGTCGTCTTCGTCGGCTACGGCATTACCGCGCCCGAACTCGGCTGGAACGATTATGCGGGCCTCGACGTCAAAGGAAAGACCGTCGTCATCCTGATCAACGATCCCGACTGGGAGACCAAGACATTGGACGGCCCCTTCGGCGGGCGCGCGATGACCTATTACGGGCGCTGGACGTACAAATATGAGGAAGCCGCGCGGCAGGGTGCGGCGGCGGCGATCATCGTCCACGATACCGAACCGGCCGCTTATGGCTTCGGCGTGGTCGTCTCGTCCTGGGCCAAGCCGCGCCTCGGCCTCGACGCGAAGGACAATCATATGTCCGACAGCGCGGCGATCGGCTGGATGACGCTCGACGGCGCGCGGCGGGTGTTCGCCCAGGCGGGTCAGGATTTCGACCTGCTCCGCACCGCGGCCAAGGCCAAGGGCTTCGCGCCCGTCCCGCTCGGCTCGACGATGAGCATGTCGATGACCAACGGTATCAAGCGCCAGATGTCGAAGAACGTGGTCGGCATCCTGCCCGGCAAGGTGCGGCCCAACGAATACGTCCTGTATTCGGCGCATTGGGACCATCTCGGCCGCTGCCTTCCGGTCAAGGGCGACGGCATCTGCAATGGCGCGGTCGACAATGCGAGCGGGACGGCGGGCCTGATCGCCATGGCCGAAATGCAGGCCAAGGCAGGCCCCGCCGCGCGGTCGCAAATCTTCCTCGCGGTGACGGCGGAGGAAAGCGGGCTGCTGGGTTCGGACTATTACGCGAAAAACCCGGTCTATCCGCTCGGGCGCACCGTCGGCGGGGTCAATATGGACGGACTCAACGTTGTCGGCCCGGTGCGCGATGTGAAGGTCGTGGGCCCGGGCCTCTCCGAACTCGATGGCTATGTGACGCGCTGGGCAAAGGCGGGCGGGCGCACCATCTCGCTCGATACCGATCCCGAGAAAGGCTATTACTTCCGCTCGGACCACTTCAGCCTGGCCAAGCTCGGCGTGCCGATGCTTTATGCCGAGAGCGGCGAAGACCTGGTGAACGGCGGCACCGCTGCAGGGCGCGCGGCGGCGGAGGACTATACCACCAACCGCTACCACAAGCCGCAGGACGAATATCGCGCCGACTGGAACTGGGGCGGCGCGGTGCAGGATTTGACGATGTACTACGGCATCGGTCGCGAGCTGGCGGACGGCAAGGCGTGGCCGAACTGGGTGGCAACGTCGCAATATCGCGCGATCCGCGACAAGAGCCGCGCGGGGAAGTAGGCGACAAACCCCTTCCACTGTGTGGAAGGGGCGATGCGAGGCATCGGGAAAGGCCTGAACCGGTGGCGTTCGTGCCTTTCCCGGCTTCGCCGCGCTCCGCCGCCCCTTCCACTTGGTGGAAGGGGTAAGCTAAGGGCCGGTCCATGACCCACTTTCCCCCCGAATGGTCCCCGCATGAGGCGGTGTGGATCGGCTTCCCCAGCGCGCCCGACCTGTGGCTCGACGACCTCGACGGCGCGCAGGAGCAGGTTGCGGCGTTTGCGCGTGCGGTTCACGCCGATGGCAAGGGCGAACAGGTGCGGCTGGTCTGCGCGAACGAGGCCGCCGACCGCGCGGTCGTGCTGGCACCGGGCGCGCAAATCCTGCTGATGCCGTTCTTCGACATCTGGCTGCGTGATACCGGGCCGCTGGTGCTGAACCGCGACGGCGCGCGGATCGCGCTCGACTATCGCGGCAACGGATGGGGCGGCAAATACCCCTCCCCGCTCGACGATGCGCTCGGCGGGCTGCTCGCAGCGAGCGCCGCGCTCCCCCGCGAGCCGCGCCACATGATCCTCGAAGGGGGCGCGATCGATGTCGACGGCGCGGGGTTGCTGGTGACGACCGAACAATGCCTGCTCAACCCCAACCGCAACCCTTACATGACCCGCGACGACATCGAGGCCGAACTGAAACTGAGCCTTGGCATCGAGCGCGTGCTGTGGCTCGGCGAGGGGCTGAAGGGCGACCACACCGACGGCCATGTCGATAACCTCGCGCGGTTCGTTGCGCCGGGCGTGGTCGCGATCCCCGAGCCCGACGGCCCGGACGATCCCAATGCCGATATCTATGCAGACGCCTGGGCACGAGCGAAGGGCTTCGGCGTGACCGTCGTGCCGATGCCCTCCCCCGGCCGCATCGAACTCGACGGCGAAGTCGCGGCGGCGAGCTACATGAATTTCTACATCGGCAATGCGGCGGTGGTGGTGCCGGTGCACGGCGCGGCGAACGACGACGCGGCAGTGAACGCGCTCAAACCCTATTTCCCCGACCGTGTTGTCGTCGGGCTGCCCACCGACCATATCCTGACCGGCGGGGGGAGTTTCCATTGTATTTCGCAGCAGGTGCCGGTGTGAAGGAAAGCGCAGGGACCGCAACGCCGACTTCCCTGAGCTTGTCGAAGGGCTTTTCTTCTTTCCGCAGTGCCGAAGAAGAAGGAAGAGGCTTCGACAAGCTCAGCCAAGTCGGCGTTGAGAGCGGCGACGCGAGGACAAAATGACCAAGATCACTGTCGCTGCGATCCAGTGCGCCCTCCCCGGCCCGCTCGCCGCTAACCTCGCCACCGTCGAGGCGCATGTCCGCGAGGCCGCGCAGCATGGCGCGAAGATCATCCTGCCGCCCGAACTGTTCGAGGGGCCGTATTTCTGCAAGGTGCAGGAGCTCGATCCGTTCGCGACCGCCGCGGCGACCGCCGAGCACCCGAGCGTGGTCGCGATGCAGGCGCTCGCCAAGGAGCTGCAGGTCTATATCCCGACCAGCTTCTTCGAGCGCGACGGGCAGCATTATTACAACAGCCTCGCGATGATCGACGATGCGGGCGACGTCATGGGCGTCTACCGTAAGAGCCACATCCCCGACGGACCGGGCTATAGCGAGAAATTCTATTTCCGCCCCGGCAACACCGGGTTCAAGGTGTGGGACACGCGCTACGGGCGCATCGGCATCGGCATCTGCTGGGACCAATGGTATCCCGAAACCGCGCGCGCGCTGATGCTGATGGGCGCGGACATATTGATGTTCCCGACCGCCATCGGCGACGAGCCCGAAGCGGAGGAGCTCGACACCTCGCGGCTATGGCGGCGCGCGATGGTCGGCCATGCGGTGTCGAACGTCGTGCCGGTGGTGGCAAGCAACCGCATCGGACGCGAGGGGGACCAGACCTTCTACGGCCACAGCTTCATCGCCAACGAACGCGGCGATCTGGTCGCGGAGTACGGCGCGGCGGAGAGCGGCGTGCTGGTCGCGGAATTCGATTTGGCCGAAGCCGCGAAAAACCGCGCGGCGTTCGGGTTCTTCAGGGACCGGCGGCCCGACCTTTACGGGCGGCTGGTGGAGGATGTTTGATGAAACGGGCGATGCTCTCAGCCTTAATGTTGGCTGGATGCACGCACGCGCCTGTCGTGGTCGAGTTAAATGATTGGCGAATTGTCGCCGATAATTCGTGCGAACTCAGGCTTGGAGATGGCTATGTTACATCGGCCAAATTCGCTTCAGAATTGGTGCTGAAGCAGCCGAGTGTAAAAAATGTCGAGCTTCGCACTGCGCGAGATATGCCGTATCGCTGCATAAGCGAGTTCATCTACGTCTCGCAGCGTTCCGGCATCAAAAAAATCAGATTTGTGCCCCAAAAGTAACAGCCCGCTCAAACACCGCCTCGAACATTTCGCGCGTCAGGCGGCCCGTATTCTGGTTGTACCGCGAGCAGTGATAGCTGTCGATCAGCACGCGACCGTCGGGCATGCGGTGTTCGGCCAGATGCGCGAACCGCGCCTTGGGCAGCCGCCCACCCATCGCCTTCACCGCCGACTGGTGCGCGATCTGGCCGAGTGCCACGACGACGCGGACATTGGGCAGCGCCGCCAGTTGGGTTTCGAGGAAGGGGCGGCAAGTGCGGATTTCCTCGGGCGTCGGCTTGTTTTCGGGCGGCAGGCATTTGACCGCGTTGACGATCATCGCGCCGTTCAGCGCCAGCCCGTCGTCGACCTTCGCCGCATACAGCACCTCCGCCAGCCCGAATTTGGCGAGCGTTTCATAAAGCAGCGGCCCCGACGCATCGCCGGTGAACGGCCGCCCGGTGCGGTTCGCGCCGTGCTTGCCGGGGGCGAGGCCGACGATGGCAAGCCATGCGTTCGGGTCGCCAAACGCCTGCACCGGCGCGTTCCACCATCTCGGGAATTCAGCCTGACACGCGTGGCGATAGGCCACGAGGCGCGGGCACAGCGGACAATCGCGCGGCGGTTCGGTTTCGGGGATGGGGCTTACGGGGAACATGCCACTCGCCTAAGCACAGGCGCGTGGGCGCGCAAACTTATCTCATCGCTCTGGGAAGCAATCGGCGCAGCCGTTTCGGATCGCAAGAGCGCTTGCTTGCGCTGCTAATGGCGGGCGATTCCCCTCTCCGCATCTCCGCGTCTCCGCGTGAAACCGACCCTTCTTTTTTCACGCGGAGACGCGGAGAAGCGGAGGAAGAAAAAAGGCTTATTGCGCTGTCGCGCGTGGTTTCGTCCTCGCCGCTCGGCCCCGGCAAGCGGCGTTACGCCAATGCCGTAGCGCTGATCGAGAGCGACCTCGCCCCGCCCGCGCTACTTGCCCTCTTCAAGTCCATCGAGCGCGCGCACGGTCGCCGTCCGGGCCGCCGCTGGGGTGACCGGGTGCTCGACCTCGACATTATCGGCTGGTCGGGCGGGATATGGGCAACGCGGACATTGAGCATTCCGCACCCCGCGTTCCGTGAACGCCGGTTCGTGCTTGCGCCGCTGGTCGAAGTAGCGCCGGACTGGCGCGACCCCGTTACAAATCTTGCGGCAAGACACCTGCTCGCGCGTCTTGACCGCCGACGCCCTCGCTCATAGGGGACGCGCTCTCGGAAATGGGGCTCGTAGCTCAGTCGGTAGAGCAACGGACTTTTAATCTGTAGGTCCCGGGTTCGAATCCCGGCGAGCCCACCATTGCGAAGGGGCCGCGCTGCAATAGCGCAGCTATTGCACACTGGCCCCGAGCGCGGACGGCGAAGCCCGCAGGGCTATCGACCGACGGCGCGGCTTTGCCGCGACGCGCCTCCCACATGACACCGTGTCCCCTCACCCCGCCGCGCTTCGCGCGTGTCGCCCTCTCCCCAGAGGGAGAGGGAAGAAGGTTGCGCTGCACTGCAACACCGGCTACCCGCCACGCCCGTGACAGGTTCCCGAGAGGGATCAAAAGGGAAGCCGGTGCAAACCCGGTGCTGTTCCCGCAACTGTGACCGGCGAGTTCTCTCCTCGCACACCACTGGGCGAGGTGGATCGTAGCCAACATTGTTGGCGGTTCGATCCACCCACGAAATGTCTGGGAAGGTAGGAGAGCGCAGCGACCCGGGAGCCAGGAGACCTGCCTGTCGCGGTCGGTCCTTTGTCCGTGCGGGAAGACGCGGGCGATCGGGGGAGCACCCTCGCGTGACGACAATCGTGTGTTGTTACGTTCGAGGAGAAGACCCGTGTCCCGTTTCAAAATTGCCGCCGCAGCGATTGCGCTGCTCCCTGCCGCCGCGTTCGCGCAAGACAATACCAGTCTCCCTGCGCGTTGCGGGCCGGGTGTCGAGCGAGAGGTCGATCTTGGTGACGGAAGCGTATTCCCGGCAGTCAGCTGCAAATCCACCGATATCACCGTCACCGCGACGCGCGTAGCTCAGCTCAGAAACGAAACGGGCCTGTCGATCACGTCGTTGAACCGCACCCAAATCGAATCCCGCCAAACCACCTCCGTCGCCGACCTTCTTTCCACCACCCCTGGCATCACCGTCAGCCGTAACGGCGGCGCAGGACAGCCAACCGCGGTCCGCATTCGCGGGGCGGAGGGCGATCAGACGCTCGTCCTGCTCGACGGTGTGCGCGTCAACGATGTGTCGGCGACCGGCGGCGGATTCGATTTCGGCAATCTGCTGGCGGGCAACATCGAGCGGATCGAAGTGCTGCGCGGGCCGAATTCGGTCCCCTGGGGTAGTCAGGCCATCGGCGGGGTCGTCAATATCGTCACTGCCCCCCCATCCGGCGGGTTCAGCGCGGCGCTGAATGCCGAATACGGGTACAGCAACGCCAAGAAGCTCGTCGGCAATGTGCGCGGCGGTTTCGGCCCCGTCCGCGCGTCGTTCGGCGGCGGGTATTTCGACGACGACGGGATTTCGGCGTTCAAGCTGGGCACCGAGCGCGATGGCTATCGCCAATACGCCGCCAACGGCCGCGTCGAGATCGACCTTGCCGACAGCGTAACGCTCGACCTGCGCGGCAATTATGCCGACAGCAAGGTCGGCTTCGACGGCTTCCCGCCGCCGTTCTTCGCCTTTGCGGACACGACCGGGTTCAGCACGACGAAGCAGGCGTTCGGCTATGCCGGGCTCAACGCGGCGCTGTTCGGCGGGGCGCTGAAGAACCGGCTGGCCTTCACGATTTCGGACACAAATCGCGCGAGCTATTCCAGCGCGACGGCGACGGCGTCCCGATTCAAGGGCCGCAGCGAGCGGTTCGAGTATCAGGGCGATGCAACCGTTTCAGGCTGGCTGCGCGCGGTATTCGGCGTCGAACACGAAAATTCGCGCTTCAGCGATGCGACGACAACCTATCGCACCGGCGTCACCAGCGGCTACGCCCAACTGATCGCCAACCCGGTCGCGGCGCTGACCCTCACCGGCGGCGTCCGCGTCGACGATCACCGCACCTATGGCACCAAAGCGACGTTCAGCGCGAACGCGGCATGGCGGATCGGCAGCGGCACGGTGCTGCGCGCGAGCTATGGCGAAGGGTTCAAGGCCCCGACGCTCTACCAGCTCTATGGCTTTTACGGCACGACGACACTCAGCCCCGAAACTGCGCAAAGCTACGATCTGGGCGTCGAACAGAGCCTGGTCGAGGGGACGCTGAAGATCGGCGCGACCTTGTTCCACCGCGACACGACAAACCAGATCGATTTCACCACCACGGCAGCGCGACCGAATGGCGTCTATGTCAACACCGCCCGCACCCGCGCGCAGGGGTTCGAGACGTTCGTCGAGCTGCGCCCGTCGCGGACGTTGGTGCTGAATGCCAATTACACCTACACCGATGCGAAGAACCGGCTGACCGACACGGTTTTGCTCCGCCGCCCGCAGCACAGCGTCAACGCCAATCTCGACTGGACCCCGCACGACTGGCTGCGGCTGGGCGCGAGCGTGCAGACCGTCAGCGACAGCCGCGACAGCGATTACCAGACGTTTTCGCCGACCAGCCTCGACGGTTACACGTTGCTGAGTCTGCGCGCGTCGGTGTCGCTGGGCGAGCGGTTCGAACTCTATGGCCGCGTCGAAAATCTGACCGATACCCGATACGAAACGGTGTCGGGATACGGAGTCAATGGCCGCAACGCGCATGTCGGGGTGCGGGTGAAACTGTAAGATTGGCGAAACCGGGCAGCGCTGCTACGTTGCCCGGTAACAGGGGACTAAAACGATGACCAAGCAAACCGCCACCGCTGCACTGCTCTGGACTGCCGTGCTCGGCGCAAGCGCAATTTTCGGGAGCTGGTTCTTCGCCTGCGTCTTCCCCTTTGCTGCCATGGCGACGATTGCCGCGATGACGCTCGACCTGCGGCGCGGCGCGGCGCTGGTGGTGGCCACTTGGTCTGCCAACCAGATCGTCGGCTTCACGCTGATGAACTATCCGCAAGACGTCCCCACGGTTGCGCTCGGCATTTCGCTCGGGATCGGCGCCCTCCTCGGCTTCGTCGCGGCCCGGACCGTGCTTGCCCGGTTGACGCAGCCTGTAGCGGCAGTCGCAGCATTGGCCGCAGCATTCGTGACGTATGAGGCCGCGATCTACGTCGGTGCGCTGGGCTTCGGCGGAACCGATACCTTCTCGCCCGCGATCATCGGCGGCGTCGCGCTGAACGATGCGATCTGGTTCGCGGCGCTGCTCGGCCTGCGTGCCCTGTTGACCCGCACGTTGCCCGCACAGTTCGGCACGCAGATCGCCGCCCGCGCCTGACCGGCGGAACCTGCACGCCGCTTCTTCGTTACCCTGCCGTAACGCCGGATCGCCCGGCCTTGCGGGAGTATTCGCCTTGAAGGGTATCTTGCTCTGGCTGATCGGTATTCCGATCCCGGTCATCATCCTGCTCTATCTGTTCGTATTCAGATAGGGGGCGACGGCGGCAGGGGTTGACCACGGCCGCTTTCGGCACGACGATTGCAGAATGACCCAGACCCCTGTCGATCCGATGGCCATGTTCCGCGACGCGGTGAACCAGTGGGAAAGGCTGGCGAACGAATACGGCAGCAAGTTTCTCGCCCGCCCGGAAGCGGCACAGGCGATGCATTCTGCGACGGCGGCGGGCCTGCAGGTCCAGAACGCGGTGCAGGATGCCATGGCGAAGGTGCTGAGCGCCGCCAACATGCCGAGCAAGGGCGAGATCGAGGCGCTGGGCGAACGGCTGACGCGGATCGAAGCGGCATTGGCGCGGATCGAGGCCGGGGGCGGCAACACGGCCCCCGCCACACCCAAGCCGACACGCGGGCGCAAGCCGGCAGCCTGATGAGCGACGCGCCCGACCTGCTCGAACAATCGCGGGTCGAATTCGAACGCGCCATGCTGCGCAACATCAAGGGGCTGGAGTATTTTGCTTCGTCCGCGCCGGTGCTGGGGGCGAGCGCCAAAGAGACGTTGATCGCGCGCGGGCCCCTGCGCTTTTATCACTACAAGCCGCTGGTGGACGACGTGTACCGCGTCCCCGTCATGCTCGTCATGGCGACGACCAACCGCGGCTATATTTTCGACATGGTGCCGGGCCAGAGCTTCGTCGAATTCCTGCTGAAACAGGGCTTCGACGTGTTCATGGTCGATTGGGAAGCCCCGCGCCCCGACGAGAAGCACTTGGGCATGGAAGACTATGTCGGCGATTTCCTGCCGCAATGCGTGGCCAAGGTTGCCGAGGTCACCGGCGAGCCCGACCTTTCGGTTGTCGGCTATTGCTTCGGCGGCGTGCTGTCGATCCTGTGGGCGAGCCTCTACGCGGGCGACAATCTCAAGAACCTCGTGACGTTCACGACTCCGGTAAATTTCGAGGGTATGCCGCTGTTCCAGGCATGGTCGGACAAGCGGTTTTTCGACGTCGACCGGCTCGTCGATACGCTCGGCAATTGTCCGGCCGAGATGCTCTATACCTCGTTCGATATGCTGCGCCCCGGCCAGCGCGTCGCGGGCAATATCCGGCTGTGGGACAACCTCTGGAACGACGAATTCGTTAAATCTTACCGCATGTTCGACCGCTGGAGCGCCGATATGCTGCCGCTGGCGGGCGAGTATTTCCGCCAGACGACCAAGCAACTGATGTGGGACAACGCGCTGATGAACCGCACGATGACCGTCGGCGGGCGCGACGTCGACCTGTCGCGGATCACCGTGCCCTTCCTGCATGTGACCGCCGAACACGACCATATTGTCCCCGCTGCCGCGTCCGAACCGCTGATCGATATGGTCGGCTCGACCGACAAGCAGGCGGTCGTCCTGAAGGGCGGGCACGTCAGCCTGGTCGCGGGCGGCAATGCCATCAAACGGCTATGGCCGCAGATCGACCGCTGGCTGGGGGAACGCAGTACATGACGACGACACTCGACTGCGGCGGCATCTGGGTCAGCATTCGTCCGTTCGCGCGCGCGGATGCGACCGGCGTGGCGGAGTTTGCTGCATCGCTGCCCGAACATGACTTGCTGTTCCTCAGCCGCGACATCAAGCATGCCCGTGTGATCGAAGCGTGGACCGACGCCGTGAACGCCGGCGAAATCGACAGTCTTGTCGCCACTGCCATGATCGACGGCGTGGACACGGTGGTGGCGACGACCGCCATCGTGCGCGATCCGCTCGGCTGGTCGCCGCATGTCGCCGAGGTACGGCTGCTGGTGTCGGCGACGATGCGCGGCAAGGGGCTCGGCCGCGCGTTGCTCGACGCCAGCATCGAGCTCGCGCGCGAGGGCGGCGCGACCAAATTGATGGCCCGCATGACCCCCGACCAGCGCGGCGCGATCACCTTGTTCGAGGAAGCCGGATTTCGTGGCGAGGCGATGTTGCGCGATCAGGTGAAGGGGCGCGACGGCGCGTTGCACGACCTCGCCATATTGTCGCTCGATGTCGGGCGCGGCGATGCACGGCGCGAAGCGCTGGTCTGACCACCATTGCTGCTTGCAAATGCTGCAAGCGATCGGTTGCACAACAAAACGCTCGACAAGCGCGCCCTTTCGGGCAGGATGCGCGTTAGGTACGCAAGCCAATAGAGCCGCGACCGTTCGCGAGAAGGATTTTTACGTGCAAGCACAGACACATGAGCCGATTGCACCGCCGTCGAAATTGCTGGCGCTGACCGAACTCGGGCGCGCGGTTTTCGAATTTGGGACGCTTCCGGTGGCGGCACCCCTCCTGCTGAGCGCGCCACGCGGTGACGGCCATCCGGTGATGGTACTGCCCGGCTTCACGACGACCGACCTGTCGACGACCGTGCTGCGGCGTTATCTGCGCCAGCTCGGTTATGACGCGCACGCCTGGGAACTGGGCCGCAACCTCGGTCCGAAGGCAATCGGCTGGGAAGGCGAGAAGCTGATTGCTCGCCTCGAAGCGATTTACGCGAAGACCGGCAAGAAAGTCAGCCTCGTTGGCTGGAGCTTGGGCGGCATACTCGCCCGTCAGCTCTCGCGCCGCCGTCCCGATCTGGTGCGGCAGGTTATCACGCTCGGCTCCCCCTTCGCTGGGGATCCGCGCGCGACCAATGTCTGGAAAGCCTATGAGTGGATGACCGGGCAACGGCTCAAGGACGAAGACACGCAGCGCCAATTGCACGAAAGCGAGTTGGCGCCACCGGTGCCCTCGACCGCGATTTTCTCGAAATACGACGGCATCGTTGCGTGGCAGAATTGCCTCGAACCCGAAACCGCGACGACCGACAATATCGAAGTTGCCGGCAGCCATTGCGGGCTGGGGGTCAATGGCACAGTGCTCTACGCAGTAGCCGACCGGTTGGCGCAGGCGGAGGGCGAGTGGAAGCCGTTCGAGCGCAAGGGGCTGAAAGCGATCCTGTACCCGTCATCGGGGCACAAGGTTCACTGAGAATATCAGGGCTGCCGTCACCCCGAACTTGTTTCAGGGTCCACCCATCCGCCAAAACAGCCGTGCATGTTGAAGGGTGGATGCTGAAACAAGTTCAGCATGACGGCATGATTGGTTTAGTCCTTACCCGGCCGCCAAGCTGCCATCGCGTCGCGTCCGAATTGCGCGATCAGGTCGCCGACTTCCTTGACCTGAGTCATCGACCGGGCACCCTGTTCCTTGACATAGTCAGTCTGGATTTTGGCGAGATCGCTCACCGATTTGACGCTCGCTGCCGAACGCATCGCGGCAAATGCGGCGCGGGTGTTTGCCTCAGCGTGGTCGATCACCTTGTTGTTAAGCGCGGCGGCATTGCCCGCAGCGTTGGTCGCCGCATCCTTGAGCGACTTGCCTGCTTTTTTGACGCTCTCTGCGGCCTTTTCGCTCATTTTCTCGCCCTTGGCCATCATGCTGTCTCCTTGATCTTGCGGGATTTCGCGGTGGACTTTGCTGCTCTCTTTGCTGCGGCCTTGGGCTTGGGCGCAGCCGCCGGTCCGGCCTTGGCCGCAGCGAGCAACTCGCCGAACGACTGGCGTAGCGCAGCCGCATAGGCATCGGGATCGGGCATCATGTCGCGGTCGCAGGTAAAGCTGATCGCGATCTCGTCGACATAGGAATAAATGGTGTTGATGAGCCCCATCGAGTCGAAGATCGGACCCAGCCCGTACATCTTGACCATTTTCGCGCCGGCAAAATACAGCGGCACCCGGCTGCCCGGCACATTAGTTGCGACGACATTGAACACCGGCGCGGTTGCATTGGCGACGCCGAGCCGCGTGTAGAGCCGTGCGCCAAGGCCCGCGAGGCCGCTCGGGATTAGCTGCGAATAATCGGTCAGCGTCCGCGCGCCGACGGCGTTGGTCAGCCCCTTCGAATTCACCGCATCGGCGTGGATATGCGCGAGCCGTTCCATCGGATCAGCGATGTGCGTGCCCAGACTCACGACCATCGCCGAAACCAGATTGCCGAGCGCCGCCTTCTCATTCTCCTGCCGCACCGAAATCGGGGCCATCGCGGTCAAATTTGCCTCGGGCAGTTCGCCCTTGCCCTCGAGATAGATACGAAGGCCGCCGCCGATAATGGCGAGGATCGCGTCGTTGACCGTCGCGCCCGGCAATGCTTCCTTGATTGCACGCACATCGTCGAGCGGGAACGGCACCCCGTCGAACACCCGGTGCGACGACACCTTGGCATTGAAGCGCGTCTTTGGCGGCACCCGCGCGCCCGCAATCGACAGATCGCCCTTGGTCAGTTCGCTCGCCAACCGCGCGATGCCGGGCACCGAGCGCGCCACCGTCTCGAGGTACTTCTGCGGCTGGCGCAGCGCGTTAAAATAGCCGCTGATGAGAAGGTCGGCGATGCCGGGCTTGCTGTCGGGCTTCCATTCTTCCTCGGGGAAACGGTTCGACTTGTCGGGCGACAGATCGTGGACCGCCGCCGACATTTCGACACCTGACATGCCGTCGATGGCGGCGTGATGGACCTTTGCGACCAGCGCAAAGCAACCCTTCGGCAGGCCCGGAATATTGTCGAGCCCCTCGACGATCACGAATTCCCACAGCGGCTTGGTCAGGTCCATCGGGCGCGAATGCAGCCGCGCAACCTGGATGCACAATTGCCGCCAGTCGCCGGGCGACGGCAGCGCAATGTGCCGGACGTGATATTCGATGTCGAAATCGGGATCCTGGATCCAATAGGGGTGGTCGATGTCGAACGGCACCCGCACCAGACGTTCGCGGAACGACTTCGCGCCGCCCAACCGGCTCTCGATGAACTGCAGGATGTCCTTGAACCGCACAAAGCCGTTCGGTGCCGTCGACGGGTCGTAGATACCGACCGATCCGATGTGCATCGGCGTCGTCGGCGTTTCCATGTAGACGAAACTGGCGTCCTGCCCGCTCAGCTGTTGCATCCGGCTCTCCCCATGCGCTCTATGGCGCGGTGTCGGATGGCATGCTGGACCGGTTTGCCGCGCGCGGCAAGAGTGCGAATGGTGCCGGATTGTCCTGTTGCGAGGCGCTCAAACAGCAACAGCGTGGCGACGTGCCCACAGGAAATACACCGCCAGTCCGACGGCGTTCCAGATCAGAAAATAGAGCTGGGTCCGGCTCGGCAGGCTGGCGAACAGATAGAGACACCCGAGCGCCCCTGCGACCGCCACCGGAACGCCCAATGGCACCGTGAACGGCCGCAGCGCGTCGGGCGCACGGCGACGCAGCACGACCAGACAGACGCAGACGGCAACAAACGCAGCCAGCGTACCCGCATTGGCGAGTGCCGCGATCTCGCCGAGCGGCAACAGCCCTGCCAGCACCGCAACGATGGCAGCAGTCATCAGCGTGATCCGCACCGGCGTGCCGCGCGCCGATACGCGCGCAAGGCTGGCGGGAAGCAGGCCGTCGCGCGCCATCACGAAGAAAATACGGCTCTGACCGTAAAAGAACGCCAGCAGCACCGTCGGCAGCGCAATCACGGCTGAGGCTGCTAGGAAGGTCGCCGCCCCGCCCTGCCCGATTTCGCGCAGGATGAGTGCCAGCGGTTCAGGGCTACCGGCGAAGCGCGTGTAAGACAGCGCGCCGACCGCCGTCACCGCGACCGCCATATAGATCGCCACGCACGCCAGCATCGATCCGACAATACCGATGGACAGGTCGCGCCCGGGATTTTTCGTCTCTTCCGCCGCCGTCGAAATTGCATCGAATCCGTAGAACGCGAAGAAGATGATCGCTGCCGCCGCCATCACCCCGCGCTCGACGCCGTCGGCGGCAAGCGCCTTGGGGAAGCCATAGGGCATGAACGGTTCGAGGTTTGCGCCGTTGAAATGCGGCAAGGCGACCGCGACGAATACGGCCAGTGCGATCAGCTTCACGACCACGAGCAGCGCATTCAGCGTCGCGCTTTCGCGCGTGCCGATGCAGAGCAGCCCTGCGACGACGGCGATAATGAACACCGCAGGCAGGTTGACGATCCCGCCCAGTTCGGGCCCCTGTGCGAGAACCATCGGAAAGCCGAAGGTCGCGTGCAGCAACGGTGCAGCATAGCCGGACCAGCCGACCGCGACAGTGGAGACAACCAGCGAATATTCGAGGATCAGGCTCCAGCCGATCACCCAGGCAATGATCTCGCCCAGCACCGCATAGCTATAGGTATAGGCGCTGCCCGATGCGGGCATCATCGTTGCCATTTCGGCATAGGCCAGCGCCGCGCACGCACAGATTCCGCCTGCAATGGCAAAGGACAGGATCACCGACGGACCGGCAAGGCCTGCACCGACGCCGATCAGCGTCAGGATACCGGTGCCCACGATCGCGCCAACGCCGAGCGCGACCAGATGCGGCCAAGACAGCGTGCGCGCGAGCCGGTGATGCTCGGGCTGATCGTCGCCGAGGACGATGATTTTCTTGCGAAACAGCGAACTCAAGACAGCTTCCCCTATTTCCCGAACCCGAACACGTCCTGATGATACACGCCGTCCTCGATCAGCCCCTCGAGCCAGGTCGAGCCTGCAAGGTGATCCCCACCGGTCTTGTCCGCATGGATGCGGATCAGCGTGTCGCGCACCGCCGGAGCCATGAATCGCCCGTCGCCGCACAGGAAAATCTGGCCGCCCTTTTGCACCACGTCCCACACCCCATCGCGCGCGGCCCAGATCGCGTCCTGGACATAGCGGTGCGGATGCCCCGGCACCTGCGAATAGGCTATGTGCAGGTCGATCACCCCGTCGGCGGCCCAGCGCTCCATTTCGTCGCGGCACAGCCAGTCGTGATCGGGATGCCGCGCGCCGAAGAACAAATGACACGGCGCAGTTGCGTTGAGCGCGGCGCGTTCCTGGATGAACCCGCGTAAGGGGGCGAAGCCGGTGCCGGGGCCGATCAGCACCAGCGGCACCGCCCCGTCCTGCGGCGGCGCGAACGGCGGGTTGGGCCGACGCAAATAGGCGAAGATGTGCTCGCCGACTCCGAGGTCGCGCATGTGGGTCGAGGCAAAACCCTGATGCGTGCCGACCCCCGACCAGGCGGGTGCCTGCACCGTGCCGACGATCAAATCGCAGGCGTCGGGGCTCTCGAGCGGTGAGGAGGCAATCGAATAGAAGCGCGGCGCGACCGCCGACGACAGTTCGACGAAACTGTCGAGGCTGAGTTCGGCAGCAGGATACTTTACCAGCAGCCCAAGGAGCGTCAGCCTTTTTTCGGCGACTTCCGCCTGCCACGCAGCATCGTCCGCCAGCTTCGCCAGCTCGGCCTTCGTATTCGGACAGCGCGTTTGTGCCACCACCACATCGAGCGCGCGGCGCGGTATCGGATCCTGGATCTCGACGAAGTCGGTGAGCAACTGCCGCACTGTCACCGTGCGTCCTATCGGCAGATGGCGGAATCTCCCGCTCGACCCCGACGGCACCACCTGCATGGCACCGGGCACGCCGAGCCGTTCGATGGCGAGATCGACATGCTCCTTCCGGTTGCGCGCATAGACCGCGATATGGTCGCCCGCCGCATAGACCTGCCCCTCGGGCAGCTTGACCGTGATAAACCGCGTCGAGCCGCGCGGCGGTTCCTGTGCAAAGTCCCACAGGCCATCGGCGGGCCGGATCAGTTCGTCGTTGCGGACGATTTCCATTTCGACTGCTTGATCGGGCAGCACGGCGGCACGCGCGTCGCGCCCGTCGACAACCTGTAACGACAGGCCAGAGGCCTTGACCGCCTCGCCCTTGCTGCCGAGCGCCGCCCACAGGTCTTTCAGGAACGCGGCGACCCCGCCGTCGAAATCGCCATCGCCATTGGCTTCGCCGCGCGGGCACAGCCGCTGCGCGCCGGTCGCCTCGAATGCGGCATCGATTTTTTTCGGGAAGGCCTGATAGTTCGGCCATTGCGAGTTGCCGATGCCGAGCACCGCAAACCGCGTTTCTGGCCATTTGGCCTCGGCGAATTGCCCTGCGTCGATGGCGGCCTCGGCGGCGAGCGCACTGTCGGGCGCGCGGCCGTTATACGTGGCAGTCACCGCCACGATCACCCGGTCCTCGGGCAACGTGTTCAGCGCCTCATCCATCGAAATGGCGCGCGCCTCGAACCCGTCGTTGCTGGCGCGCTCGACGATTTCCTCGGCAATGTCGCGGGCGGTGCCGAGCGATGTGCCATAGATCACCGACAGCCGCTGCCCGGCGCCCGCTGCCGAGCCGATGTCGCCGGTTCCGCTCTCGATCCGGACCGGTTCGGCGACGGTCAGCCGCTCGCCGGGTTTCCGCATCCGCACCCGCATCCAGAAATCGTCGGGTTTGATCGACAGCGATTCCTTGAGCGTCATGCGGTAACCGCGCCGGTCGGCGATCGCGAATTTCTGGAGGATCATCGCGATCGCGAGCTTGGCCTCGACCAGCGCGAATTGCCGCCCGATGCAGGCGCGCGCGCCGTTTCCGAACGGCTTATAGGCGTGCGGATGATGTTCGGCCTCGGCATCGGGCAGCCAGCGGTCGATATCGAACTCTTCGGGCGCGTCCCATGCGCTGGGATGGCGTTGCAGGCCCGGCGCATAGATATTGACCGGGCGGTCCTTGCGGAGCTTCCACTTGCCGCCGATCACCTGGTCTTCATGCGGCCCGACCGAAAAGGCTGGCGCGGTCGGCCACAGCCGCTGCGTCTCCTTGACGATGCGCTCGATGACTTTCAGATGCGCGAGATGCTCGTACGCAGGGCGCGTATCGCCCGGCAGCACGCGGTCGACCTCCGCATAGGCCTGGGCGAGCACCGCCGGGGCCTTGAGCAACTCCATGAACGCAAAGGTCAACAGCCCCGATGTCGTCTCGTGCCCGGCGATCAGGAACGTCAGCACCTGATAGCGGATGTTGAGGTCGTCCAGCCCCTCGCCGGTTTCGGGATCGACGGCGGTCAGCATCAGGTTGAGCAGATCTTTCGCATCGGTCGGATTGGCGCGGCGCTGCGCGATCACGTCGTCGACCAGTGTGTTCATTGTCCCAATGTCGGCGTTGAACTGCGCGGTCGATTTTTTGGCGAACTTTTGCTGGATCGGCAACCGCGTGATCACGTTCAGCGCCTCGCCCAGCGCTTCGCCCAGCGACAGCAGGAACGGGTCGAGTTCGTCGTGCTCGAAACTTTCGAAGCGGTGCCCGAACCCCGCAATGGCAATGCTGTCGAGCGTCAGCCGCGTCATATCGTCAGCGACGAGGATGTCCTCGCCTGCCAATCGCGTCCATTTGGCGACGAGCTTGTCGCAGACCTCGAGGATCAGGTCGTAATAGCCGCGCATCGACCGCTGGCTGAACGCGGGCAGCAGGATACGGTGCGCCTTGCCCCAGTTCGCTTCCTCACTGAACGCCGTGAATAGCCCGTCTCCGGCAAATTTACGAACGACGCGCAGGCCGGGTCCGGGGATTTTGCGGAAGCGCGTTTCGTCGCACAGTTCGGCGACCAGATCGGGATGCGTCACGAAAATGCCAACACGGCTGCCGAAGCGCAGCTTGAAAATGCCGGGATCGACGAAATCCTTGGATACGCCGAGCAAGTGCCCGATCAACCCGGCCTTGGGAATCTGGTGGAGGTTGCCGACCAGCGGCAGCGTCTTCGGTGCGGGTATCGTCGCAGTATCGGTCATCGGCTCTCCGGCCCCCCTCGCTCGAGGAAGAGCCTAGACTGCCAATCTCTATCCGTCATCAACGGAAACGGCGGCGATCGTGCTACCGCCTACGCCTCGACCACCTCGCGCAGCGCCGCAATCAGGCCGCGCGTTTCGGCCTCGGTGCCGATGGTCATCCGCAACCCCTGCGGCAGACCCTGTCCCGGCACCCAGCGCACGATAAAGCCGCGCTGCATCAGCGCGTGATACGCCGCTTCGGCGCTCAGCGCGCCTTCGAACAGCACCAGCACGAAATTCGCCTTCGACGGCACGGCGCGCAAGCCCGCGTTACCCAGCTTCGCGATTTCGTCGCTGAACCAGGCCCGCCAGCGCGCATTTTCGTCGCGGCTGGCCGTAATGAAATCGGCGGCACCTAGTGCAGCAATTGCAGCTTCCTGCCCCGCCGTGGTGCAGCAAAACGGGGCACGAATGCGATGCATCGCCGCAATCGCCTCAACCGGCCCATAGCCCCAGCCGATGCGCTCGGCCGCCAGACCATGAATTTTAGAAAAGGTGCGCGTCACGACGACATTGGCAGCGGTGCGCGCAAGTTCGAGCCCGCCATCATCCTCATCCGCTTCGAGGTACTCGGCATAGGCCTGGTCGAGGACAAGCATGATGTGCCCTGGCAGCGCCGCATGGAGCCGCGCAATTTCGCTGCGCGGCGTGTAAGTACCGGTCGGGTTGTTCGGATTGGCGACATAGATGATCCGCGTACGCTCGTTCACGCAGGCCAGGATCGCATCGACATCGGTGCCATACTCGCTGTCCGGCGCCACAACCGGCGTCGCGCCGACGCGACGCGCGGCGATGTCGTATACGGCAAAGCCATAGCGGACATAGATCACCTCGTCGCCGGCGCCGGCATAAGCTCCAGCGACCAGGTGCAGCAATTCGTCCGAGCCGGTCCCATAGATCACCCGCTCCGGATCGAGGTCGTGATGCGCGGCAATGGCCTCGCGCAGACGATGGGCACTGGCGTCGGGATAACGCGACAAGTCGTCGCGGTGCGCGGCAAAGGCGTCTGCGGCCTCACGCGACGTACCAAGCGGATTCTCGTTCGACGAGAGTTTGGTCACAGGCACATCGCCCTCGCCGGTCGAGCGACCGGGAATATAGGGCGCGATATCCATGATCCATGATTTGGGGAGCGGTGCAGTCATGCCGCGCCCCTACGCGGCGTCAGGCGGGAAGCGCAAGATTATTACGCGATGGCGGCCAGGCCAGCCTATGCCGTCCAACGAAAAAGGGCCGGTCTTTCGACCGGCCCCCTTCGTTTCCAATCCTTGCGGACCGGAGTGGCTTACATGCCGGCGCCAGCGCCATACATGATTTCCACGCGACGATTCTGCAGTTCGCGAACGCCATCGGCGGTCTGCACACGCAGGTTGGTTTCGCCGAGCGCCTTGGTGGTGATGACACCGCCCGAGATACCCTTCGACTGCATGTACGCGCTGACACCGTCGGCACGACGCTGCGAGAGACCCAGGTTGTACTTGGGCGTACCCGACGTGTCGGTGTAGCCGCGAAGTTCGACCTGTGCCGAGCCGCAATTGGCGTAGTTGGCAACCGCGCCGTCGAGGATGCTGGCAGCCTCAGGCGTGATGTCCGACTTGTCCCACTCGAAGAACACGATGAACGGTCCGGGAGTGCAGGGTGTCGCCATCGGCGGCGGCGGAGCAGGCTCCGGCGGCGGGGGGGGCGGCGGCGGGGGAGGCGGCGGGGGCGGCGGAGCCGCCGGTTCGCCGAAGTTGTAGATCAGGCTCCCGAGGATCGAGTGCGAACGGAAGCGCGAACGGTTCGCACGGCCCAGCGCATCGATCGTATCGACGCCATCGGCGTTGAAGAAGCGATACTTCAAGCCCACATCGACGTGGTCGCTGAGCGGCGCACGAACACCGGCCAGCACCTGATAGGCAAAGCCCGTATCCGAGTCGTTCATGAACGCCCCGTTCGGATTGATCGACCAGTTCGAATACTTCACGCGGGCAACACCGACACCGCCGCCGACGAAACCGCTGACACCCGAATCGTCGCCGAAATCGAGCAAGCCGTTCATCATGAAGCTGAGAACCGAAGTCTTACCGGACATCGGTCCGGTACCGGCCCCGGCGTTCGCGGCGCCCGGCGCACGATACGTCGCCAGCGTGCTGGTGTACGCGTCGTTCTTGGCTTCCTTGTAGCCCACTTCGGCTTCGAGGCGGAACGCACCGAAGTCGTAGCCGATGATGCCGTCGACATCATACGCGTTCTTGATGTCGGCCTTGGCGGCACCGACCGTGGTACCGATGTCGAAGCTGATATCTTCGACGATCGCGGCACCGCCTTCGACCCCGATGTACCAGGCTTTGTCGCGAGCGAGCGCCGGGCCCGCAATCGCGGTGGAGGCAAGCGCCATGGCAATGGCAAGCTTCCGCATAAAAATCCCCTTTCCGTTTGTCACGATGGACAGCGTTGAATGCCCTAGCCAAAGCAGTGCTGCGGTGCAAGCGCCCAAATCGGTCAAATTGTTGCCGAAATGTCGCACAAGTCACAGGTAATGCCGACTGGAACGGGGGGCGTAACCATCGATCCTCGCAAAGGTTCCCGATATTCGTGGTCCGGCGCGCTAAATCGCAATAAGCCCGTGGGTGCGCAGGGCAGCGAGAATGGCCAGGACAGACGACCGCGCCTCCGAGTCGATCACCGCGCCGCCGACGGGACCGGCAATTGCCCCGAGGCGCGCGCCGATCACTTGCAGGCCATCGAGCGTCAGCGTCCTGCCGGTGAGCGCACCGCCGATCCACCCCGCTGCCGTTCGCCTGAACGGCATGGCGTCGGCAGCGCTCCACACGACCATACCCTCGAACGGCGCCACGAACCGCCAGCCGCCCGACGTCCACACGGCGAGCGCTCCGGCATGCCCCGACCAGGCGCCGGTGGGCGACAGGCCGACGATCCACCCCTGTCCGGGCACAGGTGCGGTAGGTACGCTGGCGGGCGAGACGGCGGCGACCACCGGCTGCACAATGGCATCGAGCAGCGCCAACGCCTCGTTATGCGTCATTTCCTTTTGCGCCTGCGCTGTCGCCAGTAATGGCAGCGCAAGGCGATCGGTCTGGAGTGTCATTGCCTTTCCCCTGTCAGATCGGATCGATGGTGAAGCCGAGCGGCGGCGAAAGCGCCGCGTCGCCCGACTGGCAGATCGTGAAAGTCATGGCCGTCGCCCCGCCAGCGATATCGGCGGCACGCATCGCCGCCGTGTAGGTGAACAGCGGCTCGCTCGTTTCCGCGCTGCCGCCCACCCAGCTAACTCGGTACGCCTCGCGCTCCTCGCCGAGCGGTACCTCGATGCCGTCCCGCCATGCCCAACCGGCCCGGCTCCGTCGCGTCCATCCGATGACCGTGTCGCCCGACGGCAAGCGGGTCGCCGTCGGGCGAACAGGCGACAAGGGCCGAATGGCGCGCATCACGGTCGCACAACTCGCCAGCGGCCAAGGTGCCGAGTCGCCAATGCCAGAGGCCATGACGCGTATCCCCGGCACCGATTGTGCCATGGGCAGGATCAGCGCCGTCGCCTCCTCGAATAGCACGAACGGCGTACCGATCGCGTGGGTCGCGACAGCGTCCTCTGTCCCCCGTCGTCCGCGCCACAGTTCGGACAGCCGCCAGCGCCCGGACGACACCGGGGCGGCTCGTCCGAACTGGATCGCCTCGCCGCCGATCATCGCGCGATTGGCTCCGGCGAGCAGCGCGGCGGTATCGGCATCGGACAGCGTCATCGCGGCGTTGAGCAATACGATCTCGACGCTGTCGATCCGGTCGATCAACCCTGTCGGGCCCGCGGCCAGCACCGTTGCCGTCGTTCCCATCGTCGCTGGCAGCGCCGTCGTCCCGACCGGCGTATAACTCGCACCATCATCGACACTCGCCAGCAGTGACGCCCGCCGCCAGCCCGGCGACACGCCCGCCGCAACCACGCCGAGAACCGGGACCGTAACCGGCGTGTCGGCCATCGGCGGCAAGTCCAGCACCCGAAGGGTCGTCGGCCCGTGCACGGCGTCGACTTGCGCGACATTGCGCCCCGGATCGACCGCCGCGTTGCTCGCCGCTGCCGCATCAGTCCGTACCAGATCGAGCTGCACGGTCATCCGCTCGAACCTCAGCTCGGTGACGCGCCAGGCCTCGCCTTCGATGCTCAGCCGGTCGCCGGGGCGCGCCGCCATCGCCCGCCACGGCAGCGATACAGAGGCCCGCCGACGCTCGATCCCGCGCCGCGCCAGCGCGCCCGTGGCAATCGCATGGGCCGCAGCGGCATCCAGCGTCGCGGGCAGATCGACCCGTTCGTCGCGCAGTCCCGGTCCCTCGCGCCGCGCCCGTTGCAGCCCTGCCTGATAATCGCGCGACGGATCGAGATAGGCGACGGTCAGTGCCGCCGCCGTCGTATCGAGCGATGCAATGTCGCGCGCAACTTTCGCGACACGACCCGCCGTCGTGCTCGCGCCCAAATCGAGCGCTGCCACGGACGCTCCCGCGACCGGCGCAAAGCGAAGATGCGCTCCGCCTTCATCCCGGCAAATCATCGGAAAGGCAGGTTGCACCGCCTCGGCGACGGCCCGTACGCTGCCACCGGTCGCGGCAAAACCGGTGACGCCCGGCCCCGGTTCGGCACTCACCCCCGCCAGTTCGGCAAGCATCGCCCCGACCGCGACCGGTCCCTCGTCTGCCACAACTTCGAACGACAGCGACGGAATACGGTTGCCATAATCGCCAAGTTGCAGCCCTTCGAACACCGCATAGGCCGACCCGCGCCACGCACTCGCATCGGTCCCTTCCGCCGAAGCGACCAAGGGATCGACCACCTGATCGGCGTCGCCGTCGTGAATCCGCAACGCGCCCAGCTCGACCTTCAGATCACCCGCCGACCCGCGCAGCAGCTTGCCATCGGCCCAGATGCGTTCGACCCGCACGATGCGCCGTCCTGACAGCAGCACCGCGAACGACGCGCTATAGCTATAGGTGTCGGTCGCCGCCCTGCCCTTGCCGTTGCTCTGCGTCTTCTTGGTCTCGATCAGGTCGGTTGCCCAGATCACCGTCCCCGCCACGCGCACGCGCCCGAACAATTGCGGGATTTGCGCGCCATAGGTCGAGGTTTGCACCGCCAGATCGGTCAGCTGCGGCCCTTGCCGCGCGGCGGGCTTGAACACTGCCTGGTCGATCGCCTGTCCGGCAATTGCGCCGATGGCGCCGCCGATCGGTCCGCCGAGTGCACTGCCGACCGCTGTCAGTATGAGCGTTGCCATCGCCTATCGCCCCCACATGCTCAGCACCGGCCAGCACGGCCACCCCGGCGTTTCGACCACGCGACGCAACCCCGCATCGGCGTGGATCAGGCTGTCGCCGGTCCAGATGCCAAGATGCAGCTGCGCCGGTCCCGCGTTCAGCACGAAGATGTCCCCCGGCTTGACCTTGCGCCGCCGCCGGAACCGCATCGCGCGCAGCGGTCCTTCAAGGAATGCCGGATCGCATGTCCGCAGCGCATAGCCGCTCGGGATCTCGCCCCGCCGCCACGCCAGCGCGACCAGCCCGACACAATCCACACCGCGCGTATCGCGCCCGTGCAACCGGAACGGCGTCCCCACCACAGCGCGCGCGCGCGCGACGACTCTAGCCCCCATAGCGGGTCAACAGATCGTTGCCGGGCAGATGCGGCTCACCCCGGAAATTGGCGACATTGGCAAAGCGGTCGCGGCAGGTGCCCAATTGCCGGTCGCAGCCCTCGACCAATTCGACCGCGACCGGCCCAGAAACTGACAACGCCACCACAACCGGTTCGGCCAGGGTCACGCCCGTCCCCGCCGACGCCAGCACCCGCTCGATTGTTCCCGCACGCGGCCCATCGATCCAGCGCAGCGACCCGCCCGCAAAAATGCCGTCGGCAAAGCCGGTTTCGAGCGTCACCGCCGATCCCGCAACTGCCACAACCCGCAGCCCATGCCGCCGCCCCGCCAGATCGACCCGACAGCGCCGGTCGCCGAGCGTCGCGCGGCACGACGGCGAAGTCTCCTCCGCCACCGCCGCATCGAACGCGCTCGCCACCCCGCGCAAACCCACGCTGAACGAACCGTCGCGCAACGCGACCGACCCGAACGTCCCGCGCACCAGCACGACCGCCTCGGCATCGGCGTCCGCCCAATCGACCGCACTCAGCACCAGCCGCGCCCCATCCCACCGCCCGGCGCGCAAATCGTCCTCGGTAAAAGCGCCCGAGGTCAGCGCCCCGTCGAGATCGACATCGTCCGCCTCGAACCCGCCCGACAGCCGGATCGCAGAAGGCACCATCCCCGGTGCCGCGCGATAAACAAACCCGTCGCGCGTCAGATCGCGGTCGTGCGACGTAAAGCCAAGTGCAACCCCGTCCGCCCGCTCGACCCGCCACAAAAAGGCAAGCGTCGTCAGCGGCTGGGCGTACCAGTCGGGCATTTTACTCTCCACCGTAGTGCTCGACAGACGAGCTAAATGCCGATTAAGTTCGATCCGATGTCGAAGTCGTTCAAAGCATTTTCGGTCGGAACGCTTGTCGTCGATCCGATCAATCGGGCGCTCGGAACCGAACTCGAAACCGCTGATGTCTGGGTCAGCAAGGCTTGCCACGAACACATCGCGCGCGATCACGCCGATGACTATGCGTTGATAATGGAAAATTTCGCTGAAATTATCCGTTCACCGACTTTCGCCGGACAGGATCCAAAACACGGCGAGAACTTCTATGTTGTGAGACGCATCGCAGGACCGTCGGACAACGAGCACGTCCTTGTCGCGATCGGACTGTCGGTCAGCCAATTCGGCACTTACAACGTCCGAACGGCTTACCGGATCAAGCAGGAGGATGTGGATCGACGCCGCCTGCGAAAATCGCTGATCCCAGTCTTACCGATATGAAAAAGGGGAGCCGTTTCCGACTCCCCTTCGACGCAGAATGAGCGTGTTGCCAAACACGATCTCTCGGCTCTAGGCCTCTACTCCAGTTACCCGAAGTGTGTGGGGTGGCGGTTCCCACCTCTCAGTCCAGCGTCTTTGTGTGTTGTAAGATAGATAATAGAGCCAGAAAGTCAACTTTTTGTTGACAGCCAATCAACGTCGAAATCAGTCGCTGACCTCAACTTCCCGCACCTCGATCAGCTCAACAGCCCCGACCTCCCCCGCCATAAACGTCGCCAACGACACCCCCAGCCGGTCCTCGGCAAAGCGCACTGGGACGTCGAACAGATAGCCCGCCGTCACCGTCGCGCCCGCGCCCGGCGCCACCGCGAAGTCCACCACCCCGCCCGCGCCCAAGGTCCAGCCACTCACCGCCTCGACCCCGCCGACCGCCACTCGCACCGACACCGCCACTGGCCGCGTGATTGGGCGGACTTCGGCGTCCGCGCCGTCGCCGTAACGCTTTACCAGCGCGAACCTTGTTCGCACGCCGTCGCCGGTGCCGAGCAGCTGGTCGGTCGCGTCCGGCACGCCCGTCATATTCTTCGACGAGTGATCGAGCGGGTCACGAAACCGGAACGCCTTTGCCGCCCCACGCCTTGCGCGAAAAAACGCGATCAGTGTCGCCAGATCGGCTTCCGACCGTACCCCCGGCCCCGCATCATAGCGCATCCGTGCGCTTGCCCAATCGGCGTTGCGCTGTTCATGGCCCGAGGCGGTGGTCACGACCTGCGTCGAAAACCCCGGCTCGACACTGGCCGCGCGGCCCACCGCCAGCGGAAAATCGACCTCGTCGAATTCGGTCACATCGTCCTCCCCGATACGGAAATACGTAAAGCCATCTCGCAGCACCTGCGGCAGCGCCCAGATGAATGTTTCGGCGACTTGCGGCGCGCGCTCCTCGGCAGCGGCAGCAATTTCGGTCCATTGCGCCGCGTCCTCGGGACGCAGCACGAAGCCGCTGAAATAATGCTGCCCCGCCTTGGAGTAGCCGAGCCGCGCCGTCGCCGCGTCCCACGCCCGCGCGCTCGCCCCGCGATTGCCGGTCGTGACCCAATCATAATCCTCGAGTTGCAGCACGTCGAACGCAGGCGACGCCCAGCCGACCGGCAAATTCGCGCGCTTGACCTCGGGAGCCGCCTCGTCCGCCACCGTCGGCAGATAGGCGAGCAACAACCGCTCGCACGCCGCATAATCCGCCCGCACCGCCGCATGCAGCGCCGCTGTCGATGCCGCGAGCAACGCCCCCGCCGCATCGAGCAGCGCGCGCTTGGCTGCGTTCAGCGACCCGCGCACATCGTCGATCGCCAACGGGCTGCCACCGAGAGCGGCCTTCGCCGCATCGTCATACAAACAGATGCGATGGTCCGGCATCACCCACCACCATGGCTCGCCGATCTGGAAACGCGGCGAATGGCCCGCGCTCACTGCAATCTGCACAAAAGCGCGCGCGACTGCCTGCAAATACGCCATCGCGCCGCCATGCGCAGGCGACAGCAAGGTCGACGGCGGCACCCAGCCGGTCAGTGCTGGATCGCCATTGCTCGCGCGCTGCTTCCAATCGTTCCAGCAATTGGCGTCGAACAATTCGTAGCTGAGCGAGACGATCAGCCCCAACCCCGCCGCTTTCAACCGAGCCGCCCAGTCCGCATGCCACGCCGCGCACGGGCCATTGAGTGCCCCACCGGTCAGCGACACGTAATGCCCGCCGCCGATTGCTTCGAGCCGATAGTAATGGCTCATCCCGACATAGTGGTTGACCGCGCCCCGATACCCGAGCGCAACGATATTCCGCACCAGCCGCGCGGGCGTGACGTTGTAGCTATCGTCATACCCTGTCGCGATGCCCAGCCCATGCGGCGGCACATGCACGTCGCCCAGTGCCAGCACCGATCCCGACCCGTCGCACGCGATATCGTCGAGCGTCACCCAGGCCTCGACCGGCGCAGCGAGGTTCGCTGCGGTGCCGTCGTAATCCCCCGACACCAGCGACAAGAACATCCGGTCCACATCGCCCGCCCAAACCGGATCAGCCTCGCCCGGCAGCAGGAAGCCGCCATCGAGCGCGCCGAAATCGAGACTCACGACCGCATCGGTCGGCGTCCCCACGGCATAGTTCCACAACCGCACGTACCAGCTCTTCGCCGCGCCACCCGCATCGCGACCCTCGATGGTCAGCACCGGGCCATTGACCGCATCGAGCGCTTTCACCCCCGACGACCGCCAGCGAAACCGCAACTGGCACCGGCGAAAATCGCGGTTCGTCTCATAGGCCAGCAGCGGATGATCGACCGTGTCCTCGGACGTCCAGATCAACCCCGCGAGGTCGTCCCTGCGATAAAAGGAAAGATCGACGCGCAGCCCGTGCGGGCCGCTGGTGGTCACCCCCGCCATCATCGGGCGCGGGAAATCGACCGTCCAATAAACCGGATCGAACCTTTTCACCCACGTCTGCCGCTGCTGCGACGCGGCATTGGCGAGCCAATAGGGCATAATTTCCTCCGCGCCGCAGGCACCAAAGTAAAAAACAGAAAGGAGGAGGTCTCACGCGAAGGCGCGAAGCCGCAAAGAAGTGCACTCCCTTCGCGGCTTCGCGCCTTCGCGTGAAACCGCCTTCTTCTTTCTTGAATACGCCTCCAGCGATTTACTCCACCGCCACCAGCGCCGACCGCACCGCGCGTGCCACCTGCCGCGACGAGCGCGCCAGCATTTCGGGCGCGGTGCCCGCCGGCGCGTTGATCGTCAGCGCAACCCGCACCTCGCGCGCCGCCATATTGCCGCCCGTCGCAATCGAACCGCTCGACGTCGGCACGAACAGCTCCGGCCCGCGTTCGCCGACGACATAGGCATGGCCCGGTCCTACAGGCCCGCCGGTCGCGCGCCCTGGCAGGCCGAGCACCCCGCCCAAAATGCCGCCGACCTGCGACAGCAACCCGCCCGGCCCCGGCGCCTGCCCGCCGCCGCCCAGGATCGCGCCGATGCCGCTGCGGATCGCGCTCGCCGCGATCTCGGCCAGCACCGACAGCGCGACCGATTTCAGATCGTCGAACCCGATCTTACCCGTGCGGATCGCGCGCAACAGGCTGGTCTCGATCGCGCGTCCCGCGCGGTCGGCACCGGCGGCGAACGGCCCTTCCAGCTCGGCGCGCATGACGGCAACATCGCGCGCAAAGGCGGATGTGTCGGCGCGGATCGACACGATCTTGTCGTTCAGCTCATCCATCGGGAAATCGCTCCCTCAATCTGGTCAGGTCGCCCTGCGTCGGCGGTGCCGCACCGGGCGGTGCCAGTGCGTCGAAAATCGCGGCGAGTTCGGCAGGCGTCGCTGCCCAGAACTCATCGGGTCGCCAGCCGAGGACCGCACCGGTCAGACCGGCGAGGCGCGCCGCCGCAGCCGCAAAACGATCACCGTCCACCCAATATCTGCCCGAGCAGAACACGCAGCGCGGGCGTCACGGTGCTTAGTCCCTGCCCGACGACCGCCTCGCCCAGCGCCTCCCGGGTCAGCCCTTCGGGCCGCGCGGCCAGACAGTACCAGAACAGCGCGACCAGCTCGTCGAGCTTCAACCCGCCCGACGCCGCGCGTTCGACCAGCGCGAACAGCGGCCCCAATTCCGCCTCTGCCGCGACCAGCGCGGCAAAGCTCGGTCGCAAGACGAGTTCCGCACCGCCCACCCGCACCATCGCCTCGCCCCGCGCCGTATTGGCACTCACAGCGACACCAAAGCGCCCGAGCTTTCAAGGCTGACCGCATAGCTGCGCTCACCGTTGAAATCGCCCGAATAGTCGAGCCGCGCGATCAGAAACCTGCCCTGCAACCGCTCGCCGCTTTCGAAGCTCAGCTCGCACTCCTCGAGCACCCCGTCGAGCGCGCGCGCCTTCAACCGCGTTTCGGCCGCCGAACCGGTGAAGACTCCCGCGCCCGCCACACTGACCGACCGCACCCCGGCGCCCGACAGCAGCTCGCGCCACCCGCCCGACCCCTTGTTGGTGATGACGACGCTTTCGCCGTTGATGCTGAGCTGCGTCGTCCGCAGCCCTGCCACAGTCGCATAAACGACCGGCGCAGCGCCGTTGCCGACCTTCAGCAAGAAGGCCGAACCTTTTTCCACAGGCATGATTGATCTCCTCGATTGAAAGCTATGCTGCCAAAACCCGCACACGGTGTTCGACCGTTGCGGCTTTGGTCCCGTCGGGCGCATCGAAGCTGCGCGAGCGCACCAGCACAGCCGATCCGACCTGCCAGCCGCCCAGATCGCCCGACAGCGCGGTCCCGACGTTTTCCGCCGCCGCGACCATCATCGGCAGGCGCATGGCCTGTCCCCGCGCCACCCGGATTGTGGCCACCGCGCGCACTTCGCGGCCCACGGCGTCTTTGGTGCTCCAGTCGCCCGAAACCCCGGCTTCAACCCGCGCCTGTGGCAACGCATTGGCTGCTGTCTCGCGGCGTAACCCATCGATCCCGGTGAATTCTGCCCGCGCCAGCATCCCCGCGACCACCGCCGCACGCACCGCCTCGCCCGCCGTCATGCCAGCACCATCCGGCGCGCCGCGCGCCATAGGGCCACGACACCATCGGGCAGCCCGCCGCCGTCGGCGCGGTCGCGCCCTTCATATCGGTGCGCGACCAGCTCGACGATCGCCTGGCGCACCGGCTCGGCGATTTCGGCCCAGCTTGCCGCTGCACCCGCGCGATAGGTCACCTTGACCCGTTGCGGCGTGGCAGTGGTCAGCCGCACCCGACCGACACCGTCGGCCCCGATGTCGATGGCATAGCTGTCGACCGGCAGCGCGACATCGGCGGGCGTCGCCACACCGGTGATCGACACCACTGGCCACGCCCGCAGCCGCGCCCAGTCGCCACTGGCATCAAGCGTTTCGGCAAAACTGCGCTCGACCTGCGCGATGCCGGTAAAGCTTTCGCATTGCGCGGTCGCGGCGACGATCAACGCGGCCAGCACCGGGTCATCGGCGTCGCCATCGAGGCGCAGCCAGGTTTTCGCCGCATCCACGCTCTCGGCGGACGCGACGATGGGATAGCTCGTCAGCATGGGGAATCCTCAGGAAAAAGGGGGCTTCGACAAGCTCAGCCAAGTCGGCGGGAGGGTGGCATTTCCCACCCGACTTGGCTGAGCTTGTCGAAGCCCCGGCACTACCAACCGGTCACGGCAGGCAGTCGGTTCAGGTTGAGCAGGAAGCAGCGCTAAATCGTCCGCCACCCGAGCGCGGTCAGCGCCGCTTTCATGGTCACTGCCGAAGCGGCAACCTCGCTACGGAACTGCATTTTCACGACACCGCCGGTCGCGCCGACGGCCACGATCCAGCGCCCCCAGACCGGCACATTGGTTGTCGCGGCGCGCACGCCGGTGGTCGCGCCCGACGTCGCGGCGCTGGCATTTTGCTCGACACTGTTCGACGTCGTCGTGCTGATCGGGTGCAATGCCTGCCCGCTGATCGACCCGCTCGGGATAGCCAGCGCCATCGCAACGCCTGTGGTGGTCGCCGCCGACTGGAACGTCCCTGTCAAATCGACCAGATACGTCGCATTGGCGACTGCGGTGAACGACAGACCCGTCACATCGGCCAGCGTCACCGTCGAATTGGCGACATCCGACGCCAGCTTCGCATATGTCCACGGATCGCTGCCCGCGCCGTTGACGGTGTCGCCCGCCGGCAATTCGGCAAAGCCACCGCCAACCAGTACCAGCGGATTGCGCGCGGCCACCCCCTTACGCCAGCGTGATCGGGGTTTCGGGACGAAACAGCAGCTCGGTTGCCGACAGCGCGACCCCGACAATCTGCACCGCATTGCCCGAAGTCGCAGGAGCGGTTTCACTCCGTGCGCCCGCCGTCGTCGCCAGAAACTGCCGTGCCCCCGGTGTCAGGCCCGACAGGCCGGTCAACACATTCTCTTCCGGATACACCGTGCCGCTTGCCCCGCTGGCAACCGCCGCCAGCACAAAGCCATGCGCCTCCTTACCCGCGCTCGTCGCATCGGCTTTCCGCATCCGTGGCCCGCCCGAGTTCCAGAAATTGACAAGATCGCCCGCTGCCAGGGCTTCGGACGCCTGCATCGTCCGCGCCTCGGGCGTCAGTCCGACCGGCATGACGGTAACATCGAGCTTGCCCGACGCATCGAGCTTCACGATCTTCCCCGCATCCGCCGCACCCGCCGACGTGATGTTCGCATTGATATCGGTCGGCACCCCGCCCGAAAGTTTCAGATAATCGCCCATGTCGAACTCCCTAAAGCCGCGCCACAATGCGCGGATTGATGTTGATGCTCGTCGGTCCACCCACCGTGCCGATATGCACCGCCGCCCCGACGGTCGGCACGGCTTGAGTCAGCACCCCGTCCGTCCCCAGCCACACCGGCCCCGGTGTCCAGCTCCACGAGGGTTCAACCTGTTCACCCGCGCACTGGATCGTGAGGCTCGCGCCCGCGAATGCGGCCCCGGTGGTCACCCCGAACACCGCCTGTGCCTGTGCCTCGACCGGCGAGGCGAGATACGCCTTGCCGTCCGCGCCGACCGTCACCGCCCGGTGCCCGCCGATGTTTTCGCCTGCGATGCGTGTCGCAATGCCGCCGACCGGCCCCACGGGGTCTGCCAGCCCCGGGGGTCCGATCACAGCGGCAAGCGGTTGTGGCGGATCGCTCACGGCAATCTGCTGCACCCGCCCGTCCGGCCCCGCCCAACGG
Source organism: Sphingomonas sp. SUN039 (assembly GCF_024758725.1). Taxonomy (NCBI): domain Bacteria; kingdom Pseudomonadati; phylum Pseudomonadota; class Alphaproteobacteria; order Sphingomonadales; family Sphingomonadaceae; genus Sphingomonas; species Sphingomonas sp. SUN039. The sequence goes on along the minus strand of NZ_CP096972.1, from coordinate 414,145 downwards.
GTCACGACCGGCGGATCGGGTTGCCGCCAGCGCAGCACCAGCGCGGTCATGACGTCACCGCCTCGACGATGCGGATCGCCACCGGATCGGTGATGACCACGCCCGATGCGGAAACCAGTCGCGCGTCGGCGACATAACTGCCGGGTGTAAGTGCCGCGCAAGCGGTTGCCGACAGGGTCAGCGTCCATCCGGTCGTGCCGTTTGCCGCGACCGACAATGCGGTTGCCGGGGCAGAAGCATCGACGACCGTCCGCCCCGCCGCGAGGGGTTTCAGCGCAGCGGTGACCGCCGTGACGCTGCCCGGGTCGCCGGTCAGCGCATCGAGCGCGAGCGAAAGGGTTTCGCCCCGGTGGAAGGTGTAGGTCATGCGATAACTCCAATCCTCCCCGGCACGGGGAGGGGGACCACGAAGTGGTGGAGGGGGTTCTCTACGCTTGGTTCGTTGCGCGCGGGGAGCCCCCTCCGTCACGCTGCGCGTGCCACCTCCCCGTTCTGGGGAGGAATTCAGCTCGCCGCGAACTTCATCACCTTGATCGCCTCGCTGTTCGACACCGTCCCGCCGACGCGCTTGGTCGCGTAGAAATAGACGTACGGCTTGTTCGAATAGGGATCGCGCAGGATGCTCGTCTCGGCGCGTTCGACGATCAGGTAGCCCGCCTTGAAATTGCCGAAGGCGATCGACAGGCTGTCGGCCGCGATATCGGGCATGTCCTCGGCCTCGACCACCGGATAGCCGAGCAGCATGTCGGCATTCCCCGAAATCAGCGACGGCTGCCACAGGAAAGCGCCCGTGCTGTCCTTGAACTTGCGGACGCTCGCCAGCGTCTTCGAATTCATCACCCAGGTCGCGCCCTGACGGTACGGCGGTCGCAGCGCCTGGACGAGGTCGATCAGGCGATCCTGTGGGTTCGATGCGGCAAAGGCGCCCGCCGCGCCCGACGCCACATATTGCAGCGTGCCGAACGCGCGCACCCCGTCGACCGTGTTCGCGGTCGGAACGGTCGTGAACCCCTTGGGCCGGTTGGTGCCGCTGCCCCCGACGAACGCCGCGCCTTCCGCCCGCGCGAATTCGGTCGCGATTTCGTCGGCCAGCCACGCCTCGACGTCGAACGCCGCATCGTCGAGCATGAACTGCGACGCCGCCGGATTGGCATAAAGGTCGCCCATCGGCGGCACGATCTCGTTGAAGGTCGGCGTCGCGGTTTCGGGCCGCGTCGCCGTCTCCGCTGCCCAGCCCGACGCCACGCCGTTCTGCGTCACCAGCTTGCGATACCCCGCACTGCCGACGCTCACCACGTTCGCAATCCGGCGGATTGGCGAAATCGTCTTGAGCGTCGCGTCGATCACGCTGTCAATCTCGCGCGGGACGGCAAATCCGCCGTCCGGGTTGGTCGCGCCGCTGAAACTCTTCAACTCGACCCCGACCTCGCCGCGCCGCAGATAGCCATCGGCAAACGCCTTGCGCCTTCCGTCGTCGATTGCAGTTGCGGCCAGAACGGGACGCTCGGGCGGCAGTTCGACCGTATCGAACGACGCTTCGAGCGTATCGGCCTTCACTTCATAATCCATGTTCGTTCTCCTGTTGGTGGTTGATCGGTTTCACCCGAAAGCACCGAAAAGGGTGGCCCTTCCCCAGACCTCCCGCGCTAGCGGGCAGCCGGTTTTCGATGTCTCGGCGAGATGTTGCTTTCCGCTAACGCGGGGAGCCTGTGGCGAGGGTCGCCCTTTTCGGTATTTTCGGGTGAAACCCCTTCTTCATTCACTCTCGACGGCGTGCACCCGCGCCAACGGCTGCATCGGACTTTTGACCAGACTGACCTCGACCAGCTCGAGATCGGTTAGTTGCCTGTTTGTTCCGTAACTGGCTCGCTTGACGCGGTAGCCGAACGACAGGCCCGTCCCCGGCGCGACCGGTGCGTCGACGCGCCCGATGACGCGCAACCCACGCGCATCCTCGCCCAGCATTTCCACAGTCCCGACCCGCCGCCGGGCGTCGTGCTGCCAGAACACCGGCACCGGCGCACTGGCTCCCGAGAACGCCCCGCGCCGGATCACGTCCCCGCCGCGATCGACCCGGTCGAACAGCGCGGCATATCCCGCAAAGCGCGTGCTCATCTGCGCACCAAATCGGTCAGGTTGAGCCTGACGGCGATCCCGATAAGCAGTGCCGCAAACAGCGCGCGAATGATCCAGTTGACCACCTCGCGCCGTGCCGAGAGCTTCGCATCGCGCCACGCGCCCAACAGCTCGCGCAGTTCGTTGATGTCGTCGCGCGCCGCCTCGTCGGCCAGCCCCAGCCGCGCCAGCGCACGGCGCGCGCCAAGTTCCGACGCTGCCTCAAGCAGCGCCTGTTGTTCGGTTGTCATGTCGGTGTCCTTTCGCGCCGGTGGCGCAATCAAATGTTTCGCGCGGAGGCGCGGAGAAGCGCAAGGGAGCGCACTTCTCTGCGTCTCTGCTTCTCCGCGCCTCCGCGTGAACCTGTCCAATGCCTGCGGCGCTAAACGCCGCTCAAAGCACTCTACTTCTCAAGAACAGTGTCATAACCGTCGATCACGGCGCGAGGCGGAAGCCGCCCGTCCTTGAAGTCGAGCGCCACCCACAATTTGCGGTCTTCGCCCTCGCACATCAGCACTGAAGGGCGAAAAACGCAGTTCCCATATTCTTGGACCATGTAACCGCCTACATACCGCTTCTGGTCGTCGAGCACGAGAATGCGACGTAACCCATGGTTCGTTGCGGGGGTGACGTGATCGTAAAAATAGAAACTGTACCAACGCCCGCTCAGCACGATTCGACCGATGCTGGTTATGCGTGTCCACGGTTCGAGCGAGTTGGAAATACCGTCACGCTTGAGGATGTAGAACAGCTCCTTTACCGTCACCCGCGCGAAGACCTCTGACGGCAGTGCGCACATGAGAAGAGCCGACGCCAGAATTCGGACCGATGAGCAGCGATCGATAGCACGCAATTCAGTCGTCCCCGCCCGGATTGTCGCATTCGAACTGGGTGCCGCCATCCCAGGTGTTGAACACCCAGTGGTAGCGCGGCACGACGGTAAAGCCTCCGGCCCGTTCGCCGTTCAGCGTTCCGTACCAATAGCCCCACTGGCCGAAGGCACCCGTCCCGTCCCGAACCACAAAGGTGATCTTCCGGCCATCCTTGCCACGCCATTGATAGACATTCGGATACCAGAGTCCGTTGATCTTTTTTTCGAAGCCGTGCCCCCCTACTGAAAAATAGGGTTGCGGCTCCTTATCATATACGGACTTTCCGTTGATCGTGCCGGAAAATTCGCAGTGATCATAGGAACCGTTTTTATCGTCAAAGACATATCTCGGCTGAATTTTTTTTGGCCCTGGCGAGCACTGGCACAGAACCAGAAGCAAAATAGACCACTTAACTCCCCGCTTTGCCATATTCCGCCTCATTTTCTCGTTGTCGGAAAAAATCCTTTCACCATGTTCCAATAGTCAAAGATCTCGGCGGCGATTTTTTGCCGTTCCGTAACTTGCCCACGTTTTCCCGGGCGCTCATAATCCTTTACAACGATTTTGACGGCATCGGCCAGCGTGACCGATCGTCGCAACTTGCTCCCCGCATTTTGATAGCTTCTGTCCGTTAGAGTCTTATCACTCGACAAGACGGGATCATGCAGTTCGTGATTCACAAATTCAAGCTGTTCGACATAGCTCGCATTGAAAATCGACCTGCCTTGATGAAGTAGGGCATATGTCGCTACCCTCGGATCGGTGGCTGTCCATTGTGCAATGCCGCGCCCTTTGCCACCGCCATCCTGCACCGTTCCCGGATCGAGAAAGCTCTCTTTCTTCAGGCTCGCGACGATCGCCACCGCCTGATGCGGCTGCCAACCCTTCCCGATGAAGAACGTCAATGCCTTCCGCTCGCGGTCGTTGTAAGAGTCGGCAACGGCGTCCTTGACGAGCGTAGCATAGGCCCGCGCCGCTGGCGTATCGCCGCTTCGCAGTTCTGCCTCGGTGACGGGCGGAAAGGCGCCGCCCTTGTCCAGACGTTTCTTGACCAGCTTTTCGATTTTCGTGGCGACCTGATCGCGAACCTCGGCGCTGGCCGGACGTTCGAGACGGCTCAACTGGCCATCCGGACCTGTGCCGACCCCGTAAATGAAGTGTCCGCTCGCTTGATCGCTCAAGACAGAGCGTTGCGCTATCGCGTGAAACCGCGCGGCGGCCTTGAAGTCGGGATCGGCAAGACGCTCGGCGGGTGACAGGCGCTTCCACCGCGCACTAGGTTTCTCACGCTTTGCCGATGCGGTCGTGCCTGCTCCGGCCGCGCGCGCAGGGGCGCTCGATGGCCGACGTGCGAGGCTTGCGGGCGGGTCATGATCGCCGCCGCCCGACCGGTTGCCCTGGTTCGCAAAGGTGAACCGCCCGTTCTCCAGATCATGCCACGGATTGAACTTGACCTCGACCGGCGCAATTTCCTCTGCTGCGGCGGGTTCCTCCTCCTTTGGCGCAGGCTCCGGCGCAGCCACCGGCTCTGGCACCTCGACCGGCCCTAACCCCACCGCCGCGCGCTTCTCATTGAGCGTCAGGAACCCCGCCGCCTCGACCTGCGCCCACAACCGTTCGCGGTCCTCGCTCAGCGCGCTCACCTTATCCGGATCGACCGCCAAGGTCAGCCCCGCGAAATGCGGTCGCAACCCCTGCGCCAGCGCCTCGAAAATCAGCCCCGCCATCGGCAACACCGACAGCCTCCAAAGGGCCTTGTTCGCCTCGCGGTAATTCGCATAGGTTGCGTCGCCCGGCAGGCCGAGCAGCATCGGCGGCACCCCGAACGCCAGCGCAATCTCGCGCGCCGCCGCCGCCTTCAGCCCCACGAAATCCATGTCGGCGGGCGACAGCGACAAGGATTGCCACTTGAGGCCCCCTTCGAGCAGCATCGGCCGCCCCGCATTGCCCGCGCCCGCAAAACTCGCGTCCAGCTCGGCCCGCAACCGCGCGAACTGCTCCGCCGCCAGCACCGCCCCTGGTTCGCCCGGGTCATAGACCAGCGCGCCAGAGGGCCGCGCCGCATTGTCGAGCAACGCCTTGTTCCACCGCGTCGCCGCATTGTGGATCGCAATCGCCCCCGCCGCCGCCCCCAGGCACCCGAGGCCATAATGATCGTCGAGCGGATGTGCGGTCTTCACATGCACCACCGCCGCGCGGCCCTGCGCGTCCTCCGCCGCCAGCCGCGTCACCGCCGTCCCTGCCTTGTAGAGAAACCGCGCCGGCCACCCCCGCGCATCGGCCTCGACCGTGACGCGTTCCGGGCGCAGCGCGAACAACTCGCGCGGGCGCCCGTCCGCATCGGCCAGCACCTGCACATAAGCATTGCCATGCAACAGCAAATGCATCGCCACCGTCTCGAGCAACGACTGCCCGCCCGATTTCGCCGCGACCAACGCCAGTGCCGCAGGGTCCGATGCCGCAACCGGCGCGCTCCCGACGCTCTCCGCCACCAGCCGCACCGCCCGCTGCGCCACCGGATTTCCGATATAGCCATCGCGCACCTGCGGCTCGTACGCACGCGGCCACTCGCCCAATGTGTTCGCCCCCGCCCAAGTCGAGAACCCACGCGAAAGCACCGGACGCGAACCCTCGCGCCCGGCCGATTTCCAGCCGAAGAATTTCATGTTCTGCTCCTAGAGCAACCGCACCTGCGGCCCCCGATAACGCCTGCCCAGCATCAATTCGCTCAACGCCCACACACACGCATCCGCCCGATCCGGCGAGCGGCCCGGCCCGTCATACCCGCCGCCAGAGATCAGCCCGCACAGCTCGTCCTCCAGATCGGGAAACGCACCGACATGGCGCACCTTCCCCGCCGCATAGAGCAGCGCCACCGGTTCTGCCCGCGCTGCCTTACCGCGCGAGGCGTGGACCAGCCGCACCGGCAATCCGCTGTCCGCCGCGCGCAGCACGCTCTCGACCATCTTGCCGCCGTTGTTCGCCTCTGCCACCACCCGGTCCGCACCATGTCGCGCCGCCGCCTGCGCCACCGCCCGCGCCCAGCCCTGCGGCGAGCGCCCCGCCACACTCGCATCGTCGATCACATAGCCGGTGCCGTCGCGGCCCAGCCCGCATACCACGATCCCGCACGCATCACCCCCGCTGCCGGACACAGTCCCCGCCGGAGGATCAACCCCGACGACCACCCGCACCAGTTCCGGCACTTCACGCACCCGGGCATCCTCGATCATATCGCGCGTCCATAACGCGCCCTCTACGTCGTCGATCAGCTCGCCATAAATCTCCTGCCGACCCAGACGGCTGGCACCATATTCTGCGGTCATCGCCGCGATATAGCTGGCCGCGTTGTGCCGGTTGTCGAGTGTACTCCCGTGGGTCACCGCAACGTCCGAGGCCACTGTCAGCCGCCGCAACAGGCCGATGGGCCGCGGGGTCGTCGTCACCATCACCTGCGGATGCCGGCCACGCCGCAACCCGAAGCGCAAATTCGCCCATGCCGCTTCGACCTGTGCCCATTTGGCGATCTCGTCGGCCCAGGCGAATTCATGCTCGGGACCCCGCAACCCTTCCGCATTCGCGCCCGAATAGACATAGGCGGTCGATCCATTGGCCCAGTTGAGCTGGCCGCGCGACGGTTCCCAAGTCGGCCGGTCGAGCCGAGGTCCGCACGACAGTAGCCCCGATGCACCCTCGACCATGACGCGCCGCGCCTCGTCCTCGGTCGGCCCGACAATCGCGATCCGCACACCGGGTTCGCGCGCCTTCCAGTGCACCCATTCGGCACCGGCGCGCGTCTTGCCGAACCCGCGCCCCGCCATCATCAGCCACACGTTCCAGTGCCATGGCGGCGGCAATTGATCGTCGCGCGCCCAGATGCACCAGCCGTCGGCTGCCATCGCCACCTTGCTGAGCCGCATATCCCTAAACCATTCGACCTGAAGCCGGTCATCGAGCCGGGCAATCCGCTCGATCAGCGCGGGGTCAGCCATCGTTCTTCAGCGTCGCCAGCCTCGCCCTCAGCTCGGTCCGCAATTCCTCGCCGTACATCGGCACCGGGAGTTTCGGCGGACCGCGCCGGGCAATGGTCTGCCGCGCCTTCAGCAAGCCCAGCGCAAGTGTTGTCGAGATCGTCGGGGCATCCTCGCCATCGGCCTGCTCGCCATAAGTGGCCCGACGCAGCAACAGTAGTTCGAGCCGGTTATAACCTTCGTCGATCGCTGCTTCCCATGCCTCGGCAAATTTCGCGTCGATGAGCTTCAGCTTATAGGGGCTGGTTTCCGGAACCCCGGCCAGTCTGGCGGCGGCGGCCACATTGGCGAGTTCGGCAAGCGCCGCCAGAAACGTTGCGCGCTTGTCGGCAGTCCACAGTTTGACAGTTGGAATGCCGACGGCGCGTTTAGGCTTGGCCACAGACTTCCGCTTTATCGGCATGTCGGTGCTCTCCAAAAATAAAAGGGCCGGTCAGCGCCCCTTCCGCTGGAAGGGAGCGCCCCGGCCCCGATTCGGTAATCCCAATATCTGTATTTCTAACCAAACAGCGTGACGCTGTCAAGTATTAAATGCCAAATAGGTTTTTTCTTTTCTTCGCCGAGCGCGAGCGAGGTGCTCGTTCGAGCGTAAGCGAGAACATTTTCAGCACGCTCGACATCTCGCTGGCGCTCGGCGAGGAGCAGCCCCTCAAAACCCCATCATCGCCTTGTCCGCCGCGATCAGCGTCGCAAAGCTCGGGCGCGCCAGGATCGCCGCCGTATAGGCCGCCGCACGCGGGTATTTGTCCGCATCCACCGTCAGTCCGGCATAGCTGCCGTTGACCAGCGGGCAGCACACCGCAATGTCGGCCAGCGACAGGCTGTCGCCGATCAGATAGGCCCCCGCCTCGGGCGCGATGCTTTCCAGATAGGCCAGCACCGGCGGCACCGCTTCGGCCTCAGCCTTGGCGGCCAGCGCCTCGTCGAACGGCATCTTCAGCCGCGGCGCGAGCGCACGGTTCCAGAAGATCGGCGCGAACGCCGCAAACATGATCGTGTCGGCATATTCGTCGAACCACACCGCCCGGCCCCGATCCTTCGGGTCGGCGGGGATCAACGGCGTCGCAGCATAGGCCGCGTCGACATAGTGCACGATCGCACTCGAATCGCACAATTTGTAATCGCCATCCTCGAACGCCGGAATTTTGCCGAACGGACTGATCGCCATGAATTCGTCGGACTTCGGGCCGAGGCCAGTCGGCCTGTTCTCGCACGCCAGCCCCTTCTCGGCGGCAAAGACCAGAACCTTGCGGACGAAGGGCGAAATGCTGCTGCCGTGGACGATCATGCAAAAATCCTCTCGCTGAATGCGGAAACCGCGATATCGCCCCGCGATGTAGGTTTCAACACGAAACTGGAATAGGCGTCATGCACCCAGATCGGCAAGCAGGAATGACGCTGCCACGCCGAGCATGACCAGCGCAAAGCCGCGTCGCACAGTTGCTGTCCGGCGCGGGTCGTTCAGCCAGCTATGCGCGCGGCTTCCCGCAAAGACGATCGCCAGATGGATGACTGTCGCGATGGTCACGCTGACCAGGCACAGCAGCAGCGCGCTTGACAAGGTCAGCTGTGCACCGCCCATAAATTGCGGCGCGACGACGATGAAGAAGATATAGGCCTTGGGGTTGAGCAGGTTGATCAGCGCACCGGTGGCAAAGGCGCGCCATGCCGAAGTGTCGGGCCCGGCCACCCTTGCCGCCTTCTCCGCGCCGCGCCACGCCTCGATCGCCAGCCACACCATCATCGCCGCGCCTGCAAGCCGCAGCCAGATCCACAGCTGCGGCGCGGCCTGCAGCAGTGCCGCCAGCCCGAGCGCCGCCAGCACGCCATTGGTCGACAAGCCGAGGGCCACGCCAACGACCGCCGCCAGCCCCCGCCGCCACCCTTCGGTCGCGGCAAGGCCGGCGAGCCATGCCATGTTCGGACCGGGCGTCAGCTCGATCAACAGCACGGCGAGGGCAAATCCGGCTATGTTCACGCCGTCGATCTCTCCTCGCGAAAACCGGGACGGCCGTGCGCGTAACGACCATGGCCGCAGATAGCACGGCCCGCGAAATCCCGCGCCAATTTCGTTCATGCAACGAACGGCGGCGTCCGCGCGTTCAGCGGCCACTCTCCCATACAAGGAATGTCCAATGCGCCGTATCGCCCTCCTCCTCGCCCTCGCCTCGACGACGGCAGGCCTCGCCGTCGCCGCCCCTGCCGTCGCACAAAGCCGCGCCGACGACGCCCGCTTTGCCGCCGCGCAGGACCGCATGGACCGCGAGCTCGCGCTGTTCCGCGCCGAATCGGACCGCTACCGCGCCGCACGCAACAACGGTCGCGGCTATCAGCAGCAGGGCTACAACAACGGCCAGTACAACAACGGCCAATATAACGATGAGCGCGTCGAGACCGGCTACGAGCCGTCGCGCTATTACCGCGACGATCCGCGTTATCAGGAGCGCGTGCTTGCGTCCGACGACCGCGTCTATCGTGGCAACGACGGCCGCTATTACTGCAAGCGCAGCGACGGCACGACCGGCCTGATCATCGGCGCGGCCGGTGGCGGCATCCTCGGCAACGTCATCGACGGCGGGCGTTCGCGCACGGTCGGCACGCTGATCGGCGCGGCGCTCGGCGGTCTGGCCGGACGTGCGGTGGAGCGCAATCAGGCGGAGGTGCGGTGCAGATGAGCCGCGCAAGAATTTAGCGAAGCTAAATTCGAGCGAACACGCGGCTCATCCGGCCGGCCTCTCTAAGGCGAGGACCGACGGCGACACGGCTTTGCCGGGTTGCGCCACCCTGACAAGAAACTGGCGGCGTGGGCATTCACCCACGCCGTCGCCATAACGCCCGCGCAAAACCGCTTGCCCGCAGCCCGAATCCGGCTATCCTAATTTTAAACAATAAGCGTCGCAGCCACCATCAACCCACAGCCCGGGGGAGCAGCGATGACCTTTACACGCCAGAATATCTATGGACTGGGTAGCACCTGGGCCCCGGCCGTCCTGTGGTACGCGCGCGGGGTCAAGGCGATGAAGGCGCGCGCCATTGCCGATCCCAACAGCTGGAGCTTCTACGGCGCGATCCACGGCATCTATCCGCCCTTGTGGACCAAATACGGCTATCTGTCGCCGACGATGCCCAAGCCCAAGCCCGCCGACGTCAAGCGGTACTGGGACCAGTGCCAGCACGGCAGCTGGTATTTCCTGCCGTGGCACCGCGGCTATCTGCTGGCGTTCGAGGCCAATGTCCGCGCCGAAATCGTCAAGCTCGGCGGCCCCGCAACCTGGGCGCTCCCCTACTGGAATTATTTTGCGCCGAACCAGTTCAAGCTGCCGCCCGCTTTTGCCACGCAAAGCTGGCCCGACGGCGCGACCGACAATCCGCTGTTCGTCAAACAGCGCTACGGCCCGAACAACAACGGCAATGTTTTCGTGCCGGTCAACATGGTTAATCTGAACGCGCTCGGCGATCCCGACTTCACCGGCGTGTCGAGCGGCAGTCCGGGGTTCGGCGGCCTCGACACGGGCTTTTCGCACGGCGGGCCGACGCATGGCGGCATCGAGACGCAGCCGCACGACTATGTCCATGGCCTGGTCGGCGGCGCCAATCCCGCTGCGCCGAACACCCAGCCCGGCCTCATGTCGGATCCCGACACCGCTGCGCTCGACCCGATCTTCTGGCTGCACCACGCCAATATCGACCGGTTGTGGGCGGCCTGGCGCAAGGCCGGACACACCGACCCGACCGACCCCGACTGGCTGAAGGGGCCGGGCAACACCGGTGGGCGCATCTTCTCGATGCCGATGCCCGGCGCGGTGGCGTGGGACTATACCCCGCAGCAGATGGTCAGCCTTGCCACGCTCGGCTATCAGTATGACAGCCTGACGCCCGCCGTCGCCCCCGTTTCGCCCGTGCAACCGATGGTCCGGCTCGAGGCATTGGGTGCAGGAACGGCGGCACTGGCCGGGGCCGGAGGACTGGACGATATGGCAAGCGGCAAGAACGTCGAACTGGTCGGGGCCAGCCCCAAGCCGGTGGCGATCGTCGGCAGCGATATTACCACTGCCGTCGCGCTCGATCCCGCCACCCGGCGCAAGGTCGCCGACAACCTTACCGAATCGGCGGCGCTGTCCGACGGGGCCTCGCTCGACCGCGTGTTCCTCAACCTCGAAAACGTGCGCGGTGCCGCCGATGCAACCGCATTCAGCGTCTATGTCGACCTGCCCGAGGGCACCGATCCCGCGCTCCATCCCGAGCGGCTGGCGGGCAGCATCGCGCTGTTCGGCGTGCGAAAGGCAAGTCTCGCCGACGACGAACATGGTGGCGCAGGGCTCAACTATTCGCTCGAAATCACCCAGATCGTCGATGCGCTGCATCTGGAGGACAAGCTCGACGTCGACACCCTCGGCATCCGCTTCGTGCCGACCAATCCGGTGTCGAAAAGCGCGAAGATCAGCATCGGGCGCATCAGCATCTATCGCCAGGGCCTTTGACCGCAGCGGCCGGGCAGAGGCAGCCGATGTGACCCCCGAGGCGCGCGAGCGACGGACCGTGCGGCAACCGCTGCTGGCGGCGAGCGCGCTGGCCTGGGCGCTGCTCGCGGCGGCAGCGAGCGGGCTGGCGCTCCCTGCCCTCTGTGCGGGCGTGGCGCTCGCGGCGCTCCCGGCTCCAGCCACGCCGACACCTGCGGCGATCGACCTAGCACTGGCGATGAACCCGCCGGCAACGCTCGCCATCGGCTGGGCGCTGATGCTGGCGGCAATGATGCTGCCGCTGCTTGCCGCCCCCATCCGACATGTCCGCGCACGCAGTCTGACGCGGCGGCGTGGGCGCGCGGTCGCGCTGTTCGTCGGCGGCTATGCGGCGGTGTGGATGGCAACGGGTACCGTGCTTTTGGCAAGCGCGCTGATGCTGCGGCTGGCTCTGCCGGGTTCGGCGCTGCCGCTCGCAGGCGCGCTGTTTGTCGCGGCGCTATGGCAAGTCTCGCCGCTCAAGCAGCGCTGCCTCAACCGCTGCCACTCGCTGCCCGGTCTGGCGGCGTTCGGCGCAGCGGCGGACCGCGACGCGCTGCGTTTCGGGGTGAGCCAAGGGGTCTGGTGCGTCGGCGCCTGCTGGGCGCTGATGCTTCTGCCGCTCCTTGTCGCGCAGGGGCATCTGTTCGCGATGGCCGCCGTCGCGCTGTGGCTGGCGGGCGAGCGGATCGACCGGCCGGTGCGTCCGGCATGGGCGCTGCGCTGGCCGGACAAGGCGCTGCGTCTTGTCCGCGCACGCGCCGCAATGCGGCTGCAGTTTCGTTAGGGGGGAGACGACGCATGAAACTCGGCATTCCGGTCTATCAGGGGGTCAACCTGCTCGACGTCGCCGGCCCGCTCGAAATGTTCTACTGGGTCGAATCTGCCCATGATCCGCTGGAGACCGTCGTCGTATCCGAAGACGGCGGGCCGGTCACCACGATCAACAACATCACTTTCAACGCGCAGGCGAGCTTTGCCGAGGTGCCCTCGCTCGATGTGCTGTGGGTGCCGGGCGGCGACCCCAAGGCGCTGGGCGACATGATGTCCGATCCAGCGTCGCCCTATCTCGCCTATCTGAAACAGATTGCGGCAAGCGCGACATGGGTCTGCTCGGTGTGCGAAGGCGCGCTGCTGGTCGCCCGCGCGGGCCTGCTCGATGGCCATGCCGCGACGACGCACTGGGCATTCGTGAAGTGCCTGCAGGAATTCCCCGCCATCCAGGTCGATACCACCAACGCGCGCTACATTGTGTCGCAGACGCCGGGCCAGAACCGCCTGACCGGCGGCGGCATCTCGTCGGGCCTCGACGAGGCGCTGAAGCTTATTTCGCTGCTCTACGACGACGCGACCGCGACCGGCGTTCAGGTCTCGACCCAGTATTTCCCTAAACCGCCGGTGATGGGGACTATCCCGGCAGCGCCCCCATGCATGGTCAGCTGGTAAGCCTTCAAGGCCGCACTACCACGCCGACATCCGGGCTTGCCCGCCCGTCGACCGCCGCCCGCCACGCCGGAATCGCATCGGCGAGCCCCGCTACGGCCTCGATCTTGACCAGCTTCGCCGCATCGCCTGCAAACGCACGCCAGCGGTCGGCGACCGCCGCGCCGAATCCCTTCGGCCCCAGCTCGGCAACCGTCGTCGCGACGTGATCGGGCGCGAAGAACAGTACCGGCTTCGGTCCCGCTATGTCACGCGCGCCGAAGCCGCCGCGGTTTGCCCAGTCGGTTGCCCCGACCAGACACGAGTATTTCAGGTCGTCGCCCACCGCCTCATGCAGCGCCGACAGGGTCGCCCCGTTCCCCGCAAAATCGACCGACACCGCGCTTCCCCCGCCGATCTCGGCCATCTCGTCATAACCGAGCACCTTGTCGTACAGCCCCGTCCGCTCGACGAAGCCGATGTTCCGCGCCGACGTCAGCCCGATCCGTTCGACCTGCGGCGACGAGGCCCGCGCAACATGCGCCAGCGCCATCGCGGTCTTCGACGACGCACTGGTGACGATCAGACGCTCCGCCCCATGCCACGCCTCGCGCCGGAACATCGCCTCGATCAGGAACGACGTCAGGAACAGCGGTTCGAAGACGCTCCGTACATCCTCGCCGCCCGCGACATGCCCCGGATCGGCATCGAGCCGCCGGTACTGGTTATAGACCGCCGCCCGCTTCTGCCGGTGCGCCGCGCCGTCGGTGAAACTGCCGCCGGTCACCGCGACCGGCTCGACCACCAGATGTGTCGCCATCGGCAGATAGCCATAGACCCTTTCGCCGACGGTCAATCCCGTGTCGCCCGCGTCGACGACCGTCGCATGTCCCCACACCGGCACGATTCCACGCCGTTCCCCGGCCGGGAAAAAATCCCAGTACCCGAAGGCCTCGCCGATCGCCGCATAGGTCACATTGTTGGATGTGACCGCAAACTGGTCGATTTTCAGCAGCGCCTGCCCCGCATCCAGCGGTGACAGCGCCAGCGCGTCGAGCGTCGCCTCGGCGAATGCAGTACGCGGCACGGTGATCTGTTGGGGCATGCGACTCTCCTTAGTCTTCTTCCCTCTCCCATAGGGAGAGGGCGACACGCGCGCCAGCGCGGCGGGGTGAGGGGATTTGGTTCTCCAACGGAAGCACCACGGCCCCTCACCAACTTCGACTAAGCCTCGCCAAGAGGCGAGACTAAGTCTCCATATCCTCTCCCCTAGGGAGAGGAAAGAAGTCACCCCCTATCCCCGCGCACACATTCCGCTATGCGCGTGCCGCCATGTCGCTCCTCGAAGCCATCGCCGCGCTGCTCGGCCTTGCCAACATCACGCTGATCGTGCGGCGCAGCCCGTGGAATTACCCGTTCGGCATCGCGATGGTCGTGCTCTACGCGCGGATTTTCTGGGACGCGCGCCTGTTCAGCGACGCCGGGTTGCAAGTGTTTTTCCTGATCGTGCAGCTGTACGGCTGGATCGCCTGGGTGCGCCACCGCGAAGGCGACGGGACGGTGGCCGTGCGCAAACTCGGCGTGGCGCAGCGCTGGATCTGGGTGGGCGTGTCGCTGCTGGTCGTCCTCGGCTGGGGGACGATCATGACGCGCTTCACCACGGCCAGCCTGCCCTATTGGGACGCATCCGTCGCGATGCTCAGCGTCATCGCCCAGCTGCTGATGACGTGGCGCTACCTGGAAAACTGGTGGTGGTGGATCGCGGTCAATCTGCTGTCGGTGGGGCTCTACGCGGCCAAGGGGCTGTGGCTCACCAGCGGGTTGTATACGGTCTTCCTCGTGCTCGCGGTGATCGGCTTGCTGCAATGGCGACGCCATTTGCGTGAGGCAGCCCAGCCATGAAGCGTATCTGCCTGCACGGACCCGAAAGCGTGGGAAAATCGCGCCTCGCCGCGCAACTCGCCGCACATTTCGGCACGAATTGGGTGCCCGAATACGGACGCACCTATTGCGAGGAGCACGGCACCGACCTCGACAGCGCGCAGTTGCTCGACATCGCGCAGGTGCAACAGGCGATGGCCGCCAAGGCCGAACGCGCCGCCGCGCCGCATGGCCGCGACCTGATCGTCCTCGATACCGATCCGCTGATGACGGCGGTGTGGTGCGACATGATGGGCTTACCGCGCGACCCGTGGTTCGCGGCATTCGACGACTTCGCCGATCTCTATCTGCTGTGCGACATAGATCTGCCCTGGGTCGATGACGGCACCCGCATTTACGGAGACGTGGCAACACGCGAACGCTTCTTCGCGGCATGTCGCGAAGAACTGGTTGCGCGTGGAGTCGACTGGGTTCTCGTCGGCGGGACGGGCGAGGCGCGGCTGGAGAATGCGTTGGCGGCGATCGGGAAGGCTGTTAAGCCATCGTTGGCTTAAGCCAACCTCTTCTTCGAGCGCTAGCGAGAAGCCCCGCCGAGCGTTAGCGAGGTTGTCTACATCGATTAAAGACTTCTCGCTTCGCTCGAATGAGCACCTCGCTAACGCTCGGCGAAGGGCTAAAAAAGCGTCACCCCATCTACCCCGGCAGCCGGTAAAAATCGGCCACCCGGTCGAGTGCCATTCCCAGCACCAGCCGCCCGCTACGCGCGGGCCATCCGAGCGCGCGTTCGGCGTCGGGCATGCTCTCGCAGGCGCACACCGTCCGCCACAATATGTCCGACAACCCCGGTCCCGCCATCGCGAGCGCGGCGTCGAACCGCTGCTTCGCCGCCACCTGCCCCGTCGTACGATCCGGCGCGTCGGGCGCGAGCCCGCGCGGCCCGCTCACCCCGCTCGCGTCCCAGCGCATCGTGACACTCGGCCCCAGCGACGCCCGTTCGAAATCGCCGCGCAGCTTCTCCCCCGCGTCATATTGCCGCAGCGACACCCGTCCCCGCGCGCGCAACCAGGCGAGCGGACTCTCGGACAAGTTCATCGTCACGACACGCGCCGATCCCGGGATACGCTGGTCTTTCAACTGTCGCGCCAGAGTCATTCGCTACTCCTGTTTCGAATCACCAAATGGGCTTGCCACGAGTCGCAATCTGTAGGACAGGAGAAAAATCCGTACCGGTTAAGGAGCTGCCACGATGATCACCCGCATCCGCGAAGTCCGCCGTGCAAAGAGCATGACCCTGCTCGATGTCGCGCTCGCCTGCTCGCCGCCGACCACCGCGCAGACCATCGGGCGGCTCGAAACCGGCACGCGAACCGTTTCGGTGGGCTGGCTCAACCGGATTGCCGCCGCGCTGGGCGTCACGGCGGGCGATCTCGTCGAACTGCCCGACCGCGCCGATCTCCCTGTGGTCGCGGTGCTCAGCCGCGACGGTGCCCATGCCCCGCGCCGAGAATCGGTGGTCACCCCACCGATGCCGACGGGCGACATGGTTGCCATGACGGTCGAGGATGGCATCGGCGATTACCGGCGCGGCGACGTCATCTGGTGCGCGAAAGTCGCGCCCGACAGTTACGCCGCGCTGCTCAACCGCGACGTCCTGCTCCCGCGCCCTGCGGGCCGCTTCATCTTCGGCCGCCTGATCGGCCGCGAGGGCGACCGGCTGCAAGTGCTGCCGCTCGAACCCGGCGGCAAGCAACAGATCGTCACCGATCCCGCTTGGGCCGCAAGCGCGGTGAAATTGGTGCGCGAGCTGTGACCCTCGACCAGATCTTCAGCCTTTGCTCGCTCCTCGCCTTCGCCGGCTGGATCGCGCTGCTCGCCGCGCCGCTGTCGCGCATCCCCCTGATCCGCGGCGCACGGCTGCTCTCTGCCGCGTTGGCACTCGCCTATTTCGTGCAACTGTTCACGATCACCCAGCCGGTCGAGAGCGGTAGCTTCTCCACCCTCGCGGGCGTCTCGGCGCTATTCTCGATGCCGGGCAATGTCATGCTCGGCTGGACGCATTTCCTCGCCTTCGACCTGTTTACCGGCGCGTGGGAAGTCGAGGATGCGGGCAAGATCGGCGTGCCCCACTGGGCAGTGATCGTGCCGCTGGTGCTGACATTCCTGTTCGGCCCCATCGGCCTGCTCACCTATGGCGCGATCCGGACGGCGCACAGGCTGCGGACGACCGGGCGGCCGTTCTGACGGGTTGATGCCGCCCGCACTTTGCGGCAGGGGCGTCGGCGCGGGCGATTAGCTCAGTTGGTAGAGCGCCTCCTTTACACGGAGGATGTCGGCGGTTCGAGCCCGTCATCGCCCACCACCGGTCGCGCAAGGCGTAGCGAAGCTACGACGCGCCAGCGGCGACCGGTGCGGACGGCGGCGCTAATGCGCCGACCGACGGCATGGGCTTCGCCCATGCCCAGCATTACCCCCCGGCCGAAACCATTCCGCGCAACACCCTCGGCAACAACCCCGCCAGCGCCGCATCATACTCCGCTTCCTCAGCGAGCTGCACCGCAACCCCGTCGTCGCTCGACAGGCCGGGAACGTCCGCGCCGCATTCGCGCCATACCGCCAGCATGGCCTGAAATTCCTCGGACGCCTCTTCGGGAATCGGCGCACCCGAGGCCTGCGTATCGGCCCAGCGCTGCCAATGCGCGACCGCGCCGCGCAGATCGTCGGGACAGGCATAGCGCACGTCGCGCGACCACAGCCCGATGAAGCGCGCTGTCCAGGGGAAGCCCGGCAAACGGTCAAGCGCGACGGCGGGGGAGTCGGTTGCTTCGACCTCGACGTGACTGATCTCATCGAAACCGGGTTCGCCCGGATCGGCGTCTGCTCCCTCCACAGCGACTTGGCTGAGCTCGTCGAAGCCTTGCCCAGCCTCAGCAATGGGCAAGTCAGCTTCTTGAGCAGCTTCATGGGTTTCGGCAACGAGCTCGTCGGGAATTTCGCTATCCGTTGCCTCGATCTCGACTTGGTCAACCTCGTCGAGTCCCGGTTCGGATTCCGCAACCGGAAGCGCCGGAGAAAAGGCGCCCTCGACAGGTTCGGGCAAATCGGCTTCGGGCCACGCATCCATGGGTTCAGCAACGGACTCGCTGGAAAGGTCGCTCTCCGCTGTCTCAACCGCGACGTCGCCGGGTTCGTCGAAGCCGCGTTCGGCATCCGCCGCCGGTAACGCAGCATCAGCAGCGTCTTCGACAAGCTCGGGCGTGTCGATCCCGGGGGACGTCTCCACAGCTTCCGTCATGCTCGCTTCAGGAAGATCGGTCTGATTTTCCTCTGGAACGACCAGCTCGACCGGCTCCACAGCCACCGGTCGCCCTGACGTCCGTCCGGCAAGCGCCGCCAGCCGCGATTTGGCGATGGAGTCGGCTTCCGTATCGGGAACGACCGCCGCCTTGCCGCGCACCGCTTTGGCCGGCTTCGCTGCCTTTTCCGGACGCGGACCCCGCCGCGCGAGCACGATCGATACAACGCTTGCGCCCGCAAGCACCACGCCGGCACCCGCGACCGCCAGCCCCCAGACCGAACCCTGCTGCATCCACAGCCACGCCCCGCCGAGCACCAGCGCAAACCCCGCGTAAATGCCCGAAATTCCACGCCAGTTCATGTGCCCATCCATTCGCACAAAGTTGAGCGTGCTGCCTTAATTCCATATGGTTAACATCCCGTCGCCGCACGGTGCTGGGCAAAGCCGTGCAGTTCGGCTAATGGCGCGCGCTTCCCATGGCTACCATACTTCCTCTCCCGCCCAAGGTCGGCATGGTGTCGCTCGGCTGCCCCAAGGCCTTGGTCGACAGCGAGCGCATCCTGACCAAGCTCCGCGCCGACGGCTACGGCCTGTCGCCCGACTATGCCGGGGCCGATGTCGTGCTGGTCAACACCTGCGGCTTTCTCGATTCCGCCAAGGAGGAATCGCTGGAAGCCATCGGCGAGGCACTCGCCGAAAACGGCCGTGTCATCGTCACCGGCTGCCTGGGCCAAGAGGCCGAAATGATCCGCACCCGCTTCCCCAAGGTGCTCGCGATCAGCGGCGCGCATCAGTATGAGGCCGTCGTCGGCGCGGTCCACGAAGCGGCCCCGATGCCCGCCAATGCGTTCCTCAACCTTGTCCCCGACAGCGGCCTGAAACTCACGCCCCGCCACTACAGCTATCTGAAAATCTCGGAGGGCTGCAACCACCGTTGTTCGTTCTGCATCATCCCCAGCATCCGTGGCGACCTCGTCAGCCGCCGCCCCGATGCCATCCTGCGCGAAGCCGAGAAACTGGTTGCGGCGGGCACGCGCGAATTGCTGGTGATCTCGCAAGACACCTCGGCTTACGGCGTCGATATCAAACACCAATCGCGTGAATGGCACGGTCGCGACGTCCGCGCGCACATGACCGACCTCGCGCGCGAACTGGGCAGCCTCGGTGCCTGGGTCCGCCTCCACTATGTCTATCCCTACCCGCATGTCGATCAGGTAATCCCCCTGATGGCCGAAGGGTTGGTTTCGCCTTATCTCGATATTCCCTTCCAGCACGCCGCCCCTTCGGTGCTGCGCGCCATGAAACGCCCCGCCAACGAAGCGAAAGTTCTCGAACGTATCCACCGCTGGCGCTCGATCTGCCCCGACATCGCCATCCGCTCGACCTTCGTCGTCGGCTTCCCCGGCGAGACCGAGGACGATTTCCGGTATCTGATGGACTGGCTGACCGAAGCCCAGCTCGACCGCGTCGGAGCCTTCCGTTTCGAATCCGTCGAGGGTGCCGCTGCCAATGCCCTGCCCGACCCCGTGCCCGAGGAGGTCAAGGAGGAGCGCTACACCCGCCTGATGGAACTGACCGCGCGGATCAGCGCCGAAAAGCTCGCCGCCAAGGTCGGTCGCACCCTCGATGTCATCATCGACGAAGTCGACGAAGACGGCGGCGCGACGGGACGCAGTCAGGCCGACGCGCCCGAAATCGACGGGAACGTGTTCCTGCGCGATTCCGGCGGCCTTACACAGGGCGACATCGTGCCCGTCCTGATCGAGGACGCCGACGACCACGACCTGTTCGGGGTACCCGCCTAGGCTATTTCGCCCAGTCGACCGCGCCGTATTCCCAGCGCCATGGCATGCCGGTCTCGCCCAGCACCAACTTGACGATCCCGGGGAACGCCGGTTCGGCGCGAACGTCGTTGGCCAGAATTATGACGCAACGCCGACCGCGCTCTACACAAACCCATGTGTTGCCGGTCGAATCATTGTGCCCGCCCTTCTGGAATCCGCGTCCTTGTGGGCCATTGAAAGTGATCACACCCAAGCCTGCCGCCAGCCCGACGATGCGCTTGTCGGGCGCCGCTTCGACTTGAAGCGACGGGAATTGCGATGCAGTCGTGATCGGCAGATGCGGCGCAGTCAGTGCCCGTCGCGATGCTGGCCTTAAACCCTCCCCGCGCACATAGGCACCGGCAAAGCGCGCAAAATCTGCAATCGTTGTGTCCATCGATCCAGCAGCCCGAGGCTTGCTGCGTTCGTCATGCGGCTCAACGCTCCCATCTTCCTTCCATCCGTCGGCCAAATTAGCGGCAAAATCGGCACGCCACGTCATGCTTGTTGTCTTCATGCCGAGAGGGCCGAACACGCGGCGCTGCATCTCTGCCCCGAGGTCGAGCCCCAGGCCGCGTTCGATCACGAATTGCAGGAGGATCAATCCGTCACCGGAATAGGCGTAGCGGCTGCCGGGTTCGAAATGGAACTTCAGCTTGCCGTCTGGTTCGAGGAAACCGAAATTGGCAAAGCCCGAGCTGTGCGTCAGCAGGATGCGTGGCGTCAGTCTCCGCCAGCGTTCGTCGCCCGCCAGATGCTGCCACGCTGCATAGCGCTCCTCTTCGTCGGCATATTCAGGCAAGGGCTTCGGTAGATATGCAGCGATCGGGCGATCCAGATCGAGTTTTCCTTCTTCGACCAGTTGCATCACGGTATAGGCAAACACCGCCTTGGTCAGCGACGCGCCATACATCACGGTGTCCGTCGTTAGCGGGTCACCTTTTACATTACGCGCGCCCCATGCACGAACCAGCACCGGCTTGCCGCCCTCGATAACGGCCAGCGCCATACCCTTTGCACCCGTGCGGGCCATTGCGGCGCGAACCTCGACATCGATTTGGGCAGGCGTAGCAGCACTCAGGAAGGCAGGAGCCACCAAAGCAAGAAGCGCGAGCGCATGACGGGTCAAGAACTTTTCTCCCACAACTATCCCGGTTGATAAATTAACGTTGCACGACGTCAAATTTCGCTAGGCTTTGGAGCGGACCGCTCGCTAGTCAGGGTAATGAACTCGGTCGATCACTTCAACACGCTGCTGCACCCCGACAAAGGCCAGGCAGCCCGTAAAATCCACATCACCGATAAGAAAAACTTCGATTCATGGCTGGCCGCACAGCCACCCCGCGCGCGATCCGCTGCCGCCGCGCAGAAGCTGAAACCGCTTGGCTACGCCAGCGCCATCCTTCCCGGTGAAGACGCCGAGGACTGGTCGGTCGTGACGGTGGTTTCCGACGCCGGGAAGCTGTCACCTTGGTGCCTGGCCAAACTCGCCGAGACATTGCCCGAGGGGGCCTATCGCCTCGCGACCGGTGCACCGGGGCCTGCGGCACTCGGCTGGTTGCTCGCGCACTACCGGTTCGACCGCTACCTGAAGGATGACAAGTCCGTTGGCGCGCGCATCTTGCTGACTGCCGACCCCGCCAGCATCGACGCGACCGTTCGCGAGGCTGAAGCGGTCGCGCTCGTCCGCGACATGGTCAATACGCCCGCCGCCGATATGGGTCCGCCGCAACTGGAAGCCGAGGCCGCGCGGCTTGCCAAGGCGTTCGACGCGACGCTGACCGTGACCAAGAGGCACGACCTCGAAACCGGTTATCCGATGATCCACGCGGTCGGCATGGCCGCTGCCCGCGATTTCGCGCCGCGCCTGATCGAAATCGAATGGGGGAACCCGGCACACCCCCGCCTCGCCATCATCGGCAAAGGCGTCTGCTTCGACAGCGGCGGCCTCGATATCAAGCCGTCATCGGGCATGCGCCTGATGAAGAAAGATATGGGTGGCGCTGCACACGCTTTCGCCCTCGCGCAGCTGGTGATGGCGGCGCGACTGCCGGTGCGTTTGCACCTGCTGGTCCCGGCCGTTGAAAACGCGATTGCGGGCAATGCTTTCCGACCCGGCGACGTGCTGACCAGCCGGCAGGGGCTGACGGTGGAGATTGCCAATACCGACGCCGAGGGGCGGCTGGTGCTCGCCGACGCCTTGACCAAGGCAGGCGAAAGCGACCCCACGCTGATCGTCGATTTCGCAACGCTTACCGGTGCGGCCCGCGTTGCGCTCGGTCCCGATTTGCCCGCGACCTTTGCCAATGACGACGAACTTGCGGCCGCTGTAGTGGCTGCAGGCATCGCCACCGACGACCCGTTGTGGCGGATGCCGCTTCATGCCGGATACGACGATATGCTGAAATCGGACATTGCCGATCTCAACAACTCGCCCGACGGCGGCTTTGCCGGTGCGGTGACTGCCGCCCTGTTCCTGCAACGCTTCGTGTCCGACGGGACGCCGTGGCTGCATCTCGACACCTTCGCATGGAGGCCTGCCGCGAAACCCGGTCGTCCCAAAGGCGGCGAGGCGCTGGGTCTGCGCGCGGTCTGGGCGATGCTACAGGCGCGTTTCGGCTGATCGGCGCCCACGCAACCGTTACGCTTCTCATACGTTCAGACCGGATAAATCGCCCGTGACCGATGCGGGCGGGAAGGATCCGACCGTGCCCCGTGCGATGATTACCGACTGGATGAACACCCTGCTGGATTACGTCCGGTCGGGACAGCCCGACCTGACCAACCGGCAGATGGCGCTGCTGATGGTCGTGTACGAAACCCCCGGCCCCCACACCGTGCGCGGACTCGCCCGCGATCTCAACGTCTCGAAACCGGTGATTACTCGCGCCTTGAACCGACTGGGTGCTCTCGGCTATCTGGCGCGCCAGCGCGACGAGCAGGACCGGCGAAATGTCTTCGTCGCGAAAACGCAGGCGGGGGCAGATTTTCTTGGCGAATTCGGACGACTTGTCGGCGGAGACCAGGGACGCCGCGCCGCAGCGTAGGCAGTTTCGCCTGACGGGGCCGTCGGTCGCACTCGAACCGGGCCGCTATGCGGTCCGTCGCGACCTCGCCGAAATCGCTGTCGCCGACCGCATCTTCGCCCAGCACTATGTCGAACCGGTGGCCGTGCGCCTCAACACGACGGCCATTGTCCACAGCCGCCCCGACATTGGCAGCGACGCTGTGGCAACGCTGGCATCCGGTGACATTTTCCATCTGATCGACCTCGGCCAAATCTGGGCCTGGGGTCGCGGCAACGCGGTCGGTACGATCGGCTATGTCGTCGCCACGGCGCTCGACCTGCCATGACGCGCGTATTTATCGACGGCGCGGCGGGGACGACAGGGCTCGAGATCGAAAGCCGCCTGACCGGGCGGCCCGAGTTCGACCTTGTCCGGCTCGACGATGCCCATCGCAAGGATGCCGGTGCACGGCGCGACGCGCTGAACGCCGCCGATGTCGTCATTCTGTGCCTGCCCGACGATGCCGCGCGCGAGGCAGTGGCGCTGATCGACAATCCCGCGACGCGGGTGATCGACGCCTCGACCGCGCACCGCACCGCAAAAGGTTGGACCTTCGGCTTCCCCGAACTGGTCGGGCGCGACATTGTCGCACAGGCAAAGCGCGTCTCGAACCCCGGCTGTTATTCGACCGGATTTATCGCGCTGGTTGCCCCATTGGTCCGCGCCAGCCTGATCGGCGGCGGAGCACGGCTCAGCTGCTATGCGGTGTCGGGCTATTCGGGCGGCGGCAAGGCGATGATCGCCGAATTCGAAAGCGGTGCCGCCCCCACCGCGTGGCGCACCTATGCGCTGTCGCTCGCGCACAAGCACGTGCCCGAAATGCTGCGGCATTCCGGGCTGACCCATGCCCCGCTGTTCGCGCCTTCGGTTGCAGCAACGCATCGCGGGATGATCGTCGACATACCGCTGTTCGGCGTCGATGCAGCCAAGGCACGCGACACGTTGTCGTGGTTTTACGAGGGCTCGAAAATCGTCCGCGTGCGCGAGTTCGACGAAGCCAATTTGACCATCGAACATATGGCCGGTCGTGACGGGTTGGAATTGTTCGTCTTCGGCAATGCCGAGGGCACCCAATGCCGCCTCGTCGCCGCACTCGACAATCTCGGCAAAGGCGCGAGCGGTGCGGCCGTGCAGAGCCTCAACCTTATGGCAGGCCTGCCTGAAGAAACGGGCCTGCGGGTGTAATCCGGAGAGCGGCAGCACACTGCCGCTCTCCAGATTGCCTTAGGCAGCGAGTTTTTGATCCTCGACCGCCGAAAAGTCCGGCTTCGGATTCGCCTCGAGCCACGCCAGCACATTTTCAGGCGTCGACTGCTCATAGGGATCGGTGTCGGTCCCGGCGTCATTGATGCCCGGTTCCTCGAACCAGGCCGCAATCCGGCCATTGTCGATCACCGCCGCATAGCGC
This sequence comes from Sphingomonas sp. SUN039, assembly GCF_024758725.1. Classification (NCBI taxonomy): domain Bacteria; kingdom Pseudomonadati; phylum Pseudomonadota; class Alphaproteobacteria; order Sphingomonadales; family Sphingomonadaceae; genus Sphingomonas; species Sphingomonas sp. SUN039. The sequence continues at coordinate 389,731 of NZ_CP096972.1, read as the reverse complement.
CACGAACGCAGCCCGAAACCCAGATGCCGTTTGTCGATCAACATGCCCAGCCGCCGCGTGAAATCGCCGTTGCCGTCGGGCAGCAGCTTGACGTTCTTCAGGCCTTGATGCTGACCCCATTGGTACATGACGAACGCATCGTTGACCGACACGCAATAGGTGTCGTCGACGCCGAGCGTCTTGTAGGTTTCGTAATTTCCTTCGAAGCCGGGCAGCTGTTTCGACGAGCAGGTCGGCGTGAACGCGCCGGGAAGCCCGAAAATCACGATCCGCTTGCCCGCGAAAATGTCGTGCGTCGCAACATCCTGCCAGCGGAACGGGTTCGGCCCCTCCACGCTCTCGTCGCGGACACGGGTTTTCAGGGTGACATTGGGAACTTCACGACCGACGTGCATGGGAACTCCTCGCTGCTGAACACGCACCATATGTGCTGCATTGCAGCATATAACTATCGTGTCGCGAAGTTAAACCCTACATCTCGCCTTTTGCCCGCCGGTGGGCATACCATTTCTGCACATTGGCGTTGTGCTGTTCCAGCGTGTCGGCAAACGCGCTGCTGCCGTCGCCCTGCGCCACGAAATACAACGCGTTCGAGGGCGCGGGGTCGAGCGCGGCCTGAATGGCGGCCTTGCCGGGATTGGCAATCGGTCCGGGTGGCAAGCCGTTGTGGCGATAGGTGTTATAGGGATTGTCGCTGTCGAGTTCGGACCGCAAAATCCGCCGCCCGAGCGCCTTGCCTTTGGTCACCGGATAGATCGTCGTCGGGTCGGCCTGCAGCGGCATTCCGCGCTTCAAGCGGTTGCTGTACACCGCCGCGACCAGCCGCCGCTCACTGGCCCGCGCCGTTTCTTTCTCGATGATCGACGCCAGGATGATCGCTGCTTCGGGCGTCGTCACTGCCGTTGACGGCTTGCGCGCAGCCCACGCGTTCGCCAGCGCGGTCTGCATGGCCTTCTGCATCCGCGCGAGCACCCCCTTGCGGCTTTCGCCCCGGACATAGGCGTAGTTGTCGGGCAGCACCGATCCCTCCGGCGGCATCGCAATCTCGCCTGTCAGCAGCGGCGTCGCATAGAGCCGCTCGTAAACGAGGATCGAGGGCAGTCCTTCGGGGATGACGACGAAGCGCTGCAACACCTTACCCGATTGCAACAGCGCCAGGATGGCGGACGCATCCATGCCGCGCTTGATCTTGTACTCGCCCGGCTTGATCGGATCGCCCGAGCCGAAGATTTTGGCATTGGTCAGGAACGCGTCGGCGCTGTCGACAGCCCCTGCCTTTTCAAGCGCAGTCGCAGCAGCGGTGAGGCTCGAACCTTGCGGGATCACGACCTCGACGTCGCGCGGGGCGCGCCCGCCGGTGCAGCGGCTGACGGCGAAAACGACGAGCGCGACCACGGCGACCAGAAGAAGAATGCGACGCATCGGCCCGCTGTAATCAAGCAAATAGCCGCCGTCACCTCCGGCGCGTCAAAGGAGCCTTAACATATTCGGCCATATGGTCGGCTACGCAAAAACCGTTGGAAGTTCAGATGGACCGTCGTCGCGCTCTTAAACTTTCAGCCGTTGCCGTGATGCCATTTGCACTTGGAGCGGCAGTCGGAAGCGATGCGCCGTCGGCGTTCACGACCCTATCGGTGCAAGGCACCGCCTATGGCACGAAGGATACCGAGTTCGTCACGATCAGCGCGTCGAATGCCAATTTCGCGCGCAGTGCCGGACCGGCTCTCCGCGAGAATGCAAAGGTTCTCGACCGGTTGCGGCAAGCCATCAAGACGTTCGGCGTCGCTGATGACGACTTCCGCACCTCGTCTTTCGAATTCAGCGAAGGCCGCGATCCCGATGACGAGGACGGCAGCGACCGGGCAAAAGGGTTTCTCGTCAATCAGTCGCTGGCCGTCGTCGTTCGCGATGTGGGGCGAACCGGCGACGTTATTGAAAAGCTCGTCGATGCCGGTGCGAAGAACATCCGGGTCAATCGCGGCTGGGGCTATGCCGCAGCGCCGGTCGGACCCGAGCTCAGTGCATTGCGTACGGCGGCAGTCCGAGACGCACAGGCCAAAGCCGAGGACTACGCGAAGGCGCTCGGCTTGAAGATCCGCCGCGCGGTCATGGTACGCGACGGGTCAGCCTATACGACCGACGGCCCGGCTCCCGCCGCAGTGGCGCGCGCCGATGTCGCGATGACCCGTATCGATTCACCGAAATCGACACTCGTCTACAATGTCGGCGTCGAATTCGAACTCGGTCGCTGATGCACCGGTTCTAGACCGCCCGCATCACCAGACTGGCATTCGTGCCCCCAAACCCGAAGCTGTTGTTCAGCACCGCCTTCACCGGCCGCTTCTTCGCGACGTGCGGCACCAGATCGACGCCTTCCGTCCCCTCATCGGGATTGTCGAGATTGAGCGTCGGCGGCACAATCTGGTCGCGGATTGCCAGAATGCAGAAGATCGCCTCGACCGCTCCGGCCCCGCCCAGCAGATGCCCGATGGCGGATTTGGTCGAGCTCATCGACACCGTCGAGATCGCGTCGCCGAACAGCCGCTTGACCGCGCCCAGTTCGATCGTGTCGGCCATCGTCGAGGTACCGTGCGCGTTGATATAGTCGATGTCCGACGGGGTCATGCCCGCCTTCTTCAGCGCCATTTCCATCGAACGATAGGCACCCGACCCCTCCGGATGCGGAGCGGTCACATGATAGGCATCGCCCGACAGGCCGTAACCGACGACTTCGGCATAGATTTTTGCACCGCGCGCCACGGCGTGCTCATATTCCTCCAGCACCACGACGCCCGCGCCCTCGCCCATGACAAAGCCGTCGCGGTCCTTGTCATACGGGCGGCTGGCCGCCTCGGGACGGTCGTTGAAGCTGGTGTTGAGTGCCCGCGCCTGGGCGAAACCGGCGATGCCGATCGGGCATACGGTCGCCTCCGCGCCGCCCGCCAGCATGATGTCGGCGTCGTCGTCGCGGATCATTCGCGCCGCATCGCCGATCGAATGCGCGCCGGTCGAACAGGCCGTGACAACCGCATGGTTCGGTCCCATCAGGCCGTATTTGATGCTGACCTGTCCGGAGATCAGGTTGATCAGCCGCCCGTGCACGAAATGGGGGGACACGCGGCCCGGTCCCTTTTCGGCCAGCAACAGGCTTTCGCTCTCGATCCCCGGCAGTCCGCCGATGCCCGAGCCGATCGAACACCCCGCGCGCAGCCGCGTCGCCTCGTCCATTTCGGTCAGCCCGGCATCCTCGAGCGCCTGTCCGGCGGCATCGATACCATAGATGATGAACGGATCGACCTGGCGCTGGATCTTGTGGTCGACACGCTTGCCGGGGTCGAAACCCCAGGGGTGGTCGGCAGGCTTCACCTCGCACGCGATCGTGCATTTCTGGTCCGACGGGTCGAACTTGGTAATCCGCGCCGCGCCCGATTTCGACGCCAGGATGTTGGCCCAGCTCGTCTCGACATCGCCTCCCAGCGGCGTGACGAGCCCCAGACCTGTTACGACGACACGACGCATCTAAATCCCCCTAACGCAAAACAGGCCCGACCCGCATGGGGCCGAGCCTGTTCAAGCCTTGAGCCAGCGTTGAAAAAGCCTCAGCCCTTATTCGAATCGATGAAGCTGATCGCGTCCTTGACGGTCGAAATCTTTTCCGCCGCATCGTCGGGAATCTCGACGCCGAATTCTTCCTCGAACGCCATGACCAGCTCGACGATGTCGAGGCTGTCCGCGCCCAGATCGTCGATGAAGCTCGACTCTTCGGTCACCTTGTCCGCGTCGACGCCGAGGTGCTCGACGACGATCTTCTTCACCCGGTCGGCGGTCTCGCTCATGAAGGGTCCTTCTCGTTCATATGAGGTTTATTTCCCGGTCAGCCCTAATGGGGCCGAAAGGGGCGCGCAAGGGGGTGTCGCTATCCCCTGCCCAGCACATGATCGACCAGCGCGCCGAGCGATTTGAACCCGCTCGTCGCGATCCCCTCTCCCTTCACGCCACCGGGCACCCAGGCGCGCTCGAAGCCGAGCTTGGCCGATTCCTTCAATCGTAACCCGCCGTGCGCCACGGGGCGGACTTCGCCCGACAGCGCGACTTCGCCGAACGCGACGACGTCGGCGGGGATCGGCCGCTCCGAAAATGCGCTGACCAGCGCAGCGGCGACGGCGAGATCGGCAGCCGGATCGGTCAGCCGATAGCCGCCTGCGATGTTGAGATAGACTTCCGCCGACGACAGCGACAACCCGCACCGCGCCTCCAGCACCGCAAGGATCATCGCCAGCCGCCCCGAATCCCAGCCGACGACCGCGCGGCGCGGCGTTGCGCCCGATGCCAGCCGGACCGTCAGCGCCTGCACTTCGACCAGCACGGGCCGCGTCCCCTCCAGCGCCGGGAATACCGCCGTCCCCGTCACCGCCTCGCCGCGCGTCGTCAGGAACAGCGAGGACGGATTGCCGACTTCGCCCAGCCCGCCCTCGCCCATCGCGAATACGCCGATTTCATCGGTGCCGCCGAAGCGGTTCTTGATCGCGCGCAGGATGCGGTATTGGTGCGACCGCTCGCCCTCGAAGCTGAGCACGGTGTCGACCATATGTTCGAGCACACGTGGCCCGGCGATGCTGCCGTCCTTGGTTACATGTCCGACCAACACAACGGCCGACCCGCGTTCCTTGGCAAAACGGATCAGTTCGCCTGCCGACGCGCGCACTTGGCTGACCGTCCCCGCCGCGCCCTCGATCAAGTCCGAGTGCATCGTCTGAATCGAATCGATCACCAGCAGATCGGGCGCCGCCGGAAAGGTGGCGAGAATATCGCGCACCGACGTCGCACTCGCCAACCCGACGGGCGCATGGCCGAGACCGAGCCGCTGCGCGCGCAACCGCACCTGATCGGCCGCTTCCTCGCCCGAGACATAAACGACGCGCTTGCCCGCCAGCGCAAGCTTCGCCGCCGCCTGCAACAAGAGCGTCGACTTCCCGATTCCCGGATCGCCGCTCATCAACGTCGCCGACCCGGCGACAAAGCCGCCGCCCAGCGCCCGGTCGAATTCGGCGATCCCCGATGGCATCCGGTCGGGCAGCTTCGTCTCGCTGTCGAGCGCTACCAGCGCCACCGCGCGCCCGCCGTGCTGCAGATTATGCCGCGCCGAAAACGGCGTCACGACCGCGCCCGCATCCTCGACGAGCGTGTTCCACTCAAGACAGTCATCGCACTGCCCCGCCCATTTGGACGCGACCGACCCGCAGGCTTGGCAGACAAATCGCTTTTGGGGCTTCGCCATTCAGGTGACGATAACCGGTTCGGAACGATTAGAGAACAGAAAATTGACGCGGGCATGAGCACGCGCCCTCGCCGACACTGTCCTGCCCGGTGCTCCCACCTTACCGCTCGCGGTTAGGTATTAATTTCATTTGATTTTTTCGTAAAATGTCGCACCTTTGCGGCCATGACTGGGCGAAAACGAGATGCGGGCGCCGAACGCGCGATGGCGGCAGTTGCGCATCTGCAGCCCTCTTAACTTTGGACATTGCAATGACGGACATTACGGGCACCGGCGGTGCCGACAAGCTTCAGGGTTCGACCGGCGACGACATTATCCATGGCCTCGCCGGTGACGACATTGTCGCCGGGGATTTCGGCAATGACGACATTTTCGGCGATGAGGGCGACGACACGCTGGATGGCGATCGGGGCACCGACCGGCTGTATGGCGGTGCCGGTAACGACACGCTCTACTCGCGCGGTATCGACAACAGCGGCACGCCGGATTTCATGTATGGCGAGGATGGCGACGATAGCCTGATCGCCAGCGGCGCCTCGTCGGTGACGATGGACGGCGGCGTCGGCAACGATCGCTTTATCATCAGCAGCAGCGGAAGTACGACGGCGCTCGGTGGCGACGGCATCGATCAGTTCGCCTTTTACACCCGCGCAACCGCCAGCGGCGGTGCGGGTCAGGACGTATTCCGGATCGGCGACCTCCTCAACGGCGGTATCGTCACGATCACCGATTTCGCCGTTGGTGACGCGGGCGACAGTCTCGATGTGACCGCAATTCTGCAGTCGCGTACCGGCTGGAACGCAACCGCCAATCCCGTCGCGACCAATCACCTCAGGATCGTTCAGAACGGGGCCAATACCGATTTCTACTGGACGGCCGCCGGTACGGGGACGGGCACGCGATTTGCGATTCTGCAGAACGTCACCGCGTCATCGCTGACTGCTTACAACATCGGCTTTCCGCTCGGCGGTGGCGCGCTCACTGGCCAGACGATCGATGGCAACACCGGTGCCGACACGCTGACGGGCGCCGCAGGTCCGGACGTGATTCACGGACTCGACGGTTCCGACACGCTGAACGGCGGTGGCGGCAATGACATGCTCTATGGCGACGGTGACGGCGATGTGCTCGACGGCGGCAGCGGCAATGACGATCTCTTCGGCGGTTCGGGCAACGATACGCTGCTGTATCGCACCGGCGGCAATGACCGGCTTTACGGCGAGGATGGCGATGACATGCTCATCGCGGAAAGCGACTTGCTGTTTCCCGCCACAGTCAAGACGGTGCTGCTCGACGGCGGCATCGGCAACGACTATTTTGTCATTCGCCAATCCGCCACCTCGGTAACCGCGCTGGGCGGAGCCGATGCGGACATTTTCGATGTGCGGTCGAATGCAACGCTCACCGGCGGCAGCGGTCAGGATGTTTTTCGGTTCGGCGATATCGGCACGAGTTCGGCGATCACGATTACCGACTTCGTGACCGGCGATGCCGGGGACCGGCTGGAGGTTGAGGCCCTGTTGCGCGCCCGAACCGACTGGGATGGCGTAACCAATCCGTTCGCATCAGGCCATATCTGGGTCATCCGCCACGGCAATGACGCACTGCTGCAATATGACCCGACCGGCTCGGTCGATGGCAGTGATTACGAACCGATAGCGATTTTGCAGAATGTCGATCCCGCCGCTCTGACAGCATATAATCTGGGCGGGTTCATCCGCTCCGGTCCGCCCGACCCGACAGTCTCGCTCGGCTATGCCGCCTCGCTCGGCGAAAATGCAGGTGCCGTCACCCTCAACCTCAATTTCCTCTACGCATCGCGCGTGACCACCACCGCCACCTTTGCGCTCAACCCCGCGACCACGGCGGTTTTGACAACCGATTTCACGGCGAACCTCGCGCTGCGCAATTTCAGTTTTTACTTTCTGCCGGTCGGACTGCAGGTCACGACGCTGCTCAACCTCGCCACTGTCGACGATCTCGTCGATCGCGGCATCAGGACCATCGCGATCGACGTGACGGTCGCAGGGCAAGTGTTTGCCAATGGCAGCGACACCGACACGATCGTCATTTCGCTGACCGATAACGACGGCACGGCCGGCGACGACGTGATTGTGCTGGCGCCGGGCAGCAACCGCGTCGGCGGATCGGGGGGCAACGACTATATACGGGCCGATCGCAGCGCCAACACCGGCACCTACCTCGACGGTGGCGCAGGCAATGACACGCTCGTCTACGGGGCCACGATGTACGGGCGCACAGGCAATGACACTTATCTGGCGGGCGGGTTCATTTTCGAGAGTGTCGGCGAGGGCTACGACACGGTCTTCGCGGAAAACAACACCACATTGCAGGCCGGCCAGGAGATCGAGGAACTCGCCGCAAACGCGCCCGCATCGACGCTCGCGCTAAACCTGACCGGGAACGAGTTCGCCAACCTGATCGTCGGCAACGCGGGCGTCAATCTGATCAGTGGCGGCACCGGTGGCGGCGACCGCATGTACGGCCTTGGTGGCGACGACACTTATGTCGTCGATCATGCCACCGATCAAGTTTTTGAAAGCGTCGGCGAGGGCTATGATGTCGTTTTCGCGCTGGCGAGCCACAGCTTGCGGGCTGGTGCTGAAGTGGAGGAGATGGTCGCGAACTACCCCACACTTCCGGGCCGCCTCGACCTCACGGGCAACGAATATGCCAATGCCTTGTTCGGCAATGCGGGGGTCAACGTTCTGAACGGCGGCAGCGGCGGCGGCGACCGTCTCTACGGCTATGCCGGGAACGACTTTTACCTTGTCGATGATCAGAGCGATCTGGTGTTCGAGAATGCCGCCGGTGGCTATGACACCGTTTACACGCTTTCGAGCTACCGATTGGCCGCCGGGCAGTCGATCGAGGAATTGACTGCCAACCTCCCCTCTTCGACCGCAAGCCTCGATCTGACCGGCAACGAATTCGCCAATGCCCTTTATGGCAATGCGGGCGCGAACCGGCTCGCGGGAGGCGACGGGTCCGACACGCTCACCGGCTATGCTGGTGCGGATCTGTTCGTATTCGACACGACTCTCGGCAATGGCGGCGTCGATCGGATCGTCGATTTCGACGTCGGGACCGACAAGATCGCGCTCGATGACGCCATGTTCGGCGGCATGACCAGCCTGTCCGCTTCAGCCTTCGTCACGGGCAGCGCCGCTGCCGACGCTGACGACCGGATCATCTATGATAGCGTCACTGGCGCCTTATACTTCGATCCGGACGGCAATGGCGCCGCCTCAGCGGTCCAGTTCGCGACACTCGGTACCGGCCTTGCGCTCACCGCAGCCGACTTTGTGATTATTTGATCATCGGGGGCGTATCGGCGCGGTGTCCTGAGCTTTTAAGGGGCTTCGGACCTCGGCGCTTCGCTCGCCGCCGATGCCACGCCATAGGGCGCAACCAGATCCCAGATATGCGCCGGGACCATATGCTTCATCCGGCGCGGTTCTTCACGGCGAAGGTGCATGACCGTCTCGCACGCCTTCATCTCGACCCGCGTCCGCGCGAACTCCAACCCGCGCGGGCCGATTTTCGGCATCAGCCAGCCAACGATGGGCCGTACCCAGTCGGGCATCGCGCGCAGCGGTAACCCTCCGGCGGCACGCTCGACATTGGCGAGGAAACCCTTCACCGCCCCCGCGCGCTTGCCCTTGCTGCCCGGTTCGGACAGCTTCACTTCATCGTCGAGCAGCCCAAGTAATTCCGCGCCACGATCGTTGCGGACGATCAGCCATTGCTCGCCCTGCCCGCCCATATAGCCGACCGTGATATCGGCGAGCACATTGGTGTAGTCGACGCAGGTCCGGCAGGTCAGCGGAAAGAAATCGCCGGGCAGTTTGGAGATCGGCAGCTGCAGAAAGGGAATGGTCTTCACGCGGCCATCGTCGAAGCGCAGCTCCACCCGGTAATCGGCGCGAAACTCCAGATAAGTGATCGTGTCGGGATCGTCGGCCAGCAGCGCGAGAAAATCGTGAAACCGCTCGGTCGTGGTATTATCCGAACACGGGGTGCCGACGACATAGAGCCGGTCGAAACCCAGTTCGGCCTCCAGCCGCCGCAGCGCATGGACCTGACACGGGATGCCGATCACGGCGAGGCGTTTATGGCCCGCCGCCAGCGCGGGTTCGAGCAGTGCGAGCAGCGGTGCATAGCCCATCCGCATCCCGCGCACCGCCGCCATGCCCTCGGCTTTGGTGACCAGCACCGGCACGGGCCGCCATTTGTCGTTGGGGTCGGGGGCCATCGTCAGCACCGCATCGACCGCGCCGATCTCCAGCAGCCGCTCGGCAATCCGCGTGGTGATGCCGGTCCATTGCGCGCCGGGGCTGGGCGGGACGAGTGACGCGCGGACCATGCGCCGGAACGGGCCGAAGTGCAGCTCATCGGGTCGCGCCGGATCGCGTGCACGACCGTGGACCTGCGCCTCCATCGCCGGATAATCGGGCGCAATGAACTGGCACGCCCGCCCGCACCGCTTCGGGTCGTCGGTGCGCGAAATCCCGCAATCGGTGCACAGATCGCGCGGGACAGCGGGGTTGGCGAAAGCGTCGGGTGGTGAAATCGCCATTTGTGCTTCATGCACGGTGCCGCACGTCCGGCAAAGCCCGCGATTTGTTGCAGCGCTGCAATCCCGCCGATACGTCTGCCCTGCACATAGCCGGAATGGCCGACATGGACCTCAACACCCACATTCTCGTCGTCGACGACGACCCCGGCATCCGCGAGCTGACGGGACGCTTTCTGGAGGGGCATGGTTTCCGCGTCACGCTTGCCGAAAACGGTCCGGCGATGCGCGCCGCCATGGCAATCGCGCAGCCCGACCTGATCGTCCTCGATGTGATGATGCCGGGTGAGGACGGGCTGACGATCCTGCGCACGCTCGACCCGGCGACGCGACCCCCGGTCATCATGATGTCGGTCATCGGCACCGATGTGGACAGGATCATCGGGCTGGAAATGGGGGCCGACGATTACCTCCCCAAACCGGCCAACCCGCGCGAATTGCTGGCACGCATCCGGACCGTGCTGCGCCGTCGTGCACCGCCTCCAGCCACCCGCCCGGAACGCGGCGCGGACTGGACGTTCGAGGGGTGGCGCATGGACCCGGTCGCACGCGACCTGCACGATCCCGACGGCGCGAACGTCTCGCTGACCGATGGCGAGTTCCGGCTGCTGCTGGCGCTGGTCGAGCATCCCCGCCGCGTCCTGACCCGCGACTTCCTGCTGGAGGCGATGCGCGGCCATGACGCCGACCAGTTCGACCGGGCGATCGACGTCCAGATCAGCCGCCTCCGCAAGCGGCTGGCACATGACCGAACCCCCGACCTTATCCGCACCGTTCGCAACGAAGGCTATATGTTCACTGCCCCGGTGAAGCGTGGGTAGGACCACAGGCCGCCCGATTATCGCGCAGATCGTTCTGCTGGTCGCGGGCGCAGTGCTTCTGGCGACAGCGGCCTTGTTCGTCGTAACGTTCCAGGGTCCGCCGCCGTTCAAGCCACCGCTCCCCCTGACGACTGCCGCCGCCATCCTTCAAGGCAAGATTGTGCGGATGCCACCCGACCTTGATCTGCGTCCCGGCGCCCCCGTCGCTGCGGCGTTGAGCGGCCTGTCGCGCGATGCCCGCGCCGAAGCCGTTCTCGCGGGCCAGGGTCTTGCGGGCGCGCAGGTCTGGATCGCGGAACCGCTCTCTGGACGCGCCGAGGCAGCACCGGACGCCGACAACGCCGAACTGCGCGGCGGCTTCGCCATTGCCTGGGGCGGTCCACAAGGACTGCAAACGCTGTCGCGCGCGCCGGTGGGCCTGCTCAGCCGTTGGCACATGGTCACGCTCGCCGCGATGTTGGCGACCCTTATCGTGCTCATCGTCGCGGCGTGGCTGATCGCGCGCACGATTGCAGGACCGCTGCTTCGCCTAGCTGATGCCGCCGACGCGACCCGCGCCCTGCCCGACGATCCGGCAATTCCGGTCGATGGCCCCGCCGAAGTCCGGCGCGTCGCCGAAGCGCTCGCCCGGATGCGCGACCGCCTGGCGGCGACATTGGCAACGCGTACCGAGATGTTGACCGGCATCGCGCACGACATGGGCACCCCGCTCGCGCGACTGGCCTTTCACGTCGATGCCCTGCCCGAAGGCGCGCGAAACTCGGCCCAAGCTGAAATCGCCGAGGTTCGTGCGATGATCGGCAGCGTCCTGGATTTCGCGCGCGACACCCCTGCCGAATTCGGCAACGTCGATATCGCGGCGCTGCTCCGACAGGTGATCGCGGAAACATCTGCGACCCTCGACGCACCGAAACGGGCCATCGTGCGCGGCGATGCGGTGGCGCTCAAGCGGCTGTTCGGCAACCTCGTCGAAAACGCGCTGCGCTACGCCGGGGACTGTGCGGTTTCGGTAGAAAAATCGGGCGAGGCGTTTCGGATTCGTGTCATCGACCACGGCCCCGGCCTGCCCGACGACGCCGCGATCCTGTTCGAACCGTTCGTTCGCGGCGAAGTATCGCGCAACCGCGCAACCGGCGGAGTCGGCCTCGGCCTCGCCATCGCCCGCCGTGTGGCCGAAGCACACGGCGGCACGATCGTGGCACGCAACCGCGCGGAAGGCGGCGCGGAGTTCGAGGTGACATTGCCCGTGTGACACGCATCCAACCCTCTCCACTTTGTGGAGAGGGCGGCGGAGCGAAGCGGAGCCGGGAGTGGAACGATCTGGAGGCGGTCGTGCCTCTCCCGATGCTTCGCATCGCCCTCTCCGCGAAGCGGAGAGGGTTTTCTAAACCGCGATGCCGACCGTCGTCGTCGCCGTATATCCTGCCGCGACGCTGCCCGAAAATGTCGGCGTCATCACGGCCATCTGCGCCGAGCTGTTATCGCCGAAAATACCGTCGCTGGTCAGCGAGACGCTGGCGAAGCGCGAAGCGCTATTGGGATAGAGCGTCGCATCGGCATAGACCGCGCTGCACACCGCCGCCGGGATCGCCAGCTGCGACGTCAGCACCGCAAACCGCCCCGAGGTGGCATTGGCCAGGCTCGAGAACACCTCGAAGTGCATGTGCGGATAGCGACCGGCATAGCAGCCGGGGACAATCGTCGTGAAAGTCACTTGTCCGCTGGCGTTGGTGACCTGCACCCCGCGCAGATAACTTTGCGTGGGCAAATCGTAGAGCGAATAGGCACCGCTACGGTCGCAGTGCCACAGATACACCGCATAACCGGCGAGCGGCGCGCACGCCGCATTGGCATTGACAACGGTCAGCGTGATCGTGAGCACCGTGCCGGTCGCCACCGTCGTCGAACTGATGAAATTGGGACGAATATCGCTGCGGACGATACCGCTTACGGTCAAGGCGTTCGACGTCGGGGCCCCTGCCGCTGCGGTATTGGTGCCGTCGGCGGGATAGGGACCGGCGGTTTCGGTGGCGGGCACGGTGCAGGCGGTGCTGCCGCCGCTCGTTGTCGACGTTGTGCTGGTCGTGGACGTTGTCGAGGTCGATCCCGTCGTGCTCGTCGATCCGGTCGAACTTGTGGTCGTGGTTCCTCCCGACGATCCGCTGCCGCAGGCCGCAAGAAAACCGACTGTCCCGGCCGACGCCATCAGCACCAGCGCGCGTCGGCGCGCCATGATCTGCGCCTCCATGGTCTTCAGGTCATGGGCGAGGCCCAGATCGTGATCTCCGACCTCGTTCAGCGCGTGCGACTCGACCGTCATTATCCATTCCTCCTGATTTCGGCACGGCCCATATCCTTTGCCCGTTCGGCATCCGTATTTCAGTTTGTTGCAAGGCTGCGCCGTGCAAGGAATCGGTCATGAGAGAGAAGGAGTTACGCCTCGCGCTCGTCTGCTACGGCGGGATCAGTCTGGCGGTGTACATGCACGGCATTACCAAGGAGGTGTGGCACCTCGCCCGCGCCAGCCGCGCCTTTTACGACCGGACGACACCGACCGATGAGGTCGAAACGGCCTATGTCGACCTGCTCGACCTGATCGAAACCACGACAGGCACCAAGCTGCGCGTCCTGCCCGACATCGTTGCGGGGGCGAGTGCAGGCGGAATCAACGGTATTTTCCTCGCGCAGGCCGTCGCTTCGGGCCAGTCCCTCGACCCGCTGACCGACCTGTGGCTGGAGCGGGCCGATGTCGATGCGCTGCTCGACCCGGCCGCCCGCGCGCCGAGCCGGGTGTCGAAGCTATGGGCCTCGCCGATTGCCTGGGCGTTTGCGGGACGTCAGGGCGACCATTGGGACGATGGTCTCGATGCCAAGACCCGCGACGAAATCCATGCAAAGCTGACGCGCTTCGTCCGCTCGCGCTGGTTCGAGCCGCCGTTCGGGGGCGAGGTGTTCGACAACATGTTGCTCGACGCCTTCGGCGCGATGGAGGCGGGACCGCGCGGTCCCCGGCTGCTCCCCGACGAACAGCCGCTCGACCTGTTCGTCACTGTCACCGATTTCAGCGGCCATCCCGAAGCATTGCCGATCCATTCGCCGCCGACGATCGTCGAGACCGAGCACCGCCTGACCCTGTCGTTCCGCGACGAACCCGGCACGATGGCGCAACTCGGCGAGATACCCGGGCTCGTGTTCGCCGCGCGCGCCACTGCGAGCTTCCCGGGTGCATTTCCGCCGTTCACGGTCGCCGAACTCGACAGCGTGCTCGACGGGGCCGGGCGCGAATGGCCGGGGCGTGAGGCATTCCTCGCCCGCGTCCTGCCGCGCCAGGTAGCGGCCGGAACCGCCGAGACCACAGCGCTGATCGATGGATCGGTCCTGGCCAATGCCCCGTTCCGCCCCGCCATCGACGCGCTGCGCGACCGCCCCGCCCGCCGCGAAGTCGACCGGCGCTTCGTCTATATCGACCCCAAGCCGGGCCAGAAGAGCATCAAGCTGTCGGGCGACGACAAGACGCCGGGGTTCTTCACGACGCTGTTCGGCGCGCTGTCGGATATTCCCCGCACCCAGCCGATCCGCGACAATCTGGAGGCCATCGCCGGACGTACCGCCCGCATCGCGCGGACGCGGCGGATCGTCGAAGCCCTGCGCCCCGATGTCGAAACCTCGGTCGAGCATCTGTTCGGGCGCACCCTGTTCCTCGACCGCCCGACGTCGGCACGGCTGGCGACATGGCGCGCGCGCGCCGGGGAGCGCGCCGCGCGCGACGCCGGGCATTCGTACGTCGCCTATCGCGAGATCGTCCGGGCCGGAATTGCCGATGCTCTCGAACATGTAACACCGCTGCGGATCGGTGCCTCGGTGCTGCTCCATGAACTGGCCCAGCGCAGCGACCTTTCCGCGCTCGACTTGCGCTACCGTATCCGCCGTCTGCGGTTCGTCGCCCGGCGGCTGGCCGTGCTTGCCGACGAGACACCGGCGGTCGATTACGAAGGACTTCGCAAGGCCGTGTTCGCCTGTCTCGCGCGCTATCTCGAACGCGAATCGCCGAATTTCCTCGGCCAGATCGAGGCGACCGATGCGCGGACCCTGCTCGACCTGATCGCGGCGCGCTGGGACCTTGCCCGTCTCGACGCCGAGACCGACGCCGCGCTCGCAGAGGCCATCGGCGCGTGTTTCCGCACCCATCGCCGCCAGCCGCTGCTCGCCTATCTGGGCTTCCCCTTCTACGATGTCGCCACGCTCGCGCTGTTGCAGGGCGAGGGATTCGACGAGTTCGACCCCGTCATGGTCGACCGCATCGCACCCGAGGACGCGACCAGCCTGTCGGGCGGCGCGCCGGTGTTGAAAGGGATTCAGTTCAACAGCTTCGGCGCGTTCTTCAGCCGCGCCTATCGCGAGAACGACTATCTGTGGGGGCGGCTGCACGGTGCCGAGCGGCTGATCGACATCGTCATGGCCACGCTGCCGCCGGACGCGCTGGGAGCAGCGGCTGTCGTCCACGCCAAATGCGCGGCATTCGGCGCGATCCTCGACCGAGAGGGGCCGCGCCTGACGGCCATCCCCGAAGCGATTGTGGACCTTCGCAATCGGTTGGCCGCCCTAGCTCAAAAACCGGCGTAGCCGCGTTTTTGAGCAATTATCGAGCGTCTGGCAAAACAGGGACGGGCGGCCTAGACTGAGGGGACAACAGCGGAGCCCGTCGTCGATGCAATTCCTGAAGACCATATTCTGGGTGATAATTGCGGTTATCGTGGTCTATTTCGCTTGGGCCAATCCGCAGGTGGTGCAGGTCAATCTGTGGAGCGGACTCGCTTGGTTTCCCCCAATGTGGTTCGCGATGCTGACGAGCTTTCTAGCAGGACTGGTTCCGATGGCGTTGCTTTATCGCGCGACGCGGTGGACGCTCCGCCGCCGCCTCGACAGCGCCAACCGCGCGCTGACCGACACCGCGCCGCTCGTGCCGATGCGCGAGATGGCCCCGCCGGGTGCCGCACCGATTGCGCCGCCGCCCGGTGCGGCATGAGCCCGATCTGGGTCGCCATCGACACGCCCGATCTGGAGCGCGCCAAAACCATCGCGACCAAAGTCGGCCGCCATGTCGGCGGCATCAAGCTCGGCCTCGAATTTTTCGCCGCCAACGGGCGCGCGGGCGTGCACGAGATGGCCAAGCTGCACCTGCCGATCTTCCTCGACCTGAAGCTGCACGATATCCCCAATACCGTGGCGAAAGCGGTGCAGGCGCTGGGGCACCTCGAACCCGCGATCCTCACCGTTCATGCCGCGGGCGGTCGGGCGATGATGGAAGATGCCAAGGCGGCCGCCCCGACCGGCTGTAAAGTCGTCGGCGTGACGGTGCTGACCAGCCTCGACGCGAGCGATCTGGCCAGCGCGGGCGTGACCGGCACCCCGCACGACCAGGTGCTGCGCCTGACCGCCGCCGCGCGCGAGGCGGGGCTCGATGGCGTCGTCTGCTCGGGCGACGAAGTGAAAGCCGCGCACAAGCTATGGCCGCAGGGTTTCTTTGTCGTGCCCGGCGTACGGCCCGCCAATGGCGTCATCGGTGACCAAAAGCGCGTGGTAACGCCGAGGGCAGCGCTCGATGCCGGAGCGAGTATCTTGGTGATCGGGCGACCGATCACGCAGGCGGCAGACCCCGATCAAGCGGTGCGTGCTATCGAGGCGACGCTTTAGGAGGAAAAACGCAATGCTGACACTTGCACTATTGTCGATGGTTGCCTCTGCGCCAATGCCGCTGGACGGCGCGATCAAACGCTACAATGCGCTGCCCGAGGTGACATTGCCGGTGGCCATCGCCGCGCCGGACGATGCGCCGAGGGTCAAGGCGTTCGCGCTTCCCATGTGGCTGACCAAGGTCGCGCTCGACCCGGTCGAGGCCTCGGCGCTGGTCGGCCTGGTCGAGTTTCGCGGGAGCGCCTCACGCGAGGAGCGGCGGAACTGGACTGCCGGCGAATATGCCGCGGGCTTGGCCGCGCAAGCCGCGAGAAACGCCAACCATGAGCGGACCATCACGCCCAAGGGGATCGATTTCGACACGGTGACACCTCCCCTGAGAACCGTGGAGGACAAGAGCGTCATCCGTTACCAGCGGCGGCTGAGCGAGCTCGGCAGCTGCACGGGCGCGCTGGCCTCGGCGCTGACCAAGCTGCGCGCGGCGCGGCCAAGCGACGACTTCACACACTTTGCCTTCCGTGCGCGGCAAAGGCTCGGCACAGCGATGCTGCCGCCCGACACGACGTGTGTGCGCGGCACCTGATATTGTCCGTTCTTACAAAAATCTGCGGTCTCTCCACGCCTGAAACCCTCGACGCGGCGGTCGCCGGTGGCGCGAGCCATGTCGGCTTCGTGTTCTTCGCCAAAAGCCCACGCAACCTGACACCCGATGCCGCCGCCGCGCTTGCCGCGCGGGTGCCGCCGCACGTCAAATCGGTCGGGCTGTTCGTCGATCCGACCGGTGATGAGCTTGCCCGCATTCTGTCGCAGGTTCGTCTCGATATTCTCCAACTCCACGGCCACGAAACGCCCGAAACCGTTGCCCGCGTCGCCAAAACCCATGCCCGTGAGGTCTGGAAAGCCATCCCGGTCCGCAGCGCCGCCGACCGCGATACCGCTGCGCGCTACAAGGGGGCGGCAGACCTGATCCTGTACGACGCCAAGCCGCCCGAGGGTGCCGACCTGCCCGGCGGCAACGGGCTGCGGTTCGATTGGACCCTGCTCAGCGGTCACCGCCACCCGCTCCCTTGGGCGTTGTCGGGCGGCCTCGACCCGCGCAATGTCGCCGAGGCGATCCGCGTCACCGGCGCGCCGCTGGTCGACGTCTCGTCGGGCGTCGAAAGCGCGCCCGGCGTGAAGGATGTGGACAAGATTGCCGCGTTCCTTAAGGAAGCCTCGAAGACCTGACTCCTCTTCGAGCGCCAGCGAGAAGCCCGACCGAGCGACAGCGAGGTCAGCGCTGCTCGGCGGTTCTCGCTAACGCTCGAACGGGCTCCTCGCTGGCGCTCGGAGAAGAAAATATAATGACAATCGCCAACACCTTGCGCGCGCAACCTGACGAACGCGGCCATTTCGGCCAGTTCGGCGGGCGCTATGTCGCCGAAACGCTGATGCCGCTGATTCTCGACCTCGAGGCGGCGTATAACGCATCGAAGGCCGACCCCGCGTTCGCCGCGCAGTTCGACGACCTGCTCGAACATTATGTCGGCCGCCCCAGCCCGCTCTATTTCGCCGAGCGCCTCACCGAAGAACTCGGCGGCGCGAAAATCTACTTCAAGCGCGACGAGCTGAACCACACCGGCGCGCACAAGATCAACAATTGCATCGGCCAGATCCTGCTCGCGATGCGGATGGGCAAGACGAAGATCATTGCCGAGACCGGCGCAGGCCAGCACGGCGTCGCGACCGCCACGGTTGCTGCCAGATTCGGCCTGCCCTGCACGATCTTCATGGGTGCGCGCGACGTCGAGCGGCAATCGCCGAACGTGTTCCGGATGAAGCTGCTCGGCGCGGAGATCGTGCCCGTCACCAGCGGCTCGGCGACGCTGAAGGACGCGATGAACGAGGCGCTGCGGCACTGGGTCGCGAACGTCCACGACACCTTCTACATCATCGGCACTGCCGCCGGGCCGCACCCCTATCCCGAGCTTGTCCGTGATTTCCAGAGCGTGATCGGCAAGGAAGCGCGCGAGCAAATCCTCAAGCGCGAAAGCCGCCTGCCCGACCTGCTGGTCGCAGCCATCGGCGGCGGATCGAACGCGATCGGCCTGTTCCACCCCTTCCTCGACGATAGCGACGTGGCGATGCTCGGCATCGAGGCGGCGGGTCACGGGCTCGACAAGGAGCATGCCGCGTCGCTCGCGGGCGGCTCCCCGGGCATCCTTCACGGCAACAAGACCTTCCTGTTGCAGAACGACGACGGCCAGATCACCGAAGCGCATTCGATCAGCGCGGGCCTCGACTATCCCGGCATCGGCCCCGAGCACAGCTGGCTGAAAGAGATCGGCCGCGTCGAATATGACAGCATCACCGATGTCGAGGCGCTGGAGGCGTTCAAGACGCTCTGTCGTCTGGAGGGTATCATCCCCGCGCTCGAACCCAGCCACGCCATCGCCGCGGTCATCAAACGCGCACCGACAATGGCGAAGGACAAGATCATCGTCGTCAATTTGTGCGGGCGGGGGGACAAGGACATCTTCACGGTTGCGGATGCGCTGGGGGTGAAGTTGTGACACGCGATTGGCGTGGGTTAACCGCCGCGATTTGCCTTATCGGGGGCGTTTCGTTGGCCCTCACTTTTAGTCGCGCGACCGCCTTAGATATGGCTCGTCACAATGCATGGTTGATGGACAGTCGCGTCAACATGCCAGTCTTGCCCGCGCTGCCCAGAACACGTTGGGAGTTGGGAGCCCCTGCGATCATTTTGATCTTGGCAAATCTCGTTCTGACGCTTCGAATTTGGTGGAAACCGTTCAAATGACCCGCCTCGCCACCGCCTTCTCCAACGGCCCCGCGCTGGTCACGTTCGTCACCGCAGGCGACGGCCCGACCGTCGAAATCCTCGACGCGCTCGTCGCGGGCGGCGCGGATGTGATTGAGCTCGGCATGCCATTCACCGACCCGATGGCCGACGGCCCCGCGATCCAGGCCGCAAACCTCCGCAGCCTCGCGCGCGGCACGACCACCGCCGACATCTTCGTGCTCGCTCGCGACTTTCGCGCTCGGCACCCGGACGTGCCGCTCGTCCTGATGGGCTATGCCAACCCGATGGTCCGCCGCACGCCCGAATGGTTCGCGGGCCAGTGTGCCGAAGCAGGCGTCGACGGCGTCATCTGCGTCGACCTGCCGCCCGAAGAGGACGAACTCGCCGCCCCGCTGCGCGCCGCCGGTGTCGCCCCGATCCGCCTCGCCACCCCCACCACCGACGCCGCCCGCCTGCCCGCCGTGCTCGAGGGCGCGAGCGGCTTCCTCTATTATGTCTCGGTCGCGGGGATCACGGGCCTGCAAGTGGCCGCGCAGACCAGCATCGAAAGCGCGGTCGCGAAGCTCAAGGCCGCGACCGACCTGCCCGTCGCCGTCGGCTTCGGGGTGCGGACCCCCGAACAGGCCGCAGCGATCGCGAAGGTCGCCGATGGCGTCGTCGTCGGCTCGGCCATTGTCGAAATCGCCGGCCAATACGGTGCCGATGCCGCCCCGCATGTCGAGGCCTATGTCCGCTCGCTTGCCGACGCCGTCCACGCTAAGGCAATCGCATGAGTTGGCTCGACCGCGTCCGTAACCGCATCCCGTTCATCGCCAAGCGCGAGACGCCCGACAATCTGTGGATCAAATGCCCGGGGTGTTCGCAGATGGTGTTCACCCGCGAATATCTCGAAAACCTGTCGGTCTGCCCCAGCTGCGGCCACCATGGCCGCATCGGGCCGCAGGCGCGCTTCGACCAGATTTTCGAAGCGGGCTACAGCCTGCTGCCCGCGCCCAAGGTCGCCGAAGACCCGCTGAAATTCCGTGATTCGAAGAAATATCCCGACCGGATCAAGGCCGCGCGCGCCGCGACCGGCGAGTATGACGCGCTCGTCACCGCGCGCGGCAATATCGAGGGGCAGCGCGCGATTGTCGGCGTGCAGGACTTCGCCTTTATGGGCGGATCGATGGGGTTGGGCGTCGGGGCCGCGTTCGTCGCCGGGGTCGAAGCGGCGATTTCCGCCCGCGCGCCCTATATCATCTTCACGGCGGCGGGCGGCGCGCGGATGCAGGAAGGCATCCTCTCGCTCATGCAAATGCCCAAGACCACCGTCGCCATCTCGATGCTTCACGACGCGGGTCTGCCCTATATCGTCGTGCTGACCGACCCGACCACCGGCGGCGTCACCGCCAGCTATGCGATGCTTGGCGACATCCAGATTGCCGAACCCGGTGCACTCATCGGCTTTGCGGGCCAGCGCGTGATCGAAAGCACGATCCGCGAGAAACTGCCCGAAGGGTTCCAGCGCGCGGAATATCTACTCGAACACGGGATGCTCGACATGGTCACGCCGCGTGCCGAGTTGAAAGAAACGCTGTCGCGCGTGGTCGGGTATCTGATGGCGGGCAAGGTCGCGGCCTAGTGGCCGACCATGCCCGGTCGGACGATCCGGCCGTCCAGACCCAGCTCGATCGCTTCGCCCAGCTATCCCCCGGCCGCGATATCCTCGGGCTCGAACGCATCACCGCATTGCTCGACCTGCTCGGCAACCCGCACCGCCGCCTGCCTCCGGTGTTCCACGTCGCGGGCACCAACGGCAAAGGCTCAACCTGCGCCTTCCTGCGCGCCGCACTCGAAGCAGCAGGAAAGACCGTGCACGTCTACACCAGCCCGCACCTCGTCCGCTTCAACGAGCGTATCCGCGTCGCGGGCAAGCTGATCGGCGACGAAGCGCTAGCCCCGCTGCTCGCCGAAGTCCTCGATCTCGCCGAGGCACACGACATCGGCCCCAGCTTTTTCGAAGCAACCACCGCTGCCGCCTTCCTCGCCTTCAGCCGCACCCCGGCCGACGCCTGTGTGATCGAAGTCGGCCTCGGCGGGCGGCTCGACGCGACCAATGTTGTAACACCGGTCGTGTGCGGCATCGCGCAGGTCGGCATCGACCATCAGGCGTTTCTTGGTGATACGCTGGCCGAAATTGCAGGGGAAAAGGCGGGAATCGCGAAACAAGGGGTGCCGCTGGTTTGCCTCGCGCAGGAGCCCGACGCACTCGCGCAGATCGAACCCGTCGCAGCGCAGGCAGGCGCGCCCCTTCTCCTCGAAGCGCGCGACTGGCAAATCGACCTCGCCCTCACCCCCGGCCTCGCAGGCGCGCATCAAATCCGCAACGCCAATCTCGCCGCGCAGATGCTGATTGCACAGGGCATCCCCGAAACTGCGATTCGCACCGGTATCAGCGCGGCGACATGGCCCGCGCGCTTCCAGCGCCTCCCCGAGGGTCCGCTCACCCAACACGGCCCGCTCTGGATCGACGGCGCGCACAACCCGGCCGCCGCCGACGTCCTCGCACACGAACTCGCCGCACAGCCGATGCACCTTATCCTCGGCATCCTCGCCAACAAGGACGCCGACGCGATTGTGGCCGCACTCGCCCCGCATGCGCTGAGCCTCACCTTCGTCGCGGTGCCCGACCACGAAAGCCATGATCCCGTTGCGCTGGCGGCGCGATGGGGCGGGCGGGCGGCGATGTCGCTGGAGGACGCCTTGTCGTCGCGCGCCGGGACCACGCTGATCGTCGGCTCGCTCTACCTATGCGGCGAAGTCCTGCGCCTCAACGGCACTCTGCCGGACTGAAACAACCGCCTCCCATACCCCTCAAGAATTTTACGTGCGAACGCCTCGCATTAGCGTTTACTCTGTGCCGACTGCCGCCGGAGGACGCCCACATGCCCGATTCAGCCCCGCTTGCCCTGCTCATCCCGCACGCCGCGCCGGACCAGAAGACCGCGCGGACGGTGTTGATCGCGCTGCGCCGGATTGCGGCGGGCGGTATCGATGATGCCTCCGCTGCCAATTTGCTGCTCGGCAGTTTCGGCATGGGCTATCGCCGTCCGCTAATGTTTCTGCGTGTCCTAATGCAGGAAATCTCGCGCGTGTCGCGGCAACCGATCAGTATCGCGCCATGCTGCTGCCCGCGCATGACCGAGGGCGAGGCGGCGATCCTGCTCGCTATCGAGCGCGGCACCGCCCACCCCGAAGTCTCCCGCGCCGCCCTCGCCAGCATCACCGGTACGCTCGACCTGTCCCCCACGCTGTCGGTGGCGCAGGCACTGGGCGACGCGCTAAGTGATTTGGGCAGGCCGATCAGCCTCTAGGTCGCGGAGCTTTCCGCCGATACCGCCCCTGCCGTCCCCATCGCTTCATCGACCACGCCGGTACGCATCATCCACCAATAGATCAGCACGCCCGGCAGTGCGGCGACGGTCGTCAACAGATAGAAGTTGACGTAGCCGATGCCCTCGATCAGCCCGCCCGCCGTCGTCCCCGTCAACAGCCGCCCGAGGATGCTCGTCGCGGCCGAAATCAGGGCATATTGCGCCGCCGTAAACCGCAGGTCGCAGAGCGCGGAGAAATAGGCGACGAGGACCACACCGCCATAGCCGCTCGCAATATTTTCGAACCCGATTGCCGCCGCCATGCCGATATTCGAATGTCCCGCTGCGGCAAGCCCGGCGAACGACAGATTGCTGACCGCCATCAGGATGAGCGCCAGCATCACCGAACGCTTGAGGCCGAGCTTGGCGTAAACCACGCCACCGATGAAAATGCCGATGAGATAGGCCCAGAACCCGACCGCAACATCATAAAAGGCGATCTCGTCGTTGCTGAATTTCAGGTCGTCGAACAACAAGCGGAACGTCAGGTTCGCCAGCGTGTCACCGATTTTGTGCACGAGCAGGAACGCAAGAACCAGGATCGCACCGCGCCGCATGAAGAACTCGGCAAACGGCTTCCAGATCGATTCGAACACTTCGCCGACGCCGCGCCGCTTGATCTCGACCACCCGGCGCTTGGGCTCGCCCATGACCAGCCCGACGAGAACGGCGGGCAGCGCAAAGGCGGCGCAGGCGAGGTAGCCCGCCGTCCAGCCGTAACGCGCCGCCACGACCAGCGCGACCGCCGCCGCGCCCGCCGACCCGATCCGCCATCCATATTGCGACATGCCTGCGCCCGCGCCGAGCTGATGCGGCTCGAGAATTTCGATGCGATAGGCGTCGATGACGATGTCGAAGGTCGCCCCCGCAGCCCCCACGAGAATGGCCGCATAGGCGGTCCAGATGATGTCGGCCTTGGGATCGGCAAAAGCGAGGTTGGCGACCGCGGCGACCACGAGCAGCCCCGCCACGATCAGCCATGACACGCGCTGCCCCAGCGCGCCGATCACCGGCAGCCGCACCCCGTCGACGATCCAGGCCCATAGCCATTTGAAATTATAGACGAGGA
Source organism: Sphingomonas sp. SUN039 (assembly GCF_024758725.1). Lineage (NCBI taxonomy): Bacteria > Pseudomonadati > Pseudomonadota > Alphaproteobacteria > Sphingomonadales > Sphingomonadaceae > Sphingomonas > Sphingomonas sp. SUN039. The sequence goes on along the minus strand of NZ_CP096972.1, from coordinate 366,056 downwards.
ACGCGAGCGTGAAAGCGGTCACCGTCTTCTTGTCGATGCCGTCCTGCGCCAGCCGCGTTGTCAGCGTCGCCGCGATCATCGCATAGGGAAAGCCCGACGATATGCCGAGGAAGAACGCGGCCAGCGGCGCGGGTTCGACATAGGGCTTGATCGCATCGCCGATGCTGCGCGTGCCGGTGTCAATTGTGGTGTCGGTCATGCGCGCCCTTCCTTTGCCCCGCGCTTGTCGGCGGAACGCCCTTGGCCTAGCCTTCTACGCAAGAACGGGGCTTCGACAAGATCGACCCCGATGGAGAGAGACTTGAACGCGCTTACCCTCGGGCAACGCACCCTCGCGCAGGAGATCGCCAACGGCACGGTGCGCGCGCCGGGCCGGATCACCCATGTCGTGGCCAGCGCCTATATCAGCCCCGACCGCTATGCCGCCGAACGCGCGGCGCTGTTCGATGCGCTGCCACAGGTGATTGCGCCGTCCGCCCTGCTCGCCCCCGGCAGTGCGGTACCGCATGACGGTTTCGGGCGACCCCTGCTGCTGACCCGCGACGCGGACGGCATCGCGCATGTCTTCCTGAACGTGTGCCAGCATCGCGGGACGCGGCTTGTCGAGGGCGCGGAGCCGGTGTGCGCGAAGCTGCTGGTTTGTCCCTATCACGCCTGGACCTACCGCCTCGACGGCAGCCTCAAGGCAATGCCGCGGCCCGAGACCTTTCCGGGACTGGACAAGGGTGAGTTCGGGTTGCGCGAGTTACCCAGCGTCGAGGCGGGCGGGCTGATCTGGGTGCTGCCCAATCCTCCCCGGAACGGGGAGGGGGACCGCGAAGCGGTGGAGGGGGCTCGACACATGAATGTCGGCTCGTGTGTTGAGCCCCCTCCGTCGGCTTCGCCGCCACCTCCCCGTTCCGGGGAGGACTTCGCCGACGCCCTCACTCTCGGCCATGACTTCGCCGCACTCGGCCTGCCCCACCTCCACCTGTTCGCACGCCGTACGCATGATGTCGCCGCCAACTGGAAACTCATCCACGACGCGTTCCTCGAAAGCTATCACGTCCTCCGCCTGCACAGCGGCAGCATCGGCCCTTTCTTCAAGGACGGCGTAACCTCGGGCGATACCGTCGGCCCGCACCGCCGCTCGGCGGTCGGGCGCGCGGCGGAGATGGGCGACCTCGACGATCTGCCCGCGCTGCGCCGCACGGTGACCTTCACTTACACATTGTTCCCCAATGCCGTCGTCATTTTCAGCCCCGACTATGTCAACCTGATGGTCCTGATGCCGCAAGGCGAGGGGCGGACGCTGGTCGAGGATTTCATGCTGATCCCCGAACCGCCGACGACGGATAAAGCGCGCGACCACTGGCAGCGCAGCTGGGACTTGCTCGACGGCCAGGTGTTCTCGCAGGAAGATTTCCGCGCCGCCGAACTCGGCCAGCAGGGGCTGGCATCGGGTGCGATTACCCAAGTGACGCTCGGCACCCTCGAAACCGGCATCCGCGCCTTTCACGACGAGGTGGAGTCGCGTATCGGCCTTTAATGTCCGAACGCCCCAAAGATTCTCAGCGCATCGCCAAACTTCTCGCCCGCGCGGGTATCGCGTCCCGCCGCGAGATCGAGCGGATGATCGAGGATCGCCGCATCGCCATCGACGGCGTGCCGCTCGAAACCCCCGCGACCATCGTCACCAGCCTCAAGGGCATCACGGTCGACGGCAACCCGGTTGCCGCGCCCGAGCCGACCCGCCTGTTCCGCTATCACAAGCCCACCGGCCTGCTGACCGCCGAACGCGACATGAAGGGCCGGGCGACGATCTATGACAAACTCCCGCCCGACATGCCGAGAACGGTCCCCGTCGGTCGCCTCGATCTGAATACCGAGGGGCTGTTGCTGATGACCACCGACGGTACGCTCAAGCGTCGCCTCGAACTGCCGACCACGGGCTTGCCGCGCAGCTACCGCGCCCGCGTTTACGGCCGCATCACGCAAGACAGCCTGGAAGAACTCATCCACGGCATTACCATCGACGGCGTCCGTTACGGCGCCATCGACGCCAATCTCGAACGGCGCACCGGCACCAATACCTGGGTCGAAATGACCATCCGCGAGGGCAAGAACCGCGAGGTCCGCCGCATCCTCGAGCATTTGGGCGTCGAGGTGAACCGCCTGATCCGCACGCAATACGGCCCGTTTTCGCTCGGCGATTTGCCGCCGGGCGCGGTCGAGGAGGTCAAGCAGCACGAGCTGGTCGAGTTCCTCAAATCGCTCGGCGAGATGCCCGCAGCGCCGGTCCACCGCGAACCCGGTGACGGAGCGCTCAGGAAGCAATGGCGCATCACGCCGAAACGCACGCCTTCTCCCTCTCCCTTTACGGGAGAGGGCGACACGCGCGCAGCGCGGCGGGGAGAGGGTCGCGGCGCGTCTGCGCCGCAAGGGACTCCGGTGCCCCAGTACCGCCCCGACCCGCCCAAAACCCCAAAGCCCCCCCGCCCCGCCGCCGCGCCACCCCGTGACGCCACCCCGGACGCGCGCGCCTCCCGCCCCAAACCCAAAGCAAGCTGGGCCAAGGCAAAACCCAAACCCAACAGCCGTCCGCGCAAGAAATGAGGATCATCTCCGGCAACTGGCGCGGGCGTCCGCTCATCGCGCCCAAGGGCACCGAGACCCGCCCAACCGCCGACCGCACGCGCGAAGGGCTGTTCTCGATGCTGGTCAGCCGCCTCGGCAGCTTCGAAGGACTGCGCGTGCTCGACCTGTTCGCGGGGAGCGGCGCGCTCGGCCTTGAGGCGCTGTCGCGCGGTGCGGCCACATGCACCTTCGTCGAACAGGACAGCACCGCCCTCGACGCGCTCCGCACCAACATCGCCAAACTGGGCGCCGCCCCGCAATGCGACGTCCGCGCGCAATCGGTGACCGCCCTCGGCCCCGCGCCTGCGCCCTATGACCTCGTGATGCTCGACCCGCCCTATCGCAGCGGCGCAGGCGTGGTCGCGCTCGAACGCTGCCTGCGGCTAGGATGGCTCGCCCCCGGCGCGCTCGTGACGGTCGAAACTGCGAAGGGTGAAGCGGTGATGGTTGAGGGGTTCGAGGCCGAAACCGAGCGGGTGTACGGGAAAGCGATGATTACAGTGCTGCGGACGGTTCAGCTGTAGGAGCCATACCAAAAGTGAGTTGCGTTGACGTCGATTATCGGAACGAACCCGTTCCTTTCATAGAAGGCTGCACCCTCAACCGTTAATGTCCGCAGCCTTACATTGTCGAAAGTTTGTCGGGCGTATTCCAATAACTGACCGAGCAACATCGAGCCTATGGACATTCTTCGGAAGCTGGCACGCACATAGAAATGCCGGATGCGGCCCAGTTTAGCCAAGGACTCGTACGGATCACGGTTCAGCCCTCCAATAGCTACCAGACTATCACTTTCGAAAGCCCCGAGAAAAATCTCGCCAGGGAGCGAAAACTGGTTCAGTTCTGGATGCCAGTTTTCGATGAGACGGCTGACGAAGTGATGGCCTTGCGCTAGCGCTTCGTGTTCGATCTGAACGATCGAGGACGGTAATGTACCAATTTGTCGGACGACAAGATTCTTATCGGACATTGCTTCGCACCAACAACGCCCCCAAACTCAACACCCCCGCCCCCGCCAGATACACCGCGACCATCGCCAGCCCGCCATGCCCCGCCAGCCACGCCGCGATGAACGGCGTCATCCCGCCACCGATCACACCGCCCACGTTGAACGCGATTGCCGTCCCCGTGTACGCCACGCGCGCCGCGAACAGGCTGGGCAGCCACGCGCCGAGCGGCCCATAGACGAATCCCATCACGACCAACGCGAGCGCCAGCCACGCGAATACCGCCCCCGGCGCGTCCGCGACCAGCATCACCGGCATCAGCGCGGCGACGACCGGCACCCCCGCGCACCCGATCATCAGGACGCGGGCCGGGCTCCACACGTCCGACAACCAACCCGCCAGCACGATGCCCGCAGCCATGAACAGGATCGCGCCGAGTTGCAGTTGCAGGAATTCGGCCCGCGCATAGCCGAGCGTCGTCGTGCCATACCCCAGCGCAAACGCCGTCGTGATGTAAAACACCGCAAAACACGCAACCGCGCCCAGCGTCCCCGCGAGGATGGCCCCGCCGTGCGTCGCGAATACCTCGGCCAGCGGCACTTTCGGCGGCGGCGCTTGCCTGAGCGCGGCGGCAAACGCAGGCGTCTCGTGCAGACTTAGCCGCACCCACAGCCCGACCCCGACCAGCACGATCGACAGCACGAACGGCACCCGCCAGCCCCACGCCTTGAAGTCGTCGGGTGACAGCACCAGCCCCAGAATCAGGAACAGCCCGTTCGCCGCAATAAACCCGACCGGCGCCCCCAGTTGCGGCACGCACCCGAACCGCCCGCGCCACCCCGGCGGCGCATTCTCGACCGCGAGCAGTGCCGCCCCCGACCACTCGCCGCCCAGCCCGAACCCTTGCCCGAAGCGCAACAGGCACAGCAGCGCGGGCGCGATCCAGCCGATATCGGCATAGGTCGGCAGGAACGCGATGAAGAGCGTCGACAGCCCCATGATGAGCAGCGACGCGACCAGCGTCGACTTGCGCCCGATGCGGTCGCCGAAATGCCCGAATGCAATCGCCCCCACCGGTCGCGCGACGAACGCGACCGCGAGCGTCGCATAGGACAATAGCAGCCCGACGCCCGGATCGCTCGGCGGAAAGAACGCTGTCCCGAACACAAGCGACGCCGCCGTCGCATAGATATAGAAATCGTAAAACTCGACCGCCGTCCCCGTCAGCGAGGCACCGAGAATGCGCGTTGTCGAAGATTTCCCCTTTGTCATCGCATCGCAAAAGCATTATTGAACGCGAATGGCAAAGCTCGATCCCATCGTCTCGGAATTCGACACCGAAGAAGACGCGGAAGCCTATGACAAATGGTTCCGCGCGCAGGTCGAGGCGGGGCTTGCCTCGAAAGGACCGTGGATACCGCACGCGGAGGTGAAGGCGCGAACAAAGGCTATCCTCGATAAATATCGCGATGCTTGAACTGGTCTGGGAGCCTCTCGCCACTGAGCAGCTTTCCGCCATTATCGAGTATATCGCGCAGCATAATTTTCCAGCAGCCGAGCGGCTCGAGCGCCAGATTCACGCGAAAGTTGAACTCGCCTGCCACGTGCCGGGCATGGGACGCCCGGGTCGCGTGTCCGAAACGCGGGAAATCGTAGCGCATCCGAACTACCTTGTCATTTACCGCGTCACGGACGAACGGCTCTACGTCATCCGCGTCCTCCACAGCCGCCAGCAATACCCCTGACCGCCCCCATCGCCACCCGCATGGGCCCGACCGAATGGGCCATATTGATCGCGCTCTCGGTGCTGTGGGGCGGCGCGTTCTTTTTTCTCGAGATCATGCTGCGCGCCTGGCCGCCGTTTACGGTCGTGCTCGCCCGCGTCGGACTGGGGGCGCTGGTGCTGTGGCTGTTCATGCGCGCCACCGGCCGCGTCATGCCGCGCGGCTGGCCGGTATGGCGCGCCTTCGCCATCGTCGCGTTCCTCGGCAATGCCATGCCGTTCGTGCTGTTCGCCTGGGGCCAGCAGCGCATCGACAGCGGCCTCGCGTCGATCCTCAACGCAACCACCCCGCTCTGGGGCGTAGTCGCCGCGCATCTGTTCACCCGCGACGAGCGCGCGACCCCGGCCAAAATCATCGGCGTCGGCTTCGGCCTTGCCGGTGTCGTCGCAATGATCGGCGGTGAGGCGCTTGAAGGCGTGGGTGTCAGGATGGGCGGCAATGCCGTCGCGCAAGGGGCCTGCCTTGTCGCCACGCTCGGCTATGCACTGGCGGGCGTCTATGCGCGCAAGTTCGTCGCGCTCGGCGTCGACCCCTGGGCGGCTTCCACCGGACAGCTTGCTGCCGCCGCGATCATGCTCGTGCCTTTCGCACTGGTCGAGGCGCCATGGACCCTGCCCGCCCCCGATGCGACCGTCATCGGCGCGACCATCGGCATGGTCGTCCTCGCCACGGCCATTCCCTATGTTCTCTATTTCCGCCTGATCGAGCGCGCGGGCGCAGGCAACGCGTTCCTGTGCACCTTCCTCATCCCCGTCGTCGCCATCTTGCTCGGCGTACTCGTGCTCGGCGAGCGGCTCGAACTGCGCCACCTGACCGGCATGGCGCTGATCGCCATCGGCCTCGCCGCCATCGACGGGCGCATTTTTGCCCGGTTCAGAACGGTTGCCCCCGGCCCCGACGTTCCCTAGCTGTTCGCCGATGAGCGTTCCCCAGCCAACCGAGTCCGATCCCCCCTATCTCCGCGGCCTCAACCCGCCGCAGCGCGATGCCGTGCTCACCACCGACGGCCCCGTCCTCGTCCTCGCGGGCGCGGGCACGGGCAAGACGGCGGCGCTGACCGCGCGGCTCGCGCACCTCGTCTACACGCGCAAGGCCTATCCGTCCGAAATCCTGAGCGTCACCTTCACCAACAAGGCCGCGCGCGAGATGCGCGAGCGCGTCCGCGCCCTGATCGGCGATGCGGTCGAGGGGATGCCCTGGCTCGGCACCTTCCACGCCATCGCCGCCAAAATGCTCCGCCGCCACGCCGAGCTCGTGGGTCTGCAGAGCAATTTCACCATCCTCGACACCGACGACCAACTGCGCGTGATGAAGCAACTGATCATCGCCGCCGACATCGACGAAAAGCGCTTCACCGCGCGCGCGCTCAGCGGCCTGATCGACGGCTGGAAGAACAAGGGGCTGGTCCCGGCCGATCTCGGCGCTGGCGAAAGTGAACTCTTCGCCAACGGCCGCGGCGGCGAACTCTACGCGGCCTATCAGGCGCGGCTGAAGGCGCTCAACGCTTGCGATTTCGGCGACCTGCTGCTCCACATGCTGGTGATCCTCAAGACGCACCGCGACGTGCTCGAACAATACCAGAACCGCTTTCGGTACATCATGGTCGACGAATATCAGGACACCAATTCGTCGCAGTATCTCTGGCTCCGTCTCCTCGCCCAGCAACGCAAGAACATTTGCTGCGTTGGCGACGACGACCAGTCGATCTACAGCTGGCGCGGCGCGCAGGTCGAAAATATCCTGAAGTTCGAGAAAGACTTTCCGGGCGCGAAAGTCATCCGCCTTGAACAGAATTACCGCAGCACCCCGCACATCCTGGCGGCGGCCAGCGGCGTCATCGCCAACAACACCGGGCGCCTCGGCAAGACGCTGTTCACCGACCTGCCCCAAGGCGATCCGGTCAAGGTCATCGGCGTGTGGGACGGGCCCGAAGAGGCCCGCCGCGTCGGCGACGAGATCGAGGCGTGGCAGCATCGCGGGCCGAAGGGGGCGAACACCCTCGACGGCGTCGCCATCCTCATCCGCGCGCAATATCAGAGCCGCGAGTTCGAGGACCGCTTCATCGCGATCGGCATGCCGTATCGCATCGTCGGCGGTTTCCGCTTTTACGAACGCGCCGAAATCCGCGATGCGCTGGCGTACCTCCGCCTCATCAACCAGCCGAGCGACGACCTTGCCTTCGAACGCATCGTCAACGTGCCGAAACGCGGGCTGGGGGACAAGGCGGTCGCCAAGATGCAGATGCTCGCCCGCGCCGAGGGTATCCCGCTCACCCACGCCGCCGCGCGCATCCTCGACACCGACGAACTGACCCCGCAGGCGCGCCGCGCGCTCGGCAATCTCGTCGGCGACATCGCGCGCTGGCGCGACATGGCGAGCAGCATGAACCACGCCGACCTCGCGCGGCAAATGCTCGACGAAAGCGGCTATACCGGCGCGCTCCAGGCCGAAAAGACCGTCGAGGCCAGCGGTCGCCTCGAAAACCTCACCGAACTCGCGCGCGCGATGGAGGAGTACGAAACGCTCGGCGACTTCCTCGAACACGTCAGCCTCGTGATGGACAACGAGGCCGCGGCGAACGAGGCCAAGGTCACGATCATGACCATCCACGCCGCCAAGGGCCTCGAATTCGACAAGGTGTTCCTCGTCGGCTGGGAAGAAGGCGTCTTCCCCTCGCAACGCGCGCTCGACGAGGGCGGGCTGAACTCGCTCGAGGAGGAACGCCGCCTTGCGTACGTTGCGATTACCCGCGCGCGCCAGTCCGCAACCATCCTCCACGCCGCCAACCGCCGCATCTATGGCCAGTGGACCAGCAGCATCCCCAGCCGCTTCGTCGCCGAACTCCCCGCCGCCCATGTCGAGCACGAAACCACAATGTCGGGCGGCGCGAGTCTCTGGCAAGCCAACTGGTCCGAACGCGCCGACCCCTTCGCCGATGTCGCTCGCGGCACAGGGCGGGGACCGGGCTGGCAACGCGCGGCGAGCGTCGGCTCAGGCTTTTCGACCGCCCCGCAACGCATCGTCGAGGCGCGCGGCCCGGCGATCAGCCTGGGGAACAAGGGGCGGGATGACCTGACATTGGGCCAGCGCGTGTTCCATACGAAGTTCGGGTACGGGGTTATTGCCGAGATCGAGGGCAATAAGCTCGAGATCGAGTTCGAGAGCGCGGGGCGGAAGCGGGTGTTGGATTCGTTTGTCACGGTGGGCGGTTGAATATGTTATCAGATAGTGATAACTAACAGTGACGATTGATCGCGACCCCTCGCTCGACGCGCTGCTCAGCCTCGACGGCGAAATCTTCGTGATCGATCCCGACGGCGGCCATTGGGTGAAGTTCGAGGTGAGGCGCACGGAAGTCACTACCGAACGACCGCATGGCTTGCGTTATTCGATGACGTTACACGCGGCGGACGGAACCCGTTTGGTCGGCTATGACAACGCCCATGCCGCGCCGGGCCATCCCCAGCCGTTCGACCATCGCCACCGGCTGCGGACGATCCGGCCCTATGATTATCGTGACGCCGCCATGTTGCTCGCCGATTTCTGGACGAGCGTCGATGCGGTCCTCGCCGAACGCGGAGTGAAACTATGACCGTCCTGACCATCGGCATTGCCAGTCCGGCCGATTACAAGGCTCGCACTATGGCCATTGCGCGCGGCGAGCATCGCCCCGCAGTTGATGAGCCAAAGCTGTGGTTCCCGTCGCTCGAAAGCCTCGCCAAAATCCTGTCGGACCGCAACCGCGCACTCCTCGCGCTCATTGCGGAGGAATGCCCGGAATCGCTTCAGGCGCTCGCCGACCGCACCGGTCGCGCAAAGTCGAACCTGTCACGCACCCTGAAGACCATGGAACGCTACGGCCTCATCCGCCTCGAACCCCGCCCGGGCCGCGCGATTGCGCCAAGGGTGGCGTACGACGAGGTGCGGTTCGAGGTTCCATTGAAGCGGGCGGCGTGAAGAAAGCTTGGGCAAAATCGTGATCAAGCTCGCTATTGCTCGACGGCAGCTTGGCACTGCACTCGCCCTGTTTTTAGACGATAAAGACCCTGTTTCAGTACATTGCCTTGCATGCGGTGGCGGTGAGCTAGCTTATCGCCTAGCGCAAAGCGTGGGCAAAGAGTCGTGGTTTGATACCACCCTAGCAGCGAACCCTACCATCCGCTGGAAGGAGCTTTTTGGTCACAGAAATCGCTTTTGGAATGCAATGAAGCACGCGACAGACCGAGAAGGGTTGCTACGGACGGATGACGACCTTTTGTCGCAGTTTAACGACGCTCAAAATGATGAGCTTCTTTTTATCTCGATTTACGATTTTGGATCGGCAAGCGAGGGCTATGCTCCCCTAGAAATGTTTCTGTTTATGTATTGGTTTAATGCTCGGTATCCCGACCTCCTCGGGCCTTGCGAGCTACAATCCCAGTCTGAAGCCTTATTTCCAGAAATCGTAAATGCCTCACGTCGAGAGGCCAAGTCGCGCTTGCGACGAGTGATTGATCGATACCGCAAAAATCCATCGTTGTGGTTGCACCGCCGGCATGATCAGCGACAGCTCATACTTAACCAGCAGGCTCATCCGCTTCCCGAAGAACCGCACCTTGCGAGACCTGATCGGACCAACGACACAGTTCATTGAGCACTCAAACCCCTACCCGCTTCACCAAAATCTCACCCTCCCTTGCCCGAACCTCGGCCAGATCATGCGCCGCCTGCATCCGCATCATCGTGTCGGCCCGCACCCCGAACGCCTTTTCGAACCGGATCGCCATTTCCGCCGACAGGCCCGCGTTGCCATTGAGCAAATTGCTCATCGCCTGCCGCGTCACGCGTAGCCGTACCCAAGTCACCGTCACCCCGGCTCGGAGGCCGGGGTGACGGATAGAAATCGGGTAAGGTTGGCATTCGCGACCGAAATCCGATATAGTCACCAAACTAGTCACGAAGGCCTCGCCCATGGAAAGCATCAACCTCGCCGACGCCAAGGCCCGCTTCAGCGAGATCGTCGACCGCGCCGAAGCGGGCGAGAGCATCGAGATTACCCGTCGCGGCAAACTCGCCGCGCGGATCGTGCCGCCCACGACCGACCAACCGAGAAAGCCGATCGACCTTGAGGCGCTCAGAAAGCTTCGCGAGAGCTTGCCCTATCAGACGCAGACTGCCGCCGACCTCATCCGCGAAATGCGGGACGAGGGGTATTGAGTTTCTATCTCGACACCTCGGCGATCATATCGGTGCTGGTCGGAGACGATCACTCCGACCGCGCCAATGCCTGGCTGGCCGAGCATGACGGCGGCGACATCTGCATCAGCCATTGGACGGCCCCGGAGGTGTCGAGCGCACTTGCCATCCGCATTCGACGGGACGTGCTGACGGCTGCGGGACGCGATTACGCCCTGTCGACCTGGAACCGGCTCTCGCGCGACAGTTTCCGCACACTTGCGGTCGATCAAGCAAATTTCATCCGCGCCGCCGCGCTTGTGGACCGCTACACACTCGGCTTGCGCGCGCCCGATGCCTTGCATCTGGCAATTGCCGAAGCAGCTGGGGCAACAATGGTGACGTTCGATGAGCGATTGAAAAGCGCCTGTCTGGCAGTGGGCTTGGACGTTGCCGAGGTCTGATTTCCTGCTTCGAGTGCTTCCAAAAAAAGCCCTGTCCTACAGCCCATCGTTTCAAGCATAGACTCGTCGATGACCGATTCGCCGCGCCTCACTCAATCCCCGACAGTCCGGCCACCGCACACGAACATCGGTCCGGTCTCGCGCAACAGCGTTTCAGGTGTGACCTTTGTGACCTTTGGCGGTTTTGCGTGTGTTTCGGGTTATGCTTACCGTCCCCGCACGGGACACCGCCCTGCACCCCGTGGCGGGCGTGGTGGCGTTGCGTTAAGATGCCGGTGCTATCGGGATCATGACTATGGCACGTTCCTCTTCGCTCTCGCTCAACCGTGTCGCTGCGGCACTGATCGGCACCGCCCTGCTCGGCGCGGGCGTGATCGCCCTGTGGCCGATGGCGAAGCCCGCTGCGACACAGGTCGTCTCCGCCCCGCCGAAACCGGTCGCCAAGCCCGCGACGCCGCCCGCGCCCACCGACCCCGCGCTTTATCCCATCCGTTCCGCCCTCACCATCGACCACAAGATGAAGCACGGCGAATGGGTGTGGAACGAAGCCCCTGCTCCCGTCGGCGGCCCCGATGGCGATGTCGTGCTGATCACCGTCGACCTGAAGGCGCAGATGATGTCGGTGTTCCGGGGCGGGCACGAGATCGGCGTCGCGGTGATCGAACACGGCGCGAGCGACAAGCCGACCCCGCTGGGCGCGTTCAACATCCTCGCCAAGCACGCCGATTATCGCTCCCGGACGTATGTCGACGACTCGGGCCGCGGCGCGCCGATGCCCTGGGCGCAGCAGTTGACCACCTCTGGCGTGTTCATCCACGGCGCGAAAATCCGTATCGACTGGGGCAGCAACGGCTGTGTCGGCATCCCTGACGCGTTCGCCGAGAAACTGTTCGGCGCGACCAAGGTCGGCGACCGCGTCATCATCACCGACGGCGCGGTGATGCAGGTCGGGAACAGCGTCCCCGCCGCCTGAGCACTATAGCACGGCTATCGCCTGCCCAAGGCTTGACCCCGTTGCGGCCCGGGCGTCGAGCGGCCAAAGGGAGCAGGTGACGTCTCCCCAACCCGCTTCGCCGCCCGAGTCCCCGCTGGCGATCCCCGATTTCAGGTTCTTCCTGCTCGCCCGCTTCTTCGCGAACTGGGGGACGATCCCGATGGTCGTCATCCTCGGCTATCAGCTTTACGAGACCGCGCGCGGGCCGCTCTATGGCATGGGTATCCGCGATGCCGCGTTCCTGCTCGGGCTACTCGGGCTGGTCCAGTTCGTGCCGCTGTTCCTGCTGGCACCGGTCACGGGCTGGACCGCCGACCGGTTCGAACGGCGCACTGTGGTGCGGACGGCGAACGGGGTCGATCTGCTGATCTCGGTGGCGCTGGCCGCGGCAACCTGGTCGGGTACGCTGACGCTGCCCCTACTGTTCGCGCTCGCGGCGCTGCACGGGGCTGCGCGCGGGTTCATCGGTCCGGCAAGCTCGTCGATCGTGCCCAATATCGTGCCGCCGGAACTGCTGCCCCGCGCGATCGCGATGAGCACGATTGCCTGGCAGGGGGCAGCGATCAGCGGCCCCGCCATTGCCGGTTATCTCTATGCCGCGAACACGACGGCCCCCTATGTCATGTCGAGCGTCTCGCTGGCGATCTCGATCCTCGCGCTCACGCCCATTCGCCGGGTGGTGCCGCCGCCGATGGCCGCAGATCGGCATCCGCTGCGCCAGATGCTCGACGGGCTAACCTATGTCGGCGGGCACAAGTTCCTGCTCGGCGCGATCACGCTCGACCTGTTCGCGGTGCTGCTCGGCGGTGCGACCGCGTTGTTGCCGGTTTATGCCTATGACATTCTGAAAGTCGGCTCGGGAGGGCTGGGCGCGTTTCGCGCTGCCATCGCCATTGGCTCGGCGGCAGTCGCGCTATGGTTCGCCTTCCGCCCGCTGAAGAACAACGTCGGCGTAAAGATGCTTGCCGCCGTTGCAGCCTTTGGTGCGTTTACGGCCGTGTTCGGTCTGTCGACCTCGATGCCCTTGTCGCTGGTTGCGCTGGCGGGCATCGGCGCGTGCGACATGTTCTCGGTTTATGTCCGCTCCAGCCTCGTCCAGCTCCACACCCCCGATGCAATGCGTGGACGGGTGTCGGCGGTTTCGGGCGTCGCGATCTCCGCGTCGAACGAATTGGGCGAGGTCCAGTCGGGCCTGTTTGCGGCGCTGCTCGGGCCGGTCGGCGCGGTCGTCTTCGGCGGCGTCGCGGCAGTGGCGGTGGCGCTCGGCTGGGCCTATATCTTCCCCGAACTCAGGCGCGCCCGCACCTTTGCCCCGCCAGAGAGCCTTTTGAGCAACGCCGATTTGCAGGAGAGACCCGCATGAAAGCCGCCAACATCCTCGAAACCATCGGCAACACCGCGCATATCCGCGTGAGCAAGCTGTTTCCCGATGCCGAAGTCTGGATCAAGTCCGAGCGCAGCAACCCGGGCGGATCGATCAAGGACCGTATCGCGCTCGCCATGATCGAGGACGCGGAGAAGTCCGGCGCGCTGAAACCGGGCGGGACGATCGTCGAACCGACCAGCGGCAACACCGGTATCGGGCTCGCCATGGTCGCGGCGGTCAAGGGCTATAAGCTCGTCCTCGTCATGCCCGAAAGCATGAGCATCGAGCGCCGCCGCCTGATGCTCGCCTATGGCGCGACCTTCGACCTGACCCCGCGCGAAAAGGGGATGAAGGGCGCCATCGAACGCGCCATCGAGCTAGTCGACTCGACGCCCGGCGCGTGGATGCCGCAGCAATTCGAGAACCCGGCGAACATCAACGTGCATGTCCGCACGACGTCGCAGGAAATCCTCGCCGATTTCCCCGAAGGGCTCGACGCGCTGATTACCGGCGTCGGCACCGGTGGGCATATCACAGGCTGCGCGCAGGTACTCAAAGCTGCCTGGCCGAACCTCAAGGTGTTCGCGGTCGAGCCGACGCTGTCACCGGTCATCTCGGGTGGCCAGCCGGGTCCGCACCCGATTCAAGGCATCGGGGCCGGTTTCGTACCCGCCAACCTCCACACGCAATTGCTCGACGGCGTCATCAAGGTCGATCCCGCCGATGCCAAGACAATGGCGAAGCGCGCCGCTGCCGAGGAAGGGATGCTCGTCGGCATTTCGTCGGGGGCGACGCTGGCGGCTATCGCGCAAAAACTTCCGGACCTTCCTTCGGGTTCGCGCGTGCTGGGCTTCAACTACGACACTGGCGAGCGCTATCTGTCGGTGCCCGACTTCCTGCCCGAGTAGGTTATAGCATCGCCGTCCCGGCGTGCTTCGCTTCGCCGAGGTAGTCGAGCAACTTTGCAGCGGTCGTGTCGGACAGTTCGATAAACACCCGCCGCCCGTCGGTCGGGTCGGCGACGCGCACGAAAATACCGAGATCGGTCAGAGTCCGGATCCAGCGCAACGCGGTCGTCGGCGGGACGGCCGCCGCGATGCACAGGCTCGACACCGCGACTTTCAGCCGCTCGATCCGCGCCGCCATCAGGTCGAGCATCATGTCCCATGCGGGATCGGCGAACAGCTCTCCGGCGAACAACGAATCGCGCTGACGGCGCAGGCGCAGCATCGTGCGGACATCTTCGGCGCGGACATTCTGCGGCGCACCCGATGGCGACTGGGGCGGACCGGCACGATATCCGATCAGGCCGTCGGATACCGTCCGTCGAGGCGGTTCGGCACCCGGTTCGGCATAGCCAGCCAGCACCCGTGCGATCCGCCCAACCTCTTCGGCGAGTTGCTGCAACCGGATCGTATCGACAGCGCGGTCGACTTCGGCGAGATGCAGGGCAGCCGGAATATCGGCCAGCCCGATCGCGGCCGCACGTTCCGCTATCGACGGCGCGCACAACAAACTCGCAAACGGAGCCGAAATCCTGGACGTGACAAAGTCGATGGCCGACAGGGGGAAGCTGATGATGGCGGCGCGACCCCCGTCGCTCGCGTCGGCATCGATGCGATCGAGCAGAGTGGCCACCGCACCAGAAACGACGTCGCCAGTATCGAGCAGGACGAGCGTCTCATAAGGACGATCACCTAAAGCGGCCAACGCCTCATCGATCGACATCGCGCGGGAAACGCGCCCGCCAGCCGCAGCCACCGCGCCCTGCATTTCCCCGCGCATGACCAAATCGTCCGTAACGACCCAGACGGCACGGCGACGGTCGGCAATATCGGCAAGGGCCATCTGCTCGGCTTTCGACAAGGTTTCGAACATCTGTGACAAGCCTCCTCTGGGGTCAATAGCTCCCATGTGGACATTTTATTCGACAGAATCAGTCCTATTCCCCTCCGAAGCGGAGGAAGCATTATCCATCTGTGATGTCTCGTCCCGCATGATCGATCGCGTTCGGTCAAATGAAAGACGAATTCATGTTGAATACTGACTTCCGGCAGCGGGAAAGCGTAGCGACGGAGCTTCTGCTCGGCGAAAGCGCTTCTATTCGCGCTGTCCGGACCCGGATCGATCTGGTCGCCGGCGAAACCGCATCGGTCGTGATTACCGGCCCGTCGGGGAGCGGCAAGGAATGCGTCGCGCGCGCGCTCCACCTGCGCGGCGTCCGCGCCGACAAGCCGTTTGTCGCGATAAATTGCGGCGCCATTCCCCGCGACCTGATCGAATCGGAGCTGTTCGGCCATGAGCGCGGTGCCTTCACCGGCGCGCATGGCACCCATATCGGCAAATTCGAGCAAGCCGACGGGGGCACGTTGTTCCTCGACGAGATCGGCGACATGCCCCTCGACGTGCAGGTCCGGCTGCTCCGCGTGATCGAGGACCGGTCGGTCCAGCGTATCGGTGGCAGAACGCCGATTCCGGTCGACGTCCGCATCGTGTCGGCCACCCACCGTGATCTGGACATGATGATCGGACAGGGCCTGTTTCGCGAGGACCTGTTTTACCGGCTGGCGGTAGTGCCCATCTCACTGGTACCGCTTGCCGAGCGGCGCGAAGACATTGCACTGCTGACGGCACATTTCATTGCGCGGCTCGCCCCCGGCCGGTTGCGAATCGGCGACAGCGGGCTCGACCGGCTGGAGGCGCATGACTGGCCCGGCAATGTCCGCGAACTGCGCAACCTGATCGAGCGCGCGGCGGTCCTGCATCCCGGCAAAACCCTGGACGCCTGCGATGTCGAGGCCCTTATCGCGCGCCGCAGTCGGCGGACCACCGCCGAGCCGACAGCTGCGCCGCAACTACGGATCGACCGGCCGATCGACCTCGCAAGCGAACTCGCCCGGATCGAGGCCGACTATATCCGTACTGCACTCGAACGCTCGGGCGGCGTCGTTGCGGCGACCGCGCGCCAGCTTGGCCTCCGGCGGACGACGCTGGTCGAGAAGATGCGCCGCTTCGATCTCGGTCGCCCATTCGCGGCCGGACTGGCGACCCCGATTTAGGTCCAGATCGGATCAGTCTCTCGGCGTGCCGGACATGTTTCGACGAATTGCCACAGCCGGTTTGCAGCGCGTGACAACCGCGCGCCCTCGCGGGCGAGTCCCGCCTCGGTGCATTGTTGGGCGACGCGGCGAAGGTCGTCGACGACCACCGACGACACATGTGCGTCGACTTCGCTGCTGTTCATGCCCGTCCCGCCGCACGGACGCCCCCCGGCGGAACTGTCGCATCGGGCAACGTCCGGATATCAAAGTGCGCTTCGCCGATCCTGGCAATGTCTTGCGGGTTGAGGTACACGACCAGCTCGTCAGCCAATGAAGCCAGTGAGTTAGCCAAAATCGCAACGGCTTGCCGTTCGGCTTCGATTTCAGCCTCGACCGTACGCCGTCCATCGGCAACACCGCGCGAATAAGCATCGTCAGGCAATGCGCGATGAAAATTCGGAGACCGGGCAGAGGCGTGTCGCATGGCATGGCTTTCATAGCTTCGCCGCAGCGGTGGCAATTCCCGTGCCAAGCCGCTTCCCCTCGCCAGTGCTGCAATCCGCACCGGCCGCAGCGTCATTTTCTTGACGGTACCGCCGGATTTTTGGCTGCCTAAAGTTTCACCCACCCGTGCCGTTAAAGGGAATGATGCGGGACTGGTTTGCTCTGCATCGAGGATGCGATCGGAGGTCTGGTCCCCGACGATCGCATTCGCCCCAAATGGCTCCCGGTGCATTCCCCGGTTCCCCACCCGCATCGGGAGCCACATGAACACCTGCCGCAATGCAGCATTCATGTCGTCCGGCTATGGCGGCAGTCATGCGATTCGTATCTGTAGCCGCGCTGGCGCTTGCCGGACTGTCTGTGCCAGCACTGGCCGCCCCTTCTGCAGTCGCCGAAGCGGTGCCGGCGACCGGTGCCGATCCATCTGCCACGCCCGAAATCGTCGTTACGGCCGAACGGATCAGCGGTTCGGTGATCAGCGACGTGCCACCGATCGTCGAGCTCGATGAAAACGCAGTTGAAAGTTTCGGTGCCGCGTCGATCACCGAACTGCTGTCGGCACTCGCGCCGCAAACCGGTCCGGGGCGGGGGCGGGGTGGCGGCGGTCCCGTCGTGCTGCTCAACGGCATGCGGGTATCGGGGTTCGGCGAACTCCGCGACCTGCCACCGGAGGCAATCAAGCGTGTCCAGATCCTGCCCGAAGAAGTCGCGCTGCAGTACGGCTATTCCGCCGACCAGCGCGTCGTCAATTTCATCCTCAAAGACAATTTCCGGGCGTTTACGACCGACACTGAATACGGCGGCTCGACAGCGGGCGTGCGGCGCGAAAGCGAGCTCCAGGGCACGTTGGTGCGGATCGGGAAGTCGGGTCGCCTGACACTGGGCGGCACCTACGAGACCGGCACCAGCGTCCTCGAAAGCCAGCGCAACATCGTTCAGCGCGCCACGATATTCCCGTTTGCAGATAGCGGTCTGTACCGGACGCTGCTTCCCGGTTCCGACTCGATCAAGCTGAACGGCGTTCTCAGCCGCAAGCTGACCGACACCGTATCGGCAACGATCAACGCAAGCTGGCAGCGCGATACCAGCAATGCCCTGCTCGGCGTACAGACTGCGACACTGACGAGCGGCGGGCAGACGATCACGCGAGGTTTCCTTCCGACACTGACTCGCACCGGTACCACCGATGCGCTTCACGCGGGGCTAACGATCAACGGAAATTTGTCGAAGTGGCTCTGGTCGCTGACCGGCAATTACGACCGCAATATCGCGCGCTCGGTTACGGGGCGCGGGGTCGATACTGTTGCGCTTCAGGCGCTGGCGACGGCACCGGGCACGACGTTCAATCCGTTCTCGACGGCAACGGCGAGCCCTCTGCCTTATCTGGCCATCGATTCCGCGCGGACGCAGACCGACACATCGAACGCCATCTACACGCTGTCCGGTTCGCCGCTGGACTTGCCTGCGGGTGCAGTCCGTACGACATTCCGCGCGGGGTTTGCCACGACGCGGCTCAACAGCCAGTCGGTGCGTAGCGGTATCGGACAAGCGACACGGCTGGCGCGCGATGAAGCCAACGGACGCGTCAACATCGACATACCGCTTGCCAGCCGGGATCGGGACGTCGCGGCGGTGCTCGGCAAACTGACGGTCAACGGCAACATTGCCTATCGCAAGCTGTCGGATTTCGGCGGATTGCTGAGCTTTGGCTATGGCCTCAACTGGCAACCGGTCGAAGGGCTGACCTTTCTCGCGAGCGCGCTCGGCGCGGATACCGAGCCGGGGATCGGCGATCTCGGCAATCCGGTCGTCTCGACGCCGCTGGTGCCGACCTATGATTATACGCGCGGAGAAACCGTGCTGGTCACACGCACCTCGGGCGGCAATCCCGCGCTGCTCAAGGAGCGCCAGCGCGACACCAAAGTCTCGGTGAACTACCAGCCGCCCAGCCTGAAAGGGTTGACGATCGGGGTCGATTATTTCCGCAACCGTAGCACCAATCCGGTCGCGAGCTTCCCCGTGCTGACCCCCGACATCGAAGCCGCCTTCCCCGGCCGCGCAACACGTGACGCGAGCGGGCGGCTGGTCAGCATCGACGGACGCCCGGTCAATTTCGCCGCGACCCGCAGCGATGTGCTGCGCGTCGGTTTCACCTTCCAGAAGGAGTTCGGCCAACCTGCGGGCGGGCGCGGCCCGGGCGGCTTCCCCGGTGGCGGTGGCGGTCCACCGCCCGGCGCCGGACCGCGTCCCGGAGGTCCGGGCGGTGGAGGTTTCGGCGGCGGCGGTTTCGGGCGCGGCGGCGACGGCGGACGCTGGACGGTCGCGCTCTACGACAACATCCGCTTCATGGACCAGATCCAGATCCGCCCCGGCCTGCCGGTGCTCGACTTGCTCGGCGGCGACGCGACGGGCAGCAATGGCGGCAGCCCGCGCCACAGCTTCGATCTCGATACCGGATGGTTCAATAAGGGCCTCGGGATGCGCCTGACCGGCAGCTATCAGAGCGGATCGGTCGTGACCGGCTCGACCGCTGCCTCGACGCTGCGGTTCGGCGATCTGGCGACGTTCAACCTGAACGTGTTCCTGAACTTCGACAGCAAGAAAAAGCTGGTCCAGGACATTCCCTTCCTCAAGGGTGCCCGGGTAAGGCTGGGCGTGACCAATATCTTCGACACCATCCGCGACGTACGAGATGGATCGGGTGCCGTGCCGCTCAGCTATCAGCCGGGATATCTCGATCCGCGCGGGCGGTATGTGGTGCTGGATTTCAGGAAGCGATTCTAGGCGTAGCCGCCCGACGGATTAGCGGCGCTAATCCGCGAAGCGGCAAGCTCGGCCAGCGCGGCAAAGCCGTGACTGACGACTTGGGCTTTGCCCAAGTCGTGGCTTGGGAGGGGACAGTGCGGGCTCTAAAAACTGAAACCGGGCCTAGGCGAGCACTGCCCGCAACCGAGCGACACCGGCTTTCTTGATCTGGCACACCCGCGCCGCGCCGATACCGAGCCGTGCGCCGATGTCGTCGAGGCCCAGGCCTTCGACAAAATAAAGCGACAGGATTTGCGCCTCGCGCGGCGGCAACTGCGCCATGGCGACGGTCATGTCAGCGGCGCGGCCACCGGTGTCGAACACCTCGTCCGCTAGCGGCGCCGTATCGGCAATGTTTTCGACCTCGGGCTGGTCGAGCGGCCCGACATGAACGGCCGCACCGCGCCCGCCGGGCCGCTGCGCCCGCATGGCGTCCAGCATCGCCCCGCGCACGCGCACGCTGGCATAGGTCGCAAAGCTGAACCCGCGATCCTCGTACCGCCGCGCCGCTTCGACCAGCGCGACCATGCCCGTCTGGGTCAAGTCATCGACTTCGACCGCGCGGGCGATGCGTCCGTGAATGTGCCACGCCAGTTTGCGGACGAGCCGCATATGGTCATGCACAAGCCGTTCGGTGCGGTCGGTTCGGGCATAGGCAGGTGCGGCAGAAGCCATGGTCGGTCCCCCGCCTGCGGGATGCAGGCGAACGAACCACAGCAATCGCCGTGCCAGCCGCGTTAACCACGATAAGGGCGTTCGAAAGCGTCAGTGCACTGGCGAAAGCGTCAAAATCCCGTCGCTCAGGCGTCAGGAAATTGCCGCAATCTGGTACAGGAAATCGGCAAAACCCATCGTTGCCTGCGGCAGGCTCGCGACCTTGGGATTGGTCGATTCGATCACATAATATTCGTCCGGCGCGTGCGCACCCGAGCCGTGGCCAAGGCCGAAATGTCCGGCGGGGAGCGACACCGGGGGTGCTGTAAACACAGCCCCCGGCCACGACCCCGCAAGCCGCGGGTTGAGCGTCGCGGTCAACCCTGCCTTTTTATAGGTCGCCAGTTCAGCCCGGATGACGCGGCTGTCCTCGGCGGTCTCGGTCGGGTCGTAGCCGCCCGAGACATTGACCTCGATATCGGTGAACCCGCGCTTGTCGAGGTGCGCGCGCAGCTTCCGCGTCGCCTCCGCCCGCGTCTGGTTAGGGACGAGGCGGCAGTCGATTTTCGCGACAGCACGCGCGGGCAGCACGGTCTTGCCGCCCGGGCCGGTGTAGCCTGCGACAAGCCCTTCGATATTGACCGTCGGCTGCGACGCGAGGCGTTCGAGCGCTTGCTGGAACGGCAGATCGTCGATCCACACGGGCACGCCCATCGACGTCTTCATATCGGCCTCGTTCGACCGCTTCGCATTCTCCGCGATCAAGGCCTTTTCGCGCGCCGACAGGGGCCGGACATTCTCGAACCAGCCGTCGATGGCGGGCGTATTGCCGTCGGGCGTCACGAGCGTCTGCAACGCCTGTACCAGCCGCCACGACGGCGAATCGACCATCGCTTTATAGCTCGAATGCAGGTCTTTCGCGGGGCCGCGCTTCCACTTCGCCCCGCTCGCGATCAGTTCGAGTTCGATGATGCCCTTTGACCCCAGATTGACGTCGACGTTCCCTTGCTTGTCTTGCCAGGCGGCGGGGATGATGATGCCCTCGCACCGCTTCAGCGCAGCCAGCACGTCGGGCCGCGTCGCCGCATCGCTGAAATTGGGCGAGCCGATCTCCTCCTCCCCTTCCGCCAGCAGCACGAGGTTGACCGGCAGCTTTACCCCCGCCGCGCGGAACGCGTGCAGCGTCGCCAGGAACGTCGCCTCCGGCCCCTTCTGGTTGATCGCACCGCGCCCGACGATGGCTTTGCCCCAGCCGGGCTTGTCGACGATCCGCGCTTCCAAGGGGGGCGACGACCATTCGGCGGGGTCGAACTGCTTCACGTCGTACATGAAATAGATGCCCATCGTCCGCTTCGCGCCCGCATCGAGCGTCGCGAAAACCGCCGGATGCCCCTTGGTGGGCACGATCTCGGCCTTTTGAAATCCGGCGTCCTTGGCGAGCGCTGCCATATATTGCGCGCCCTTCAACATGTCGCGGTTCTCGGCGGCAATCGAGGGCAGCGATATCCATTCCTGGATGCGCTTGATCGCAGCGTCGTTGCCCGCGTCGACCGCTTTACGGAGCTTTGCCATATCGCCCGATTGCGCGAGCGTAAGCGAGGGCGCGGCGGCGAGCGACGCGCCGATGATGCCGTGGGTCAGAATGTCTCTACGGCTCGCATCGGTCATGACGGTCTCCCTGTTGCTCAAATCGATGCGGGTTCATCCCTCTTCGCATCGATCGCTGTCAACGCCGGGAACAGCCGTGCGCGAAACCGGTCCTTGGCTGGGATGAGGTCCACGATGGTGTAGCCGTCGAGCCGCGTCAGGAAGTCGCGCAAGGCAAGGTTGAGAGCCCCCTGCAAGCCGCACGCGCCAGCCGCCGGGCAGGTGTTGGTCGTGCGGTCGAAGCATTCGACGAATGTGCCCGTCGGCTCGAAGGCGCGGACGACTTCGCCCGCGTTGATGTCCTGCGCCTCGCGCGCGAGCAGCAACCCGCCGCCGCGCCCGCGCCGCGCCGTCACATAGCCGAGCGCCGCCAGCCGCTGCACGACCTTCATCAGGTGATGCCGCGAGATGCCATAGGCCGAGGCGATTTCGTCGACCGAGGCCTGCCGGTTTTCGGTGGCGAGAAACATGAGCGCGCGGAGCGCATAGTCGGTCTGGAGATTTAGCTGCATTAAAGTAGTATATTAGATGTTGCTTTGATCGGCAAGCGCGCTATAAGTGGCATATCAATTACCACTTAGCGAGTCGTTTCGATGTCCGAGACTGCCACTCACGCCGACCGTGCCCGCGCCGCCAAACGCGCCGAAGCCGATGCGCTCGGGATCGATGCCGGGTTCATCAACGCCCTCGTCGAGGGGTTTTATGCCCGCGTTCGTGCCGACGCCGTCCTTGCCCCGGTCTTTGCCAGCCGCGTCGATGACTGGACCCCACACCTCTTGCGGATGAAGCAATTCTGGGCCGCGGTCCTGCGTGGCGACGGGCAGTTCGAGGGCAGCCCGATGCGCCTCCACGCCGCGATCCCGCAGATCGAACGCCCGGAATTCCTCCGCTGGCTCGCCCTCTTCGACGAAACGCTCGGCGAGATCGAACGCGATCCCGCCGCCAGCACCCTCATTTCCGCCCGCGCCCGCATGATCGCCGACAGCCTGCTGACCGGCATCCGCATCCAGCGCGACAACCGCACCGACGTGTCTGCCATGAGGGGACTGAGCCATGTTTGAAGACCGTGCCGCAGCGTTCGATGTCGACCTGCCCGATTGCGTCGATGCAACCGCGCTTGCGATCCTCCACCCTGAACCGGCTGCGCCACGCCATGTGCAACCCGAAAGCGCCGACCTCAAAATGCCGCGCTGGATCTGGCGCACGATGCTCGGCTGTTACGGCGTGTTCTTTACCGGACTCCTGTTGGCGACGGGTCACGATCGCGGCGCGCTGTTCATGATCGCGATCAGCGTCGCCTATGCCGTCATGTATTTCGGCACGGCACGCATTCTGGTGCGGCAGAACCCAGCCGTAACGCCATCACCGTTCGCACGCGGCATCGGCCCGCTCCTGACCTGGACCGGGCCGATGGATACCACCACCGTCGCCGCACAGGTGCTGACCGTCCCTGCCTGCTTCGCGCTGTTCGGCGTCGCGCTGGTCGCAATCCGCGCATTCGCCTTCTGAGTTTGCGCACCCCAAACCGAAAGGAACTTATCATGACCGAGACACAGACCATGCTCCGCATCAACGGGATCGAAGCGATGGACGAAGCCGACCGCGCCGCAATCGGCGGGACCATCGGCCGCGCGCTGATGGCGTTTGCCAGCCGCAACGTCGCGCTGCTGCAGAGCGTCTATTCGGATGATGCCGACTGGGTGAACGCATTTGGCAGCGTCAAACGCGGCGGCGCTGAGATCGTTGAGTATCTCAGCGGCTTGTTCGCCGACAACAATTTCAACGACGGCGAGCCGGTCGCGCCGCCCGCACTAGCGCTGCGGCGGCTCGACCGCGACCATGCGGTGGTGTCGTGCCATTTGCAGGTGTCGGGCCAAGGTCTGGTCGGCGGTGGCAGCATCGCGCTACGCGACAATCGTTCGCTGCATGTCGTGTCACGTCAGGGCGACGGCGCGTGGCGGATCGTGTCGTCGATGTTCATGGATGCGCGGCAGGACGCGAGCTACGCCCGGCATAGTTGAGGCGCGGTGGTGGCGGGCGACGCGGCAAAGCCGCGTCGTCGGTCGTTAGTTTCGCAACGCCGTCCGGGCTTGGCGCATCGCGATTTAGCTTACACTAAATCGTCAGTGCGCCATCGCCTTGTTAATATCCTCGACCATCTTCTTCGCATCGGCCAGCAACATCATCGTCTGGTCCATGTAGAACACGTCGTTATCGACGCCCGCATAGCCCACACCGCCCATCGACCGCTTGATGAAGAACACCGATTTCGCCTTGTCGACGTCGAACACCGGCATGCCATAGATCGGCGACGATTTGTCGGTCTTTGCCGCCGGGTTCACGACGTCGTTCGCGCCGATGATGAACGCGACATCGGCCTGCGCGAATTCGCTGTTGATATCCTCCAGCTCGAACACCTCATCATAGGGGACGTTCGCTTCGGCAAGCAGCACGTTCATGTGCCCGGGCATGCGCCCTGCGACGGGATGGATCGCGTATTTGACGCTGACGCCTTCCTTCTTGAGCAAGTCGCCCATTTCGCGCAGCGCGTGCTGCGCCTGCGCGACCGCCATGCCGTAACCGGGCACGATGATGACGCTGTCGGCCTGCTTCATCATGTACGCCGCGTCCTCGGCACTGCCGCGCTTCCACGGGCGCTGTTCCTTGGCCTCGCCACCCGCACCGCCGCCGCTGTCGCCGCCGAAGCCGCCCGCGATGACGCTGATAAAGCTGCGGTTCATCGCCTTGCACATGATGTAGCTCAGGATCGCACCCGACGACCCGACCAGCGCGCCGGTGATGACCATCGCAGTGTTGTGCAAGGTGAAGCCCATCGCCGCCGCAGCCCAGCCCGAATAACTGTTGAGCATCGACACCACGACCGGCATGTCCGCCCCGCCGATGGGGATGATGAGCAGGAAACCGATCAGGAAGCTGAGCGCGACGATCGTCCAGAACACCCAGGGCGATTGATCGACAGTGAAATAGCCGACCAGTCCGAGGATCGCGGCGAGCGTCCCCAGATTGATGACATGGCGCCCCGGCAGCATGATCGGCTTGCCCGACATCTTGCCCGCGAGTTTCAGGAAGGCGATGACCGAACCGCTGAACGTGATCGCGCCGATGGCGACGCCGAGGCCCATTTCGATGCGGCTCTGGACGAGGATCGCGCCATCGGGGCCGGTGATGCCGAACGCCGCCGGATTGAGGAACGCCGCCGCCGCAACCAGCACCGCCGCCATGCCGACGAGCGAGTGGAACGCCGCCACGAGTTGCGGCATGTCGGTCATCTTGATGCGACGCGCCGTGACGATGCCGATGACTGCGCCGATAGCGATGGCGGCGAGGATTTGGCCCAGCGTAATGACATCCAGCAAAGGCGCTGGCTCGCATCCGTACTCCCCGGCGCGGGGCACACATTCTCCGGCGAGGTAAGGCACATGGGTGACCAGCGTCGTCACCACCGCAATCGCCATGCCGATCATACCATAGCGATTGCCCGCCTGGCTGGTCGACGGCGACGACAGCCCGCGTAGCGCGAGGATGAACAGGATGCCCGAGACCAGATAGGCGATCGAGACCCAAGCGGGGACCGCAACGTGTTCCACCCTAGCGGTCCTTCTTCTTGTACATCGCCAGCATCCGCGAGGTGACCGCGAACCCGCCGAAAATGTTGACGCTCGCCATCACCACCGCGAGCAACCCGAGCCATTTGCTCGACGCGCTCCCCGCCGCCGCCGCCGCGATCAGCGCGCCGACGATGATGACGCTCGAAATCGCATTGGTCACCGCCATCAACGGCGTGTGCAGCGCGGGTGTGACCGACCAGACGACATAATAGCCGACGAAACAGGCCATCACGAATATGGAAAGGATGCTGATGAAGTCCATTAGCGGCTCCTGCGCCCAAGCGCTTTGGCGAAATCGTCTATGAGATGACTCAGTCGAACAATATTCGACGAGGCATTTGCGCAGTCCGGCGGCGTAGTGACAACGATTGGGGGTGCGGCCCACAGGCTTTTTGCGGGCAATCGGCTCCAGTAAATGCTGTTCAGACGGGTTAGTCTCGCGCCTATGTCGCGTGTGCGCCGATCAAGATCCGGACGTCGACAGCCTTCAAGGCTGAATCCCGTGATGAAAGCATTCACATTATAGAACGCGTCATATGATGCTGGCTGTGCATCGACTGCCGGCGTCACAGCTGCAAGTAAGGCGACAATCGCTATCACCCCAACAACCGCTCGTTCACGACCTTGCCGCCCTGCGTCAGGCGGATCGCGTTGCCGATTTCTTCGTCGAGCACAGGCTTGCCCGCTTCCTTGTCCCAGAAGGCACTGAGGAAGTTGTAGAGGTTGCGACTGAACAGCGCGCTCGCGTCGGTCGCCAGCCGCGACGGCACGTTCTTGTGCCCGACGATCTTGACGCCGTGCACCTCGACGACCTGACCTGCCACCGCGCCCTCGACATTGCCGCCTGCCTCGACCGCGAGATCGACGATCACGCTGCCCGGCTTCATACTCGCGATCTGGGCATCCGAAATCAGGCGCGGCGCGGGCCGTCCGGGGATCAGCGCGGTGGTGATGACGATGTCCTGCTTGGCGATATGGCTCGACACGAGCGCCGCCTGTGCCGCCTTATACTCGTCCGACATTTCGGTGGCGTAACCGCCCGCACCTTCGCCTTCGATACCCTTCACGTCCTCGACGAAGATCGCCTTCGCACCGAGCGACTCGATCTGTTCCTTGGTCGCCGAGCGCACGTCGGTCGCCGAAACCTGCGCGCCCAGCCGCCGCGCGGTCGCAATCGCCTGTAGCCCCGCGACGCCGACGCCCATCACGAAGACGCGCGCGGCATTCACCGTGCCCGCCGCCGTCATCATCATCGGAAAGGCCTTACCGTATTCCGACGCGGCATCGAGCACTGCCTTGTAGCCGCTCAAATTCGACTGCGACGACAGGATGTCCATCGACTGCGCGCGGGTGATGCGCGGCATGAATTCCATCGCCAGCGCCTCGATGCCGAGCAGCGCATATTCGTCGACCCGTGCGCGCTCGCCGAAGGGATTGAGTCCCGCCGCCAGCCAGGCACCCTTTTTGACACCCTTGAGCGACGGCGGCGTCGGTCCCGCAACGCCGAGCAGGATGTCGGCGTCGTTCAGAACTTCTCCCCGCGACCCGACCGTCGCGCCCGCGTCTGCAAATGCGCCATCGGCGATGTTCGCGCCCGCGCCCGCGCCCGCCTCGACCGCCACCGTCGCGCCCAGCGCCACGAATTTCTTGACGGTTTCAGCGCTGGCAGCGACGCGGCGCTCGCCCTCGGCGGTTTCCTTGAGGACGCCGATTTTCATCAGGCGATGATTACCACAACGATGGCGGCGACGATGAACGAGACGATCGCGCCCCATTTGAACCAGCCGAGAAAGCCCTCGTACGAGGCGCGGTGGGCCGTGATGTCCATTGCCCCAGCTTCGCCGTTCGTCTCGCCGTGTCCGGCCATGTCCTACCCTCTTGATCGATGAATGCCCTCGCCCGTCCTTAGCCACGCGCCAAGGCGGGTCAAGGGTTTCACCCCAAGGTTCGGTCGGACCTTAAGCCCCCCTTTACTCCCGCGCGCTATGGGGATCGTTCAGGGCAAGAGTGGACAGCACGCAAACACGATGACGCCGAACGGGACCCGCATGTTGATGCTCGTCGATGCCGAGCCCGCGCAGGCGCGGCTGGTGTCGGCGCTTGCCGCGCGCGCGGGCTGGCGTACCATCGTCGCGCCCGAGGGCGAGGTTGCGATTGCGACGCTGGGCACCCGCGACGGCATGATGCTCGACGCGATCCTGATCGACGTGGGCGACGATATCGCCCCGATGATCGAGGAATTGCGCGCGCGCCGCCCCGCACTGCCCATCCTGATGCTGACCGCGAACAACAGCATCGATGTCGCGGTCACGGCGATGCGCGCAGGAGCTTCGGACTTCCTCGTCAAACCGATTGCACCCGAGCGTTTGCTCGCGGCACTCGAAGCCGCGATCCAGAACGGCACCGACGGCGGCGAATTGCGCCCGCTGACCGAAAAGATCGGCGCGGCCCTGGGCTTCGACGAGATCGTCGGCTCGGCGCCCAAATTCCGGGCCGCGCTCGCGATTGCGGCCAAGGCTGCGCGTGCGCGCGTGCCGATGCTGGTCGAGGGCGAAACCGGCGTCGGCAAGGCAGTGATTGCCGAGGCCATCCACGCGGCCTCTCCCCGCGCCAAACGCCCGCTGGTCGTCGTCAATTGCGGGTCGATGCCGGTCAACCAGATCGAGTCCGAACTTTTCGGCCATGAAAAAGGCGCGTTCGCGGGTGCGTTCACTAGCCAGATTGGCAAGCTGATCGACGCCGATGGTGGGACGC
Source organism: Sphingomonas sp. SUN039 (assembly GCF_024758725.1). Lineage (NCBI taxonomy): Bacteria > Pseudomonadati > Pseudomonadota > Alphaproteobacteria > Sphingomonadales > Sphingomonadaceae > Sphingomonas > Sphingomonas sp. SUN039. The sequence goes on along the minus strand of NZ_CP096972.1, from coordinate 337,697 downwards.
TGTTCCTCGACGAGGTCGGCGAGCTGCCGGTCGACGCCCAGGTCAAATTGCTCCGCGTCCTGCAATCGGGCGAAGTTATCGCGGCGGGCGCGCGCTACCCGCGCGAAGTCGATGTCCGCATTGTTGCCGCGACCAACCGCACTTTGCTCGACCGCGTCGCGGCCGGGCATTTCCGCGAAGACCTGTATTACCGGCTTGCGGCGGTCCAGCTAACGATTCCTCCCTTGCGCGAACGGCGCGGCGACGTCCCCGCGCTGGCCCGCCATTTGCTCAGCCGCATCGCGCGCCAGCCGGGTCTCCGTGATCTGGGCATTACCGACGAGGCGATGGCATTGCTCTCGGGCTATGTCTGGCCGGGCAATGTCCGCCAGCTCCACGACGTGCTGTTCCGCGCGGCGGTGCTTTGCGAGGGCGATGCGCTGACCGCCAGCGACTTCCCGCATATCGCCGCACAATCGCTCAGCACGCCGCAGCCCGGCGAACCCTCGGGCGCGGGCGTGGCGCTCTACCAGCCTGACGGCAATCTCCGCGCGCTCGATGCCATCGAGGCGGATGTGATCCGGCTGGCGATCGGGCACTACAGGGGGCGCATGACCGAAGTCGCACGGCGGCTGGGGATCGGGCGGTCCACGCTTTACCGCAAGCTGGCGGAACTGGGGATTCAGGACGCGGCGTAAAATCGCTCGTTCGGGCCTACAGAAGAGGCTTCGACAAGCTCAGCCAAGTCGGTTTGACGATCATTCTACACCCGACTTGGCTGAGCTTGTCGAAGCCCCTCCGTCACCCACTCAGCCCCTGATCGCGCATCCCCCGCCACACCCTTAGCGCCTGTACAGTTTCCGCCACATCGTGCACCCGCACGATCTGCGCGCCTTGTTCGGCAGCTTTAAGGGCGACGGCCAGACTCCCTGCCAGCCGCGCCTCGACCGGCGCTTCGCCTGCCAGCGCGCCGATGAAGCGTTTGCGGCTTGCCCCCACCAGCAGCGGACAGCCGAGGCCGTGAAACAGCGACAGGCCGTTGAGTAGCGCCAGGTTTTCCGCGACACCCTTTCCGAAGCCGATGCCGGGATCGACGATCAACCGGCTGCGCACGATACCGGCCGCTTCGAGCGCCAAGATGCGATCGGCCAGCCAGTCATAGGTTTCGATCAGCGGATCGCGGTACGCGCCCTCGTGCGTCTTGGTGTCGGGCCAGTGCATGATGACGACGGGACAGGTCGCCCCGGCCATCAGCGCCAGCGCCTGGGCGTCATGGCCCAGCGCCGACACGTCGTTCACCAGCGCCGCCCCTGCCGCCAACGCCGCGCTCATCACAGCGGCCTTGCGGGTGTCGATGCTGACCGCGACACCCGCGCGTGCCAGCCGCTCGATCACCGGCACGGTGCGCGCGATCTCGTCGCCTTCCCACACGTCCTTCGCGCCCGGTCGGGTCGACTCACCGCCGACGTCGACAAGGGCCGCCCCCGCCGCTGCCATCGCGACCCCTGCGCTTGCCGCCGCCTCGGCATCGCCCAGATGCTTGCCGCCATCTGAAAAGCTGTCGGGCGTCATGTTGAGAATCCCCATGACCTGGGGCTGGTCGAGACGGATCGTGCGCTCGCCAAGGACAAGCGGCGCACGCGGGCTGGTCAGGCGGGAAAGCGTTGCAGCGGCGGCTCCATCGCCCGCCACGACCGCGTCGATCTCGCCGACGGGCACCAGCCGCTTCGACACCCGCGCGCCGCCCTCGACCGTGATAGCTTCGAACGCCGAAAAGAACGACATCCCGCCCGCCAGCCGCATGAACTGGCCGTCGAATCCGACCGGTGAATCGATGAACGCGGTGGGCCGGAGGTAGAGAGCCATCGTCAGACCGTCTCGCGCGCGACGCGTTCGAACACGCCGCGCACTTCTGTAGCGCTGGCCGCCTGCACGGCACCTGCGCCGACCTGCGCCTCGCTCCACAGCCACGACCGCGCAGGGTCATCGCGCATCGCCCAGTCGGGGAACAGGCGCGCGGCGACCGCGCCCGAGCACAGCCGGTGAACCGCCAGATGCCGGTCGTCGCCGCTGATCCGCCCAAACGCCGCCTCGACCGCCGCCTCCGGCCCCTCAAGCAATTGCAGATAGATATCACGCCGCACGATCAGCGCCCCCGTGACACCGTCGCGCGGATTATTGCGGCGAGAGATCGACAGGATGCCATTGAGGATCCCGTCGTCGAAGCCGAACGGTTCGGACATGTAGATCAGCTGATGAATGGTCATGACATCCGATTAGGCGAGGACCAGCCGCGCCGATAGCCCGAATGCCGCTAAGCGCCGTCTACCAGCGCCCGGACGCGGAACTGGATGCGCTTCAGGTCGCGCACGGGCGCGCCTTTGCCCTCGTAGACCGATCCATATTCGATCGTGCCCAGCTCGCCCTCGGCGACCACAAGCATCGGCGACGATTTGCGGGCAACGCCGTTCGCCGCCGTAGTGACGATGTCGGAGCGGACCGCGATCTTGCCCGGTGCGGCCGGTGACGCCGTCAACGACATGTCGATCCGGCTGCCGTCCTTGCCATCGAATTTCATCCGCGCGGGTTCGCCCGCCGTGGTGACGAGACGCGGCGACGCGATCACTTCGCCACGGTCGCTGACGGTCATTTCGACGTTGTAGCGCGTTGGTGCCGCTTCGGGCCCCGATGACGTTGAGACGCCAAAGACCGCGAGGCCCAGAAACAGCGCAATGTTGGTGTTCAGCATTGTCGTTCTCCCGCTTAGGGTTCGGTACTCAACAAATAGGTCTGGCGCAGCGCGTCGATCGGCTTGATCTCGCCTGCGATTTCGGTGTGCCAGAAGGTCCAGCCATTGCACGACGGCGCGCCCTGTAATGCCGCGCCCAGCTTGTGGATCGTACCCGCGACCGTCCCGCACAGCAGCGACCCGTCGGCGCGCACCGTCGCGACCCAGCGCCGCCTGGTGTCGAACACCTCGCTCCCGGCGGCCAGCAATCCGGTTTCGACCAGCGTCCCGAACGCCACGCGCGTCGCCGCCGTCGGGGCCATCATCGTCGTCACCGCGCTCTCGTCGAGCGGCAGCGCCGCCGCGATCCGCTCGCGTGCTACATCGCAATACGTCGCGTCGCGCTCGATGCCGATGAACCGCCGTCCGAGCCGCTTGGCGACCGCGCCGGTCGTGCCAGTGCCGAAGAACGGGTCGAGCACCACGTCGCCCGGCTTGGTCGCGGCAAGCAGCACGCGATACAGCAGCGCCTCGGGCTTTTGCGTCGGGTGCGCTTTCGTCCCGTCGCGCTTGATGCGTTCGGGGCCGCCGCAGATCGGCAGGCTCCAGTCGCTGCGCATCTGCAATTCGTCGTTGAGCGTCTTCATCGCGCGATAGTTGAAGGTGTAGCGCGACTTTTCGCTCTTCGCCGCCCAGATCAGCGTTTCATGCGCGTTGGTGAAGCGCGTACCCTTGAAATTGGGCATCGGGTTGGCCTTGCGCCAGACGATATCGTTGAGGATCCAGTAGCCCTGATCCTGCACCTTCGCACCGACGCGGAAGATGTTGTGGTAGCTGCCGATCACCCACAGCGTGCCATCGGGCTTCAGGATGCGTCGCGCTTCGGCGAGCCAGGCAGCGGTGAAGGCATCGTAAGCGGCAAAGGTCTCGAACTTGTCCCAGTCGTTGTCGACCGCATCGACGCGGCCGCCCTCGGGCCGGAACAGGTCGCCGCCAAGCTGGAGATTATAGGGCGGATCGGCGAAGATCATGTCGACGCAGGCATCGGGCAGCGAGGCCATTGCCGCGATGCAGTCGTCCATCAGGATGCTGTCGAGCGGCAGCTCGGCGAGCGGTGCCGCAGCCTTCAGACGTGTCAGAACCCCCATCGATCACCCCCCGATTGGCGGCCATGAGTGAGTCCGCCCGAGTCCCGCGTCAAGCGCGAAGTTCACACAGAGTCTGAAGATCGACGTCTATCGCAAACGGAACGAAACGAGTCTGTGTCGATATGTAGCGACTCGCTTCACATCCGGACTCAACTAATGGGGGTGTGCCCATCAGGACTCAGCTGCAAAAAATATTTTGCGACGGGCGCGAAACTGCGGCGATGGAGCGGTGTCGGGCCATGTTCGGCGAGACCGCGCAGATGTTCGGGCGCGCCATAGCCCATGTTGGTGGCCCAGCCGTAATGCGGGTGCGCGACTGCCGCCGCGCGCATGATCCGGTCGCGGTGTTCCTTGGCGATGATGCTCGCTGCCGAGATGCACGGTTCGATCGCATCCCCGCCGACGATCGCGCGTGCCGTCCAGCGCCAGCCCGCGACGCGGCCCGCAGGCGTGAGGTTGCCATCCACCCGCACTTCGACAATGTCGTCGCAACAATTCAGCGCCGCGACCGCCCGTGTCATCGCCAGCATCGTCGCGCCGAAGATATTCAGCCGGTCGATCTCCTCCACGTCCGCGACACCCACGGCCCATCGACACCGCCGTTTGATCGCGGCTTCCAGTTCGGCCCGTCGTTTGACCGAAAGTTTCTTCGAATCATCGAGTCCCGCCGGACGCGGTTTGCACAGCACGACTGCCGCCGCGACCACCGGCCCCGCGAGCGGCCCTCGCCCTGCTTCATCGACGCCGACAATCATCTCACGCGCCAGGCGGATAAAGTCGGTTCTCGCCCGCTTTGTAGAGGATGATACGATTGCCGAAGGGGTCGCGCAGCGACGCTTCACGCCACAGCCAACTTTGATCGACAGGCTCGCTGTCGAAGTTAAAGCCCGCGCGCTTCAACTCTGCGACGCGGGCGTCGAGTCCGACGCACTCGAAATAGACCGTCGTCGGTCCGGGTGTCGCATCCGCCTCGACATGCAGCGACATCGTCGCCTCATTTGGTGCTTCAAAGCGGGCATAGCCATTATCCGGGCTATCGACGATCAGGCGTAATCCCAGCTTTTCGTAAAAGGCGACGGAAGCCGCATAGTCGCGCGCACCGACAGTAATCTGGTTGAGCGACATCAGGGGAATGGCATCCTCGTCGCGGAAATCGGTAACATTCTGGTGGCCAAGCGGTCCCGCGCCGCCTCCCAGCCCCGGCGCGGACAGGATAGCGAGGCGCACGAAGCGGATAGCGTGGCCGAAAGCCTCTTCAATCGACAGGCCCGCGCCCAGCCCGTAGGCGAGCGCACTGGCAAAGGTGCAGCCGGTACCGTGCGTGTCGTCGGTGTCGAAGCGCTTGGCTTCAAGTCGCGTGACCTCGCTGCCGTCAGGTGCGAGCAGCCGGTCGATAATCCACTTGCCGTCGGCGTGGCCGCCTTTTGCCACGACATGGCAGCCATGCCGTCCGATAGCTTCGGCCCCGCCCAGCGCCTCGGCCTCCGGAATATTAGGCGTCGTGACGGTGGCAAGCGCCATCAGTCGCCGGAACGCCATGATCGTCGCCGCATCGGCCAGCTTCGCCCCGCTGGTCGCGATCATGACCGGATCGAAGACGATGGGCAGATCGACATGTGCCAGCCGGTCGGCGACCGCATTGGCGGTCTCGGCGCTGCCGATCATCCCGATCTTGATTGCGTCAGCGCCGATATCGCTGAGCACGGCATCGATCTGCGCGATAACCATATCGGTCGGCACAGGGTGTACGGCCATAACGCCGAGCGTATTCTGCGCGGTGATCGCGGTAATGGCGGTCATCGCAAAACCGCCGAGCATCGTGACTGTCTTGATATCGGCCTGGATGCCCGCGCCGCCGCCGCTGTCCGACCCGGCGATAACAAGAATGCGGGGGGTCACCCCTTGAATTTCCGCACTGCCGATACCGGAAACTTGTCCAGCAGCGCCTTCGCCCGCGTCGGCCTGTCGAGCAATTCGCCGCCGCAATTCGGGCACCGCTCATCGAGCGCTTCGGCACAATCCGCGCAAAAGGTGCATTCGAACGAGCAAATGAATGCCCCACCTGCTGACGGCGGCAAATCGGTGCCGCAGCGTTCGCAATCGGGGCGCATCTCCAGCACTAGGCCGCGTCCTTCACCGTGTCGCAGATCATATCGACCAGCCGGTGCACCTGTGCCTCATCGTCCCCTTCGGCCATCACGCGGATGAGCGGTTCGGTGCCCGACGGACGGATGACCAGCCGTCCGCGCCCGACAAATTCGGCCTCGGCCTCGGCAATCGCGGCCTTTACGCGCGCGTCATCGAGCGGCTTGCCGCCCGAAAAGCGCACGTTTTTCAGTAACTGCGGCACTTTGTCGAACAGGTGGAGCAGTTCGCTGGCTGGCTTGCCTGTGGCGACCAGCTCGGCAAGGATTTGCAGCGCCGCAACAAGTCCGTCGCCGGTCGTGGCATAGTCCGACAGGATGATGTGCCCCGATTGCTCGCCGCCGACGTTGAACCCCTTGGTGCGCATCCGTTCAAGGACATAACGGTCGCCCACGCCCGTGCGTTCGAGCGTCAGCCCCTCGCTCGCCAGCCGCCGTTCGAGGCCGAGATTCGACATGACGGTGGCGACCAGCCCGCCCCCTGCCAGCATGCCGCTCCGCGCCCAGCTGGTCGCGATCAGCGCCATCAACTGGTCGCCATCAACAACCTGCCCCTTTTCATCGACGACGATCAGCCGGTCGGCGTCGCCGTCGAGCGCAATGCCGATATGCGCGCCGCTGGCAACCACGGTTTCCTGAAGCAGCGCCGGTGCGGTCGATCCGCATCCCTTGTTGATGTTCTTGCCGTCGGGCGCGACGCCTATCGCCACGATTTCTGCGCCTAGTTCCCACAGCGCGGACGGTGCCACCTGATACGCCGCCCCATTGGCGCAATCGATAACGATCTTCAGGCCGTCTAGGCGCAAGTGTTCGGGGAAAGTCGATTTGGCGGAATGAATATAGCGGCCCTTGGCGTCGTCAATCCGCCGAACCCGCCCGATTTCGGAAGCCGGTGCAAGGTCGACGTTGCCCTCGATCAGGGCTTCGATCTCGCCCTCGGCAGTATCCGACAGTTTATATCCGTCAGGCCCAAAGAGCTTGATACCGTTATCCTGAAACGCGTTATGGCTCGCCGAAATCATCACCCCAAGGTCCGCGCGAAGCGACTGCGTCAACATGCCGATGGCGGGCGTCGGCAGAGGGCCGACCAGCGTGACGTCCATGCCGACGCTTGTGAAACCCGCCTGCATCGCCGATTCGACCATATAGCCCGACAGCCGGGTGTCTTTGCCGATCACAACACGGTGACGATGGTCGCCGCGCAGGAAATAAGTGCCGGCCGCCTGTCCGACCTTCATTGCGATTTCGGGCGTCATCGGCGCGGTATTTGTCAGTCCGCGGATGCCGTCGGTGCCAAAGAATTTGCGTGCCATCTGTCCCCGCCGCGTCAAAAACTGTCATTGCCGCTTTGACAGCGGGTGCGTGCGGGTTAGCAACTGCCCATGTCCAACGCCACCCGCATCCTCATCGCGCTCGTTCTCGGCCTGGGGCTGGGGATCGGCTGGGCCGACCTGAACCCGACAATGGCAACGCAGGCCGCCGACTATGCGAACCCCATCGCGACGCTCTGGCTCAATGCACTCCGCATGACCGTGGTCCCGCTGGTGTTCGCGTTGCTGGTCGTCGGGATCGCACAAAGCGCCGATGCCGCGCGAGCCGGACGGCTGACAGCCCGGGCGATGATCTGGTTCGTCGCGATCCTTTGGATCACGACGATTGCTGCAGCACTGGCCGTTCCGGCCTTCCTCGACTTATGGCCGTTGTCGGCGGGCGCAGGAGAATCGCTGAAATCAGCGCTGACCGGCACGCCGCCGCCGGGACCGGTCGTGGGCATCGGCGAGTTCGTCCAGTCGCTGATCCCGTCGAACCCGATCGCGGCGGCGGCAAACGACGCCATTCTGCCGCTCGTCGTCTTCGCCGCCTTCTTCGCCTTTGCCACGCTGCGCCTGCCGCCCGAATCACGCGAGCGGATCGTGGGATTCATGTCGGCGGTGTCAGATGCGATGCTGGTCATCATCGGTTGGGTGCTGGCAGTCGCACCGGCAGGCGTGTTCCTGCTCGCCTTCATCGTCGGGGCCCGAACCGGTGCGGCGGCGGTCGGGGCCTTTTTGCACTATATGTTGACGGTCTCGGCGATGGGTTTCGCGGTGCTGGTGTCCGCCTATTTCGTCGCCGTCCTCGGCGCGCGGCTGTCGCTGGCGCGGTTCGCCAAGGCAGCATCAGGGCCGCAGGCGGTTGCGATCAGTACCCAGTCGTCGCTGGCTTCGCTGCCGGCGATGCTCGCGGCGAGCAAGGAACTCGGCGTGCGCGACGGCGTCGCCGATGTCGTGCTGCCGCTCGCGGTCGCGATTTTCCGCGCGACGAGCCCGTCGATGAACCTGGCGGTCGCGCTTTATGTCGCGCATTGGTACGGGATACCGGTCCCGCCGGCGGCGCTGGCGGCAGGGGTCGCGGTCTCCGCGATAACGACCATGGGGTCGGTCAGCCTGCCGGGGACGCTGACCTTCTTCCTCAACATCGCCCCGGTCGCGCTGGCGCTGGGCGTCCCGATCGAGCCGCTGGCGCTGCTCGTGGCAGTCGAAACGATACCCGATATTTTCCGGACCGTCGGCAATGTGACGATGGATGTCGCTGTTACCGCCGCCGTGGCGAGGCGTGTGGGCGAATCAGAACCAGCGCCAAATCCCGGCTGACATGTCTGCCCCGGCCAGCGGGTGCGCCCAAGTCGCGAGCAGCCACACGACCAGTCCGCCGCCGAGCGCGTGCATCCCCGGCGTTGCCGCACCCCAAGGAATGCGGCCCGAGATCTGCCCGCCGAACGGCCAATAGCTGGTGCGCGATTCCCAGTCCCGCCAGGCATCGCCCATCAGCGCCGCCTTTTTGTGGTCCTGCCCCGCCGCCCCGACAAGGGCCAGGAACGCGACGAACGCGCACAGCACGATCACGGGCGGGCGCGGGGCAATCAGGACATGCGACAGCGACCACAGCGCAAAGCTCCACATCATCGGGTGCCGCGTGATTGCGAACACGCCGCGTGCGGGTTGCGCCGCAAGCTCCTTGGCACCCGGTGCAGGCAGCGCCGGATTGCGGACGAACGAGCCGAGCAGAAGGATACTCGCGGCCAGCATCACGACCGTCGAGACAGCCCATAATCCATCGCCGACCGCCCACAACGGCTCGCCGACGGGGACGCTGCGGAACGCCACCACCGCTGCTCCGAGCGTCGCGAACGACACAAAGGTATAGAGCAGCTGAAAGCCCGCCGTCCCCAGCCGTACAACCAGCGGCGCGCGCAACGGATGCGACATCGCGAAATGCGTGCCCACGAACAGCGCGAGTGCGGTGATGAGTTGCGGCATGATGATCCCCCCGGTCAGCGGTCGTAGGCTTTGGGCAATGCGCCTTCCTGCGGTTTCAGATAGCGGTCGCGCAGCCGCGTCTGGCGGGTGGCGAGCGATTGTTCGACCCCGTCGATCCACAGCCGCTCGGGCGCGCTCGACACTTCGAGCGGGTCGCCCGACCAGATCACCACATCGCCGCGCCGCCCGGGACGCAGCGAGCCGATCTCGCCGCCGAGGCCCAGTGCCTCGGCAGGCTTCGACGTGATCGCGGCAAAGGCGCTTGCCCAGTCGAGACCGGTCGCGCCGGGGATTCTGGTCAGCGCAACCAGATTGCCGGCATATTGCGTCGTGCGGATCGGCATGCGCGGGTCGTCGTCGTCGATGGTGCCGATCGAGACTTGCACGCCTGCTGCTTTCATCCGCCCGATGTTCGATTGCGTGGCCGCCAGTTGTTCGAACCCGGCAGGCAGGTCGTTGAGCGCAGAGGCGATCACCGGAACGCCCGCCGCCGCGATGTCGCGCGCCACCGTCCAGCCCTCGGTCGCACCGACGAGGACGAGACGGAGTTTTGGGAATTCCGTGCGGAGCGCCAGAACCTTGAGAATGTCGGGTCCGCCCTCGACATGGACGACCAGCGGCATTCGCCCGTCGATGACCGGCAGCAATGCCTCGGCATCGCGGCGCTGGAGCATCGCGTCCTTACTCCGCCCGTCGTAACCGCCGGGATTGCGCGCATAGTCGCGCGCCTCCGCCAGCATGTTGCGGAACATCGCATGGCTTGCCGGGCGGCTGCCGCCCGCGATCCGCGCACCCGCTTCGCCGAACTCTATGAACTGGAACGCACGCGGACGCGTCACGTCGTTGGCGTTGCCCGACAGGTCGATCACCGCGCCTTGGCCTGCAAACATGCTGCCCGCCGCATCGGGCGCGACGACCGCGCGGGTGATGCCGTGCGACCGGTTGATCGCAATCGCGGGCACGCGGGCATTCAGCCCGTTGGCGACATCTAACGACGCGTTGAACACGGTATTGCGCGCCGCACCGTCGTTGGTCGGATCGACGGCATCGACCTCGACCAAGCCCAGCCGCGAAAACCCGGCGACGATTCCCGCCGCAACCCATTTGCCGGTTGCGTCGACGACGCGCGCGCCTGGTGGGACGGCCACCCCCGCACCCGCCGCAACGACCCGCCCGTCACGGACGACGACAGTGCCTGCAACAGGCGCCGAGCCGTCGCCGATGGCGACGGTGCCGCCGGTGATTGCGACCGTTTCGGCGTTCGCGCGATAGCCGATGAAGCCACCCATGACACCGCACATCATGCCGAACATGCCGAGGGGAGAGATGCGACGACGCGGGCTCATTTCGTGTCTCCCTCACCGGCCTGGCCCAGCTCGAAATCGCTCACCGGCCGCCGCTTCGGATCGTTGGCGTCGTACATCAGCGCACCGTCGATCCAGACGCGCTCGGGGCGGGTGTAAACGCTGAACGGATTGCCGTTCCACAGGACGACATCGGCCATCTTGCCGACCTTCAGGCTGCCCGTCCGGTCGCCGATCCCCATGGCCTTGGCCGGGTTCCAGCTGAGCCAGGTCCACGCGATTTCTTCGGGGATAACGATCCCCGCCCGTCGTCCGCTGGCGAGCGCCTTGGCCGCTTCCTGATTGAGCCGCTGGATCCCGTTGGCGTCGTCCGAATGGACGATCGCGCACGCCCCGGCGTTATGGACGAGCGGGATATTCTCCGGAATGGCGTCATAGGCCTCCATCTTGAAGCCCCACCAGTCGGCCCACATTGCCGAACAAATGCCGTTCGCTTTCAACAGATCGGCGATCTTGTAGCTTTCGACGGCGTGGTGGAACGCGGTGATCTTGTAGCCGAACTCCTTCGACAGATCGATCATCTGCGCCATTTCGTCGGCGCGGTAGCAATGGTTCTGGACGAGGATATCGCCCGCCAGCACGCCTGCAAGCGTGTCCATCGCGATGTCGCGCGTCACGTCGCCGCCCTTGTCGAGCTTCTTTTTATATTCCACCGCCTTGGCCCAGACACCGCGGTTGACCGCCATATTGCCCATGCGGGTCGCAGGCATCTGGCCCCGGCTGCCGTACACGCGCTTGGGGTTCTCGCCGCACGCCATTTTCAGGCCATAGGGCGCGCCGGGAAATTTCATGCCCTGCACGGTGCGGGCATAGACGTTCTTGAGCACGACCGAACGCCCGCCGAACAAATTTGCCGAACCGGGCAGGATCTGCAGCGACGTGATACCTCCGTTGACCAGCGCCCGGCTAAACCCCGGATCCTGCGGCCAGACGCTATGTTCGGCCCATACCTCGGGCCGCACCGGCCCCGTCGCCTCATTGCCGTCCGACAGCGCATCGACCTGCGGACTCGGATAGTCGCCGAGGTGCGAATGGATATCGATGATGCCCGGCGTTACATATTTGCCGGTGCCGTCGAACACCGCGATATCGGCCGGGATCGGGGTGTCGGGCCCGCCGATACTGGTGATCTTGCCGCCCGACATGAACACGACGCCGCGCTCTATCCGTCCGCCCTCGCCGTCGAGGATGGTCGCGCCGCGAATGGCGGTCGGGGCGGCGGGATAGGGTTTGTAGGTCGACGGATACGGGTCGGCGTTCCATTTGACGGCGGTCGTTGCCGGTTTGGTCGAGACGCTCGCCGGTTTCGGCGCGGGGGCTGCCGAACAGGCCGCAAGGGCGACAACAAGCGCGCTCGCGCCGATCCGTCGGTACATCAGGCCGCCTCCTCGTCCTTGAGCGTATCGAGGTGCATCCAGCGTTTCACGATCGGCGAGAGCAGCAGCACGCCGACACCGACGCCGATCGCGATCCAGCCGAACAAATTGTAGATGTCGAGCAGACCCTGCTTGGTCATCTCGCCACTTTCGCCGCCGGTCGCCTCGCCGATTTTTCCCGCGACGAAGTTGCCGACTGCGGTCATGTAAAACCATGCGCCCATGATGAGAGAGGCCAGATGCTTCGGCGCGAGCCGGTTCATCGCCGACAGGCCGACCGGCGACAGGCAAAGTTCGGCCGTGGTCGCGAACGCGTAGTAGAGGAACACGAACAGCACCGGCGTCATCGCCGCCACGCCAAAGGTCGATGCGCCCCAGACCAGCACGAGGTTGGCAATGCCCATCTGGAGGAGCGCCAAGCCGAATTTGGCGGGTGCAGATGGCTCCAAACCCTTGCGTCCAAGCCATTGCCAAAGCGCCGCGAAGAACGGCGCGAACAGGATAATGTAGATCGGGTTGATCGACTGGAAGATGCCTGCGGGCACATTGCCGCGCTCGACGAAGCGGTCGGTGAACAGGTTCATCGACCCGCCTGCTTGTTCGAACAAGCCCCAGAAAATCGGATTGAGCGAAATCAGGAACAAGATCGCGAACATGCGCTCGCGCGGTTCCTTGGGCAGCTTGAAGCTTTCGTAGAGGACATAGAGCAGCAACGCGACACCCGAGATGCCGAGCAGCGTCTGGATGATGCCCTGCGACTGGACCAGCGCCCAGATCACCGCGACCGCGCCGACGCCGATGGCATAAAGAGTCCACTCCTTCGACTTGGCCAGCGGTGCAGGTGCCTCGCCCGCACCCTTTAGGGCACCCTTGCCGAGCACGAACACGACGAGCCCGAGCACCATCCCGATACCCGCGAGACCAAAGCCATAGCCCCAGCCGATTGTCTGGCCGAGATAGGCGACAAGGATCGTACCGAGCGCCGCGCCCACGTTAATGCCCATGTAAAAAATCGTGTAGGCACCGTCGCGGCGGATGTCGGTCAGCTTGTAGAGTTGCCCGACCATCACCGAGATGTTGGCCTTCAGGAACCCGGAGCCAACGATAATGAAAGCAAGCGCGGCCCAGAAGACGTTGATCGTCGGGTCGTTCTGCCCGCCGACGCCCTCGACCGCCATCAGGCTGTGTCCGGCCGCGAGTAGGATACCGCCGAAAACCACGGCCCGGCGCTGCCCCAGATAGCGGTCGGCGAGATAGCCCCCGAGGACCGGTGTGATGTACACGAGCGCCGTGTAGGCACCATAAATCAGCGACGATTTCGAATCCGAGAACAGCCAGTGTTGCGTGAGATAGAAAATCAGGATCGCCCGCATGCCGTAATAGGAGAACCGCTCCCACATTTCGGCGAAGAACAGCATGTAGAGGCCCTTGGGGTGCCCGGCGAACTCCGGCTCGCGCTGGACCGCGATCTTGGCCCCCATGGCAAGGAAAACGCCGAGTACGACCACGGCGATGGCCGCGATCCAGTCGGACTCACTCCACAGCGACATGTTCTTCAAGATATCCGACCCCTTGGCTGACGTCCGGCGTTTGCGCGCCGAAGCGTAACATTGTTGCGCGTGAGACTAGCGCGCTTTCGGCGGCTGTGAAGCGTCTTCTTGCGGCGAAGGAACGAGCGGTGCGCCTGCGGCTTTTTGTGCACGTACTTCGGCCAGCGTCGCCGCGATCGCCGCCAGACGATTTTTCCACCCTGGGTGGGTTCCGTCCGAGAAGATGCCGTAATCGCTGCGTTTTTTCAGCGCTTCCCAGAACGGCATGACCGCACCGAGATCATATCCTGCCCGTCCAACCAGCCATACGCTTAGTCGATCGGCCTCGTACTCGGCCAGCTTCGACGGTGTCTTCAGCGCGGCGTGGCGCAGGATGTTGTGCGCGAGTTCGTGCGCCATAATCGCCGCCAGCGCGTCGTCGGTAGGCGCAAGCGACAGCATCCGCTCCGAAATCTGGACATAGCGCCCATCGGCCTGCGTCTTGTCGAGGCCGCCCTGCACGATCTGAAACCGCGAGCGGCAGCCCGCGACAACCGCCAGATCGATCGGCAGCGACGCGCCGCCGCGACGGATGTCGAGCGCGACCTTGGGTGCCGTTGCCCCCTCGATGGCGTCCTCGACCTGCGCCACGCGGTCGTAAGCGCCCGCGCGCGGCCTGGCCGCGACCGTCGCCCCGTCGACTGCCACCACGACATCGCCGATCCGTGCGGCCAGCCCCGCGCCCTCGACGACGCCGACAACCGTCGGCCCCTCGCCGAGCATCAGGGCCGAGCGCGCATCGTCGCGGGTCGCCGCCGAATATTGCGCCGCGTCCTGGATAACCAATCCCGCGGTGCTGAGATGCTGGCCGGGGCACATCGCCGCCGCCCCCTGCGCCAGCCGCGTCCCGACCGTCGCCACACGCATGTCCTGATCGGCAAGGGCGCGGATCGCCGCCTGCTGGGGCGTCAGAACAAGGGCAAGCGCGATCGCAAACACGATGTCGTCCTAGCCGCGCGCTTGCCGCTAGGCGAGGCCGCTGTTAGCCGCGCGCTCATGTTCAACGATATCTCATCGCCGCTCGCCCTTCTCCACACCCGACGTTCGGGCAAGCCGCGCGACATGATCGGTCCCGGCCCCGATGCGGACCAGCTCCACGCCATTCTGGCCGCGGCGATCCGGGTGCCCGATCATGGCAAGCTCGCGCCGTGGCGCTTCGTCATTGTCCGCGCGGACCAACGCGCGGCGCTCGCCGGATTGCTGACCGACGCCTATCGCGCGGAAAAACCCGAAGCCGGTCGCCTCGAGATCGAGGCGATGGAACAGTTCGCGCATCAGGCACCGTCGCTGGTCGTCGCCCTGTCTTCGCCGGTCGCGGGCAGCAAGATTCCCGTCTGGGAACAGGAACTGTCGGCCGGTGCGGCGATCATGAACCTGTTGAACGCCGCGCATGCGTCCGGCTTCGTCGGCGGCTGGCTTACCGGCTGGGCAGCCTATAGCGATGCCGTCCGCGATGCCTTCGGAACTGCAGACGAACGCATTGCCGGGTTTGTTTTCCTCGGCTCGCCATCGCGCGAAATGGAAGAACGTCCGCGTCCCGACTTTGAAACCGTCGTGCGCGAATGGACCAAATAGTCCATCACCCGATTAAATGCGTGACTCTGTAGCGATTGCGGTGTATTAGTGTCGCATGACAGCCGTGGAAAATACACCTGCCCCCGTCTACCTGCGCCTCCGCGGGCTGCTGGCAGGCTCGATCCTTGCGGGCGAGTATCGCGAAGGCGACCAGCTCCCCTCGGTCCGTGCCTTTGCCGCCGAGCACGGCGCTAATCCGCTGACCGTCGCCAAGGCGTACCAGACGTTGCAGGACGAGGGCTTTGTCGCGGTCCGTCGCGGCGTCGGCATGTTCGTCGCCGAGGGCGCAAGCGAGCGGCTGCGCGATCAGGAGCGCGAGGTTTTCCTGCGGCACACCTGGCCCAGTGTCCGCGCCCAGATCGACCGGCTCGGTCTCGATCCCCGCGAGCTGGTCGAAACGCACTTCGCCTAACCCAACATTCCAGCCTTGACCGTCACCGCCGGTTCATCGACAGCCGGTAATCGCGCGCCATGGCTCTGAAATCGCTCTTTTCCCGCAAGACGCCCCTGCCGCCGCCCCGCACCATCGCGGCGGGCGAACGCCTTTATGCGATCGGTGACATCCACGGGCGTCGTGACTGCCTCGACGAGTTGCTGCTTCGCATCGGCGAGGACGACCGCGAGCGTGGCCCGGCCAACACGACGCTGGTTCTGCTGGGCGATCTTGTCGACCGCGGCCCCGAATCGCGCGGCGTGATCGAGCGGCTGACGCAACTGTCCAAAGCGCGTCCCTGCATCTTTTTGATGGGCAACCATGAGGAGGTGTTCATCGACGCGTGGGAGGGCGACGAAGCGGCGGCGCGGCTTTTCCACCGCATCGGCGGGCGCGAGACGTTGCTGAGCTATGGTGTGAGCGCAGCCGATTACGACAGTGCCGATTTTACGCTGCTGGTGACCCTGCTCGCGACCCATGTGCCCGCCGACCATATCGCCTTCCTGCGCGGTTTTCGCGATACGTGGCGTTCGGGCGATTATCTGTTCGTCCATGCCGGGATCAAGCCGGGGACGCCCATCGAGGAACAGCGCCCTGCCGACATGCGCTGGATCCGCGACCGGTTCCTCGACGACCCGCGCGATCATGGGGTCATTGTCGTCCACGGCCATTCGATCACGGCGGGGATCGACGAACGCCCCAATCGCATCGGGATCGATACGGGTGCCTATGCCAGCGGGCGGCTGACCGCGATCGGGCTGGAAGGTAGCGAACGCTGGTTCCTGTCCACCTGAGGCGCGTTTACCCAAGCACAACGGAACTGCGCTAAGGCGTCTGCCTAAACGCGCAGGATTTCAGGATTTCATGGCCCCCAAGCACCAGACCAAAGTCGCCGTCCTCGGCCTCGGCTATATCGGCCTGCCCACCGCCGCCGTCGTGGCGCGGTCGGGCGCGTCGGTGCTGGGCATCGATATCCACCAGTCGGTCGTCGACACGGTCAATTCGGGCGGCGTTCATATCGAAGAGGTCGATCTCGACGCACTGGTTCAGGGCGTCGTCCAGTGCGGGCTGCTGCGTGCGTCCGTGACGCTGGAGGCCGCCGACGTCTTCATCATCGCCGTGCCGACGCCGTTCGACGACGATCACGCGCCCGATGTCCGTCACGTCCTGACCGCCGCGCGCGGCATCGCGCCAGTACTCAAAGCGGGCGATGTCGTGATCCTGGAGTCGACCTCGCCGGTCGGCACCACTGACCAGGTCCGCGATGCGTTGGAGGCCCTTCGCCCCGATCTGAAATTCCCCCACGCCGGGAACGGTGCGGCGGATGTCGCCATCGCCTATTGCCCCGAGCGCGTGCTGCCGGGTCGCATCCTCGTCGAGCTGATCGACAACGATCGCTGCATCGGCGGCATCACCCCACGTTGCGCGCGCAAGGCACTGGCGTTCTACCGGACGTTCGTGCGCGGCGCGTGCATCACGACGACGGCCAAGGTCGCCGAAATGGTCAAGCTCAGCGAAAATGCCTTCCGCGACGTCAATATCGCCTTTGCCAACGAGCTGAGCCTCGTCGCCGACAAAATGGGCATCGATGTGTGGGACGTGATCGCGCTCGCCAACCGGCATCCGCGCGTCAACATCCCGTCGCCCGGCCCCGGCGTCGGCGGGCACTGTATCGCGGTCGACCCGTGGTTCATCGTTCACTCAGCCCCCGAACTGACCCCGCTGATCCGTACCGCGCGCAACGTCAACGACGGCAAGACCGACCATGTCATCGCGCGCGCAGGCAAGCTGATCGAGGCGGAAGCAGGCCGGGTCGCGCTGCTCGGTCTCGCGTTCAAGGCAAACGTCGATGACTTCCGCGAGAGCCCGGCGATGAAGGTCGCCAAGGCGCTGGCGGCGAAGTTCGGCGACCGCATCGCCATTGTCGAGCCGCACATCGCCGAGCTGCCGGCTTCGCTCGCCGCAACCGGCGCAACGCTGATCGATATCGACACTGCGCTCGCCGAATGCGAAACGATGGTCGTGCTGGTCGACCACGACATCTTCAAATCCGTCCCCGCCGACGAGCGGGCGGGCAAGATCGTCTACGACACGCGGGGCATCTGGGGGGCCAATTGACCCGCGTTCTGGCGTATAGCGACGAAAGCATCGCCGAAGCCGCACGATTGATCGCCGCAGGGCAACCGGTCGCGGTGCCGACCGAGACAGTTTACGGCTTGGCAGGCGACGCAACGAGCGACGCATCAGTTGCGGCAATTTATGCCGCGAAGGGGCGACCGAGCTTCAATCCGCTGATCGTGCATGTCCGCGATCTGGCGCACGCAAGGACGCTGGCGGTGTTCGATGCCGACGCGGAGAAACTCGCTGCGGCGCATTGGCCGGGGCCGCTGACACTGGTTCTGCCCGTTCGCGGCGATGCCGGCCTTGCGAAGGCGGTGACAGCAGGCCTCCCGACCGTCGCAATCCGCGTCCCCGCCCATCGCGCCATGCAGTCGCTGCTCGCCGCGACCGGTAAGCCCCTCGCCGCCCCCAGCGCCAATGCCAGCGGCGGCATCAGCCCGACCCGTGCCGAACATGTGCTCCGTAGCCTCGGCGGGCGTATCCCGATGGCCATCGATGACGGCGCGACCTCGGGCGGGATCGAATCGACGATTGTTGCGGTCGGGGATGGACAGGTCCGCCTGCTCCGCCCTGGCCCCGTCGTCATCGACGACGCAGTTGCAAATTCCAAAGCCAAGATCGAAGCCCCCGGGCAACTCGCGGCCCATTACGCGCCTGCGAAACGGCTCCGCATCGATGCCCAGACCGCAAACGTCGACGAGTGGCATATCGGCTTCGGCTCCATCCCCGGCGATGCGACGCTTAGCGCCACCGGCAGTCTGAGCGAGGCAGCATCGCGCCTGTTCGACATGCTCCACCAGGCCGACACACAGCACCGCCCGCGCATCGCCATTGCGCCGGTCCCCGACACCGGCATAGGCATGGCGATCAACGACCGCCTGCGGCGCGCAGCGGTCGGTTCGGGGGGCCGCGCATGAACATCCTCGTCACCGGGGCTGCCGGATTTATCGGCCATGCCGTGACCAAGGCCCTGCGCGCGCGGGGCGATGCCGTGGTCGGCATCGACAATCTCAACGACTATTACCCCGTCGCGCTGAAGGAAGCGCGGCTTGCCGATCTCGACCGGCCGACCAACGCGCCGTTCGTGTTCCACAAGGTCGATTTTGCAGACGAGACGGCGCTCGAAACGGCGCTTGCGGGCGCGCAATTCGACCGCATCGTCCATCTCGGCGCGCAAGCCGGGGTACGCTACTCGCTCCAGAACCCGCGCGCCTATGTCCGCTCGAACCTGACCGGTCACCTCAACCTGCTCGAACTCGCCCGCGCCCGCGCCGTGCCGATGGTCTATGCCTCGTCCTCGTCGGTTTATGGCGGCAATGCCAAGATGCCGTTCAGCGTCGACGACCGCGTCGATCACCCCGTCTCGCTCTACGCCGCGACCAAGAAGGCCGACGAGTTGATGAGCGAAACCTACGCGCACCTCTACCGCGTGCCGCTGACGGGCCTGCGCTTCTTCACCGTCTATGGTCCGTGGGGGCGGCCCGACATGGCCCCCTGGCTGTTCACCGAGGCCGTGCTGAAGGGCGAGCCGATCAAGGTGTTCAATCACGGCAAGATGCAGCGCGACTTCACCTATATCGACGACATCGTGGCGGGGGTGCTGGCGTGCGTCGACAAGCCGCCGCTCGACGACGGCGCGGCCAAACCCGGCGGCAGCGTCGCGCCGCACGCGCTCTACAACATCGGCAACAATAGCCCTGAGGAACTGCTGCGCTTCATCGAGATCATCGAGCAGGCAACCGGCAAGACCGCGATCAAGGACTTCCAGCCGATGCAACCCGGCGACGTCCCCGCAACCTACGCCGACATCGACGCGATCGCCCGCGACATGGGCTATGCGCCAACGACCGGGCTGGAGGTGGGGCTGCCGAAGTTCGTCGAGTGGTTCAGTCGCTATTCGCGACAGATTTAGCGGCCGGACTGGACGGTGAAGCGGTACAATGGGCTGATGACCCCTTCCGGCCAGACATGACCCCGGCGGCAACGATCTGCCCCACTTCAGCGGAAAGGATGGCACGTCCGTCGGCGGTTAGATGCCCCTCATCCACAAAAAGCGCCATATCGCGCAGCGCCGTACAATCGATCAGGGCAACCTGGCCGGCATACGCCTGCACGACGCGGTCGAAATGCGGTTTGGCAGCCCGCGACGCTGGATCGAGAATAGGCGTCTGCGGCGTCACGACGATTGCGACATGGCCGCCGGTCAACCGCAACAGGCGATCGAGCGACCGGCGCATCGCGGATTCCTGCATCGCGCCTCCGTAGCGCGAGGCCGGGTAAAAGGGTCGTGACCGGGCAACCAGCCTGTCCCAGTCGGCCAGCAAATGCGACGGGGTGTGCTGGTAATTATAGGTATCGGGGGACTGCAATTCCCCTGCGTAACTTTCGTAGCGGTTGAGCGGGAGGGGCCCCAGCACGCGCTTGCGCGCATGCGACACGCTTACGCGCATTAGCAGGTTGAGCTGGCGGGCATTGGTGCGAAGCGGGAGCATGAGACCTGCAGCGATATGATGCCCTTTGCGCGTCAGCAGCGGACGAGAGGTCAGCGAGAGCACCCCTTCCCAATCGAGCAATGCCAGATATTCCTCGGCGGCGAGGTCCGGGCTGCCGTCGCGGAACATCGTCCAGGTGCTGAACGCGGCAATCGCACAGCGCGGATGTAGGCCATAACGCTCAAGAATCGTCGATTGAATATCGACAACCTCGTTGTTGCCGCCCGTCGTGGCCGCGTTCACGAATGCAGTGCCGGGCGCGTTGCGCGCGAGGATTGCCGGGTCGAAGCCCTCGCGACCGTTCGAGGCCCCCAGAACGACACAGGTGCTGGCGGGGTCACGTTTCAGATCGATAACGCTTCTGGCGAACCACTGACCCGGCACGAACTCGAACCGCGTCACATAGGTGCCAAGCAACTGCGACCCCGCGACGAAGCGGAGCGTTGCGGCAAAAGCCGCCATCGCTAAGAGCGCAACAACTAGCATCGTTGCGGCGCGTATTGCCTCGCTCAAACCCGCCCAGCGCATCAGAACGCGCCGTACACAAACGGGGTGCTCGCCGTTTGGGTCATGACGACGACCGCGCTCAGCATCGCCAAAATCCAGGCGATGCGGGCGACGATTCGAAGGGGAGTCGGCACGAACAGCTTCATCGTGCGGTCCCGACCATCTGCTGCATCGCGGTGAGGTGGAGCATGACGACAATCGTCGCCAGCACGTAAAAGGGTCCGATGATCCGCAGCCATATCCCGACGCCCGGGTGCCGTTCGAGTAACGCCACACCGACCGTATCGCGCACATATTTTTCGAGGGCCAGCAGACAGCCGAAAACGATACCCCAGACGAGGAATGGCAAGGTGAAGCGGTGCCACAGGCCGACAAAGGTGAATGCCACCATCAGGCTGACCCCGTTGACGACATATTCGCTGCCGCCCGAAAACCGGCGCATGAAGCTGAGCTGGATTGGCAGATACAGATGCCGTCGTATCCAGTTGCCCAGCGACATATGCCAGCGGCTCCAAAAGTCGGTCAGCGAGGTCGCAAGCAAGGGACGATCGAAATTGACCGGGGTGGGCACGCCCAGAAGCCGCCCGACGCCGAGCGCGATCAACGAATATCCAGCAAAATCCAAATAGATGTAAATGAACGATATTAAGGTATCGCCCAGACCTCCGCTCGGCCAGTCGCCGTTCACGCCAACGACAAACAGGCGAAGAAGCTCGGCAAGAACGAATTTCACGAACAGCCCTGTGACGATGGTCTGGACACCGCCGAGAAAGGCGCGCCAGTCGGGTGCCGACAAGGCCCCTCGCGCATCGACACCCAGATGGTCGCGATACACATTGACTGGCCCGGCAGGCATCATGAAGAACGGCGCGAGATAGCCGCTCAGCGCTAGGGGGTCGAGCAACGGAGCCCCGTCACGGACTGCCGAGATCGCGTCCCAAGCGCGAAGTGCGACATAAGAAAACGAGACCAACGCCAGCAATTTCGTCGATCTTGGCCAAGGAACCGTGGCACCGGCTGCGGTGAATTCGAACATCGCCTTCTGCCAGACGATGACGCAACCGACTGCTGCCGCACCAGCAACAAGCAGCACGGCACCGGCTGTGCGCCCGTCTTGCCTGCGGGCGGCAAAAAGGCAGAGCCACAACAGCGCGGCGAACCCCGCAATCGCCAGCGTTGCTGCAAGGCCGAGAAGCAGGAACAACGCGATTAGGTTGAGCAGGGCAAACCACGTCGATGGCGGCATCGGCGGGCGCAACCGGATCAGCACGAAGATGACGAACGCGCAGATCCAGAAACGGAACTCAAGTTGAAAAATCATGCGCTGGCCACCCGGCTCAAGGTCCGGTCATGCACAGGAATGGTCCGTCGCTCGCCCCGTAGAGAGAGAGTCCCTCGCGATGATGGAGGCCGACAGCCCCGCCGTTCGCCGCCTCGACATGCAGCGACAACAAACGACCCGCTGCCGCCGCCCGCGCGACCCGATAGAAATAGGACGACACTCCCCTGCCCCGGTACGCTGGCGCGATACCCATCCGCGCCATGTAGTAGCTATTATCCGGGACGCGCTCAATGCCAGCAGCGTGGCGCGCGCTAGCTTCCAGTATCTGCAATCCCGTATCCGCATCGACCCTCGACACGAGGTGGTAGAGACTGGCAACCTGCCGGGGCGGCAGCTCTTCGGCAGGATATCCGCAGAACACCCCGACGAGCACGTCATCGGCATCGATCAGGGCCACGCCATTGCCGAGCTCGGTCGTGGTTTCGGTCATTTCGGCGACGAGCGCCTCGATCAAATCGTCTCGGGCAAGGGCGAGCAGAGCATAATAGCCAGCAAGCGATTCGATGAGCAGGGGCGCGGCAACCAGCCGCTGTTCGAAGCTCAAGTCCTGAACGATGGTCGAGCGCGCTGTACCGAAATCGCTCAACCGATCTTGGCCCGCACCAATTCCGCCAGATCGCCGACGTTGCGAAAGCTGGAAACCTCGCTCGTGCGGAATTTCACGCCGAACTGCTTTTCTACTGCGAGGATTAGGCGAATATGGGTCAAACTATCCCATCCTTTGACATCGCCCGCCGTCATGCCGGGCGAAACCATCAGGTCTGGCATTTTTAGCTGCTGCCTGAACACAGTCGCTATGCCGGCATATATCTCGTCTTCGGTCACGCGCTGCCTCCTGTCGATAATTCTGGGGTCACGCCATCGGCAACGGCGCGTATGGCGGACGGCCACCCCTGTGGATCGGGTCCGTGTTGCGCGACCAGCGCAAAGGCGATGCGTTCGAACCCCGCGCCAAAACATCCGGTGCAAGCGAACTCGCCGTTGGCATCGCGAATATCGAGCGTTCGCCCGAAAAAATTTCCGTGCCGGTTGAACGACGCGATGGCCAGCGACTTGCCCCGATAGGGGATGTCGGCGCGCACTTCTTGCTTGAGTTCGAACGCCGCCTGATAAGCGGCCTGATCGCGGAACGTATCGACGAAGAACGGGTCGTTCGCCGTCTCCACGCTGTAGCTCAGATCGAGTTCTGCCAAGATCGGTGCGACAGCGGCACGAACATGCTCGAGCTGCGCGGCAACGAAGTCTTCATCGCCGACGAACATGATTTCGCGCATCGTGAAGTTCCACGCCCGCTCGAGCGCGTACATGTTGCTTGCTTCGAAGCGGAAACAATGCCCGTGCGCCGTGGCAACGAGGCCGGGTGCCTCGATCCGTTGATTTTCGAGCATAGCGTAAAGATGATGGCACACCGTCGGCGACAGCATGGCCGGGGCCCGCGCGAACACGGCAGGATCGGCATGGACACGGCCGTCGATGCAACAGGCGTCGGAACTGAAGCTCTGGATGTCATCTATGTCGGCGTTGAGGTGGGTTACGAAACTCAGCGAGTGCGGAAAGTTTTTGAAATACTGGACGCGTTCCAGATATGCGGGCGAGATCAGCGCCGGGAATCGATAGGTACGCGCGGACATCGCCGCCGCGACTTGCACCAAGCGATCATCGACATGGGCGATAACCGCGGAAAGTTGCGGCCCGAGCGAATAATAACCGTCACCTTCCCGAAACACCTCCCCCCGTGCAGCGAGCGCGGGCATCGGATCGTCGCGGAAGGCCGACCCGCCGGCGCGGACCTCCATAACTTCGATTTCGGGTTCGAACGCATCGGTCGTCATGTCGTGAACGAGCTTCAGGACACGGTTGGCAATCTGCTCACGGTCGGCGTCGGGAATGTCGGTCACGCTAAAGCTGACCGAAGCGCCGTCGGGCGCGAGCCTCGCCGATACATCGCGGCGATCGAGATAGGCGAGCTTTGCTGCGACGTCGCTCCGCAGAAAGCCAGGCACGGGCGCTGGCAACGCGACGTTGGAGCGGTCGGTCATAGCCGGCGGGTGATCGCGACGTTCATCCCGCGCGGCTTACCCGCAGACTTCACCGATGCAAGGGGCCAACGCCGCTGTCCAAGAGAGTTTGTGGCGGGCGATCCTTGCCGCTACGCCGTGACCCCGTCTTTCAGCCGCGCGGCATGCCGCTGGCGAAATTTCGCGAGTTTTGGTGCGACCACGATCTGGCAATAGGGGTTTGCGGCCCCTTCTCGTTCGAAATATTCCTGGTGATAGTCTTCGGCGACATACCAGTCGGACAGCGGCTCGACGGTGGTGACGACCGGGGTATTTCGTACAGCTTGCGCGCGGACGATAGCAGCGCGGGCTGCAGCTTCCTGCGCGGGCGAATGCGGAAAGATCGCCGATCGGTATTGCGTGCCGACATCATTGCCTTGCCGGTTGAGCTGCGTTGGGTCGTGAATCTCAAAGAAAATGTCGAGAATTTCGTCGTAGCTTACCACGTCGGAATCGAATGTTATGCGCACGGCCTCGGCATGGCCGGTCGCCCCGCCGCAGACCTCTTTGTAAGTCGGGTCAGGCACATGCCCGCCAATATATCCGCTCTCGACACTGTCGATCCCGGCAAGGCCATCGAACACTGCCTCGATGCACCAGAAACATCCTGCAGCAAGCGTCGTGGTTTCGGTACTCATTGCTGTAAATTCCTTTGTTTCATAATTGCCTGCCGCCGTCTTGCCGAGCTGGTCCGCCCCCGCCGAAAACGTCGCGCACATTGACTTGAGACCATCAGGCCTTATCCGGCACCCCCTGTAATACGACAAGCGCGGCTTCGGAAGCGCCAAGGGTTGGTGGTGCATAGTGATTGGTCGAACCAAGTCCGACAAACACCTTTCGTTGCGCTTTTGGTTCCTCGCAGCCTTTATCGTTTTTGTCTTCCTGATCGGCGGCGCGTCGCGCGCCGACAGCATCTACCTGTTGGTCCTGCGACCGGTCGCCATTCTGGTGTGCGGCGCTGCCATAATCGCGCTGCCCAAAGGTGCGCTGGGCAGTTACAAGACACTCGCCTGGCTTGGCGGCGCGATCATCGCTTTGCCCTTGTTGCAACTCATACCCCTGCCGCCCGGATTGGCTCATCTGCTTCCCGGGCACGGGCTCATCGCCGACATCGACAAGGCCGCAGGCATCGACGCGTGGCGATGTATCACGATGGTGCCCTCCGCGACCAGAAATGCCCTCTTTTCGCTCAGCGTACCCCTAGCCGCTTTTCTGCTGGGCATCTCTATCCCTCGTGAAGAGCAGCAGCGGATATTGCCGATTGTCCTTATTCTCGGCCTCGTGAGCGCGCTGATTGGGCTGCTGCAGGCGGTCGGGACATCGAGCAGTCCGTTGTATTTTCACGAACTTTCGAATGATGGCTCGGCGATAGGGCTGTTCGTCAACCGCAATCATCATGCCTATTTCCTCGCGGGCCTGTTCGTCATGATCGGTACTTTGGCTGCAGTCTACGCACGGACCCCGCAAGCGCAGTCGCTGTTCGGATGGATCGCCCTTGTGGTTGCCATTGCGATGATTCCGTTCATCCTCATCACGGGGTCGCGCTCCGGGCTGGCAGTGGCACTGGTCGGCATCTTGGCCGGAGGCGCTGCGTACCGGCTGGGCACACGATCAATACGTGTCGCGGTAAAAAAACGCTCCGGCATGAAGAGCTACCTAGCCTATGTCGGCGCCGCAGTCGCGGCGTGCGTCCTTGTCATGCTCTCGATTATGTTTTCGCGCGCTATGTCGATCGAGCGCCTTGCCGCGCCCGGCCAGCTCGACGATCTGCGCTTCTCGCTGTGGATGCCGACGCTCGAGGCAGCACGGAGCTATTTCCCGTTCGGCTCGGGAATGGGTTCCTTTGTCGAGGTGTACCAGATTCAAGAGGCGCACGACATGCTCGGCTTGAGCTATATCAACCATGCCCACAATGATTGGCTCGAAATGCTGATGACCGGCGGCTTGCTCGGCGGCGCGGTGCTAGCGGTCATCGTCGTGGCCTGGGCAATGGTTAGCGCCAAAGTGTGGCTGGGTCGTGGCGCGAATTCAACCGACGACATCTACGCAAGGCTGGGATCGACCGTGCTTTTGCTGTTCGCTATTGGCAGCTTCAGCGATT
Source organism: Sphingomonas sp. SUN039 (assembly GCF_024758725.1). Taxonomy (NCBI): domain Bacteria; kingdom Pseudomonadati; phylum Pseudomonadota; class Alphaproteobacteria; order Sphingomonadales; family Sphingomonadaceae; genus Sphingomonas; species Sphingomonas sp. SUN039. The sequence continues at coordinate 311,442 of NZ_CP096972.1, read as the reverse complement.
ATCCGCTACGCACCCCATCGATCATGGTGCTGGCAGTGATGGCAGCACTTTGGATGAACGTACCGTTTCGATTGCCAGCGAAATCCCCGCTAGGGTCAGAAAAGTAATGGAAGTCGGTCGCGCAATCCGCTAGCGCCACCTCAAATTTCAAGGGTTTCTTCATGTCCTTCCGCTGGTGTTTGATTGTAGGCATCGCCTGCCTATCGGCGTGCGTCGGCCCGTCGAAACTGGGTTCGGCCGGTGGCGCGCGGGGCGGTGGGCAGGCCGCTGGACAGGTGCAGGTCGCGCCAACCAATGTGCTTCCGCCGCCCGAACGGAGCGATTTGTTCGGCCAGAACCGCCCTTATCTGATCGGTCCCTTCGACCAGCTGACGATTGACGTATTCGGAATCGAGGATCTGAGCCGCAAGCAAGTGCAAACCGACGCGGGCGGCAGAATTTCCTTTCCGCTCGCCGGCGTTGTCGAGGCAGCTGGCAAGACGCCGGGCGAGCTTGAGGATATCCTCGAAGAACGCCTACGCGGTCGGTTCGTCCGTGACCCCCAAGTGACCGTCAATCTGCGCGAGACGGTCAGCCAGGTAGTCACTGTCGATGGCGAGGTGCGCGAGCCCGGGCTCTATCCCGTCGTCGGCAAACTCACGCTTATGCGCGCCGTCGCGCGAGCCAAAGGTGTTTCCGAATTCGCTAAGCTCGATGATGTTGTCGTGTTTAGAACTGTCAAGGGCCAGCCGATGGCCGCGCTGTATAATTTGAAAGCCATCCGTCGCGGCAACTATGAAGATCCCGAGATCTTCGCCAATGATGTGGTCGTGGTCGGGGATTCAAGTGCACGTCGTCTGTTCAAGGACGCCCTGCAGGTTATTCCGGCCGTCGCGACCCCCCTCATCCTGCTGTTGAGAAACTGAGCTCGCCGCCGGACTCCCTCGAAAGAACGAAACGCAGATGCCAAACTCAGTACCGATCGAGATGATGAATTCGCCGGCTATGGCGCAACAGCGACCCGGCATAGCCCCGCCGATTCTGCTGCAATATTGGCAGGTGGCATTGCGGTGGAAATGGTTGATCGCTGGCATCGTCGCGGCATCGCTAGTCATAGGGCTGATCGCGACACTGCTCGCCACGCCCAAATATTCGGCTGCGGCTCGTATCGAGATAAGTCGCGAACAGAAGAACATCACGAAGGTCGAAGGCGTCGAGTCCGAAGGAGTCGGACGCGAGCTCGAATTCTACCAGACCCAATATTCACTGCTTTCGGACCGCTCGCTGGCCCAACGTGTATCGAAAACCTTGCGGCTCTCCTCGAACCGCGATTTTATGGCAGCGCACGGCGTGGACACGACGAACGAGTCCATGTTCTTCAACAAGAGCGATCGGGCGCTCTCGCCGGCCGAACGGGCGAACCGCGAAAAGCTCGCCGTCAATCTGCTTATCGGTAATATCTCGATCGTGCCCATTCGCGGGTCGAGTCTGATCGATATCGTCTATACCAGCGCGTCACCGAAGATCTCGGCGCAGATCGCCAATGTCTGGTCGCAACAATATATCCAGTCGAGCATGGACCGCCGGTTCGAGTCGACCGCTGATGCGCGCAGGTTCCTCGAAGGAAGGCTCGCCGAGCTCCGCGCCCGGCTCGAATCCTCGGAACGCGATCTGGTCAACTATGCGTCGCAAAAGGGCATCGTTGCGCTGGGAAAATCCGAAAGCGCCGATGGCAAGACGAAGGTCGAACGGACTCTTGTGTCGAGCGATCTCGAGGCGCTTAACGATGCTTTGGCCAAAGCGACAGCAGACCGGATCAACGCCGAAAGCCGTTCACGCGAAAATTCCGGCAACGGGGCGAATGCGGAGGCGTTGAGCAACGTCGCAATCTCGTCGCTGCGCCAAAAGCGCGCGGAAGTCGCATCGGAATATGCCAAGTTGATGGTTCAGTTCGAGCCGGGTTATCCTGCGGCACGTGCGTTAGCCGAACAGGTGCGCGCGCTAGACACCAGTATTGCGCGTGAGGTTTCGCGCGTTCAATCGACGCGGTCGAGCGAATATTCGGAAGCTGCAAAGCGTGAAGCTGGGCTCAGAGCACGGGTCGACGGACTGCGCGAGCAGATGGATGTCCAGCAGCGCGACAGCATTCAGTATAATATTTATCAGCGCGAAGCCGACACGAACCGCGAACTGTATGACGGTCTGCTCCAGCGCTACAAGGAAATCGGCGTCGCGGGTGTTGCGGCGAATAACATTTCCATCGTCAACGCCGCCGATGTGCCGGACTCGCCTTCATCCCCGAAACTGCCGGTCAACATGGCGTTGGCCCTGCTCGCAGGACTCGTCGTTGCGGGCGCTGCGACATTCGCGCTCGAGCAGATCGACGAGGGACTGCGCGATCCGGGCGACGTCAATCGCCTGTTGCACATCCCCTTGCTGGGCAGCGTGCCCGATGCGCCCGATGCCGACGTCATAGCGATGCTGAACGATGCGAAGTCGTCGCTGTCCGAAGCATATATTTCAATCCGTTCCAGCCTGGCGTTTTCGACCGATCACGGCGTGCCACGCTCGCTGATGATAACCAGTACCCGGCCTGCCGAAGGGAAGAGTACGACCAGTCTTGCGTTGGCAACGGTGCTTGGTCGCACGGGGAAAAATGTCCTGCTGATCGATGCCGACATGCGCTCCCCGTCGCTGCATAGCTTTGTCGAAGTCGGCAATGCGTCGGGCCTCAGCAACATCCTTGCGGGCGACAATGACTGGGCGAAGTATCTGAAGCCAACGAACTCGCGCGGTCTGCAGTTGCTTCCGGCCGGTCCGACCCCGCCGAGCGCTGCCGAATTGCTCAGCAGCGATCGCATGAAGATGCTGGTGACCCAGCTCCTCGGCCAGTTCGATCATGTCGTGATCGATTCGCCACCCGTGCTCGGCCTGGCCGACGCGCCGTTGCTCGCCCGCGCCGTCGAAGGCTGTGTTTTCATCATCGAGGTCGAAGGGGTCGCCGTCCGCGGGCTCAAGACGTCGATCGACCGACTGAGAGCGGTGCACGCCCAGATTGCCGGTGCCGTGCTGACCAAGCTCAAGGCGAACCACGCCGGTTACGGTTATGGCTATGGCTACGGCTATGGCTATGGCAGCACCGACCAATCGGCGTGAGTGCGCTTGCGGCAGGGCCCAGCCGGCACATTACACTGGGCTTCCGCGGACTCGTGGCGGTCCTCGCCGCGACCATGGCCTCGCTGTCGTTCGGTGATGCGCTTGCGACCATCGCCCTCGTCACTAATTCACGCGCGGGGTTGGGCATTTTGCCGTCGAATGGCTATGCGCTGGCCGCCAGCGCAAATAACAAAATCCTCGTTTCCACGGGCAAGCCCGATGCCAGTACCGCCGACCGATTGGCGCATGCGGCATTACGCAGCGACCCGGTAAATCCCGCCGCGCTGCGTGCTCTCGGGCTGGTTGCCGATTTGCGGGGGAACCCCGCCGGATCCAGACCCTTTTTCCAGCTGGCACAGCGAGCCACACGCAGGGACCTTGCCACCAACCTGTGGCATATCGAAGATGCCTCGCAATCGGGTAATCTGGCTGCGACGCTCTACCAATACGATATTGCGATCCGGACGACGAAAGAAGCGCACACACTGCTTTTTTCAACCCTGACCACCGCGTTGGAGGATGCCGAAATTCGCCAGGCGTTCGTGCCATATTTCCACAAGCCGCCGCCCTGGCTGCCGACGTTTCTCGATTTTGCGATTGACCAGAGCAAGGCAACATCGGTATTCGCCGATCTTGCCCAGCGCGCGGGCGGATTTCCCAAAGCACCGGAGTATCGCGGTCGGGAGGGTTTTCTGCTCGACCGGCTCGCCGTCGTGCGTGATTTCGACGCGGCGCGCACAGTCTATCGCCTGATTCCAAGGTCGGACCCGCAGACGCTGACGACGATTGAACTGACGCCGGCAAATCTGGACAAGAATCGCGCGCCGATAAGCTGGAAGTTTTTTGTCGATGCCGAAAAGGGCGCGGAGATCGAAAGCGAAGCCGACAGCGCAGGCGAAAATCGGCTCGTAATTTTCGCGCAGCCCAATGTCGGCGGGGTCGTGGGCCAAAAGCTGCTCTATGCGGCTGCCGGCCCGATCAAGGTCAGCGCAGTCGTGGAATTCGCCACGTCGGCCCTAGGTGGCTCGGTTACCTTCAATCTCAATTGCGAGGCGAAGACCGGGCAGACTGTCATTGCAGCGCAGTCCGTGCCGAGTACCGCCGTCGGACGGGTGAAGGCCGATTTTTCGGCCAATGTCACGGCGGCATGCCCCGTCCAGTCGGTCACCATTACGACCCGTGGTGGAAGCACGAGCGCAACCGAGGCAGTCATCTCAGGCCTCCGGCTCGCGCGTTTGCCACAGCGAAGTCTGTAACGGCCCGACGGCCAAGCGCCGCTCAGGACGAACGTGCAATCGGGCGTCCCGGATTCCCCACGATGGTGACTCCGTCCGGCACATCGGCGATCACGACCGCGCCCATTCCAATGGTCGCGCCCGCTCCGATCTTCAGCCGCGCATTGTGCCTGCCCTGCCTGATCATCGCTCCGGCGCCGATATAGGCACCGTCGCCGATCTCGATGTTGCCATTGCACCGGACGCCGGGTGCGAAGGTGACATAGTCGCCGATGACGCAGTCGTGCTCGACGATGCTGCCGATGTTGCAGTGGAAATGGTGGCCGATCCGGATGTTGCTGGTGACGACGACCCCGGGCGACAGTGCCGCGCCGACCCCGATCGACACATCGTCCATGATGACGACATTTGCCGCCCGCACCTCGAAAAAGTCGATCGACGCCGCTTCGCATTCGACAGCAAGCCGCCGCCTCACACCACCGTCGGCGACGGCCAAGACCATGCGTTTGGCCCGCGCCGGTCGCACACAAAAGTCGGCGAAGGACACGACCCGCTGTCCGTTGACGAACCGCCCCGCTTGCCCGTCGTCTACGAACACTAGTTCGACATTTTCAGACACAGCAAATTGATCGCGCACAAGCGGCATGAGTCCGCGACCGCAGCCGCCCGCACCATAAACGCCGATCAATTCTGCCATTTCAGCGGCTCCCCGCGTGTGTCGCCGCCCGTGGGAGGCCCCTATTGGGCGTCATACACGACATGAAAGGCCTCGGCGTGCGCGACGCCGATATACGCGCCCCGCCATGTGGCAAGTGCCTCGATCGCCGCCGCAGACCGCGGCGAATGACCGGCATGATGCTGCGATGCATAACAATTCCAGGCATCGGTCTTTTTGCCGATCGACTCCGAAACATCGACAAAGAGCGTAGGTGCAAAGGCGTTGACGACCGAATGTGGCAGCAAATGTGTTTCGGTCGGCGTTTCGTACATAGCCACCCGTTTTACCGAGTGCGACTGATAGGGTCTGGTGGCGACAAAACCGGCATAGGCCAGCGCCCCGTGGTCGCCGTGCAAATCGTGATAGTACGGCAGGTAGAGTTCGGTCGGCGCGACACGAGCGACCAGATCGGCCACACGCCGGTTGGTAATATGTGTAGGATGGCGATCGAGACCGACGGCAGGCAATTCATCGAACACGAGCTCATGAACGCCAAGCACCTTGCACGCGAGTGCTGCTTCCGCGCGGATACCGTCCCAAAGACTCGGCGGGCCGAGCACGTTCGGCTCGCTTCCATGCCCCGTCATGATAGCAACGGTCACCGCTCGACCTTCGGCAGAGAACCGTGCAATCGTTGCGCCCATTCCCAGCGTCTCGTCGTCGGCATGCGGCGCGATAACCAGAACCCGATTCAATTCGATCTCTCCCGAAAACGTGGCTGCCCTTTCAGGCGGGACTCGACGGGTTCCCCTCCTTCGCTGATGTCATATTCCACAAGGCAGAGCGAACTTCCATTGCCGCACCGGACGATCGGTGCGCCGGCTGCATAGTCGAATATCTGCCCGACCTGCGCGATCCACTCAGGCCGAGCGACGGGTTTGGCATCCCAGATGGTGACCTTTTTGCGACCCAGCCATGTAAAGGCGCCCGGATAGGGACGGCCGACTGCACGGATCAGCCGGTCGATAGAAAGCGCGTCATCATTCCAATTGATAAGGCCGTCTTCGGGCCGCCGCGCCGACAGATATGTCGCCGCACTTTCGTCTTGCACTGCGGCACTGACGTCGCCCTCAATCAACCTCGGCAATACCCTGTCCAGCATCTTCCTCAGCGCGAGCATGTGCAAGTCGAGCAGCTCGCCCAGTCGCACGCGTTCGTCCAGCTCGAACGTCTCCTGCGCGAGCAGCGCGCCTGCATCGGTGCCCTCATCGATCCAGAACAGGCTCCCCGCCGTCCGTTCGAGTTGCAGCAGGATGGTCCATGACAAGGCAGAGCGACCCCGCAGGCGCGGCAGCGGAGCCGGATGATAGCCCATCACGCCGCTGCGCGCGCACGCCTGAAACGTGGGACCGCAAAGGCGCGACCATCCGACCACGAAAATAAAGTCGGGATCGAGATCGCGTACGCGGGCGAGAATATCGGGCTGCTCGACGTTCAGGCTTTTGGCGACCTCGACACCATGCACAGCACCCCATGCACCCAGATCGACATAGTCCGAATGCATCGCAGAGCGGTCATCGGGCACGGTAATGATCAGCTTTGGCAGCCAGCCGGCCGCGCGCATCGCTTCGAGCAATATGGCGGTAGACTGCACCGCCCCGACAACAATTGCGGATCGGGTCATCGTGCGGTGTCCATCGCCATCAAGGCCAGCGCGCGCGAAATGAGCGCCTCGTCTCGTCGCTCACCATGGATGACCGTCATCAGCGTCTGCAAGACAATTCTGAGGTCGAAGGCCATCGACCGGTTCGCGATATAGTAGAGATCGACGGCGAGCTTCTCATGTTCGCTGAGCAATGTGTTGCCCGATATCTGCGAGAGCCCGGTCAATCCGGGCTTGACCGACAGTCGCCGCATGCCACCGGTAACATTTGCTTCCGACGTTTTCAAAAGGGGGCGCGGGCCAACCAGCGAAATGTCGCCCCGGACGATGTTGAACAGCGAGGGCAGCTCATCTACGCGATAACGCCGGATCAGGAATCCTACCGATGGCGTCCGATGGTCATCGGGAAGCAATTGGCCATTCGCGTCGCGCGCGTCGGTCATGCTGCGAAACTTCAGCAAGTTGATCGCCTTGCCGCCAAGGCCGCTCCGTGATTGCACGAAAAACAGCGGCATCCCCATCGTCGCCACGACGGCCAGAGCCACGGCGATCATGACCGGCGAAAGCGCGACAAAGCCTAGCACCCCAGCGACAAGATCGAAACCGCGCTTCAAATAGGAATGCGACTCATCCTTCATGCTGCACGACGTCGGGCGGTCGAGAACTGGGCGAACCCCAAGCTTACCGGCTCGCCGACGCAAATACTTGCGACACGACGGCGCAGCATTTGTCGACCTCGGCATCGGTCAGCGTGGGATGCGTGAGGAACATCAGGCTCGTCGCGCCAAGCTCGCGGGCGACTTCGAGCGGGCGCGCGGGGCGGAAGCCGGTGTCATCGAACGCCTTTTCGAGATAGACCTCCGAGCAGCTGCCCTGAAGCAGCGGAACACCCGCTGCGACGACCTCGGCAACGATCCGGTCGCGGCTCCACCCCGGCTGAAGGTTATCGGGGCGCACATAGGCGTACAGCCGGTAAAAGGCATGAGTTAGTCCGGCACGCGGCATCGGGACACGCACGGCCCCAGCAAACGGCTGCAGCGCATCGGCAATACGCACGGCAATGGCCGTGCGACGTGCGGTCCAATCCGTCATGCGGCGAAGCTGGATGCGGCCGATCGCCGCTTGCATCTCGAGCATGCGCCAGTTGGTCCCGACGCTTTCGTGCACCCAGCGAAAACCCGGCGGGTGGGTGCGTTCGTAGACCGCATCCCAGCTCTTGCCGTGATCCTTGTACGACCACATTTTGGCCCAGACGTCGGGATCGTTGCAGGTGACCATGCCCCCTTCCCCGCCCGTCGTCATGATCTTGTCCTGGCAGAACGACCATGCGCCGACATCGCCAATCGCGCCTACATGTGTGCCATCGACCGTTGCCCCATGGGCTTGCGCGCAATCCTCGATCACCTTGAGATCACGCACAGCGGCAAGCGCCATGATTGGCCCCATGTCGCACGGCCAGCCCGCCAGATGCACAGGCAGCACGGCCCGCGTGCAGTCGGACGTTACGGCGGCAATAGTGTCGGCCGTAATGTTGCCGCTGTCGGCATCGACATCGGCAAACACCGGTCGGGCGCCGGCGGTAATGACCGATGAAACCGATGCAATGAATGTCCGTGGCGTAACGATCACCTCGTCACCCGGTCCGATCCCCAATCCCTTGAGAGCAAGATCGAGCGCCAGCGTCCCGTTCGAAAGCGCGATGGCGTGATCCGTGCCCGTCCAAGCCGCGAATTCCGCCTCGAACACGCGACCTTCGTTGCCCGTCCAGTAATTGACCCGGTTCGATTGCAGGACGCCCGCCACTGCCTCCACTTCCTCTTCGGAAAAGCTCGGCCACGGCGCAAATGGGGTGTTCAACATAGTCCGGTAAAAGGCCTTGTCTTGCTCGGCGCTCCCCCAAGCCGAAATCTTGCACGGTGTCCAGTTACCTTTCTCCTTTTGCGCGCGCAATTCATTGCTATAGGCGGTCGCGTTGCGCGCCTGCGCCGCACTCAAAGAGATACGATGAAACCTGTTAAAGTGCTGACCGTGTTCGGAACGCGGCCGGAAGCCATAAAGATGGCCCCCGTGGTCCTCGCGCTTGCGGACGACCCTCGTTTCGAGGGGCGTCTCTGCGTGACCGGTCAACATGCGGCGATGCTCGATCAGGTCATGGATATTTTCGGGATGACCGCAGACGATGATCTGCAAATCATGCGTGAGGGCCAGGGGCTGACACACATAACCACGGCTGTGCTCGAAGGCATGGAGCGCGTCTTTGCCGATTGGCGGCCCGACTGGGTGTTGGTTCATGGCGACACGACGACATCGACCGCCGCAGCGCTGGCAGCATTTTATAGCCATATCCCGGTCGGGCATGTCGAAGCCGGACTTCGGACGCGAAACCTGAAATCGCCATGGCCTGAAGAGGCAAACCGTCAGATTACCGGTCGACTGGCCAGCCTGCATTTCGCGCCGACCGAGTTGTCGCGGCAGAATCTGGCCGAAGAGGCCGTCGCGCCTGAGGCAATCTTCGTGACCGGCAATACGGTGATCGATGCCCTGTTCATCGCGCAGTCCAAGCTCGAAAACGACACCCGGCTGAAGCGTGAAATCGAAGCTGGCCTGCCGCCGCTGGCGGCCGGTAAAAAGTTGATTCTTGTCACCGGTCACCGGCGCGAAAATCACGACGGCGGGATTGCGCGGGTCTGCCAGGCGCTGGCCATTCTCGCGCAACGCGGCGACGTCCAGATCGTTTATCCCGTTCACCTTAATCCAAAGGTTCGTGCGGCAGTCGATCCCATTCTGGCCGGCGTCGATGACGTGCATCTGATCGAACCCGTCCCCTATCTGACGTTCATATGGCTAATGACCCGCGCCCATTTGATCGTCACCGACTCCGGCGGCGTTCAGGAAGAAGCGCCAAGTCTGGGCAAGCCAGTTCTCGTTACCCGCGATACCACCGAGCGGCCCGAGGCCGTCGAAGCGGGCACTGTTTTGCTCACCGGCACGTCTTCCGCCGCGCTCATCGAACAGGCGACCCGCCTGCTCGACGATCCGCTAGCCTATCAGGCCATGGCAAAAGCCCATAACCCCTATGGCGACGGCCTTGCCACCAGACGCATTCTGGACGCTCTGGCCAACCAATCGATGCAAGAGGCACAGGTATGAAAAGCTTCCGCGATCCCGCTACAGTGACCGCTTCGATTTATGGTCTCGGCTATGTCGGGCTGCCCACGGCTGCGGTACTTGCCGACGCCGGGATCACGGTTATCGGTGTCGACGTTAACGAGGCCGCTGTCGCCAGCATCAACAACGGTCGGGCGCATATCGTTGAAACCAACCTGGACGAAGTACTCGGCCGCGTCGTCGAGCGCGGTAAGTTGCGCGCGACCATAGTGCCGGCACCGGCCGATGTGTTTCTCATCGCCGTCCCGACCCCGTTCAAGGGCGATAAGGAACCTGATCTGCGCTTTGTCGAATCCGCATCGCGGATGATCGCGGCGCAGCTGCAGCCCGGCAATCTTGTCATTCTGGAATCGACGTCCCCTGTGGGAACGACGGAGCAGATCTCGCGCTGGCTGGCCGAAGAGCGCGCCGATCTGGTATTCCCGCATCAGGACGGGAAGAATTGCTCGGTCCATATCGCTCATTGTCCCGAGCGTATCCTGCCAGGACGCGTGCTCCACGAAGTCGTGCATAACGACCGGATCGTTGGCGGCATGACAGCGCGGTGCAGCGAACTGGCGGTCGAATTCTACAGTCTGGCGGTCAAGGGAGCCTGCCACGTCACCAACGCCCGCACGGCCGAACTCTGCAAATTGTCAGAGAATGCGTTTCGCGATGTGAATATCGCTTTCGCCAATGAATTGTCGCTCATCTGCGACAAATTCGGGATCGATGTCTGGGAATTGATCGGGCTGACCAACAAACATCCCCGGGTCGAGATCCTGCGTCCCGGTGCCGGCGTTGGCGGCCATTGTATCGCGGTCGACCCCTGGTTCATCGTCGATATGGCACCCGGTCTGTCGCGGCTGATCGCCACCGCACGGCGTATCAACGATGCAAAGCCGCATTGGGTGGCCGACAAGATCCGCGAGGCGGCGCTGACCTGCGGCAAGCAGGAGCCGACCATTGCCTGCATGGGCCTCGCCTATAAACCCGACGTCGATGATTTCCGCGAAAGCCCCGCCGTCGAGGTGACGGCGCTGGCTGCGGCCATGGGCATCGGCCGGGTGATTGCCTGCGATCCGTTCGCCGAAGTTGCGCCGCCCGAACTTGGCCAGGCACAGGTCCCGCTTGTCGATCTCGCCGCAGCGCTGGAGGCCGATGTAATCGTCTTTCTGACGGCCCATACGGTCTTCAAGTCGATCGAGCCCGCCCAGTTGGCTGGCCGCGCCGTGATCGACCCCTGCGGATTGTTCGAGGGCCAATGAGCAAAATCGCCGCGCCGCTATGAAGTTGCTCTACTTTCATCAGCATTTCACCACCCCAGACGGGTCATGGGGGACCCGCTCGTACGAAATGGCCAAGGCACTCGTTGCAGCGGGACACGACGTCACCATGGTCTGCGGATCGGCGGCGCAGGGGCGAACCGGTCTCACCGGCCCGTTTCGCCGGGGGCGTCGCGAAGGCGATGTCGAAGGCATCCATATCGTCGAGCTCGAACTCCCCTACGCCAATAACGACGGGCTGCTCAAACGCTCGATCGCGTTCTTGCGCTTTGCCGCACGGGCTATGCAGATCGCGGTGACAAGGCGAGCCGACCTGGTATTCGCCACGACCACGCCGCTGACTGCCGCGCTTCCCGGTATCGCGGCGCGGTGGCTGAGAGGTCGCAGATTTGTCTTCGAGGTGCGCGACCTGTGGCCAGAAATTCCGCGTGAGATGGGTGTCATCCGTAATCCCGTGACACTGGCGATGCTCGGCGCGCTTGAATGGGTGGGCTACCGCTCGGCCAGCCACCTTATCGGCCTCGCGCCGGGAATTGTACGCGGGATCGCCCGCCTTGGCGTGCCGCCTGAGCGAATTACGCTCATCCCCAATGGCTGCGATATCCAGATGTTCAGCGATGGCGCGGCCGCTGTCCGTTCCGACGGTATCGCCGCCGATGATCTGCTGGCGGTATTCACCGGGACGCACGGCCCGGCAAACGGTCTCGACGCCGTGCTCGATGCTGCCGCAGTTCTCAAAGCGCGGGGCGAGCGGCGGGTAAAGCTGTTGCTGGTCGGCGACGGCAAGGACAAGGCATCGTTGGTGGCGCGGACTGCCGCCGAAAATCTGTGGAATATCGTCCGTTTTGCCGAACCGATGCCCAAGCGCGCCCTGCCGGGCCTTATGAAATGCAGCGATATCGGCATGCAGATACTGGCCGATGTTCCTGCCTTTTATGAGGGCACATCGCCGAACAAATTTTTCGATTATCTCGCCGCCGGTTTACCTATTTTGACAAACTACCCAGGGTGGGTCGCCGACCTCGTCAGCCAGTCGGGGGCCGGCATCGCGGTCAAGCCGCGCGACCCGGAAAGCTTTGCCGATGCGCTACAGGCGCTGCTCGCCGAAAAGGACCGGGGCACGCTTGTCGCGCGCAAGACTGCCAGCGCAGCACTTGGTGCCCGGGAGTTCGACCGTGCCCTCCTCGCGGCACGGTTCGTTGCGACCCTCGAACAGGCTGCTGGGCTCAGACGGTAACAGCGGCCCGGACGGCATCGATGACTCGGTCCTGATCGCTCTCGCTCAGATAGGGGTGCATCGGCAGGCTGAAGACGTTGAGCGCAAGCGTCTCGCTGTGCGCCAGCCCCTGGGGATCGCACGGAAAGTCCCGGTACGCGGTCTGCTGGTGGAGCGGGCGCGGATAATAGACCGCCGTTGGAACCGAAGCTGCCGAAAGCGAGGCCAGAACCGCCGCACGGTCCTGCCCGGCCGAACATGTCAGCGTGTATTGCGCCCAGACCGAACGGCAATCGTCCGGCACTTCGGGCGTCTGGATCACATTGTGCAACGCGGTGGTATAGCGTGCGGCGACCCGTTGACGGGCATCGATCTCGTCGGCGTAAATCGCCAGCTTTTCGAGCAGGATCGCGGCTTGGAGCGTGTCGAGACGCGAATTTATGCCGATGCGTTCGTTATCGTATTTGTGGCTGCCCTTCCCGTGAACCCGGTAGGATTCCATAAGGGCGCGCAATTCGTCGTTGCCCGTAAACACCGCTCCGCCATCGCCGTAACAGCCAAGCGGCTTGGCTGGAAAAAACGAGGTCGTGGCAATATCGCCGATCGAACCCGTAATCCGGCCGCGATAGGTCGCGCCGAACCCCTGGGCGCTGTCTGCCACGATCCACATCCCGCTCTCGCGCGCTATATCCGAGATGGCGTCATAGTCTGCGGGCAACCCGAACAGATCGACCGGAATAACCCCGGCGGGACGCAGACCCAGACTGCGCGCATAGACGATGGCACGCTTCAGGCTTTCGGCGTCCATGTTGAAGCTCGCCGGCGTCACATCGACAAAGACCGGGGTCGCACCGGTCATCGGCACGATCTCTGCGGTCGAGGCGAAAGTGAACGAGGGGCAGAACACCGCGTCGCCCGCCTTCGCGCCCAAGGCCATCAGCGCAAGTTGCAGCGCATCGGTGCCATTGGCGCACCCGAGCGCATGGCGGGCGCCGCAGAAACTGGCCAGCTCGCGTTCGAATTCGGCCACCTCGGGCCCCATGATGTACTTGCCGGCGTCGAGAACCGCGGCGAGACGCGCGTCGAGCCGGTCGCGGATACGGCGCTGTTGTGCGCCAAGATCGATAAATTCCATGATTATCCCCGAACCAGTGATTTGATGAAGTCGAGCCAGCGCGCATGCGGCACGGCAAAATTGCCGCTGACTTTTTCGCCTGCGGCGACGTCGCGGGTGACGATCGCGCCCATGGTGACATAGGCAGCGGCGCCGATGCTCAGCCCGTTGGCGACAACCGCGCCCGGCCCGAAATAGCACCCGTCAGCGACGGTCGCACGGCCCATGATGCGCGTGCCCGACGTGATCGTCACGCCCGTCCCGATCACGCAGTCGTGTGCAATATACACCTGCTTGTCGATCAGCGTTTCGGCACCGATGTCCGTAAAGCCGCCAAAGCTTGCGCGGTCGATCGTCGTCCCGGCTGCGACCGTGACATTGTCGGCAATCCGGACCCCGCCAGAGGCGCTGATGAGCCGCCGGGGCTGGGTCGCCGGCCGCGCGTCGAAGCCGCCTGCGCCAATGACGCAATGAGCACCAATCGTGCAGTTCTCCCCAACCAACGTGCGGGGTTCGATGCAAACATTGGGGCCGATCCGCGTTCCGGCACCGATCCTGATGTCGCGCGCGGTAATAATCGCGGTCGGATGAACATCGGCAGAGGGATGGATCTCGGTCGCGAACGACCGCCACTGGAGGTCCGTCAGCCCTGCCAGCTTGTCGTGGAGGTCCATCGCGACCGCCAAGGGGCGGGCAGAAACGGCAAGGCCGAGCCCAGCCGGTATCAGCTCGGCAATGACAGCGGGAACAAGCGCGCCCGCAATGCCCGGACACCCCAGCATTTCGTCGACATGCGCCGCTTTGGTCGCAAACACCAGCCGGGCATCGAGCCGCGACGGGATTTTCGCGACATAGGCTATGTCGCAATCGCGCACGACATCCATCGGTAGCCCCACCGCCAGCTCGGAAAGCTTGATCGTAGCGCCCGAAAACATTGCCTAGCGCGCCAGCGACCGCGCCAATTGCGCCTCGGCCTGCTCGAGTACGCGCAAGACCGCGAGCGCCTCGACCCCGTCGGTCTGCGGCGTCGTTCCGTTTGCGACACACGCGCCGAAATGGGCACATTCGGTCCGCAACGGTTCCCCGCGCTCAACCCGGACATAACGGGCGTCGGCCTTGACCGGCACCGGCGCACTGCCTGTGCGGTCGATCCCGTGATCGTACAGGCTCAGCTTGCGGTCCCAGTCCGGTTCGCTGTCGTCGAAGACGGCCATTGCGCGATCACCGACGACGACTAGTCGGTGTTCCTTGAACGGATGCAGCCATGACACCTGGACATGTCCGCGCAAGCCGTTCTCGAACGCCAGTTGGACGGTGCACCAATCGGCGATGCCCGGTGTCACAATTGCCGCACCTTGTGCGGCTACGGTGGCGACGGGGCTGTCCGTCAGCGCCAGGAGCATCGAAATGTCGTGCGGCGCAAATGACCACAGGACGTTCTCTTCGATCCTGAATTTGCCGAGGCTCATCCGGTTCGAATACACATAGCGCAGGGCACCCAGTTCGCCGCCGCGGACGAGTTCGCGGAGCGCGACGAACACGGGGTGATACTGAAGCAGATGCCCGACCATCAGCGGGACATTCGCTTGGCGGGCCGCGTCGACCACCGCCGCGCCGTCGTCGCTGGTCAGCGCGAGGGGCTTTTCGATCATGACTCCTTTTCCAGCCGCGATAGCCCGCAGCGCAAGCGACGCATGGGTCGGCGCGGGGGTTGCCAGACAGATTCCGCCGATCTCCGGGTCCGCCAGCACCTCGTCAAAGGTCAGGACGGGCACGCCATAGGTCGCCGCCATTTTTGCTGCGGTCTCGGGATCACCATCGACCACGGCACCGAGCAAACCGAGTTCGGCGAAGTTGCGGCACAGGTTCTTGCCCCAATAGCCGCAGCCGACCTGAGCGATTTTGGCCATGTCGATCAAGCCTTGACGATGTGGTCGGCAGTTTCGCGATAGCGGCCCCGCGCGTCGATCAGCAGCTGCGCATGCTGTTTGATCATGGCATAGTCGAAATCGCTGTGATCGGTGAGCAGCACCACCGCATCGTAACCGGCGACAGACTCGGGTGTGCAATCAACCGAAGCCAGGTCGAACTTGTGTTCGCGCATCTTTGGGAATAGCGGGACATAAGGGTCGTGGTAGCTGAGGTCGGCACCCCATTTGCGAAGAATTTCCATGACGAACACCGACGGACTTTCGCGCATGTCGTCGACGTTCGGCTTGTACGCGATGCCCAGAATCAGGATTCGCGCATCGCTGAGCGCCTTTTTGTGCGTGTTCAGTCCATAGACGATCTTGTCGACGACATATTGCGGCATGGCAGCGTTGACCTCGCCGGCTAGCTCGATGAACCGCGTATCGACACCGTATTCGCGCGCCTTCCATGTCAGGTAAAATGGATCGACCGGAATACAGTGCCCGCCGATGCCGGGGCCCGGATAATAGGCCGTAAAGCCGAACGGCTTGGTCTTCGCCGCGTCGATGATCTCGAAAATATCTAGGCCCATCCGGTCGGCAACGATTTTCAACTCGTTGACTAGGCCGATGTTCACGGACCGATGGATATTTTCAAGCAGCTTCACCATCTCGGCGGCCTGCGTCGAACTCACGGGAATGACGCGGTCGATGAAGCGCGAGTAGAGCGCGACACCCTGAGCCAGACACGAGGGCGTCGATCCCCCGACGACCTTGGGAATCGTGCGGGTCGTGAAGTCGGGATTGCCCGGATCTTCGCGCTCGGGCGAATACACCAGTGCAAAATCCTTGCCGGGAGTCAGGCCCGCGCGCTCCACATAAGGACGCAGGATTTCCTCGGTCGTGCCGGGCCAGGTCGTGCTTTCGAGCGATAGCAGCTGTCCGGCGCGCAGGTACGGTGCGACCATCTGCATGGTGCCCTCGACGAAACGCAGGTCGGGTTCGCGCGCCTTGCTGAGCGGCGTTGGCACACAAATGATGAGCGCGTCGCAATCGGCGGCTCTCGAGAAATCGGAGGTCGCCTCGAAACCCGACGCGCGCATTTTTTCGATTTCGCCGTGTCCTACATGCTTCAGTGGGCTTTGCCCTTGGTTCAGTTGCGCGACACGATCGAGATCCACATCGAAACCGATAACCCGCGCCCCTGTTTCGGCGACACGCAGCGCCAACGGGATGCCGACGTAGCCCAAGCCCAGTATGCCGACGCAATCCATATCGGTTGTCTTCTTCCCATTTGCTGATTGCCGCCACACGGCGACGCGGGGGCTTTACAGCTTTGAGCGCGAGATTAAAGGGACTTTACGAATGACGGCGGCCACAACCGCTCCATCGCGCACTGTTCTGATGGGATTCGCTCGCACTGCCGTTTCGGGGACCAGCGTCACTATCCTCCTTCGCCAACCTTCTTCGCCAAGGCCGCATTCTGCGGGTCGGCAACGCCATCGCCTACACCAAGGGAATCCGAATGACTGCGTATCAAGTCTGCTCGAACTGCGTGATGGATACGACCGACGAGAACATCAGTTTCGATGCGGACGGTGTCTGCGACCATTGTCATAATTTCCGCGATCACGTCGCGCCGAACTGGCATACCGACGAGCGGGGCGAAGCCGAGCTGATGGCGATCGCCGAAAAAATCCGCGCCGACGGCAAGGACCGCGAGTTCGACTGCATTCTCGGCATGAGCGGCGGCTTCGACAGCTCGTACATGTTGCATATCGCAGCGACGAAAATGAAGCTGCGTCCGTTGGTCTTTCATGTCGATGGTGGTTGGAATACGCAGGTCGCGGTCCACAACATCGAGTGCGTTGTCGAAAAGCTCGGCCTCGATCTGTATACCGAAGTCATCAACTGGGAAGAAATGAAGGACTTCCAGCTTGCATTTTTCAAGTCCGGCGTTCCGCATATCGATATCCCGCAGGATATGGCGTTCATTGCGACCCTTTATAAGTTCGCCGCTAAGCACAACATCAAATATATTCTGAACGGTACGAACTATTCAACGGAATGTGTGCGAAATCCACTGAACTGGATTTATTACGGTACGGATATGGCGCAGCTAAAGGACATTCAGAAAAAATTCGGAACTGTGCCGCTCAAGGACTACCCGATCAGCAGCATTTTGTATCACAAGCTGTATTTGCGATATATCCGACGAATTTCGGTCATCAAGCCCTTGAACCTGGGACCGTATATCAAGGCCGACGCCCAAGAACTGATGTCACGCGAATATGGCTGGACACCTTATCCACAGAAGCATTTCGAGTCACGGTTCACGCGATTTTACGAGGGCTATTGGCTGCCTGCCCGTTTTGGCTACGATACCCGTAAAATCCAGTTTTCCAGCCTGATCCTTACCGGACAGATGACCCGCGAGGCCGCTCTCGACGCGCTGTCGAGGCCTGCGATTCCGGTGGAAGAAATTCCGCACGAGCTCGACTTTATTGCGACAAAGCTCGGCATCACGACCGACGAGCTCATCGGGTATCGCGACATGCCACTCAAAAGCCATCGCGATTACAAATCGAACGAGTGGATGTTCAACCTCGGTGCCAAGGCGCTCAGGCTCCTCGGCGTCGAGCGATCAATCAAGCGATGATCACGATTCTCGACTATGGATCGGGAAATATTTCAGCGATCGTTCGGCTCGCCAAGCTGTCGAACGTGGAGACGCGCGTAGCAACTGGCCCCGCCGACCTCGCCGACGCCCGGCATATCCTGCTTCCAGGTGTCGGCGCGTTCGACCGGACGATGGAGGCGTTTGTTTCTTCAGGCTTGGCAGGGGCGTTGACGGCACGGCTCGAACACCCCGACGTGTGGTGCCTGGGCATCTGCGTGGGCATGCACGTTCTGGCGAACGGCAGCGACGAAGGCTCCAGAAGCGGTTTAGGACTGATACCTGGACACGTCCGGCGGTTTCGCGACGAAGACATCGCCGAAAAACCCCGCATTCCCCACATGGGCTGGAACACTCTGGAAACCGTGCGCCCGCATCGCTTGCTGGAAGGGCTGGATGCCGCACAGGGTTTCTACTTTCTACACGGCTATCGTTACGCCTGCGACACCGACAACGACGTCATCGCCACTTCGACACATGGCAAAGCATTCCACTCGGTCATCGGGCGGGGCCGTGTGCTCGGCGTTCAGTTCCATCCCGAAAAGAGCCATGACAATGGTGTCCGGCTCATCGGCAATTTCCTGGCCCTATAGATTATGCTGCGCTCCCGGATAATTCCTTGTCTGCTCGTGCATAAAAAGGGACTGGTGAAGACTGTTAAGTTCACCGACTCAAAATATGTCGGCGACCCGATAAATGCTGTCCGGATCTTCAACGAAAAGCAGGTCGACGAGCTTGCGGTGTTCGATATCGACGCAACCGTCGAGGGCCGCGAACCCGACTATGGCATGATCAAGAACTTGGCCGACGAATGCCGGATGCCGTTATGTTATGGAGGGGGAGTCACTTCTGCCCAGCAGGCTGCCAAAATCGTCTCCCTTGGTGTGGAAAAGGTTGCCATCAGCGCGGCTGCCGTGGCGCGTCCGGCGCTGATCGCCGAAATGGCCGACGCAATTGGTCGGCAAAGCGTCGCGGTCGTCATCGACGTTCAGAAGGGCGGATTGTTGAGGTCGAATGCAGTTGTCACGCACAACGCTTCGCGCCGCACGAAGCTGGACCCCGTCGATTTCGCAGCCGAAGCCGAACGGCTTGGCGCGGGCGAAGTCGTGGTCAATTCGGTTGATCGTGACGGCACGATGAGCGGGTACGATCTCGATCTGGCACAGCGCATCCGCAACGCCATTAGCGGCCCGTTGACGATCCTCGGTGGCGCCGGGAGTCCTGCCGACATGCGCGCGCTGCTCGACAGGATAGGCACCGCCGGCGCCGCGGCGGGAAGCCTGTTCGTTTTCAAGGGGCAGTACAAGGCCGTCTTGATCAGCTACGCACGTCCCGATTGACCGTTCGGACAGGTCGGACAGTCAGCATGGCGAACTTCCCAAAGGAAAATAACTTCGACCTGATCCGGCTTGTCGCCGCGACACAGGTCGTCATTGTTCACGCCCAGGAACATTTCGGCTTGCGCTTTCCGCAGCACGATCTGGTCATGCGTCTCATCGAATCGCTTCCGGGCGTACCGGTATTCTTCGTGGTGAGCGGGTTCCTGATTTCTGCATCATATCTCCGCAACCCCGTGATCGGGACTTTTGCCCGCAATCGAATTTTGAGAATATACCCCGGCCTCTGGGCATGTTTGGCTGTGTCGGCTGTGCTCGTCCTGCTGAGCGGTTATCTGGCTGGGCGCGACGTCGCGCCGCTCGAATATGCCGCTTGGTTGACGGCGCAATCCACCTTCTTCCAATTCTATAATCCCGATTTCCTGCGTGGATATGGGGTCGGGTCGCTCAACGGAAGTCTCTGGACCATCCCCGTCGAACTACAGTTTTACGCGCTGACGCCGCTGCTCGTCGCCTGCCTGTTCCGCCATCGTTTCGCGTTCTGGGCACTATTTATGACCTCGATCGCGATAAATGCCGTGCATGGGCAAGGTTTCGATATGCTGCTGCTGGGCGACAGGGCGCACAAGCTGGTTGCCGTCTCGTTCTTGCCTTGGATCTACATGTTTCTGGCGGGGCTGCTCGCGAGCGTCTATTGGAGCAGGGTTTCGCAGCTGTTCGTGGGCAAAGCGGTATACTGGTTCACCGCGTTCTTCTTCGTCACTGCAATCGGTCTTTTTGCCGATATCGGCAATCACGGCAATCGCATCGCTCTCCCCTGGGCGCTGCTCATTGCCGGGACGACGCTCTCCGCAGCATTCGCGCACCCCCATCTCGCCAAGCGCTTCTTGCGCGGAAACGACATATCCTACGGCCTGTATATTTTTCACATGCCGATCTTCAACTATGTGATTGCTATCGGGCTCGCCGGTTCGGGCGTTGTTGTTTTCGGTGCCTTGGCGGCCGTGCCGCTCGCCGCCTGTCTTTCGTGGAAGCTGATCGAAGCTCCGGCCTTGCGGCGTAAGCCGTCCAGCCTGGCCTCGCAGGTGCCCCCCCTAGACTCATCTCGTTCGAACCCGGTCGCATAGCTATGAAAATTCTCATGTTATGCGAATTTTTCGATCCGAAACTGGAGTTTCAGGAAAACCAGCTTGTAAAATACTATCGCAAGGCCGGACACGAAGTCCGTCTGCTGACGTCGCAATACACCAATGTATTCGACTATTACGCGTCAGCGCCGCTCGCGAAAGCACCGGCATCTGAGTTCGAAATGCACGGCGCGAAGATTTATCGCCTGCCGTACCGGTTCAACTTGTTGAACCGGATCAGGCCGTATCGGGGCGTGGCAGATCAATTAGACGCGTTCGCACCTGACCTCATCTACCTGCACGATATCATCCCAAATACGGGGGAAATTGCCCGCTATCTACGGCGTCATCCGGCCTGCCGGGCGATCATCGACATCCACATGGACTATTCGAACTCAGGAAAAGGATTTGTCGCACTGCGCGTGCTGCACGGCACGATCCGGAGATGGTATTTCAATCGGATCAGGCAACATCTCGACGGCATTTTTCCGATCGTGCCGACCGGCTTCGATTTCATGCGCGAGGTCTACGGCGTTCCCGACGCCGATATGACACTTCTGCCGCTCGGTGCCGACATCGACCTGATAGATGAAGTTCAGCGCACGGTCGATCGAACCGCTCTGCGCGCCCGTTATGGCATTCCGCCACAGAGTCCCGTCATCGTTACGGGCGGCAAGATCACGCCGCGCAAGCGCCTCGAATGGTTGATCGAGGCGATTGACTGCACAGCACTGGATGATGTTCACGTCATTGTCCTCGGACAAATCCCGGAATCCGAACCAGCCTATGGCAAGCTGATCGCATCGCTTTCCCAACGTGTCGCGGGCCGCTTGCATTTTGTAGGCTGGCAGGAACCTGCGGGCGTTTATGCCCATATGGCTATCGCCGATCTGGCGGTCTTCCCGTCCAGCCAATCGATTATGTGGCAACAGTCGATTGCCTCGGGTTTGCCGTTGATCGTGGGCGATACGGGCGGACAGGATGCCAGCTATCTCAATGCCAACGACAATGTCATCGTCATGTCAGGCGAAAGCCTCGACAGCGCGGGCATACGGCAGAGCGTCTCGACCCTCCTCGCCGACAGCGGAAAGCTACGTGCAATGGCCGACGGTGCCCGGAAAACAGGTCGGGAAATGCTCGACTGGACGCGGCTGATCGACACCACATTGACCTGTCTGCAGCCAGGTCAGGCGCTGCCCCGAAACAATCGGGCAATGAGAAGCCAGTAGATCAGATAGCCGATCGCCTGCGTGGCGGTAATCCAGAGGACGAATGTCAGGAAGTCGGGCTTGAACGCCAAGGCAGCGACGACCAACCCGCCAACGGTTGCGAGCGAATAGAAATCGTAAATGAGCTTGAGTTCCTGCCGCTGAAACAGGGCGATGACACGGCTGTTCAGGTTTACGACGATCAGCAACACGACCCATGGCAAAATGGCGACGCTGACCTGCGCGAATAGACGCATCTTCTCCCCAAGCGCGTACACAATCACCGGTTCGAGAATGACCAGCGCGACGCCATAGCCTATGACGCCGAGCGCCAGCGCCAGCGCCGACGACTTCATGAACATCGATCTCACCACCATGATGTTTCCGGCGCGCAGCAAGGCGGAATAACGGGACTGGAGAACTTCGGTCATTGCCAGCGCCAGCTGACCTGCTGGTGCAGCCATGGCACGGAAAGCCAACCCGAAACTGCCCGCAGCACCCAACCCGAAGAACTGGGTGACAAGATAGATGGGCGCGTTGGCACTGAATGTGTCGAGGAGTGTCGATGGCCCCTCGATCAGCGGAAATTTCCAGTTGCGACGCATGACCGCACGCAAGCGTTGCGGCTGGATGGTCTGGGCGAGCCACGAGATGCGGGGGCGCAGGATCAATGCCGCAACCGCAACGCAAACGAGTTCGGCAAGCAGAAACGAAGCCGCCTGCCAGGCAACAGGCAGCACCCCATTCGCAATTGCCGCGATCGCTGCGCCGCGGAACACCAACGTCAGGATGCCACGACCATAGGTCGCCCGGACGATGGGCTGCAACTCGCCGGAACGGATTGCCATGTAACGCCCTGCTTGCCCCGCCGCGGTAGCAAGCATGATGCCGAAAATTGCAGCAAGCGAAATTGGTGACAGCGCAGCGAGCGAAAACAGGTTGATCGATCGCGCAGCCAGAATGACCAACAGGGCAATCAGGCTCATCAGCGTCGTGCTCGCAAATGCCAGAAGAAGCAGTACGCTGCATTCCCCGGTCGTTCGCGCCGACGGTATCGCAGAATCGAAGCGCAGGGCACAGAAGGTCGCAAAGGGGGCGGCGATCGCAAGACCTAGCAAGAATTTCCCCAATTCGTCCGGGGCCGCCAGAACGCCGAGCGCGAGCATCGACAGCAACTGCGCAGCCAGCGACACGATATTTGCGGAGCCCAGGCCGATGAACGTGCGCGCGAAGCTGCCCCCGCTCATTGGCTCGGGCGGTTGTAGCGATTGAACAGGACGAAATTTGCAGTCGGCCACATCAGGTCGAAGTTTTTCGTATCGCCGGTATTTTCTGCCGCCGCCAGCGCAGCTTCGAGCTTGCCGGGCACGACGACGCCGGGAGCTGGCCCCTCGTCCCCGATGCTACCGACAAGTTTGCGAACCGCAGTCGCCCAATTCCGGTTGTCGGGCGCGAAAGCCACCTTGTCACGGCGGTCCAGAATTGCATCGGGCACGATGCCGCGCATTGCCTCGCGGAACACATATTTGGTCACGGCTTGATCGCTAATAAGAAACCGGTCCGGAAACGACAGGCAAAGCCGGGCAAGGTGCGGCGTCAGGAAAGGAACTCTGCTCTCGACCGAGTGCGACATGGAGTTGCGGTCGTCATAGCGCAGGAGCGCCGCCAGTGAATGGCGGATCGATGCCTTCATTGTCGTCTTGAGACCGTCGCGCGGTGCAATCCCGCGATACACGTCGACCGCGCTGAAGCGTTCATTCGAACCGGCATCGGGAAAACGCGCCCATGTCGCGTTTTTAGCCAGATACCGGGCCGCCGCAGGTTCACGGATCCACGAAGGCAGCGCACCGCGACCCAGCCATTTACCGACCGTCGCCCAGTCCATGCTGAATTGCCGCCGCATCGCAGACGTGAGCGCGGCGGCGTGCAAAACTTTTCCCCTCCGCATATATCCGGCCAAAAGCGGGGTGAAATATTGCGCATAACCAGCGAGTAACTCGTCTGCTCCCTGGCCATTCAGTATAACCTTTACCCCTTTCGCGGCCACGGCCCGATAGACCTCGTTCTGTGCGAAAATGCTGAGGCTGCCGAACGGCTCGCCCTGGTGTTTGATGACGAAAGGCAGATGGGCATCGACCGTTGAGGGCGATGGCTGGATGAAGGTGGCATCGGCACCGACTTGATCGATGATCATTTGCGCCCAGCGCAACTCGGAAAGAGCTGCATCGTCGGGTACATAGGTAAAGGTCTGTATCTTCTGCCTGCCAAGCAGGTGAGCGCAGCACGCTACCGCGCTCGAATCGATGCCACCGGACAGCGAAAAGCCGATCGCGGCGTCCGAACGCATGTGCCTGTCGACCGAACCGATAAAGGCATCGCGCAGCGCCTGTGTCGCATCCGCGAAGCTCCAGTCTTGCTCCTCGATGCTTTCGAGGTCGAAGAAGACATGGCGCGCGGTTTCATCCAGCGTATCGAGATCGACCGTGGAACACACGCCCGCTTCCACCCGCTCAATGCCATAGACAATCGTTTCGCTGCTGCCCTCGTCGCTTCCCCACCGCAGCACATGAGCCAAGCGATCCGGTACGTATTTGATCTCGTTCAACCGTTCGATCAGCGGCCCGATCTCGGAGCAGAACAGCAGCTCGTCAGGGAGGGCCACCCGGTACAAGGGCTTGATCCCGAAATGGTCGCGGCAATAATGGATGCGGTTGAATTCGCGATCAACCAATACGAAGGCAAACATTCCCTCGAGCCGCTGCAACACATCGACACCCCACTGCCGCCAGGCGGTAAGCAGTACCTCCGTATCGCCGGTAGTCCGAAACACGTGGCCAAGAGCTACGAGCTCGGCACGAAGTTCGACGAAATTGTAAATCTCGCCGTTATAACTCAGCAGATATCGACCATCGTCCGAACGAAATGGCTGGTCCGCCGCGTGCGACAAATCGATGATCGATAGACGCAGATGCCCAAGCTGATGCTGGCTATCGGCAAAGGCCGAAACTGTCAGGTCGACAAGGGCACTGCCCGGTGACCACCCAATGGCACCTTGCGCGTCAGGACCGCGGTGGCGAAGCCGTGCAAGTGTCTCGCGCATGTCGAACGGCCGTGCCCGGGGCGTGCCGAAGCGAGCGATAATGCCGCACATAAGCTAACGCCGCCGGGCGCACGGGCAATGTGCGCGACCGGATTCTTGCGATGGTTTGTCACTGGTCATAGCATCGGCTGTCCGTAGCGGTGTGAGACCGAGAAAGACGCTGACCCGGCTTGCGAGACGACGCCATCGGCGTCGCGCTCGGGCCTGAGCACGAGTGCCAATATGATCATGAAAATGGATCCATAGGTCAAAAAAGACGAAAGCGTATCGGACGATGAAAACAACACCGTGGCAAAATAATTACACAACCCGGCAGATACAGTCACATAGCCGATCTTGCTCCCGATAACGTCGGCAAACTTCATCAATATGCCGACAATTAACGTGTAAAAAATCATCCCGGCGAATCGGGCATGGCCGTATCCAGCCCCGATAAATCCTGTATTTGCTGTATTGTAGTTGCTCAATCGTTCGTAAAAATTTGAGTCGCTATAATAATTCATGATGACGCGAGATCCATGCATCCCGTAGGGGTTGTTTAGAAATCCGAACGTCAATCTTGAATCCGACCAGTTCATCGTCTGGCTGACAGAAAAGAAGTCATGATAAAGAAAATTCGCATAAGCAGGCACGAAGAACATGCGCCTTATCGTGATCACACCTAGGTTTTCCGAACCGAGAAAAACGAATGCGGCGATTCCGAGCAAGCAAACTATCGCCAGACCCCCAATAAACAACGACTGTCCAAAATCATATCTCAGAGCAAGGAAAGCTGAAATAACAAAAATCGGCATCAAAATATGACTGCGATGCGACGCCAGACCGAAAACCAGCAACATCGCAACTAGCAACAATGCAAGCATTCCGTATTTACGGTAGTGTACCGTCATGGCTATCGATAACGGAACGAAGAACCCTGTTAAATTTGTCAGTAGATACTCAAGTGCGGAGTTCCTCGACTCGATTGCAGCTTCGCGGAACTGGTAGACGTCTGAAAAGTCGAAATTGAGATAGCGAAGATTGCCGAGCAAAATCGACGCGCCGATAAAAACCCCAAGCCCGCCGATCGCTGCATAGACAACCGTTATCGGGGCCAGCCGTGCAGACAGGCTGGACCCGACCCCCTTGAAGGGTAACCGGACAATGATCGCCAGCAGCGCATAGCATGTCACCGTCATGAGCAAATAAGGCGTGGCAGCGCCCCTGTAGCTGTACAGCGCGATCATCGGCAAAACGGGAAATGCGGCTAGCAAAACCATAAAAAAACGGGACGGCAGACGGGCGGATAGCGATGCGATAAACGCGACGCCAGTGGCACATAACAGGGCAATCAGCGGATAAAGAGCAGTGTCCGCGCCCGCCAGCCAGTTTCGTTCGAGAAAGTCCTGCGAATAAAGCGGCAACATAAAATAGTGCAGGCTGAGCACCAGCACTGCATAAAACATCAGCAACGAGAAAAAGAGCACGGCCCTCTTCTCGGGTCGGGGCGGCGCAGATATCGATTCGGACATAACGTACCGGTCCTGAACGCGCCTCAATAGACTGACCGACGCACTGAATGCGGTCCCCTTAGCCCATCTGCCTGCCCTGTCCAATGCGTTTAGAGCCAGCGGCTTTTAACGGCAGCCCCGCTGGACCGGTCACGGCAAGCTGGCTAGGGGGCTGCCATGAAGCAAATCATCCAAGACCTCTCGTCGGGCGGCACGCGCGCTATCGACGTTGCCCGTCCGGGCGCAAGTCGCGGCACACTCGTGATCGACTCCGCCGTGTCGCTGATCTCGGTCGGCACCGAGAAAATGCTTGTCGAATTTGGCAATGCCAGCCTGATTGGCAAAGTACGCCAGCAGCCCGAACGCGTTGCCGAGGTTCTTGCCAAAATCAAAACCGATGGTCTGATAACAACCGTCGATGCCGTCCGGTCCAAACTGGCTCAGCCGATTCCGCTCGGCTATGCCAATGTCGGCGTCGTTGCGGAGCTTGGATCAGGCGTAGCCGGTATGAAAGTCGGCGATCGCGTCGTTTCCAACGGCAGCCACGCCGAAACGGTTCGGGTCGCCGCCAATCTGGTGGCGCGCATTCCTGACGAAGTTTCCGATGAGGCTGCGGCATTTACGGTTGTGGCAAGCATCGGGCTTCAGGGTGTTCGCCTGATTGCACCGACACTGGGAGAGAGCGTTGCCGTTGTCGGCATTGGCTTGATCGGATTGCTCACTGTCCAGATTTTGCTGGCCAATGGCTGCCGCGTACTGGCAATCGATTTCGACGAAGCGAAGCTGGCGCTCGCGCGTAAATGGGGAGCGGCCACCTGCAACCCCGGGACCGGTGAAGATCCCGTCGCGGTCGGCCTCGCCTTTTCGGGCGGCGCAGGCATGGACGCGGTTCTCATCACGGCATCTACGGCGTCGAACGAACCCATTCGGCAGGCCGCACAGATGAGCCGGAAGCGGGGACGGATCGTCCTCGTCGGTGTCATCGGGCTCGAACTGAGCCGCGCCGACTTCTACGAAAAGGAACTCAGTTTTCAGGTAAGCTGTTCCTATGGCCCGGGACGCTACGACCCCGATTACGAACAGCGCGGCAACGACTATCCGATCGGCTTTGTGCGCTGGACCGAACAGCGCAATTTTGAAGCGATCCTGGCGTTGATGGCGCAAGGAAAGATCGATGTCAGCGACCTGATCTCGCACCGGTTCGCCATAGAAGTGGCGCCCGCTGCCTATGATGTGATCACTTCGAGTAACGGTGCCCTTGGCGTCCTGCTCACTTACGGCAGCCCGGTGGCAGCTCGGTCGGCGCGCAGTATCGCTTATGCGGCACCCCGTGCAGTCGCCGGACCCGTGCTCGGTGTTATCGGTGCCGGGAACTATGCGACCCGCATCCTCATTCCCGCGTTCAAGGCCGCCGGCGCAACTTTCGGGCCGATCGTGACATCCGCCGGACTGTCAGGGAGCATCGCCGCCGAAAAATTCGGCTTTGCAACCAGCACGACCGACACCGACGCGGTACTTAACGATCCTGCGGTGACGGCAATTGCGATTGCAACCCGCCATGACAGCCACGCCGGCCTTGTTGCCGCTGCCCTGGCTGCCGGGAAAGATGTTTTTTGCGAAAAGCCGCTCGCTATCGACCGTGACGGCCTCGACAAGGTCCGCGCGGCCCTCGACGGCGGACCTCATGCCTCCGGCAATCGCCTGATGGTCGGGTTCAACCGCCGCTGGGCGCCCATGATTCGCAAGGTCAAGGCGCTGCTCACCGCCGAATCGGCAGCAAAATCCTTCGTCATGACCGTCAATGCTGGCGTCATTCCGGCTGCCCACTGGACTCAGGATCACGACAGCGGCGGCGGTCGCATCGTCGGTGAGGCTTGCCACTTCGTCGATCTGCTCCGCTTTCTGGCGGGTGCGCCCATTACCAACGTCACAGCGCGCGCGATGGGTACGGGCACGGCAATGCGCGACGGCGAAGACAAGGCATTCATCATCCTCGATTTCGCCGATGGCTCGCACGGCGTCATCAATTATCTGGGCAACGGGTCGGCGAGTTTTCCCAAGGAACGGCTCGAAGTCTTTTGCGCTGGCAAGATCCTGCAAATGGACAATTACCGCAGGCTGACTGGCTTCGGCTGGTCCGGCTTCCGCAAAATGACGTCCATGAAGCAGGATAAGGGTCAAGCCGCCTGTGCGGCGACATTCTGGAACAGCATCATTGGCGGACACCCGAGCCCGATCCCGCTCGAAGAAATCCTCGAAGTGAGCGCGCGGACGATCGAAGCGGTGGAACAAATCCGGGCGGCATGACCCGGGCAATGATTATGCTCCGCACGCTTGCGCGGCTTGGGCCGGGCAGTTTGATCGATGTCGCCCTATACCGGGGCGGGCTGAAGTTGGGCGTGCACCCGGTTTTCAGAGCGCGTCCGGTACCCGATGCCGCGACGGGGGACTTCTTCGGCGAAGTGCCGCAGCTGAACGACCTGCCTCCCACTTCGGTATGGTCGGATCGCCCATGGGCATTCGGCCGGCCCGCCGGTCCGGCGAGCACGACGCCACCCGACTGGCACCACAATGTTGCCACGGGAACGGCCTGGCCCGGCGTCGGGATGCGCTGGGACAAGGTACCGACGTTCGTCAGCGGCGGTTCCGACATCAAAACAGTGTGGGAAGCATCGCGATTCGACTGGGTGCTGTCGTTGGCACAATCTGCGGCGAACGGCGATACGACAGCGCTCCACCGGCTCAACGACTGGCTGGACGATTGGGTGGCCAAGAACCCACCCTACACAGGACCGAATTGGGTTTGCGGCCAAGAAGCCTCCATTCGCGTCACTCATTTGCTGGCGGCGACGGTCCTTTTGGGAACCGTGACGCCATCGCCACGCCTTCTTGCCCTGTTGTTGACCCACCTCAGGCGCATCCGCCCGACGGTCGCCTACGCACGCGGCCAGCAAAACAATCATGCCACGTCGGAAGGCATGGCGTTATTCATGGGCGGCAGCTCGATCGCCCTGCACGCGACGACCACCGCACTTCGACGCGAAGGCAATAGCCACGCCCGTGCAGGTCGGCGGTTGCTTGAAGACCGCGTCGATGCGTTGATTTTCGAAGACGGGGGCTTTGCCCAATATTCGGTCGTTTACCACCGGCTGATGCTCGACAGTCTCAGCCTGACTGAACTGTGGCGGCAACGCCTGCAGCTCGACCGATTCACAGACCGCTTTTACCGCAAGTCCCGGCGCGCCATGCGCTGGCTGGCCGGAATGGTTGCGCCCGAAAGCGGCGATGTCCCCAATCTCGGCTCGAACGATGGTGCCTGGCTCCTGCCGATCGGTTCCGGTACCTATCGCGATTTCCGCCCCAGCGTCGCGCTGGCAGCACGCATGTTCGACGTCGACGCCGTCGACCCTTACGTCGGGTCGAGCCGGACATTGCTGGAATGGCTTGGCGCGGCCAGCGCGGATTGCCCTCCGACCACCCCGCTAAAAAACCCCAGCAAAGCCCCGCCGACAGCGGTGCGGCTGCTCGATGACAGCGGGATCGCCATCATCGATAACGGCAGCGTCCGCGCATATATGCGCCTCCCGGGCTATCGGTTTCGCCCGCATCAGGCCGACGCATTGCACCTCGATGTCTGGAACGGCGACGACAATAGTCTGACAGACGCCGGGACGTTTAGCTACGCTGGCGAGAATTGGGACTATTTTCCGTCGACCGCCGCGCACAATACAGTGACGTTTGACGACCGCGATCAGATGCCGCGGCTGGGACGGTTCCTTTACGGAGAGTGGCTCGCGCGCCACGACTTCGCGCTCGATGACCGGTCCGTCCAGTGCGGTTACCGCGACTGGAAGGGCTGTGTGCACGTCCGGCGCATCGACTGCCACGCCGACGGCTTTCTCGTGACCGACCGGATCGAAGGGCAGTTTGCCCGCGCCGTGCTCCGCTGGCGCTTCGGTGCTACGGCGCGCCTCACCGCCACGGGCGCGGAAAACGACCGTGTCGCGATCATCGTCGACACCGGCTCGCTCCCCCTTCGCTCGGCATTGGCGGTGCGCCCTGTCGCCCCCTATTACGGATCGACCCAGGACTCGACGGTCCTGGAGATCGAAGTCGACCGGCCGGTCACGCTGACCACCAGGATTGTCGTGCGCTGACCCGGTGTCAGAGCCCGAACGCGATCCCCACCCTGCCGCCGGTCGAGCCCCGCTGCGACGAGCCGGCGATCCCGGCATTGATGTAGATCTTTGGCGCAATCCGTCCGATGATGCCGCCAGCAAAACCCTGTTCGCCGCGATAGGTCGACAGGTTGAAGTTGATGCTGACATTGCTGTCGGGCACCACCATCATCCCGCCCATCGCCATCGACGCCGCGATGCCGCCGTTCGCCTGATCGAGACCGCGCCCCAGCGCCGCAATCTGCGTCGTGTGCGTGGCGACGGTATCGTCGATGACCGCCTGTTGCGTCTTCAGCTCCGCCATCGCCGTATTCTCGGCTTGCTTGAGCACGGCGGCGGCGGACGACGAGATGGCCCCGCGCCCCAACGTCCCGTTGGCATCGACAGTGACGACGAACTCGGTGCCCGTCTGTGCCGCGTCCGACGCGTTCATGTCACCGATGCGGACCGAGGTGCCGGTTGCGCCCAAAGTCACCTGATTGACCGCTGTCGTCTGCGCGCTCGCCCCGACCGCCGTCGATCCGGCAAAGCTCGCCACGGCGGCAGACCCCAGCGCGGTCGCACTGGCTGCCGTTGCGTTCGATGCCGCACCGACAGCGGTCGCGAGCGTCTGGCTGGCTGTGGCCTGACCCCCGATCGCGGTCGATTGAACCCCGCCCGCCGTGGAGAGCGCCCCGACGGCGCTGCCCAGCACACCACCCGCGACCGCTTCGCCACCGATCGCGGTCGACAGGTTCACGGTCGCCTGAGCCAGACGCCCGATGGCGGTCGAGCGGTCGCCATAGGATTGCGCGCCCGATCCGATCGCGCTCGCATTTGTGTTGTTGGCCACCGCACCCCCGCCGAATGCCAGACTGTTGGTCGCCGACGCCACCGACGCCGCGCCTGCCGCGAACGAGAGATTGCCCGAGGCATTGGCGCTCTGCCCCACCGATGTCGCCTGCACACCTGTTGCCCGCGCGGCCTGCCCCAGCGCGGTCGCCGAAAGCTGGTTCGCTACCGCGTCCGCGCCCAGGGCAACGGTATCCTGCCCCGACGCTATCGCGCCTTCCGCCCCGGCATCGCCACCATCTCCACCGATGGCGATACCGCGAAGGCCGGTCGCCTGCGCCGCCGTACCCATCGCGATGCTGCTGCCGCCGTTGGCGGTGGTTTCGATGCTCGACGGGCTGAATCCGACGCCGGCAACGGCACCCGACGATCCACCGATGGCGATGTTACCATGCGTCTGGGTCGCGCTGACCGTTGTGACGTAGGAGCCGATGGCAATGCCCGCGTTGCCTGCAGCGGTGGCATAGGTACCGTTGGCTGTGCTGAAGCTGCCCGTGGCGACGCTGGTCGTGCCGGTCGCGGTGCTTTGGTTGCCGCTGGCAACGCTATTGTAGCCAGCAGCAGTGCCGAAACTCGCGCTAGCTGTGCTTTGGTAGCCGGACGCGGTGCTGTATGCGCCGCTAGCTCGACTATATCCGCCGATTGCTGTAGCATAATTGTCGGCGGCAAGCGCGTCTGCACCGAGGGCGATGCTCTCCTGACCGCTGGCAATCGCGCCGAGCAAGTTGCTGTCGCCGACGGGGACGCCGTTGACACTGCTGTTGGTGTCGTTCCCATCCCCACCGATGGCGATGCTGCGCAGGCCGGTCGCAGTTGCCGCCGTACCTATGCCGACACTGTTACCGCCGTTCGCGGTCGTCGAGCGGTTGGCCGCGCCGAAGCCGGTGCCGTTCACTGCACCCGTCGATCCGCCGATGGCGACGTTGCCGTGGGTCTGTGTCGCCGCTTCGGTCGTTGCGTAAACGCCGAGCGCGACACTACCCCTGCCTGCCGCAGTCGTGTAGTTTCCGTTCGCCGTGCTAAAGGCACCGGTCGCTCGGCTGGTCGTGCCGTAAGCTGCTGCCGAGTCACCGCTGGCGATGCTCTGATATCCGCTCGCTACGGCGAATTGGTTGTTCGCCAGACTACCCGCGCCGATGGCCGTGCTATCGATGCCGGAAGCTGTCGCATCGACACCGATAGCGATGCTTTCCGAGTTGCTGGCAACGGCACCCAGGGTATTGGCATCGCCGCCGTCCGAACCGATGGCAATGCCCTGAGCGCCGGTCGCCTGCGTGCCGGTGCCGATGGCGATGCTGTTACCACCGTTGGCCGTCGTCGGCGTTCCGCCGAAACCTCCGGCAACCACACCCGACGCCGTGCCGATGGCGATATTGCCGTGCGTTTGTGTTCCCGCAACCGTCGTCGCGCCATTCCCGAACGCAATCGCGCCATTGCCTGCCGCTGTGCTGCTCGCGCCGATGACCTGGCTACCATAGCCGCTTGCGTTTGCATTCGAGCCGATGGCGATTGCAGCCTGCCCTCCGGCGGTGGCATTCTGCCCGCACGCCAGCCGGTCGTCGGCATCGGCGGAGTTTGCACCATTGTCGTTGTCGGTCGTCGCATCCGCTACACCGTTGTTGTTGCGGTCGAGCAGGCAGTCCTCGGCAAGCGCGGGCGTGGCCGCGAGCAGGCCGAGCGTGGCGACACCGGCATAGAGTGCGGCGCGGGCAGTTTTGGTCAGTGCTTTGGTCATATGTGCCCCCAGTTCGCAGTTGCGCTCCCCCGAACGGCCGGCTGGCGCAGGATGCTTTGCACAGAACATAATCAGACGGCCTCACCGGGGTCGCTGCCCATTTGGGCAGGGTGCCCTTCCACCCGCGCGCTTTTGGAATTACGCTACGTTGACAAGAGGTTGTTCGGGAAACGGACGTGGCAGGCGATTTCGAGAGCGTATTAGGTGGCCTGTACGAAGCCGCCGTCGTGCGCGAGCTGTGGCCGCAAGCGTTGCAGCGGTTTGCCGAACTCAACAACAGCCGTGGCGCATTGCTCACGCGCGGCGACCGCAATCACGAGGGACTTTTGTGCTCGCCGGGTCTGAATTCGACAGTCGCGCAGTTTTTCGAGCAGGACTGGCATTATCGCGACCTGCGGACCGAGCGCTGCCTACCGCTGGTCGGCATCGGCTTTATTGCCGACCAGCACATCATATCGTCCGACGAGCGCGCCACGTCGGCCTATTATGACGGCTTCGCCCGGTCGGCCGGCGTCCCTTGGTTCACCTCTGCAGGGATCGTCCGCGCCGATGGCGTCTGCCTTGCCATGTCACTGCAGCGGTCCGAGGCCGAGGGATCGTTCACCCGCACCGAGATCGCGCGGCTCAACCGGATGCACGGGCGGTTGTGCGAGGTGCTGGCGCTTGGATACCGCATGAGCGCGGAACGGGACAGCGCGATGCTGCGCGGCCTCGAACTAGTCGACCGCGCGGCGTTCCTGCTCGACCGTCGCGGTTCGGTTCAGGACATGAACACAGCGGCGGCAGAGCTACTCGACGACGTCGTCACCGTGCGCGACCGCCAATTGCAGGCTGTCGATCCCTGTGGCCGTACCGTGTTCTCGGACTGGATCCAGCGATCCTTGCCCCCCGGCGATCCGACTGGCGAGCGGCGGGTTATTCGGCTGCGCGATCTCGATAGCCGCCCTTGGCTCGCACAGGCGATGCCGATTGCCGGAAAGGCCAATGATGTCTTTGCCACCGGGGCCGTTATCGTGATCCTGTCGCCCGCGCATGCGGCCTGCGGGCCGACGCGCGAGATGCTGGCCGCGGCTTTCGGACTGACACCTACCGAGGCGCGCGTTGCCGAGCAAATTGCCGGTGGTGCCAGCGTCGACGAGGCTGCCGTTACGCTGTCGATGACCCGCAACGCGGTACGGTTCCACCTGAAGTCGATCCTGCCCAAAGCGGACACCCCGCGCCAGTCGACCTTTGTTGCAGCTGCTGCGGCGCTCGTAGCGCGCTGAACCTCGGCTCCGGAATCTGGCGCAATGGTGGAACAATACGACAGGTATTAAGTCGGCGCGGTTATCTCTTGCGCGGAGGTCTCTGCGGCGGCGGCGGTTGCGCGGGACCGCCCGGTTGCTGCGTCGCGATCTGCATGGGGCCGATCGACACGCCGAACAGCCGCCATCGACCTTGAACATATTGATAGAGCAGGTCGAACCCTATCGCGGTCGGGCGCAGGCCAAAGCTGCCCTGTACCTGCAACAGATCGGCCTGAACCATGCGCGGCGCACCGCGATAGGTCGGCGCGAGCAGCATTGTATTCGAAAGATCGACGTCGCTACTTCGAAGGCTGGCAAAAATCTGCGTCAGCCGCGCCGGATCGTTAGACATCTGAAACCCGGGGGCAGCCAGATCGCGCAGCACGGAATAATTGCCCGACCGGTTCGCGTGATCGACGGCGGCCATCGTCGACCAGACCATCTTGGCGATTTCGAGTTCGCCCGGCACGGGTGCCGCAGCCACCCGCAAGGGCGCTTGCTGCGCCGACACCGGGAGCGCCATTGCTCCAAGCAGTGTAGCAAACAGGCAACGGCATAGAAGCTTCATGCTGCCAACCTATGCCGGTCGGGCCGACGCCACAACCCGCGCGCAGTCAATTCCGTCGTCAAACAATCCGTAACGCCCGCGCGCCTTAAGCAGCCGACTGCTCTAGGTGAACCCAATCGACCAGCGCCTCGTCGGGCGCGAATTCGGGAACGAGACGCTGCAACAGGTCGCGGACCCGAGTCACATCATGCTTGTCGACAGCCGCGCGAAGGTCATCGAGATGTGCTTGCAGCGTTGTCCAGGGCAAGAACTGTTCGTGGGCCTTCATGATGCGGGGATGGTTGGTCGGCTCAGGATTTTCACCGATGAGGAGCTCTTCATACAGCTTCTCGCCGGGTCGCAGCCCGACGACCGCGATCTCGATATCGCCGTCGGGGGTATCGGCGTCGCGCACCGTCAGGCCCGAAAGCTCGATCATCCGGCGCGCGAGATCGGCAATCCGCAGCGGCTCGCCCATGTCGAGGACGAACACTTCACCGCTCTGCGCCATGGCACCGGCCTGGATGACCAGCTGTGCGGCCTCCGGGATTGTCATGAAATAACGGATGACGTCGACATGGGTAACCGTGACCGGCCCGCCGCGACTGATCTGGTCACGGAACAGCGGTACGACCGATCCGCTCGACCCTAGGACATTGCCGAAGCGGACCATTGAAAAGCGCGTGTCCGTGCCCGTTGTTGCCAGTGCTTGCAGCACCATTTCGGCAAGGCGCTTGCTTGCGCCCATCGCATTGGTCGGGCGTACTGCCTTGTCCGTGCTGATCAGCACGAAGTCGCTGACACCGCAGTCCGCCGCGACCCGGGCCATAACGAGCGTGCCGAACACGTTGTTTTCGACCCCTTGGGCAGGATTATGCTCGACGAGCGGAACATGTTTGTAGGCTGCCGCATGGTAAATCGTGTGTGGTCGCCAAGTGTTGATGATCGTGGCCATCCGTCCCTCATCGAGCACAGACCCGAGCAAGGGCACGATGCGCGGGACCGGCCCCTCGTGATGCTTCAACCGTTCGGTGAGTTCGCGGTGCAGCGTGTACAAGGCAAATTCGCTGCGCTCGACAAGCAGAAGGAGTTCGGGAGCGAGCTTGACAATTTGTCGGCACAGTTCGCTACCGATCGAGCCCCCAGCGCCGGTGACCAGCACACGCTTGCCGGCAATATTGCGCCCAAGCAGTATATGGTTCGGCGTCACGGCGTCGCGACCCAGCAAATCCTCGATATCGAGGGCGCGCAGGTCGTTTACGGTCACGCGGCCATGCGCGAGATCCATGATGCCCGGCAGTGTCCTTACCGCTGCAGAAGTGCCACGGATGAGCGACAGAATCTCGTTGCGACGCGCGCGGCTGGCGGAGGGGACAGCGAGCAGGATATCGGTCACGGCAAGCCGGTCGATCAGACTGGGCAAACCCGTCGAGGGATAAATCGGTTTGCCGTTCAGCACGCTGCGCTGCAACGTGTCATCGTCATCGACAAATCCGGCAAGGGTGAACTCCTCACTGCTGGCCAGCGCCGCTGCCAATTGGCGGCCGGCCGAACCCGCCCCGTAGATCAGGACGCGGCGACGTTCGCCCCGAGGCAGCAGGGCGTGGATTCCCCCACCCAGCCAGACCCGGACGAACGCCCGCGACGCGCCGACTGCCAGAAACAGCAAGATCGGCTGAATAATGCCAATCGTGCGCGGGACATTGGGGACGCCGAAGATCGTGATGATCGACGCGTAGATAAGCCCATAGGCAACCCCGGCGCGGGCGACTGCCACCAGCGCAGGCCAGCCCGAATAGCGGAAGATCACCCTGTAGAGGCCAAGGCTCGCAAAGATGGGAACCGCGAGCGCGACCGATACGACGACCGAAATCCACTGGGTTCCTTGCGGCCAAATCCAGACACCGACGCGCAGGTAAAAGGCTACGGCAATGGTCGCGACGCACAGCACCGCATCCATCGTTACGGCGAGCAGCCGCTTTACGGTGCGCGACCGGCCCAGCAACCACTTGGCGAAGGAATCGATCATCTGGCGCCTTACCCTTTATTCAGCGCGCACCCGATAGGGGCCACCCGGTTGTGTCGGCGTTCGCCTAGCAGGTCGGCCTCAAGCCGCCAATTCCTCGTCCGTCAAAGCGTAAAGGCCTGCAGCACCGCAACACGCCGATGATTCATGGCTGATCGCCTCGGCGACGATATGATCGAAGAAAAATCGCGCAGTTGCAATTTTGGCATTCAAGAATGCGGGGTCGCCCTCACCGACCGCAAAGCGCGCGACCGCCACATCATGCTGGCGTGCGAGCAGGCTTGCTGCCGTTGCGACCGCCATCATCTTCAACAGCGCAGCGCTCCCTGCCAACCGGTCGTCACTGTCGTGCGCCTGCATCCACCCGACGACGCGCTCGACGGCATCCGCCAACGCCAATAACGTAGGTACGTTTGCCCCGTCAGCGCGGATATCGACCAGCAGTTCTGCAATCGCCGACCCGCCGTCGAGCGCCAGTTTGCGACCGACGAGGTCGGCGGCCTGAATGCCGTTCGTGCCTTCGTAGATCGGGGCGATCCGGATATCGCGATAATGCTGGGCGGCTCCGGTTTCCTCGACAAAGCCCATGCCGCCGTGAACCTGTATGCCCAACGATGCGACTTCACAGCCGACATCTGTTCCCCAGGATTTGGCGAGCGGTGTCAGTATCTCGACGCGCCGTCGTGCATTTTCGTCGCCCGCCTTGGCCCGGTCGACATCGCCCGCCGCAGCGTAAATCAGTGCGCGCGCTCCCTGCGTCAGCGCCTTCATCCGCATCAACATTCTGCGAACGTCGGGATGTTCGATGATCGGCTTGCCCTGCACCCGGTCGCGGGCATAGGCGATCGCTGCCTGTGTCGCCCGCTCGCCGATTTGCACGCCTTGCAGCCCGACGTTGAGGCGGGCGTTGTTCATCATCGTGAACATCGCGCGCATGCCGCCCATCTCCGGACCGATGAGCCATCCCCGACAGTCGCCGCCATCGCCAAAGGCCATCGTGCATGTCGGGGACGCATTGATACCCAGCTTGTGCTCGATCGAAACGCAACGAACATCATTGGCAATGGTGAAATTTCCGTCCGTGTCGGGCCGGAATTTGGGAACAAGGAAGAGCGATATCCCCTTGGTCCCGCGCGGCGCGTCGGGCGTGCGCGCTAGGACGAGGTGAACGATGTTCTCCGTCAGGTCATGGTCGCCAAAGGTAATGTAGATTTTGCTTCCATTTATCAGCCAGCTGCCGTCTGACGCAGGCGTCGCCGACGTACGCAATGCGCCGACATCGGAACCCGCCTGTGGTTCGGTCAGATTCATCGTTCCTGTCCACTCGCCGCTGACCAGCTTCGGCAGATACGCGCGCTTTTGCTCGTCCGATCCGTGCGTCTGGATCGCCTCGATCGCCCCGACTGTCAGCATCGGACAAAGCGCGAATGCCATATTGGCGCTGCCTAGATCTTCGAGCACGACAGTCGCCAGAGCGAACGGCAAAGCTTGGCCGCCCGCTTCTTCAGGACCGTCGAGCGATCCCCAGCCCCCTTCGACATAGGCTTGATAGGCTTCCCGAAACCCCGGGGGCGTAACTACCCGGCCAGCTGCCCACTTCGCACCGACGACGTCGCCGATGCGATTTAGCGGCGCAAAATATCCAGCTGCAAATTGTCCCGCGCCAGCAACAACTGCATCGACAAGGTCGGACTCAACGCCAAGGGCGCCCATCCCAGTGACCGTTTCGAGGACGAACCGTTGTTCATTGACGGGAGCAACATAGTTCATTCGGTTTCTGCCTTCGTTCAGGGGGCCATCTGCGTCTTGCTGGCCGGTGACCTGGCCGTGACAATCCAGATTCTCGCACCGAATTTCGGCAAATTCACCGGCGATATCAACTTCTCAAAAAGCACTCCCGTTTTCAGGGCTTGGCAGAGTAGAAAACCGGCGAAACTGGTCCTCTAACGAAGATACAATTCAGTAGCTTGGCACGGACACCAGGCAAAAAAAAGGGGCGGCCGAAGCTGCCCCTTTTCATAACTGAGCCGAAATTTAACGGCTGACAGCCGACTTGCCGCTGTCCGCAGCGATGATGATGCCGACGATCACGGCCACACCAGCGAGCAGTCCAATAATCAGCCCGCTTCCGCCAGTGCCCTTGTTGCCCTTGGCAACAGGCGCAGCCGAACGGGCCGAGACGACCGACAGCTTCGAAGCGGCCGGAGCAGCCGAAGCGAGGGTCGGAACGGCAACAAGCGACAAGGCCATCACGGCTGACGTCACGATTTTAGAAACGCTCATTTGGTACAACTCCCTTTAAATTTCCGAATCTCAAAGCGACGTATGGCAGCATATTGCGGCGCACACAACCCCCTAACACACGAACCGAACGATCCTTTCGGAACCCTCAGACCAGTGCGACCCGACCCATGGCTATTTACTGTTAAACATATATGACCCAAGAGTAAAGTACTGTCGGGATCGGCGAAAGCCCCGAATAGACAAACGATTACAACGGTGAACAAGGTTAACCCGCGACCCCGTTGGTGGAACGCGCCGCATCAAGCGGCGCGAATCGGCGATTCGGCAGGCCTCGCCCCTTGCGGGGCGGGGCAAAACGCCCCATCCGCGCGACGGAATGCAGGAAAGCAGAATGCAGCTGATCAATCCCGAAAATGCTGCACCGCATTTCGCCCGAAACGATTCCGGACAGGATGATTTCGGCCTGCCGGGATGGGCCTATCATGACCAGGATGCGCTTGAAGCGGAACGGCGGCGCATCTTCCTGAAATCATGGCAACTCGTCTGCCACGTCAGCGACATTCCCGAATCGGGCGACTGGCAATCGTTGCTCGTCATGGGGGAATCGATTGTCGCGATTCGCGGCGACGACGGCCGGGTCCGCGCCTTTGCCAATGTCTGCCGCCATCGCGGCGCGCGAATCGTCGATGGGCACAGCGGCTGCGCGAGAAAGCTGGTCTGCCCATACCACGCCTGGGTCTACGAACTCGACGGACGGCTGTCGGGTTTGCCGATGCGCGGCGATTACCCTGCGCTCGCCCCCCAAGAGCACAGCCTCGTCGAATATACGGTCGAAATATGGCGCGGCTTCGTCTTCGCTGCTGTCGAGCGCCCCCCGGTCAGCGTCGCCGAAATGATGGCCCCGCACGAGGAGGAGATCGCCCCCTACCGGCTGGAGGACATGCGCGCGATCGGGCGCGTTACCACCCGCCCCCGCCCTGCCAACTGGAAGAACATCAGCGACAATTATTCGGACGGCCTGCACATCCCGGTGGCGCATCCGGGGCTGAAACGGTTGTTCGGCGCGAAAAATTACGGCGTACAGGCGGGCGAATGGGTCGACCGGCTCGGCGGGCCGCTGGTCGAGGCGCCCGACGAAAGCCCCTCGGAGCGGACCTATCGCCAGTTGCTGCCGCATGTCGATCACCTGCCTGCCGACCGCCAGCGGGTGTGGTTCTATTACAAGCTCTGGCCCAACACCGCGTTCGACATCTATCCTGACCAGATGGATTTCATGCAGCTCCTGCCGGTGGGCCCCAACGAAACGATGATTCGCGAAATCGCCTATGCCATCCCCGACAGCCGCCGCGAGATGCGCGCCGCGCGCTACCTCAACTGGCGGATCAACCGGCAGGTCTCGTTCGAGGATTCGAACCTGGTCGAGCGCGTTCAGGCGGGCATGGCGTCGGCCAGCTTCGGGCAAGGACCACTTGGCAAGAGCGAAGTGTGCCTGCGCCGGTTTGCCAAGCGGATGCGGTCCATCGTACCGGAAATGCTGGAGGCGCAACCGCCTGCGCCGGGCTGGGGAAGACTTTGACCAAGCATTATGATGCCGTGATTATCGGCGGCGGACACAACGGCCTTGTCTGCGCTTTTTACCTTGCCCGCGCGGGGATGAAGGTTCGCGTCCTCGAACGTCGCGATATCATCGGCGGGGCGTGCGTCACGGAAGAATTCCATCCCGGCTTCCGCAATTCGACCGCGAGTTATACGGTCAGCCTGCTGCGGCCCAAGGTCATTGCCGACATGCGCCTGCACGACCGTGGGTGGCGGATTGTCGAGCGCACGATCAGCAACTTCTTCCCTTTCGAAAACGACTATCTGAAGCTCGGCGGCGGCACCGCGCGCACGCAGGCCGAGTTCGCCCGCTTTTCGCAGAAGGACGCCAACACCTTTCCTGCTTATGAGGAAGCGCTCGAGCGCGTCGCCGAAGTGCTTCGCGACTTCTCGTTGAAAACCCCGCCGAACGCAGGCGGCGGTGTCCGCGCGCTGCTCGCCGCCGCCGCGCAAGGGCGCAGCGTCGCGGGCCTCGATATCGAGGCGCAGCGCGACGTGCTCGACCTGTTCGTCAAATCCGCGCGCGACTTCCTCGACGGCTGGTACGAGAGCGACGCGGTGAAGGCAGCCTTCGGTTTCGACGCGGTCGTCGGCAACTATGCGTCGCCGGACACCCCGGGCAGCGCCTATGTCTTGCTTCACCACGTCTTCGGCGAGATCAACGGCAAGAAGGGGATGTGGGGCCATAGCGTCGGCGGGATGGGCGCGATCACGCAATATATGGCCGAAGCCTGCGTCGAAGCTGGGGTCGAGATCAGCCTCGAAGCGCCGGTCGCCAGGGTGCTGGTGGACGGCAAGCGGGTCGCGGGTGTCATGCTCGAATCGGGCGAGGAAATCGCGGCGAAGATCGTCGCAGCCAACGTCGGACCCGGTCTGCTCTACCAGCAACTGGTCGATGCCAGCGACCAGCCGCCCGCGTTCAAGCGCCGCATCGACCAGTGGAAGACGGGTTCGGGTACGTTCCGCATGAACGTTGCTCTGTCCCAACTGCCTGACTTCAGCGTCCTACCGGGCAAGGACCGCGCCGAGCACCATACCTGCGGCATCATCATCGCGCCCAGCCTCGACTATATGGACCGCGCCTACACCGATGCTCGCGAGTTCGGCTGGTCGAAGGCCCCGATTGTCGAAATGAAATTGCCCACGACGGTCGATGACAGCCTTGCCCCGCCCGGACAGCACATCGCCAGCCTGTTCTGCCAGCAGTTCCAGCCACGGCTGACCGACGGGCGAAGCTGGGACGATGTCCGCGATAAAGTCGCCGACCATATTATCGACACGGTCACGCATCATGCGCCGAATTTCAAGGCGAGCGTCATCGCGCGGCAGATCCATTCGCCGATGGACCTCGAACGCAAATTCGGCCTGATCGGCGGCGATATTTTCCACGGCCACATGTCGCTCGACCAGCTCTATTCGGCGCGCCCGATGCTGGGGCATGGCGATTATCGCGGGCCGATTGCAGGACTCTATATGTGCGGGTCGGGCACCCACCCCGGCGGCGGCGTCACAGGCGCGCCCGGCCATAATGCCGCGCACGAAATCCTGAAGGACCGCAGCCTGTTTGGCCGACTGCTCGCACTGCGGTAGCCGCTGACAAAACCGGTACGCGACGTTTGAAGCCAACAGGGCAAATCCGGCTTTCGGCGACCGGATGACATCGCGGCTTGCCCGGTCGCGCGAAATCCACGAAAAACATCAGGGAAATGTCTATACTCGCCAGCACACTCCTGTTGATCTCGGTCTATATCGGCGAACATTTTCTGCTGGTCGGCCTCTATGGTCGTAAGTCCTCGCTCCAGCGCCTGATCCGGCCGAATGCCAGCGCCAAGGCCGATCTGCCGTTCGTATTGCTCTATGAGGTCGGATTCCGGTGGCTAGGTCATTGGCCAAAGCTGATTTGTGGCCCCGGCATTCTCTATCTTGGCGTGGGTTGGGCACTCGGCTGGCTCGAATTTGCCGGGCCGGCACAGTCGATTTTGCCAACGGACCCTTGGCTCCTCGCAATTCCCGTACTCTTGGCGCTCGATTTTCCGCTCTATGTGACCCATGTCGCGATGCACCGCGTCCCCTTTTTGTGGCGTTTCCACGCCGTGCATCACGCCGCAACCGAAATGACCATCGCCAATGGCAGTCGTGTCGCCTTGGCAGAATATTTCTTTGGCGAGCTTGCGATCCTGCTGTTCATGACGCTGATCTTTGGCGCAGTGCGACCGGAAATCATTCTGCCCATCCTGATCGTTCGCAATGCGATCGACATGCTGCAGCATAGCGATCTGCCATGGCACTTCGGGCCGGGCGGGTATGTCGTGGCCAGCCCCGGCTTCCACCGGATGCACCACAGCTCGCGCCCGGAAGACAGGAATGCAAATTACGCGAATATCTTCGCCATCTGGGACCATTTGTTCGGCACCGTTGCCCCTAGATATCGGTCGGCTCCCTTATCGGCGAGTGATTGCCCGCTGGGCCTCAACGACCCTGCATCTGCTGCCCATTACAACCGGATCGTGGGACCGCTCCTGTGCACTCTGCCTGCCGACTTCCTCGAGGCTTGGTGCCAAGGGGGAGGAAAGCATAGCCGCGCGACATCCCCGTTTCTGTCGCAATGAAGCGGTTGCCCGCCCCTGACAACGAACTGACAAGGCGCGGGTTGCTTGGCATTATCGCGGCAACGCTTCCCGGCTTTGCGTCGGCGGCGACCCCAACCGTCGAGCGGATGCTGACCAGCTTTTTCCAGACCGGGAATGATCCTGCAT
Organism: Sphingomonas sp. SUN039; assembly: GCF_024758725.1. Taxonomy (NCBI): domain Bacteria; kingdom Pseudomonadati; phylum Pseudomonadota; class Alphaproteobacteria; order Sphingomonadales; family Sphingomonadaceae; genus Sphingomonas; species Sphingomonas sp. SUN039. The sequence continues at coordinate 267,940 of NZ_CP096972.1, read as the reverse complement.
TGAGCGACTGTAGCGAAGCCCTGATGGCGGCTTGGCGCTGGTCTGCGGAAACCGGCGGCAGCGTTCGGATTGCAGGGCGCTATCGGCTGGAGCAGACCGCACATCTGGCCGACAGCGGCGGTCGCTTCATTTTCGACAATGCCCGGATCGACGTTTTTGAACCCCGCCTTTCGGGAAAGCTGTCGAACGGCGTTACGGGTGCCATTGGCATCCTTTGCACCGGGACAAGTGCCAAAATACTCGGACATCTGGCGCTCCATGGACGCGGTGTGCCGGGGCGAACCGTCATGGCCGGCATTGTCTTCGATGGCGCCGACAGGGCCGAGGTCGGCAAACACACCGTGGCGAACATGGCTGCAGGTCGGATGGTGCTGTGGTGTCGCGACGCGGCATTCGGCGATGTCGAGGCCACCGACATGTGCGGCAGGCAGGCCTTTGGGACCGGCACTGCGGGTAGCGCCGAAGTGATCGTAGGATGCACCGATTGCCGCTTCGGGAACGTGAACTCTGTCCGCAACTACAAGCCCGTCCGCTATCTGTCGGTCGCGGTACCCGCCAAGGGTCCGCGACGCGACAATGTCAGATGCACATTCGGGACCACGTCCGGCACGGCCGCTCCCGGTTCGCCGGAAAGTATCGTGTTGGCCGTTCGGTCGGGCGTCGGCTGCCGGTTTGGCGACGTCACCGGCTCGGGCTTCAGCCAAGGCGTCGCGTTCATCACCTACAAGGGCGACGAGGGATTTACCGTCCGCGATAATCAGGTCAGCAAGATTAACGTGCAGGACGGGCGCACGGCGGCATCGGTCGATGCAGCCCTGGCGCTGGACCGCGAGACGGGTGCCCCGGCCATCGGGCGTCAGACCATCGGCAGCGTGACCACCCGGCGGGGCGGCTATTACGGCATATTCGCCAATGACGGCGAGATCGTCCTCGGCGATGCGACAATCGAGAACTCGGTTCGGGCGGTTCAATTGCGGAATTGCCGGGTCGCGTTCGGGACGATCACCGTATCCGGACGATATGTCTCGGCCTTCGGCTATGGCACTGGCGTTCGCGGCACCATCGACCGGCTGGTTATCGAGGGCGGCGCGACGGTCCCGTTGGCGAATGGCGCGCAAAACCTGCCGGGCGAGCGAACCTCTGGCTTGCGATTCAAAACAATTGCGTATCGCCGGCTTTCAACCGGCCAGCCGCTCGCGCTCGTCTTCGCCGACACCGAAAACAGTTCCACCGATGTCGTCGTCGACAGGGTCGAGGGCGCGGCAAGCAAGGGCACGACATATTTCCGGCGCCAGCCCGTGCGGACAAAGCCGTAGGGGCGGGCAGAACCGCCATACACCTGAACCGCTGAAAACAATGTCCGCTGGCGGCGTGCACCCCCAGCGGACATGGATCGGCCTGAAACCGGCGAGCGTCGGTCAGTTCTGCGGAATAGTGCCGCTGAACGATCCGTTCGAGCCATTACCCATCAGGCTGTTTTGACCGAAGCTCACGATCGTCGCGCCGCTGCTCAGGATGCCGTTGGTATTTCCCGAGATCAGCGAGTTCGCGATGCGAATCTGTGCCAAAGGCCCGGTCGCCAGCAGGCCGTTCACGATATTTCCGCTGATCGACGAGTCGGTGATGTTGACGCTCGCACCCGGCGTTCCGGCGGGGCCGGTGACCGACACGCCATTACGGCTGCCGGAAAAGGCCCCGCGGACAACGACGATATTGCTCGATGAGCCGGTTAACCCGGTCGTGTCGACTTCGAGTCCAGAGCCCGCGTTCCCCACAAGGCGGACGTCTTCGAGGTGAACATTGGCCGCCCCGGTTCCGGTTGGCTTGATCAAGATGCCTGCGCCCGTCGTGCCACTACCGCTGTACACGACCGTCAGGTTGACAGCATAGAGCCGCGCCGACGTGACCGGCGCGAAGGAAATACCGTTACCGCTGCCCTGATTGTTGATCAGTACATTTTCGACGGTCAGCGAGTTTCCGGAGATGAAGCGGATGCCGTTGAGGCCCTGCGTGGTGCCGGCGCCGTCGATGCTGAGACCACGGAGGGCCACTTCCGCCGTTCCCGGCGTCCCGGATGCCGAGTCGTTGATGATGAAGCCATTGATGCCGCCGGAATTGAGCGAACTTCCGAAGGTGCCGGTGCAGTCGACCGTTATCGACTTCGTGATCGTCAGCGTGCCATAGCCGCCGGGATCGAGGCAATTGATCTCGCCGCCCGACGCTGTCTTCGAAATTGCCCCGGCAAAGGTCTTGCACGGCGCGGTGCGACTGCACGGGTTGACGTCGTCACCGACGCCGGACACCCAAGTACGCGTGGCCTGACCGTAAGCCGCCGTCCCGACGCATGCGGTAAGTGCGGCAAACGCCATCGCCAGCGTCGACCAAATCCGATTCCTAGCCATTCTTCACCCTTCCAATTGGATATGAAGCGCCCCTTCAGGCGTCTGGGTGCGAGCCCGTGTGCGCCGTTTCCGAAGCGTAACATAGCGGGGCGTGGCTAAGGCTGTCCAGAGCCAGCGGCAGCCCCAGAACAGTACATATTTTGAATTGTTGGTGGCAGCTACGGCAGGAAGTCCGCATGGACCCCTGCCGTAACCAAAACCCTATTCTTGCGGTTCGACCGGAGCCTGGAATGTGCCGTCGGTGGTGTTCGCGTCGTTACGGTTGTTTCCGTAGGTGAACACAATGCCGCCGCCGGTTTGGGAGACCCCAACGCCGTTGCTCGTGATGGTAGAATTTCCGACACGGGCGCGGGCGGCAGCCCCGTTGACCACGATGCCCGTTCCCGAATTATTCGCGACCAAGACGCCATTGATCATCAATACGGCCGCCGTTGTGCCGGCCGGGGTGAGCACACTGATGCCGGTCCCATTTCCGGTGCTCGAAGAGCCGTCGATCGACATGTTGACTCCGGCCGCAGCGGTATTGCCGGTTGTATCGACCCTGATGCCGATATTGGCATTGTTCTGAACATCGACATTGCGCAGGACGATGCGGCCGGTTCCCGAAGCGCCAGTAGGCTGGATAAGGATTCCGCCCCCGGTTGCGCCGCTGCCGTTGTTGGCAATCGTCGTCTTGACCACGGTCAGCTGTGTGGCGCCGCTCGGCTGGAACGAAATGCCCACGCCGCTGGCTGCCCGAAAACCGTGAATCTGGCTGTTCTGGATGTGCACCGATCCTCCGGCGATGATCCTGATCCCGTTGCTCGCCGTGCCCGCGCCGTGGATATCGAGGCCGCTGAGGAACACCGCGTCCGTAGCAGCTGCATTGACCACGATGCCGCTGACGCCCGCACCGGCGGCGAGAATGCCGCCCTCGGTCGTATCGCAGGCGATCGTAAGCGCCTTAGTGATTGTTACCGACCCGAAACCTCCCGGATCGAGACAGTTGATTTCGCCGCTGGCTGCAGTTTTGGAGATCGCGCCGGCAAAGGTCTTGCACGGGGCCGTCCGGCTGCATGGGTTGAGGTCATCGCCGACGCCGGACACCCAGGTTCGAGTCGCCTGCCCGTAAGCCGCCGTGCCCATTGTCGCGGCGATCGCTGCGATCGCCATGAAAAGTTTCGTTATTTTTCGATTTTTAGCCATTTCGGTACCCTTCCCTGTGGAGAGGAACGCATACTCAAGCACCACTGGCATAGCCCGTTTCGACCCGTTGCGGAACCGAAACCTCGTCAGGCTGGAGCGGCATTATCGACGCGAAAAAATCGCCGTTCGCCGACCCGCCAGACCGTGTCCCGGTCCTCGCACTTGGCAAGGGTAGCACGAGCGCGCAGTATCCCGATGGCAACGAATCAGGGGGCGGCAGCCGTTGGCGGGACTTTCGATCAGATTATTGAGGAAGGCGGGGAGCACGATCTGCGCCACGCTCTGGTCCACGGCTGCCTTTGCCCAATCGTCGCTGGCAGATCCCGCCGGGTCCGGAGTGGTCGTCTCGGCAGTGCGCTGGCTTCAGGGCACCCTGCTTGGCACCGTCGCGACCGTTGTCGCGGTGATCGCGGTTGCCTCGGTCGGCCTGCTTATGCTCACCGGGCGGATCAACTGGCGCTATGGCGCAACCGTGATCATCGGCTGCTTCATTCTGTTCGGTGCCGCGAGCATTGTCGCCGGAATCCAATCGACCGCCGGTCTCGGAAACTAGCGCCATGAACGGCATCGAGCGGGACACATTGTTCGTCGCGCTGACGCGGCCCCAAATGTTCGCCGGGGTCACTTATTCCTATTTCATCGCGAACATGGTGATCGCGACCGAGCTGTTCCTGATCTTCGGCTCGATCTGGGCGCTGGTCGTGGCCTTGATCATCCACGGCGTCGGTGTGCTGCTCTGCCTGCGCGAGCCGCGCTTCTTCGACCTGTGGATTACCCGCGTCAGCCGGACGCCGCGCATCCGCAACCATGCGATCTGGCGATGCAACTCCTACCGGCCCTGAGCGCCGACCGACGTACTGTCGCCCGCGAGCGTCCCGCCGGTCACCACCTTCCCTTCGCGCGCCATGTCGACGACCACACGATCGAAACGCGCGACGGCATGCTCATGCAGAGTATTCATCTGCGCGGCCTGCTGTTCGAGACGGCTGATACCGACGAGCTCAATTACCGCAAGCGGTTGCGCGACGCGATGCTGCAAGCAATCGGTTCGTCGCGCTTCGCCCTTTATCATCACATCGTCCGGCGACGGGTCGAGCCGAGCATGGCGGCGGATCATCAGGACGATTTCTCGCACCGCCTCGACGCTGCCTGGCGCGGGCGGCTTTCGGGCAAGCGGCTCTACGTCAACGAGCTTTTCCTGACGTTGATGCGGCGACCGGCACGAACCGCCGGCGGCGGCCTCGACCGCCTCCGTGCGATGCTCGTGCGACAGACCGACGACGCGGCCGCTGCGGCGGCATATGAATTACGCCAGCTCGACGCGGCGCGCGACGCGCTGATCGCGGCGCTCGGCAATTACGGGCCGCGTTTGCTCGGCGTTTATGAAACTGCGCAGGGAATTTGCTCGGAGCCGCTCGAACTCCTGTCTTCGCTTTACAATGGCGAACTCCGCCCGGTCCTGATGCCGACGCAGGATCTTGGTGCCTACCTCCCCTATCGCCGGGTCAGCTTTGGTCAGGAAACGGTCGAGCTCGGCGCAGCGGGAGCAAGTCCGCGCAGCTTTATCGGGATGGTGTCGATCAAGGACTATCCGGGGCAGACCGCGCCCGGCATGCTCGACGAGCTTTTGCGGCTTCCGTACGAGATGGTCGTTTCGCAAAGTTTCGCCTTTGTCGACAGGCAGGCGGCGCTGGGCCGGATGAATCTGGCGCTGCGGCGGATGCGCTCGGCCGAGGACGAGGCGCTGAGCTTGCGGGCCGACCTTTCTACCGCCAAGGATGAGGTCGCTGCGGGGCGCGCGGGCTTCGGCGAGCATCACATGACGATCGCGATCCGCGCCGACACGCCGGGCGGCGTCGACGACGGGGTGGCCGAAGCGCAGGCGGGCCTTGCCGATCTCGGTATCATCGCAGTGCGCGAGGAAATGGCGCTCGAACCCGCTTTCTGGGCGCAATTCCCAGGAAACTTCAAATATATCGCACGACGTGGCCTCGTCTCGACCGGCAACTTTGCCAGCCTCGCCTCGGGGCATAATTTTCCGCTCGGCCAGGCTGCGGGCAATCATTGGGGCGAAGCCGTAACCCTGCTCGAAACCACAGCCGCCGGACCCTATTATTTCAACTTTCATCAGGGCGATCTCGGCAATTTCACGATTATCGGCCCGTCGGGTTCGGGCAAGACGGTCGTGCTCAATTTCCTCCTTGCCCAAGCGCGCAAGTTCAAGCCGCGCATCGTCTTTTTCGACAAGGATCGCGGCGCAGAACTCTTCATCCGCGCTATCGGCGGACGCTACGATCTGCTTCGGCCGGGCCAACCCTCGGGCCTCAACCCGCTCCAGCTCGACGACAATGCCGTCAACCGCCAGTTCTTGATCGACTGGCTCGGCCTGCTCGCGGGTGGGACCGATGTCGATGAAGCGGTGCGGATCAAGGACGCGGTCGCGGCCAATTTCGAACAGCCCGCTGGCCATCGCCGTTTGCGTCATCTCGCCGAATTGCTACGCGGCGGGCAGCGGCCGCACGGGGCCGACCTCTGGTCGCGGCTTGCGCCCTGGTGGGGCGAGGGGGAGCGCGCTTGGCTCTTCGACAACGAGGCCGACCTGACCGACCTTGCCGCGCCGACTGTCGGGTTCGATATGACCGCGATCCTCGACGATCCCGCGCTGCGGACGCCGGCGATGATGTACCTTTTCCACCGGGTCGAGGAGCGGCTCGACGGTTCGGCCGCGATCATCGTCGTCGATGAAGGCTGGAAGGCACTGGACGACGACGTTTTTGTCCGCCGGATCAAGGATTGGGAAAAGACGATCCGTAAAAGGAATGGCATCGTCGGTTTTGCCACCCAAAGCGCGCAGGACGCGCTTGAAAGCCGCATTGCGAGCGCCATCATCGAGCAGGCGGCGACGCAAATCTTCATGGCAAATCCAAAGGCGCGCGCCGCCGATTACATCGACGGTTTCGGCCTGACGACGCACGAGTACGAACTGATCCGCACGCTGCCCGACAGCGCGCACTGCTTTCTGATCAAACATGGTTCCGACAGCGTCGTTGCCCGGCTCAATCTGACCGGCGAGCGTGACATTTTGACCATTTTGTCCGGGCGCGAGCGCACCGTCCGGCTGCTCGACGATATCCGGGCGACGACGGGCGACGATCCGGCTGACTGGTTGCCGCGCCTGCTGGAGGTCGCATAATGGACCCCGTGCCGTGCACTGCACCGTCGATCGACCAGGGGCTGCTGGGAGGCCTGCTCGACTATCTCGATTGCCAGACGATTGCACTCGGCGGCGGCGGCTATCAGGCGCTGGCCGCGCCCGGCTCGAGCGTTTCACTCGCGCTCACAGGGCTGCTTACCTTGTTCGTGGCGTTGCTCGGCTATCGTATGCTGTTCGGTCAGACGCCGGGCGTGCGCGACGGGTTTCTGTCGATCATCAAGATCGGCATCGTGCTCGCTCTGGCGGCGAGTTGGCCCGCGTATCAGACGCTCGTCTACGATGTCGTGCTGAAGGCGCCTGCCGAACTGGCAACCGAGATCGGCGCGCCGGCCGCGCTTCCCGGCGTCAGCGGCGGGTTAGTCCAGCGCCTCGACGGGCTGGATCAGGCTTTCCTCACGCTGGCCGTGATCGAGCAGACCATTCCCGCCTCAGCCGTGGTGGCGGGACCGGGTGTTCCGCCGCCCACGCTTTTCGACGGCTGGGGGCTGGCCGGCGCGCGGCTCGCTTATCTGACCGGAACTGCGGCAGCGCTGGCGGCGGCGCGGCTCGTCGCCGGTCTGCTGCTTGCGCTCGGGCCGCTGTTCATTGGCTTTCTGCTCTTCGACGGCACGCGCGGGTTGTTCGAAGGCTGGGTGCGCGGGCTTGCCGGGGCAGCGCTCGGCGCGCTGGGTACGAGCATCGCGCTGGGTGTCGAGCTGGCTTTCTTGGAGCCACGCCTTGCCGAGCTTATCGTACGGCGCGGTGCGGGCGAGGCCATCCCCGGTGCGGCGGTCGAGTTGCTCATGATCGCGCTGGTCTTTGCTCTGGTTCTGGCCGCTATCCTTGCCGCCAGCGTCCGGCTGGCGCTCGGGTTTCGCCTGCCGTGGTGGCGCGCCCAATCGCTGCGTGAAATATCGACCGCCGCGCTGGAGGAACGCCGTTTCCTGCCCCAATCGATCGAGCGCACCGCCGCTGCAGATCGGGACCGACCGCGCGCCGCCGCCGTCGCGGACGCCGTTGCCGCCAACCAGCGTCGCGAAAGTGAGGTCGCACAAGCCGTGGTCGGCGCGAGCGGCCCCGGCGGCGCGCCGCGCCGACGGGTTGCAGTCGCTGCATCGGATAGTAGTACACCTTTCGCGCCGCCGGTACCGCTCGGGCAGAGTTTTCGCCGCAGGACTTCGGGCCGCGTCTCCGCCGCGTCGGGCAGAAGGGATGCCGCATGAACAAGCAGAGCCGCGAGTCGCTCGATGCCTATTATTTCGAGGCGGACAGCTGGGCGAACGATCGGCGCGACGCGCTGCTCTCGTCGCGAAAGGTAGCGTGGCTGGTCGCGGCGGCAGCCGTGGTCGTTGCCACACTCGAAGCTTTTGCGCTGCTGCTGCTGACGCCGCTGAAGACCGTCGAACCCTATACCCTGCTCGTCGACCGCAACACGGGCTTCGTTCAGGCGCTCGCTCCGCTCGATCCGCAGCGTATTTCGGGGGACAAGGCGCTGACGCAAAGCTTCCTCGTCCAATATGTCATCGGGCGCGAGGGATATGACGCCAATTCGATTCAGGATCGGTACCGCCGCGTCGCCCTGTGGTCGAACGAAGGGGCGCGGAGCTCCTATGTCGCCGCGATGCAGGCCTCCAGTCCGGACAGTCCGCTCGTCCGCTATCCGCGATCGACCGTTATCGAAACTCTGGTCAAAAGCGTCTCGCCCTTGTCGGACAATGTCGCGATGGTGCGCTTCGAGACGCGTCGGCGCGATGCGGGCGGCCAGGCACAGCCGCCGCAGGCCTGGGTTGCGACGATCCGCTACCGCTTCTCGGGCGAGCCGATGCGGCTCGAAGACCGGATGATTAATCCGCTCGGCTTTCAGGTGCTGCGCTACCGCCGCGACGCCGAAGCGCTGCCCGTCGAAGCCGCGCCAACCGCCCTGCCGGAGCCGGTCGTGATCCGGCGCGCACGCACCCCCGCCCCGCCCCGCGCACAACCACAGCGGCCGCCGCAGCCCCCGGTCGAACTGTGAAAGCTTGGTGGCTCTTGCTGCTAGTGGGGCTGTCCACGCCGCTCGCCGCGCAGGTTCCGCCGCCTGTCAGTGGCGATCCGCGCCTGCTAACCGTCGACTATGCGCTCGATCAGGTGTTCCGGGTGCAGGCAGCGACGGGCTATCAGGTCACAATCGAGCTGAACGCCGACGAACGTGTCGAGAGCGTTGGTGTGGGCGACGCCGGGGCCTGGCAGGTCACAGCGAATCGACGGGGCGACCACCTTTTCGTCAAGCCACTGCTGGGCGGTGTCGCAACCAACATGACGGTCGTGACCAACGTGCGGACCTATGCCTTCGACCTTTTGCCGGGCAATGTCGGGGACATGCCCTATATCTACCGGTTCCGTTATCCGGGCGATGGCAAGGTTGCCGATAGCGAAGTCGAACAAGCACCGCTCGCCGAAGGGCGATACCGGTTGAGCGGCGCACGTGCGGTCAGGCCGAGCCGGATCAGCGACGACGGCCGCCGCACCTACATCGAATGGCCGGGCGAAGCCGCGCTGCCCGCCGTTTATGCGGTCAATGCGCGCGGACAGGAAGAGCTGGTCAACGGCAACATGCGCGACGGCCTTTACGTCATCGACAGTGTCGTGCCCCGCCTGGTCTTTCGCATCGATGCTGCGCTTGCGCGCGCGACCCGCATCGGCGGCAACGGCCTGCGCTAATGGCGATAAGGGGTCCGACCGGCGATCCGCGCATCGAGATCGACCCGCCGGCTGAGGCTGGCGTGCGCCCGGTCGTCGCCCTCCCCCGTCCGGGCGTATCTACGGTCGCGATGATCGGCGGCGCCGTGCTCGCCGGCCTGCTCCTTTTCACTATCCTCGATGCGCGTCGCCGCGATGCGGCTGCACCCGCTGTGCGTCCGCGCGCCAGCGAGATGCAGACGGGCACCGCGCCGCCACCTCCCCTGTTCATTCCCGCCGAACGGCCGGTCGTGATCGTCGAAGACGTACAGCCCGCTCCCGCCCCGCCCCCGCCCCGCCAGCCGCCAGCACCGCGCATCGTCTATGTACCGCAGCCAGTTCCGTCGCCATCTCCGGTCATCCAGAACGTGGATACGGTTCCGCAACGCAGCGCAGCCAGTGGCCCCGTACTCGTCGTCGACACAAGCGCCCCCGCCCCGACCGCCGTTGCAGGCCAGGGCGCTGCCGCCAGCTCCTCCCCGGGGACGACCAGCGGCACTGCCCGTGCCCGCTCCGGCATGTTCGCGAACAACGCCACGACGGTGCCGCAAGGCACGATCATCCAGGCAGTGCTGGAAACGGCCCTCGATTCGACCCGGCCGGGTTTTGCCCGTGCAATCGTCTCGCGCGACGTGCGTGGCTTCGATGGCACGCGCGTGCTGATCCCGCGCGGAAGCCGACTCGTCGGCGAATATCGTAGCGATGCTGCCCCCGGGCAGCGCCGCGCACTCGTGAACTGGGTCCGGCTGATCCGACCGGACGGCGTTACAATTGCGATCGGTTCGCCGGCCGCCGACCCGCTCGGTCGCGGCGGCATCCGCGCCCGGGTCGACACGCATTTCTTCGAACGGTTCGCGGGCGCGATACTGCAGTCATCGTTCGATATCGGCATTGCACTTGCAACGCGCAACAGCGGCGTGGGCAGTACGATCGTCCTGCTGCCAGGTGCCGTGCAGGGCGTTGCCGACCAAGCAACCCAGATCATCCCACCGCAACAGATCACCAACACACTCAGCGTCCGCCAGGGCACCAGCATCTCGATTTTCGCGGCCCGCGACCTCGACTTCACTGGCACCGAGCAGCAACGATGACTGGCCCCGCGCTGGCCGAGGGCGTTTACCTCAGGGCCTTTCTCGCGCCGCTCGCCGACGTGCTCGACCGCAGCGACGTCACCGACATCTACATCAACCGCCCGGGCGAGCTTTGGATCGAAACGTCGGAGGGCGCGATCGAGCTGCAGCAAGCCCCCCTGCTGTCCGAAGCAACGCTTGCGCGGCTAGCACGCCAGATCGCCGCACTCTCGCACCAAGGGATCAGCCGCGAGCATCCCTTGCTCTCGGCCACACTTCCAGACGGCGCGCGCGTCCAGCTTGTCGCTCCACCGGCGACGCGCGGTCCGCTTGCGGTGGCCATACGCAAGCATCTGGCCCGCGACATGACTCTCACCGACTATGCGGAGGCTGGCGCTTTTGCCGCTACGCGGAGCGGCGAAGCGCCCGAACGGGCCGAGACGACGCGGCGGATCAATGCGATGCTTGCCGAGCGGAACATCGCGGGCGCACTCGCCGAAGCCGTCAAGGCGCGGCGCAACATCCTGATCGCTGGCGGTACATCGACGGGCAAAACGACGTTTCTGAACGCGCTGATTCGTGAAATTCCGATTGAGGAGCGGCTCGTCCTCATCGAGGACACGCCCGAGTTGCAGGTCTCCCAGCCCAATCACGTCGGGCTACTCGCGGCCCGCGGCGAGTTGGGCGAAGCACGGGTTTCAGCGACCGATCTGGTCGCTGCCTCGCTGCGCCTGCGCCCCAACCGCATCCTGCTCGGTGAATTGCGCGGCGACGAGGCCTATGCCTTTCTGCGCGCCATCAACTCGGGCCATCCCGGCTCGATGACGACCGTCCACGCCGACAGCGCGGAACGCGCGGTCGAACAGATCGTGCTGCTTGTCCTCCAGGGCGGGTCGCGCCTGAATCGCGACGATGTCCGTTACTATGTCAACAGCACCATCGACCTCTTCGTCCAGCTGGAGCGCGTCGACGGTCGGCGGCGGGTAACTGAGGTACGCATGGCCTCGTCCGGTCGCGACGGCCTCGTTTCATGAAGGGACGCGAAGTGTGCGAAGCCAGCGCGCGTCAGCAATCTGCGGCGCTTGCGGTTGTCGAACAAGAGATGCGACGGTCTCACGCCCGTGGCGTCGGCTCTGAACGCGCCAAAGCGACAAAAATGACCAACCGCGCATTCTCCAACGAGCTTCAGCTGCTGCTTGCATGCTGCCGATGGCCCCCCGAACCGGAAGCGGTACGGGCAGCCGCCGACACTGGCGTGGACTGGATCATCTTCCTCGACCTTTTGCGTCGCCATGGCGTCGTTGCCCTTGCCAGCCATGCAATATGGAAGGCGAACGTCGAAACTTCCGCCGCGCACGTGTCTGTTTTTCGGAAGTCGGTCGAATTGCAGGTTCAACATTCGCTAAATATGGCGCGCGAAACCGCCCGTTTGGCACAAAGCTTCGCCGAGGCGGGGATTACCTGCCGGTTTTTCAAGGGACCGACCTTAGCACGCCTCGCCTATTCGGATTTCGGGCTGAAGCGATCAGCAGATATCGATGTGCTGATCGCGCCCGCCGCACTGGAGCGAGCCTGCGATCGGCTGAGAGGCGCAGGGTTTATCCCCGCGATGATACGCAATTTGGACCCCGCATCTTTCGACCGATATCTGCGGCTGGCCAAAGAAGTGGCATTTGTAGATTCGCAAGGAATCGTGGTGGAGCTTCATCTGCGCATCTCCGACAACAAGGAAATGTTGCAGACCATGAACGCCGATTCCGAACCGCAGCACGTCAGCATCGGATCGGTCTCGGTTCCCACTTTCAACGATCGGCTGTTGTATCCGTATCTTTGCTATCATGGTGCCGTTCACGGTTGGAGCCGTCTCAAATGGCTGGTCGATCTCAATGCGTTTCTCGAGGGACGCGATGTCGCGATGTTGCACGAGAGCGCGGTAGCGCAAGGCGTCGAAAGCGCATCGCTGGTCGCGCTTTCACTATGCCAGAGCCTGCTTGGCCGGGACTTGGCAGTAACACCGCAGCTTTCCCTGCTTCAACGCGTGCAACGCCGGATATCATTGGCTGCGATCCAGCACCCCTTGGGTGGCAGTGAAGTGACATCCGTTCCGATGGCAACGGCATTGCGGATATGCGGCGCAACCATCGGCGGGAATTTTTCAAGTGCGAAAGCCAGCCTTATAGGAGCGTGGAGCCAACCCCAGCTGCGCGCGCGATACGCAGACGGCCATGGGTGGCGTTTTCATCTTTTTCGTATTCCGATATTCCTCTGGGCCTTACCGCGCAGATTGCGGGCGGTCTCTGTCGACCGGTCGACCTAAACCGGCTCTTCGATCTGGGCCGGCCGCAACCAGTACAGCGGAATAGCGGTCAGCATCAGCGCAATGCTGAGCAGCAACGCCTCGGTCCCCGAACCCCAGAGCACCCAGGCCGCAAAGACCAGCCCGACCGCCGCGAACGGCCGCGCGATCCCGAGCGCCAGCGCGGCGGCGCACGCCCCGACATAGAGCCACACCGTTGCCGCCGTAGTCAGCTGCAGCATGAACGTCAGCACGCCAGTGAGGCCCGGAATGGCCCCCGACAGCACCAGCGCGCTGGCAAAGGCGCTCGACAACAGGATCGCAACCGTCGGTACATCACGGTCGCTCGTCCGGCCCAGAAACGGGGGCATCAAACCGCTGCGCGCCATGCCAAGCGGCACTTCGCCCTGCATCAGCGTCCAGCCATTGAGGCAGCCGATGGCCGCAATCGATGCGAATGCGGCAATGGCGAGCCCCGCGCCGCGTCCCCAGAACTGCTCGACGAACAAGGCAATCGGCGCGTCCGACCCGGCAACGAGTGCGGCCGGCAGCGCAAAGACGACACCGTTCCCGATGGCAACATAGAGCAGCCCCGTCAGCGCGGTCCCGTAAAGCGTGGCGCGCAGCACGTTACGCGCCGGATCGCGGACCCGTTCCGCCGCCAGCGATGCCGCCTCGAACCCGACGAGCGGAAAGAAGCACAGGGTCAGCACCGTCGTCAGCTTCGTCGCATCGAACGGGGCATGGGGATGCGCGGAGAACCGCGCGGCGTCCGTAAACGTCAGCCCGAGCAGGATGAGCACCACCGCAAACAGCGGCAACAGTTTAAGCAAGGTCGTGACGACCTGAAACCGGCCCGCGCCCTTCGCGCCGCCGAGGTTGAGCGCCGTCAGCGCCCAGATCAGCGTCGTCGCCCCAAGTGCCGTGGCCAGCGGCGTCGCGGTCAGCGCGGGAACAAACGTCGCGCCATAGCGGACAGCGGTCAGTGCGATGATGGCATTGGCCGAACAGATGCCGACCCAATAGCTCCAGCCCACAAGTACGCCGGGCAGCGGCCCCAACGCTTCGCCGACGATGACAACTGCCCCCGAAGCCGCCGGACGGGCAGTGGCCAGCTGGGAAAGGACAAAGGCGAGCAGCATCGCGCCGGGGATTGCAACGGACCACCCCGCAACCCCGGTCCAGCCATAGGGTGCAAGCTGCGCGGGCATCACGAAGACACCTGCCCCGATCATCCCGCCGACGACAAGCGCGGCGGCAGTCCAGACGCCGAACGGGCGGCCTTCAGCCGAGCCGGGAGCGGGAGAGGTTTCGCTCCCGCTCACCCGGTTAGAACTTCGCGCCGACCTTCAACCCGATCGTTCGCGGCGTCACATAGGTTGCATAGACCCGCGTACAGACGCTGCACCGGACGCCGCGCGTGATCTGCGCGCGGGCATCCCAGACATTCTCGGCAAAGATTTCCGCCGTGAACATGCCGAAATCTGCCCCCAGCCGCAGGTCGCCGGTGGTAAAAGCCGGCAAGCGTCCCAGGGTCGCGATATCGCCCGCCCGCAGCGCCGGATTCGCCCCGCTCTGGTGGTTGATCAGGCCCTGGATGAACGGCTTCACCGCGCCCATGCCGAAAGTGTACCGCGCATTGCCGCTGATCTTGAACTGCGGCGTGATCGGCAGACGCGTCCCGACCGGCACAGCAAGGCCCGCAACGGTCGAAGTGGTCTTTGCGTCGGTGTAGGCAGCCGCCGCCGACAGGCTCAGGCCCGTGACCGGTGTCCAGTTAACGTCGGTCTCGATCCCCTTGATCTCGGCATTGGGACCGTTCTGGATTTGCGTCAGGCTGTTTTGCCCGAGGAACGCGAACTGAAACCCGTTCCATTTCTGCAGATAGACCGCGCCGTTCCAGCGCAACTTGCCGCCCGCCAGCGTCGTCTTCCACCCGAGCTCGTAGTTGGTCAGGAAGTCCGCGCCGTACGGCGCAAGTCCCGGACGCCGGTTGATGCCGCCGGGCCGGAAGCCACGCGACCAGGTGCCATAGAACAACAGGTCGCTGTTGGGCTTCCACGTCAGGTTGACGCGGTGGGTAAAGCCCTGCCCTGTCGATCTGGCGGGCAGCACCGTCGTCGTCAGCGCGCCCGATGCCGAAAGAATTTGCGTGCCGACGTTGGGGCACGGACCGCCCGGCACGGTGGCCGGCACCAGCGCACCCGCTGCATCACGGAAACAGCGCCCGACGCCGGCCCCGGCACCGACAGCGTTCGGCGAGCCGAAACCATTGAACCCGGCCAATGTATTGTCGAAGATATAGGCGCGCCCGCCCGCCGTAATCGTCAAATTCGGCGTGATGTCGAAGCTCGCCTCGCCGAACATCGCATAGTCGCGGTCGATGCGGTTCTGCAGCGTCAGCCAGAGCGTGCCCGGCAGACCGTTGACCGACCGGTTCGCAGCCAGACCCGGCACCTGATAGTCCTGCCGGATCAAGTGCGTCTGGCGTTGGTAGAACAGCCCCGCGACGACGCGGAAACGGTCTTCCTGCGGCGAGGCGACGCGGAATTCCTGGCTCAGCTTGGTGAAGGCGTCGTCACCGATGATGCGCTGGCGCGAATCGATCGTCTGGCCGGCTGCGTTGAAGAAATACTGATAGCCCGCGACGCCGCCCGCCCCGGCATAGAGCGCATCATAGGCCTCGGCATAATCGGTATAGTCGGATTCGGCGTGCGATTTGCGGTCGAGATAGGCACCCGCATAGGTCAGGTCCCAGTTGCCGAGTTTGCCCTGAATCGTCAGCGCGCCCTGGATGAAGCGGTCGCGGCTGAGTTCGGGCTGGAAACTCTGCACCTGCAGGTCGCCCAGCGACTGGTCGGCGCTGAAGCGGCCCTTGGTGCGCGACTCCTGCGCGATGACCGTGGTGTCGACTGTCCAATTGTCGTCGAGATCGACCTTGAGCGCTGCACGGCCGCCATAGAGGTCCTGCGTATTGATGTCGCTCTTGACCTGTCCGGCATTGGTTACGGTGCCGGTATAGCCGGGGGCAAGCACAGTCCCCGCCGGAATGATGAAGCGCCGCGTTCCCGCGATGCTATCGATGTAACCGGCATCTTTCTGGTACCAGCCGACGAGGCGGAGCGCTGCAGTCGCGCCGAGCGGCACATTGATCATGCCCTCGAGCTTGCCGCCGATGCCGCCCTTGGACACGGTGTTGAGTTCGCCATCGACGCGCCCCTCGAACCCTGCCGACGAAGGCTTGTTGGTGATGATGCGGATCGTGCCCGCTTCGGACGAGGCACCGTACAGCGTGCCTTGCGGTCCCGACAGGCTCTCGATGCGGGCGATGTCGTAGATGTGAATGTCGAGCGCGCCGTCGATCGTCGTCACCGGCTGTTCGTCGAGATAGATACCGACCGAGGGCAGCGGACCCGAGTGGTTGCCGTCGCCGCCCGACGCGATGCCGCGCATATAGACCTGCGTCGCGCCCGGAGTTCCCGCCTGGAACGTCACGCTGGGCAGCAGCGCGGCATATTCGTTGAAGTTAGAGATATTGAGCTGGTCGAGCTTTTTCGTCCCGATCGCCTGGATGCTGATCGGCACATTCTGGAGGCTTTCCTCGCGCTTCTGCGCGGTGACGATGATCTCGTCGCTGTCGTTGGCCGGTGCCGGCGTCTGGGCAAATGCCGGTGCGCCCGCCAGCACGGTGGTGGCGAGCAGCAGCGAAGAAATGGTGCGACGGATTGTCATAAAGACCCCCTGTTGTTTGGCGGCAAAGTCCAACGGGGCCGGAACGAAATCAATCGTAATATGCAATCGATGACATCTTGCGTCGCAACAGTGACACTATTGCCACTGTGCGGGTGCCGTCGGGTATGACGTCAAGACGTCGCCGAGCGCCGCTTCGAGCGGGCCGAGCCAGGATGCGAAGCCCTGCCACCCCTCCACCCCGTCGCGGAAAATCGGACGGCGCACCTGCTCGGACGACGGCGTCCGCACCGCGCGTTCGGTTTCGTGAAAGCGCAGGCAGGCGTCCTCCCACGGCAGGCCGCATGCCGCGATCAGAGCGCGGATTTCGGCCTCGCTGCTGTCGACCATCTGCTCATAGAGCACCCGGTGCACACGCCCCGGCAGGACGCGGTCGATATGCGCCATCAGCCGGACGTAATCCGCATAATACCGCCCCATGTCGTCGAGCGCATAGCTGAACGCCTGCCCGCGCGCGAAATGCTGTTTGAAGTTGGAAAAACAGCAGCTCATCGGATGCCGCCGCGCATCGACGATCACCGCATTCGGCAAGATGAGATGGATAAAGGGGACATGCGCCCAGTTGTTGGGCAGCTTGTCGATAAAATACGGCTTGTCGGTGCGGCGCTGAATCGCAGCGCGCTTCAGATAATCCTCGCCCAAACCGCGCAACGCGTCCGCCGACAGGTCGGCCAGCCGCTCGGGATAATCGCCGGTCCGCGCCAGCGCCGGGATATCGGGCAGCTCCGATGTCCCCTCGACCAGCGAATGGCTCGACAATATCTGTTCGACCAGAGTCGATCCCGCGCGCGGCATCCCCAGCACGAAAATCGGCGCGCGGTCGGGGCAGCCCTGCCCTGCCTTGGCGGCGAACAGTTGCGGCGTCGCGATAGCAATGCTGCGGTCGACAAACCGGCTATTTTCTTGGGCGCTATAGGGTTGGGTCTCTCGGCGTAGCGCGTTGGCCGCGTCATAATGGGCGAAGGCGGACGCATGGTCTTTCGCGTCCTCGAACGCCTTGCCGAGCGCGAAATCGAGGTGGAAACGGTCCTCGTCCGATAGCCCGTCCTGCGCCAGCGCCGCCTGCATCGCCGCGATATCTTCCGTGCCGAACCGCACCGTCTTCAGATTGGCCAGACTCCACCATACTTCGCCGAGCGTCGGTGCGATGCCGATGGCGCGCCGGTATGCCGCCACGCCGTCGTCGAGCCGCCCGACGGTTTTCAGCATATGGCCATAGCTCATCCAGACCTTGGGCTGGTCGGGTGCCGCTTTCAGCACTTCGTCATAGAGCTCGATGGCCTCGTCGAACCCGCCGATCTTGCCAAGCGCCGCCGCTTTCAGATTCGAATGGCCGATATTCTCGGGATCCTCGACCATGACCCGGTCGAGCTCGGCAATCGCCTCGGCAGGCTTGTTCTGCTTGTAAAGGCAGGTCGCAAGGTTGGCGCGCGCCGCACCGAATGCCGGACGCAGTTCGAGCGCGCGGCGCAGCAGGTTCTCGGCGTCCCTGTATCTCCCGATCCGTCCCGCCAGTTCGGCGAGCATGCGGATGGCATAGACGTCGAACGGATCGGCCTTCAGGTGTGCGCGCAGCAGCGGCTCGGCTTCCGACAGCCGGTTGTCGTGCAGCGCCAGCGCCGCCTGCATCAGTCGCGGATCGCGCAGGCCGGTGATCGTTTCGGCAGTCATCGGGACGCTTTAGACGGCAGGCACCGGTTCCCGCCAGCGCAACGATGCGCGTCCGCCGAAGGCCAGCCGATTGACGAGCAGCGCCGCCGCAATCGAGCTGAACAAGGTCACGACCATGAAATCGATATAGTGCATCGTGACGACTCCCTCGGGCTGGAGCACGAAAGTGTAGAGACCGTAGAGTATCACGCCCCATATGACGCCAACGATTGCCGCGCGGCTCTCGACGCCCTTGAACAATAGCCCGACCGCGAACGCCGACAATATGGGCATCGACGATAGCCCGTTGAGCTGTTGGAGCAGGTTGATGATGCTCTTGGCGTTTTCGAACACCGGCACGAGCGCAATGCTGGTCGCGGTCAGCACCGCCGACGTGACTGCCGCCAGTCGCCAGTGGTTCGCCACCGGGGCGACGTATTTGTCGTGGAAATCGACCGCATACAGCCCGACAGCCGCGTTGAGCACGGCGCTGGTATGCGCGATCACGGCGGCGGCGATCATGGCCGCAAACGCACCCGACATCCACGGTGGCAGGACTTCGCCGACCAGCCGTCCATAGGCCGCATCGTCGATATCGCCGAACAGCTTGTAGGCGACGACGCCCGGTACGGCGACGATGGCGGGAATGAAGCAGATGCGGACCAGTGCCGCCGCCAGCACACCCTTCCGCGCCTCGCGCAAACTGGGCGCGGCCATCGCTTTTTGCGTGATCGGCTGGTTGGTCGACCAGTAATAGATCTGGATAAAGATCATGCCGGTGAACAGCGTGTGGAACGGGATCGGCGAGTCTGCCGCGCCGATCATGGTCAGTCGTTCGGCAGGGACGCCGCTCGTCAAATCCCAGCCGACCGCCCTCAGCGCCAGCACGACGATCAGCACGGCGGTGGCCATGACGCCCACGCCCGCATAGGTTTCCATCACCGCAACCGCGCGCAGGCCGCCCGTAATCGTATAGGCCGCCGCGACGACCCCCAGGATCGCCGCGAACACGATAATCGGCACGTCCGTCCCGAAGAGCGTCCTAAGGAACAGCGCGCCCGAATAGAGCCCGGCGGGTAGATAGATCAGGATCATGCCGAACAGGAACAGCGCCGACACCAAGGTGCGGATGCCACCACCGCCATAGCGCTTTTCGAGCAGTTCGGTGACCGTTGTCACCTGCGCCCGGTAGTAGATCGGTAGGAAAACAAAGGAGAGGATCAGAAGCCCCACGAACCCGGCAAGCTCCCACCACGCCAGCAGCAGCATCTGGTTGCCGTTCATCCCCACCAGCTGGTCGGTCGACAGGTTGGTCAGCGTGATCGCGCCCGCGACGAACGGCCAGGTCAGCCCGCCCCCGGCGAGGAACACATCTTTGGACGACCCGTCCCCGCTGCGCGATGCCCGCCGCACCGTCGCCCAGGTCGCAAGGCCGATCAGGAACGTGATGAGCAGGCAGACCCCGATCTGCACCGCACCGCCCGATGCGTTCGATATTCCCATCACTGCGCCCTTCCCCTGTTTTCGGCGCAGCGTAACGGGTCGGGGCAGTCTGGCAATGGCCCGCCCCGGGGTTACGTTGGCAATGAAAGCGGTTGTCCGGTTTTTGCTACATCGTTAGATTGAGTGGCGGCCCGGTTCGTGATTTCGCTGGAGGACCAAAGCCGTCGCCGGGCAGGGAGGCAGAGCAGGACCATGGCGGCACTCAACGACCAGATTGCACGCGACGGCTATGCCGAGGTGCTCGTCGTGCTCAAGCCCGAACGGCGGCTGGGCAAGGGGGCGAAGGGCGCGAAGCTCGACCTCAGCGGTACCCGCGACATCCAGGCGGAGGCGGCCAGGGAGTGCATGCCCCATTTCAACCGCTTCGGGCAAAGCCGTGAAGTGATGATCGCGCGCGAGATGCGCCAGCAGCAAAAATCGATGCCGCGCGCGGTGATGGCGAGCGCCCCGGGCGATGGCGGAGATACGGCGGAAGCCGAGCCCCCTGCCCCGCGCGCCCGCGCCGCGCGCTATTTCCCGAACCTCGGCGTGATGATCGGCACGGTCGATGCGAAGGGGCTGCAAGCGCTGGCGCAGAGTTCGACCAAGGTCGCTACGGTTGCCGCAATCTCGGATGCCGAACTGATCCGTCCGCAAATGAGCGCGGCGCTGGCATCCGATCCCCCGACGGGGATTTCCTGGGGCATCAGGGCGCTCAAGGCCGACAAGCTGTGGGACCAGGGACTGACCGGCGATGGTGTGCTGGTCGGCCATATCGATACCGGGGTCGATGCGTCGCACCCCGCACTCGACGGTGCGGTCGATGCCTTTGCCGAGTTCGACCGGCTGGGCGAACAGGTGGTCGGCGCAACCGCCAGGGACAGCGGGCGGCACGGCACGCATACCGCCGGCCTCATAGCGGGTCGGACCCATAGCGGGTCGAGCTTCGGCGTCGCCCCCGGCGCGACACTGGCCAGCGCGATGGTGATCGAAGGGGGCAAGACCGCCACACGCTTGCTGGGCGGCCTCGACTGGTGCGTCGGACAGGGGATCAAGGTCGCCAATATCTCGCTCGGCTTCCGGGGGTTCGACCCGCAGTTCCAGGACATCATCCGCATCCTACGCGAACGCGACATCCTGCCGGTGGTCGCGGTCGGCAACGAGGGACCGCTGACCAGCCGTTCGCCGGGCAATTATCGCCAGTCGCTCAGTGTCGGCGCGCTCGACGAGTTCGACCAGATCTGGATCGATTCGTCGAGCATCCGGTTCCCCGCGCCCAATGGCTATATGAAGCCCGACATCCTCGGCCCCGGTGCGGAAGTCTGGTCGAGCATCCCGGGCGGCGGGATGCTGTCGCTGTCGGGCACATCGATGGCGACACCGCATATTTCAGGGCTGGCAGCGCTGTTGTGGCAGCACCGCCCCGACGCCACCGTCGCCGCCATCGAACGCGCGATCTTCAAGTCGGCGAAGCGCCCGCCGTCGATCGCGTCGAACCGGGGAAACCGCGGCTTGCCCGACGCGGTCGCCGCGTTGAACCTGCTTCCCTGACGGCATATATACCAGCCATGCCCAGCCGCATCGATCCGAAACTCAGCAAGGCGATCCGCAAGAACCTTCCTGACGACGCGAAGGTCCATGCAGCCTTTACGCTGCGCAACGGCAGCGACGGGACCCGGCTGA
This sequence comes from Sphingomonas sp. SUN039, assembly GCF_024758725.1. Classification (NCBI taxonomy): domain Bacteria; kingdom Pseudomonadati; phylum Pseudomonadota; class Alphaproteobacteria; order Sphingomonadales; family Sphingomonadaceae; genus Sphingomonas; species Sphingomonas sp. SUN039. Next base: position 246,511 of record NZ_CP096972.1, on the reverse strand, counting down.
CGCCGGAGACCACCGACCAGGTGGTCCGCGAGATCGTCGAGCGCGCGTCGAAGGAGACGGACACGGCGGCGGAAGGGCTGGTCGTGTTCAAGAACCTCCAGTCGTTTGCCATCGAGGCGCCGGCCAGTCTGGTCGAGAAGCTGACGGGCGACGATGCCATCGGGACCGCCGCGCTCGGCAGCTGATCCGCATCTTCCCTGCGATACCGGCAAGGCAATACCGGCAAACGGGGCGCGGGCCATTGCCACCTGCGGACGCCGCGATAAGGCGGAATGCGGAATTCGCAGGGAGCAACCATGCCGAACGTCATCGATCAACTCGAAGCGCGCCGGAGTGCGGCACGGCTGGGCGGCGGACAAAAGCGCATCGACGCGCAGCACGCCAAGGGCCGCCTGACCGCACGCGAGCGGCTGCACGTCCTGCTCGACGAAGGGTCGTTCGAGGAACTCGACATGTATGTCGAGCACAACTGCGTCGATTTCGGCATGCAGGAGACCGTCATTCCCGGCGACGGCGTCGTCACCGGCAGCGGCACGATCAACGGGCGGCTGGTGTTCGTCTTCTCGCAGGACTTCACTGTGTTCGGCGGCTCCCTCTCGGAACGCCACGCGCAGAAAATCTGCAAGGTGATGGACATGGCGATGAAGGTCGGCGCGCCGGTCATTGGCCTCAACGACAGCGGCGGCGCGCGCATTCAGGAGGGCGTGGCCAGCCTCGGCGGCTATGCCGAAGTCTTCCAGCGCAATGTGCTGGCGTCGGGCGTCGTGCCGCAATTGAGCCTTATCATGGGGCCATGTGCGGGCGGTGCGGTCTATTCGCCGGCAATGACCGACTTCATCTTCATGGTGAAGGATAGCTCGTACATGTTTGTCACCGGCCCCGATGTGGTGAAGACCGTCACGAATGAAGTGGTCTCGCAGGAGGAACTCGGGGGTGCCGTGACGCATACCACGAAGTCGGGGGTCGCCGATGTGGCCTTCGACAACGATATCGAGGCGCTGCTCGCGGCCCGCGACTTCGTGGACTTTTTGCCCGAGAACAACCGGTCGCCGGTGCCCGAGCGGCCCACGGCGGACGATTGGGACCGGATCGAGCCCAGTCTCGACACGATCATCCCCGACAGCGCCAACCAGCCGTACGACATGCACGAAGTCATCCGGAAGACGGTGGACGAAGGCGACTTTTTCGAGCTGCAACCGGCGCATGCGGGCAACATCCTAATCGGCTTTGCGCGGATCGAGGGGCGCACGGTGGGCGTCGTCGCGAACCAGCCGATGGTGCTGGCCGGTTGCCTCGACATCAATTCGTCGAAAAAGGCCGCGCGGTTCGTGCGGTTCTGCGATGCGTTCGACATTCCGATCGTGACCTTCGTCGATGTGCCGGGCTTCCTGCCGGGCGTCGCACAGGAGCATAGCGGCATCATCAAGCACGGCGCGAAACTGCTGTTCGCCTATGCCGAGGCCACCGTGCCGAAGATCACTGTGATCACGCGCAAGGCCTATGGCGGCGCGTACGACGTGATGGCGTCGAAGCACCTGCGCGGAGACTTGAACTACGCCTGGCCGACGGCGGAAATCGCGGTGATGGGCGCGAAGGGCGCGGTCGAGATCATCTTTCGTGGCAAGACGCCCGAAGAGATCGCCGAGCGGACGGCGGAATACGAAGCGCGCTTCGCCAACCCCTTCGTCGCGGCGAGCAAGGGCTTCATCGACGAGGTCATCATGCCGCACTCGACCCGGCGTCGGGTGGCGCTGGGGCTACGGAAATTGCGGAACAAGACGCTGGAGAATCCTTGGAAGAAGCATGATAATATTCCGCTTTAGCCTTGCTTTGGCGTCAGCGCTCCTTCCGCTCGCGTCGTGCGGGCGAGAAGCGACATGGCAAGAGCAGTATTCTGGACCATGGACTGAACCGAGCGGAGACGTTGCGGCCGTGCTTGGACAAAAAGGCGCGAAGGGCTGCGGAGAGTTTTGGCAGAAGGCTAACAGACTGCACAAAGGGGAATACGCGGTGGCCTGCAAGCGGATGCCGGATGGTTCTGGTCGAGCAGATTGGGTAGGGTATGTTGTCTGGACCGCTACTGGCGAAATGCTCGGTCCCGACCTTACCGCAGTCCATCTAAAGTTTGGCGGACCGCCAAAACCCGACCCGCGCTAGCATCGCGCGCTGGCGCAACGGTTGCAGCGCTCCACACTACGCATTATAATCACATTATAAGGAGTGCCGCGATGCAGACCGAACGTGTGACTTTCCTCGCTTCCCCGGACGTTAAGCGTGCGATTACCGCGCGCGCAACCAACCGCGGGCTGTCGCTAGGGGAATATGTCAGACAAAAAGCGATGGATGACGACGATCTTTCGCCAGAGGATGAGGCGGAACTTGCAGCGCTCGTTGCTGAAGCCAATGCTGCCATTCCAAAGATGCAGGCATCGCTGGAGCGCATGATCGTGCGATTGGAAGAATCGAATCGCAAGAACGACGAGTTTCTTCGCAAAATGGGCGTTCGCTGATGGGGTTCATCAGCGACGCGGCGGGGGCGCTGAAGAACGTCGTCTTGATGCAGTCCAATATCGAACGGTTGGAGCGAGCGATTGAGCGTCAGGATCGGGACATTGCCGGACTACGCGACGTAATCTCAACAATGAGCGACAAAATGGCAGCTATGAACGAACGCATCGTTCGCATGGAAACCAAGTTCGAAATCTACGAGGCGCAGGCCGCACAACGGCGGCTGGAACAATGAACCTCGGCCGCCTCAACCATATCGGTGTTGCAACGCCCTCCATCTCAGACGCCATCGCCTTCTGGCGTGACGTCATGGGTGCGACGAAAATCCACGCACCGTTCGATCTGCCCGCGCAGGGCGTGAAGGTGTGCTTCGTCGACACGCCATCCGGCCCGCAGATCGAGTTGATCGAACCGCTCGGCGCGGACTCGCCGATCCACGGCTTCCTCGCGAAGAACCCTGCGGGCGGGCAGCATCACCTTTGCTTCGAAGTGCCCGACATCCATACCGCGCGCGACGAATTCATCGCAATGGGCAAGAAAGTGCTCGGCGAGCCGCGCATCGGCGCGCACGGGACGCTCATCTTTTTCGTGCATCCCAAGGACATGGGCGGGATGCTGACAGAGATCATGGAAACGCCGAAAGGCCACTAGACTTACGTTAACGTAAAGCGCAGGGTTGCGGGCAACAGGGAGGCCCGCTTGACCTACGAAACGATCCTGACCGCCCGTGACGGCGATGTCCTGACCATCACGCTCAACCGTCCCGACCGGCTGAATGCCGCGACGCCCGAAATGTTCGAAGAGATCGGGCATGCGGTCGACCATCTCGACGGCGCGCGCGCGGTGCTGATCCACGGCGAGGGGCGCGGTTTCTGTTCGGGGGCCGATCTGGCGGCGCGTGGGGAACGTCCGTTGACCGGCGGCGAAGGTGCCTATGCGGCGCTGACCGGCAGCTTTAACCCGACGATGCTGAAACTCTCGCGCTTGCCCGTCCCCATCGTCACGGCGGTCAACGGCCCGGCAGCAGGCATCGGGTGCAGTCTCGCGCTTGCGGCGGATTTCTGCATCGCTGGCGAGAGCGCCTATTTCCTGCAAGCCTTCGTCAATATCGGGCTGGTTCCCGATGGCGGCGCGAGCTGGATGCTGGCGCGCCTGATCGGCAAGGCGCGCGCGACCGAAATGATGCTGCTCGGCGAACGCATCCACGGACCGAAAGCCGCCGAATGGGGGCTGGTTCACAAATCGGTCGCCGACGATGCGGTGCTGGGCGAGGCGCGCACGCTCGCGGCGCGGCTGGCGGCGGGGCCGACGATGGCCATCGGCTTGATGCGGCAGGGTCTCGCCGAGGCGCTCGACGGCGACTATGCGGCGGCACTCCAGCGCGAGGCGGAGAACCAGCGTCAGGCGGGCAACAGCGCCGACGCGATAGAGGGCGCGGCGTCCTTTCTTATGAAGCGGAAAGCTGTATTCCGGGGCGCATGACCGACCGTCACGATTGGGAAGCCCTCGCCGCCAAGGAGGTGAAGGGCAAATCGCTCGACTGGGCAACGCCCGAGGGCTTCACGATCAAACCGCTCTATACGGCGGAGGATAGCGCCGATCCCGGCCTGCCCGGATTTGCGCCGTTCACGCGCGGCGTTCGCGCGTCGATGTACGCGGGCCGCCCTTGGACGATCCGGCAATATGCGGGGTTCTCTACCGCCGAAGAGTCGAACGCGTTCTACCGCCGCAACCTCGCCGCCGGGCAGAAGGGGTTGAGCGTCGCCTTCGATCTCGCGACGCACCGCGGCTACGACAGCGACCACCCGCGCGTCGTTGGCGATGTCGGCAAGGCGGGCGTGGCCATCGACAGCGTCGAGGACATGAAGATCCTGTTCGACGGCATTCCGCTCGACAAGATGTCGGTCAGCATGACGATGAACGGCGCGGTGATCCCGATCCTCGCGTTTTTTATCGTCGCGGGCGAGGAACAGGGCGTGCCGCTCGCCCGGCTCGACGGGACCATCCAGAACGACATCCTGAAGGAGTTCATGGTCCGCAACACGTACATCTACCCGCCCGAGCCATCGATGCGGATCGTGTCGGACATCATCGCCTACACATCGGCCAACATGCCGAAATTCAACAGCATTTCGATCAGCGGCTATCACATGCACGAGGCCGGGGCGACGGCGGTGCAGGAGCTCGCCTTCACGATTGCCGACGGCAAGGAATATGTCGTGCGAGCCATCGAAAGCGGCCTCGACATCGACGCGTTCGCGGGGCGGCTCAGCTTCTTCTTCGGCATCGGCATGAACTTTTTCATGGAGGTCGCCAAACTCCGCGCCGCGCGCACCCTGTGGCACCGCGTGATGGACGGACTCGGGGCGAAGGACGAGCGCAGCAAGATGCTCCGCACGCATTGCCAGACGTCGGGGGTCTCGCTGCAGGAGAGCGACCCCTACAACAACGTCATCCGCACGACCGTCGAGGCGATGGCAGCAGTGCTCGGCGGCACGCAATCGCTGCACACCAACGCGCTTGATGAGGCGATTGCGCTCCCCACCGAATTCAGCGCCCGCATTGCGCGCAACACGCAGATCGTGCTGGCCGAGGAAAGCGGGATCACCAAAGTCGTCGATCCGCTCGGTGGGTCGTATTATGTCGAGGCGCTGACCAGCGAACTGGTCGATCAGGCGTGGAAGATTATCGGCGAAGTCGACGAACTCGGCGGCATGACCAAGGCAGTCGCTAGCGGCATGCCCAAGCGGCTGATCGAGGAAGCCGCCGCCGCACGGCAGGCCCGCGTCGACAAGGGCGAGGACGTCATCGTCGGGGTCAACAAATACCGGCCGGAGAATGCCGAGCCGATCGATTTCCTCGACGTGGACAATGTGAAGGTTCGCGAGGGGCAGGTTGCGCGGCTAAAGAGGACGAAGGCGGCGCGGGACGAGGCGGCATGTCAGGCGGCATTGGCGGCGCTGACCGAGGGGGCTCGCTACAATCCTCCCCTAAGCGCAGACTTAGGGGAGGAGGACCGCCCGAAGGGTGGTGGAGGGGCGGACCCTGTCCCCACTGGCACCAACCCTGCGACGAGTGCGCTCGCCCCTCCACCGCCTTCGGCGGTCCCCCTCCCCGAGCAAGCTCGAGGAGGATTTAAGAACAACCTCCTCGCCCTTGCCGTCACTGCCGCCCGCGCGCGCGCCACGCTGGGCGAGATCTCCGACGCGATGGAACTTGTGTTCGGTCGCTACGCCACCACCCCCGAGCCGGTGCGCGGCATTTACGGCAGCGCGCATGAGTTCGACGCCGCCTGGGCGCGCGTCACAGAAGGGGTCGAGGCCACCGGCCGTCGTCTGGGCCACAAGCCCCGCGTACTGATCGCCAAAATGGGTCAGGACGGGCATGACCGCGGCGCGAACGTCGTCGCCAGCGCCTTTGCCGACATGGGGTTCGATACGATCAGCGGCCCCTTGTTCCAGACGCCCGAGGAAACGCTGGCGCTCGCGCTCGAACGCAATGTCGACGCCATCGGCGCGTCGAGTCTGGCGGCAGGACACAAGACGCTGATCCCTGAGCTCATCCGCCTGCTCCGCGAAGCCGGCCGCAGCGACATCAAGGTGTTCGCCGGCGGCGTCATCCCGCCGCAGGATTACCAGTTCCTCCGCGACGCGGGCGTGGTCGGCATCTACGGCCCCGGTAGCAATATCGTCGAATGCGCGGCGGACGTGCTGCGGCTGCTTGGGCATAACATGCCGCCCGAGGGACTGAGCGAGGCGGCGGAATGAACATCAGATTTGCTCTTTGTCTGGCTCTTTCACTCTCACTATCAACACCTTCAATTGCGTGCGGACCATATCGCAGTCTTCCACGAAGCCATTTTAAGGCGCGTAGCGATATGATCGTGACGGGAAAACTTCGGTATGAATGGTTGATCACTGGCACGAGCGATGACGAAAATCGTACACTGCTCGGAACAATCGAGCCGAAGAAGGTGAAAAAAGGTTCGGTTCAAGGATCGCTGCGCGTTAATCAGCAACTCGGCGGTCTCTCTTGCTCGAATTGGGGCTGGTACCCGGACTGGAAGAACTTGAAAGGTGTACGCGAAGGAACTTTTTTCCTCTCGTTGATGGACGATGGCACCTACTTCATCGCGCGTTATGAGGGCTGAATGTTCACCAAAATCCTGATCGCCAACCGGGGCGAGATCGCCTGCCGGGTCATTCGCACGGCCAAGAAAATGGGCATCGCGACGGTCGCGGTTTACTCCGACGCGGACGCGCGCAGTCCGCATGTCCTGATGGCCGACGAGGCTGTGCACATCGGGCCGTCGCCCGCCGCCGAGAGTTATCTGGTCGCCGACAAGATCATCGCCGCGTGCAAGGCAACCGGCGCGCAGGCGGTGCATCCGGGCTACGGCTTCCTGTCGGAACGCACCTCGTTCGCCCAGGCGCTCGCCGATAACGATATCGCCTTCATCGGGCCGCCGATCGGCGCCATTGCCGCGATGGGCGACAAGATCGAGTCGAAGAAGCTGGCGCTGAAAGCAGGCGTCAATGTCGTCCCCGGCTTCGTCGGCGAGATCGACAGCACCGAACACGCCGTCGAGATCGCCAACGGCATCGGCTATCCGGTAATGATGAAGGCGTCGGCCGGCGGCGGCGGCAAGGGGATGCGGCTCGCGTATAGCGAGGCCGACGTCCGCGAGGGGTTCGAGGCGACCAAGCGCGAAGGGCTGGCCAGCTTCGGCGACGACCGCGTGTTCATCGAGAAATTCATCCTCAATCCCCGCCACATCGAAATCCAGATCCTCGGCGACCAGCACGGCAACATCCTCTACCTCAACGAGCGCGAGTGCAGCATCCAGCGCCGCCACCAGAAGGTGGTCGAGGAAGCGCCCTCGCCCTTCGTCACGCCTAAGATGCGGCAGGCGATGGGCGAGCAATGCGTCGCACTGGCCCGTGCGGTCGGTTATTATAGCGCGGGCACGGTCGAGCTGATCGTGTCGGGCGCGGACCCGACGGGGGAGAGCTTCTACTTCCTCGAAATGAACACCCGGCTTCAGGTCGAACACCCCGTCACCGAATGCATCACGGGCATCGATCTGGTCGAACAGATGATCCGCGTCGCGGCGGGCGAGCCGCTCGGCATGACGCAGGCGGATGTGAAGCTCGACGGCTGGGCGGTCGAAAACCGTGTCTATGCCGAGGATCCGTATCGCGGGTTTCTGCCCTCGACCGGAAGGTTGGTTCGGTACAATCCGCCTGCGACCGGCTTGGATCGGGGACTGTCCCCGCTTGGGGACTGTCCCCTGCCCGACACGGGGGACAGTCCCCAAGTGGGGACAGTCCCCGGCACTTCGCTCGTCCGCGTGGACGACGGTGTCACCGAAGGCGGCGAGGTCAGCCGCTTCTACGACCCGATGATCGCCAAGCTGATCACCTGGGCACCCACGCGTCTGGAGGCGATCGACAAGCAGATCGCGGCACTCGACAGTTTCGAGATCGAGGGCGTCGGCCACAATATCGATTTCGTCAGCGCGATCATGCAGCACCCGCGTTTCCGCAGCGGTGAGATCACAACGGGCTTCATCGCCGAGGAGTATCCGGAAGGGTTCCACGGCGCGCCCGCCTCCCCCGAACTGCTCCGCGCACTTGCCGCCATCGCCGCCTTTGCCGCGACCGCCGAGGCCGACCGCGCGCGACGAGTGGACGGACAGCTCGGCAAACGGCTGCAACCGCCCGCTGACTGGCAGGTCCATGTCGGCGGCGCGAACCACGATGTCTCGATCAGCACGGACGGCATCGTCGTCGATGGCGAAGACCTCGACATCGAACTCGAATATACGCCCGGCGACCGGATCGTGGAGGCCGTGCTCGATGACGCGCCGCTCGCGGTCCGCATCTTGCGTACCCGCGCCGGGTTCAAGCTCACCACGCGCGGCGCTTCGCACATCGCCCGCGTCCTCCCCGCCCATGTCGCGCCGCTCAGCGCACACATGATCGAGAAAATCCCGCCCGACCTTTCGCGCTTCCTGCTGTCGCCCATGCCCGGCCTGCTCACCGCGCTCCACGTCGGCGCCGGCGACAAGGTCGAGGCCGGACAACCGCTGGCAGTGATCGAGGCGATGAAGATGGAAAACATCCTGCGCGCCGGCAAAACCGGCACGGTCAAGAGCATCAGCGCCGCCCAGGGCGACAGCCTGAGCGTCGATCAGGTCATCCTCGAACTCGACTGATCGCTTTTCCGCTTCCTCTTTGTGTATTGCCGCAGTAATACAGCGACACGAGAGAGGGTGCCGCGATGAGTTTCCGCAATATTTCCGCATGGGCGATCCGCAATCCGGTGGCGCCCATCGTGCTGTTCATCGCGCTGACGCTCGCCGGAATCATGGCCTTCATGCAGATGAAGGTGAACAATAATCCCGACGTCAGTTTCCCTGCCGCGCAGGTTCAGGTCACGCAGCCGGGAGCCGCACCGACCGAGCTCGAGACGCAGGTCACGCAAAAGGTCGAGGCTGCGCTTCGCGGCATCAACGGCGTCGAGGATATCTCGTCCTACATCCAGGAAGGGACGTCGAACACGACGGTCCAGTTCGCCATCGGCACGCCGGTCGACCGCGCGGTCAACGATGTCCGTGACGCGATTGCCAATATCCGCAGCGACCTGCCCGACGGCATCCTCGAGCCGCAGGTCAACCGGCTGGATATCGACGGCGGCCCGATTGCCTATTTCTCTGCCGAGGCGACCGACATGACGCTGGAACAGCTCAGCTGGTTCGTCGACAACACCGTCGCCAAACGGCTGGTCACGGTGTCGGGCATGGCCAATATCCAGCGTTCGGGCGGGGTGAAACGCGAAATCCGCGTTGTGCTCGACCCCGCGCGGATGCAGGCGCAGGGCGTCACCGCGTCGCAGGTCAATGCACAGCTCCGCGCGACCAACCTGAACGCGGCCGGGGGCCGCGCCGAGATTGCAGGGTCCGAACAGTCCGTCCGCGTGCTCGGCAACGCCGCCAGCGCCTTTGCGCTTGGGGAGAAACTGATCTCGGTCGGCGGGCGGTCGGTCAAACTGACCGACATCGCGACCGTGCGCGACAGCTATGCCGAACAGCGCAACATCTCGAAAATGAACGGCAAGCAGGTGCTGAGCTTTGCCATGGCCAAGTCGAAGGGCGCGTCCGATGTGACCGTCTATGACGAGGGCGTGAAACTGCTCCGCGCGATGGAAAAGGAGAACCCGAAGGTCAAATTCCGCCAGTTGTTCACGACCGTCGACTATACGCGCAGCCAGTATCACTCGGCCATCGACGCGATGTGGGAAGGGGCGATCCTTGCCGTCCTCGTCGTCTTCGTCTTCCTGCGCGACTGGCGCGCGACGCTCATCTCCGCCATCGCGATCCCGCTGTCTGCGGTCCCGGCGTTCTGGTTCATGGACCTGATGGGCTTCACCCTGAACGGGGTCAGCCTGATCGCGCTCAGCCTTGTAGCCGGTGTGCTGGTCGACGATGCCATCGTCGAGATCGAAAACATCGTCCGTCACATGCGGATGGGCAAGACCGCCTATCAGGCGTCGATCGATGCCGCCGACGAAATCGGGCTCGCGGTGCTGGCGACCACGATGGCGATTGTCGCGGTGTTCCTGCCGGTCGGATTGATGCCCGGCATGTCAGGGCAATTCTTCAAACAGTTCGGCATGACCATCGTCGCGGCCGTCCTCATCAGCCTTGCCGTCGCGCGTCTCATCACGCCGATGGTCGCGGCCTATTTCCTGAAGTCTCACGGGACCGCCTCGCACGGCGAAGGGCCGCTGATGGACCGCTATATGGGCCTGTTGCACTGGTCGCTCGACACGCGGCGCGCCAAGGAATTGCGCGCAGCCGGGCGTCGCTGGCGGGGACGCTTCGCCGACCATCGCATCTGGGTGATGGGCCTCGGCGCACTGGCGTTCGGACTGACCATTCTCGCGTTCGGCACATTGCAGTTCACCGGAAACCCGCCGCTCAACAATGATTACAGCTCGGTCCGTATCCAGCTGCCGCCCGGTGCCACGGTTGCACAAACCGAAGCGGTGACCGACCATGTTACCCGCCTGCTCGACGCTGCGCCGGAAGTGGAGGCCGCGTTCGGCGACATCAATGTCGGCGACGCCAATGTCTACATCACCCTCAAGAAGGAGCGCAAAAAGACCAGCATCGAGTTCGAACGCGAGTTCGCGCCGAAACTGCGGGCCATCCCCGATGCCCGCGTGACGTTCCAGAGCCAGAACGGCGGTCTCGGCCGCGACGTCACCGTCATGCTCGCGGGTTCCGATCCTGCCGTCGTCACCGCCACCGCGCAAAAACTGGTCGACGAGATGCGCGAGCTGAAGCAGCTGCGCGCGCCGCGGATCGAGGGCGATATGCAGCGCCCCGAAATTACCATCAAACCGCGCGCCGCGATTGCCGCCGAAATGGGGGTCACCGCCGCCGCGCTCAGCCAGACGATCCGCATCGCCACACAGGGCGACATCGACCAGAATGCGGCCAAATTCTCGCTGTCCGACCGCCAGATCCCGATCCGCGTGATGATCGATGCCGCAGACCGGACGCGCATCTCGACCATCGAGAACCTGCCCGTGCCCACGCTGAGCGGCGGCAGCGTGCCGTTGAAGCTCGTCGCCGACATCGCATTCGGCGAGGGACCTTCGGTGCTGCGCCGGTTCAACCAGAACCGCCGCGTCGCAATCGGGGCCGACTTCGCCCCCGGCGTGGTGACCGCCGCCAAGGAGATCGACGCGCTACCCACAATGAAGAACCTGCCATCGGGGGTGCAGCGCGTGTCGTTCGGCGACGACAAGTTCCTCAAGGAAATCCTGAACAACTTCATCGTCGCGGTCGCGTCGGGCGTGCTGCTGGTGTTCGCGGTGCTGGTGCTGCTCTACAAACGGGTGCTGCCACCGTTCGTGAACATGGGGTCGCTGCTGCTCGCCCCGCTCGGCGGTGCGCTGGCGCTCCACCTGACGAGCAACCCCATATCGATGCCGGTGCTGATCGGCCTGCTGATGCTGCTCGGCATCGTCGCCAAGAACTCGATCCTGCTCGTCGATTTCGCACTGGAGGAGATCGGCAAGGGCGTGCCGACCTATGACGCCATTGTCGATGCCGGGCACAAGCGCGCACAGCCCATCGTCATGACGACGGTCGCCATGGTCGCAGGCATGTTGCCCATCGCGCTCAGCTTCAGCGGCGACGGCAGCTGGCGCGCACCGATGGGCATCGTCGTGATCGGCGGGCTGATCCTGTCGACAATCCTGACGCTGGTGATCGTCCCCGCCCTGTTCAGCCTGGCCGTAGGCGTCGAGGCACGGATCGCGCCGTGGCTGAGCCGCACGCTGACCAATGGCGGCGCGGACGGCAAAGCGGGCGGTGCGGGCTCGGTGCAACCGGCGGAGTAACTACCCCAACCGCCCCCCATGCCACCTCAAATGATCGGCCATGAAGGTCGAGATGAAATAATAGCTGTGGTCGTAACCCGGCTGCATCCGCAGGGTCAGCGGGATGGCTGCTGCCGCGCAGGCGGCCTCCAGTAGCTCGGGGCGGAGTTGGTCGGTCAGGAAATTGTCGGCGGCACCCTGATCGACGAGCAGGTCGGGGAGGCGGGCGCCGTCCTCGATCAATGACACCGCATCGTAGTTTCGCCACGCGGCGCGGTCTTCGCCGAGATAACCGCCCAGCGCCTTTTGGCCCCACGGCACTTGGGCAGGCGCGACAATGGGGGCGAAGGCGCTCACGCTCTGGAAGCGCCCGGGATTGCGGAGCGCAACGGTCAGTGCGCCGTGGCCGCCCATCGAATGGCCGGTGATGCCTTGGCGGGCCATATCGACGGGGAAATTGGCGGCGATCAGTGCGGGGAGTTCTTCCTCGATATAGGACCGCATTATGAAATGCGGCGACCACGGTTCCTGCGTCGCATCGACGTAGAACCCCGCGCCCTGCCCCATGTCATAGGCGTCGTCGTTGGCGACACCTTCTCCGCGCGGAGACGTATCCGGCGCGACGAAGATCAGGCCGAGTTCGGCGCACGCGGCACGATACTCGCCCTTCTCCGTGACATTGGCATGGGTGCAGGTCAGGCCCGACAGATACCAGACGACCGGGAGCCGCGCGCCGGGGGCGTGATCGGGGACGAAGACCGAAAAGGTCATCGGCGTGCCGGTGCTGGCGGCGGCGTGGCGGTATACGCCCTGCACGCCGCCGTGACTGCGGACTTCGCTGATCGTCTCGATCGTCACGCTGCCAGATTGTGCAGCGCGCAGAGCTTGTTGCCGTCGGGATCGCGCAAATAGGCGAGATACAGCTTCATGCCGCCGCCTTCGCGCACGCCCGGCGGATCCTCGATGGCAGTGCCGCCGCTGGCGACGCCCGCCGCCTGCCAGGCGTCGGCCTGTTCCGGCGTCATCGCAAAGCCGATGGTGCAGCCGTTGCCGTGCGTCGCCGGTTTGCCATCGATGGGCGGCGTCACAAGGAACATCGCGCCATTGTGCGCGTAGATCAGGCGACCCTTGGCATCCTTCATTCCGGCACGACCGCCCATCGCCGCGAATGTCGCGTCGTAGAAGGTTTTCGACCGGTCGATGTCGTTGCTGCCGACCATCATGTGGCTGTACATTCGCGCTCTCCTTTGAGTGATTTAGTAAACGACGACGCTGCGGATACTCTCGCCCGCGTGCATCAGGTCGAAGCCCTTGTTGATCTCGTCGAGGGTCAGCGTGTGGGTGATCATCGGGTCGATCTCGATCTTGCCGTTCATATACCAGTCGACGATCTTGGGCACATCGGTCCGGCCCTTCGCCCCGCCGAACGCGGTGCCGCGCCAGTTGCGGCCAGTGACGAGCTGGAACGGCCGCGTGCTGATTTCCTTGCCCGCCTCGGCCACGCCGATGATGATGCTGGTGCCCCAGCCGCGGTGGCAGCATTCGAGCGCCTGACGCATGACCGTCGTGTTGCCAGTGCAGTCGAAGCTATAGTCCGCGCCGCCGTCGGTCAGCGCGACGAGGTGCGCGACGATATCGGCCACATCCTTCGGGTTGACGAAATGGGTCATCCCGAACTTGCGGCCCCATTCCTCGCGGTCGGGGTTGATGTCGACGCCGATAATCATGTTGGCGCCCGCCATCCGCGCGCCCTGCAACACGTTGAGGCCGATGCCGCCGAGACCGAAGATGACAACATTGTCGCCCGGCGCGACTTTGGCCGTGTTGACGACGGCGCCGACGCCCGTGGTCACGCCGCAGCCGATGTAGCAACTCGTCTTGAACGGCGCATCGGTGCGGATTTTGGCGACGGCGATTTCGGGCAGGACCGTGAAATTACTGAACGTCGAGCAGCCCATATAATGGAAGATCGGCTGCCCCTTGTAGCTGAAACGGCTCGTGCTGTCGGGCATCAGCCCCTTGCCCTGAGTGGCGCGGATCGCGGTGCACAGGTTGGTCTTGCCGGAAAGGCACGATTTACATTGGCGGCATTCGGGGGTGTAGAGCGGGATGACGTGATCGCCCGGCGCGACGCTGGTGACGCCAGGGCCGACCTCGCGCACCACGCCCGCGCCTTCATGGCCGAGGATGCTCGGGAAGATGCCCTCGCTGTCCAACCCGTCGAGCGTGTAGGCGTCGGTGTGGCAGATGCCCGTCGCCATGATCTCGACCAGCACTTCGCCCGCACGCGGTCCGTCGAGATCGACCTCGACGATTTCAAGCGGCTGTTTGGCTTCGAAGGCTACGGCAGCGCGGGTCTTCATCGGTATCTCCCAATCGTCTCGCCCGCCTAATCCGGGCGGTCGTGTGACGCAATCGGTGATGGGGGCCGCCGTCGTGCAGCCCGCCGTTCACGGAACGCTTTCGCGCTGAAACGATTTATGTCGGACCTGAAGGAGGGTAAAATGACCGACACCGTTACCAAGCCACGCGCGGGTTCATTCGCGTCCAAGGCTGAAAAGTCCGGCATCGCATCGTCCGTATCACGCTTTGCGCTGGGTGCCGTCGGCGGCCAGATCGACCGTGTGTCGTCGATCCTGACCGGCGCTGCCGATTCGATCGACGAGATTCTGGGCGGTAATAATTCGCCTCTTCCCGACTCGGCAAAGGGCGTCGTGACGACGACTTCCGGCAAGCTGCGCGAGCTTGCGGATCGTGCGACCGAGGAAGAAGCGCTCCAGCTGATCGAAGGGCTGCAGCGCAGTGCTGCGCGTCATCCGGCGGTCACCGCGGGTGTCGGGGCCGCCCTCGGCGCGGCGCTCGGTCTGGCACTTGCCCGGCTGGGTCCGAAGCCGGATCGCCCGGCGCGTACAGTGAAACCTGCCACGACCTGAAACGATCGACAACGATAGGAGGATATCATGGCGACAACTACGGAAACCACGGCGGCCAAGGCCGCAACGCCGAAGCGAACTGCGCGCAAGCCCGCAGCAGCCAAATCTGCCACGCCGCGTCGTGCCGCGCGCCCGAAGTCGGCACCGGCGCGAAAACCCTCTGCGGCGAAAGCCTTGCAGAATGTACCGCAGTGGTTGACGGTCGGCGCGTCGATCACCGGCGTAGCAGTGGCGATCGGTGCGACGCTGTTTGCCACGCGCAACGAATGGCTGCCGCGTGCGCGCAAGTTCGGCGACTGGGTCGAAAAGTCCGTCGGCGATCAGCTCGACAATCTCGACACCGTCAAATCGACCGCCATCGAGGCGGTCAAGGCGCGGACGGGCAAGCGGAACGAGCCTTCCGCTCCCGTTGCGGCGGCATCGTTCGAACCCTCGGGTGCGGACGCGCATGCGGTGATGAACTAAAGAATGCTAATGGCGGGCCGGGATACGATCCCCGGCCCACTATTTTTCGACCGGACAACGCAAAAAGGCCCCGGAATCCGGGGCCTTTTTGTAGGTCGTATCGAAGAGCGCG
The DNA here is from genome assembly GCF_024758725.1 of Sphingomonas sp. SUN039. Lineage (NCBI taxonomy): Bacteria > Pseudomonadati > Pseudomonadota > Alphaproteobacteria > Sphingomonadales > Sphingomonadaceae > Sphingomonas > Sphingomonas sp. SUN039. The sequence goes on along the minus strand of NZ_CP096972.1, from coordinate 231,100 downwards.
CTGTCTGGTTGCGGGAGCAGGATTTGAACCTGCGACCTTCAGGTTATGAGCCTGACGAGCTACCGGGCTGCTCCATCCCGCGTCACCTGACGCGCAGAGAGCGCACTATTCTTCAACATTGGAATGGGTTCGATATAAACACCCTCATGCACATGCGCGCCTGCTACAAAGCCTGGCGACGTCCTACTCTTCCGACGCTTAAGCGGCAGTACCATCGGCGCTGACTGGTTTCACGGCCGAGTTCGAGATGGGATCGGGTGGGTCACAGACGCTATGGCCACCAAGCTATGAAGCAGGCGCGAATATGCATTCTGGGTGTTCCTAAAATCGACGACGTGCACTTTTGTAGTCAAAGACCAATTATAAGGCGTCTGATTGATTATCCTCATCAATCGCCAACCTAACCTTGCGGCCAGAGCTGTCGTTGATGGTGGGACTCTCAAGCATGAACAGAGCAATTAGGACCAGTTAGCTCCACGCGTTACCGCGCTTCCACACCTGGCCTATCAACGTGGTGGTCTTCCACGGCTCGATGAAATCTTATCTCGAGGGAGGCTTCCCGCTTAGATGCTTTCAGCGGTTATCCCGTCCATACATAGCTACCCTGCTGCACGACTGGCGTCATGACAGGTCCACCAGAGGTATGTTCAACCCGGTCCTCTCGTACTAGGGTCAACTCCTCTCAAATTTCGACGCCCACGGCAGATAGGGACCAAACTGTCTCGCGACGTTCTGAACCCAGCTCACGTACCACTTTAATTGGCGAACAGCCAAACCCTTGGGACCTGCTCCAGCCCCAGGATGTGATGAGCCGACATCGAGGTGCCAAACAACCCCGTCGATATGAGCTCTTGGGGGTTATCAGCCTGTTATCCCCGGCGTACCTTTTATCCGTTGAGCGATGGCCCTTCCACGAGGGACCACCGGATCACTATGACCGACTTTCGTCTCTGCTCGACTTGTCAGTCTCGCAGTCAGGCGGGCTTATGCCATTGCACTCTAACAGTCGGTTTCCAACCGACCTGAGCCCACCATCGCGCGCCTCCGTTACTCTTTAGGAGGCGACCGCCCCAGTCAAACTACCCGCCACAGAGGGTCCC